>NZ_CP023701.1:3412500-4625000 GCF_008704535.1 Streptomyces subrutilus
TGCTGATGGCCGCCGACATCCTGGCGTACGGGACGCAGGAGGTGCCGGTGGGCGAGGACCAGCGGCAGCACGTCGAGCTGACCCGCGACCTCGCCGTGCGGTTCAACCAGCGCTACGGGCACACCTTCACCGTGCCGAAGGCCACGCACCCGGCCGTGGCCGCGCGGGTCATGGACCTGCAGGACCCGACCGCGAAGATGGGCAAGTCCCACGAGAACACCGCCGGCATCGTCTACCTGCTGGACGAACCCGAGGTCGTGCGCAGGAAGGTCATGCGGGCCGTCACCGACAGCGGGGAGGGCGGTGTCGTCCACGACCGGGAGGCACGGCCCGGGAGCGCCAACCTCCTGGACGTCCTGGCGGCCTGCACGGGCGGCGATCCGAAGGTGCTCGCCGACGGCTACCAGGGGTACGGCGCGCTGAAGCGGGACGTCGCGGACGCGGTGGTCGAACTGCTGCGGCCGGTGCGCGAGCGGCACGCGGAGCTCGCGGCCGATCCGGGTGAGGTGGAACGGGTGCTGCGGGACGGGGCCGGGCGGGCCCGGGCGCTCGCGCGGCCGGTGGTGGACCGGGCGTACGCGGCCATCGGGCTGCTGGACCGGTGACCCGGTGGCGCGTCCCGGTGCGGTCGGGGGTCCGTACCGCACCGGGACGCGCGTGCCGCTGGGTCAGCTGTTGCCGGTGGCGAGTTCGCGGCTGCGGTCGCGGGCCGCTTCGAGGGCGGCGATCAGGGCCGCGCGCACGCCGTGCTTCTCCAGCTCCACGATCGCGTTGATGGTGGTGCCGGCCGGGGAGGTGACCGCCTCGCGGAGCTTCACCGGGTGCTCGCCGCTGTCGCGGAGCATCACGGCGGCGCCGATGGCGGCCTGGACGATCAGTTCGTGGGCCTGGGCGCGGGGCAGGCCGAGGAGGATGCCGGCGTCGGTCATGGCCTCGACGAGGAAGTAGAAGTAGGCGGGACCGGAGCCGGAGAGGGCGGTGGCCGCGTCCTGCTGGGTCTCCGGGACGCGCAGGGTCTTGCCGACGGCTCCGAAGATCTCCTCGGTGTGCCGCAGGTGGGCTGCGGTGGCGTGGCTGCCGGCCGAGATGACGGACATCGCCTCGTCGACGAGGGCGGGGGTGTTCGTCATGACGCGGACGACCGGGGCGCCGGGGGCGAGCCGTTCCTCGAAGAACGAGGTCGGCACGCCGGCGGCGCCGCTGACGACCAGGCGGTCGGCCGGGACGTGCGGGGCGAGCTCGTCCAGCAGCTTGCCCATGTCCTGCGGCTTGACCGTGAGGATGAGGGTGTCGGCGCGCTTGGCGGCCTCGGCGTTGGAGACGGCCTCGACCCCGTAGCGGGCGGTGAGCTCCTCGGCGCGCTCGGGCCGGCGGGCGGTGACGAGCAGCTTCGAGGCGGGCCAGCCCCCGCGGATCATGCCGCTGAGCAGGGCCTCGCCGATCTTGCCGGTACCGAGGACTGCGACTGTCTGGGTCATGCCCGATTCACCTCGCCGAACTGTGGAGCACGCGTACTGCGGAGACGTGCTCATCCTCGCACCCGGGGGGCCGCGGGCGGGCGGGTGTCCGGTCCGTGGGCGTCAGGGGGTGCGGCGGCGCAGGGTGGCCGCGCCGAGGGCGAGGACGAGCAGGGCGCAGGCGGCCACGACGACGGCGTCGCGGACGAAGGCGGCGGTGGTGTCGGTGTGGGTGAGGACCTGGTTCATGCCGTCGACGGCGTACGACATGGGCAGCACGTCGGAGAGCCCTTCGAGGACCGGGTGCATGGTGTCGCGGGCCGCGAACAGTCCGCACAGCAGCAGCTGGGGGAAGATCACCGCCGGCATGAACTGGACGGCCTGGAACTCGGAGGCGGCGAAGGCGGAGACGAACAGGCCGAGGGCGGTGCCGAGGAGCGCGTCGAGGAGGGCGACCAGCAGGAGCAGCCAGGGCGAGCCGACGACGTCGAGGCCGAGGAGCCACAGGGCGAGGCCGGTGGCGAGCAGGGACTGGACGACGGCGACGGCGCCGAAGGCGAGGGCGTAGCCGGCGATGAGGTCGCCCTTGCCGAGCGGCAGGGCGAGGAGGCGTTCCAGGGTGCCGGAGGTGCGCTCGCGGAGGGTGGCGATGGAGGTCACCAGGAACATCGTGATGAGGGGGAAGATCCCGAGGAGGGAAGCGCCGATGCCGTCGAAGGTGCGCCGGTCGCCGTCGAAGACAAAGCGGAGCAGCGTCAGCATCAGGACGGGGACCAGCAGCATCAGGGCGATGGAGCGCGGGTCGTGGCGGAGCTGGCGCAGGACGCGGACGGCGGTGGCGGCGGTGCGCGCGGCGCTGAGCGGGGCGTTGCGGGACAGGGTGGGGGCCGGGGCGGGCGCGGGGGCCGGGGTGGTCATCGCCGGTTCTCCTGGAGGGTCGCGGTGGTGGGTGCGGTGGTGGCGTTCGCTGCGTCCACCAGACGGAGGAAACCCTCCTCGACGGTGCCGGCGCCGGTGCGGGTGCGCAGGTCGTCGGGGGTGCCGTGGGCGAGGATGCGGCCCTCGCGCATGAGCAGCAGGTCGTGACAGCGCTCGGCCTCGTCCATGACGTGGGAGGAGACCAGGATCGTGGCGCCGCGGACGGCGGTGAGCCGGTGGAAGAGGGCCCACAGGTCGCGGCGCAGGACGGGGTCGAGGCCGACGGTCGGTTCGTCGAGGACCAGCAGTTCGGGCGTGCCGAGCAGGGCGACGGCGAGGGAGACGCGGCTGCGCTGGCCGCCGGAGAGGTTGCCGGCGAGGGCGTCGGCGCGGGGGGTGAGGTCGACGTCGGCGACGGCCCGGGCGACGGCCTCGCGGCGGCGGGCGGCGGCGGGGCGGCCGGGGTCGAGGACGGCGGCGAAGTAGTCCAGGTTCTGCCGGACGGTGAGGTCGTCGTAGACGGAGGGGGCCTGGGTGACGTAGCCGATGCGGGAGCGGAGCGCGGGGTGGCCGGCGGGGCGGCCGAGGACGTCGAGGGTGCCGGTGACGTGGGCCTGGGTGCCGACGACGGCGCGCAGGAGGGTGGACTTCCCGCAGCCGGAGGGGCCGAGGAGGCCGGTGATGCGGCCGCGCGGGACGTCGAAGGCGAGGGCGTCGAGGACGGTCCGGGAGGTGCGGCCGGTGCCGCGGCGGACGGTGAGGCCGTGGGCGCGGACGGCGGGCTCCGCGGCCGCCTCCTGCGAGTTATTCATCATGTGATGAATAATGCGCCCGGAGGTGCCCGGGCGTCAACGCGGCGGTGGTGCCCGCCGGGCCGGTTACTTCTTGCGCTTGGGGCGCCGCGCGGCCGGGTTGCCGGTACGGGCGCCGCGGCGGCGGGCGTACTCGGCCATGGCGCGTTCGTACTCGGCGCGGCGCAGGTCCTCGCCGGGGGCTTCGACGAAGGTGCGCAGGAAGTAGGCGATGAGGGAGCCGATGAAGCCGATGGCCTTGAGCCCCTTGAGCGCGGCCTCGTCGGAGGAGGGGGCCGGGCGGCGGCTGAAGGACTCCCAGGTCTTGGCGAAGGCGATGGAGCTCGCGATCGCGAAGAGGACGACGACGGAGATGCTGAGGAAGGGGCCGACGTTGCCGATCTCCAGTCCCTCGTAGGCGAAGCGGAGCAGGTACGCGCCGATGACGGCGGCGGCCAGGGAGCCGAGGGCGACGCCGGCGCGGCGGGCGGCGTAGCCGCCGTCGTGCTTCACCCAGGTGGTGCCGAAGAAACGGATCGGCTCGGGCTCGGGGCCGCCGGGGGCGGCCTGGGGCGCCGGGGTGGGGGGCTGGTCTCGCTGGTCGTCGCTCACACCGTCGATTATCCCCCGCCGGGTGGCTCCGCCCGGGCCCGTCTCGCGTGGCGGACCCCGCCGGCCGGCCCGCAGCACCCCGGCTCCGCCGGGCACCGGGCTCCGCCCGGACCCGCGCCTCACACGCCGGCGGGGCTGGGACGGCCGGGCCCGCCGAGGGGGCGGGCGGGGCTGAAGATGGTCCGACCCCGCCGAGGGCGTCGGCGGGGTCGGGGTGGTTCGGGTGGGTGGGGTTAGCCGCAGGGGGCGGCCACGTAGCCGTCGCTGCCCGTCTTGACGTAGGCGTCCGAGACGAACTGGCCGTTCCCGACGCAGTCCCAGAGGTTCGTCGTGCCGTACGGGCCCGAGACCGTGGTTCCGGGGCACTGGCAGCGGATGGTGACCACGGCGCCGATGGGCAGGGTGCGGACCACCGCGTAGTTGGTGCCGGGGCCGTTGCGCACGTTGAGCTGGGTGCCCGGTGCGATCGGGTAGCTGCGGTAGCCGGACTCCCCCGCGAGGGCCTGGGCCGGTGACTGGTGCAATTCGTCGTCTATCGACATGAAAAGTTTCCCCCCTTGAGCATGACGCTCTGCAACTCGCGCAGGGTAGCAGGCCCTTACCGATCCTTATGCGCCATCGACTAGGCTCCGGCGGGGGTGGTCGGCAGTGCATCCACTGCGCGCGGAACGGGCCGGTTTTCCGGAGTACGCCGGTCAGTACCGGCTGGAATCCGTACTGGGTTCCGGTGGCATGGGGGTGGTACATCTGGCCACCTCCGGTTCCGGGCTGCGCCTCGCCGTCAAGGTCGTGCACGCGCAGCACGCGGTCGATCCCGAGTTCCGGGCCCGGTTCCGGCAGGAGGTCGCGGCCGCCCGGCGGGTGAGCGGGGCGTTCACCGCGCCCGTCGTGGACGCCGATCCGGACGCCGAACGGCCGTGGATGGCCACCCTCTTCATCGACGCGCCGACGCTCGCCGAGCGGGTGCGGGAACGGCCGCTCGACGCGGCCGAGGCCAGCCGGCTGGGGGCGGGGCTGGCCGAGGCGCTGCGGGACATCCACCGGGCCGGGGTGGTGCACCGCGACCTCAAGCCCAGCAACGTGCTGATGGCCGCGGACGGGGTCCGGGTCATCGACTTCGGGATCTCCCGGCCGGTCGACAGCGACCTGCGCACCGAGACCGGCAAGCTCATCGGGACGCCGCCGTTCATGGCGCCGGAGCAGTTCCAGCGGCCCAGGGAGGTGGGGCCGGCCGCGGACGTGTTCGCGATGGGGGCCGTGCTCGTGCACGCGGCGACCGGCCGGGGGCCCTTCGACTCCGACAGCCACTACCTCGTCGCCTACCAGGTCGTGCACAACGAGCCCGATCTGACCGGTGTGCCCGACGTCCTGGTGCCCGTCATCGCGCGCTGCCTCGCGAAGGACCCCGCCGACCGGCCCACTCCCGACGCGCTGCTCGGCGAGTTGCGGGCCGCCGCGTACCCGACCGCCGGCGAGGACACCCGCGCCTTCGTCCCGCAGCCGCGCCGGCCGCGCGCCGAGCCGGGTCCGGCCGCCGACGAGACCACGCACCGCCGGGTACGCGTGCCGGCCGGCGGGCCGCGCCCCGGGCGGCGCGGCCGGCTGGTCGCGGCGGCGGGACTCGGGCTGCTGCTGGCGGGCGGGGCCGCCGGCGGGTACGCCTGGTCGGGCACGGGCGGCGCGACGGGCACCCGACCGCCCGGCGCCGGGGCTGTGGCCGGTGCGGCGGCCGGGGCCCAGCCCGCCCCGCCCGCGCCGTGGTCCACCGCGGTGGGGACGCGGGGGCCGGGCAATGCCGCCGCCGCGTGCGCCTGGGCGGCGGCCGCCCTGTACTGCTCGGCGCCCGGCCTGGCGGCGGCCCGGGTGAGCCCGGCCGACGGGGCGGTGGCCTGGTCGGTGCCGACGCCGGGGGCGGGGGCCCGTACGCCGGGCGCCGTCGCCGTGGCGCCGCTGCCGGCCGGCGGTCTCGTCCTGACGGTGGCCGCGGGCAGCGGACTGCTCCGGGCGCTGGACGCGGAGGGCGGCGCCGAGCGCTGGACGAAGGAACTCCCGCCGGGCGCGCGGGTGCTGCCGGCCGGGTCCAGGGTGCTCGTGGCGGCGCTCGACGGGACGGTGACGGCGTACGACACGGCGACCGGGGCCGCGGGGTGGAGCAAGCGGCTGGGCGGGGCGGGCTCCTCGTGGTTCGCGGATCCCGCGGACGGTGCGCAGAACCGCGACCTGTACGTGTCGACGCACTCCGCCGACGGGTCGTCCTCTCAGGTCTCGGCGATCGACCCGGCCTCCGGCGCGGTGCGCTGGCAGTTGCGCGCGTCGGGGATGCTCGACCCGGTCGGGGTCGCGCAGGGCGGCCTCCACCTGCTGGCCGGGGACGCGCAGTCGCTGACGCACGCGGTCGTACGGGTCGACCTGGAGAGCCGGGCCGTGCACCGGACCAGGCTGTCGGTGGCGCAGTTGCAGGCCGAGGCGGCGGTGGGGCCGGACGGGCTGGTGTACGTGATGGGCGTCTCGGGGGCGCTGACGGCGGTCGGGCCGGAGAAGGAGGCCTGGCGGCTGGAGACGGCGGTGTCCGCGGCGTCCCGGCCGGTGGTGGACGGCGGCCGGCTCTACCTGATGGCGGCCGACGGGCGGCTGATCGCGGTGGACGCCGCGGCGGGCCGGCTGCTCGGGCAGACGCGTCCGCGCATGGGCACCGGGGCCGGGGCCTTCACCGCCACGGTCCCCGCGCCGGCGGTCGGCGGCGGCCGGGCGTTCGGGAGCGCGCCGGACGGGTCGGTGTTCTCCGTGGACGCCGACCGGCCGGGCGCCTGGTGACGGAACCGCCCGGTCCGCCGCGCGCAAGGGCCGTGGACGCGGACCGGCCCCGCCCGATGCGCTGGGGCGGGGCAGGTCTCCGGTCGCGGGGGTGCGGTGGTCAGCCCAGGAGGGAGACGTCGCGGACCGCGCCCTTGTCGGCGCTGGTGGCCATGGCGGCGTAGGCGCGCAGGGCCGCGGAGACCTTGCGCTCGCGGTCCTTCGGGGCGTACACGCCGCCGAGGGCCTCGTGGCGGGCGGCGAGGGTCGCGTCGTCGACCAGCAGCTCGATGGAGCGGTTGGGGATGTCGATGCGGATGCGGTCGCCGTCCTCGACCACCGCGATGGTGCCGCCCGAGGCGGCCTCCGGGGAGGCGTGGCCGATGGACAGGCCCGAGGTGCCGCCGGAGAAGCGGCCGTCGGTGACCAGGGCGCAGACCTTGCCGAGGCCGCGGCCCTTGAGGAAGGAGGTCGGGTAGAGCATCTCCTGCATGCCGGGGCCGCCGCGCGGGCCCTCGTAGCGGATGACGACGACGTCGCCCGCCTTGATCTCCTTGCGGAGGATCTTGTCGACGGCCTCGTCCTGCGACTCGCAGACGACGGCCGGGCCCTCGAACGTCCAGATCGACTCGTCGACGCCGGCCGTCTTCACGACGCAGCCGTCGACCGCGATGTTGCCGCGCAGCACGGCGAGGCCGCCGTCCTTGGAGTACGCGTGCTGCACCGAGCGGATGCAGCCGCCCTCGGCGTCGAGGTCGAGGGTGTCCCAGCGCTCGGACTGGGAGAAGGCGGTGGCGGAGCGCCGGCAGCCGGGGGCCGCGTGCCACAGCTCCATGGCCACGTCGGAGGCGGTGCCGGAGCGGGCGTCCCACTCGGCGAGCCAGTCCTCCAGGCCGTCGGAGTGGACGCTGGTGACGTTCTTGTTGAGGAGTCCGCCGCGGTGCAGCTCGCCGAGGATGGCGGGGATGCCGCCGGCGCGGTGGATGTCCTCCATGTAGTACGTGCCGCCGGGGGCCACGTTCGGGGCGACCTTGGACAGGCACGGGACGCGGCGCGAGACCTCGTCGATGTCCGTGAGGTCGTAGTCGAGGCCCGCCTCCTGTGCGGCGGCGAGCAGGTGCAGGATCGTGTTGGTGGAGCCGCCCATGGCGATGTCGAGGGCCATCGCGTTCTCGAAGGCCTCGCGGGTCGCGATCGAGCGCGGCAGGACCGAGTGGTCGTCCTGTTCGTAGTGGCGCTTGGTGATCTCGACGACGGTGCGGCCGGCGTCCTCGTAGAGGGCCTTGCGGGCGGTGTGCGTGGCGAGGACCGAGCCGTTGCCGGGGAGGGCCAGGCCGATGGCCTCGGCGAGGCAGTTCATCGAGTTGGCGGTGAACATGCCCGAACACGAGCCGCAGGTGGGGCAGGCGTTCTCCTCGATGCGCAGCACGTCCTCGTCGGAGACGTTCTCGTTGGAGGCGTCGACCATGGCGTCGATGAGGTCGAGCTTGCGGACCGTGCCGTCGACGAGGGTGGCCTGGCCGGCCTCCATCGGACCGCCGGAGACGAAGACGACCGGGATGTTGAGGCGCATCGCGGCCATCAGCATGCCGGGGGTGATCTTGTCGCAGTTGGAGATGCAGATCAGGGCGTCGGCGCAGTGCGCCTCGACCATGTACTCCACGCTGTCCGCGATCAGGTCGCGCGAGGGCAGCGAGTAGAGCATGCCGCCGTGGCCCATGGCGATGCCGTCGTCGACCGCGATGGTGTTGAACTCGCGCGGGATGGCGCCGGCGGCGCGGATCGCGTCGGAGACGATGCGGCCGACCGGGGCCAGGTGCGTGTGGCCGGGGACGAACTCGGTGAAGGAGTTGGCGACCGCGATGATCGGCTTGCCGATGTCCTCGCTCGCTACGCCCGACGCACGCATAAGGGCGCGTGCGCCCGCCATGTTGCGGCCGTGGGTGACGGTGCGGGACCTCAGCTCGGGCATCGGGTTCACTCCCCATGGATGCGGCTGGCCCGGGGGCCGGCCGCGACTGTAGATAGGAATTCAGTTACGAGGCTACGCCCCTCGCCCGCGATACGGACAGGGTGTCCGGATGGCGGGACCGGGGGGTCATTCTTCGGTCAGGTAGCGCTGGAGCGTGGGGGCGACCAGCCTGATGATCGCCTCCGGGTCCGCGGAGGCGAGCGGCTCGACCTGGACGACGTAGCGCAGGACCGCGATGCCGACCATGTGCGAGGCCGCGAGCTCGGCGCGGAACGTCGGGTCGGGGACGTCGAGGTCGGCCGCCACCCGCTCCAGCAGGCGGCGCAGCACGAGCCGGCGCAGCACCGCGGCGGCCGCCTCGTGGGTGAGGGCGGAGCGCAGGACGGCGAGGAGCGGGGTGCGGGTGAGCGGATCCTCCCACACGCCGAGGAAGTAGCGGGCCAGCCGCTCGCCGATGCCGTCCGGGTCCGCGCCGAGCAGGTCCGGGATGACCAGGGCCGGTTCCAGGCTGGCCTCGACGGCGGCGGCGAACAGGTCGTCCTTGCTGCCGAAGTAGTGGTGGACCAGGGCCGGGTCCACGCCGGCGGCCTTGGCGACGCCGCGCACGGAGGTCTTGTCGTAGCCGCGCGCCGCGAACTCCGAGCGGGCGGCCAGCCGGATGAGCTCCTGCGTGCCGGGGCCCTCCTCTGCCTCGTCCTGGCGGGGCCGGCCGGGGCCGCGGCGCCGCTTCGCCGGCTCGGTCACGGGCGGCGCGCCCGGGAGCGCGGGGAGGGGGGCGCGGGCGGTGCGGCGGGTGCGGCGGCCAGGTGCAGGCGGGTGAAGGCCAGGGCCTCGGCGAGGTCGGCCTCGCGCTCGGCGGAGGACATCGCGCGCCGGGTGTTGACCTCGATGACGACGTGCCCGTCGAAGGAGGTGCGGGCGAGCCGCTCCAGCAGCTCGGCGCAGGGCTGGGTGCCGCGGCCGGGGACGAGGTGCTCGTCCTTGGCGGAGCCGTTGCCGTCGGCGAGGTGGACGTGGGCGAGCCGGTCGCCCATCCGGTCGATCATCGCGGTGGCGTCGGTGCGGGCGGTCGCGGTGTGGGAGAGGTCGACGGTGAAGTGCCGGTAGTCGTCCTTGGTGACGTCCCACTCGGGTGCGTACGCGAGCATCTCGCGGTCGCGGTAGCGCCAGGGGTACATGTTCTCGACCGCGAAGCGGACGTCGCTCTCGTCTGCCATCCGCCAGATGCCGGTGACGAAGTCCCGCGCGTACTGGCGCTGCCAGCGGAAGGGCGGGTGCACGACGACCGTGGACGCGCCGAGCCGCTCGGCCGCGGCCCGGGCCCGCAGGAGCTTGGTCCACGGGTCGGTGGACCACACCCGCTGGGTGATCAGCAGACAGGGCGCGTGCACGGCGAGGATCGGGACCCCGTGGTCGTCGGAGAGCCGGCGCAGGGCGTCGACGTCCTGGCTGACGGGGTCCGTCCAGACCATCACCTCGACGCCGTCGTACCCGAGGCGCGCGGCGATCTCGAAGGCGGTCGCCGTCGACTCCGGATAGACGGAGGCGGTGGAGAGGGCGACTTTCGCTGTCGGGACACGGACTGGTTCTGCCACGGAGACAGGGTACGGGGCGTGCGGAGGCGGGGCGGGCGGGGCCGCGGGCACCGGGCCGGCCGGGTGCCGCTGGGGCGTCTCTTCCGGATCTTGCCTGACCCGCGCCGCCCGGCACCGCACCCCGCCGCCTTGGCGGAACACCACGTACGTCCAGTACTCCGGCGTCCCGCCGAGGCGCCGAGGCGCCGATGCACGGCACCGGACGACGCGGGCTCAAGCGGCACGATCCGAAAGAGACGACCTAGGTCACCACCGGCGCCGGCAGGTGGTCCAGCCGGCGCAGGATGACCCCTTCCCGCAGGGCCCACGGGCAGATCTCCAGCTCCTCGACGCCGAAGAGGTCCATGGCCCCCTCCGCGACCAGGGCCCCCGCCAGGATCTGGTTCGCGCGGCCGTCCGACACGCCCGGCAGGGCCGCGCGCTGGGCCGTGGTCATCGCGGCGAGGCGCGGGACCCACTCCTCCAGGGACTTGCGGCTGAGGTCGCGCTGCACGTACAGCCCGTCCGCCGAGCGGGCCGCGCCCGCGATGCGGGCCAGCTGCTTGAACGTCTTCGACGTCGCGACCACGTGGTCGGGGGCCCCGAAGCGGCTGAACTCGCCGACCGAGCGTGCGATCCGCGCCCGCACGTGCCGCCTGAGCGCCCGGACGTCGGCCCCGTCCGGCGGGTCGCCGGGGAGCCAGCCCGCGGTGAGGCGGCCCGCACCCAGCGGTAGCGAGACGGCCGCGTCCGGCTCCTCGTCGATGCCGTACGCGATCTCCAGCGAGCCGCCCCCGATGTCGAGGACCAGCAGCTTTCCGGCCGACCAGCCGAACCAGCGGCGGGCGGCGAGGAAGGTCAGCCGGGCCTCGTCGGCGCCGCTGAGGACGGGCAGGTCGATGCCCGTCTCGTGCTTCACCCGCGCCAGGACCTCGTCCGCGTTCGTGGCCTCGCGCACGGCGCTGGTCGCGAAGGGCAGGACGTCCTCGCAGCCCTTGTCCTCGGCGGCCTGGACCGCCCCGGCGATGACCGAGACGAGCAGTTCGACCCCGGCCGGAGTGACGGCTCCGTGCTCGTCGAGCAGTTCCGCCAGCCGCAGTTCCACCTTGTGCGAGTGGGCGGGCTGGGGACGCGCGCCGGGGTGCGCGTCGACCACCAGCAGATGGATCGTGTTCGAACCCACATCGAGGACACCGAGTCTCATAGGGGGAAACGCTACTGCGGCCAAGGCGCGGTGGGTGGGTAAGGGGCGCTTAGGCTTGGGTTTGTGCCACATACGAAGAAGGCCAACACGACCCGGTCGAAGAAGGACGCGGGCAAGGACAAGGGCAAGGGCAAGGCCGGCGACCGGAGCGCCAAGAGCGACAGGACCGGCAAGGTCGTGGTCGTGGCCGACGAGAAGGGGCTCGACTTCCCCCGCGCCTGGGTGGAGTTTCCCGACCCCGCCGATGAAGAACAGGTCTTCCGCTGCGACCTGACCTGGCTGACGTCCCGCTGGACCTGCATCTTCGGCAGCGGCTGCCAGGGCATCCAGGCCGGCCGGGCGGACGACGGCTGCTGCACGCTCGGGGCGCACTTCTCCGACGAGGAGGACGAGCAGCGCGTCGCGGAGCACGTGGCCCGGCTGACGCCGGAGCTGTGGCAGTTCCACGGCGTCGGCAGCGAGAGCGGCTGGACCCAGGTCGACGACGACGGGGAGCGGCAGACCCGCCGTTGGGAGGGGTCCTGCATCTTCCAGAACCGGCCCGGTTTCGCCGCCGGGGCCGGGTGCTCGCTGCACATCCTGGCGCTGCGCGAGGGCCGCGAGCCGCTGGAGACCAAGCCGGACGTCTGCTGGCAGCTGCCGGTGCGCCGCACCTACGACTGGATCGACCGGCCCGACGACACCCGGGTGCTCCAGGTGTCGATCGGCGAGTACGACCGCCGCGGCTGGGGCCCGGGCGGCCACGACCTCCACTGGTGGTGCACCTCGGCCACCTCCGCGCACGGCGCCGGCGACCCGGTGTACGTGTCGTACCGCCCGGAGCTGACGGAGCTGATGGGCAAGGAGGGGTACGAGGAGCTGGTGAAGCTCTGCGAGGCGCGGCTGGCCTCCCTGCTGCCGATGGCCCCGCACCCGGCGGACCCCGTACGCCCGGCCTAGCCCGGTTCGCTCGCGGACGGGGCCGGGGCGTCCGTGGTGCCGCCGCCCTCCGTCGGGGTCGGCGTCGGGGTGGGCGACGGCGGCGGGATCGTGGGCTCCGTCGGCGAGGGCGTCGGCTGCGGCGGTGTGGGCGAAGGGCCGGCCGGGTCGGGCGAGGGGGACGGCGGACGCGTCGGGGGCTGGGTCGGAGCGGCCGTGGTGGCGGGGCGGCCGCGGCCCTGGACGGAGATCACCGCGCCGGCCGGGTCCACCCCGACCCGGGCCGACCAGGCGCCGACCGGCTGGGCCGCGGCGTCCACGGTGATGCGCAGGGTGACCGATTCTCCCGGGGCCAGCGTGCCCGCGGTCCGGCTCGCCCGCAGCCACGGGGCGTCGGACCACAGCCGCCAGTCCACCGGAGCGCCGCCGGAGGCCGTCAGGGTGAGCAGCGTGGTCGGGCCCTGCGCGGAGGCGGCGACGGCCAGACGGCCGGGGGCGCCCGGCCGGTCCGCGTCGGGGGCGGCCGGCGGGCCGGTGCTGATCACCTCGACGAAGACGTCGGGGTCGGTGCTGCCGGGGGCGAAGCCCGGTCCGGCCGTGGTGTCGGCGTTGCCGGTGTTCTCGTACGCGGCGAGCGGCCGGCCCTCGGTGCGCGGCGGCGGGATCTCGGACTCGCTCGCGGAGATGCGGGCGGCGCCGCCGACGGGTTCGCCGGTGCTGGGCGCGGCGCGGTAGGCCGCCCACAGGGCCAGCACCGGGGCGGCGACGACGGTGGCGACCACGGTGGTGGTGACGGCGCGGGAGCGCAGCCGGTCGCGCCGGGCGGCGTGGTCCTTGGGGTCCATGGGGAAGCCGGTGCGGTCGAAGCGCGGGCCGGGCCCGCCGCCGCGGCGGCCGGAGCGGAGCATCGCCGCGTGGACGGCGGTGCGCGGGGCGGCGACCAGCGGGAGCGCGGTCGCGGCGGTGGCGCCGCCGGAGCCGGGCCAGGGGTCCGCGGCCCCGACGCGTTCGGCGACGCGGCGGCAGCGGGGGCAGTCGTCGACGTGCCGGACGAGTTCGGCGCGCAGGGTGGTGGACAGCAGCACCTGGCCGTCGCCGGTGAGCCGGGACACGCTGGGGCAGCCGCCGGTCTCCACGACGGCGAGCGCGGCCCGGGTGCGCTCCACCTCGCAGGCGGCGCCGGTCAGCAGCTCCCGGGCGGCCGCCGCGGAGGTGCCGAGGACGGCGGCGAGCTCGCCCGTTCCGAGGCGGTGGCGGACGGCGAGTTCGAGCGCCTCGCGCTGCTCGGGCGTGGTCCCGGCGGCCTCCGGCCAGGCCAGCCGGGCCAGCTCGGTGCGGCGGTACGCGCTCACGTCGAGGGTGCGCGTGCCGGCCGGGGCGGCGCCCGCGTCCGGTCCGGGGCCGGCGGCGCCGGGCGCGTGGGCGCCTGCGGTGCGCTCCGCGCGGCGGGCGGAGTGCCGGGACCGCCGCTGTGCGGCGAGGCGGCGCAGGCAGCTCCAGCGGGCGAGGGCGTAGAGCCAGGCCCGGCGGGCCCCTTCGTCGGGGCAGCGGCCGGGGTGCCGTTCGGCCACGGCGAGCGCGTCGCCCAGCACGTCGGTGGCCGTGTCGTGGTCGCACAGCACCGACAGGCAGTAGGTGAACAGCCCGTCGAGGTAGGGCTCGTGCCGGAAGGGCGGGGCTTGCGGCGGCTCGCGGAGCGTGAACTCCGCGGCGCCGGCCGGGCCCGCCGAGCCGACCGGGCCCGGACCGGAAGCGGAACCGGCTGCCGTGCGACCGGAACCGGAACTGCCGGCGGCCGGGCCCGCGGAACCCCCGGAACCGGAAGGCGTGCGCCTGTGCGCCCGGTGTGCGCCGGTGCGCGATGAGGGGTGTGCCTGGTTGCTGCTGTTCACCTGGCGACCGTAGGCGGCACACCGGCGACGGCCCGGAACCCTTCAGCGCTTTTAGTCCTTATGGGTGAACGGATCGTCGCCGTGCTGACAGCCGCCCTGACGCGGGCGTCCCCGCGCGGCCCCGGGCGGGGGCCCGGACGCCGCACCGCGCCCCCGGCCCTGTCGGTGCCGGCCTATACCGTGGGCGCATGGCTGCCCGCACTGCTCGTTCATCCGCCAAGGACCGGCCGTCCTACCGCTGTACCGAGTGCGGCTGGACGACCGCGAAGTGGCTCGGGCGGTGTCCCGAGTGCCAGGCGTGGGGCACCGTCGAGGAGATGGGCGCACCCGCCGTGCGCACCACCGCCGCCGGCCGGGTCTCCACCGCCGCGGTGCCGATCGCGCAGGTAGACGGCCGGACGGCGACGGCCCGCAGCACCGGCGTGGACGAACTGGACCGGGTGCTCGGCGGCGGGCTCGTGCCCGGCGCCGTGGTGCTCCTCGCCGGGGAGCCCGGCGTCGGCAAGTCGACGCTGCTGCTCGACGTGGCGGCGAAGGCCTCCAGCGACGCGCACCGCACCCTGTACGTCACCGGCGAGGAGTCGGCGAGCCAGGTGCGGCTGCGGGCCGACCGGATCGGCGCGCTCAGCGACCACCTCTACCTCGCCGCCGAGACCGACCTGTCGGCGGTGCTCGGGCACCTCGACGCCGTGAAGCCCTCCCTGCTCGTCCTGGACTCCGTACAGACGGTCGCCTCCCCCGAGATCGACGGCGCGCCCGGCGGCATGGCCCAGGTGCGCGAGGTCGCCGGGGCGCTGATCCGGGCCTCCAAGGAACGGAGCATGTCCACCCTGCTCGTCGGCCACGTCACCAAGGACGGCGCCATCGCCGGCCCGCGGCTGCTGGAGCACCTGGTCGACGTGGTGCTGAGCTTCGAGGGCGACCGGCACGCCCGGCTGCGGCTGGTGCGCGGCATCAAGAACCGGTACGGCGCCACCGACGAGGTCGGCTGCTTCGAGCTGCACGACGAGGGGATCACCGGGCTCGCCGATCCGAGCGGGCTGTTCCTGACCCGGCGTGCGGAGGCCGTCCCCGGCACCTGCCTGACCGTGACCCTGGAGGGCAAGCGGCCGCTGGTCGCCGAGGTGCAGGCGCTGACCGTGGACTCGCAGATCCCCTCCCCCCGGCGCACCACCTCGGGCCTGGAGACCTCGCGGGTGTCGATGATGCTGGCCGTGCTGGAGCAGCGCGGGCGGATCACCGCACTCGGCAAGCGCGACATCTACTCCGCCACCGTGGGCGGGGTGAAGCTCACCGAGCCCGCCGCCGACCTGGCCATCGCCCTGGCCCTGGCCTCGGCCGCCAGTGACGTGCCGCTGCCCAAGAACCTGGTCGCGATCGGCGAGGTCGGGCTGGCCGGCGAGGTCCGGCGGGTGACGGGCGTACAGCGGCGGCTGGCGGAGGCGCACCGGCTGGGCTTCACGCACGCGCTGGTGCCGGCCGACCCGGGCCGGGTGCCGGCCGGGATGAAGGTGATCGAGGTGGCCGACATGGGCGACGCCCTGCGCGTGCTGCCGCGCGGCCGGTCCCGGGCCGCGGCCAAGGAGCGCCCCGCCGAGTAGCCGGCGGCCCGGCGCCGCGCGGCCCGGGCGGCGCGAGCGCGGGCGCCCGGGCCGCCCCGGGCGGCGGACGGATGCCTGGTCAGGGGAGCCCTGTGGGGCTCCCCCCGGGCCTACCTGGGCAAGCCACGGCGGGGCCGCAGCGCGCGCCGGTAGACTTTGTGCTGGTCCGCCCGGCCGTACGCAGGCGGCGCAACCCGCAACCGGAGGAGTGCAGTGGCAGCCAAGGACGGGGCAGCAGCATCCGGGAAGTCGGGCGCGGCGGCCAGGCAGGAGGCCATGATGCGCGCCTCGCTGAGCGCGGTCGCACCTGGTCAGCCCCTGCGCGACGGGCTGGAACGCATCGTCCGCGGGAACACCGGCGGGCTGATCGTCCTCGGCATGGACAAGAGCGTCGAGGCCATGTGCACCGGCGGGTTCGTGCTGGACGTGGAGTTCACCGCGACCCGGCTGCGCGAGCTGTGCAAGCTCGACGGCGCGCTCATCCTCGACAAGGACATCACCAAGATCCTGCGGGCCGGCGTGCAGCTGGTTCCGGACGCGTCGATCCACACGGAGGAGACGGGCACCCGCCACCGCACGGCCGACCGCGTCTCCAAGCAGTGCGGCTTCCCGGTGGTGTCGGTCTCGCAGTCGATGCGGCTGATCGCGCTGTACGTGGACGGGGAGCGGCGGGTCCTGGAGGAGTCCGGGGCGATCCTGTCGCGGGCGAACCAGGCGCTGGCCACGCTGGAGCGGTACAAACTGCGGCTCGACGAGGTCGCCGGCACGCTGTCGGCGCTGGAGATCGAGGACCTGGTCACGGTCCGTGACGTGACGGCGGTGGCGCAGCGGCTGGAAATGGTGCGCCGGATCGCGACGGAGATCGCCGAGTACGTGGTCGAACTGGGCACGGACGGGCGGCTGCTGTCGCTCCAGCTGGACGAACTGACCGTCGGCATCGAGCAGGAGCGCGAGCTGGTCATCCGCGACTACGTGCCGGAGCCGACGGCGAAGCGCTCCCGCACCGTGGACGAGGCCCTGGCCGAACTGGACGCGCTGACCCACCCGGAGCTGCTGGAGCTGGGCATCGTGGCGAAGGCCCTCGGCTACACCGGCTCGCCCGAGACCCTGGACTCGGCGGTGTCGCCGCGGGGTTACCGGCTGCTGGCGAAGGTGCCGAGGCTGCCGGGGGCCATCATCGAGCGCCTGGTGGAGCACTTCGGGGGGCTGCAGAAACTGCTGGCCGCCAGCGTGGACGACCTCCAGGCGGTGGACGGCGTGGGCGAGGCCCGCGCCCGCAGCGTCCGCGAGGGCCTGTCGCGGCTCGCGGAGTCCTCGATCCTCGAACGCTACGTCTAGGCCGTCCCTTTCGGCCCGCGCCCGGCCCGCCGCCGACCCGCCCCCACACGGAGGACGGCCCGGTCCGGCCCGGTCCGGACCGGAGGCCGGACCGCCCGTCGGCCCGTCAGTCCTGCTTGAGGACGAACGAGGTGTTCGTCACCGGCATGCCCGGGGACTTGACCTCGACCACGTACGTGCCCGGGGTCGCGCTGCCCGCGGGAGGCGTCTGGCACTGGTCGGCGGCGCTGAACCTGCGGTCCCATTCCAGCGAGCGCTTCGTCTCGCCCTGCGCGGGGACGCGGAAGAAGACGTTCCCGGCGCCCGGCGGGCAGTCCGCCGAGGACCAGACGGCCTTGCTGTCGGTCGCCTGAAGGATGGTCAGGATCGCCTGCTTCGGGCCGAGATCGACCTTGCAGGCGGCGGCGGAGACGTTGCGGGCGATCAGTTCGAGCCGTGGTTTCTCCCCCGACTCGTACTCGTTCTTCACGCTCTTGACCTCCCACTGGAGGGTGGCCGCGGCACACGCGGGAAGCGTGGAGTCCGCCGGTACCTGCCCCGCGCCGCCTCCCCCGCCCGCGCCGCCCATCCCGGCCCCGCCCGCGCCCGCGGTGCCCGCGCCGCCGCCCGGTTCGCCGTTCTTGCCCGAACCGGTGGAGCCGCCGCCGTCGGAGCCCGTCGTACCGCCGGAGCCCGACTCCGCGCGCCCGCCCGGGGCCTGAGTGATCGCCGGCCCGGTGCCGGAGGGGCCCGGGGTGATCGTGATGGTGCCCGGCCCGCCCCGGCCCTTGCCGTTCGTACTCGACCCGCCGCCACTGGAACTGACGGCCCATACGGCGAGGATCGCGAGGAGCGCGGCGACGGACGCCAGCACAGCCCTCCGTCGCCAGTAGATGGAGGAGGGGAGCGGCCCGACCGGATTGCGCAGAGATCCCACGGACGGAACTTTACGAGAGTCCGTGCTCCGAACCGTGCCCCACATGCCGTGTGACGGGCATGTTTTGCCGATGATCAGTCCGCCGACGAGGTCCGGAGTGATCAAAACGGGCCAGAATCAGCCAGGAGTCTGACGCCACCCCACCTTCACCTTGAGTACCTTCGGTGACCATGGACAGCTCCGACCTCTATCGCCACATCACCGACTTCGCCCACTCCGCGCCCGTGTGGGTGCAACGGGTGTCCGAGGCCTGGACGGAGTACGGGCTCCTCCTCTTCGGTGTGCTCTTCATAACCGTCTGGTGGCGCTCGCGCGGCCACCACAGCCCCCGGACGGTGGCCCTCGCCGCCCTCGCCCCCCTGGTCACCGCCCTTGCCTACGTGGTCTCGGAGAGCCTCAAGTCCGTGGTCGACGAGGAACGCCCCTGCCGGGCCGTCCTCGGAGCGGCCGCCCCGCTGATCGCCTGCCCGGTGACGGGCGACTGGTCCTTCCCCAGCAACCACGCCACCATCGCCGGCGCCGCCGCCGTCGGCCTGGCCATGGCCGCCCGCGGCCTCGCCCTGCTGACCGTGCCGCTGGCCCTGCTGATGGCCTTCTCCCGCGTCTTCGTCGGCGTCCACTACCCGCACGACGTGGCGATCGGCCTGCTGCTGGGCGGCGCCGTGGCCGCGCTCTCCGTCCTCGCGCTCACCCGGCCCGTCAGCGCGCTCGCCGGCGCCGTCCGGGCGAGCGGAGGGCGCGCCGCTGTCTGGATCGCCGGGCCGGGCCCCGCACGCCAGGGCTGAAACATGTCAGGATGCGCTCTGCCATGACTGCATCCACCACCCCCTCCCCGTCCCCCGTGTCCGCCGGGACCCACGCGCTGCACTCCCCCGTCATCGCGTGGTTCGACGAGCACGCCCGCGACCTGCCCTGGCGCCGCCCCGAAGCCGGCCCCTGGGGGGTCATGGTCAGCGAGTTCATGCTCCAGCAGACCCCCGTCAACCGGGTCCTGCCGGTCTACGAGCAGTGGCTCGCCCGGTGGCCCCGGCCCGCCGACCTCGCCGCCGACGCCCCCGGAGAGGCCGTACGGGCCTGGGGGCGGCTCGGCTACCCCCGGCGGGCCCTGCGCCTGCACGGGGCCGCCGTCGCGATAACGGAACGGCACGGCGGCGACGTACCGCGGGACCACGCGCAGCTGCTCGCGCTGCCCGGGATCGGCGAGTACACCGCGGCGGCCGTGGCCTCCTTCGCGTACGGCCAGCGGCACGCCGTGCTCGACACCAACGTGCGCCGGGTCTTCGCCCGCACCGCCACCGGCGTCGAGTACCCGCCGAACGCCACCACGGCCGCCGAACGGCGCCTGGCCCGGGCCCTGCTGCCCGCGGACGAGGACACCGCGGCCCGTTGGGCGGCGGCCTCGATGGAGCTCGGCGCCCTGCTGTGCACCGCCAAGAACCCGGACTGCGCGCGCTGCCCGGTGGCCGGGCTGTGCGCGTGGCGGCTCGCCGGGAAGCCGCCGCACCAGGGACCGCCGAGGCGCGGGCAGACGTACGCCGGCACCGACCGGCAGGTGCGCGGCAGGCTGCTGGCGGTGCTGCGCGAGGCGGTCGGGCCGGTGCCCCGGTCGCTGCTCGACACCGTCTGGGAGGAGCCGGTGCAGCGCGCCCGGTCCCTGGACGGACTGGTCTCGGACGGGCTCGTCGAACCGCTGGCGGGAGGGTTCTACCGACTGCCCCAGAGCTGAGCGCAAGATTCCGCTTCTTGCGCGAAACCCCAGCTCACAAGCGCTGTTACACAACCTATGGGTGTCCGTGCGCCCATCGAAGGCTGGCCCGCACAGCCCCGTGACAACCCCTCCGTACCTTCGGACCAGAAGGCAGCGGTTGAGCGGTTGGACGGAACGGAGGCGGTCTGAGATGGCGCACGGCGAGGTACTCGAATTCGAAGAGTACGTACGCACCCGGCAGGACGCCCTGCTGCGCAGTGCCCGGCGCCTGGTCCCGGACCCCACCGACGCCCAGGACCTCCTGCAGACCGCCCTCGTCCGCACCTACGGCCGCTGGGACGGCATCGCCGACAAGTCCCTGGCCGACGCCTACTTGCGCCGCGTCATGATCAATACGCGGACCGAGTGGTGGCGCGCCCGCAAGCTCGAAGAGGTCCCCACCGAGCAGCTCCCCGACGCCTCCGTCGAGGACGGCTCCGACCAGCGCGCCGACCGCGCCCTGCTGATGGACATCCTCAAGGTGCTCGCGCCCAAGCAGCGCAGTGTGGTGGTGCTGCGACACTGGGAGCAGATGAGCACCGAGGAGACGGCCGCGGCGCTCGGAATGTCGGCGGGAACCGTGAAGAGCACGCTGCACCGGGCCCTGGCCCGCCTCCGGCAGGAGCTGGAGAGCCGGGACCTGGACATGCGGGCGCTGGAGCGCGGTGACCACACCATCCTGTACGAGGGGCGTGAGCGGTGCGCGGCCTGACCGGCCAAGGTCTGACCAGCAGGAGTTCACTGGCACTGATGTCGGCGGGGACGGTCGCCCTCGTCGGCACCGCCGTGTTCGCGGTCGGCTGCGCCACCGGCGGCACCGGTCTGCGCGACGGCGGCCCCGCCCGTTCCGACGCGGTGGCCAAGACGGCCCCCTCCGCGCTCTCGGCCGACCCCTCGGGCAGCGCCACCGCGTCCGCCGGAAAGCCCGCCACGAAGGTGGACCCGGTCCGCCTCCTCCTCTCCGACCCCAAGGTCGGCAGCGAGATCAAACGCGACCTCAAGCCGTGCACGGGCAAGGAGTACCCGGTCGACGTCAGCTACGGGAAGGTCACCGGCAGCCCCAACGTGGACATCGTCGTCAACGTGCTGTCGTGCGCCGACGCCCTGGGCCGCGGCTCGTACGTGTACCGCGAGGACGGCGGCACGTACGAGAATGTGTTCGCCGAGGAACAGCCGCCCGTCTACGCGGAGATCGACCGGGGCGACCTGGTGGTCACCAAGCAGGTCTACGGAAAGAGCGACGCGCTCGCCTACCCCTCCGGGGAGGACGTGATCACCTACCGGTGGGACGGGGAGAAGTTCGTCGAGCACGACCGGGTGCACTCCGAGTACAGCAACGTGGTCGACGGCGGGAGCCAGCCCGCTCCGCTCGTCACCCCGAAGGACTGACCCGGCGTCCGGCCCTCCGGCCCTCCGGCCGGACGCGGACCCGCAGGACCGCAGGACCGCAGGACCGCAGGACCGCAGAACCGCAGGACCGCAGAACCGCAGGACCGCAGAACCGGGCGAAGAGAAGAAAGAACCGAGGCGAGGCTCCCGCATGGCCGAGACCCATGTCCTGTTCGTGGAGGACGACGACGTCATCCGTGAGGCCACGACCCTGGCGCTGGAACGCGACGGGTTCGTGGTCACCGCCATGCCCGACGGACTGTCCGGCCTGGAGTCCTTCCGCGCCGACCGCCCCGACATCGCACTGCTCGACGTGATGGTGCCGGGCATGGACGGCGTCAGCCTGTGCCGCCGCATCCGCGACGAGTCCACCGTGCCCGTCATCATGCTGTCGGCGCGCGCCGACTCCATCGACGTGGTGCTGGGCCTGGAGGCGGGCGCCGACGACTACGTCACCAAGCCGTTCGACGGCTCGGTGCTCGTCGCCCGCATCCGCGCCGTGCTCCGCCGCTTCGGTCACGCGGGCGGCCCGCAGAACGGCGCGTCCGGCTCCGGCGGCGCCGACGCCGCCGACGAGCGCGGCGTCCTCTCCTTCGGCGACCTGGAGGTCGACACCGAGGGCATGGAGGTCCGCAAGGCCGGCGCCGCCGTCGCACTGACCCCGACCGAGATGCGGCTGCTGCTGGAGTTCTCGTCCGCGCCCGGCACCGTGCTCTCCCGCGACCGGCTGCTGGAGCGGGTCTGGGACTACGACTGGGGCGGCGACACCCGCGTGGTCGACGTCCACGTCCAGCGGCTGCGCACCAAGATCGGCCAGGACCGGATCGAAACCGTCCGCGGCTTCGGATACAAGCTGAAGGCCTGAGGCCCGACCGCATGAGGCGCTTCACCCTGCGCACGGGCATCCGCTGGAAGATCACCCTGGCCATCGCCGCCGTCGGCGCGCTCACCGCCGTCGCGCTGAGCCTGGTGGTGCACAGTGCTGCCCGCGTCTCGATGCTGGAGAGCGCCCGCGACGTGCAGCTCGACCGGGTCCAGTTCATGTCCCGCAACGTCGAGGCCGGGCGCAAGCCGCCCCTGGGCTTCAAGGTCAACGACCCCGACCTGCCGGGGCAGTTGCGGCAGAAGGTCCAGTCGGGCCGGCGCGGCACCTTCGTCCAGGAGAACCCGGGCGGCCCCCAGGAGGTGTGGGCCGCCGTCCCCCTCGGCAACGGACAGGCGCTGTCGCTGCACACCCAGTTCCGGGAGAGCGCCAACATGGTGCGCGACCTGGACCGGGCCCTGCTCGTGGGCTCCCTCGCCGTCGTGATCGGCGGCTCGGCGCTCGGCGTCCTCATCGGCGGCCAGATCTCCCGCCGGCTGCGCAAGGCCGCCACCGCCGCGCAGCGCGTGGCGCACGGGGACCCCGACGTACGGGTGCGCGACGCGGTCGGCGGCGTCGTCCGCGACGAGACCGACGACCTGGCCCGGGCCGTGGACGCCATGGCCGACGCCCTCCAGCAGCGCCTGGAGGCCGAACGCCGGGTGACCGCGGACATCGCGCACGAGCTGCGGACCCCGGTGACGGGCCTGCTGACGGCGGCGGAACTGCTGCCCCCGGGCCGGCCGACCGAGCTGGTGCGCGACCGGGCGCAGGCGATGCGCGCCCTCGTGGAGGACGTCCTGGAGGTGGCCCGGCTGGACAGCGCCTCCGAGCGGGCGGAGCTGCAGGACGTGGCGCTGGGCGAGTTCGTCGGCCGCCGGGTGCGCGCGCTGATGCCGGAGGCCTCGGTACGGGTCGTGGCGGACGAGATCGTCAGCACCGACCCGCGACGGCTGGAGCGGATCCTGGGGAACCTGCTGGCGAACGCGGCGCGCTACGGGCGCCCGCCGATCCAGGTGGACGTCGAGGGGCGGGTCGTACGGGTCCGCGACCACGGCCCGGGCTTCCCGGAGGCACTGCTGCGCGAGGGCCCGAGCCGGTTCCGCACCGGGTCCACGGACCGGGCCGGGGTGGGCCACGGGCTGGGCCTGACCATCGCGGAGGGGCAGGCGCGGGTGCTGGGCGCCCGGCTGACCTTCCGCAACGTGGCGGCCCCGGCCGGCGGCGACCGGACGGGCGCGGCGGCCGGGGCGGTGGCGGTGCTGTGGCTGCCGGAACACGCGCCGACGGCGACGGGCAGCTTCCCGGTCATCACGCCGCCGTAGGACGGAACCGGGTCGAACCGGCCCGGACCGGTCCCGCCCATAGGGCTCCGGCGCGGTGTGACTTAGCATCCCTGGCATGACCGACGGTACGAATCCCCCGCGCAGCCCGCAGCCCGAGCAGCCCGCCCCGGGCGGCGGCGGTCACGGGTTCCCGCCGGAACCGCCCGCCGGAGAGCGGGGCGGCTACGGATTCCCGCCGGAACCGCCCGCCGGAGAGCGGGGCGGCTACGGATTCCCGCCCGGCCCGCCCGCGCCGGGCCCGGCGGCCGGCGGCTACGGCTACCCGGCGGGGCCCAACCCGTACCGGCAGGACCCCTACCCGCAGGACCCCTATCCGCAGGACCCCTATCCGCAGGACGCCGCGCAGGCCCCGTTCCCGCCGGGCCCCTACCAGCAGGGCGGCTACCAGCCCTACGGGGCCGTGCCCGGCGGACCCGCGGGGCCGGGTGCGCCGTGGCCGCCGGCCGGGGCCGAGCAGCCCGCGCCCTTCGGAGCGCAGGCCGGGCACCAGCCCGACTGGGAGGCGCTGGCCGACCGCTCGGCGGCGGAGCGGCGCCGCAAGCGGCTGTGGATGGTGGGCGGCGTGGTCACCGTACTGGCGCTGCTCGCCGGCGGAGGAACGTTCCTGCTGCTGGGCGGCGGCGGCGAGGAGAAGAAGGACGCCGCGGACGACGCGCCGACGGTGTCCGAGTCCGCCCCCGCCCCGAGCGGCTCCAAGAGCAAGGCCCCGGTGGACAAGTCCCCGACCGTCGCCAGCGACCCGAGCCAGATCCGGGACCACGTCGGCAAGGCGCACCTGAAGATGGCTGCCGACGCGGGGGTCTTCCCGATCGACAAGCACTACGAGCTGCGGACCAAGGGCGGCGAGAAGTCGTACGCCGAGTCCGAGAAGCGCGTCGTGGACGTCTCCAAGAGCTTCACCGTCTCGGCCCGCGTGTGGAACCGCGCCCCGAAGGGGCGGCAGATGGCCGTCAGCCAGGGCGACGACAAGACCTTCGCGTTCGAGCTCGGCTCGGACGAGGTCAACGGGAAGCCGGCGTGGGTCTTCCGGGTCCAGACGAACGACCAGGGCGCGGACTCCACCGCCCAGGCCGTGGTCGCCGAGGGCCTCAAGATGGAGAAGACCATGACCACGCTGACGGGCACCTACGACGACGACAAGAAGACGATCACCCTGTACGTGAACGGCAAGAAGTCCACCGAGGCGAAGGTCCCGGGCGTCTTCAACGCTCCGGGACCGCTGCAACTGGGGCGCGCCCGCCACGAGGGCGCCTGGACGGGCCCGTGGAACGGCGCCATGGACAGCCTGCGCACCTTCGGCGTCGCGCTCACGCCCGATCAGGTGGCGGCCGTCCGCCAGAACAAGCTGTCCTCGTCGGTCAAGCCGACCGCTTCCTGGCTGCTCTTCTGACCCGCCGTACCGGTCCCGGCCCGGCCCCGGGGGCCGGGCGGGCGGCGACCGGACCGCTTAGAGGGTGACGCCGGCCTTGCGCAGGAAGCTCACCGGGTTGACGGCCGAGCCGTAGTTCGGGGTGGTCCGGATCTCGAAGTGGAGGTGCGGGCCGCTGGAGTTTCCGGTGTTGCCGGACAGCGCGATCTTCTGGTCGACGCGGACCTTCTGGCCGATCTTGACCTGGATCCGCGAGAGGTGCGCGTACTGGGAGTACGTGTTGTTCGCGTGCTTGATCACGATGGCGTTGCCGTAGGCCGGGCCGTCGCCGCCGCCGTTGGGGCCGGCCTTCACGACGGTGCCGGCGGCCGCGGACTTGACCGGGGTGCCGACCGGGACGGCGAAGTCCTGACCGGAGTGCTTGTGCGACCACATGGTGCCGCCCTTGCCGTAGGTCGCGGACAGCGTGTACTTCTCGACCGGCTTGTCCCACAGGTTCGTCTTCGCGGCGGAGACGGCGGCGGCCTGGGCGGACGCCTGGGCGGCCACCAGTCGGGCGGTGCCGGTGAGGGCGGTCTGCGGCGTCGTGTCGGCGAACGCGGCGGTCGTCCCGGCTCCCAGGGCCAGCGCCGCACCGAGGGAGGTTACGCCGACGGCAATACGGGTACGACGGGTGTAGACGCGCTTCGCGGACATGAAGAGACCTCCGGGGCCGGGGACAAGGACGTTCCATGCCCGGATCGGGCATGAGATGACCCGGCACGATGACCCGTGCCGGGCTGGCTCATCCTTGGTAACCCGCGCCCCCCGGCTTCCCCAAACGTGTCCGTTACTACCCGTGCTCGTAGCCGGGTCCGGGCTGTCCGGCCTGTTGACCGCCCCCGTCCTGCGACGGAGGTCCGGTCCGAGACCCTTGTGGATCTACGAATCCACCTAGTACGTCCGATTTGCCCTGTGCGGCTTGTCACCGGCCGAGGGCCTCTCCCGACCACCCGTCGAACCGCCGGCGGACCCCGGACGCACGCACCTCGCACCGACCGCGGACACGAAGAGGGGCGGCCCCGGAACCTCTCGGTTCCGGGGCCGCCCCTCTTCGTACTGCTGCCGCCCGCCGCTACGCGGCGGCGGTCACGCGCCCTTCGACAGGTCCGGGCCGGAGCCCGTGGCCTCGATCGGGGGGAGGTCCGGCAGAGCCGTCTTCTCCTCGCCGCGGAAGGTGAACTTGGCTTCGTCGCCCTCACCCTCCTTGCCGACGACCACGATCTGACCGGGGCGCAGCTCGCCGAAGAGGATCTTCTCCGACAGCAGGTCCTCGATCTCGCGCTGGATGGTCCGGCGCAGCGGGCGGGCGCCCATGATCGGGTCGTAGCCGCGCTTGGCGAGCAGGAGCTTCGCGTCACCGCTCAGCTCGATGCCCATGTCGCGGTCCTTCAGGCGCTCGTCGACCTTGGCGATCATGAGGTCGACGATCTGGATGATGTCTTCCTCGGTGAGCTGGTGGAAGACGACCGTGTCGTCGACACGGTTGAGGAACTCGGGCCGGAAGTGCTGCTTGAGCTCTTCGTTGACCTTCGCCTTCATCCGGTCGTATCCGGTCTTCGTGTCGCCCTGGGCCGCGAAGCCCAGGTTGAAGCCCTTCGAGATGTCCCGCGTACCCAGGTTGGTCGTCATGATGATGACCGTGTTCTTGAAGTCCACGACCCGGCCCTGGGAGTCGGTCAGGCGACCGTCCTCCAGGATCTGGAGCAGGGAATTGAAGATATCCGGGTGCGCCTTCTCGACCTCGTCGAAGAGGACGACGGAGAACGGCTTCCGGCGCACCTTCTCGGTGAGCTGGCCGCCCTCTTCGTAGCCCACGTAGCCGGGGGGCGAACCGAAGAGACGGGAAACCGTGTGCTTCTCGCTGAACTCCGACATGTCGAGGGAGATCAGCGCGTCCTCGTCGCCGAAGAGGAATTCGGCGAGCGTCTTGGACAGCTCGGTCTTACCGACACCGGACGGGCCGGCGAAGATGAAGGAGCCACCCGGGCGCTTCGGGTCCTTCAGACCCGCACGGGTACGGCGGATCGCCTGGGAGAGCGCCTTGATGGCGTCCTTCTGGCCGATGACCCGACGGTGCAGCTCGTCTTCCATGCGGAGCAGTCGCGAGGACTCCTCCTCGGTGAGCTTGAAGACGGGAATGCCGGTCGCGGTCGCGAGGACCTCGGCGATGAGCTCGCCGTCGACCTCGGCGACGACGTCCATGTCGCCGGCCTTCCATTCCTTCTCGCGCTTGGCCTTCGCCGCCAGCAGCTGCTTCTCCTTGTCACGGAGGGAAGCCGCCTTCTCGAAGTCCTGGGAGTCGATGGCCGACTCCTTGTCGCGGCGCACGCCCGCGATCTTCTCGTCGAACTCGCGGAGGTCCGGCGGCGCGGTCATCCGGCGGATGCGCATCCGGGAGCCGGCCTCGTCGATCAGGTCGATCGCCTTGTCCGGGAGGAAGCGGTCCGAGATGTACCGGTCCGCCAGCGTCGCCGCCTGGACGAGGGCCTCGTCCGTGATGGAGACGCGGTGGTGGGCCTCGTAGCGGTCGCGCAGGCCCTTGAGGATCTCGATCGTGTGGGGGAGGGAAGGCTCCGCCACCTGGATCGGCTGGAAGCGGCGTTCGAGGGCCGCGTCCTTCTCAAGGTGCTTGCGGTACTCGTCGAGCGTCGTGGCACCGATGGTCTGGAGCTCGCCACGGGCCAGCATGGGCTTGAGGATGCTGGCGGCGTCGATCGCGCCCTCGGCGGCGCCCGCACCCACGAGGGTGTGGAGCTCGTCGATGAACAGGATGATGTCGCCGCGGGTGCGGATCTCCTTGAGGACCTTCTTCAGGCGCTCCTCGAAGTCACCGCGGTAGCGGGAGCCGGCGACCAGGGCACCGAGGTCAAGCGTGTAGAGGTGCTTGTCCTTGAGGGTCTCGGGGACCTCGCCCTTGACGATCGCCTGCGCCAGTCCCTCGACGACGGCGGTCTTGCCGACGCCGGGCTCGCCGATGAGGACCGGGTTGTTCTTGGTCCGGCGGGACAGCACCTGCATGACCCGCTCGATCTCCTTCTCGCGCCCGATGACCGGGTCGAGCTTGGATTCGCGGGCAGCCTGGGTGAGGTTGCGGCCGAACTGGTCCAGGACGAGCGAGGTCGAGGGCGTGCCCTCGGCCGGGCCGCCGGCCGTGGCCGACTCCTTGCCTCCCCCGGTGTAGCCGGAGAGCAGCTGGATGACCTGCTGCCGGACCCGGTTGAGATCGGCGCCCAGCTTCACGAGGACCTGGGCTGCGACGCCCTCGCCCTCGCGGATCAGGCCGAGCAGGATGTGCTCGGTGCCGATGTAGTTGTGGCCGAGCTGGAGGGCCTCTCGGAGCGAAAGCTCCAGGACCTTCTTCGCCCGCGGGGTGAAGGGGATGTGGCCGGAAGGGGCCTGCTGCCCCTGTCCGATGATCTCCTCAACCTGCTGGCGAACAGCCTCGAGCGAAATCCCGAGGCTCTCCAGGGCCTTAGCGGCGACACCCTCACCCTCGTGGATCAAGCCCAGGAGGATGTGCTCGGTGCCGATGTAGTTGTGGTTGAGCATCCGGGCTTCTTCCTGAGCCAGGACGACAACCCGCCGCGCGCGGTCGGTGAACCTCTCGAACATCGTTTATCGCTCCTCAGAGCGGTCGGGCAGTTCGGGGTCGGTCCCCGCCCTGTCCTTCCGCATGCTAGTCCCGCGGGGCGGGACAGCTCATTCCAACTGCCGACATCCGTCCGCGGCTCACCCCCACATCGGTGAGGAAAACCGGCTTGAACAGCCGACACCTGCTCCAACCCGATAGTGGGAGACGATGTTCCCGCAGGCCAGGCAGATACCCGTCACGCGAGTACGCCGATGGCGAACGGGACCCGGTCAAATCAGCGTGTCGCCCCGATCCACTAGGAATGTCTTACCCGCGAGCACTGACACTCCATGCCGGTGAACCCGGTTCCCTCCGCTGAGGGCGAACACGGCCCCGTCCCGAATGTGAGACTCCCCCACGGCGGATCTGTACGTTCCGCATTGGTCCGCCTGCGGTGTGTCACCCCGCCCGTAACCCCCGAGCGTTTCGGGAGTTGCTCCGGGCATGGCCGTCAGCACCGTCAGCGTCCCGTCCCCCCGCGTACCGCCCGAGGGGGAGGGCTACGCCTCCTGGTACGGGCGGGTGCTCGGCTGGGCCGTCGTCGGGGGGCCGCCCGTCCAGCTCGTGACCGGGGTCCGGTTCGACGTGCTGGAGCTTCCGTCCGACGCGGGTGCGGCCCTGCTGCGCGGGCCGGTCGCCACGGGGCCGGTGGCCCTGATGGGGCGCCGCATGCGGTTCCTGGTGGCCGCCGGGAGCGCGGACGAGCTGGAGGGGCTGCTCGGCTGGCTCGAATGGGGCGGGGTCGCCCTCGATCTCGCCGCCCTGGGTGCGGGTGGCAGGATCACGGCCCCGGCGCCGCCGGGCACCGGCTGCGGGAAGGGCCCCCGGGAGGCCGCCGTGTGGCTGCGACCCCCCGAGAAGGGGTGTGAGGCACTGCTGCCGGCCCTGCCCGCTCCCGGCCGGGGAGCCGGACCGGGGTGCGGGCCCGACCTCGTACGCCTGGTCGCGGCGGCGGCGACGGAATGCCACCGGGCGCGGTTGGGACGGCGTACGGCTCGGGACCGTCAGCCCTTGGCCTTCTCGTAGGCCTCGCGGATCTCGGCCGGGACGCGGCCGCGGTCGTTCACGTTGTAGCCGTTCTCCTTCGCCCACGCGCGGATCTCCGCGGTGTCCGGGTTGCCGGTCGTCGCGGAGGCGCGGCCCTTGGCCCGGGCGGTGGCGGCGCGGCCACCGGTGCGGCGGCCGCCCTTGGTGTACGGGTCGAGCAGACCGCGGAGCTTTTCAGCGTTGGCGGTGGTGAGGTCGATCTCGTAGGTCTTGCCGTCCAGAGCGAACGTCACCGTCTCGTCCGCCTCGCCGCCGTCGAGGTCGTCGACAAGAAGGACCTGAACCTTCTGTGCCACCGGGATTTCCTTTCATCGAAAAGCAGTACGCGGAAAGGAAACCGCTTTTGCCTGGAAAACACAAACCCCCGGCGAGAGGTTCGAGACCGCAACGGGGCGGGAAACGTGCGCGATTCGGACATAGGCCACAGGTGCGTGGAGCCCGGGAAAAGCCGTGCTGATCGATCAGAGGTGCAGAAGCATCCGGCTGTTGCCCAAGGTGTTCGGCTTCACTCGTTCGAGACCGAGGAACTCGGCGACGCCCTCGTCATAGGAACGCAGGAGCTCGATGTAGACATCGGTCTCCACCGGCGTCTCGCCGATCTCGACGAACCCGTGCTTCGCGAAGAAGTCCACTTCGAAGGTCAGGCAGAAAACCCGGCTCACGCCGACCGCCCGCGCGGTCTCCAACAACTGCGCGAGTACCCGGTGCCCGACGCCGGCGCCCTTCAACTCGCGGTCGACGGCGAGAGTGCGCACTTCGGCCAGGTCTTCCCACATGACGTGGAGAGCGCCGCAGCCGACCACCTGGGCGTCGGAGCCGCGTTCCGCGACCCAGAACTCCTGGATGTCCTCGTAAAGGACCACGGGGGCTTTGTCGAGCAGGATGCGCTGCTGCACGTACTGGTCGAGCAGGCGGCGCAGCGCGGGAACATCACCGGTGCGGGCACGGCGGATCGTCACTGTTTCTGCAGGTGCAGCGGAAAACTCTCCCATGCACCCGGACGTTATCGCCCCGGCTCGGCGGGCCGGTCGGCGGAGCCGCCTTCGCCTTCGGTCGCGGCGGCCGCTTCCGGGGTGTCTTCGGGGGCGGGTCCGGGAGCGCCTTCCGGGGCGTCGTCGTGCTGCACGATGCGGATGGCGTTGCGGAGGGCCTCGCGCTGTTCCGCCGACATCATGCCGAAGAAGGCGACGAGTGCGGCCGCGGGGTTGTCGCTCGTCGACCAGGCTTCGTTCATCAGTGCGGCGGAGTAGGCGGCGCGGGTGGAGACGGCCGTATATCGATAGGCGCGGCCTTCGGCCTCGCGGCGGACCCAGCCCTTCTGATGGAGATTGTCCATAACGGTCATGACCGTCGTGTAGGCGATCGACCGTTCCTGCTGGAGGTCTTCCAGTACTTCTCGAACGGTGACCGGGCGGTTCCACTGCCACACCCGCGTCATGACGGCGTCTTCGAGTTCTCCCAAGGGGCGAGGCACACCAGCACGATAGTGCGGTTTGTGGTGAATTGCCCGGCTAACGCGCGACAAAAACGGGCGCGCGGCCTCCTTGGCCGTGCGCCCGTGGTGCCCGAAGGCCGCGCGGTGCTACTTCCGGGGCTGTTGGGCGGCCTCGGCCCGGGCGATCACGGCGTCCACCGCCGCGTCCTCCTTGGCCTTGTTGGCGCCGCCCTGGGTCTTCACGATCGTCACGACGAGGGCGATGAAGAACGCGGCCATCACGATGGGGGGCACGAGCGCGGAAACGTAGTCCATGCGCTCAGCCTAGCTACCCGGCGGCGCGACCGGCCGCCGGGGGCGGGGTCGGCTTGCGGCGCGGCGGAAACACCTCGCCGGGGGTCGGAACGGGCCGCTCCGGCTTGGGCGGCCCCGCGGGCCGCTCCGCGGGCCGCGGGGTGGGGCCGGGCGGGCGGGCGGGGCGCGCGGGCGGCTCGCCGGGCTCGGCCCGTTCCTCGCGGGCCGCCTGGCCGCCCGCGAGGGCCAGCAGCCGGGTGCGGGGCGCTGGGGCGGTGGACAGCCGTCTGCGGACGGAGCGCTCCGCGACGGCCTGGGCCCGGGCCAGGACGGCGGCCGCGAGCGGGTTGGCGCGCAGGGCCCGCAGGGCGGCGAGGTCGTCGGGCACCGGCTCGTAGCCGGCGGCCAAGGCGTCCTGGAGGAGCTCCAGGTAGCCGGAGAGGCTGCCGGGCAGGGCGTCGCGGTAGCGCCCGAGGTCCTCCAGGAGGAAGGCTCTGAGCCGGCCCGCCTCCTGGACCGCGTCGTCCACCGAGCGCGCGAGGCGCAGGCAGTCCTGGACCTCCGGGGCCGGGAGGGGGGCCGAGGAGGACTGGAGGGCGTGGGCGAGCGAGCGCCTGAGCACGTGCAGCTCGGCAGCGCTGAACGCCATGCCGCCGCGGGATCCGTAGGGCGTGGGCATGGGCCGACGATACGCGCTAATCGGACAAAAACCCCTGATGATGAGCGGGGTCGGCGCGGCGGGTCCCGGCGTCAGCCGGACTCTTTGACCCCGCGCAGGAAATCGGCCCAGGCGGCCTGGGTCGTGGCGAGGACGAGGTGCGCGGGATCGGCGTGGTCGGCGACGCGCACGAGGGAGCCGGGGGTCGCGGCGACGTAGACGCAGGCGTCCCCCTCGTCGCAGAACGAGGACTTCTGCCACACGGGCTGAGCGGTCATGGTGTCTCCTCCGGGCAGGGTCGCCGGTCAGTCGGTGAGGGGACGGTATCCCCGGGAGGGCCCCGGACAGGAGACTTCCGCCGAATTCGGTGTTTCGCACCGGCGCATGCGCGGGGCGGCCGTGGACGGACGTGACGCCCGGGGGCTCCGGGACCTGAGGTACGGCGGCCGCCCGGGTGTCGCGGGCCCCCGCGGGCCCGGGGCCCCGGGCCGCCGGGTGTCGCGGGTCCGGCGTTACGGGGCGGGCGCGTCGCCGAGTCGGGCCGTGAAGGCCGTGACGGCTTCCAGGACGTCGGCGCGGGTCCAGGCCAGGCCCGGTTCCGTGACCTCCAGTTCCGTCGTGGACAGGCCCGGCGGGCCGTCCGCGGACCAGCGGCGGAAGAGCACCCGGCCGGTGTCCTCGGCCAGCCGCAGGCCCGCCTCCGTCAGCCGGTCCGGCCCGTACGGGAGCCACACCTGGAACTGGTGGGTGTGCGGCACCTCCGGATGGATGCGGAACCAGGGGGTCCCGGCCGCCGCGAAGCCCTCCCGCAGGGCGTCCGCCACCAGCCGGGCCTGTGCCACGTACGACGGCAGGCGCGGCAGCTCGCGGTCCAGGCCGGCCAGCGCCGAGAGCGCCTGCGGGAACTGCCGGAAGACCTGGCCGCCGTACCGGTGGCGCCAGACCCGGGTCTCCTCCACGAACTCCCGCGCCCCCGCCAGGCACGCCCCGCTCAGCCCGCCGAGGGACTTGTAGAAGGAGACGTACACCGAGTCCGCCAGCCCCGCGATCTCCGCCAGCGGGCGCCCGAAGTGCACGGTGGACTCCCACAGCCGGGCCCCGTCGAAGTGCACGACCGCGTCCCGCTCCCGGGCGGCGGCCGCCAGCGCCTCCAGCTCCTCCCAGGACGGCAGGAGGAAGCCCGCGTCCCGCAGGGGCAGCTCCAGCATCAGCGTCCCGAACGGCTCCGCGAGCCCCTCGACCTCCGCCGCCGTCGGCTGCCGCGGCTCCCCCGTCGGGTGCGCCGTCCGCAGGCCGGAGACCACCGACAGCGCGTCCCCCTCCCAGCGCTCCGGGTGGCTCATCGGGTGCAGCGCCACCACCGGGTTGCCGGTCCGCCCCGCCCAGCAGCGCAGCGCGACCTGCTGCGCCATCGTGCCGCTCGGGAAGAACGCCGCGTCCTCGGTGCCCAGCAGCCCCGCGACCCGCTCCTCCAGTTCGCCGACCACGCCGTTGCCGTACACGTCGGCCGGCCGGTCCATGGCGTAGGGGGCCCGCGCCAGCTCTGCCAGCAGTTCGCCGACCGTCGGCTCCAGCAGGCTCCGCGAAAGGGCGTGCTCCGCCCCCCGCCAGGCCGCGACCAGCCGCTTCGTCCGTTCCGTCTCGTCCGTGTGCTCGCTCATGGGGCCCGATCATCGCCGACCGGCCCGGGGACCCAGGGGCTAGCATGGCGACGTATCGTCCGGTACCCCCCGCGGACTGGAACGGAAGGCCCTCCCCGCGTGAATCCATCACAGCAGCCCCGCCCTGCCCGGCTGGCCGTCGGCGTCGTCGGAGCCGGGCGGGTCGGCCCCGCGCTGGCCCGGGCGCTCCAGCAGGCCGGACACCGGCCCGTCGCCGTCTCCGGCGTGTCCGACGCGTCCGTGCGCCGCGCCGCCCGCCTGCTGCCCGACGTCCCGCTGGTGGCGCCCGCGCAGGTGCTGGAGCGGGCCGACCTGGTCCTCCTCACCGTGCCCGACGACGCGCTGCCGGCCCTCGTCCAGGGCCTCGCCGAGACCGGCGCCGTCCGGCCCGGCCAGCTCCTCGTGCACACCTCCGGCCGGTACGGGACCGCCGTACTGGACCCCGCCCGCCGGGCCGGCGCGCTGCCGCTGGCCCTGCACCCGGTCATGACCTTCACCGGGACCGAGGTCGACGTGCAGCGCCTGGCCGGCTGCTCCTTCGGGATCACCGCGCCCGACGAGCTGCGGCTCGCCGCCGAGGCCCTGGTCATCGAGATGGGCGGGGAGCCCGAGTGGATCGCGGAGGAGAGCCGTCCGCTCTACCACGCGGCCCTGGCCCTCGGCGCGAACCACCTGGTCACCCTGGTCGCCCAGTCGATGGAGCTGCTGCGCACCGCCGGCGTCGCGCACCCCGACCGGATGCTCGGCCCGCTGCTCGGCGCGGCCCTGGACAACGCCCTGCGCTCCGGCGACGCGGCCCTGACCGGCCCGGTGGCCCGCGGCGACGCCGGTACGGTCGCCGCGCACGTCGCGGAGCTGCGCCGGCACGCGCCCGCCGCCGTCTCCGGCTACCTCGCGATGGCCCGCACCACCGCGGACCGGGCCCTGGCGCACGGGCTGCTCAAGCCGGAGCTCGCCGAGGACCTGCTCGGCGTCCTCGCGGACGAGGGCGGCGAGCGGTGAGCGGGCTGCTGCTGCACACCGCCGCGGAGCTGCACGCGCTGCCGCGCGCCGGCCGCCGCGCGGTGGTGATGACCATGGGCGCCCTGCACGAGGGCCACGCCACCCTGATCCGTACGGCCCGCGCGCAGGCCGGGCCCGGGGGCCAGGTCGTCGTCACCGTCTTCGTCAACCCGCTGCAGTTCGGGGCCAACGAGGACCTCGACCGCTACCCGCGCACCCTCGACGCCGACCTCGCGCTCGCCGGGGCGGCCGGCGCCGACGCCGTGTTCGCCCCCGCCGTGGACGAGGTCTACCCGGGCGGCGACCCGCAGGTGCGGATCACCGCCGGGCCCATGGGCGAGCGCCTCGAAGGCGCCACCCGGCCCGGGCACTTCGACGGGATGCTGACCGTCGTCGCCAAGCTCCTCCACCTCACCCGCCCCGACCTGGCCCTCTTCGGCCAGAAGGACGCGCAGCAACTGGCGCTGATCCGGCGCATGGTCACCGACCTGAACTTCCCCGTCGAGGTGGCCGGCGCACCGACCGTCCGCGAGGCCGACGGGCTCGCGCTGTCCTCCCGCAACCGCTACCTCTCCGCCGCCGAGCGGCGCTCCGCGCTGGCCCTGTCCCGCGCCCTGTTCGCCGGCCGGGACCGGCTCGCCGCGCAGGCCGCGCTGCGCGCCCGCGCCGCGGCCGCACCGGCCAGCGACGAGCGGGCGAGCGCCCTGGCCCGGCTCGGCGAGATCCGCGCCTCCGCGGACGCCCACGCCGTGTCGGCGGCGGGCGCCGGGCTGCCGGACGCCGTACGGGGCGCCGCGCTGCACGTGCTGGCCGAGGCGGGCCGGCACGAGCCGCCGCTCGCCCTGGACTACCTGGCGCTGGTGGACCCGCAGGACTTCACCGAGGTCGGGCCCGGCTACACCGGTCCGGCCGTGCTGGCCGTCGCCGCGAAGGTCGGCGCGACCCGGCTGATCGACAACATCCCATTGGAGTTCGGAGCACACTCGTGAGCACCCCAGGCACACGCCCCGAAGGCGGTACCGGCATACGGCTGCACGCCCCGGCGCCCGGCTGGTCCCTCGACGCGGACGTCGTGGTCGTGGGCTCCGGCGTGGCGGGCCTGACGGCCGCGCTGCGCTGCGCGGCCGCGGGCCGCCGGACCGTCGTGGTCACCAAGGCCCGTCTCGACGACGGCTCCACCCGCTGGGCGCAGGGCGGCATCGCCGCGGCGCTGGGCGAGGGCGACACCCCCGACCAGCACCTGGACGACACCCTGGTCGCGGGCGCGGGCCTGTGCGACGAGGAGGCCGTCCGGCTGCTCGTCACCGAGGGCCCGGGCGCGGTGCGGCGGCTGATGGACGCGGGCGCCGTCTTCGACACCTCCTCGGAGACCGGGGAGATCGAGCTGACCCGCGAGGGCGGCCACCACCGGCGGCGGATCGCGCACGCGGGCGGGGACGCCACGGGCGCCGAGATCTCCCGGGCGCTGGTCGGAGCGGTGCAGGCCGCGGGCATCGAGACGGTCGAGAACGCGCTCGTACTGGACCTGCTACAGGACGCGCGGGGCCGTACGGCCGGCGTCACCCTGCACGTCATGGGCGAGGGCCAGCACGACGGGGTGGGCGCCGTCCACGCGCCCGCCGTGATCCTGGCGACCGGCGGCATGGGGCAGGTCTTCTCCGCCACCACCAACCCGTCGGTGTCCACCGGCGACGGGGTGGCGCTCGCGCTGCGCGCCGGGGCGGAGGTCTCGGACCTGGAGTTCGTGCAGTTCCACCCGACGGTGCTGTTCCTCGGCCCGGACGCCGAGGGGCAGCAGCCGCTGGTGTCGGAGGCGGTCCGCGGCGAGGGGGCGCACCTGGTCGACGCGGACGGGGTCCGGTTCATGACCGGGCAGCACGAGCTCGGCGAGCTGGCACCGCGGGACATCGTCGCCAAGGGCATCATGCGCCGCATGCAGGAGCAGGGCGCGCAGCACATGTACCTGGACGCCCGGCACTTCGGCGCGCGGATGTGGGAGCACCGCTTCCCGACCATCCTGGCCGCGTGCCGCGCGCACGGCATCGACCCGGTGACGGAGCCGATCCCGGTGGCGCCGGCCGCGCACTACGCCTCCGGCGGCGTACGGACCGACCTGCACGGGCGGACCACCGTCCCCGGCCTGTACGCCTGCGGCGAGGTCGCCTGCACCGGCGTGCACGGGGCCAACCGGCTGGCCTCCAACTCCCTGCTGGAGGGGCTGGTCTTCGCCGAGCGGATCGCCGCGGACATCGTCGCGGACCCGCCCGCCGGCAGCGGCCCGGGCGTCCCGGTCCCGGCGACCGGCCCGCTGCAGCCCGCCGAGGCGCGGTACGAGGTCCAGCGGATCATGACGGACGGCGCGGGCGTGCTGCGCTCGGCCGCGTCGCTGGCCGCGGCGGCCGAGGCCCTGGAAGCGCTCTACGCCACCGCCCTGACCGGGCTGGCGGCGCACGGCAAGACCGCCGAGCCCGGTGTGGACACCTGGGAGGCCACGAACCTGCTGTGCGTGGCCCGGGTGCTCGTCGCGGCGGCCCGGCGACGGATGGAGACCCGCGGCTGCCACTGGCGCGAGGACCATCCGGACCGGGACGACGCCGCCTGGCGCCGCCATCTGGTCGTCCGGCTGTCGGCGACCGAGAAGCGGGCGCTGGTCGTCGTCCCCACCGACTCCGCGGACTTCCCGTCCGTACGACACCCCCTGAGCAACCCGAGCCTGGAGCAGTGACCGTGACCACCCCCGAACTCCCCCTGATCGACCAGAACGAAGACGGCTGCGGCGACGACTGCGGCTGCGGCGACGGCGAGGAGAGCGGCCTCGACCCGGCGCTGGCCGAGCTGCTCGCCGACGCGGGCCTGGACCCGATCGAGGTCGAGGACATCGCGCACATGGCGCTCGCCGAGGACCTGGACGGCGGCGTGGACGTGACCACCGTCGCGACGGTGCCCGAAGAGGCCGAGGCGGTCGCCGACTTCGTGGCGCGCGAGGACGGCGTCGTGGCCGGGCTGCGCATCGCCGAGGCCGTCTTCTCCGTGGTCTGCACGGAGGCCTTCGAGGTGGAGCGGCACGCGGAGGACGGCGACACCGTCGAGGCCGGGCAGGTGCTGCTCTCGGTCCGCGCCCGCACCCGCGACCTGCTGACGGCGGAGCGCAGCGCGCTGAACGTCCTGTGCCGCCTGTCGGGGATCGCGACGGCGACCCGGCGCTGGGCGGACGCGCTGGACGGCACCGGTGCCAAGGTCCGCGACACCCGCAAGACCACGCCGGGCCTGCGGTCGCTGGAGAAGTACGCGGTGCGGTGCGGCGGCGGCGTCAACCACCGGATGTCGCTGTCCGACGCGGCGCTGGTCAAGGACAACCACGTGGTGGCGGCGGGCGGCGTCGCGCAGGCCTTCACGGCCGTGCGCGAGGCCTTCCCGGACGTGCCGATCGAGGTCGAGGTCGACACCCTGGAGCAGGTCGGCGAGGTGCTGGAGGCCGGCGCCGACCTGATCCTGCTGGACAACTTCACCGTCGCGCAGACCGCCGAGGCCGTCGCCCTGGTGGCCGGGCGGGCCACCCTGGAGTCCTCCGGCCGGCTCACCCTGGACTCCGCCCGCGACTACGCCCTGACCGGCGTGGACTACCTGGCGGTGGGCGCCCTGACCCACTCCTCGCCCATCCTGGACGTCGGCCTCGATCTGCGCGAGGCGGTGTAACCCGTGCTCCTCACCATCGACGTGGGCAACACCCACACGGTCCTGGGCCTGTTCGACGGTGACGAGATCGTCGAGCACTGGCGCATCTCCACCGACCCGCGGCGCACGGCCGACGAGATGGCCGTGCTCATGCAGGGCCTGATGGGGATGCACCCGATGCTCGGCACCGAGCTGGGCGACGGCATCCACGGCATCGCGATCTGCTCGACGGTGCCGTCGGTCCTGCACGAGCTGCGCGAGGTGACCCGCCGCTATTACGGGGACGTGCCCGCGGTGCTGGTGGAGCCGGGGATCAAGACGGGCGTGCCGATCCTCATGGACAACCCGAAGGAGGTCGGCGCGGACCGCATCATCAACGCGGTGGCGGCGGTCGAGCTGTACGGGGGTCCGGCGATCGTCGTGGACTTCGGCACGGCGACGACCTTCGACGCGGTCTCCGCGAAGGGCGAGTACGTGGGCGGGGTGATCTCCCCGGGCATCGAGATCTCGATGGAGGCCCTCGGCGTACGGGGCGCGCAGCTGCGGAAGATCGAGCTGGCCCGTCCGCGCAATGTGATCGGCAAGTCCACGGTCGAGGCGATGCAGTCGGGCGTGGTCTACGGCTTCGCGGGCCAGGTCGACGGGGTCGTCGCCCGGATGGCGAAGGAGCTGGCGGGTCCGCACGGCGACCCGGACGACGTCCGGGTCATCGCCACGGGCGGGCTGGCGCCGATGGTCCTGGGCGAGTCCTCGGTGATCGACGACCACGAGCCGTGGCTGACCCTGATCGGCCTGCGGCTGGTGTACGAGCGCAACGCGCCCAACTTCGAGTAGCCGGGGCAGGGGCCGAGAGGGGCGACCGGGCCGGTCGCCCCTCCCGGCCCCGCCGGTTCGCCCGCCCGCTCCGCCCCCGTCCGCAGCGGCCCGCCGGGCGCGCTCAGCACGGCCGGCAGGGCCGCGGGCGACGCAGCAGACGGCGGGCGGCGGCCCGCCAGGGGTGGGCGGCGCTGCGGCCGTCGAGGACGGCGCGGAAGCGGGCCCGCGACCGGACCGCGCGCAGTGCGGCGAGGTCGCCCCGGCCCGGCGGCGGGGGCATCGGGGCGTCCTGCTGCGCTGCCCGCCAGGTGTCGAGGAGGTACTGCTCGATCGCTGTCATGACCCCAGCCTCCGCCTGCCGCCCGGGGCTCCGCGCGCCGATTGACGCGCGCCGTCAATCGGCGGCGCGGGGCGGGCGGGGAGGGGCGCCGAGCAGGGCGTTGAGCCGGGCGGCCCGGCGGGTCAGGTGGTCGCGTTCGGCGAGGTTCGGTGCCGTGCGGGCCGCCTCGGCGTACAGCCGGGCCGCCGTCGCCGGGTCGCCGGCCCGCTCGTGGAGGTGGGCCGCCACCGCGGTGTGCCGGGGCAGCGACGCGTCCAGCTCCGCGAGCGCGGCCAGCCCGGCCCGCGGCCCGTCGGCCTCGCCGACGGCCACCGCGCGGTTGAGCCGGACGACGGGGCTGTCGGTGAGCCGCGCCAGCTCGTCGTACCACTCGACGACTGCACCCAGTCGGTCTCCCCCGCGGTCCGCGCGTCCGCGTGCAGGGCCGCGATGGCGGCCTGTGCCTGGAACTCGCCCAGCCGGTCGCGGGCGAGGGCCGTCCGCAGCACCGCCACGCCCTCGGTGATCGCCGCCGTGTCCCACCGTCCGCGGTCCTGCTCGGTGAGCGGCACCAGGCTGCCGTCGGGCGCGGTGCGGGCCGCCCGCCGGGCGTGGTGGAGCAGCATGAGCGCGAGCAGGCCCGCCACCTCGGGGTGGTCGACGCGGGCCGCGAGCTGCCGGGTGAGGCGGATGGCCTCGGCGGCGAGGTCGACGTCGCCGGAGTAGCCCTCGTTGAAGACCAGGTAGAGCACGCGCAGCACGGTGGCCACGTCGCCGGGCCGGTCGAGGCGGACGCCGGCGACCGTGCGCTTGGCGCGGCTGATGCGCTGCGCCATGGTCGCCTCGGGCACCAGGTAGGCCCGGGCGATCTGCCGGGTGGTCAGCCCGCCGACGGCCCGCAGGGTGAGCGCGACCGCCGACGACGGGGTCAGCGACGGGTGGGCGCACAGGAAGTACAGCCGGAGCGTGTCGTCCGCCGCGGGCGCCGGGCCGGGCGGCGGCTCCTCGACGAGCTCCTCGCGCCGGCGGCGGGCGGTGTCGGCGCGCGCCGCGTCGAGGAACCGGCGCCAGGCCACGGTGACCAGCCAGCCCTTGGGGTCGCGCGGCGGGTCGGCCGGCCAGACGCGGACGGCCTCGACCAGCGCGTCCTGCACGGCGTCCTCGGCCGCCGCGAAGTCGGCTCCGCGGCGGACGAGGATGCCCAGCACGCCGGGGGTGAGGCCGCGGAGCAGTGCCTCGTCCATCCGGGGGGTCACTCCGTGACGGTGGGGCGGCACGCGGAGAGGAAGGGGCGCAGCTCCAGCCACTCGTGGATCGGCCGGCCGCCCGCTCCGGGGGCGGCGGACAGTTCCCCGGCCAGTTCGACGGCGCGCTCGTGGCTGTCGACGTCGATCACCATCCAGCCCGCGATGAGGTCCTTGGTCTCCGCGAAGGGGCCGTCGGTGACCGGCGGGCGGCCCTCTCCGTCGTACCGGACGAAGGTCCCCTCGGGGGCGAGCGCCTGCGAGTCGACGAACTCCCCGGTCCCTTCGAGGCGGGCCGCGAAGTCGTTCATGTACTGCACGTGGGCCGAGATCTCCTCCGGCGTCCACCGGTCCATGGGCACGTCGTTGACCGCCGCCGGGGCGCCGCGGTAGTGCTTGAGCAGCAGGTACTTGGCCATGGTGGTTCTCCTGGGTTCGGGTGCGGCCCATTGTGGCCGCGTTCACCACCGGGGACGGAGCGGGCCACGGGTTCTCGACACCGATGCCCGAAGTTCTTTCGACGGCGGCCCGCGGCGGTCCCCTACGGTCCCCGGCGGCCGCCCGTAGGCCGTACGGCCGTGCCCGGGGCGCGCTCCGGCGGCGGGTCCGGCGGGCGGCCCGGCATGATGGTCCGATGAGCGTCACCATCGACATCTCCGGTCTCCCCGCCGAGCGGATCACCTTCGCGCCCTCGCCGCTGGCCGAGTTGTGCATGGCCCTGCACGCGCTCTCGCAGCCCGCCCACCACCCCCGGCTGACCTCCTGGACCACGGCCACCGCCGCCGGGCTCGACCCGTGCCTCGCGGAGCGGCTGCTGGAGGCCGAGTTCCTGTGGCGCAGCTCCTTCTCCGACATCTTCATGGCCTTCGCCGGCACCCCCGGCGGCACCGGCCGCCCCGCCGCGACCCTCGCCGGCGAGCTCGACGTGCTCGACCGGATGGACGACGAGCAGTTCGTGATGGCCGCCCTGGAGGACTGCCGGCCGGGCCTCTACAACGGGGGCGGCGGCCGCTCCCCGCTGCGCGACCCGGCCGCGCGGGCCAGGGCCCTGGAGGCCGCGGCCGCCCGCGGGCCGCGCCCGCTGGAGTTCTCGGCCAGGCTGTTGGACGACACGGCCGCCGTACGGGTGTGGATGCGGCGGCTGCTGGAGGACTGCGACGAGGCGTTCTTCGGCGAGACCTGGCGGCGCATCGAGCCGGCCCAGAGCGCCGACGCCCGCCACAAGACCGAGGTGCTGCGCCGCAAGGGGCTGCCGGCCGCCCTGAAGGAGGTCTCGGCGGCCCTCAGCGTGGACCCGTCGCTCACCACGATCACCGCCGACAAGATGGTCCACGGCTCGACCAGCGCCACCGACCCCCGAATAGGCACCGGCCTGGTCTTCGTACCGACCGACTTCGGCTGGCCGCACCTGCTCGTGCTGCACGCACCGGGCTGGCTGCCGGTGGTGCACTACCCGGTCGGCTCCCCCGAACCCGCCTCCTCGCCGGGCTCGGTGGAGCTGCTCCAGCGCCGGATGGAGGCGCTGGCGCACCCGATGCGGATGATGCTCTGCCGGAGCCTGGCCCGGGCCCCGTACACGACGAGCGAGCTCGCGGCCGTGTACGGGATCACCGCGCCGGAGGTGTCGCGGCACCTGGCCGTCCTGAAGCGGGCGGGTCTGATGCACACGCGGCGCCAGGGCCGGTACTCCCAGCACCAGTTGGACCTGCCGGCGGTCGCCCGCATCGGTACGGACTTCATCGAGGGCATCCTGCGCTGACGCGAAACCGGCCGGACAGTGGCCGGTTCTGGACGGCGCGAATTCTCCGATATACGGAATTCATAAACCGGAAGCAGTGAAAGGTCTGGCCAGAGTGGCCCGTTGCTGTCTAACGTGCGACCACCGCGCGACCACCGGCGCCCCGCGCGTGTGCACCGCGACCGTCCCACCGCCCCACCGCCCGGCTTCGCCGTGCCCGGATACGCCCAGCTCCGCCCTGCTCTGCTCGTCTGTCGTGGAAGGACCTTCATGCCCTCACGCCGTATAGCCGCAGCAACCGCCGCCCTGGCAGCCGCGGCCCTCGTCTCGCCCCTGCTCCTGGCCGGGCCGGCCGGTGCCACCGGCGGCCCGCAGAGCGACGCCGCCAAGGGCGACGCGCTCGCCGGGAAACTGGTCAAGGAGGCGACCGGCAAGGGCGCCAACAACCACCTGAAGGTGTTCCAGGCGATCGCCGACTACAACAAGGGCACCCGCGTGGCCGGCTCCAAGGGCCACCAGCAGTCGGCCCTCTACGTCGAGGCCGTCCTGCGGGCCTCGGGCTACAAGGTGACCAGGAACGAGTTCGACTTCGTGTACGTCGAGACCGTCGCCGAGAAGCTCACGGTGAACGGCTCCGCCGGGCGCGACGTCCCGATCCACCTGATGACGTACACCAAGAGCGGCCCGGCGGACGGCGTCACCGCGCGCCTCGCCGTCGCCCCGGTCGACGCGGACGGCACGAACGGCTGCGAGCCCGGCGACTTCGCCGCCGGCGCCTTCACCGGCAAGATCGCCCTCGTCAAGCGCGGTGGCTGCACCTTCGCGGTGAAGCAGGAGAACGCGGCGGCGGCCGGCGCGGTCGGCGCGATCATCTACAACAACACCGAAGGCGCCCTCAACGGCACCCTCGGCGACCCGGCCGCGGGCAAGGTGCCCACCGGCGGCGTCACCCAGGCCGAGGGCGAGCGGCTCGCCGCCGAGGCCGCGGCCGGGCCGGTCGAGGTCACCCTCGACATCCGCGAGCTGCGCGAGAACCGCAAGACCTACAACGTCGTCGCCGAGACCCGCGGCGGCGACGCGAACAACACCGTCTTCCTCGGCGCGCACCTCGACTCGGTCGCGGTGGGCCCGGGCATCAACGACAACGGCTCCGGCTCGGCCGGCATCCTCCAGGTCGCCCAGCGGCTCGCGAGCAGCCAGACGAAGATCAAGAACAAGGTCAAGTTCGCCTGGTGGTCGGCGGAGGAGTTCGGCCTGCTCGGCTCCGAGGCGTACGTCGCCGGGCTGACCGACGCGCAGAAGAAGCAGATCAAGCTCTACCTGAACTTCGACATGATCGCCTCGCCCAACGCCGCCTACTTCGTCTACGACGGCGACGACTCGGACGCGACCGGCTCGGGCCCCGGCCCGGCGGGCTCCGCCCAGATCGAGAAGGGCATCACCGACTTCCTCGACTCGAAGAAGATCCCGCACGCGGGCACGGACTTCTCCGGCCGCTCGGACTACGGCCCCTTCATCGAGGTCGGCATCCCCTCCGGCGGCACCTTCACCGGCGCCGAGGGCATCAAGACCGCGGCCGAGGCCGCCGTGTTCGGCGGACAGGCCGGTGTCGCCTACGACGTGAACTACCACGGCAAGGGTGACGACATCACCAACATCAACCAGAAGGCGCTCGACGTCAACGTCGACGTCATCGCGGACGCGGTCGGCCACTACGCCTACGACCTCGCCCCGCTGACGAAGCCGGCCGCGCCCAAGCCGACCCCCGGCGGCGGCACCGGCGGCGGTCTGCACCAGGGACACGACGAGGTCAAGCAGTAACAGCGCACCGGGCACCACGGAGGGGCCGGATCCCACGGGACCCGGCCCCTCCCCGCGTCCCCGCCCGAGCCGGCCGGCCCTCCCCGCACCGGCCGCCCCTCCCTCAGCCCCCGCCGTCCCCCGGCCACGCCGGGATCCCGACCGGCTGGACCAGCCAGCCGAACGCGCCCAGCCCGGTCGCCGACGTCAGCTCCGCCGCCTCCCCGGCCGCGGCCAAGGCCCGTACGTAGGCCGCCGGGTCGGTCGTCGCCAGCGCCAGCGGGGGCCGCGCGCCCGAGACGCCGAGCGAGCGCAGCGCCTCCCGCTGGGTCAGCAGCACCGCGCCGGGGCCCGCGCAGGCGTCCAGGGCCACGTGGGCGGTGACGTCGCAGCCGCCGTCCGGGACGGGCGCGACCTCCCGGCCCGCCCGGAAGCCCGTCAGCGTGCCGTACGGGGGCCGCGTCGCCCGGGTGTGGGCATAGTCCACGGCCACCGCCAGCCCCCGCTCCACGCTCCCCGCGGCCGCCGCCCAGGCCTCGTCGCGCGGCCGGCCGATCTCGGCCCGGCCGCCGCCCGGCCACCAGCGCTCCAGCCAGGCCCGGTCCGCGGCCTCCAGCGGGCCGCCGGGGCTCTCCGCACCGTCGGGCGCGACCAGCACGTAGCGCCCGTCCTCCGCGACCTCCAGCGGGACGTTGTCCAGCCACTCGTTGGCGAACAGCAGCCCCGTCGTCCGCTCGGGCGGGGCCGGCGCCCAGACGATCCGCGGGTCCAGCCCCGCCGGACGCTCCGCCCGCTCCACCGCGCGGGGGCGCACCCGCGCCGCCACCTCCGCGGGCAGCGCGGCGAGCACCCCGGTCAGCAGTTCCCCGCGCCCGGCCCCCACGTCCACCAGGTCCAGCCCCGCCGGACGGCCGAGCTCGGCGTCCACCCACAGCAGCAGCCGGGCCACCGCGCCCGCGTACAGCCCGGAGGCGTGCACCGAGGTACGGAAGTGTCCGGCCGGGCCCGGGCCGCCCCGGCGCACGTAGAAACCGTCGGGGCCGTACAGCGCGGCCTCCATCGCCGCACGCCAGCGCACCGGGCCCGCGGACTCGCTCTCAGCACTCATTGCGCACAGGCTAGGCTCACCCTCCACCTTCGGGAGTACGCCCCCGGCGCAAGGTCGCACCTGTGGTTGACTCCAGCACCTATCTCCTTTCCCTACTCTGGGTTACGTGCAGCGCCTCTACGACTTCCTCCGCAGACACCCCACGGGCGTCGACAGCTTCTGGGCCGTCTTCTTCTGCGGCCTGTCCCTGCTGAACGTGGCGACGCTGAGCACGAGCACCACCCTGCGCTTCGCCTCGGTCCCGGTGGCCCTGGCCATGAGCGCCGTCGTCGCCCTGCGCCGCAAGTGGACCCGGCCGGCGTTCTGGCTGACCCTCGGCGCGGGCCTCTACCAGCTGGTCCTCGGCATCCCCGCACAGTTCGCCGACTTCGCCATGCTCGTCATCCTCTTCACCGTGGCCGCCGGCGACGTCCCGCGCTGGGTCTCGCGCACCGCACTGGGCGCCGGCCTGCTGGCCTCCCCGCTCTACTTCCTGCGCTTCGGCGTGGACAAGGGCTCCGGCACCACCGACGAGGTCCTCTTCACCCTGTTCGTCATCGTCCCCTTCGCCCTCGCCTGGGTGATGGGCGACTCCCTGCGCACCCGCCGGGCCTACTACGCCCAGCTCATCGAGCGCAACGAACGGCTGGAGAACCAGCGCGAGGCCCAGGCCAAGGTGGCGGTCGCCGCCGAGCGGGCCCGGATCGCCCGCGAGCTGCACGACGTCGTCGCCCACAACGTGTCGGTGATGGTGGTCCAGGCCGACGGGGCCGCGTACGTCATGGACGTCGCCCCCGACCAGGCCAAGGAGGCCCTCCAGACCATCTCCGGCACCGGCCGCCAGGCCCTCGCCGAGATGCGCCGCCTGCTGGGCGTGCTGCGCACCGGCGAGCCGCAGGAGTCCGAGGACTACGTGCCGCAGCCGGACGTCGAGCAGATCGAGTTCCTGGTCGAACAGGTACGGGCCGCCGGGCTGGACGTGGACTTCGAGGTCGAGGGCGCCCCGCGCAAGCTCCCCACCGGCGTCGAGCTGACGGCGTACCGGATCGTGCAGGAGGCGCTGACCAACACCCGCAAGCACGGCGGCCCCGACGCCAGGGCCAGCGTCCGGCTGGTCTACTTCGACGACGGCCTGGGCCTGCTGATCGAGGACGACGGGCGCGGCGCGGCCCACGAGCTGTACGAGGACGGCGGCGCGGACGGCGCCGGGCACGGCCTGATCGGCATGCGCGAGCGGATCGGTATGGTCGGCGGAACCCTGGACACCGGGCCGCGGCCCGGCGGCGGCTTCCGGATCAGCGCACTGCTTCCCCTGAAGAAGAGTTGAAGAGGACGAGGTAACTGATGTCCATCCGAGTGATGCTCGTCGACGACCAGGTGCTGCTGCGCACCGGCTTCCGGATGGTGCTCGCCGCCCAGCCGGACATGGAGGTCGTCGCCGAGGCGGGCAACGGCCTGGAGGCGCTGGAGGTGCTGCGGGCCACGAAGGTGGACGTGGTGCTGATGGACGTCCGCATGCCGAAGCTCGACGGGGTCGAGGCGACACGGCGGATCTGCGAGCCGGAGGAGCACCCGAAGGTGATCATCCTGACCACCTTCGACCTGGACGAGTACGCCTTCTCCGGCCTGAAGGCCGGGGCCAGCGGCTTCATGCTGAAGGACGTGCCGCCGGCCGAACTGCTCGCTGCGATCCGCTCCGTGCACAGCGGCGACGCGGTCGTCGCCCCGTCCACGACGCGGCGGCTGCTGGACCGGTTCGCGCCGATGCTGCCGACGACCACGCAGGAGCCGAAGAACAAGGAGGTCGAGCGGCTGACGGAGCGCGAGCGCGAGGTCATGCTGCTCGTCGCCCAGGGCCTGTCGAACGGCGAGATCGCGGCGCGGCTGGTGCTGTCGGAGGCGACGGTCAAGACGCACGTGGGCCGCATCCTGACCAAGCTCGGCCTGCGCGACCGCGTCCAGGTCGTGGTCCTCGCCTACGAGACGGGCCTGGTCCGCGCGGGCGGCGGCCCGGGGGCGTAGGGCCGGGCCCACCCGGCCCCGCCCGGCCCGCCCGTCGCGTCACGTCGCGTCACGTCATCCAGCGGTCCGGGCGGGCCGAGGCCCGGGAGGTGCGGGAGCGGGCGGCCTGCGCGTACAGCAGCTCCGCCGCCTCGGCCGCCGCGCGCAGCCGCGCCGTGACGGTGCCGTTGGCGCCGGTGTCGACGCGGACGTCGGCCACCCCGCGGGCCCGCTCCCAGGGCCCCTGGGACAGCCGGACGCTCTGCACCTTGGCGTGCGGGACGATCTCCGTCCGGCGGCACAGCCGGCCGCGGCGCGCGGCGAACACCTCCGGCGACACGGCCAGCGCGTACCCCTTCCACCACACCGGCACCACCCAGCGCGATCCGGCCGCGGGCGCGCCCGTGAACTCCAGGGCGGTCAGGTCCACCCCCGGCAGCACCCGCGCGACCACCGCGTACGCGGCTTCCCGGGAGGCGACCGGGACCAGGACGTCGTTCTTCGTGCCGGCCACCGCGAGCTCCACCCGGACCCACCCCCGCCGCCGCCACAGCAGCGGCTCCACGATCCGTACGGTCTGCACCCGCCCCGGGGGCACGGTCTCGTGCGCCCGGTCGAGCAGCCCGTGGTCCAGGCGCAGCCCGTCGGGGGACTCGGCGACCGTCCAGTCGTACTCGGTGAGGAACCGGCCGGCGCTGCCCGCCCAGACCGCTCCGAGCATCGGGAGCAGCGCGACGACGGCCGCCCACGGGCTGGAGCTGATCCACCACACGAACACCGGCGCCGCGATCCCGCCGGCCAGCGCCGCCAGGACGCTCAGGCTCAGCAGCAGTGACACGGCGAGGTCGCGGGGCAGGACGCGCAGCAGCTCGCGTTCGGGGGCCTGGCCCAGCCGGACCGCCTCCTCGGGGGCGAAACCGGCGGCCCGGGCGAGGAGTTCGGCGCGCAGCGCCACGGCCTCCTTCTCACCGAGGAAGGCCAGCTCGTCCTTGTCGTCGGTGCCGATGACGTCGAGCCGCAGCGAGGCCACGCCGGTGAGCCGGGCCAGCAGCGGGCGGGTGACGTCCACCGCCTGGAGCCGGTCGAGGCGGATGTGCGCGGTGCGGCGGAAGAGGAGGCCGGTGCGGATGCGCAGTTCGGTGTCGGTGACCGAGAAGTGCGTGAACCACCAGCTCAGGAAGCCGTACACGCCGAAGACGAGGACCAGCGCGAGCAGGGTGAGGACGCGCAGCAGGGCGGACAGGTCGGCTATCCACTCGCCGGCCCGGTCGCCCTGCTGGACGATCACGCCGAGGGTCGCCGCGATCGGCACCCAGGCCCGCCGCAACGGGGTGAACGGATGCAGCCGCCGCTCCCCGCCCGGCCCCGCCCCCTCCCCGGCCCCGCCGCCCGCCGGCCCCGGCTCCACCAGCCCGGACCCCGCCGGCCCCGGCACCGCCGGCTCGGGCGCCATCGCGTCGCCGCCCGTCGGAAGCGCGGTCACAGGCCCGCCGACCTTGCCTCGCCGAGCTCGGTCAGCCGGTCGCGCAGCCGCTCCGCCTCCCCGGGCACCAGCCCCGGGATCTTCGCGTCCGTCGCGGCCGCGGCCGTGTGCAGCTGGACGGAGGCCAGCCCGAAGCGCCGCTCCAGCGGGCCCGAGGTGACCTCGACCAGTTGCATCCGGCCGTACGGCACCACGGTCTCCTCCCGCCACAGCACCCCCCGGCTGATCAGCAGGTCGTCCGCGCGCTCCGCGTACCGCCAGGACCGCCAGTTCCGCCCCAGCAGCACCCAGCCCCACACCAGCACGGCCGGCCAGAGCGCGGCGAGCGCCGCCCACGCCGGACCGGCCGTCAGGCCGAGGACCAGCGCCGTCACCGCCGTGAGCAGCGTCGTCCAGATCACCAGCAGCAGCCGCCGCAGGGTGAGCAGCCCGCCGGGCAGCCCCACCCACTCGGGCCGACTCGTCCCACCCGTTGTCCCGGTTTCCATGCGCCCAGCCTAGGGCTGCGACAATGCCCGCATGACGGAGACCACGGTCGGCATCGGCGGTGCGGCGGAGAGCACCGACATGGTGCTCAACATCGGACCCCAGCACCCTTCCACGCACGGCGTGCTGCGCCTGCGCCTCGTCCTGGACGGGGAGCGGATCGTCTCCGCCGAGCCGGTGGTCGGCTACATGCACCGCGGCGCCGAGAAGCTCTTCGAGGCGCGCGACTACCGCCAGATCGTGATGCTCGCCAACCGCCACGACTGGCTCTCCGCCTTCTCCAACGAGCTGGGCGTCGTCATGGCGGTCGAGCGGATGCTCGGCATGGAGGTCCCCGAGCGGGCCGTGTGGATGCGGACCCTGCTGGCCGAGCTGAACCGGGTGCTCAACCACCTGATGTTCCTCGGCTCCTACCCCCTCGAACTGGGCGGGATCACCCCGATCTTCCACGCGTTCCGCGAGCGCGAGGAGCTGCAGGCCGTCATGGAGGAGATCTCCGGCGGCCGCATGCACTACATGTTCAACCGGGTCGGCGGCCTCAAGGAGGACCTCCCGGCCGGCTGGCTCGGGCGGGCCCGCGCGGCCATCGCCGACGTGCGCACCCGGATGGACGTCTACGACAAGCTGGTCCGCGGCAACGAGATCTTCCGCGGCCGCACCCGCGGCGTCGGCGTGCTCCCCGCCGAGGCGGTCCACGCGTACGGGGTCTCCGGTCCCGTCGCCCGCGCCTCCGGCGTCGACTTCGACCTGCGCCGCGACGAGCCCTACCTGGCCTACGGCGAACTGCAGGACGTGCTGAAGGTGGTCACCCGCACCGACGGGGACTGCCTGGCCCGCTTCGAGGTGCTGCTCGACCAGACCCACAACGCCCTCGACCTGGCCGTGGCCTGCCTGGACCGGATGGCGGAGCTGCCGCCGGGCCCCGTCAACCAGCGGCTGCCCAAGGTGCTCAAGGCGCCCGAGGGGCACACGTACGCCTGGACCGAGAACCCGCTCGGGATCAACGGCTACTACCTCGTCTCCAAGGGCGAGAAGACCCCGTACCGGCTGAAGCTGCGCAGCGCCTCCTACAACAACATCCAGGCCCTCGCCGTGCTGCTGCCCGGGCAGCTGGTCGCGGACATGGTGTCGATCCTCGGCTCGCTGTTCTTCGTCGTCGGCGACATCGACAAGTAGCGGCGCCCGCGCGGGCGGTGTCGGTGCGGCAGGGCAGACTGGGGGCATGTCCCACTCACCTCGCCGGGCCTGCCCGGCCTGCGGCCGCGACTGCGCCGTCACCGCCGGCCGCATCGCCCGCCACGACCCTCCCCTCGGGAGGGACCGCGGCGACCTGGTGTCCTGCCCCGGCTCACGGGCCAGGGTCGTGCTCGGTGCCTCGGCTCCCACGCTGGACGGGTTCGTCCTCTCCGAACACCCCGGGCAGCTGCCGCTGTTCTGACCCGGCGGCGCCTAGGAGATCGCGGTGCGCAGCCGGACCACGTCGATCGGCTCGGTCTCGTCGTGCGCGGTCAGGTCGATGACCTGGCCCACGGCGCGCGTCTCGGGGGTGGCCGGCTTGAACAGCGCTGGGGCGTCGGCCCCGGGGCCGGCCGCCTCCGCCTTGTGGGCCTCCAGGGCCTCGGCGCCGACCACGTCGGCGAGGTCCTCGTTCTGGACGGCCTCGATGACCGCGCGGGCCTGGGCCGCGTTCTTGGTGCCGAAGAAGTCGAAGCCGCCCTCGACGCGGGACGCCGTACGCCGTTGGGCCGCGTACGGGGCCACGGCCGCGGCGGGCCGGCGCGCCGGGACGGTCGCGGGCGGGCGGACCCGGCCGCCGGCGGGGCCGGGCCCCGGATCGGGCTCGGGACCGGGCTCGGTCGCCGCGGTACCGGCGGCGGGTACGGGCGCGGTACCGGCGGCGGGTACGGGCGCGGCGCCGGGCGGGACGGGCGCGGCGGCTTCCCGTCCGCCGCCGGGCAGGGCCGGGGCCGCGGCCCGGCGGCGGACCAGCGCGACCAGGGCTGCGTTGGCCCGGGCGTAACCGACCGGGGTGGGCGCGCCGGCAGCGGTGCGCTCCTCGGAGACCGGGGCGAGTGCGCGCGGGGCGGCGGCGGGGGCCGCGGCGGCTTCGACGGCCAGCAGCCGGCGGCGCTCCAGCGCGCTGGCGCGCTCGGTCTCGGCGGTGGCGTACCGCCGCAGCAGCGACGCGTGCTCGCCGCGCAGTCCGGCCAGTTCGACCCGCTTGGCCCGCAGCTTGGCGTCGAGCCGGCCGCGCAGCACGCGGGCCTCTTCGAGGTCGGATTCGAGCGCGGCTATCCGCTCGTCGGTCCGCCACTCGTCCTTGACCCGTTCGCGCCCCAGCTCCGCGACCCGGCGGCCGGCCGAGCGGTCCCAGGCGCGCATGACGACGGCGCCGGCCATTCCGGCGGCCGCGGTGACGGCCACGAGCAGCCGTAGTTCCAGCGGTTCCGCGAGCAGCCAGGCCGCTGTGGCGCTGACGGCGCAGACACCGGCGACGATCGTCGGCGTGAGCAGCCGGTGCAGGGGTTCGGGATTGCGGTGGCGTCCACGGGGCATGGCCAGAAATTTACAGGGCGTCGAGGTCGTGTGGGGTACCCGCCCGGCAATTCATTGCCGAGCGGTTACACCGCATTCCCCGGCCGCCCGTGCGGCTCCTACTTCTTCAGCAGGCCCTTGGACTCCAGGTAGGCCTTGGCGACGTCGGCCGGCTTCGCGCGCTCGGCGTCCACCTTGCGGTTGAGGTCGACCAGGTCGGCCGTCGTGAGCACCTTGGTCAGCTTGTCGAGGGCGGCCGCGACCTCCGGGGAGCCCGCGTCCTTGGCGTTGACCACCGGCAGCACGTTGTCGGCGTTCTGGAGCTTCTTGTCGTCCTCCAGCAGCACCAGCCCGTAGGAGTCCAGGGTGGCGTCCGTGGTGGTGGTCAGCACGAGCTGGTCCGTGCCGTCCTTGACCGCCTGCTTGGACTGGGGCGTTCCGACGCCCTTGGGGTCGATCCCGGAAACCTGGATTCCGTACGTCTTCGTCAATCCCGGCGCGCAGAAGGGGCGGACGGCGCATTCGTCACCGGCGGCGATCTTCACCTTGAGGCCGGACTTACCAAGATCGGAAAGGGACTTCAGGTTGTTCTTCTGCGCGAATTCCTTGGTCACGGCGAAGGCGTTCTGGTCGACCGCCCCGCCCGCCGGCAGCGCCTTCAGGCCGAGCGGGCCCGCGAGCTTCTCCAGCGCCGCCACGGTCGCCGCCGCGTCGCTGGAGGCCACCGGCTTCTCCTCCGGCGCCTTGGGGCCGTTCACCTTGGCGTTGAGGAACTCGGCGAGCGTGGCCGCGTACTCCGGGACGACGTCGATCTCGCCCTTCTCCAGCGACGGCTCGTACAGCTCGCGGTTGTTGACCGTGGTGACCGAGGTGCTGTAGCCGGCGTCCTTGAGGACCTGCGCGTACAGCTCCGCCAGCACGTTGGACTCGGTGAACCCGGCCGAACCGACCACCAGGCTGCCCTTGCCGCCGCCGGAGGGGGCGGAGGAGTCCGCGCCGCCGTCCTTGGTCTTCTCCAGGCTGTCGCCACCGCACGCGGCCAGCGACACCGTCAGGGCCAGCGCGCCCAGGGACGCGCCGAGGACGCGTGTGGTCTTGCTCATGGGTGTACTCCGTTTCGAGGCGAGGAACAGGGGTCGGGATCGGGGATCAGCGGGCGGACGTCCGCGGCAGCAGCCGGTCCGCCGCCACCAGCACGCCCTCCACCAGCAGGGCCAGCGCGGCCACCAGCAGGGCGCCCGCGACGACCTGCGCGGTGTTGTACGTGTTGAAGCCCGCGGTGATGATCCGGCCGAGGCCGCCCTGGCCGACCATCGCGGCGATGGTGGCCGTGGCGATCACCTGCACCGCGCCCGAGCGCAGCCCGGTCATCACCAGCGGCCGGGCGAGCGGCAGTTCCACGCGCAGGAAGAGTTGGCGGCCGGACATGCCCATGCCCCGCGCGGCCTCGACCACCGAGCGGTCCACCTCGCGCATGCCGACGTACGCGTTGGTGAGCAGCGGCGGGATCGCGAAGAGCACCAGCGCGACGATGGTCGGCAGGTAGCCGGCGTTGCGCAGCGGGGAGACCATGAACAGCGCCAGCACCGCGAAGACCGGCACGGCCCGGCCGACGTTGGAGACGTTGACCGCGAGCGCGCCGCCCTTGCCGAGGTGGCCGAGGTACAGCCCGACCGGCAGGGCCACCGCGCAGGCGACGGCCAGGGCGATCCCGCTGACGTAGACGTGCTCGCCGAGCCGGTGCCACACGCCGTTCTCGCCGGACCAGTTGGCCCCGTTCGCCAGCCAGTCCCAGGCTCCGGTCAGCACGCCCACGGCTCAGGCCCCCTTGCCGGAGGTCCGGCGCGCACCGGCGCGGGTCCACGGGGTGAGCAGCCGCTGGAGGCCGAGCAGCAGCAGGTCCGCCACCAGCGCCAGCAGCACGCACAGCACCGAGGCGGTGAGCACCTGGGCCTTGAAGGAGCTGTTGACGGCCGGGGCGATGAGGTTGCCCAGCCCGCCCTTGCCGACGATGGAGCCGACCGTGGTCAGCGCGACGGTGGAGACGGTCGCGATCCGGACACCGGCCAGCAGCGCGGGCAGCGCCAGCGGCAGCTCGACCTGCCACAGCAGCCGGGACGGCCCGTAGCCCATGCCGCGGGCGGCCTCCCGGACCTCCTCGGGGACGGCTTCGAGGCCGGCCAGCACGTTGCGGACGAGGATGGTCAGCGAGTACAGCACCAGCCCGGTCACCACGAGCGCCGCCGACAGCCCGAAGACGGGCAGCAGCAGCGAGAACATGGCGAGGGACGGGACCGTGTAGAGCAGCGTGGTGAGCCCGAGCACGGGCGCCGCCCAGTGCCGGCCGCGGCGGGCCAGCAGGGCGAGCGGGACCGACACGGCGATGCCGATGAGGACGGACGCGCCGGTGATCCAGACGTGTTCGAGGGTGGCGTCGGTGAGCTCCTGGGACCGGGAGGTCACGTACTCCCAGCAGATCCAGTCGTTCGCCACCAGGCAGCTCTGCCCGGCCACACTCCTCACCCCCTGTCACCGAACGCACGTCTATCCGAATGCAGCGACCTTAACCCCCGGCGGTGACAATGGCCGGAATCCTTCGCAGTCACGCAACACTCCCCTAACAATTCCGACGCCCATAGGACCGCGCTCTTGGGGAAGGATGGGGACGTGATCCGATTCGAGCATGTGACCAAGCGCTACCCCGACGGGACGAAAGCCGTCGAGGACCTGTCCTTCGAGGTCGCGGAGGGTGAGCTGGTCACGCTCGTGGGACCGTCCGGCTGCGGCAAGACGACCACGATGAAGATGGTCAACCGGCTCATCGAGCCGACCTCCGGCCGCATCCTGCTGAACGGCGAGGACATCGCGGCCGCCGACCCCGTCGAGCTGCGCCGCCACATCGGCTACGTCATCCAGCAGGTCGGCCTGTTCCCGCACAAGACGGTGCTGGAGAACACGGCGACCGTGCCGCAGCTCATCGGCACCCCCAAGGCCAAGGCCCGCGCCCGCGCGGCCGAACTGCTCGAACTGGTCGGCCTGGACCCGTCCGTCTACGGCGGCCGGTACCCGGAGCAGCTCTCCGGCGGCCAGCGCCAGCGCGTCGGCGTCGCCCGCGCCCTGGCGGCCGACCCGCCGGTGCTGCTGATGGACGAGCCGTTCGGGGCCGTGGACCCGGTGGTGCGCGAGCGGCTCCAGAACGAGTTCCTGACCCTCCAGCGCACGGTGCGCAAGACGATCCTGCTGGTCACGCACGACCTGGAGGAAGCGATCCGGCTCGGCGACCGGATGGCGGTCTACGGCACCGGCACCATCGAGCAGTTCGCCCGCCCGGCGGCGGTGCTCGGGGCGCCGGCCACCGACTACGTGGCCTCCTTCGTCGGCGCGGACCGCGGCCTCAAGCGGCTGGCCGTCACCCGCGTCGGCGAGGACGACCTGACGGCGCCGGAGTCCGGCGCCCCGGCCCCCGCGGCCGCCGTGGAGCTCGGGGCGACCCTGCGCGAGGCCCTCGCCGTCCTGCTCCAGGAGGACTCGGGCCGCATCGGGGTCACCCGGCCCGGGTCGGGCGCGCTGATCGGCGTACTGACCCCGGAGGGCGTCCACCGGGCCCTGCGGCGGGCCCAGCTCCAGGAGGCGTGAGCCGGCCCCTCCGACCGGCCCCGCGACGAGGGGGAGGACCCGGCTCCCGCCGGGTCCTCCCCCTCGTCCTCGTCCTCGTCCTCGTCGCGCACGCGGCGCCGCGTCCCGCCCTCAGGCCTGGATGCGGCCGCTCATCCACACCAGCATCGGCGGGATCTCGCGGCGCCAGGTGTTGAAGTTGTGGCCGCCGCTGTCGAGGATGATCGAGGAGACCCGGTCCGGGCCCTTCACCTTCTTGATGAACTTCTTGGTGTCGCCGAGGTTCGGCTCGCCCTTCTCGCTGCTGGTCACGAGGAAGGACGTACCGCTCGGCTTCTTCGCCTCGATGCTGGCCAGGACGTCCGCGCGCTTCTTCAGCTTGGCGTCCCCGTGGAAGAGGTCACCGGTCGTCGGGTCGTCCGGGGCCTCGTAGTACGCGGACAGGCCGGCCGCGGCGCCGAAGGTCTGCGGGTAGTGCGCGGCGATCTTCAGGGCGCAGTAGCCGCCCGTCGAGTTGCCGATGAAGCCCATGTTCTCGGGCTTCTTGCCGACCCGGAAGGTGTCGGTGATGGCCTGCGGGAGGTCCACGCCGAAGAAGGTCTCGGTCTGCGGCCCGTCGGGGATGTCCACGCACTCCGTGTCGCGCGGCGGGGCGATCGTCGGGCGCAGCATGACCAGGATCATCGGCTTCATCTTGCCGGCCTTGGACAGGCCGAAGGCCTTCATCGGGTAGTCGAGCCCTTTGATCAGGTTCTCGGCCGTGCCCGGGTAGCCCGTCAGGACGATGGACGCCGGGAAGTTCTGGTCCTTGTGCTGCGGCTGGAAGTACTCCGGCGGCAGCCACACGTAGCCCGGGCTCGTTATCCTCGACTTCTGCCCGGTTATGGCCACCTTCAGGATCTGGCCGCCCACCTGGGGCTTGCCCCCGCCCGGCACGTCCAGCTTCTGCTTGTCGATGACCTTGATGTCGTCGCTGCTCATCGAGTGGTCGACGACCTTCCCGATGGACGTCTCCTGGCCGAACAGGTCGGCCCAGGACCCGTAGAAGAGGAACGACTTGTTCGCCGCGAGTCCCACGGCCGAGAACAGCGCGAGCTGGGTCGCCAGCAACAGGCCGACGCGGCCCGTGTAGGCGCGCCAGGAGCGGCCCGAGAGCTTCGGCCAGAGCCAGACCGTGGCTGCGAAGAGCAGCACACCCGCGACGATGGCCAGCGCCAGAACCGTATTACTGGTGAGACCCATGAGCAGTCAGTCGACTTTCTGATGGCAGGACTGGAAATTTCCGACGGAAGAGTGAACCCGCTCCTCGTCGATGTCGTCCTACTGGACGCACCACACACCGGAGGCTGTCGCGGCCTTCGGCCACATGATCTCTCGCGGAGCAACGGGAAGCGATGTCTAGCAGGATAGATGGCGATAAGTCGGGACAGGTTCCGAGCGGGGTGCGCCGAATCCTCCGTGGTCCACGGCCGGAGTCGGTGCCCGGCATCGTAGGTACGGCCGCCATGATCGTCGGGCTGCTGGACATCGCGGCCGGAGTCTTCCCGCGCTTCCGGCACAGCCGGATCCACGCGGTCACCGAAGTGCTGCCCGGTTCCTTCGGCCCCTTCGCGGCGGCCCTGTCGATCAGCGCGGGCGTCCTGCTGCTGCTGCTCGCCCACGGCCTCAAGCGGCGCAAGCGGCGGGCCTGGCGGGCCGCCGTGGTGCTGCTGCCCGCCGGCGCGGTGGCGCAGTTCACCTACCGGCACTCGATCATCGGCGTGGTCATCGTGGCCCTGCTGCTCGCCCTGCTGCTGCGCTACCAGGGTGAGTTCAAGGCGCTCCCGGACCCGCGCAGCCGCTGGAAGGCGCTCGCGAACTTCGTCCTGATGAGCGCCGGCTCCATCGGCCTCGGCCTGGTCATCGTCAACGTCCACCCGGGCAAGGTCGTCGGCGACCCGAGCCTCTCCGAGCAGATCACGCACGTGGTCTACGGCCTCTTCGGCTACGAGGGCCCCGTCGACTACGTCGGACGGGTCTCCTGGACCGTCGGCTACTCGCTCGGCGCCCTCGGCATGCTCACCGCGCTCACCACCATCTACCTGGCCTTCCGCCCCGAGCACCCGGCCGCCCGGCTCACCGCCGACGACGAGGACAAGCTCCGCGAGCTGCTCGCCCGGCACGGCGGCCGCGACTCCCTCGGCCACTTCGCGCTCCGCCGCGACAAGGCCGTCGTCTTCTCCCCCAGCGGCAAGGCCGCGGTCACCTACCGCGTCGTCTCCGGCGTGATGCTCGCCTCCGGCGACCCCATCGGCGACGTCGAGGCCTGGCCCGGCGCCATCGAGCGGTTCATGGAGGAGGCCAAGGCCCACTCCTGGACCCCGGCCGTCATGGGCTGCAGCGAGACCGGCGGCGAGGTCTGGACCCGCGAGACCGGGCTGGACGCCCTGGAGCTGGGCGACGAGGCGATCGTCGACGTCAAAGACTTCTCCCTCTCCGGACGCGCCATGCGCAACGTCCGCCAGATGGTGAAGCGCATCGAGCGCAACGGCTACACCACCAAGGTCCGCCGGGTCAGCGAGCTCACGCAGGCCGAACTGGAGCAGGTGCGCGGCGCCGCCGACGCCTGGCGCGGCACCGACACCGAGCGCGGCTTCTCCATGGCGCTCGGCCGGGTCGGGGACCCGGGCGACGGCGACTGCTTCATCGCCACCGCCCACCGCGTGGAGGAGGGCGACACCAGCCCCTTCGGCGACCTGAAGGCCGTCCTGCACTTCGTCCCGTGGGGCACGGACGGCATGTCGCTGGAGCTGATGCGCCGCGACCGCGCCGCCGACCCCGGCATGAACGAGCTGCTCATCGTCGCCTCCCTGGAGGCCGCACCCGCCCTGAAGATCGAGAAGGTCTCGCTGAACTTCGCGATGTTCCGCTCGGCCCTCGCCCGCGGCGAGAAGATCGGCGCCGGCCCCGTCCTGCGCATGTGGCGCGGCCTGCTGGTCTTCCTCTCCCGCTGGTTCCAGATCGAGTCGCTGTACAAGTTCAACGCGAAGTTCCGCCCCCGCTGGGAGCCCCGCTTCGTGGTCTTCCGCACCACCCGCGACCTGCCCCGGATCGGCTTCGCCGCCATGCAGGCCGAGGGCTTCGTGACGCTGGCCCTGCCCCGGCTGTTCGCCAGCCGGCGCCGGCCCAAGCCGGTCCGCACCTGCGCCCACTCCCACGTGGCAGCCGTGCCCAAGCAGGCCGAGCGCGAGGTGCAGGCGGCGTAACCGCCCGCGAGAGGACCGGGGCCCCGGCGGCCGGAAGGCGCCGGGGCCCTGCCGTATCCAGGTCAGCCCTACCCTTGGACCCATGAACACGAAGCGCGGAGCCACCGACAGGGGCCGGGTCGCAGGTCTTCCCGAGTGGGACCGCTGCGCAGTCATGGGCGTCGTCAACGTCACCCCCGACTCGTTCTCCGACGGCGGCCGCTGGTTCGACACCACCTCGGCCGTCAAACGCGGCCTCGACCTCGCCGCCCAGGGCGCCGACCTCGTCGACGTCGGCGGCGAGTCCACCCGGCCCGGCGCCTCCCGCGTCGACGAGGAGGAAGAGCTGCGCCGGGTCGTGCCCGTCGTGCGCGGCCTGGCCTCCGAAGGCGTCTGCGTCTCCGTCGACACCATGCGCGCCAGCGTCGCCGCCCGGGCCGTCGACGCCGGCGCGGTCCTGGTCAACGACGTCAGCGGCGGACTCGCCGACCCCGGCATGATCCCGGCCGTCGCCGCCGCCCGGGTGCCCTTCGTGGTCATGCACTGGCGCGGCTTCAGCGACGGCATGAACGGCCGCGCCGTCTACGGGGACGTCCTCGCCGAGGTCACCGCCGAACTCCGGACCCGCATCGACGCCGTCGTCTCCGGCGGCATCTCCCCCGACCGCGTCCTCGTCGACCCGGGCCTCGGCTTCGCCAAGAACGCCGACCACGACCTCGCCCTCGTCGCCCACCTCCCCGAGCTGCGCGCGCTCGGCTTCCCGCTCCTGGTCGCCGCCTCGCGCAAGCGCTTCCTCGGCCGCGTCCTGGCCGGCGCGGACGGCGCGGCCCCGCCGCCCGCCCGCGAGCGCGACGCGGCCACCGCCGCCGTCTCCGCCATAGCCGCCCACCAGGGCGCTTGGGCCGTACGGGTCCACGAGGTACGGGCGACGGCCGACGCGGTTCGGGTGGCCCGCGCCGTGGAAGGGGCACTGTGACCACCGACCGAGAAGGAGCCCAGTGAGCCGTACCGACATCGAAGCGGTCGAAGAGGTCAACACGGCCTTCTACGAGGCCATGGAGCAGGGGGACTTCGACGCGCTGTCGGCGCTGTGGCTGGAGGACGAGATCTCGTGCGTCCACCCCGGCTGGCCGGTGCTCTCCGGCCGCGGCGAAGTGCTGCGCTCGTACGCGCTGATCATGTCCCACACGGACTACATCCAGTTCTTCCTCACCGACACCAAGGTCGCCGTCATAGGCGACACCGCCCTCGTGACCTGCACGGAGAACATCCTCAGCGGCGGCCCCGCCGAGGACGGCGGCGAGCTCGGCCCGCTCGTGGGCCAGCTCGTCGTCGCCACGAATGTGTTCCGACGCACATCCGAGGGCTGGCGGCTCTGGTCCCACCACGGTTCTCCGGTGCTCACGGAGTCCGACGAGGACGACGAGGACGACTCCTCCTGACCCCTCCGGCGGGGTCACCGGTGTTTCGCAGGTAAATTCGAAGCCGGACGACGCCGACCGCACTCGGCGTGGGCCATGGACCCGGGGAGTCCCGGGACCGGAAGCACCAAAGAAAGCAGGAGTGATTCGCGTGGATCGTGTCGCGCTGCGCGGCCTCAAGGCTCGCGGGCACCACGGCGTCTTCCCCCGGGAACGCGAGGAAGGCCAGACCTTCATCGTCGACCTGGTGCTGCACCTCGACACCCGACCGGCGGCGGCCGGCGACGACCTGGCCAAGACCGTGCACTACGGGGTAGTCGCGGAGGAAGTCGTCGCCGTGGTCCAAGGAGAGCCCGTCGACCTGATCGAAACGCTCGCCGAGCGGATCGCCCGGCAGTGCCTCACACACGAAGCGGTGGCGCAGGTCGAGGTCATCGTCCACAAGCCGGACGCGCCGATCACCGTCCCCTTCGACGACGTGACCATCACGATCACCCGGAGCCGCGCATGAACAACGGACTGAACGCACAGAGCGACCCCACGGTGCAGCCGGTACCCGCATCCGTCGTGGAAGCGGTCGACGCGGCGGACGTCACCCTGTCCAACCCCAAATGGGCGGTGATCGCCCTCGGCGCCAACCTCGGCAACCGGCTGGAGACCCTCCAGGGCGCGATCGACGCCCTCGGCGACACCCCGGGCCTGCGGGTCAAGGCCGTCTCCCCGGTCTACGAGACCGAACCGTGGGGCGTGGACCCCGGATCGCAGCCCGCGTACTTCAACGCGGTCGTCTCCGTGAAGACCACCCTGCCCCCGTCCTCCCTGATGGAGCGCGGACAGGCCATCGAGGAGGCCTTCGACCGCGTCCGCGAAGAGCGCTGGGGCCCGCGCACGATCGACGTCGACATCGTCTCGTACGCCGAGGTCGTCTCCGAGGATCCCGTCCTCACCCTGCCGCACCCGCGCGCCCACCAGCGCGCGTTCGTCCTGGCACCCTGGCACGACATCGACCCGGAGGCGCAGATCCCGGGCCACGGCGCCGTCGCCTCGCTCCTGTCCGGAATCGGCCTCGCCGGCGTCACGGCTCGTCCGGACCTGGAACTCCGCCTCCCGGAGTAGTCGTTACCCTGTGGACTGCTGACGATCGGCGCGGGAAGCGGGGAACGGGCAAGTGAAGCAACTGAGGCCGGCGGTCCTGGCGGGCACGTTCGCGGTCGCCGCCGTCCTGTCCTGGGCGGCCGCCCGCCTGTGGAACGCGTACGGGACCCTGCCCGGCGTCCCGCTGGCCGCCCCCGTCGTGCTGGCCGCCATCGCCGTCGTCCTGCTGGCCACGGCCCTGTCGCTGCGCGCCCGGCTGAAGGCCCAGCGCGACCGGCGCCCGGGCGCCAAGGGCGTGGAGCCGCTGATGGCGGCCCGCGCCCTGGTCTTCGGCCAGGCCAGCGCACTGGTGGCGGCGCTCGTGGCGGGGATGTACGGCGGGGTGGGGGTCTTCCTGCTCATGGACTCGCTGGACGTCCCCGCCCGCCGCGACCAGGCCTGGTACGCCGGGTTCTCGGTCCTGGCGGGCGCGGCGGTCGTCGCCGCCGCCCTGTTCCTCGAACACGTCCTCAAGCTCCCCGAGGACGACGACGAGGCACCGGCCGCCCCGGCCACCGTCTAGACCGTCCCGTCCGGCCGCGTCCGGCCGCCCGCGGGGCGGCCGGCGCCGGAGCGGGCGGGCGTCAGCGCGCCATGATCAGGGTCATCGCCTCGTTGCGGGTCGCCGGGTCGCGGAGCTGGCCGCGGACCGCCGAGGTGATCGTCTTCGCACCGGGCTTGCGGACCCCGCGCATCGTCATGCACATGTGCTCGCACTCGATGACCACGATGACCCCGCGCGGGTCCAGGATCTCCATGACCGACTCGGCGACCTGCGTCGTCAGCCGCTCCTGCACCTGGGGCCGGCGGGCGAACACGTCCACCAGGCGGGCCAGCTTCGACAGTCCGGTGATCTTGCCGTCGGTGGACGGGATGTAGCCGACGTGCGCCACGCCGTGGAAGGGCACCAGGTGGTGCTCGCACGTGCTCATGACCTCGATGTCCTTCACCAGGACCATCTCGTCGTGCCCCAGGTCGAACGTCGTCGTCAGGACGTCCTCCGGCCGCTGCCGCAGACCCGCGAATATCTCCTTGTACGCCCGCGCCACGCGCCCCGGCGTCGCCAGCAGGCCCTCGCGGTCCGGATTCTCGCCGACCGCGATCAGGAGCTCGCGCACGGCCGCCTCGGCGCGCTTCTCGTCGAACTCGCCGATCGCGCCCTCGCCACCGCTCAGGGTCACCGGGTCGGTCATCTCATCCTCGTTCCTCTGGGGCACGCGCTCACCGGCACGTGAAAGTGCCGCGCCCCCCAGGCTAGAACCTGGGGGGCGCGGCTTCCATTCCGGGTGGATCAGGCCTCGGGGGTGTCCTCGGGGGCCACCTCGATGCCCTTCTCCGTGGAGACCGGCGACGCCGTCGACGTGCCGTTCGCCGAGTTCGTCAGCTGGAGCTCCTTGGGAGAGAGCACCGGCGGACGGGTGGAGGGGGTGCGGCGGGAGGAGCCGGTCCACGCGGGGCGGGCCGGGCGCTTGACGATCGTGGAGAAGATCTCGGCGATCTGCTCCTTGTTCAGCGTTTCCTTCTCCAGCAGCGCGAGGACCAGGTTGTCGAGGACGTCACGGTTCTCGACGAGGATCTCCCAAGCCTCGTTGTGCGCGGTCTCGATGAGCTTCTTGACCTCTTCGTCGACCAGCGCCGCGACCTCTTCCGAGTAGTCGCGCGGGTGGGCCATCTCGCGGCCCAGGAACGGCTCGGTGTTGTCGCCGCCGAACTTGATCGCACCGAGTCGCTCGGTCATGCCGTACTGCGTGACCATGGCCCGCGCCGTGGCGGTGGCCTTCTCGATGTCGTTGGCCGCACCGGTCGTCGGGTCGTGGAAGACCAGCTCCTCGGCCGCGCGCCCGCCCAGCATGTACGCCAGCTGGTCGAGCATCTCGTTGCGCGTGGTCGAGTACTTGTCCTCGTCGGGCAGGACCATCGTGTAGCCCAGGGCCCGGCCGCGGGACAAGATCGTGATCTTGTGGACCGGGTCGGAGTTCGGGGAGGCCGCCGCGACCAGGGCGTGACCGCCCTCGTGGTACGCGGTGATCTTCTTTTCCCGGTCCGACATGATCCGGGTCCGCTTCTGCGGGCCCGCCACGACGCGGTCGATGGCCTCGTCCAACGCGTGGTTGTCGATCAGCTTCTGGTCCGAACGGGCGGTCAGCAGGGCCGCCTCGTTCAGGACGTTCGCCAGATCGGCACCGGTGAAGCCGGGCGTACGACGGGCGACGGCGCCCAGGTCGACGTCCGGAGCGACCGGCTTGCCCTTCTGGTGGACCTTGAGGATCTCCAGACGGCCCTGCATGTCGGGACGGTCGACCGCGATCTGCCGGTCGAAGCGGCCCGGACGCAGCAGTGCCGGGTCGAGGATGTCCGGACGGTTCGTGGCGGCGATCAGGATGACCCCGCCCTTCACGTCGAAGCCGTCCATCTCGACCAGGAGCTGGTTGAGGGTCTGCTCGCGCTCGTCGTGCCCGCCGCCGAGACCCGCACCGCGGTGCCGGCCGACGGCGTCGATCTCGTCGACGAAGACGATCGCCGGGGCGTTGGCCTTGGCCTGTTCGAACAGGTCACGGACGCGCGAGGCGCCGACGCCGACGAACATCTCGACGAAGTCGGAGCCGGAGATCGAGTAGAAGGGGACACCGGCCTCGCCCGCCACGGCACGCGCGAGCAGGGTCTTGCCGGTGCCGGGCGGGCCGTAGAGCAGCACGCCCTTGGGGATCTTGGCGCCGACGGCCTGGAACTTCGCCGGCTCCTGGAGGAACTCCTTGATCTCGTGGAGCTCCTCGACGGCCTCGTCCGAACCCGCGACATCGGCGAACGTCGTCTTCGGGGTGTCCTTGGTGATGAGCTTGGCCTTGGACTTCCCGAAGTTCATGACCCGGGAGCCGCCGCCCTGCATCTGGTTCATCAGGAACAGGAAGACAACGACGATGAGGACGAAGGGCAGGAGCGAGAGCAGCACGCTCAGGAACGGGCTGGTCTTGTCCGGGGAGACGGAGTATCCGTCCGGGATCTGACCGGCTTCGTACTTGGTCTGGAGGTTCTGGGCGAGCTGGACGCCCTGATCCCCGATGTAGTTGGCCTGGAACTTGGTGCCGTCGTGCTTGCCGAGCTTCTGGTCCTTCTTGAGCTCGATCTTGATCATCTGGCTGTCGCCGGTGGTCAGCTTCGCTGTCTCCACCTGGCCACTGTTGATCGCCTTGACGACCTCGCTGGTGTCCACCGACTTGTAGCCGCCGCCGGAGCCGACGACATTCATCAACACGACCACGGCGAGGACGGCCAGCACGATCCACATGACCGGCCCACGGAAGTATCGCTTCACGTCCATCCATACGGGGCGCCAGGCACCCCGTCCCTCCTGCCCGTAGGTAAATGCTGCTGTGAGTAAAGACTGTTCTTCGGAATGTACCCCTGTATTGTCACCCGCGGCCTCGTGGGACGGCTGACAGACCCGCCTTCCCCTGCTTCAACGCCGGGAATCGCCCCCAGGTTCCCCTGGGTTCCCGGGCGAGTGCGGGGACCGGGAGGGTGATCAGCCGCCGTAGACGTGCGGGGCGAGCGTCCCGACGAAGGGCAGGTTGCGGTACTTCTCGGCGTAGTCGAGGCCGTAGCCCACGACGAACTCGTTCGGGATGTCGAAGCCGACCCACTTCACGTCGATGGCGACCTTCGCCGCCTCGGGCTTGCGGAGCAGCGTGACGACCTGCAGGGACGCCGGCTCGCGGGAGCCGAGGTTCGACAGCAGCCAGGAGAGCGTCAGCCCCGAGTCGATGATGTCCTCGACGATCAGGACGTGCCTGCCCTTGATGTCGGTGTCCAGGTCCTTGAGGATGCGGACCACGCCCGAGGACTGGGTCCCGGCGCCGTAGGACGACACCGCCATCCAGTCCATGGTGAGCGGGGTGGACAGGGCCCGCGCCAGGTCCGCCATCACCATCACCGCGCCCTTGAGCACACCGACGATGAGCAGGTCCTTGCCCGCGTACTCCGCGTCGATCTTCGCGGCCAGCTCGGCCAGCTTCGCGTCGATCTCTTCCTTGGTGATGAGCACCGACTGGAGGTCGCTGCCCATGTCCTTCTCGTCCACCCGCATCACTTTCGTCGTCGGCCGGGTCTCCGGGGGTGCCCCCGGAGGACGCGGCCGCGTTTCAGCACCAATCAGCCCTGCCGGATGACAAGTCTGCCACCCTGCCGCTGGGCCTCGACCCGGCCGGGCAGGTTGATGGCGCCCTGACCGCGCCATCCGGTGATGAGGCGGTCGACTTCCTCGATGTGGCGGGCGAAGAGCGAGCCCGCGGGGGAGCCCGCTGCGACCACCGCCCTGCGCAGCACGCGGCGGCGGACGGCCGGGGGCAGGGCGTACAGCTTGGCGCACTCCAGGCGGCCGTCGGCGTCCCGTACGCCGGTCTCCGCCTCGGCGGCCCAGGAGTCCAGGGCGTCGGCGTCGTCGCGGGAGAGCTGGGCGGTGCGGGCGAGCGCCTCGACGACCCCCTTGCCCAGCGCCTTCTCCAGGGCGGGCAGTCCCTCGTGGCGCAGACGGGAGCGGGTGTAGGCGGGGTCGGTGTTGTGCGGGTCGTCCCAGACGGGGAGGGACTGGACCATGCAGGCCTTGCGCGCCGTCTGCCGGTCGACCTGGAGGAAGGGGCGGCGGTAGCGGTTGGTGCGGCCGGGCCCGCCGGACTTCGCGGCCATGCCGGACAGCGAGCGGATGCCGGAGCCGCGGGCGAGGCCGAGCAGGACGGTCTCGGCCTGGTCGTCGCGGGTGTGGCCGAGCAGTACGGCGGCGGCGCCGAGCCGGTCCGCGGCCTCGTCCAGGGCGCCGTAGCGGGCGTCGCGGGCGGCGGCCTCGGGCCCGCCGTCGCGGCCCACGCGCACGGCGACGGACTCCACCGGGTCGAGGCGGAGCGCGGTCATGCGGGTGACGACCTCGGCGGCGCGGAGGTCGGAGCCGGCCTGGAGCCCGTGGTCGACGGTGATGCCGCCGGCCCGGATGCCGAGTTTGGGGGCCTCGAAGGCCAGGGCCGAGGCGAGGGCCATCGAGTCGGCGCCGCCGGAGCAGGCGACGAGGACGAGCGGCGCGGTGCTGCCGGCGGTGCGGGGGCCGGCGCCGGAGGTGCGCCCGGCCGCGGTCTGGGGGACGGTGAGGTCGGTGAGGACGTCGTGGAGTACGCGGCGGACCGCCAGGCGTATCGCCGCGACCGCAGGATGGGGACCCATGTCCGGTGCCCTTCGGTGGAGTTCGGATGCCTCGGAGGCTCCCCCGGCTGTCGCCGGTGGGTGCCTCCCGGGGTGGAGCGCAGGAGTGCTGCCCGGATGTCCCCGCGGGGGCGGGGATGTCACTCAGAGTGCGTCGATGGTGACAGAACCGAGCCGTTCCCCGAGCATCGCACGCCCCTTCACGGCCCACGGTCCCTCGGACGGGTGACGCTGCTTCCCCCAGTGGGTCATGTTTACGCCCCCTGCGTCACTCCCGTTCACTTCCTTCGCTCCCCTTGCGGTGCACCCGGGCCACCCAGTCCGCGGGCCTGGCGATCTCCGCCTTGGTCGGCAGTGTGTTCGGAGAGGTCCACACGCGGTTGAAGCCCTCCATGCCGACCTGCTCCACGACGGCCCGCACGAAGCGCTCGCCGTCGCGGTACTGGCGCAGCTTGGCGTCCAGGCCCAGCAGCTTGCGCAGGGTGGCGTCGAGCCGGCCCGCCCCACTGGCCCTGCGCTGCTGGAACTTCTCGCGGATCTCGGCGACGGAAGGCACCACCTGGGGCCCGACCCCGTCCATGACGTAGTCGGCGTGGCCCTCCAGGAGGGACATGACGGCGGTGAGCCGGCCCAGCACCTCGCGCTGCTCGGGGGTCTGCACGAGCTCGACGAGGGAGCGGCCGTCCTCGCCGCGCTCGGCGTCGGGACGGGCTCCGGTGAAGGACTGCGCGGCCTCGCGCAGGCGCTCCAGCACGGTCGAGGGGTCCATCTCGGTGGCGCCCAGGAACGTCTGGATTTCGCCCTCCAGGTGGTCCCGGAGCCACGGGACGGCCGTGAACTGCGTACGGTGTGTCTCCTCGTGCAGGCAGACCCACAGCCGGAAGTCGTGCGGGTTCACCTCCAGCTCGCGCTCGACGTGCACGATGTTCGGCGCCACGAGCAGCAGTCGCCCGCCGCCCGCCACCGAGCCCGGCAGGTCGCGGGAGGCCGGGGCGAAGGTCTCGTACTGGCCGAGCACCCGGGAGGCCAGGAAGCTCAGCAGCATCCCCAGCTCGACACCGGTGACCTTGCCGCCGACCGCGCCGAGGACCGCGGCGCCCGGGGTGCCCGCGCGGCGGTCCTGCATCTTGCCGAGCAGCGGCTGCAGCAGCGCCCGGAAGCCCGCCACGTTCGCCTTGACCCAGCCGGCCCTGTCGACGACGAGGACGGGCGTGTCGGGCAGGACGAGGCCCTCGGGCATCATCCGGGTGTACTCGCGCACGTGCCGTTCCGAGGTCCTGGCGTGCCCGCGCAGCTCCGCGACGACGGCCCGGGCCTCGTCCCGGCCGACCTCCGGGCCGGGGCGCACCAGCCGGGTCGCGGTCGCCACCGCGAGGTTCCAGTCGACCATCTCCGCACCACTGATGCTCGTCATGCGTCAACCGTACGTGGACCGGCCCGCGTACGGACCCCCTCGGAGCGCGGCCGCGGGGCCGGGGCGCCCTACGGCGTGGCCGCCACCGCCGCGGCCAGCTTGTCGAGGCCCTTCTCCGCGCCCTCGGCGCCGGGGCTGTTCGCGGTCAGGAAGGCGAAGGCGAGCAGTCGGCCGGAAGGGTCCACGACGGTCCCCGCGAGGGAGTTCACCCCGGTCAGGGTGCCGGTCTTGGCCCGCAGCAGTCCCGCGGCCGGGGAGGTGCCGGCGTTGCGGGAGCGCAGGGTTCCGGTGAATCCGGCGACCGGCAGCCCGGTCAGGACCGGCCGCAGCTCCGGGTGGTCCGGGCCGGCGGCCTTGGCCAGCACCCCGGTCAGCAGGCCGGCGCTGACCTTGTCGGCGCGGGCCAGGCCGCTGCCGTCGGCGAAGCGGGAGCCGGCGACGTCCAGGCCGAGGCCGGCCAGCCGGGCCGCGACGGCCTTCTCGGCGCCCTCGAAGCTGGCGGGCTGGCCGGAGGCGAGCGCGGTCTGCCGGGCGAGGGCCTCGGCGATGTCGTTGTCGCTGTTGGTCAGCATCCGCTCGACCAGGCCGGCCAGCGGGGTGGAGCGGGTGGTGGCCAGCGGCTGGGCGCCCTCGGCGGGCCGGGCGCGGACGGGCTCGCCGGTCACCTTCACCCCGCGCTCGGCCAGCAGGGCGGCGAAGGCGCGCGCGGCCTCCCCGGACGGGTCCTCGACCCGGTCCACCGGACCGGAGGCGGACTCGTCGGTACGGCCCTCGTCGGCCGTCAGGGCGGTGACCAGCGCGATGTTGGGGTTGACGCCGATCGGGTGGCGGGCGGGCCCGGTGTAGAGGGAGTCGTCGTAGCCGAGGCTCACCGAGGCGGTACCGGCCGCCTTGAGCGCCCGGGCGGTGTCGGCGGCCAGCGCGACGAGGCTGCCGCCCGACCCGGCGGGCGCCTTCTTCCGGGCGGTCAGCGAGGGGTCGCCGCCACCGACCAGCACGATCTGCCCGGGAGCGGTGCCCGGGACGACGGTGGTCCTGATCCGGTGCTCGGGGCCGAGGGCGGCGAGCGCGGCCGCCGCGGTGGCGATCTTGACGGTGGAGGCGGGGGTCATGGCGTCCCGCGCCCCGGACTCGTAGAGCACCTGCCCGGTGGCCGTGTCGACGACGGAGGCGGTGCGGACGGTGCCCAGCGCCCGGTCGGCGAGGAGCGGGGCCAGCGCCGCGGCGAGCCCGTCGGAGGAGGCGGCCGCCTGCCCGGACCCCGTACCCGCGCCGACGGCGCCGAGCACCCCGGGGGCGCTGGGCGCGGCCTGCGGCGCGCGCCCGCCGGCGTGATCTGCGCCACCCCCGACGATCCAGGAGGCAGCCCTGTCGCGCTCGGCCTTACGCTGGCCCGAGTCCCAAGGACCGGCGGCGGCCACCGCCGTCACCGACAGGGCGAGGCCGGCGACGGCCGACCCCGCGATGAGCTGCCACGTCTTGACCAATGGCACCTCGGACCAGCCCCTTTCGCGATCACACACCTGCGTGAGGGACACTTAACCACTGCGTCTTGCCGCGAGCATGGCACCCCACCCGGCAGGGCTGGGCCGGACGCGCTATCACTCGAGCGATGAAGCTGAGCATGGAGGAGCAGGACGTGGAGTTCGACGTCACCATCGAGATCCCCAAGGGTTCGCGGAACAAGTACGAGGTGGACCACGAGACCGGCCGGATCCGTCTGGACCGTCGCCTCTTCACCTCGACCAGCTACCCGGCCGACTACGGCTTCGTCGAGAACACCCTCGGCGAGGACGGCGACCCGCTGGACGCGCTGGTCATCCTCGACGAGCCGACCTTCCCGGGCTGCCTGATCAAGTGCCGCGCCATCGGCATGTTCCGCATGACGGACGAGGCGGGCGGTGACGACAAGCTGCTCTGCGTGCCGGCCTCCGACCCGCGCGTCGAGCACCTGCGCGACATCCACCACGTGTCCGAGTTCGACCGCCTGGAGATCCAGCACTTCTTCGAGGTCTACAAGGACCTGGAGCCGGGCAAGTCGGTCGAGGGCGCGAACTGGGTCGGCCGCACCGAGGCCGAGGCCGAGATCGAGAACTCGTACAAGCGCCTAGCGGCCCAGGGCGGCCAGCACTAGGTTCTGCCGGTGATCCGGGCCCGCGGGGGGATGCCCCCCGGCGGCCGGGGCACGACAGCGGGCGGCACCCCTCACGGGGGTGCCGCCCGCTGTGCGTTACCGGCCGGGGACGGGTCGGCGCGGGGGCCGCGGGCGGGGCCCGGCCCCCGCCCGCGGGCCTGCCGGGACGGCCCGGGCGACGGGGACGGAACGATTCCGCATACTGATACCGCGGGTGATCACGGACGGGAGGACGCGTGGCGGAAGCCGACGGGACCGAGGACAGGAAGCCTCAGTCCGACGAGGCGCGCAGTGCCTTCACACCCCCGCCCGGGATGGAGCCGGAGGGGCAGGAGGAGGACCAGCCGACCTCCGAGTTCGCGGTCCCCGCGGGCTTCGAGAGCCTCCCGGTGGAACCGGAGGGCTCGGCGTTCGCCCACCCCGCCACGTACAGCGCCCAGCACTCCCCGCCGGCGTACACCCCCGGCCAGGGCTTCCCGGTCGCCCGGCTCAAGGAGTCCCCCTGGCAGGACCGGATGCGCACCATGCTGCGCATGCCGGTCGACGTCCGGCCCGTGCCCGACCTGGTGCAGAAGCAGAGCGACGCCGGGCCCGCCGTGGGCCGCGTGCTCGACCTGACGCTGCGCATCGGCGAGCTGCTGCTGGCGGGCGGCGAGGGCGCCGAGGACGTGGAGGCGGCGATGTTCGCTGTCGCCCGCTCGTACGGTCTGGACCGCTGCGAGCCGACCGTCACCTTCACCATGCTGTCCATCACCCACCAGCCCTCGCTGGTGGACCACCCCGTCTCGGCCAACCGGACCGTGCGCCGGCGCGGCACCGACTACAACCGGCTCTCCGCCGTCTTCCGGCTCGTGGACGACCTCAGCAACCCCGAGGTCGACGTGTCGCTGGAGGAGGCCTACCGGCGGCTCGCCGAGATCCGCCGCAACCGGCACCCGTACCCCGGCTGGATGCTGACGGCCTCGGCCGGACTGCTCGCCGGAGCCGCCTCCACCCTCGTCGGCGGCGGAGTGCTCGTCTTCTTCGCGGCCGCGATCGGCGCCGTGCTCGGCGACCGGCTGGCCTGGCTGTGCGCCGGGCGCGGGCTGCCGGAGTTCTACCAGTTCGTGGTGGCCGCGATGCCGCCCGCCGCCCTCGGCGTGGCCCTGGACATGACGGGGATCGACGTCAAGGCCTCCGCCGTGATCACCGGTGGGCTGTTCGCGCTGCTGCCCGGGCGGGCCCTGGTCGCGGCGGTGCAGGACGGTCTGACGGGCTACTACATCACCGCGTCCGCCCGGCTGCTGGAGGTCATGTACCTCTTCATCGGGATCATCATGGGCGTGCTGGTCGTGCTCTACGTCGGCCTGCAGGTCCACTCCTCCCCCAGGCCGGAGGAGGTGCTCCAGATCCAGCAGCGGCCGCTGATCCAGATCGCGGCCTCGATGGTGCTGGTGTTCACGTTCGCGATCCTGCTCCAGCAGGAGCGCTCCACCGTGTGGATCGTGACGCTCAACGGCGGGATCGCCTGGGCCACGTTCGGGGCCCTGCACTACGCGGGCGGCATCCCGCCGGTGCCGTCCACGGCGGTCGCGGCCGGGCTGGTCGGCCTCTTCGGGCAGCTCTTCTCCCGTTACCGGTTCGCCTCCGCCCTGCCGTACGTGACGGCGGCCATCGGACCGCTGCTGCCGGGTTCGGCGACGTACTACGGACTGCTGCTGATCGCCCAGAACCGGCTGAACGAGGGGCTGGGCTCGCTGACGAACGCCGCGGCCATCGCGCTGGCCATCGCGATCGGGGTCAACCTGGGCTCGGAGGCCTCGCGGCTGTTCATGCGCATCCCGGGGGCCGCGAGCGCCGCCAAGCGCCGTGCGGCGAAGCGCACCCGCGGCTTCTAGGCCGCCTCCCCCGCGCCCGTACGACCGCCCCCTCCCCGACCGCACCCGCACCCGCACCCGCACCCGCACGCACGGACGCCCCGGGGCGCTGGCGGCCTCCGGGGCGTACGGGTGGTGCGGGGCGGTGCGGGGCGGTGTCCCGTGCCCTAGCGCTTGGCGTGGCGGCCGCGCTGGCCGCCGCCCGGCGTCTGCGGACCGGGGGCGTCGGGGCCGGCGGAGTCGGCCGGGGCCTCGGCGGCCTTGGCCTTGCTCTCCTTGCGGGCCTTGAGCACCTCGTAGACCACCGGGAGGACCGAGACGAGGACGATGCCGACGAGGATCGGCTCGATGTTCTCCTTGATGAAGGTGATCTGGCCGAGCCAGTAGCCGGCGACCGTGACGCCCGCGCCCCAGCCGATGCCGCCGATGACGTTGTACGTCAGGAAGGTGCGGTACTTCATCGAGCCGGCGCCGGCGACCATCGGGGCGAAGGTGCGGATGATCGGCACGAACCGGGCGAGCACGATGGCCTTGGGGCCGTGCCGGTCCATGAACTCGTGGGCCTTGTCGAGGTTCTCCCGCTTGAACAGCTTGGAGTTGGGCCGGTTGAAGAGCTTCGGCCCGAAGTATTTGCCGATCATGTAGCCGACCTGGTCACCGATGATCGCGGCGGCCACGATCAGGGTGCAGACCAGCCACAGCGGCTGCGAGATGTACTGCCCGTCGGCGACCAGCAGGCCGGCCGTGAACAGCAGGGAGTCACCGGGGAGGAACGCGAAGAGTCCCGACTCCGCGAAGACGATGACCAGGATCCCGATCAATCCGAAATTCGAAATCAGATAGTCCGGGGACAGCCACTCAGGGCCGAGCGCAAGCGTGTACACGGGTTCCGGACTCTCCTGGATCGGGGGGGTGCCGGCGGAGGCAGGCGGATAGGGGCGGTCTCAATTATCAACGCACGCGCCCCCCGCCCAGTTCCAGGTACCGGAGGGGGGTTGTGCGGGTTCCGTTCCCGACCGGCCGACCGTCCCCGGCGGCCCGCGACGGCTGGTGCGCAGTGCCGTTTCGGCAGGGAAAAAGCACGCCCATACGGGGGAATTCCGGGCGCCGCCCCTGTCCCCGGGCTCTCCCGAGGCCCTAAATCCGTGCTGTGACCAAGAACCTCCTGCGGCGCGGCCTCCCCGCGCTCGCCCTCGCCCTCCTGCCCGTACTCGCCTCCGTCCCGGCCGCCGACGCCTCGGACACCGGCAGCGGCCCCGCCGCCCGCGGCGCCCACACCCGGGAGGCGCAGCGCAGCGACTCCCGCTTCTACGCCCCCGCCACCCTCGGCAGGAACCAGGCGTGGACCTCCGGCAACGGCCGGACCGCCCTGCGCGTCCAGAGCGACGGCAACGTCGTCGTCTACAAGGACAACCGGCCCGCCTGGCAGGCCCCGAACGTCTACCCCAACGCCGACCACCTGGTGATGCAGGAGGACGGCAACTTCGTCATCTACAACCGCTCCGGCCAGCCCATCTGGGCCGCCGGGACCTGGCACAAGGGCCGCTACCTCGCCGTCCAGGACGACGGCAACGTCGTCGTCTACAACAGCTCCAACCAGCCCGTCTGGGCCACCAACACCGGAGACTGACCCCCGGCCCGCACGCGGGCGCGCACCGGCCGGGAGCCGGCCCGGCCGGGCCGCCCGCGCACCGGCCGGGGCGCGCTACGCCGCCGCCCGCACCGCGTTGGCGGTGATCGCGTCGCGCAGGAACACCGCCAGCCCCGGGCGGACGGCGTCGTAGTGCGCGGTGAAGCGCTCGTCGGCCGCGTACATCTCGCCGAGGCAGGTGTGCATCGCGTACGAGCAGGTGTAGGCGTGCCCGTCGATCCAGCCGCGGTGCTCCTCCGCCAGGTCCATGGCCGGCTCCGAATCGGCGGCGGCGCCCGCCTCCATCAGCCCGGCCAGCCGCCGGTCGATGTCGTCGGCCAGGTCCCGGGCCCGCTCCCAGTCCTCCTTCGTCATCGAGGCGGCCCGGCGCCGGGACTGCGCGTAGGCGTCGGTCGCGCCCCAGCGCCGCTCCACCTCCTCGGCGTACCGCTCGGGGTCGTGGTCCCCGAAGACCTCGAACTTCTCCTCGGGGGTGAGGTTGATGCCCATCTTCTTCGCCTCCATGGCGCGCTCCACGGCCTCGGCCATCCGCTGGAGCCGGGCGATCCGGTCGGACAGCAGCGCGTGCTGCCGGCGCAGGTGCTCCCGCGCGTCCGTCTCGGGGTCGTCCAGCAGGACCGCGACCTCGTCGAGGGGGAAGCCGAGCTCCCGGTGGAACAGGATCCGCTGCAGCCGGTCCAGGTCGGCGTCGTCGTACCGCCGGTGGCCCGCGTGGCTGCGGCCGCTCGGGGAGAGCAGACCGATCTCGTCGTAGTGGTGCAGGGTGCGCACCGTCACTCCGGCGAAACCGGCGACCTGGCCCACGGAGTAGCCCATCTCTTCCGCTCCTCTTCCTCGGGTACGCCCCTCACTGTGGTCCCTCACGTCGCGTGAGGTGCAAGTCCGGCGGGCGGCGGCGGTCAGCCGGCGGTGCGTGATCTCGCCGATGTGCCCGAGCTGCTCCGGGCCGCCGCCCGGCGCGGGATCAGCCCATCGCGCGGGTGCCGTCGAGCGTCTCGCGGACGATGTCCGCGTGCCCCGCGTGCCGGGCGAACTCCTCCACCAGGTGCAGCAGCAGCCAGCGCATCGAGACCTTGCCGTTCTCGGGGAACCAGGGCGCCGGCGGCAGCGGGAAGGTGTCGTCGAGGCTCGGGACGGCGGCGATGAAGGCCTCCGTCTCGCGCGCGACCCCGTCCCAGAACTCCAGCACCGAGGCCACGGACTCCCCCTCGGCAAGCCGGAAGCCCTCCTGGTACGCCTCCCGGGTCCGCTCCCGCTCGCTCGGGCGGCGCTGCGCCATCCGCAGCCAGCCCAGCTCGCACTCGGCCACGTGCTTGAGCAGCCCGCCCACCGAGAGCGCGCTGGCGCTCGGGCTGCTCGACGCCTGCTCCGCCGTCAGCCCCCGCGCCGCCTCGCGCAGCGCGGCCCGCTGGGCCTCGACGAAGGAGAGGAGCGTGCCGCGCTCGTCACCGGGGACTTCCAGGGACACCTCAGCCATGACCGACCGCCTGCTTCCGTTGCTCGCGTGAGGGTCGAAGCGGGTCTCTCTCCCGCTTCGACGGCTTCGAGGACCACGCTACGGAGCCCTGCGGTCGGGTTCTGTCCGCTACTGCGGTCAGGACGCGGGATTCTCGCCGTCCGGCCGCACCGCCGGCAGCGCGGTGGCCGGCTTGGGCAGCAGGGCCTTGGAGAGGTCCTGGGCGCCCTTCTCGTCCAGCCCGTACATGGCCTCGTAGATCTTGCGGACCGCCGGACCCGACGCGCCGGAGCCCGTACCGCCCTGGGAGATCGTCATGACGATCGAGTAGTCCTCGGTGTACGAGGCGAACCACGAGGTGGTCTGCTTGCCCTGGACCTCGGCGGTGCCGGTCTTGGCGTGCATCGGGATCTGCTTCTGCGGCCAGCCGACGAACCGCCAGGCCGCGCTGCCGGTGGTGGCCACCGAGGCGAGGGCCCCGTCGATGTCCTCGCGGGTCTCGGCGTCCATCGGCAGCCTGCCCTGGACCTTCGGGGCGATCTCCCGGACCGAGGTGCCGTCGGCGCTGACCACGGCCTTGCCCACGCTGGGCTGGTGGAGGGTGCCGCCGTTGGCGATCGCCGCGTAGACCGAGGCCATCTGGACCGGCGTGACGAGGGTGTCGCCCTGGCCGATCGAGTAGTTGATCGCGTCGCCCTCGCGCATCTGGTTGCCCTCGCGGCAGTTCTCGTAGGCGATCTTCTCGGCGAACGAGCCGTTCTTCTTGCCGTCCCGGCACCAGGCGGCCTTGTTCGCCTCGAAGAAGTCCTGCTTCCACTTGCGGTCGGGGACCCGGCCGGGGACCTCGTTCGGGAGGTCGATGCCGGTGGGCTTGCCGAGGCCGAACTCGTGGGCCGTCTTGAAGAACCAGTCGTTCGGCGTCTTCTTCGGGTTGATCCCGCCGTCCTTCTTCCACTCCTGGTCCGCGATGGCGTAGTACACCGTGTCGCAGGAGACCTCCAGGGCCCGGCCGATGGTGATGTCGCCGTAGCCCTGCGACTCGAAGTTGGTGAAGGTCTGGCTGCCCACCGAGTACGCGCTGGGGCAGGGGTAGCGCCGGTCGAAGGGGTAGCCGGCGTTCACCGCGGCGGTCGAGGAGACGACCTTGAAGATGGAGCCGGGGGCCGCCTGCCCCTGGATCGCCCGGTTCAGCAGCGGGTAGTTCGACTTCTTGTCGGTGAGCTTGGCGTAGTCCTTGCCGGAGATCCCGCCCACCCAGGCGTTCGGGTCGTAGGTCGGGTTCGACGCCATCGCGACGACACGGCCGGTCTTGGCCTCCATGACGACGACGGAACCGGAGTCGGCCAGGTAGTTCTTGCCCGTGTTCTTGTCGTAGGTCTTGCGGGCCTCGATCATCGCGTTGTTCAGCTCGCGCTCGGCCACCGCCTGCACCCGCGCGTCGATCGAGGTCACGACGTTCGACCCGGGCTGCGACTTGTCGGTCTGCCCCTGCCCGGTGACCCGCCCGAGGTTGTCCACCTCGTAGCGGGTGATGCCCGCCTTGCCCCGCAGCTCCTTGTCGTACGTGCGCTCCAGACCGGAGCGGCCGACCTGGTCGGAGCGCAGGTAGGGCGAGTCGGTCTTCTTCGCCTTGGCGATCTCCTCGTCGGTGACCGGGGAGAGGTAGCCGAGCACCTGGGAGGTGTTGGCCCCGTCCGGTCCCGCGTAGCGGCGCATCGCGGTGGGCTCGGCGGTGATCCCGGGGAAGTCCTCGGCGTGCTCGTGGATCTGGAGGGCCTGTTCGGTGGTGGCCTCGTCGCTGACCGGGATCGGCTGGTACGGCGAACCGTTCCAGCAGGGCTGCGGCGTCTTGGCGTCGCAGAGCCGGACCGTGTCGATGACCTCCTGCGGCTCCATGCCCAGCACCCCGGCCAGGCGGGTCAGGACCCCGGCGCCGCGGTCCTTCATCTTGAGCAGCTCGGTCCGGCTGGCGGAGACCACCAGGTGGGTCTGGCTGTCGGCGAGCGGCACCCCGCGCGAGTCGAGGATCGACCCGCGGACGGCGGGCTGGACGACCTGTTGGAGATGGTTGTTCTTCGCCTCGTCCGTGTACTCCTGGCCGTTGCGTATCTGCAGGTACCAGAGCCTTCCGCCCAGGGTGAGCAGGAGCGAGAAGACGACGATCTGGATGACGACGAGCCGGTTCTGGACCCGAGGGGTCCGGCCGGTCTCGGGTATGTTGCTCAACTTGCTCTCCCCCGGGCGGGCGCCGCGTACGCCCGGCCGAGTCTAGGCCGATCGGGTGTCAGAACGGGAAGTGCGTCCGGCCGTGCTGGACGGAGATCCACTTCGTGGTGGTGAAGGCCTCGACCGTGGCCTCGCCGTTCAGCCGGCCCAGCCCCGAGGCCTTCTCCCCGCCGAACGCCGCCAGCGGCTCGTCCCCGATCGTGGAGTCGTTGACGTGGATCATCCCGGTCTCGATCCGCTGGGCGAAGCGCACGCCCCGCTCCACGTCCCGGGTGTGCACGGCGCCGCTGAGCCCGTACGGGGTCGCGTTGGTCAGCCGTACGGCCTCGTCCTCGCCGTCGAAGACCACCAGCAGGGCCACCGGGCCGAAGATCTCCTGCCCGAGCAGCGGCGAGTCCTCGGGGAGGCCGGCCAGCACGGTCGGCTCCACCAGGTTGCCGCGCGTAGACCCGCGGACGAGCGCCTGCGCGCCCTCCGCGACGGCCCGGTCCACGAGGGCGGTCAGGGCATCGGCCTGGAAGGAGTTGATCAGCGGGCCGATGTGGGTGTCGGCCTCGTGCGGATCGCCCGTCTTCAGGGCGCGGACGCGGGCGGTGAACTTCTCGGTGAACTCCTCCGCCACGGAGGCGTCGACCAGGATGCGGTTGGCCGCCATGCAGACCTGGCCCTGGTAGACGAACCGGCTGAAGACGGCCGCGTCCACCGCGTAGTCCAGGTCCGCGTCGTCCAGGACGACCAGCGCGCTGTTGCCGCTGAGCTCCAGGACGGTCCGCTTGAAGTGGCGGGCGGCGACGGCGCCGACGTGCCGGCCGACCCGGTCCGACCCGGCGAAGGAGATGACCTTGGGGACGGGGTGGGTCAGCAGCGCGTCGCCGATCTCCGCTATGTCGGTGACCAGCACGTTCAGCAGGCCGGCCGGGAGCCCGGCGTCCTCGAAGATCTTGGCGATGACCCCGCCGCCGACCACGGGCGCGTTCTGGTTCGGCTTGATCACCACCGCGTTGCCCAGGGCCAGGGCCGGGGCCACGGACTTGAGGGTGACCAGGAACGGGAAGTTGAACGGGCTGATCACCGTGACGACGCCGACCGGGAGGCGCTGGACCCGGTTCTCCTTGCCCGCGACGGGCGAGGCCAGGATGCGGCCCTCGGGGCGCACGGCCAGCTGGATCGCCTCGCGGATGAACTCCATCGCGCTGTGGACCTCGTACTCGGCCTTGGGACGGGTCCCGCCGAGCTCGTCGATCATCGCCTCGGCGATCTCGTCCGCGCGCTCCCCGGTGATCCGCAGGGCGCGTTCCAGGACCTCGCGTCTGGCGTAGGGGCTGGTGGCGGCCCACTCCCGCTGCGCGCGCTCGGCGCCGCGGTAGGCCTGGTCCACCTGCTCGACGGTGGCCACGGTGATGGCGGCCAGCTTCTCGCCGTTGTAGGGATTGACGTCGATGATGTCCCACGAACCGGTGCCGGCCAGCCATTCGCCGTCGATGTACTGGTGAGCCAGGTCGCTGAATATGGACATGCCATCCCTTACTGCGAGCGCGCACCCGTGCGCTGCACCGGAGACCGATCGGTCATCATGCACTGATCAGACGTCATACTACGTGCGAATCAAGACAGTTGGAGCAGGCCGCGAAGAAGATCCCTGGTCCGGTCGGGATCGGGGCAGTCGGACTGGAGCCGCTCCATCGCCCGGCCGTACTGACCCACTTCCTCGTCCTTGTCCAGGTAGAGGGCGCTGGTGAGCTGTTCCAGATAGACGATGTCCTGAAGGTCCGACTCGGGGAAGCGCAGCAGGGTGAAGGCTCCGCTCTCGCCCGCGTGGCCGCCGAAGGAGAACGGCATCACCTGGAGCTGGACGTTCGGCCGCTGGGAGATCTCGATGAGGTGCTCCAGCTGCCCCCGCATGACGTCGCGGTCGCCGTACGGGCGGCGCAGCGCGGCCTCGTCGAGGACGGCGTGGAAGACCGGGGCGCTCTCGGAGACGAGGACCTTCTGCCGCTCCAGGCGCAGGGCGACCCGGCGGTCGATCTCGGCGGAGGTGGCGCCGGGCATGCCGCGCCGGACGACGGCCTGGGCGTACGCCTCGGTCTGCAGCAGGCCGTGGACGAACTGCACCTCGTAGATGCGGATGAGGGAGGCGGCTCCCTCCAGTCCGATGTAGGTCTGGAACCACCCGGGCAGCACGTCGCCGTAACTGTGCCACCACCCCGTGGCGTTGGCCTCGCGCACCAGCCCCAGGAGGGACTCCCGCTCGGCGTTGTCCGTGACCCCGTAGAGCGTGAGGAGGTCCTCTACGTCCCTGGACTTGAAGCTCACCCTTCCCAACTCCAAGCGGCTGATCTTCGATTCGGATGCGCGGATCGAGTAGCCGGCCGCCTCGCGGGTGATGCCGCGGGATTCACGGAGTCGCCTGAGCTGCGAGCCCAGGAGGATGCGGCGCACCACAGAACCGCTGGCTTCTGCGGTCACTAGTCCTGCCCTCCCCATCGCAATGGTGTGCGCCCCGTTCCGCGCCTTCGCGCGGGCGGGACAGCCAGCGGGGCCCCCGTACCCCAAGGGCCGCAGTCTGCCACCAAAACGCACTCGGCCGTACTCGTTCTGTAACGGAATCCCGCCTGCGGGAAAAGAAGTCCGTAAGTATGCGTAGGAAGAAATGAGCAAGAACCGTCACGGGTGCGGACAGGTCCGGCGCGTGCACGTGCATCTGCCCTTGCATACGGCTGCGCCATTCGGAACGATGGTCCCCGCGCACCTGCGTGCTGTTCGCGCCGGCGCCGGACCCACCCCGCAGTTCTCTTTGGTCGAAGCCGCCGCTTCGGCCGCGAATCCCGGGAGTGCCTCGCATGGGGACGAATGGATCGACCATGCTCGAGCCGTTACGGCAGGGGCTTCCCCCGGTCGACCCCACGGCTGTGTCCGGATCCGCGTCCTGCGCTCTGCCGGCCCGCTTCGAAGCGGTGCGCGGCGCACGCAGTTTCACCCGGTCCACGCTCGGCCAGTGGGGTCTCGACGAGCGCTTCGACGACGTGTCGCTGGTCGTGTCCGAACTCGTCACCAACGCGCTGCGCCATGCCCTGCCCGAGGAAGTGCGGGGCGGCTGCCCCGACGCGGACCCTCCGGTACGGCTGCACCTGATGCGGTGGAGCACCCGGCTGGTGTGCGCCGTGCGCGACCCCAGCGAGGACCGGCCCGGCGGCGCGTTCTCGCCGGAGCGGACCGAGGAGAACTTCGACCTGGAGTCCGGCCGCGGGCTGTTCCTGGTGGACTCCTACAGCGACAGCTGGGGCTGGCACCCGCTCGCGGGGCGGCTCACCGGCAAGGTCGTCTGGGCGCTGTTCCTGCTGCACGACTGAGGCGCCGCGGCGGCGGTGCCGACCAGCCCTTACACGCCAACCGGCCGGGATTGATCACTGCGATCAATCCCGGCCGGTGCACGTGCATGGCTTGATGAGTGCGCTGTTGCCTCAGCCGATCAGGTGATCGAACTCGCCGTCCTTCACGCCCAGCAGCAGGGCTTCGATCTCGGCCGGCGTGTAGACCAGGGCCGGACCGTCCGGAAAGCGCGAGTTGCGCATGGCGACGTCGCCGCCGGGCAGCCTCGCGAACTCCACGCAGGAACCCTGCGAATTGCTGTGTCTGCTCTTCTGCCACGTCAGCTCAAACAGGGAAGCGAGTTCTGCAGCTGCCATCCCGTTGTACGCGTGGTCCACAGGAAGCCCCCGATAGTGCAGATGTCAACTGCACCGGATCATAGCTGTGTTCATAAGCGCCTGCATGGGCAGATGCACGTGCACGGAGGGTGCCGTACTGATCACAAACGCGACCGCATCAGGAACGCAGTGCCTCCGACACCTCGTCGAGGGAGTCCAGCAGCCGGCCCGCCGGCCCGCGCAGCGGCCCGGCCGCCGCCCCGTCCCCCTCGTCCAGCAGCTCCCTGACCGCGCCCCACTCCGGCACCCGGCCCTCGCGCACCGCCTGCGCCCCCGCCTCCGTCGCCGTGCGCAGCGCCTCGGCCAGCCCGGCCGCGCCCGGCACCGGTGCGTGGGCCCGCTCCGGCAGGTGGGCCTCCAGCAGCATGGTGCCCCGGCCCAGCGCCGCCAGCGCCTCGGCCGCCGCGTCGGCGGCCGCCCGGGACAGGCCGCGGTGGCGCACCGGCTCCCCGGCCGCCCGGGCCACCGCCTCCTGCCAGGCGATGCGGGCGTCGCGCGCGGCCAGCAGGGTGTCGCGCACGTCGGCCCGCCGGGCCCCGGCCGGGTCGGCGTACTGGGCGAGCACGGCGGCGGCGTAACGGCCGTTCGCGGCGGTCCAGTCGGCGAGCCGGTGGCGCAGCCGCGGGGTCTCCCAGGCCGGGTAGAGCGCGTAGCCGAGCATCGCGAGGACTCCGCCGACCAGGGTGAGGGTGACGCGGTCGGGCACGGTCTGGTCCCAGCGCAGGCCGCCCATGCCGAGCAGGAAGACGACGTAGGCGGAGACGAAGACCTGCGAGACGGCGTAGCCGGTGCGCATCAGCACGTACATCAGGTACGCGCTGACCACGGCGAACAGGCCCGACAGGTACATGCCCGGGTGGGCGAGCTGCACGATGCCGGTGGCGACCGCGACCCCGACCAGGGTCCCGGTGAAGCGGGCCACGGCGCGGGAGTAGGTCTGGCTGAAGTCGGGCCGCATCACCATCACGGATGCCATCGGCGCCCAGTACGCGTGCCCGAACGGCAGCGCCCGGCCGATCACCAGGCCGGCGCAGGCCACGGCGGTGACGCGCAGGGCGTGCCGGAGGACCGGCGACCCCGGCCGCAGCTCGGCCCGTACGGCCTCCCAGACGCGCGGCGCCAGCCGCCACAGGCTGGGCCGCAGCATCACCTCCCCGGGACCGGCGCTCCGGCCGGAGCCGGGCTCGGCCGTCTCCAGTACGTCGTCCAGCAGCACGGCCAGCCGGCGCGCGGCCCGCAGCGGCGCCCCGGCCAGCAGGTCCGCGGTGTCGGGGGAGCGCAGGACCGCGAGGGCCGGGGCGGGTACGCGGACGGGCTCCCCGTGCCGGATCGCCCGGGCCGCGGCGTCCAGCACGGACCCGGCGGCGGCGAGCAGCTCCCGCACCCGGTCCTCGGCCGGAGCCCCGGCGGGGGCGGAGGCGGGGGCGGAGGCGGAGGCGGGGGCGTCGGCGGGGGCGTCGGCAGGGGTCTGGAGTGGGGCGTGCGCCAGGGTCCGGGGTGGGGCGTCGTCCGGTGCCTCGGCCCGGCGGGCCGCCGCAGCCGCCGCAGCCGCCGTGGCCGTGCGGGGATCGGCGAGCGAGGCCAGCACGGGCCGGATCCGCTCGGCCAGTCCCCGGGCCCCGTGCAGCTCGGCGGGGCGCCGGCGGGCCTGGCGGGGGGTGACGGTGGCCGCGGCCCGGGCCCGCATCAGCGGCTGCGGGTCGAAGGGCGCGCCGGGGTCGTGCCGCAGCCGGCGGGCGTAGTCGGCCTCGGCGGCGAGCGCGTCGGCCAGGGCGTCGCGCTGCGCGCCCCAGCGGCGGATGGGGAAGAGGACGATCAGCAGCGCCTGGACCACCCCGCCGGCGGCGATCATCGCCGCGTGCCCGGCGGCCTGCGGCACGGAGGTGGGCAGGGTGACGGTGACCAGCATGATCGCGACGTTGCCCGAGGCGATGATCCCCGCGGTGGGGCCGACCGCCCACAGCAGGCCCGCGGCGAAGGTCCACACCGCGAGCAGGGCCAGGAACAGCCCGGTGTGCGAGGCGCCGACCAGGTAGCCCACGAAGGTGGAGACGGCCAGGGTCAGCCCGGAGGCCAGCGCGAGCACCGGGCGGGGCCGCCAGCTCTGCTGGAAGGAGGCGATGGCGGCCATGAACGCACCGAAGGCGGAGCTCGCGGCGGAGGCCGGGCCGAGCAGGGCGAGACCGGCGGCGATGACGATCGCCAGCCCGGCCGCGCCGCGCAGGGCGACCAGCGGCTCCAGCCGGGTCCGCTCGATCTTCATGCCGGACCGGGCGGTGTGCTTCAGCGCCCGGAGCCAGCTCATGGCGCGAGCCTAACCGCTTTCAGGACTTCTTCAGATTTGTCCGAACGCCGTCCGCGGCTGTTCCATGGTCCCGTCCGCACCCCGGAGGAAAGGGCCGACGGGGGCGTCCGAAGGGGGAGCGCCGTGTTCCGCAATGCCGTCCAACCGTGGCACCTGCTCGTGCTGCTGGTCGTCTGTCTGCTGGTGTTCGGGTCGAAGAAGCTGCCCGACATGGCCCGTTCGCTGGGCAAGTCGATGCGCATCCTGAAGTCGGAGACCCGCGCCCTGCGGGGCGAGGACGCCCCCGGCCCCCGGAACGGGCCGCCGGGAGCGGCGTGACGGACCCCGCCGGCCCACCGGTCCCGTCGAGGTCCGTACGGCTCGCGCGGGAGCAGGTCGCACCGTCCCGTACGGCTAACGCGGCAGCGGGTCGTACGGGCCCGTACGGCTCGCGCGGGAGCAGGTCGCACCGTCCCGTACGGCTAACGCGGCAGCGGGTCGCGCCGCCCGCCGCCCATGTGCGCCCGGTCGGCGGCCGCCGTGCCGTCCTCCCAGCCCGCGTGGTCCGTGGCCCCGCGCAGCCGGGTCGTCGTGGTCCGGGGGAACATCTCGTCGGCCCGCGAGGTGACGGCCATGTCGCGGGCCACGAGGGCCGGCAGGTTGTCGGGGGCCTCGGCGGCCGTGTGTTCGGCCGTCTCGGCGAGCCGCTGGCCGAGCCGGCTGGCGTACGCGAGCAGGAACGACTGCCGGAAGGTCTTCGTCCGCTTGCGCCCGCCGGAGCGCTGCGCGGCCTCGGCCCGGGTCATCGCCGCCGTGCCCTGCACCAGCAGCGAGGTGTACAGCAGCTCCACCGCCTCCAGGTCGCTCTCGAAGCCGACCACCGTGGAGAACTCGAAGCCGCTGTTCCACACCGCCCGGCAGCGGTTGGCGCCGGCCACCGCGTCGAGCAGCACCGCCTTGGCCTCCTCGTACGGCGGCTCCACCCCGATCCGGCACGCCCCCGGCACCCGGGCCGGGCCTCCGCCGCGCGCCGCGAGCAGCGCCTCGTCCACGGTGTGCCGGGCCATCAGCTCCTGGGCCTTGGCGCTGAGCGCCTCGGCCTCGTCCGGGAAGTTCGTCGCCTCCGCCTTCGCCAGCAGGGCCCGGATGCGGCCCAGCATGCGCGGCTCGATGTGGGCGTGCTCCCCGAGGTCCGCCGGGTCGCCCGGCAGCGGGCCCACGGGCTCGATCGAGGGCAGCCGGACCAGCAGCCGCAACACCTCCAGCACCGCGGTGGCCAGCGTGAACCGGTCCGTCCGTTCCCGCTGCGCGAGCCGCTCGGCGTACTGCTCGTCGCTGCCCCACCACACCTCGGCATCGGTCCAGCGCTCCGGGAGGCGGGCGTAGCGGCGCGCCTCCGCGGCGACGATGTCCCCGGTGATCCGCAGGTGCCGCTCGTCCAGGTCCCGGCGCACCAGCCGGAGCACGTCGGCCGGCCGCCAGCCGCGCTCCCAGCCCTGCCGCGCGTACGCCTCCCCGCGCGCCAGCAGCTCCTGCCCCACGCCCGGCCAGAGCGCGGGCTCGGCGGCGAGCAGCGACGCGCCGGTGTCCAGCCCGGTGTCGTCCCGGGCGTAGAGGGCGGCGGCGAAGGCGCGGTCGACGGTCTCGGCAAGGTCTCTCACCCCTCCAGCTTGGCATGTCCGCCCCGACCCCCGTCCCGGCCCTCACGCGCGGCGGGCCCGGGCCCGTACGCCCCGGCCCGTACGCCCCGGCCCGTACGCCCCGGCCCGTACGCGCGCGGCGAGCCCCGGGCCCGTACGCCACGGCAGGCCGCGCGGGTCCGCGTACAGGAGGCCCGGCCCGCGCCGGAGCCCGCGCCCGTCCCGGAGCCCCGCCCCGCCCGCCGTCCGCCGGTGGCCGGGCAGTGTCAGACCGCGGTGGGAGACTCGCACCCGTGAGCGAACACGCCGGCCGGTGGGCCCTCGCCGAGGAGGGCGACGGGTGGTGGCACGCCGCGCCCGCGGGCCCCGGCCCGGCCGCGGGGGCCGCCGCGGCCGGCCCCCGGCTGCGCGTCCGGGACCCCGCCGAGGCCGTGCGCGCCGCCCCGGCCGGGACCCGCTGGGTGTGGCGTTCCACCGCGGCCGTGTACCCCCGCCTGCTCGCCGCCGGAGTCCGCGTCGAGCGCTGCCACGACGTCGAGGACGCCGAACTGCTGCTGCTCGGCCACGAGGGCCGCAGCGGCGAGCCCCGCTCGGCCGCCGCCGCCTGGGCCCGGCTCAGCGGCGCACCGGTGCCGCCCGACCCGCCCCAGCGGGCCCCCGGGCGCGGCGCCCAGGACTCCCTGTTCGATCCGCAGCCCGCACCCGTACCGCTCGACGCCCTGCTCGCCGTCCACGCCGACCAGGCCCGCCGCCTGGACGCCACCGCGCACCCCGACCGGATGCGGCTGCTGGTCGCCGCCGAGTCCGCCGCCTTCCTCGTCGCCGCCGAGATGAACCGCGCCGGCCTGCCCTGGCGCGCCGACGCGCACCGCGCCCTGCTGACCGAGCTGCTCGGCGAGCGGTACGCGGGCGGCGGCGAACCGCGGCGGCTGGCCGAGCTGGCCGACCAGGTGTCGGCCGCGTTCGGCCGGCGGGTGCGGCCCGACCTGCCCGCCGACGTCGTCAGGGCCTTCGCCGGGGCGGGCATCAAGCTCAAGTCCACCCGCCGCTGGGAGATCCAGGGGCTCGACCATCCCGCCGTCGCACCGCTGATCGCGTACAAGAAGCTGTACCGCATCTACACCGCCCACGGCTGGAGCTGGCTCGCCGACTGGGTCCACGACGGCCGCTTCCGCCCCGAGTTCGTCCCCGCCGGCACCCTCACCGGCCGCTGGGTCACCCACGGCGGCGGCGCCCTGCAGATCCCCAAGGTCATCCGCCGGGCGGTCGTCGCCGACCCCGGCTGGCGGCTCGTCGTCGCCGACGCCGACCAGATGGAGCCGCGGGTGCTGGCCGCGATCTCCCGCGACCCCGCCTTCATGGAGGTGGCCGGCCGGCCCGAGGACCTCTACACCGCGGTTTCCCGGCAGGGCTTCTCCGGCGACCGCGACAAGGCCAAGCTGGCCGTCCTCGGCGCCGTCTACGGACAGACCTCGGGGGACGGCCTGAAGAACCTGGCCGCCCTGCGCCGCCGCTTCCCCCGCGCGGTGGCCTACGTGGACGACGCGGCGAAGGCCGGCGAGGAGGGCCGGCTCGTACGTACCTGGCTCGGCCGCACCTGCCCGCCGCCCGCCCGCTCCGGCGACCCGGACGAGGAGCCCGGCGGCGAGGCCGGGGTCCCGCAGGACCGGGACGAGTCCTGGACCCCCGGCCACGGCTCGACCGACACCCGGGCCCGCGGCCGGTTCACCCGCAACTTCGTCGTACAGGGCAGCGCCGCCGACTGGGCGCTGCTGCTGCTGGCCGCCCTGCGGCAGGCGACCGCCGGGATGCGGGCCGAGCTGGTGTTCTTCCAGCACGACGAGGTGATCGTGCACTGCCCGGCCGAGGAGGCCGAGGCGGTGGCAGGGGCGATCCGCGCAGCGGGCGACCGGGCCGGCCGGATCGCCTTCGGCGACACCCCCGTCCGGTTCCCGTTCACCACGGCGGTCGTCGAGTGCTACGCCGACGCCGAGTGAGGCCGGCCGGCGCACCCGCAGCGGGGCGGCGCCGGATCCGGGAGAAGCGGCAGCCGGCCTGCTGCGGGGCCGGAAGGGCCCGCACCGCTCAGTCCCGCTGCCGTCCCAGCTCGTGGAAGTAGGCGTGGAACTCCTCGCGGACGAAGCCCTCCGCCTCGTACAGCCCCTGCGCGACGTGGTTGTCGTACGCGGTCTCCAGCTGCACCCCGGCCGCCCCGGCCGCCCGGGCCCGGGCCAGCACCTCGCGCAGCAGCGCCCGCCCCGCGCCGCTGCGGCGCCCGGCCGGGGCCACGTACAGGTCGCTCAGGATCCAGGCGGAGCTCAGCGAGAGCGACGCGAACGTCCGGTAGACCTGCGCGAACCCGACCGTTCCGGCCCCCGGCACCTCGGCGAGCAGCACCAGGGACTCGTCGGCCGCGATCCGTTCGGCGAGGAAGGCCCGCGGCCGGCCGGGGTCCTCGACCTCCACGCCGTAGAAGTCGAGGTAGCCGCCGAACAGCGCGGCGGCCGCGTCGAGGTCCGCCTCGCCGGCGGTGCGCAGCACCACGTCCGTCGGGTCGTTCGTGTCCGTCATGGGTGTCGTCTCCTGGAGTCCGCTCGCGCGCCGTCCCCCATTCTGCGCGGGCGGACGGGACGGCGGGAAGCCGCGGGCGGGTACGCGTCGGCGGGCGGACCGCGGACCCGACCTCAGCGCTTCTCGGCGGGCTGCTGGGCGGGCAGCAGGAACACGTGGTCCGGGGTCACGATCCGGGTGATCGCCTCGCCGAACAGGGAGCTGGGCTCCTGCCCCTGGTAGCCGGTGTCCGTGTTGAGGAGCACCACCAGCGTGGCCCGCGCCTCGGGCAGGTAGACGGTCAGCGACTGGTAGCCGGGCAGCGAGCCGTTGTGCCCGATCCACCCGCCGACCTCGGCGATGCCCAGGCCGTACCCGGTCTCGGGCAGGTTCCCCGCCGGAACGATCTTCAGCCGCTGCGCCTGCGTGGCGGGGGTCAGCAGCGTGCCGGTGGCCAGCGTCTTGGCCCAGCTCCGCAGGTCGGCGAGGTCGGAGACCATCGCCCCGGCGGCCCAGGCCCAGGAGGGGTTCCAGTCGGTGGCGTCCTCGGTCTTCCCGGAGGCCGTCTGCCGCGTGTAGCCGTGGGCGTGCGGATCGGGGAACTCCGCGCCCTCCGGCAGCAGCGTGTGGGTGAGGCCGGCGGGCCCCACCACCTCGCGGGCCAGGTAGGCGCCGAGGGAGGTGCCGCTCACCTTCTCCACCACCAGGCCCAGCAGGACCAGGTTGGTGTTGCAGTACTCGAACTGCGCGCCGGGGGCGAACTGCACGGGGTGCGCGAAGGAGTACGCGAGCAGCTCCCGCGGGGTGAACTGCCGTTGCGGGTCGCCCGTCAGGGCCTTGAAGAAGGCCGGGTCCGCCGAGTAGTTGAACAGCCCGCTGCGCATGCCGGCCAGCTCGCGCAGGGTGATCTTGTCGCCGTTGGGCACCCCCGCGACGTACGTGCCGATCGGGTCGTCCAGCCCCACCTTGCCCGCGTCGACCAGCCGGAGCAGCGCGGTCACGGTGAAGGTCTTGGTCTCGCTGCCGATCCGCATGTTCAGACCGGTGTCCATCGCCGCACCCGTCGCCTTGTCCGCGACGCCGAAGGACCGCACGTACTCGCCCTTGCCGGGCGCGGACACCGAGACCATCACCCCCGGCACCCCCGCCCGCTCCATGACCTTGCGGACGGCCGCGTCCAACTGCCGGGCCACGGCCGGGGTCAACTGCGGGAAGTCGCCGGCCGCGGGAGTCGCGGCGGCCACCGCCGCCGTCGTCGCGGCCGGAACCTCCCAGGCTCCCAGCGACGTCACCAGGAGCCCCGCCGCGGCGGCCGCCACGGCCGCGTCGCGCCAACGTGCTGCCATGACCGGCCTCCTGTCGCCGTGCCCAGGACCCACCCGACCAACGTAGCCGCACCCCCCGCGACGGGCGACCGGGGAGCCCGTCCCCCGGACGGCGGCCCTCCGGTGGCGACCGCTCAGGCGGGCACGACGCGGCCGGTGAACCCCTCCGCGCAGAGCCGCCCGTACGCCTCGGCCACGGCCCCGGGGGCCTCCCGACCGGCCCGGGGCAACCGCTGCTGGGCGCCGACGAGTATGTCGAAGACGAGCCGGACGTCCTGGACCGCGTCCACGTACTCCCGCAACGTCAACGGCGGTGACGCCACGACCACCTCGGCCTCCGGCCACACCGCCCGGGCGGCCGCGTGCGCGCCGCGCTCCGCGTACGGCCCGGTGACCAGCAGCACGGACCCCACCTCCACCCCGCGCCCGTCGAGCAGGGCGCGGGCGCCGCGGATCGCCCCGTCGGCGTCCGGGGCGTCCGGCGCGACGAGCACGGCCCCCGCCGGCACCCCCAGCTCCACCACCCGCTCCCCGGCCGCGCCTCCGGCCACCACGACCACCGGCACCATCCCCCGCCGGTACAGCTCGACCGCCGTCCCGACCACTCCGGGGCCGCGGCCGCCGAGCACGATGCCCGCGGAACACGGACGCGGCTCGTGGTGCATCTGCTGGAAGTCCCACAGCCGTTGCGCGTCGGACCACGCCTGTACCGAGATCACTCGCCTACCTCCTGTGCCGAATCGGGCCCCGTGCCAGCCGTATGCCCAATCCCCCCGCCCGGACCGCCCCACGGCCCACCGATCCACCCCGCACCCACCCCGAACCCACCCCCGAAAACAGCAAAACCCCCAGGTCACGGCGAGTGAGTCCTGGGGGTTCTACAGAGCCGCCTTCGGGATTCGAACCCGAGACCTACGCATTACGAGTGCGTTGCTCTGGCCAACTGAGCTAAGGCGGCACCGCTGGTCAGACAAGTATTCCCTCGGAGAGGTGCTCTCATCAGCAGCGGCGCCAAGTCTACAGGGTGTCGACGGGTGCCCCGCACCAGGGTGCACCCAGGGGGACGGAGCGGGACACGACCGGGCGAAACGGGCCTAGCACTTCTTGCCGGCCTCCGGGGCCCGGCCCTCCAGGAGGTACCGGTTGATCGAGGTGTCGATGCAGTCGCTGCCCTGCCCGTACGCCGTGTGCCCGTCCCCGTCGTAGGTCAGCAGGGTGCCCGAGTCGAGCTGGCCGGCCAGGGCCTGGGCCCACTTGTACGGGGTCGCCGGGTCCCTCGTCGTGCCGACCACCACGATCGGCGGCGCGCCCTTCGCCGTCAGGGCCTTGGCCGTACCCGTGGCCTTCACCGGCCAGTACGTGCAGTTCAGCGAGGCCCAGGCGAAGCCGGTGCCGAAGACCGGGGAGGCCTTCTGGAAGGACGGCAGCGCCGAGTCCACCGCCGCCGGACCGCTGAAGGCGGGCGGCTGGTCGAGGCAGTTGACGGCCGCGTTGGCGAACATCAGGTTCGCGTACTTGCCGTCCGGCTCGCGCTCGTAGTAGCTGTCGGCCAGGGCCAGCAGGGACGCCCCGTCGCCGTTCATGGCCGCGCCAAGCGCCTCCCGCAGCTGCGGCCAGGCACCCTTGTCGTACAGCGCGGCGATCACCCCGGTCGTCGCGAGCGACTCGCCGAGCGGCCGGGCCGGATCGCCCGACGGCACGGGCTGCGCGTCCAGCTTCGTGAAGAACTCCTTCAGCCGCTCCCCCACCGCCTCCGGGCTGCCCCCGCCCAGCGGGCACTCCGGCTGCTTCACGCAGTCCTTGGCGAAGGAGGTGAAGGCCGTCTCGAAGCCCGCGGTCTGGTCCCGGTTGAGGTCCAACGACGACCGCGAGGGATCCATCGCCCCGTCCAGGACGAGCCGGCCGACGCGTCCGGGGAAGAGGTCCGCGTACGTGGCGCCCAGGAGCGTGCCGTACGAGGCCCCGACGTACGTGAGCTTCCGGTCCCCCAGCGCCGCGCGCAGCAGGTCCATGTCCCGGGCCGCGTCGACCGTGGAGACGTGCGGCAGGACACGCTGCGAGCGGGCCTGGCAGCCGGCCGCGAACTCCTTGAACGCCGCCACCAGCCGGTCCCGCTCCGCCTGGTCGTCCGGCGTCTGGTCCACCTGCGTGTACGTGTCCATGGCCGGGCCGTCCAGGCACTCCACCGGGTCGCTGCGGTCCACGCCGCGCGGGTCGAAGGAGACCATGTCGTACTGGGCGCGGACCGGGGCGGGGTAGCCGATGCCCGCGTACGCCTGGAGGTAGCCGATGCCCGAGCCGCCGGGGCCGCCCGGGTTCACCACGAGCGACCCGAGCCGCTTGCCGGGGCCGGTGGCCGCCCGGCGCGCCACCGCGATGTCGACGTCCTGGCCGGAGCCGGGCTTCGCGTAGTCCAGCGGCGCCCTCATGGTGCTGCACTGGAAGCCGGCGACGCCGCAGTCGCGCCAGGTCAGCTTCTGCTCGTAGTACGGGCGCAGCGCGGCGGACTCGGCGGAGGGCGAGGGCGACGCCGAACCCCCGGAGGTGCCCGGGGTCGCCGAGGCCGCGGTGCTCCCCGACCCGCCGGACGTACACCCGGAGAGCAGCAATCCGGCGGCCGCGATCACGGTTCCGGTCGTACGCAGCAGGCGGCTGGTGTCCATCCCCGGAGCCTACGGCCTGTCGGCGGGGCCGTCCGGGCACGGCTGCCCCCGGACGGCCCCGGGCCTTCCGTGGCCCGCGCCGGTGTGGGCCACGGACCCGGGCCGTACGGCTCCGGGCCCGGGATCGCCCGTACGGGTGAGCCGGTCAACCCGGCGCGAGCCGCCCGCCCGGTCGCGGGGCCGGGCCGGGGCCGCGCCGCCGCGCGGGCTCCGCCGCCGTCAGCCCGCGCGCAGGGACATCGTCATCGCCTCGACCGCGAGCAGCGGGGCCACGTTCCGGTCGAGGGCGTCGCGGCAGGCGATGATCGCCTCGATCCGCCGCAGCGTCCGCTCCGGGCCGCCGGCACGGGCGATCCGGTCGAGGTCCGGCCGTATCTCCTCGTTGGCGATGGCCAGGGACGAGCCGAGCTGCAGGGCCAGCACGTCGCGGTAGAAGCCGGTCAGGTCGGTCAGCGCGAGGTCGAGGCTGTCGCGCTGGGTGCGCGTGCGCCGCCGCTTCTGCCGGTCTTCCAGCTCCTTCATGACGCCCGCCGTGCCCCGCGGCATCCTGCTCCCGGCGCCCGCTCCGGCGCCGAGCGCGGCGCGCAGCTCCTCGGTCTCCTTGCCGTCGACCTCCTCGGCCACCTGCTTGGCGTCCTCGGCGGCGGCGTCGACCAGCTCCTGCGCGGCCTTGAGGCAGCCGCCCACGTCGTCGATGCGCAGCGGCAGCCTCAGCACCGCGGACCGGCGGGTGCGGGCCGCCTCGTCGGTGGCCAGCCGGCGCGCCCGGCCGATGTGGCCCTGGGTGGAGCGGGCGACGACCGCGGCGACATGGGGCTCGATGCCGTCGCGCCGGACCAGGACGTCGGCGACCGCCTCGACCGACGGGGTGCGCAGCGAGAGGTGCCGGCAGCGGGAGCGGATCGTGGGCAGCACGTCCTCCAGCGAGGGTGCGCACAGCAGCCACACCGTGCGCGGAGCGGGCTCCTCCACGGCCTTCAGCAGGACGTTGCCGGCGCCTTCGGTGAGCCGGTCGGCGTCTTCCAGGACGATGACCTGCCAGCGTCCGACCGCCGGGGAGAGCTGCGCCCGGCGGACCAGGTCGCGCGTCTCCTTCACACCGATGGACAACAGGTCGGTACGGACGATCTCCACATCGGAGTGGGTGCCGATGACGGTGGTGTGGCAGCCGTCGCAGAACCCGCAGCCCGGCTCGCCGCCGAGGGCGCGGTCGGGGCTGGTGCACTGGAGGGCGGCCGCGAAGGCCCGGGCGGCGGTGGCCCGCCCGGAACCGGGCGGGCCGGTGAACAGCCAGGCGTGCGTCATCTTCGAGCCGGAGGGCTGCGGGGTCCCCTCCGTGATGGCGGTGACCAGGGCGTCCGCGTCCCGGGCGGCGGCGGCCAGCTGTGCCTGGACCCGCTCCTGTCCCACCAGGTCGTCCCATACGGGCATCCCGCCCACCACCTTCCGCTCTCCGTGCACCCATTGTGGCGGGCGCCACCGACATTCCCGTCCCGCGGCGGTCCGCCGCCCGCCCGCCGCCCGCCCGCCGACCGCCCGCCGACCGCCCGACAGCCGCCCGACAGCCGCCCGGCCGCCGCTCAGCGGCGGCGGCGCGGGCCCCGGTCGTCGTCCTCGTCGTCGGAGTCCCGGTGGCGGCCGAGCAGCTCGTCGGCCAGCGACGGCAGGTCGTCCAGCGGGGTCTCCTCGGCCCAGTCCGACCGGCGGCGGCGCGGGGCGCCGTCGTCACCGACCACCGGCAGTTCGCGCGTCCGGGCGTTGTCGGTGTCCCGGAAGATGCCCGGCGGCACCCGGTCGGCCGGATTCTCCGGAGGGCGCTGGGCGGTCGGCCGCGAGGCGGAACGCGCCGGGCCGGCCGGCGCCCGCCGGGCGTCGTCCCGGGCGTCCCCGCCCGGCCGCCGGGCGCGGTCGGAGCCCTCGGCCCGGTGTTCCCGCGGGTCGGGGCCGCCGGCCGCCGGACGCACCGGCGGCAGCACGGCCGTCTCCTCGGTGTCGCGCACCGGCCGCAGCACCGCCGTGTCGTCCGTCGCGCGGACCGGCGGCAGCACCGCCGTGTCCGCGGCGTCGCCCGCACCGCCCGCACCGCCCGGCTTGTTCGCGTCGTTCGCGTCGTTCCCGTCGTGTGCGTCGGCCGCCTGGGCCGGGCGGCCGTCCGCCGGGTTCACCTTCGGCACCGGGACCGTCTGCGTGACGTCGTCCGGCTGGACGACCCGCTTCATCAGGGGCGTCTCCACGGTCACCGCGTCGTCCGCGTGCCGCCGGGCCTCACCGGACCCCCCGGACCGACCCGCACCGCCCGCACCCGGCCCCGTCGCGCCCGGCGCGGACGCCGGCGCCCCCGCCGCAGGTGCCGAAGCCGCCGAGGCCGCGGCGGCAGCCGCCGCCTTCGCCGCGGCCTCGGCCGCCGACGCGGCCGCCAGGCGGCGCGCCTCCTCTGCCTTCAGCAGGGCCTCCTCGGCCCTGCGCTGCTTCTCCCGGCGCCGCTCGTCGGCCTCGGCCCGCAGCCGGGCCTCCTCCTCCGCCTGCCGCCGCAGCCGCGCCTGCTCCGCCTCGCGGGCCCGCTCCTCGGCCTCGGCGCGCAGCCGCTCGGCCTCGGCCCTGGCCCGGGCCTCCTCCTCGGCGCGCAGCCGCTCCTCCTCCGCCTTGCGCGCGGCCTCCGCCTCGGCCCGGATCCGGGCCTCCTCGGCCTCGCGCGCCTTGCGGGCCTCCTCCTCGGCGCGCAGCCGCTCTTCCTCGGCCTTGCGCGCGGCCTCTTCCTCCGCCCGCCGCCGTGCCTCCTCCTCGGCGAGGCGCCGGGCCTCCGCCTGGGCGGCCAGCTCGGCCTCGGAGAGCGGCAGCATCCGGTCCAGCCGGTGCCGCACGACGGTGGTCACCGACCCCGGGTCCTGCCCCGCGTCGACGACGAGGTAGCGGCCGGGATCGGAGGCGGCCAGGGTCAGGAACCCGGCCCGCACCCGCTGGTGGAACTCCGCCGGCTCCGACTCCAGCCGGTCCGGGGCCTCCGTGAAGCGCTCGCGCGCCGCCTCGGGCGAGACGTCGAGCAGCACGGTCAGGTTCGGTACCAGCCCGTCGGTGGCCCAGCGGGAGATCCGGGCGATCTCGGTGGGCGAAAGGTCTCGGCCGGCGCCCTGGTAGGCCACCGAGGAGTCGATGTAGCGGTCCGAGATGACGACCGCCCCGCGCTCCAGGGCCGGCCGCACCACGGTGTCCACGTGCTCCGCCCGGTCGGCGGCGTACAGCAGCGCCTCGGCCCGGTTGGACAGGCCGGCGGAGGAGACGTCGAGCAGGATCGAGCGCAGCCGCTTGCCGACCGGGGTGGCCCCCGGCTCGCGCGTCACGACGACCTCGTGGCCCTTGCCCCGTATCCAGTCGGCCAGCGCCTCCACCTGCGTGGACTTGCCGGCCCCGTCGCCGCCCTCCAGGGCGATGAAGAACCCCGCGTCGGAGGCCGTCTGCACCGGCTCCCCGCCGCGCAGCGCCTCGCGCAGGTCGCGCCGCAGGGGGACGCCCGCGCGGTCGTCGGCCTTGGCCAGCACCACCACGGCGACCGGCAGCAGCAGGGCGCCGACCAGCATCAGGGTGAAGGCGGCGCCGCCGTGCGAGAAGACGACCCCGCCGCCGGTCAGCCGGTGCGGGCCGATCAGCGCGGCCAGCACGGGGGCGGTGACGGCCCCGACGGCCACGGCGACCCGGACGACGGCCTGGAGGTGTTCGGTGACCCGGGCCCGCCGGAACTCCTCGGTCTCCTGGTCCAGCAGGGTGTGCCCGGTGTTGGCCGCGACGCCCGCGGCGACGCCGGCGAGCAGCATGAGGAACAGCACGGTCGCGGTGTCCGGCACCAGGCCGGCCAGCAGCAGCGCCACCCCCACCAGCGCCATGGCCAGGGCCAGCAGGCGGCGCCGGGACAGCGCGGGCAGCACCTTGCCGGCCTGGGTGGCGCGGATGCCGGCGGCGGCGCCGCCGAGCAGGGCGAGGACGAACAGGGCGAAGGCGGCCGGGCCGCCGCCCAGGTCGAAGGCGTGCAGCACGGCCACGGCGGCGGCGCCGGACACCGCTCCGGCGACCGCGGCGCAGGCCAGGACGAAGAGGGGGATGGCGCCGGTACGGCCCTTCTCCCGGCGGTCGCCGGCCTTCGGGGCGCGCAGCCCCTCCAGCGGCGAGCGCGGTCGCGGGGTCTTCGAGCCGGGCAGCACCAACGGCAGCAGCAGCGAGACGGACGCGGCGAAGAGGCCGGCGGCCACGTACGAGCCGAGGGCGGCCTGGTTGTCGGCGAACCAGTCGACGCCGAGGCCGAGGGCCTTGCCGACCAGGGTCGCGGCGAGCAGCACGGCCGCGGCGACGGGCAGCGCGGCGAAGGTCGTACGGAGCGTCAGCCGCCGCAGGGCGTCGAGGTGGTCCGGCAGCGGCCGTACGGTCGCGCCCTCCAACGGCGGCGCGGGCAGCAGCGCGGGGGCCGCGCTCTCCTTGGCCAGGGTCCACAGCCGCTCCGCGGCGCCCGCGACGAAGACGGTGGCCAGCAGGGCGGTGAGGGCGTCGGACGGGATCCAGTCGAGCCACAGCGGGGCGACGACGAAGAGCCCGAGGCGAACCCCGTCGGCGCCGACCATCGTCCAGCGGCGGTCCAGCTTGCCACCGGGGGCGAGCAGTCCGGCCAGCGGGCCCAGCAGGACCGCGCCGAAGAGCAGGGTGGCGAGGATGCGGACCCCGAAGACGGCGGCGACGGCGAGGGCGGCGCCGCGGTACCCGCCGCCGAAGGCCGCCTCGGAGACGGCCGCCTGCAGGGCCAGCAGCACCAGCACCAACAGGGCGAGGGCATCGCCGATGCCGCTCACCAGTTGGGCGCTCCACAGGCGGCGGAGCCTGGGGGTGCGCAACAGTGCGCGCACCGCCCGCTCGCGGGAATCCGCGGCTAGGGCTTCGTCGTAGGTGGGATTCGCCGGGGCGGTCACGACCGTTGGCTGCTCGGCTCCTCGCGTCATCCGCCCAGCCTATCCGCTGCGCCTGGCGGGTGCGGAAGCCTGTGGACAACCTCCGCCGCGACCCCGCCCCGGGCCCGGCCCGCCCGCCGCCGGCCCCGCCCGCCGGCCGGACCCGCCCGCGTACGGCGAGGGGCCCCGCACGTGCGCGCGGGGCCCCTCGCCGTCAACCGTCGTCGCGGCGGCTACTCGTCCGCCGTCGCGGTCGCCGTCGCCGTCTTCTTCGCCACGGTCTTCTTCGCCGTGGTCTTCTTGGCGGCCGCCGTCTTGGTCACGGTGGCCTTCTTCGCCGCGGCCGTCTTGGTCGCCGTCGCCTTCTTGGCCGGGGCCTTCTTCGCCGGGGCCTTCTTGGCGGGAGCCTTCTTCGCCACCTTCTTGGCGGGGCCCTTCGCCCGCTTCTCCGCGAGCAGCTCGTAGCCACGCTCCGGCGTGATCGTCTCGACGTCGTCGTCCCGCCGCAGCGTCGCGTTCGTCTCGCCGTCCGTCACGTACGGGCCGAAGCGGCCGTCCTTGACCACCACCGGCTTCTCGCTCACCGGGTCCGTGCCCAGTTCCTTCAGCGGCGGCTTGGCCGCGGCGCGGCCCCGCTGCTTGGGCTGGGCGTAGATGGCCAGGGCCTGGTCCAGCGTGATCGAGAAGAGCTGGTCCTCGGTCTCCAGGGACCGCGAGTCCGTGCCCTTCTTCAGGTACGGGCCGTAGCGGCCGTTCTGCGCGGTGATCTCCACGCCCTCCGCGTCCGCGCCGACCACCCGCGGCAGCGACATCAGCTTGAGCGCGTCGTCGAGCGTGACCGTGTCCAGGCTCATCGACTGGAAGAGCGAGGCGGTGCGCGGCTTGACCGCGTTCTTGCCCGTCTTCGGGGTGCCCTCGGGCAGGATCTCCGTCACGTACGGGCCGTAGCGGCCGTCCTTGGCGACGATCTCGTTCCCGCTGACCGGGTCCTTGCCGAGCTCGAATTCACCGCTCGGCTTCGCGAAGAGCTCCTCCGCGTACTCGACGGTCAGCTCGTCCGGGGCCATCTCGTCGGGCACGTCCGCCCTCTGGTGGCCCTCGGAGTCCTTCTCGCCGCGCTCCACGTAGGGCCCGTAGCGGCCCACGCGCAACACGATGCCCTCGCCGACCGGGAAGGAGGAGATCTCCCGGGCGTCGATCGCGCCCAGGTCCGTGACCAGCTCCTTCAGGCCGCCGAGGTGGTCGCCGTCGGCCGGCACGACCTCGGTCGCGTCCTCCGAGCCGAAGTAGAAGCGCTTGAGCCACGGCACGGACTGGGCCTCGCCCCGCGCGATGCGGTCGAGGTCGTCCTCCATCTTCGCGGTGAAGTCGTAGTCGACGAGCCGCCCGAAGTGCGTCTCCAGGAGGTTCACGACGGCGAACGACAGGAAGGACGGCACGAGCGCCGTGCCCTTCTTGAAGACGTAGCCGCGGTCGAGGATGGTGCCGATGATCGACGCGTAGGTCGACGGGCGGCCGATCTCGCGCTCTTCGAGCTCCTTGACCAGCGAGGCCTCGGTGTAGCGGGCCGGCGGCTTGGTCGAGTGCCCGTCCGCCGTGATCTCCTCGGCGGCGAGCGCGTCGCCCTCCGCGACCTGCGGCAGGCGCTTCTCGCGGTCGTCGAGCTCGGCGTTCGGGTCGTCGGCGCCCTCGACGTAGGCCTTCATGAAGCCGTGGAAGGTGATCGTCTTGCCGGAGGCGCTGAATTCCACGTCCCGGCCGTCCGAGCCCCTTCCGCCGATCTTGACGGTGACCGAGTTGCCGACCGCGTCCTTCATCTGGGAGGCGACGGTCCGCTTCCAGATGAGTTCGTACAGCCGGAACTGGTCGCCGGTCAGGCCGGTCTCGGCCGGGGTGCGGAAACGATCACCCGAAGGACGGATCGCCTCGTGCGCCTCCTGCGCGTTCTTGACCTTCCCGGCGTAGACGCGCGGCTTCTCCGGCAGGTAGTCGGCCCCGTAGAGCTGCGTGACCTGCGCGCGGGCCGCCGAGACCGCGGTCTCGGAGAGCGTCGTGGAGTCCGTACGCATGTAGGTGATGAAGCCGTTCTCGTACAGCTTCTGGGCCACCTGCATGGTCGCCTTCGCACCGAAGCCCAGCTTGCGCGAGGCCTCCTGCTGGAGCGTGGTCGTGCGGAACGGCGCGTACGGGGAGCGGCGGTACGGCTTGGACTCGACCGAGCGGACGGCGAACGAGGCGCCCTCCAGCGCGGCGGCCAGCGCCCGCGCGTTCGCCTCGTCGAGGTGCAGCACCTCGCTCTTGAGCTGTCCGGTCGAGCCGAAGTCGCGGCCCTGGGCGACGCGCTTGCCGTCGACCGTGTTCAGCCGGGCGACCAGCGTGGACGGGTCGGAGGCGTCACCGGTGCGGCCGGTGGAGAAGGTGCCGGTGAGGTCCCAGTACTCGGCGGAGCGGAAGGCGATGCGCTCGCGCTCCCGCTCGACGACGAGGCGGGTGGCCACCGACTGGACGCGGCCCGCCGACAGCTTCGGCATGACCTTCTTCCACAGGACCGGCGAGACCTCGTAGCCGTAGAGGCGGTCGAGGATGCGGCGGGTCTCCTGGGCGTCGACCATGCGCTGGTTGAGCTCGCGCGGGTTGGCGACGGCGTCGCGGATCGCGTCCTTGGTGATCTCGTGGAAGACCATCCGGTGGACGGGGACCTTGGGCTTGAGGACTTCCTGCAGGTGCCACGCGATGGCTTCGCCCTCGCGGTCCTCATCGGTGGCGAGGAAGAGTTCGTCGGACTCGGCCAGCAGCTCCTTGAGCTTCCTGACCTGGGCCTTCTTGTCGGCGTTGACGACGTAGATCGGCGCGAAGTCGTGTTCGACGTCCACGCCGAGACGGCGGACCTCGCCGGTGTACTTGTCGGGAACCTCGGCCGCGCCGCTGGGGAGGTCGCGGATGTGCCCGACGCTCGCCTCGACGACGTAACCCGGGCCGAGGTAGCCCTTGATCGTCTTCGCCTTGGCAGGGGACTCGACGATGACGAGTCGGCGGCCGCCCTTTGCGGTCTCGCTAGTCGGGGACAACTTGGCTCTTCTCTCCGGTCGGCACTCGGTCGCGGTACGGCGACGCTGCGGAGTGTGACGGTACAACCCGCCCCCGTGTCAAACGGCAGAAGCCCGCAACGGCCACTCGAACGGTAACCCGACAAGTGCGGTTTCTGCCGCCCGGATGCCGCGCCGGACCGTCGCCGGTCACCGCGCCGGGTGGCCGGAGGGCCGTCTGGCCCCGCTCCCGCACCCCCCGCAGCCCCGGCTCCGACGGCCGGAACCCGCCGTTCGGCGCCCCGGCTCAGAGCCGGGTCAGGCACCAGGTCCCGAGGGCCAGCGACACCCCGGCGGCCAAGAGCGCCACCGGCACGGCGACCGCGGGGCGCACGCCCTCCGCCACCGGCGCGCGGTGCAGCGCGCGCGCCCCGGTCCAGGCCAGCAGAGCGGCCCCGAACAGCAGGAACACCGCCGCCGCGAAGACCGCCGGACCGTCCTCCATGCCGTTCCCCCCTTGCCCCGGACGCGCTCCGGGCCGCTCCCGGGATCCCGCTGCCCGTGAGCCTGGCAGCCGGGGGGATACGGCGGGCGAACCCCGGGTTACATTCCGCCGCCGGCTACTGCGCGGGGCCCTCCAGCGGCTCCAGGAAGCCCTGCTCCACGAGCAGCCGGATGGCCTCCGGGGTGCGGTCGCGCAGGACCACCGGATCCTCCTGGACGAGCTGCGCGATGGCGTCGAGGATCCGGCCCGCGCTCAGTGAGCCGTCACACACTCCCGCGAAGCCCGCCCCGACCGTGTCGACCTTCGTGGCGCGCCGCATCCCGCGGTTCTGGCGCAGCACCACGTGCTCCGGGTCCTCCGCCCCGGGCGCGCCGACCTGCTCCTGGACCACTTCGGCGGACAGCGCGAAGTAGCCCTCCAGGATCGCCGCGTCGTCGTGCCGGCGCAGGTAGTCCTGGCGGGCGAAGTGGGCCACGACGGCGTCCCCGAGCGGCTGCTCGACCGAGTGCGGCCACTCCTCCACCACGATCGAGGGCTGGGCCGCGTCCGTACGGCGCAAGGTGATCCAGCCGAAGCCGACGGCCCTGGTCCCGCGGGCCTCGAACTCGTCGAGCCACTCCTCGTAGCGCCGCTCGTAGGCGGCCGGGTCGCCGTGGTGGTCGCCCGCGTCGCGCAGCCACAGCTCCGCGTACTGCGTCACGTCCTGTACGTCGCGCTGCACGATCCAGGCGTCGCAGCCGCGCGGCACCCAGGAACGCACCCGCTCGTGCCAGTCCTCGCCGTCCACGTGCTGCCAGTTGCCGAGGAACTGCGCGTACCCGCCCGGGTTCAGCCGCGCCCCGGCCTGCTGGACCAGCGTCCGGCACAGGTCGTCGCCGCCCATCCCGCCGTCCCGGTAGGTGAGGCGGGCGCCCGGGGAGATCACGAACGGCGGGTTCGACACGATCAGGTCGTACGTGGCCTCGCCGACCGGCTCGAACAGCGACCCGGCCAGCAGCTCGGCCTCCGGCGCCCCGGACAGCGCCAGCGTCAGCCGGGTGAACTCCAGGGCACGGGGGTTGACGTCGGTCGCGGTGACCCGGGTCGCGTGCTGGGCCGCGTGCAGCGCCTGGATGCCCGACCCGGTGCCCACGTCGAGGGCGGTGGCGACCGGGGTGCGGACGGTGATCCCGGCCAGCGTCGTGGACGCGCCGCCCACGCCGAGGACCACGCCCTCCTCGTGGCTGCCGATCCCGCCGGCCCCGCCGACGGCGCAGCCGAGGTCCGAGACGATGAACCAGTCCTCGCCGTCCGGACCGCCGTACGGGCGCACGTCGACCGTGGCGCGCACCTCGTCGCCGTCGCCCCGCAGCCACCCGTCGGCCAGGGCGGCCTCGACGGGCAGCGCGGCGGCGGCCCGCTCCCGGGACACGGGCCGCTGGAGCAGGAACAGCCGGACCAGGCTCGGCAGCGGGCCGTCCCCGCCGGTGCGGGTGGCGCGCAGGGCCGGGACGGTCTCGCTGCGGGCCAGGGCGGCGTAGGCGGGGGCGCCGAGCAGGTCGAGCAGGCCGTCGGCGGTGAACCCGGCGGCGAGGAAGGCGGTGCGCAGCTCGGCGGCGTGGTCGGACGAGGGGAGGCTGGTGGTACTCACGCGTCCATTGTGTCGGCTGCGCCCGGCAATCGCCGCGCCGCGCCGGGCCGAAGGCGCCCGGCCAGGACGGGGGCGGCACGCGCCAGGGCGGGGGCGGCACGCGCCAGGGCGGCCGGAACCCCTCCCCGGGGGTCCGGCCGCCCTGATCGGTCCGCCGCGCGGAAGGCGGCGGACCGGCGCGCTACTTGGGCGAGGCCGCGGGCGAGGCCATCGCGACCTGGCAGCCCTTCTGGGCGTTCATCGCCTTGTCCAGACCGCCCGCGTTGAGCTTGGCGAGGGCGTCCTTGCCGCCCTTCGTCGCCTCTTCCAGGCCGCCCGCGAGTTCCTTGAGCCCCTCGGCGAACTTGGTCTGGTCCTTGGCGTCGAGGGCTTCCATCTTCGCCTTCAGGTCGGCGTAGCCCTTGGACGTCGACTCGAAGCCCTTGACCGACTCGTCGAGCGTCGTCTGACCCTCCTTGACCGGCGGAACACCCGCTCCCTTCAGGGCCGTCCCCATCGTCGCGTACGACCCGGACATGGTCGCGAAGGCAGCCGAATCGGTCGTCTGGACCTCCTCGGGCCTGCTGCTCTCCGTCGCCACGCGCTTGATGTCGGCGTTGGCCGCCTCGATCTTCTTCAGTTCGGGCTGCCACTGGTCGCAGACCTTCTTGGCCCAGGCGTCGGCCTTCTTGTCGCTGTCGTCCCCGCCGCAGCCGGACAGGACGAGCATCAGCACCGCACCGCCCGACAAGGCGGCCGCAAGCTTCTTGTTCACCGGATTGGTCCCTTCGAAGGCTCTCGGCCCGGAAGATACACGCCAGCCATCGGGGGACGCACAAAGGCGGACAGACGGCGCGTCAGTCCGCGCCGCCCGTCCGCCGTTCGGGCGTACGTCCGGCCCTGCCCGGCCCACCCGTCCCGCAGCCCCGGTCCAGGCCGGGGTCGGGCAGGGTCGGGCGGGGCCGGGGCCGGTGCGGTCAGCGGACCGGCGCGGGATCGTTCGGCCGGGCCACCCGCTCGGCCGCTCCGTCGTCGGTCCCGTCGCCGACGGAGACGCCCCGGCGCTTGGAGGCGTACACCGCGCCGACGATCACGCCGATCGCCAGGACCGCGACGACCGCCCGTACGATCGGGCTGGTGTCGTCCCCGTAGCTGAACTGCACGACCGCCGGGGCGATCAGCAGCGCCACCAGGTTCATGACCTTGAGCAGCGGGTTGATCGCGGGCCCGGCCGTGTCCTTGAACGGGTCGCCGACCGTGTCGCCGATGACGACGGCCGCGTGCGCCTCGCTGCCCTTGCCGCCGTGGTGGCCGTCCTCGACGAGCTTCTTCGCGTTGTCCCACGCACCACCGGAGTTGGCGAGGAAGACCGCCATCAGCGTGCCCGTGCCGATGGCGCCGGCCAGGAACGAGCCGAGCGCGCCGACACCGAGGGCGAAGCCCACCGCGATCGGGGTGAGCACGGCGAGCAGGCCGGGCGTGGCAAGCTCGCGCAGCGCGTCCTTGGTGCAGATGTCCACCACGCGCCCGTACTCGGGCTTCTCGGTGTAGTCCATGATCCCGGGGTGCTCGCGGAACTGCCGGCGCACCTCGTAGACCACGGCCCCCGCGGACCGGGACACCGCGTTGATCGCGAGCCCCGAGAACAGGAACACCACCGCCGCGCCCAGGATCAGCCCGACCAGGTTGTTGGGCTGGGCGATGTCCAGGCTGAGGTTCATCTCGTCGGCCTTCGCCCCCACCTGCCGGACGGCGGTGGCGATGGCGTCGTTGTACGAACCGAACAGGGCCGCCGCGGCGAGCACGGCCGTGGCGATGGCGATGCCCTTGGTGATGGCCTTCGTGGTGTTGCCCACGGCGTCCAGGTCCGTCAGGACCTGCGCCCCGGCCCCCTCGACGTCGCCGGACATCTCGGCGATGCCCTGCGCGTTGTCGGAGACCGGCCCGAAGGTGTCCATGGCGACGATCACGCCCACGGTGGTGAGCAGGCCGGTGCCGGCCAGCGCCACCGCGAAGAGGGCGAGCATGATCGACGTGCCGCCGAGCAGGAACGCCCCGTAGACCCCGAGACCGATGAGCAGCGCGGTGTAGACGGCGGACTCCAGCCCCACCGAGACGCCGGCGAGCACGACGGTGGCCGCGCCGGTCAGCGAGGACTTGCCGATGTCCCGGACGGGACGGCGGCTGGTCTCGGTGAAGTAGCCGGTGAGCTGCTGGATCAGCGCGGCGAGGACGATGCCGATGGCGACGGCGACGAGTGCCAGGACGCGCGGGTCGCCGGCGTGGCCCGCGATGGCGGCGTCCTCGACGCCGACGAGCTGCTTGTAGGTGCCCGGCACGTAGGCGTAGACGGCGACCGCGACGAGCACCAGGGAGATCACGGCGGAGATGAAGAAGCCGCGGTTGATGGCGGTCATGCCGCTGCGGTCGGAGCGGCGCGGGGAGACCGCGAAGATGCCGATCATCGCGGTGACGACGCCGATGGCGGGGACGATCAGCGGGAAGGCGAGCCCCAGGTCGCCGAAGGCCACCTTGCCCAGGATGAGTGCGGCCACCAGGGTGACGGCGTACGACTCGAAGAGGTCGGCGGCCATTCCCGCGCAGTCGCCGACGTTGTCGCCCACGTTGTCGGCGATGGTCGCGGCATTGCGCGGATCGTCCTCCGGAATGCCCTTTTCGACCTTGCCGACCAGGTCGGCGCCGACATCGGCGGCCTTCGTGAAGATGCCGCCGCCCACGCGCATGAACATCGCGATCAGGGCGGCCCCCAGCCCGAATCCCTCCAGGACCTTGGGGGCGTCGGCGGCATAGACCAGGACCACGCAGGAGGCACCGAGCAGCCCGAGGCCGACCGTGAACATGCCGACCACCCCGCCCGTGCGGAAGGCGATCCTCATGGCCTTGTGGGAGACCTCGGTCAGGTCCTTGGCGGGCTCGCCCTCGGCGGGGGTGGCCTGCCGCGCGGCGGCGGCGACGCGGACGTTGGCGCGGACCGCCAGCCGCATGCCGAGGTACCCGGTGGTGGCCGAGAAGAGGGCGCCGACCAGGAAGAACGCGGAGCGGCCGGACCGCTGCGACCAGTCGTCGGCGGGGAGCAGGAAGAGCAGGAAGAAGACCACGAAGGCGAAGACGGCGAGGGTGCGCAGCTGGCGGCCGAGATAGGCGTTGGCGCCCTCCTGCACCGCCGCGGCGATCTCCTTCATGCTGTCGGTGCCCTCGTCCGCCGCGAGCACCTGACGGGTCAGGATCTGCGCGACGACGAGTGCGAGCACGGCCACGGCCGCGATGACGATCACGATGAGTCGGTTTTCATCGGTGAGTACTGCCGCTGCCAGATCATGGGGGCGATCCGGCGCGAGAGGGGTGAAGAGCCCCGTCATTCGTCCTCCTTGACGCGATGAGCTCAAGATGTGGACGGATTGTAGGGAGCGGAACCCCGATCAAAACAGCATGCGGGAATCGAAAGGGAACGACACCGGCCCGGTGGCCGTGAATCACGCCGCCCCATTACCCCCGAATGCAGTAAGGGGACAAAGTCATGGGGTGACCGGCCGCCGGTCCGAAATCGTTCCCGGAAAATAAAAAAGGCCCTGCTCGGCAGGGCCCTGATAAAGATCGGAAGACGGCGGGAGGACGACGGGAGGACGATCGGAAGATCCGACGGACCTACGGAACCGAGGGAATCGAAAGAGCCGACGGGAATACCCGCCCGGCGGATCCGCGACCCTACGACAGCGTGGACGTCCCCGAAACGGGCCAGCTCATCCGGATGGTCCCGCCCGATGCGCCACTGGTCACCTCGACGTCGTCGACGAGCCCGCTGATCACTGCGAGGCCCATCTCGTCCTCGCCCTCGATGTCCGGGTCCAGGACGGCGTCGAGCCCCGCCACCGCGTCCACAGGCCCGCCGGCCGGACCGGGGACGTCGTCGCCGACCTCGATGGAGAACACCTTCTCCTCCTCGGTCAGGACGACCCGGACGGGCGCGGTCAGGCCGTTGTTGCGGTGCAGCCCGACGGCGCGCGAGCAGGCCTCGCCGACGGCGAGGCGGACCTCGTCGAGGACGGCTTCCTCCACGCCGGCCCGGCGCGCCACGGCAGCCGCGACCAGGCGGGCCGTCCGGACGTGTTCGGGCTGCGCGCTGAAGCGCAGTTCAACGGTGGCCATGCGCGTCCCCCTCGGACTACGGGCGTGCCTTGACAGGGGCCCGGGCCGACCGCGGCCCGGTACCCCCGCTCTCCTTGGCGGCAGCTCGCCGCCGGGAGCCGTCAGTCGGTGGCGTTGACGGCGTCTTCCACCGAGGTGTGAATCGGGAACACCTTGGTCAGACCGGTGATCCGGAAGATCTTGAGGATGCGCTCCTGGTTGCACACCAGGCGCAGCGAACCCTCGTGCGCACGGACGCGCTTGAGACCTCCCACCAGCACACCGAGTCCGGTGGAGTCGAGGAAGTCCACTCGCTCCATGTCGACAACCAGGTGGTAGCTGCCGTCGTTCACCAACTCCACCAACTGCTCGCGCAGCTTGGGCGCGGTATACACATCAATCTCGCCACCGACCTCCACGACCGTACGGTCGCCGACAGTGCGAGTCGACAGGGACAGGTCCACGGATCCTCCAGCACCTTGCTATCGAGCGGCGCCCCCCAGGGGCCTCCCCACCCGAAGGTAGGTGAGGGATTGGCTGCCGCAATGGCATTCAATCACTTACCGGCAGGCGCGCACGACGCCTTGGGACCATTGTCCCGCACGCCGGTGACACACTCGGTTCCCATGGCCAATACTCACCGCCCCGGTCGGCCCACGGCACCCGCGGACCCACGGCCCACTCCCGACACGGTCCTGGACCGGCTGGCACGGGGGCCTACCCGAGCTGCGCGCATCACCCATACGGAGCACTTGCCCCCTCGGGTGGGACGTCATGCGGTCTGGCCCGATCGCATCCGAACGGATGTCGTGGCCGCCATCACGGCGGCCGGGATCGAACATCCGTGGGAACACCAGACGGCCGCAGCCGAGCACGCCCTCGACGGCGTGTCCGTGGTCGTCGCCACCGGCACCGCCTCGGGCAAGTCGCTGGCGTACCTCGCCCCCGTGCTCTCCGCCCTGGCGGACGGCGCCGAGGCCCCCAACGGCAGGGGCGCCACCGCCCTGTACCTCGCCCCCACCAAGGCCCTGGCGGCCGACCAGCGGCGCGCCGTACGGGAACTGGCCGCCCCGCTCGGCAACGCCGTGCGCCCCGCCGTCTACGACGGGGACACGCCGTTCGAGGAGCGCGAATGGGTCCGGCAGTACGCCAACTACGTCCTCACCAACCCCGACATGCTGCACCGCGGCATCCTGCCCGCCCACCCCCGCTGGGCCTCCTTCCTGCGGGCCCTGCGCTACGTCGTCATCGACGAGTGCCACACCTACCGGGGGGTATTCGGCTCCCACGTGGCGCAGGTGCTCCGCCGGCTGCGGCGGCTGTGCGCCCGCTACGGCTCCGAACCGGTGTTCCTGCTGGCCTCGGCCACGGCCAGCGACCCGGCGGCCGGCGCCTCCCGGCTGACCGGGGTCCGCGTGATCGAGATCACCGACGACGCCTCCCCGCGCGGCGAGGTCGTCTTCGCCCTCTGGGAGCCGCCGCTGCTCACCGAACTCCGCGGCGAGAAGGGTGCACCCGTACGGCGTACGGCCACGGCCGAGACCGCCGACCTGCTGACCGACCTGGTGGTGCAGGGCGTCCGTACGGTCGCCTTCGTCCGCTCCCGGCGCGGCGCGGAACTGATCTCGGTGATCGCCCAGGAACGGCTCGCGTCGGTGGACCGCTCGCTGGTCCGGCGTGTCGCGGCCTACCGGGGCGGCTACCTGCCCGAGGAGCGCCGGGCCCTGGAACGCGCCCTGCACTCGGGCGAACTGCTGGGCCTGGCCGCCACGACCGCCCTGGAGCTGGGCGTGGACGTCTCGGGCCTGGACGCCGTCCTGATCACCGGCTACCCGGGCACCCGGGCCTCCCTGTGGCAGCAGGCCGGACGCGCCGGGCGCTCGGGCCAGGGCGCCCTGGCCGTCCTGATCGCCCGGGACGACCCGCTGGACACCTACCTCGTCCACCACCCCGAGGCGCTGTTCCGGCAGCCCGTGGAGGCCACCGTCCTGGACCCGGACAACCCGTACGTCCTCGCCCCCCACCTGTGCGCGGCGGCGGCCGAGCTGCCGCTGACCGAAGCCGACCTGGAGCTCTTCGGACCGGCCACCCGCGAACTGGTCCCGCAGCTCGAAGCGGCCAAGCTGCTGCGGCGGCGGGCCACGGCCTGGCACTGGACCCGCCGGGAGCGGGCCTGCGACCTGACCGACATCCGGGGCGGCGGCGGCCGCCCGGTGCAGATCGTGGAGGCCTCGACCGGCCGGCTGCTGGGCACCGTCGACGAGTCCGCGGCCCACACGGCCGTCCACGAGGGCGCCGTCCACCTCCACCAGGGCCGCACCTACCTGGTGAAGCAGCTGGACCTGGAGGACTCCGCGGCCCTCGTGGAGCGGGCCGATCCGCCCTACTCCACGACCGCCCGGGACGTCACCTCCATCTCGGTGCTGGAGACCGACACCGAGATCCCGTGGGGCCCGGCCCGGCTCTGCTACGGCTCCGTCGAGGTCACCAACCAGGTCGTCTCCTACCTGCGGCGCAAGCTGATCACCGGCGAGGTCCTGGGCGAGGCCAAGCTGGACCTGCCGCCGCGCACCCTGCGCACGCGCGCCGTGTGGTGGACGGTGACCGAGGACCAGCTCGACGAGGCCCGGATCAACCCGGAGATCCTCGGCGGCGCCCTGCACGCCGCCGAACACGCCTCGATCGGCCTGCTGCCGCTCTTCGCCACCTGCGACCGCTGGGACATCGGCGGCGTCTCGGTACCGCTGCATCCCGACACCCTCCTCCCCACGGTCTTCGTCTACGACGGCCACCCCGGCGGCGCCGGCTTCGCCGAGCGCGCCTTCCACACCGCCCGCGCGTGGCTGACGGCCACCCGCGACGCCATCGCCGCCTGCGAGTGCGAGGCCGGCTGCCCCTCGTGCATCCAGTCCCCCAAGTGCGGCAACGGCAACGACCCCCTCCACAAACGCGGCGCCGTCCGCCTTCTCACCCGCCTCCTCGCAGAGGCCCCACCGGACACCACACCCACCCCACCCGCACCACCCACCCCGTAACCCCACGCACATCGGATGCCCGAGGGTCCGATCCCGCGGCCCGGCACTGCGGCCCGTCACGGCGGCCGGGGCCGGCCCGACCCCTCGTACGGGCACGTAGGCCTGATCGGGGTCGGGCCGGTCCCACGCATTCACCCAAGGGCCCCGGAAGCCCCCATGTCCTGCCCAGGGCCACCCGAGGCCGCCCGGGCCACCTGGGCCTGACGGGCTTGGGGGGCGTGGTGGGGACCGGGCGGCGGCCTAGGGACCCAGGGGGCCAGGGGCTTGGGCGGGCTTGGGCACGGCCCTGAGGGCCCAGGGGGCCTGAGCGGGCCGGGCGGGCCCAGGCCGGGCCGGCTCAACCATCCGAGCCCGCCTGCGGGGCCGTCCGAGCCGGTGCACAGGGCGGGCAGCCCGGGTCACTCGGCCGGCAGCTCCGGGCGCCCAGCAGGTGAGCCCGGGCGGGTGCCATGGTCTGCCGGGCCCGGCAGACGGGCCCCGGCGGGCGGCAGGTGGACCCGGTCGCCCCGTAGCGAGCCGGCGAGGTCCGCGGGTACCGCCGGACCTCCGACAGGCAGCCCTCGACCCCCGGCGGGTGGGACCGCGAGGCCGCCCGGTGCCGTCGGGCTCCCGGCATACGGGTCCGGCCCCTCCGCCGGCGGCCCCGGGGTGCCCGCAGGTACCGTCGGGCCTCCGACCGGTGGGTCCTGGCGCTCGGCCGGCGGGCCGGCTCGGGCTCGGATGGCAGGGGCGAAGGGGCCCGTGGCCGGGTGGGCCGTCACCTCGGCCACTTCGCCCGACAGGCGGCAGGTGTTCAGTGCCGCGTCCTGGGCCCGGGCCACCCGCAGGGCCGCGGCGCAGGCACGCTCCGGCCCGTGGGCCCATGTCGCCGCCGCTGCGAGTGCCGCCAGGTCCGCGGCTGCGGCCGCCCGGTGCCGGGCGACCACGGCCTGACCCAGCAGCAGGACGCCCCCGAACACCGCTCCGAGCACCGTCGCCACCAGCGCCGCCCACACCGTCGCCGACCCGCGGTCCCGGCTCACGGCGGCGGCCCCACGCTGTCCTCGGCCAGGGCCACCGCCCGGGCACCGAGCCGTACCGGCAGGAGCGCGGGCCCCGGCGCCGGTGCCGCCACCCGGACCCGCCAGAGATCGCCCACCCGCTCCACCTCCACCTCCGCCCCCGGCGGAGCGGCGGCCCGGGCCGCCGCCACCGCCACACCGGTCGGCTCCGACCGCGCCGCCGCCCGGGCGCCGGCGCGGGCCGCGTCCACGCACCGGATCTGCGCGGCCGCCGCCATCAGCGCCCACACGAGCAGAGCCGCGAACAGCACCAGCGCCGGAATCACCAAGGCCGCCTCCGCCGTCACATATCCGCGGTCGCCGCGCCTTTTCCGTACCGCCCCCGATCCGTCCTCAGAACGGCACATCGAGCGCCTTCCCGATGGTCGACTGAAGGGCCGTGGAGACGACTTCACTCGTCACCACCTTGTACAGAACCGCCGCGAACGCACAGGCCGCGATCGTGCCCATCGCGTATTCCGAAGTGGACATCCCCGTGTCCCCGCCGCGACCCTTGAGCGCCACCCGTACGCGACGCCAGATGATCCTCATGACAACTCCTTTGATTTCCTTTGTGGATGTACGTGTCCGATGCGTCTTCAGTTACTTGAGAGGAGTCCGGAAGCCATACCGATCACCACCGGCGCGACCCCGATCGCGAGAAATGCGGGGAGGAAGCAGAGCCCGACCGGCGCGGTGACGAGAACGGCCGCCCGCTGCGCCCTGGCACCGGCCCGCCGCGCCCGGTCCTCCCGGAGGGCCGACGCGAGCCGGGAGACCGGCTCGGCCGCGGGCGCCCCGGTCCGGGCCGCCCGTTCCAGGCAGTCCGCGAGCGCCCGGGCGCCCGGTATCTCCGCCAACCTCCCCCAAGCGGAACCCGGTTCACCGCCGAGCCGCAGCTCCGCACCGGCCCGCACCAGCCCTTCCCCGACCGGGCCGCCCAGCGACTCGCCCACCACCTCCGCCGCCTCCACCGGGGCCGCCCCCGCCGTCAGGCAGGCGGCCAACAGGTCCGCGGCCAACGGAAGCTGACGCTCCACCTCCCTCGCATCAGGGCCGACCGGTGGCCGCGGCCTGCACTGCCAGCGCCACACACCCAGGCCGGCCAAGGCCCCCACGGCCACTCCCGCGGCGCAGCCGACCAGCACCCAGCCGGCGAGCAGCGCCCCGGCCGGGGCGGCCCACCGCACCAGGTCCCTCCGGCCCCCCAGAGCCCGCAGGCCCCCTCTCCGGACGTGCTCGGCCCCCAGCAGTCCTGCTGCCCTGCGCCTCACCGCCCGAGTGCGGACCCGCTTCGTCAGCGCCGACACGAGGAACACCCCCGCCACCGCGAGAAGCACGGCCGTCCCCAGCCTGTGGACAGTGAAGCCACCCATCACCGCTCCCCCGTCCGCACGATCCGCCGGCACCACAGCAGCCCCAGCCCCTCCAGCACCGCGCCCACCGCGAGGCAGCCCCACCCCATCGGGGTGTGCAGCAACACCCGCAGCGGATCGGCCCCGAGGCCCGTGCCGATCACCAGCCCCACCAGGGGCAGCAGCGCGAGCACGATCGCCGTCGACCTGGCTCCCGCCAACTGGGCCCGCAGCGACTCCTGCCGGTCCCGCTCGGCCCGCAGCGCCCCTTCCAGCCGGTCGAGCCCGGCGGCCAGCCCCGCACCCCCGTGCACGGACACCCGCCAGCAGGCGGCCATCCCGGCCAGTCCCTCCGCGCCCGGCTCCCGGGCCGCGAGGTGCAGCGCCCCGGGCACGTCCCCGCCGAACGTCGCCGCGGCCAGCACCCCCGCCTCCGCCGGGCCCGGGCCCCCCGGCCCCGCGGCCGTCCGCCGCAGCGCCGCGGTGAGGGCCTGCCCGGGCTGCGCGCCCGCCCGCAGCTCGCCCACGGCCGCCCCGCACAACGCCACCACCCCGGCGGCCCGCGCCTCCCGGGACCGCTCCCGCTGCCGCTGCCGGACCCGGCGCCGCACCACGGGCACCGCGGCCGCCCCGACGATCAGCGGGACCACCGAACCTCCGGCCACGGCGACCAGCAGCCCGGCCGCCAGACAGGCCCACTCCCGCCACCGGCCCGCCCGCATCCGCACGGCGAGCGTCAGCCGCTCGCGCCGCCCCGGCCCGGGCAGGGCCACCGGACCATAACCGGCCAGCAGCGCCCGGGCCCGGCGCGACGTCCGGTCTCCCCCGCCCACCGTCCAAGCAGCGGCCCCGGCGCACAGCAGCCCCGCGAAGACCGGCACCGTCAGCACCTCCGCCGCGCTCACCGGACACCCCGCAGCAGCGGGCACAGCCGCTCCCAGCCCCGCTCCCGCACGAATCCGCGCGCCGACCAGCGCAGCGCCGGCACGGTCACCACCAGTCCGGCGGCGTCCCGCTCCAGCACGTGCACCTCGGCCACCCGGCGGCGCCCTTCGCGGTCCCGGGCCAGGTGGACCACGAGGGTCAGCGCGGCGGCCAACTGACTGTGCAGGGCGGCCCGGTCGAGCCCGGCGGTCGTCCCGAGCGCCTCCAGCCGCGCCGGGACGTGCGCGGCGGCGTTCGCGTGGACCGTGCCGCAGCCTCCCTCGTGGCCGGTGTTCAGGGCGGCGAGGAGGTCGGCCACCTCGGGACCCCGGACCTCGCCGACCACCAGCCGGTCGGGCCGCATCCGCAGCGCCTGCCGCACGAGGTCGGCCAGGGTGACCAGGCCGGCCCCCTCCTGGTTGGCGGGCCGGGTCTCCAGCCGCACCACGTGCGGATGATCGGGGCGCAGCTCGGCCGAGTCCTCGGCCAGTACGATCCGCTCCCGCGGCCCGACCAGCCCCAACAGGGCGCTGAGGAGCGTGGTTTTACCGGTGCCCGTCCCGCCCGAGACGAGGAACGACAGCCGGGCCTCGACCATCTCCCGGAGCAGGAGGTGCCCTCCGGGCGGGAGCGTGCCCGCCTCGACCAGCTCTTCGAGGGTGAAGGCCCTCGGCCGCACCACCCGAAGCGAGAGGCACGCGGATCCGACGGCGACGGGGGGCAGTACGGCGTGCAGCCGGGTGCCGTCCGGCAGCCGGGCGTCGACCCACGGCCGGGCGTCGTCCAGCCGCCTACCCGCCACGGCGGCCAGCCGCTGGGCGAGCCTGCGCACCGCGTCCGGCCCGGTGAAGGTCACCCCGGTGAGCTCCAGCCCGCCGCCGCGGTCCACCCACACCCGGTCGGGAGCGGCCACCAGCACGTCGGTGACCTCGGGGTCGGCGAGCAGCGCCTCCAGCGGACCCGCGCCGACCAGTTCGGACCGCAACTCGGCCGCCACGTTGAGCACTTCGGCGTCGCCCAGCAGTCGGCCTTGAGCCCTCAGGGCCTCCGCCACCCTGGCCGGGGTCGGCTCCGCGCCCGTCTCGGCGAGCTGCCGGCGCACCGCGTCCAACAGCAGGGCGCTCATGCCGGCACCCCCTGGACCGGCATGAGCGCCCGCTGCCAGAACCCGTCGCAGAAGCGGGCCAGCGCCCCGCGTCCCTGCGCTCCCGGTGGCTCTCCCTCGGCCACCCGCCCCGGCAGCCCCACCTCGACCGGTACCTCCCCGGCCAGCGGCGCTCCCAGCAGCCCGGCCACGGCCTCCGCGTCGAGACCACCGGGGCAGCGGCCCCGTACGACCACGCGCACGTCCCGGGCGACCATCCGCACCCCGGCCGCCACCCGGCCCGCGGCCGCCACCGCGCGCAGTTCACCGGGCACCACGATCAACACCAGGTCCAGCTGTGCCAGCACCTCGGCCACGGCCTCGTCCACCCGGCGGGGCAGATCGACCACGACCACGCCGCCCCTGCGGCGGGCCGCGGCGACCACCGAGCGCATCGCGGCGGGAGGCACCACCACCCGGTCTCCCCGGTCCCAGCTCAGCACCCGCAGGGCGTGCAGTTCGGGAAGGGATTCCTCCAGGGCGCCGGCCCCGACCCGTCCGCGCGAGCCCGCGAAGTCGGGCCAGCGCAGGCCCTGCGCCCCTTCGCCGCCGAGCAGGACGTCCATCCCCCCACCGAGGGGGTCGCCGTCGATGAGGATGGTGCGTTCGCCCGCGCGGGCGGCCCGCAGGGCCAGGGCGCAGGCGAGCGTGGACGCCCCCGCCCCGCCGCTGCCGCCGATCACCCCCACGGCGAGCGCGGGCCGTCCGGCTCCTTCCACCACGTCGGCGATGCGGTCGACCAGACGGTTCTCGGCATCGGGCAGCCGGAGCACCTCCGCCGCGCCGATCTCCACCGCCAGCTGCCAGATCGCGGGGTCGTCCAACCCCCGGCCCACGAGGAGCACCCCGTCCCTGCGCGGTGCACCGCGCACCCTGCGGGCGGCGTCGTCGCCCACCAGCACCAGTGGAGCCGAGTCCCATCCGACCCGCGCACCCGGCCCGGCGCCCCCTTCGCTCCCGCCCTCCGCGGCCCCTGGATCGGGGGCGCCCGGCTCGGACACCGTGTGCCGCACGTGTGGTTCGGCCCCCGCGGCGGCGCACAGCCGCAGCAGGTCGTCGAGCAACAGGGGGTCCTCGGTGATGATCAGCGGTCGGCCGCCGCCGGGGGCGCCGGGCACGCTTCCCGGAAGGGCCCCCGGCGCGGCCGGCACCCCGCCCCGGCGATGGGCCGCAACGCTTTCCGCCACTTCGCACGACTTCGATCGAGCCACGATCTCCGCCCCTCTTCCCGCTGCAAATCCAGCACCGCGGACTTCGCGGCCCTAATCACGGTGCCGCCAACGGGAAAAAGGAGTGGATCTTGCTCGAAAACTGTGGACACCGGTCCGCTTGTGGATATCCCGCTCACCCCCACAGGTGAGTTCAGAGCGCGGCGGAACCACTACGCACCGTCACGAGTTCGAGGGGTGAAGGGCCTTCGCCGCGCGGGCCCACACCAGAGGAGGGACCGAAGGAATGATCACTTGGGGCCGAAGGCAGAGGACGCAAACCGCGTCCGGACATGCGACGACCCCCGCCGGGGGGGAGAGCGGGGGTCGTCCCCACGGTCCGACTCGGGGGGGGAGGAGCCAGACCGGGTTAGCACGGTCGCGAACGATCCGTGACTTCCATGGTGTACCCGAGGGGCCTCATAAGCAAACCCACGCGCCGCGCCTTACGCCGAATGGTGGGCGCATATGCTCGGAGAGTGGAAAATCAGCCCTTGCCGCACTCCTCGCCTCGCACCGCCGCCTTCTTCGACCTGGACAAGACGGTCATTGCGAAGTCGAGCACCCTGACGTTCAGCAAGTCCTTCTACCAGGGCGGCCTGATCAACCGGCGGGCCGTGCTGCGCACCGCGTACACGCAGTTCATCTTCCTGGCCGGCGGCGCCGACCACGACCAGATGGAGCGGATGCGCGAGTACCTGTCCGCCCTCTGCAAGGGGTGGAACGTGCAGCAGGTGCGGGAGATCGTCGCGGAAGCCCTGCACGACCTCATCGACCCGATCATCTACGACGAGGCCGCGTCCCTCATCGAGGCCCACCACACGGCCGGCCGTGATGTCGTCATCGTCTCGACCTCGGGCGCCGAAGTCGTCGAGCCCATCGGGGAGATGCTCGGCGCCGACCGCGTCGTCGCCACCCGCATGGTCGTCGGCGAGGACGGCTGCTTCACCGGTGAGATCGAGTACTACGCCTACGGGCCCACGAAGGCGGAAGCCGTGCGGGAGCTCGCGGAGTCCGAGGGGTACGACCTCTCCCGGTGCTACGCCTACAGCGACTCCGCCACCGACGTCCCGATGCTGGAGGCGGTCGGACACCCGCACGCGGTCAACCCCGACCGGGCGCTGCGCCGCGAAGCGGTGGCCCGGGAGTGGCCGGTGCTGGTCTTCAACCGGCCGGTGCGGCTGAAGCAGCGGCTGCCCGGACTGTCGATGCCTCCGCGGCCGGCGCTCATCGCGGCCGCGGCCGTGGGTGCGGCCGCGGCCACCGCGGGCCTCGTCTGGTACGCGAGCCGGCGCCGCGCCGGAGCGGGCGCCGCCTGACCGTCCGGCCGGTCCCGACCCTCCCCCGCCCGGCCGGCTGGCCAACCCGCTCGGCCGGCCGGGCACGATCGGCCTGCCGCGGGCCCCGACGGGGCTGGCCGGCGCCCGCCCCGCCCACGGCCGTCACCCCGCCCGCTCGCCACCCCGGCACGCGACACCGACACCGACACGGGCACCGGCACCACACGGGCACCGCACCGGCAGCGTCCGGCCGCATGCCCTGATTGTCCTGACCAGCGGCGATATGGCGTGCACCATTCGCCCTTATTCGTCCTAGAAAGTAAAGAAGTCTGGTCAGGGGTTTCGCATGCCTCGGAAGCGGAGTACAAAGGAGTCAACGGCCCGCGAGACCAAAGAACATCCGAGAGGATCATCTTTCAAACGCAGTAAGGCCCACGGACCGAAGCACGAACGCCGAGTACCCACGCGACGTCGACCCGTCGATTACGGGCCAGCCGCACCAGGGGACGGGCAAAGCTCCCGACCTGATGGGCAATCATCGAGGACGCTTGGTAACCGGGCGCCCGTGCAGGCGGCGACACCAGGGCAAGACGGTGTCGCCGCAACCCCTGTCCGGGCCCGGGCGGCCGACGACCCGGAGACCCGAGCCGCCTCAGGCCGCGCCGCGCTGCATGGCTTCACACACAGCCGTCGACTCGCGGACCCCCAGCTCGACCGCCCGCCCGCAGTGCGCGAACCAGGCGGCCATCCCCTCCGCCGTCCCGGAGACGTACCCCTCGAACGCGGCCAGGTAGGCCGCCCGCCCCTGCTCCGCGTGGCCGACCTCTGCCGGGCAGATGGCCTTGGGGTCGAGCCCGCTGTTGATCAGCACGATGCGCTCGGCGGCCCGCGCGACCAGGCCGTTGTACGAGGCGAAGGGCCGCAGCGCCAGCAGTTCGCCGTGCACCACGGCCGCCGTGACCAGCGCCGGGGCCGACCCGCCCGCGATCACCAGCCGGGACAGTCCGTCGAGCCGGCCGGCGACCTCCTCCGCGCCGGGCAGCGGCGATTCCACCAGCGGTTCGCTCACGGACTCGCCCGCGAGCCGCGGGCGCCCGACGACGTCCCCCTCCGCCGTCGACCCCGACGCCACCAGGTGCAGGCGGGCCAGGACCCGCAGCGGCGACTGGCGCCAGATGCTGAGCAGTTGGCCGGCCTCCGCGGTGAGCCGTAGTGCGGCGCCCACCGTCCGCGCCTCGGGCTCGGACCCGAAGTCGGTACGGCGGCGCACCTCCTCCAGCGCCCAGTCCGCGCCGGACAGCGCCGCGCTCCCGCGGGCGCCGCGCAGGGCCGCCTCCGAGGTGATCTCTGCGCTGCGCCGGCGCATCACCCGGTGCCCGTAGACCCGGTCCACGGCCTTGCGTACGGAATCCACGGACTCGGCGACACCCGGCAGCCCGGCCAGTGCGGCCAGCGGGTCAGAAGCGCTACTCATAAGTAGGGAGCCTACGCACTGGGCACCCCCGCCACCGACCCCTCCTTGGAGTGGTCTTCTTCACTCGGTTCGACCACCCAAAGCGATCGGTCCACTACGCTTGGTGAACATGAAGATCGCTTTCGTAGGGAAGGGCGGCAGCGGCAAGACGACGCTGTCCTCGCTCTTCATCCGCCACCTCGCCGCCAACGAAGCCCCCGTCATCGCGGTGGACGCCGACATCAACCAGCACCTGGGCGCCGCGCTCGGGCTCGGTGAGGCCGAGGCCGCCGAGCTGCCGGCCATGGGGGCCCACCTGCCCCTGATCAAGGAGTACCTGCGGGGGTCGAACCCCCGGATCGCGTCCGCCGACACCATGATCAAGACCACTCCGCCCGGCCGCGGCTCGCGGCTGCTGCGGGTCACCGGCGACAACCCGGTGTACGAGGCCTGCGCGCGCACGCTCGTGCTCGACGGGGAGCCCGTACGGCTCATGGCCACCGGACCGTTCACCGAGGACGACCTGGGCGTGGCCTGCTACCACTCGAAGGTCGGGGCGGTCGAGCTCTGCCTCAACCACCTCGTCGACGGGCCCGACGAGTACGTGGTCGTCGACATGACGGCCGGGTCCGACTCCTTCGCCTCGGGCCTGTTCACCCGCTTCGACGTGACCTTCCTCGTCGCCGAGCCGACCCGCAAGGGCGTCTCCGTCTACCGCCAGTACAAGGAGTACGCGCGGGACTTCGGGGTGGAGCTCAAGGTCGTCGGGAACAAGGTGCAGGGGCCCGAGGACATCGAGTTCCTCCAGGACGAGGTGGGCGAGGACCTGCTGGTCACCGTCGGGCACTCCGACTGGGTGCGGGCGATGGAGAAGGGCCGCCCGGCCGCCTTCGAACTGCTGGAGGCGACCAACCGGCTCGCCCTCCAATCGCTCCAGGACGCCTCCGACGACTCGTACGCGCACCGCGACTGGGCCCGCTACACGGAGCAGATGGTGCGGTTCCACCTGAAGAACGCGGAGAGCTGGGGCAACGCGAAGACGGGGGCCGACCTGGCGGACCAGGTCGACCCCGACTTCGTGCTGCACGAGGACGTGGAGCGGGAGGCGGATCGGGACGCGACGGGCGGCCCGGACGCGGAGGGCCTGGTCAGCCCTCGTCAGCAGCCGGCTCCGCAGCCGGCTTGACGGCGGCGGCGGACGGCGGGGCCGGCGGCGGCCCCGCCGTCAGGAACTTCGACCAGCCCGCCTTCGGCGTCTCCCCGACGTCGAGGGTGCGCATCCACTCCAGCGCCTTCGGGTCCTGGGCGTCCAGCCAGTCGGTCAGCTCGCGGAACGGCACGCAGCGGACCTCGGGCTTGGTGCACATGTTCTTGATGGACTCCTCGACGGCGCGCATGTAGGTGCCGCCGTTCCAGGACTCGAAGTGGTTGCCGATGATCAGCGGTGCGCGGTTGCCCTGGTAGGCGCGGTCGAAGGCCTCGCCCAGGCCGTCGCGCATCTGGTCGCCCCAGTACTGGTGCTGCGACGGGTCGCCCTGCGAGGTCGTCCCGGACTGGTTGACCATGTAGTTGTAGTCCATGCTCAGCGTGTCGAAGGCGCGGCCGGGCATGGGGACCAGCTGCAGCGGCAGGTCCCAGAGGCCGTCGGTCTTCTTCGGCCAGATCTGCTTGCTGATGCCGCTGGAGTCGTAGCGGAAGCCGAGGTCCTTCGCGGCCAGCATGAAGTTCTTCTGGCCTTCGAGGCAGGGGGTGCGGGCCCCGATGAGCTCCTTGTCGTAGTCGAACGGGAGCGGCGCCAGGTCCTTCATGCCCGCGTTGGACTTCCAGTTCTTGACGAACGACTTGGCCTGCTTGATCTCGCTCTTCCACTCGTCCACCGACCAGGTGCCGACGCCGCCCTCGGGGCCGCAGAAGTGGCCGTTGAAGTGGGTGCCGATCTCGTTGCCCTCCAGCCAGGCCGCGCGCACCTGGGTGGCGGTGTCCCTGATGCCCTGGGGGTCGCCGAAGCCGATGTCCGAACGTCCGGCGGAGTGCTGCGGAGCGGTGTAGAGGGAGCGCTTGTCCTCGGGGAGGAGGTACACGCCGCTGAGGAAGTACGTCATGCGGGCGTTGTACTTCTTGCCGACCTCGCGGAAGTGCGAGAAGAGCTTCTGGCTGTCCTCGCCGGCCCCGTCCCAGGAGAACACCACGAACTGCGGCGGCTTCTCGCCGGGCTTCAGCTTCTGCGGCTTCTGCACGTTCGGCTGCGAGCCGGTGTACGCGGTCGAGCCGTCACCGATGAGCCGGTTCACGCTGCCCGGGGCCGCTTCCGGGGCGGGACCCTTCTTCGCGTTCTGGGCCCCGGGGGCCGGGGGCCGGGCGGCCTCGGGCGCACCGCAGGCGGCGACGCCCAGGACCAGCGCCGTGGCGACCAGGCCGCCGGCGATCTTCTTCGTGGCGGCGATCATCCGCCCCACCTCTCCCTCGCAGTTCCATCGCAGGACTTCCGCGCCGCAACGTCCCATGCGGTCTGGTTTGAGGAAGGTATGACAAGCCGCACAAAATGCTTATTCAATCTTGAGTGTTAATCCATAGGCCTTTTGCCCGCTTTCCCTACCACAGGCCTTTACTCTCCATTACCATCCATTTACCGAGTGTTGAGACTCCCGCCGCTTCACCCCTCCTCCGAGGAGACGGGACCTTATGACTGCCACTTCCTCCACCTCCACGACCGACGAGACCCCCGCCGGGGCCCGCACGGCGGCCCCCAGGGGGCGCCGTGAGGACTTCTCCGCGGACCTCTCCGCCTCCATCGCCGTCTTCCTGATCGCCCTGCCCCTCTCGCTCGGCATCGCCCTGGCCACCGGCGCCCCGCTCCAGGCCGGACTGGTCGCCGCCGCGGTCGGCGGGATCGTCGCCGCACGGCTCGGAGGCGCCCCGCTGCAGGTGAGCGGGCCCGCGGCCGGGCTCACCGTCGTGACGGCCGAACTGATCCAGCGCTACGGATGGCGCACCACCTGCGCCATCACCGTGCTCGCCGGCTGCTGCCAGCTCGGACTCGCCGCGCTGCGCACCGCCCGGTCGGCGCTCATGGTCAGCCCGGCCATCGTGCACGGCATGCTCGCGGGCATCGGCGTGACCATCGCCCTCGCCCAACTGCACATCGTGCTCGGCGGCACCCCGCAGAGCTCCGCCGTGGCCAACGTGCGCGGCCTGCCCGGCCAGTTGGCCGACCTGCACCCGGCCGCGCTCGGCATCAGCGTGCTGACCCTGGTCGTGCTCCTCGGCTGGCCCCGGCTGCCCGGAAAGGCCGGCCGGGCCCTGCGCAAGGTGCCGGCCGCGCTCGCCGCCGTCGCCACGGCCACCGCCTTCGCCGCGCTGGCCGGGCTCACCCTCCCCCGGGTGGACCTGCCGTCCTGGCGCAGCCACGCCCTGCCCGAACTCCCCGAGGGGCCGGTGCTCGGCCTCATCGCGGCCGTCCTGACCATCACCCTGGTCGGCAGCGTGGAGTCGCTGCTGTCCGCGGTCGCCACGGACAAGCTGATCGCCTCCGAGCGGGGTACGGACAACCGCCCGCCGCGCGCCGACCTGAACCGGGAGCTGCGGGGCCAGGGCGCGGCGAACATCGTCTCCGGAGCCCTCGGCGGGCTGCCCATCACCGGGGTGGCCGTGCGCAGTGTGGCCAACGTCAAGTCCGGTGCGGTCAGCCGCAGGTCGTCCATGCTGCACGGCCTGTGGGTGCTCCTGGCGGCCGGGCTGCTCGTCCCCGTCCTCGACCTGATCCCGCTCGCCGCGCTGGCCGCCCTGGTGATGGCGGTGGGCGTACAGATGGTCAGCATCACCCACCTGCGCAACGTCACCCGGCACCGCGAGATCCTCGTCTACGGGACGACCATTGTGGCCGTGGTCCTCGGCGGAGTGCTGGAGGGCGTGGCGGTCGGGATCGCGGTGGCCGTGGCGCTCGCCCTGCACCGGCTGGCCCGCACCCGGATCACGGTGGAGCTGCTCGACGACGGCGTCCACCGGGTCTGCGCGCGGGGCCAGTTGACCTTCCTCGCGGTGCCCCGGCTCAGCCGGGTGCTGAACCAGATCCCGCACACCGCGCACGCGGTGATCGAACTGGACGGCTCGTTCATGGACCACGCGGCCTACGAGACGCTCCAGGACTGGCAGGACTCCCACCTCGCGCACGGGGGCTCCATCGAGGTGATCGGCCGCTCCGGGACCTCGGCCCAGGCGGCCGGCGAGCGCACGGTGGGGGCCGGCCCGATCGCCGCCGCCGGCCGCACCGGGCGCACCGACCTCTCGGACCGGGCCGGGCTCGCCGACCGGCTCCGGCGGGCCGACCGGGCCCGCCGGTCCGCGCCGCGCGCGGGGCACCAGTGCTGCCGCCCGTGGACGCCGTGGCAGAACCACTGCGACCACCGGACCGCGGGAGTCCGTACCGCCGCGGCGGCGGCCGCGGACGCCTCCCGGGCCCAGACCCCCGAGCAGGCTCTTGCCGCCCGCAGGCGGGGCGCCGGCCAGCTGGCCAGCGGGATCAGCGCCTTCCAGCGGGACACCGCGCCCCACGTGCGGGACGAGCTGGCCCGGCTGGCCCGTGAGGGTCAGCGGCCCTCCCAGCTCTTCCTGACCTGCGCGGACTCCCGGCTGGTGACCAGCATGATCACGGCGAGCGGCCCGGGGGACCTGTTCACCGTCCGCAACGTCGGCAACCTGGTGCCGCTGCCGGGCGCGGAGTCCACCGACGACTCGGTCGCGGCGGCCATCGAGTACGCGGTGGACGTGCTCCAGGTCAGCAGCATCACGGTGTGCGGGCACTCGGGCTGCGGGGCCATGCAGGCCCTGCTCAACTCCGCCCCCGGCACCCCGATGACCCCGCTGCGGCGCTGGCTCCGGCACGGGCTGCCCAGCCTGGAGCGGATGTCCAGCCGCCACCACGCGTGGGCCCGGATCGCCGGGCGGCTCCCCGCGGACGCGGTGGAGCAGCTGTGCCTGACCAACGTGGTGCAGCAGCTGGAGCACCTGCGAGCCCACGAATCGGTGGCCCGCCGGCTCGCCGAGGGCACCCTGGAGCTCCACGGGATGTACTTCCACGTCGGCGAGGCGCAGGCCTACCTGCTCTCCGAGGGCGAGGACTACTTCGACTGCCGGGTCTTCGACAGCGTCGGGCAGAACGTCTGAACCATCGACGTCTGCACCATCGACCTCTGCGCCATCAACCCCTGAACCGACTCCCTCCCCGATCCGTGCCATCATTCGGCCCCTTCCCGCTTCCTGCGGCGGGAGGGGGCCGTTGGCACGTGGTCCGTGAGCAGCCGGACCTTCTATAGGTCTAAACCAATTCTCGGCTACCCCTTGTCACCTGGGCCGCTGACTGATGAGCTATGCCCGGGGACACAACGGACACCCTGGGAAAGGGAGATGTAGTGAGCAAGGAAAGCCTGGCCAATCTGTTGAAGGAGGAGCGCCGGTTCGCTCCGCCTGCCGACCTGGCCGCCGCCGCCAACGTGACAGAGGCCGCGTATGCCCAGGCCGACGCGGACCGGCTGGGCTTCTGGGCCGAGCAGGCCCGGCGCCTGGCCTGGGCCACCGAGCCGACTCAGACGCTCGACTGGAGCAACCCGCCCTTCGCGAAGTGGTTCGCCGACGGCAAGCTGAACGTCGCGTACAACTGCGTGGACCGCCACGTCGAGGCCGGCAACGGCGACCGCGTCGCCATCCACTTCGAGGGCGAGCCCGGCGACAGCCGCTCGATCACCTACGCCGAGCTCAAGGACGAGGTCTCCAGGGCCGCCAACGCCCTCACCGAGCTGGGCGTGCGCGCCGGCGACCGGGTCGCCGTCTACCTGCCGATGATCCCCGAGGCGGTCGTCGCGATGCTCGCGTGCGCCCGCCTCGGCGCCGCGCACTCGGTGGTCTTCGGCGGCTTCTCCGCGGACGCCGTCGCCTCCCGCATCCAGGACGCCGACGCCAAGCTGGTGATCACCGCCGACGGCGGCTACCGCCGCGGCAAGCCGAGCGCCCTGAAGCCGGCCATCGACGACGCCGTGGCCCGCTGCCCGCAGGTCGAGCACGTGCTCGTCGTGCGCCGCACCGGCGAGGACACCGCCTTCACCGAGGGCCGCGACGTGTGGTGGCACGACGTGGTCGGCCGCCAGTCGGCCGAGCACACCCCGCAGGCCTTCGACGCCGAGCACCCGCTCTTCATCCTGTACACCTCGGGGACCACGGGGAAGCCGAAGGGCATCCTGCACACCTCGGGCGGCTACCTCACCCAGGCGGCCTACACCCACCAGGCCGTCTTCGACCTCAAGCCGGAGACCGACGTCTACTGGTGCACCGCCGACATCGGCTGGGTCACCGGGCACTCGTACATCGTCTACGGGCCGCTCGCGAACGGCGCCACCCAGGTGATCTACGAGGGCACCCCGGACACCCCGCACCAGGGCCGGTTCTGGGAGGTCGTGCAGAAGTACGGCGTCACCATCCTCTACACGGCGCCCACGGCCATCCGCACGTTCATGAAGTGGGGCGACGACATCCCCGCGAAGTTCGACCTGTCGAGCCTGCGCGTGCTGGGCTCGGTCGGCGAGCCGATCAACCCCGAGGCCTGGATCTGGTACCGCAAGCACATCGGCGGCGACCGCTGTCCGATCGTGGACACGTGGTGGCAGACCGAGACCGGCGCCATGATGATCTCCCCGCTGCCGGGCGTCACCGAGACCAAGCCGGGCTCCGCCCAGCGCGCCCTGCCCGGGATCTCCGCCACCGTCGTGGACGACGAGGGCAACGAGGTCCCCGACGGCGGCGGCGGCTACCTGGTGCTGACCGAGCCGTGGCCGTCGATGCTGCGCACCATCTGGGGCGACGACCAGCGGTTCATCGACACGTACTGGTCCCGCTTCGAGGGCAAGTACTTCGCCGGCGACGGCGCCAAGAAGGACGACGACGGCGACATCTGGCTGCTCGGCCGGGTGGACGACGTGATGCTGGTCTCCGGACACAACATCTCCACCACCGAGGTCGAGTCGGCGCTCGTCTCGCACCCCTCGGTCGCCGAGGCGGCCGTGGTCGGCGCCAACGACGAGACCACCGGTCAGGCCATCGTGGCCTTCGTGATCCTGCGCGGCAGCGCCTCCGAGACCGAGACCCTGGTCGCGGAGCTGCGCAACCACGTCGGCGCCACCCTCGGCCCGATCGCGAAGCCCAAGCGCATCCTGCCGGTGCAGGAGCTGCCGAAGACGCGCTCCGGCAAGATCATGCGACGGCTGCTGCGCGACGTGGCCGAGAACCGGGCGGTCGGTGACGTCACCACGCTCGCCGACTCCTCCGTCATGGACCTCATCCAGTCCCGGCTGCCCTCGGCGGGCAGCGAGGACTGACCCGGCCCCCGGGCCGGGTCAGCCGTAAGGGCGCGCGGGCCGGGTGGGGTCCGTAGGGGCTCGTAGCGGACAGGGAGGGCGTCCGGCGCGCAACGCGCCGGACGCCCTCCCTCCGTTTAAGGTGAAGATCACCCGATACGACCGGCACCGCCCTGTACCGTTGGGGAAGCGTCACACGAGGACGCCGCAACAACTCAGGGTGCGCCGGGAAGTCTGGTCGGCAACTGCATTTGCCATGCCGTCGACCAACCGGAGGTGCCCCCGCCGTGGCCACGCCCACCCGTACGCCCGACCCCTCTCCCCCCCGCAAGCTCCTCGGCCGGCTCTCGCTCCCCGAGCGCCGATTCGTCGCCGACGCCCTGCGCACCGAGACGGTCGGCGGCGTGCTGCTGCTCCTGGCGGCCATCGCCGCCCTGGTGTGGGCGAACGTCCCCGCGATCTCGGGCGCCTACGACAGCGTCCGCTCCTTCCACATCGGCCCCGCCACCCTCGGCCTGGACCTCTCGCTCCAGCACTGGGCGGCCGACGGCCTGCTCGCCCTCTTCTTCTTCGTCGCCGGCATCGAGCTCAAGCGCGAGCTCGTCGCGGGCGACCTGCGCGACCCCAAGGCCGCCGCCCTCCCCGTGATCGCCGCGCTGTGCGGCATGGCGGTGCCCGCGCTGGTCTACCTGCTCGTCAACGTCCTCGGCGGCGGCTCCACGGGCGGCTGGGCCGTCCCGACCGCCACCGACATCGCCTTCGCCCTGGCCGTCCTGGCCGTCATCGGCACCTCGCTGCCGTCCGCCCTGCGCGCCTTCCTGCTGACCCTGGCGGTCGTCGACGACCTCTTCGCCATCCTGATCATCGCCGTGTTCTTCACCAGCGAGATCGACTTCCTGGCGCTGGGCGGCGCGGTCGTGGGCCTGGCCCTCTTCTGGTTCCTGCTCCGCCGGGACGTGCGCGGCTGGTACGTCTACGTTCCGCTCGCCCTGGCCATCTGGGGCCTGATGTACAACAGCGGCGTCCACTCCACCATCGCCGGCGTCGCCATGGGCCTGATGCTGCGCTGCACCCGCCGCGACGGCGAGGAGCACTCCCCCGGCGAGCACATCGAGCACCTGGTCCGGCCGATCTCGGCCGGGCTGGCCGTCCCCCTCTTCGCCCTCTTCTCCGCCGGCGTCTCCCTCTCCGGCCACGCGGTGGCCCAGGTCTTCACCCGGCCCGAGACCCTGGGCGTGGTCCTCGGCCTGGTCGTCGGCAAGGCGGTGGGCATCTTCGGCGGGACCTGGCTGGCCGCCCGCTTCACCCGGGCCGAGCTGAACGAGGACCTGGCCTGGCCCGACGTGTTCGCCGTGGCCTCGCTCGCCGGCATCGGCTTCACCGTCTCCCTCCTCATCGGCGAACTCGCCTTCGCCGACGACCCGGCCCTGATGGACGAGGTGAAGGCGGCCGTGCTGATCGGCTCCCTGATCGCCGCCGTCCTCGCCTGCGTGCTGCTCAAGCTCCGCAACCGCACGTACCGCGACCTCACCGAGGCCGAGGACCGCGACGAGGACCTCGACGGCATTCCGGACATCTACGAGCAGGACAAGCCCGAGTACCACCTGCGGATGGCCGCGATCCACGAGGCGAAGGCGGCGGAGCACCGCCGCCGCGCCGAGGCCGCGACCCGCGCCGCCGACGCCCGGACGGCAGCCGGGTCCAGCGCCGGAGCCGACGGTCCGGCATGATCTGACTGACGGCGCAGGACAGGCGCCGGCCGCGGACGACAGAGGGAGAGAGCGATGACCGCAGTGGACCAAGGGGCGCCGGGGGCGCAAGGGGCCGAGCGCACGCTCGGCCAGCTGGTCGCCTCGGCCACCGCCGAGATGTCCGCCCTGGTGCACGACGAGATCGCCCTCGCCAAGGCGGAGCTGCGCCAGGACGTCAAGCGCGCGGGCATCGGCGGCGCGGCCATCACCGTCGCGGGGGTGCTCGCGCTCTTCTCGCTGCCGGTGCTGAGCTTCGCCGCGGCGTACGGGATCCACAACCTCGGGCTCGGGCTGGCCTGGTCGTTCCTGATCGTCGGCGCGGCGTTCCTGCTGCTCGCGGGCCTGCTCGCGCTGATCGCCGTGTCGAAGTTCAAGAAGGTCAAGCCGCCGGAGAAGTCCATCGCCTCCGTCAAGCAGACCGCGGCGGTCGTCGGCACCGTCAAGCCGCACCCGCGACCGGTCAGTGACCAGGCTGTGGGTGTGGCACGCTCGTCCTCATGACAGCGCCCACACCGGACCCCGGCACCCCGCCCACCGCGGCCACGGCGGTACGGCTCGACCTCCCCGGCGGGCGGTCGGTGACGCACCGGGACGTGGCCGCCAACGGCGCCCGCTTCCACGTCGCCGAAGTCGGCGAGGGCCCGCTGGTGCTGCTGCTGCACGGCTTCCCGCAGTTCTGGTGGACCTGGCGCCACCAGCTGACCGCGCTGGCCGACGCCGGCTACCGGGCCGTCGCGATGGACCTGCGCGGGGTGGGCGGCAGCGACCGCACCCCGCGCGGCTACGACCCCGCGAACCTCGCCCTCGACATCACCGGGGTCGTACGCTCCCTCGGCGAGCCCGACGCCGCCCTCGTCGGCCACGACCTGGGCGGGTACCTGGCCTGGACGGCCGCGGTGATGCGGCCCAAGCTGGTGCGCCGGCTCGTGGTGTCGTCCATGCCGCACCCGCGCCGCTGGCGCTCGGCGATGCTGTCGGACTTCGGTCAGACCCGGGCCAGTTCGCACATCTGGGGCTTCCAACGGCCCTTCGTCCCGGAGCGGCAGCTCGTCGCCGACGACGGGGCGCTCGTGGGCGAACTGATCCGCGACTGGTCGGGGCCGGTGCCCCCGCAGGACGCGGACCTCGACGTGTACCGGCGGGCGATGTGCATCCCGTCCACCGCCCACTGCTCGATCGAGCCGTACCGCTGGATGATGCGGTCGATGGCGCGGCCCGACGGGCTCCAGTTCAACCGGCGGATGAAGCGGCCGGTGCGCGTCCCGACGCTGCACCTGCACGGCTCGCTCGACCCGGTGATGCGCACGCGCAGCGCGGCCGGCTCCGGGGAGTACGTCGAAGCCCCGTACCGGTGGCGGCTGTTCGACGGGCTGGGGCACTTCCCGCACGAGGAGGACCCGGTGGCCTTCTCCACCGAGCTGGTGAACTGGCTGGGCGACCCCGAGCCGGACCGCTGAGCGGCCCCGGTCCCCGCGCCGCGGCCGCGTGACGGGGCAACGACCCCACCGTTGCGCTTATATGACAAACATTCAATTGCCTGGCGCATAGGCCAATTGGCCGGCCCGGACGGGATTACCGACCTTGGGGCCCGGGCACAGCTCGAAGTATGGGCTGGACGCACGACTACGGTGACACCGCACACGAACGCCGCCCGGCAGTCACGCCGGGCACCCACCAGAGGGCGGGCCGGCACGGCCACGACCTCCGGCTCGGTATTCCGCGCATCCTGCGCCGCCGCGCCCGGTGGGTGTCGGCGCGCCTCCGCCACCCGCGGACGTAGGCGCACCGGCCTCAGAGGGCGCAGCCCTGGCTGTCGACCCGGGTCTGGGCCGTCGTGCCGATCCGGATGTCGTCGCGGATCTCGTCGGCCGTCAGCGCGTACCCGGTGTTCGGGTCGTCGAGGGACTTCGCGAAGACCACGCCGTACACCCGGCCGTCGGGGGTGAGCAGCGGGCCGCCCGAGTTCCCCTGCCGGACCGTCGCGAACAGCGAGTAGACATCGCGCTGGACGGTGCCGCGGTGGTAGATGTCCGGGCCGTTGGCGTTGATCCGGCCGCGGACGCGCGCGGCCCGGACGTCGTAGCCGCCGTTCTCGGGGAAGCCGGCGACGATCGCGTCGTTGCCGCTCACCGCGTCCTTGTCGACGAACTCCAGCGGCGGTGCCTTCAGCTTGGGCACGTCCAGGACGGCGATGTCGCGCGCCCAGTCGTAGAGCACGACCTTGCCGTCGTACAGCCGGCCCTCGCCGCCGATCTGCACGGTGGGCTCGGACACGCCGCCGACGACGTGCGCGTTGGTCATCACCTTGCCCGGCGCGAAGACGAAGCCGGTGCCCTCCAGCACCTTGCTGCAGCTCGGCGCGGTGCCGACGACCTTCACGATGGAACGCTTCGCCTGGTCGGCGACGGGGCTGCTGGCGAGGTCGGGATCGGGGGCCTGCACCTCGGTGATGGGCTCGTTGGAGAACGGGCTGAACACCTGCGGGAAGCCGTTGCGCGCGAGGGTGGAGCCGAAGTCCGTGAACCAGATGTTCGCCCGGTCCGGCAGCACCCGGGACACGCCCAGCAGCACGTTGGAGTTGCGGACCTCCTTGCCCACCGTGGGCAGCGAGGTGACGGCGACCCACGAGCCGATCAGCCAGGCCACCAGCAGCATCGCCACCACGTTGACCAGCGCGCCGCCGGTCGCGTCGAGCGCGCGCGCCGGCGACCAGGTGATGTGGCGCCTGAGCCGGCTGCCGAGGTGGGTGGTCAGGGCCTGGCCGACGGAGGCGCAGACGATGATCGCGACGACGACGATGACCACGACGGTGCTGGACACCCGGGTGCCGCTGTCGGTCACCCGGTCCCAGACCAGCGGGAGCAGGGACACGGCGACGAGGCCACCGCCCAGGAAGCCGATCACCGACATGACGCCGACGACGAACCCCTGGCGGTAGCCCACGATCGCGAACCACACGGCGGCGACCAGCAACAGGATGTCCAGCACGTTCACGTGGGTCACCGTCTCATGCGCGCCAGTCGAGCGGGACCTGGCGCGAGCGGTCCCAAGGGCGTTCCCAGCCCGCGAAGTGCAGGATCCGGTCGATCACTCCGGCCGTGAAACCCCAGACCAGAGCCGATTCCACGGTGAACGCCGGGCCTTGGTGGCCGCTCGGGTGCACGACGGTGACCCGGTGCGCGGGGTGCGTGAGATCCGCCACGGGAACCGTGAACACCCGTGCGGTCTCGGCCGGGTCCACCACGCCGATCGGGCTCGGGGCGCGCCACCAGCCGAGCACCGGGGTCACCACGAACTCGCTGACGGGGATGTAGAGGCGGGGCAGCACGCCGAACAGCTGGACCCCGGCCGGGTCGAGGCCGGTCTCCTCCTCGGCCTCCCGCAGCGCGGCGCGCAGCGGGCCCGTGGTCTGCGGGTCGCCGTCCTCGGGGTCGAGGGCGCCGCCGGGGAACGAGGGCTGGCCGGGGTGGGAGCGCAGGCTTCCCGCGCGTTCCATCAGCAGCAGCTCGGGGCCGCGGGCGCCCTCGCCGAAGAGGATGAGCACGGCGGACTGTCGGCCGCGGCCGTCCTCGGGCGGCAGGAACCGGCTCAGCTGGGTCGGGCGGACCGTCCGCGCGGCGTCGACGACGGGGTCGAGCCAGTCGGGCAGTCCGCGGGTGCTCACCTCGGTGCTGCCGCGGCGGACGGGGCCGGCGGGCGGCCGGGCGGCGGCGGGTGCCCCGCCGGTCGGCCCGGCGGACGGGCCGGCGGCGCTCCCACCGGTGTCGGCGGTGGTGGTACCGGCGACCGCGTCGGCGGCGGTCGTACCCGCGACCGCGTCGGTGTCGGCGGCGGCCGGGCGGTTCTGCGTAGCCCCAGTCATAGGCACCCCTGTCCGTGTTCTCCCGCACCGCCGAACGCGGTCCGGGTACCGATTCGTTCCTACGGCTGCGGCGCCGCCTGCGCGCCCAGTGGCGGGGCCGGGAGGCCCGGGTAGTCCGGGGGCGGGCTCAGGCGCTGGCCCGGCTGGCCGCCCTTCTCGTACTTGAGGAGCTTCTTCGCCTTCTCGGGGTCGGTCTCCCCCTCCCCGTACGCCGGGCACAGCGGGGCGATCGGGCAGGCGCCGCAGGCCGGCTTGCGGGAGTGGCAGATCCGGCGGCCGTGGAAGACGACCCGGTGCGAGAGCATCGTCCACTCGCTCTTGGGGAAGATCGCGCAGACCTCCGCCTCGACCTTCTCCGGGTCCTCCTGCTCCGTCCACTTCCAGCGGCGGACCAGCCGGCCGAAGTGGGTGTCCACCGTGATCCCGGGGACGCCGAAGGCGTTGCCGAGCACCACGTTGGCCGTCTTGCGGCCGACCCCGGGCAGTTTCACCAGGTCCTCGATGCGGCCCGGCACCTCCCCGCCGAAGTCGTCGCGCAGGGCCTGCGAGAGCCCGAGCAGCGAGCGCGACTTCGCCCGGAAGAACCCGGTCGGCCGGATCAGCTCCTCCAAGGCCTCCGGTGATGCCGCGGCCATGTCCTCGGGGGTGGGGTAGGCGGCGAACAGGGCCGGGGTCGTCTGGTTCACCCGCAGGTCGGTGGTCTGCGCCGAGAGCACCGTCGCGACGAGGAGCTCGAAGGGATTGCGGAAGTCGAGTTCCGGATGGGCGTACGGATAGATTTCGGCCAGCTCCCGGTTGATGCGCCGGGCCCTGCGCACCATGGCCAGGTGCGATTCGGGCTTGGGCACCCTCGGTTTCTTGGCCGAACCTTTGCCCTCGGGGGCGGATCGGGCCCGCCCGGACGCCTTCCCTGGGGCTTGTTCGCCCACGGCTGAATTCGAGGCCGCCGTCACTCCCGCGGACCCCTTGGCCTGTGCTCTCACCGGCTTGTTGGACACCCGGCCAGCCTAAGGCCGGCCGCCGACACCCGCCCGGACCTCAAGTAACACCACCCCGATTGGTCTCTCGCCGCACAGCACACCCGTGCGTCCGGCATCCTTGTGATTGATCGCACTGTTTGAGCCGTCCGGCAAAATGGGGAGCACGGTCCCCTGAGCTGGTCGACATAGGAGAGAGACTCGTGGACGACGTTCTGCGGCGCGCCCCGCTCTTCGCGGCGCTCGATGACGAGCAGGCCGCGGAGCTCCGCGCCTCCATGGGCGAGGTGACCCTCGCACGCGGTGACGCCCTCTTCCACGAGGGCGACCCCGGCGACCGGCTGTACGTGGTGACCGAGGGCAAGGTGAAGCTGCACCGCACCTCCCCCGACGGCCGCGAGAACATGCTGGCCGTCCTGGGCCCCGGCGAGCTGATCGGAGAGCTGTCGCTCTTCGACCCGGGCCCGCGCACCGCCACCGCCACCGCCCTGACCGAGGTCAAGCTGCTCGGCCTCGGCCACGGCGACCTCCAGCCCTGGCTCAACGCCCGGCCCGAGGTGGCGACCGCGCTGCTGCGCGCCGTCGCCCGGCGCCTGCGCAAGACCAACGACCAGATGTCCGACCTGGTCTTCTCCGACGTTCCCGGCCGCGTGGCCCGGGCGCTCCTCGACCTGTCGCGCCGCTTCGGCGTGCAGTCCGAGGAGGGCATCCACGTGGTGCACGACCTCACGCAGGAGGAGCTCGCGCAGCTCGTCGGCGCGTCCCGCGAGACCGTGAACAAGGCCTTGGCCGACTTCGCGGGCCGCGGCTGGCTGCGCCTGGAGGCGCGCGCCGTGATCCTGCTGGACGTGGAGCGCCTCGCGAAGCGTTCGCGCTGACCGCTGCGGCCCTGGCCGCGAAGCCGCCGTGAAGGGGTCCCGTCCGTACACCGGACGGGGCCCCTTCCGCATGCCCGGGTGCGGCGGGCGGGCCGTCGGACGCCGCACACGGCCCTGACGCACCCGACGTGGTCGGAGCGGCCCGGGGGGCCGGAGGCGCTACGAGGGGCTCCTGTGGCCCGCCAAGGGCCTCAAGGGGTGCGAACGGGACCGCGGCGAGGGGCGAGGTGCCGCACCGGCTGCGGAGTCGGCATCGAGGCCGCTGCCGGTGTCCACGGTGATGTCGACTCCGACGTCGGCTTCGACGCCGACCTCCGACGTCGGCCAGGCCTGGACGTGGCCGGGCCGGGCCCAGGCCGTCTCTTTCGGATCTTGTCGGCCGAGCCCGCGGCGTCTGGTGCCGTGCCTGGGCGTGCTGCCGGGGCGCTCGCGTACTGGACGTACGTGGTCGCCCCGGCAGTGCGGCCAGGCACGGTGCCAGGCGTCGCGGGCCCGGCACGATCCGAAAGAGACGGCCTAGGCGTGGCCGGACATGGACTCCACCGCCGCCTTCGCCTCCACCAGGTCCGCGCCCGTGGCGGCGCGGTACGCCTTGACGGCCTCGACCGTGCGGCCGTCCCGCAGCAGCGCCCGTACGCCGTCCATCCCGGCCGGCTCCGGTTCGACGACGCCCAGGTGGTCCAGGATCAGGCCCAGGCGGCGGTCCATCCGGTCCACCCGCCGTTCCAGCCGCTGCACCCGCAGCAGCACCGCCGAGGTGGCCCAGCCTGCCGCGCCGATCAGCAGAAGCAGCACGAGCAACAGGAACACGATGTTCATTCGGGCCTCCCGGGGATCAGACCATGATCGCGCAAGTATTCCAGCTGCGCCCGCACGGACCATTCCGCCGCCGGCCACAACGACCGGTCCACATCCGCGTACACCTGGGCGACGACCGCCTCGGCCGTGGTGAAACCGTTCTCCACCGCGGTCTCCACCTGCGCCAGCCGGTGGGCGCGGTGGGCGAGGTAGTACTCGAAGGCCCCCTGGGCGTCCTCCAGCACCGGCCCGTGCCCCGGCAGGACGGTGTGCACCCCGTCGTCGACCGCGAGCGAGCGCAGCCGGCGCAGCGAGTCCAGGTAGTCGCCGAGCCGGCCGTCGGGGTGCGCGACGACCGTCGTGCCGCGCCCCAGGACGGTGTCGCCGGTCAGCACGGCCCGGTCGGCCGGCAGGTGGAAGCAGAGGGAGTCGCTGGTGTGGCCGGGGGTCGGGACGACCCGCAGCTCCAGCCCGCCGGTACGGACCACGTCCCCGGCGGCCAGCCCCTCGTCCCCCAGGCGCAGGGCCGGGTCGAGGGCGCGCACCTTGGTCCCGGTCAGCTCGGCGAAGCGGCCGGCGCCCTCGGCGTGGTCCGGGTGGCCGTGGGTGAGGAGGGTGAGGGCGACCCGCTTGCCCGCCCGCTCGGCGGCGGCGACGACCGCGCGCAGGTGGGCGTCGTCCAGCGGGCCGGGGTCGATGACGACCGCCAGGTCGGAGCCGGGCTCGGACACCAGCCAGGTGTTGGTGCCGTCCAGGGTCATCGGGGAGGCGTTGGGGGCGAGGACGTTGACGGCCCGTGCGGTGGCGGGGCCCGAGGTGACCACGCCGCGGGGCTGTCCGGGCAGTACGCCGGCGCCGGTCATGCGGGGCCTCCCGGGCCGACGCGCCGGGTGAACTCCTCGTGGCCCGGCCAGCTGAGCACCAGTTGGCCGTCCTCCTCCAGCACGGCCCGGGCCAGGACCGGCGCGAGGTCCTGCCGCACGGCCGCGGCGAGCGCGTCGGCGGCGCTCGCGTACGGCTCCAGGGAGCGCAGTGTGGAGATCGTCGGCGGCATCATCAGCAGCTCGCCCCCGTCGTACCCGGCGGCCGCCTCGGCCGGGCGGATCCACACGGTCCGGTCGGCCTCGGTGGAGGCGTTGCGGGTGCGCTGGCCCTCGGGGAGGGCCGCGACGAAGAACCAGGTGTCGTAGCGGCGCGGCTCGAACTCCGGGGTGATCCAGCGCGCCCACGCCCCCAGCAGGTCGGAGCGCAGCAACAGGCCCCGCCGGTCGAGGAACCGCGCGAAGGACAGCTCCCGCGCGACGAGGGCCTGCCGGTCGGCCTCCCAGTCCCCGCCGGTGGTGTCGCCGACCACGGTGTCCGGGCTCTCCCCGGCGAGCAGGACGCCCGCCTCCTCGAAGGTCTCGCGCACCGCCCCGCACACGATCGCCTGGGCCACGGCCGGATCGGTCCCGAGCCGGGTCGCCCACTCCTCGCGGGAGGGTCCCGCCCAGCCGATCCGGTGCTCCTCGTCGCGGGGGTCGACCCCGCCGCCGGGGTAGGCGTACGCGCCACCGGCGAAGGCCATGGAGGCGCGTCTGCGGAGCATGTGCACGGCGGGGCCGGCGGGGGTGTCGCGCAGCAGCATCACGGTGGCGGCGCGCCTCGGGTCCACCGGGGTGAGCGAGCCGTCCGCGAGCGCGCGGATGCGGTCGGGCCACTCCGGCGGGTACCACTGGCCTCCGGCGGGGGGCTGTTGCTGACCGTACTGACCATTCGGCATGGCGGGATGCTACGGCCATCCGGCCCGATGTTCGAGTGGCCCCCGCCCCCGCGGCGGGCCCGCCACCGCACCGGCCGCGCCCCCGCGGGCCCGGCCCCGCGCACCCGTCACGCGCGCGGCGGACGAAGATCGCGCCGACGCCCGCCCCGCGGGACGACGGACGGGCCGGGCCCCGCGCGGTGCGCGCGGGGCCCGGCCCGTCCGGGGTGCGGTGCCACCAGGGTCCGAAGGCCCGTCAGGCCTGGGCGACCTCGACCTCGACCTGGAGCTCGACCTCGACCGGGGCGTCGAGCGGCAGGACCGCCACGCCGACCGCGCTGCGGGCGTGCACGCCCTTCTCGCCGAGGACCTCGCCCAGCAGCTCGCTGGCGCCGTTCAGCACGCCCGGCTGACCGGTGAAGTCCGGGGCCGAGGCGACGAAGCCGACGACCTTCACGACGCGCACGATCGCGTCGAGGTCACCGATGACGGACTTGACGGCGGCCAGGGCGTTCAGCGCGCAGGTGGCGGCGAGCTCCTTGGCCTGCTCCGCCGAGACCTCGGCGCCGACCTTGCCGGTGACCGGCAGGCTGCCCTTGACCATCGGGAGCTGGCCCGCGGTGTAGACGTAGGCGCCCGAGCGGACGGCCGGCTGGTAGGCGGCGAGCGGCGGGACGACCTCGGGGAGGGTCAGGCCGAGCTCGGCGAGCCGCGCCTCGACGACGCCGCTCATGCCTTCTCCCGCTTGAGGTAGGCCACGAGCTGCTCGGGGTTGTTCGGCCCGGGCACGACCTGGACGAGCTCCCAGCCGTCCTCGCCCCAGGTGTCCAGGATCTGCTTGGTGGCGTGGACCAGCAGCGGGACGGTCGCGTATTCGAACTTCTTGGTCATGGAGCGAGGGTAGTGCCTGCGCAGGGGCGCCCACGCGCGGCCCGGGAGCCGGACGTGACACCGCCCCCGCGGCCGACCGCGCCCGTACCGCCGCCCGGCCCGGAGTAACGGAGCTCACCCCGCGAACACCCCGGCGCGGCCACCCGGCCCCTCCGCACCCGGCGCGGAGGAATTAGGCTCGGGCGCTGTGAGCAGGCTCCAGGTGGTCAGCGGCAAGGGCGGCACCGGCAAGACCACGGTCGCCGCCGCACTCGCGCTCGCCCTCGCGCGCGAGGGCGGGCGGACTCTACTCGTGGAGGTCGAGGGCAGGCAGGGTCTCGCACAGCTCTTCGGCGCCGAGGCGCTCCCCTACGAGGAGCGCAGGATCGCGGTCGCTCCGGGCGGGGGCGGCGAGGTCTACGCGCTCGCCATCGACGCCGAGCGGGCGCTGCTGGACTACCTCCAGATGTTCTACAAGCTCGGCTCGGCCGGCCGCGCCCTCAAGAAGCTCGGCGCGATCGACTTCGCCACGACCATCGCGCCCGGACTGCGGGACGTCCTGCTCACCGGCAAGGCGTGCGAGGCGGTGCGGCGCAGGGACAAGACCGGCCGGTTCGTCTACGACCACGTGATCATGGACGCGCCGCCGACCGGACGGATCACCCGCTTCCTCAACGTCAACGACGAGGTCGCGGGCCTGGCCCGGTTCGGCCCGATCCACAACCAGGCGCAGGCCGTCATGAAGGTGCTCAAGTCCCCCGAGACGGCCGTGCACCTGGTCACCCTGCTGGAGGAGATGCCGGTCCAGGAGACCGCGGACGGCATCGCCGAGCTCCGGCGGGCCGGGCTGCCGGTGGGCCGGATCGTCGTCAACATGGTCCGCCCCCACCACCTCGACGTGGACACCCTGCGCACCGCGGCCGGCGACCACCGCGCCGAGGTGGCCAGGGCGCTGTCCCGGGCCGGGCTCGGTGCGGCCCGCCGCGGCGGCCCGGCCGAACGGCTGGTGGACCCGCTGCTGGCGGAGGCGGCCGAGCACGCGGGCCGGGTGGAGCTGGAGCGCGAGCAGCGCGCCGTACTGGACGGGCTGGGCCTGCCCACGTACGAACTGCCGCTGCTGGGCGCGGGGATGGACCTGGCGGGGCTGTACGGGCTCGCCAAGGAACTGCGGAAGCAGACGGTCGCCGAATGAACGAGGGGGTGGACACCGTGGGTCTGGACTCTCCGCCGCTGCTGGCGGTCGACCGGATGCTGGACGACCCGCAGACGCGGATCATCGTGTGCTGCGGGGCGGGCGGGGTCGGCAAGACGACCACGGCCGCGGCGCTGGGCGTACGGGCGGCCGGGCGCGGGCGCAAGGCGGTGGTGCTGACCATCGACCCGGCGCGGCGACTCGCCCAGTCCATGGGCATCGACTCGCTGGACAACACTCCGCGCAGGGTGGAGTCCGTGGGCGCCGACGGCGGCGAACTGCACGCCATGATGCTGGACATGAAGCGGACCTTCGACGAGATCGTCGAGGCGCACGCGGACGCGGAGCGGGCCCGGGCCATCCTCGCGAACCCCTTCTACCAGTCCCTGTCGGCCGGTTTCGCCGGTACGCAGGAGTACATGGCGATGGAGAAGCTGGGCCAGCTGCGCTCCCGCGACGACTGGGACCTCATCATCGTGGACACGCCGCCGAGCCGGTCGGCGCTGGACTTCCTCGACGCGCCCAAGCGGCTCGGTTCCTTCCTGGACGGGAAGTTCATCCGGGTGCTGATGGCTCCGGCGAAGGTCGGCGGCCGGGCCGGCATGAAGTTCCTCAATGTCGGCATGTCGATGATGACGGGCACGCTGAGCAAGCTCATGGGCGCCTCGCTGCTCAAGGACGTCCAGACCTTCGTCGCCGCGATGGACACCATGTTCGGCGGCTTCCGCACCCGCGCCGACGCCACCTTCCGGCTGCTCCAGGCCCCCGGTACGGCCTTCCTCGTGGTCGCGGCCCCCGAGCCGGACGCCCTGCGCGAAGCCGCGTACTTCGTGGACCGGCTGGCCGCGGAGCACATGCCGCTGGCCGGGCTGGTGCTGAACCGGGTGCACGGCAGCGGCGCCGACCAGCTGTCCGCCGAGCGGGCGACGGCCGCCGCAGAGAATCTTGAAGAAGGGGGCATTGTCGATCAGGAGTCCGGGAAAGCTGGACTTCGTGACACGGCCGCGGCGGCCGCGCACACACCCGCGGGAACTCCCGAGACCGGCTCCCCCAGCGCCGAAAGCGATACCGCGGAGAACGACCCGGAGAACGACCCGGAGGACGGCCCGGAGACCGACCGGAACACCAGCGACCTCAGCGACACCGTCGACACCATCACGGCAGGACTGCTGCGCCTGCACGCCGAAAGGATGCAGGTGATCGCGCGGGAGCAACGCACACGCGACCGCTTCACCTCACTGCACCCCGAAGTGGCGGTGGCCGAAGTGGCGGCCCTGCCCGGCGACGTGCACGACCTCGCCGGACTGCGGGCCATCGGAGAGCGACTCGCGGCCGGGGTACCGGCCGGAGCGTAGGCGTTCGTACGACGTGGCGCCCGGCCGGTCTACCCGGCGGCCGCGTACGTCTCGTACGGAACGTCCAACTCCGCGTCTGCATCCATGGTGAGGATGCCCGTACTGCGCTCGTATTCCGTGCGCGCGGTTTCGAGCAGCCGTCGCCACGAGGTGACGGTGGGACGTCGGCGCAGCAGTGCGCGTCGTTCCCGCTCGGTCATTCCGCCCCACACGCCGAACTCGACACGGTTGTCGAGCGCGTCGGCCAAGCACTCGGTCCGCACCGGACATCCGGTGCACACCGCCTTGGCCCTGTTCTGTGCCGCTCCTTGAACAAACAGTTCATCCGGATCGGTAGTGCGGCAGGCTGCCTGCGCACTCCAGTCGGTAACCCAGCCCATCCCGGCGCCGTCCTCTCCCGAATCGAGGCTCCCCCACGGCGGCAGCGGCATATTCACCGCTGCCAGTTGAGGACGTTACGGAAGGCGGGCACGGCGCAACACCCCCGTCGGGCCCAATCTTGAATGGTCCGAACGGACTATGGGTAAGCGGCAGATCACCCGACGGAGTGATCCGGCGACATGCCCGACCCTTCCGGCGATTCGGGTGAAATCGGGGAAGCGCTGGTGGGACCCGTATGGCACAGCAGGCGAGATTCGGACATGTGTCCACCCCATTCGGGAAGGGTGAAAATCAAGCCGCGGGGTTGATGTGGCACCGCTCTGCTGTGACAGTTGGGGCCAGCTTAGGCCAAGGCATTCGCGCGTGTCCGGCGAATGAGAACGTAGGCTGCCCTCCATGGGAAAGAAGCGCTCGGGCGGCGGGCTCTCGGGGAGCCAGCAAGCCGTCAAGTTCCTCGGGGTGTCCGTTCTCTCCGGAGTTGTGCTGGCCGGCATGGCGATTCCTGCCGCAGGCGCCCTGGGGCTGGCGGCCAAGGGCACGGTCGAGGGATTCGACGAGATCCCGGCCAATCTCAAGACCCCGCCACTGAGCCAGCGCACCACGATCCTGGACTCCGAAGGTGGCCTGATCGCCACCGTCTATTCACGCGACCGCCAGGTGGTGCCGCTCACCGCGGTCTCCCCGTACATGCAGAAGGCGATCGTCGCGATCGAGGACTCGCGTTTCTACGAGCACGGAGCGGTCGACCTCAAGGGCATCCTGCGCGCGGTCAACCGCAACGCGCAGGAGGGCGGCGCGGCGCAGGGCGCCTCCACCCTCACGCAGCAGTACGTGAAGAACGTCTTCGTCGAAGAGGCGGGTGACGACGAGACCAAGGTGCGCGAGGCCCAGGAGAAGAGCCTCGGGCGCAAGATCCGCGAGCTGAAGTACTCGATCCAGGTCGAGGAGGAGCTCGGGAAGAAGAAGATCCTGGAGAACTACCTCAACATCACGTACTTCGGGCAGCAGGCGTACGGCATCGAATCCGCGGCCCAGCGCTACTTCAGCAAGCCGGCCAAGGACCTCACCCTCGACGAGGCCGCGCTGCTGGCGGGCGTCGTGCAGTCGCCGAGCCGGTACGACCCGGCGAACGACGCGCAGGAGGCGATGAAGCGCCGCAACGTCGTCCTTCAGCGGATGGCCGACATCAAGGACGTCTCGCAGGCGGAGGCGGACGCGGCGAAGGCCAAGCCCGTCACGCTGAAGGTGACCAAGCCGAAGAACGGCTGCATCACCGCGGTCAAGGGCGCCGGCTTCTTCTGCGACTACGTGCGCAACTCCTTCCTGACCGACTCGGTCTTCGGCAAGACGCGCGAGGAGCGGGCCAAGGTCTGGAACCAGGGCGGCCTGACCGTGCGCACCACCCTGGACCCGCAGTCGCAGGACGCGGCCAACGAGTCGATCAAGGACCACGTCTACCAGGAGGACTCGATCGCGACGGCGGTGACCATGGTCCAGCCGGGCACCGGTCGCGTGCTGGCGATGGGCCAGTCCAAGCCGTACGGCTTCGGGAAGAACGAGACGCAGATCAACTACTCCGTGGACAAGCGGATGGGCGGATCGAACTTCGGCTTCCAGGTCGGCTCGACCTTCAAGCCCTTCATCGCGGCGGCCGCGCTGGAGCGGGGCCTGCCGCCGACGAAGGTCTACGCGGCGCCGAACAAGCTCGACTACCCGAGCCCGATCCCGCGCTGCGACGGCACCCAGTACGTCAACACCCAGAAGGAAGAGGCGGAGAACGAGACCGAGGACGAGATCGGCCCCTATGCGCTGAAGACGGCCATGGAGAAGTCGATCAACACCTACTTCGTCGAGATGATCGGCGAGATCGGCCTCTGCCCCGTCTCCCAGATGACGCAGAAGCTCGGCGTGGTCCCGGCGAGCGGCGCGAAGCTCAAGGACGGCCCGGCCATCGCGCTCGGCGCCGAGGAGATGTCCCCGCTGACGATGGCCAACGCGTACGCGGCCTTCGCCAACCGCGGCATCTACTGCACCCCCGTCGCCATCGAGTCGATCACGGACTCGCACGGCAAGGCCCTCGCGGTGCCGAAGTCCAAGTGCGACCGGGCGATGTCCCAGACCACCGCCGACACCATCAACACCCTGCTGCGCGGCGTGGTGGACTCCGGTACCGGTGAGCGGGCCGGCCTGACCGAGCGCGACAGCGCGGGCAAGACCGGTACCACCGACTCCCGTTACAACGCCTGGTTCGTCGGCTACACCCCGAACATCTCGGGCGCGGTGTGGGTCGGCTCCGGCGGCAACAAGAAGATCACGATGGAGGACATCGTGATCGGCGGCCGGTCCTACGACAAGGTCTTCGGCGGCGGCCTGCCGGGCCCCATCTGGAAGGACGCGGTCTCGGGCGCGCTGTCCGGACGCGAGTCCCCGTCGTTCACCACGGTCGGCATCCCGGAGCCCAACGTCCCGTCCGGCGGCTCGCGCGGCGGCACCAAGCCGCCGACGCCCAACACGGGCAAGCCGGGCAAGCCCGGCGGGGGCGAGTAGCCCCGCGACGCGCCACGGCGCCACGGGTGACGGGTGAGGGCCCGGCCGCATGCGGCCGGGCCCTCACCCGTCACCCGTGGCGCCGGCCGGGAGGGCCGGCTGCCTGCTAGGCCAGCTGCTGCTTGACGACGGCGGCGACGCGGCCGCCCTCCGCCAGCCCGGCGACCTTCGGGTTCACGATCTTCATCACGGCGCCCATGGCCCGCGGTCCCTCGGCACCGGCCGCCCGGGCCTCCTCGACGGCCTGCGCCACGATCGCGACGAGCTCGTCGTCGGTGAGCTGCTTGGGCAGGTAGGTGTCGAGGAACTCGCCCTCGGCCGTCTCCCGGGCGGCCTGCTCGGGCCGGCCGCCCTGGGCGAAGGCCTCCGCGGCCTCGCGGCGCTTCTTCGCCTCCTTGGCGATCACCTTGAGGACCTCGTCGTCGGAGAGGACGCGCGCTTCCTTGCCCGCGACCTCCTCCTTGGTGATGGCGGAGAGGGTCAGGCGCAGCGTGGACGAGTGCAGCTCGTCGCGCGCCCTGATGGCGGTCGTGAGGTCTTCCTGGAGCTTGGCCTTGAGCGTGGTCATGCAATGAGTCTGCCAGGTACGGGGGCGCTGGCGCCCGCGCCTTTTCCCGGTCTGCGACGATGGGGCCATGCGTGCGCGTTACGGAGTACCCCTGAAGGCGGCTGCCGGAATCGCGGCGGTGGGGGCCGCCGGTCTGGCCTATGCCGCCGGTTTCGAGGCGCGGTCCTTCCGCCTGCGCCGGGTCACGGTGCCGGTCCTGCCCGCGGGGATGCGCCCGCTGCGCGTCCTGCAGGTGTCGGACGTCCACATGGTCGGCGGCCAGCGCAAGAAGCGCGCCTGGCTGCAGTCCCTCGCGGGCCTGCGCCCCGACTTCGTCGTGAACACCGGCGACAACCTGTCGGACACCGAAGGCGTACCGGAGCTGCTCGACGCCCTGGGACCGCTGATGGAGTTCCCCGGCGTCTACGTCTTCGGGTCGAACGACTACTACGGGCCGCGGCCGCGCAACCCCGGGCGCTACCTGATCGAGAAGACGCAGGGCCGGCACGGGCTGAACGGCAACAAGCCGGTCGTCGGCGCCGTCCACAACCCGTGGGAGGGCATGCGGGACGCCTTCGACGCGGCGGGCTGGCTGAACCTCACCAACACCCGCGCCCGGCTGAAGCTGGACGGGCTGGAGCTGGCCTTCACCGGGCTGGACGACCCGCACATCAAGCGGGACCGCTACGAGCGGGTGGCGGGCGGCCCGGAGACCGGCGCCGACTTCTCGATGGCGGTCGTGCACGCCCCGTACCTGCGGGTCCTGGAGTCCTTCACCGCCGACGGGTACCCGTTGATCCTGGCCGGCCACACGCACGGCGGGCAGCTGTGCATCCCCTTCTACGGGGCGCTGGTGACCAACTGCGACCTGGACACGAAGCGGGTGAAGGGCCTCTCCACGTACGAGACGGAGGGCCGGCGGGCGTTCCTGCACGTCTCGGCGGGCTGCGGCACCAACCGCTACACCCCGGTCCGCTTCGCCTGCCCGCCGGAGGCGACCCTCCTGACGCTGACCCCGAAGACCTGACCGGGCACGGCACCCCGAAGCCCGCGCAACCGACGCCGGAGCCGGCGCCGGCGGTGGGCAGCTCGGACCCGGCCCCCGCCCGGCCTCGGCGGCCGGCCGGGTGGCCGCGGCCGTCTTCCGGCCCTGATCGCGGCCGCGGAGGCGGCCGGGGTGGCCCGGTACGGCTGCGGGCGCGTCGTGGTGGACGCGGCCGTCCTGGGCGCACTCTTCTACGCCCCGGGCCCCGCCCCGGTGGCCGCGGACCGCTTCCGCCGCAGACCCCCGCTCGCTCCGGGGCCCCCGCCGAAAACCGGATTTCGTCTCCGGCCGCGGGTCCGCTAAAGTAATCGATGTCGCCAGGACAGCACACACTGCCCAGGGTGACGCTCGGGGTGTAGCGCAGCTTGGCAGCGCGCTTCGTTCGGGACGAAGAGGTCGTGGGTTCAAATCCCGCCACCCCGACTTCGTAAGACCAGGTCAAGGGCTTGATCCGCATCGCGGGTCAGGCCCTTCCTGCGTCTCCGGAGATCGTTTGGGAGAAATCTGGGAGAAGGTCTTGATCGGCTTCTCCCAGGAACCCGGTCGGCCTCCGTCTTCGCGTCTTCTCCGCGCGCCCGCCTGCCGGTTGGGGTGTGCCCGAGCCTGAGGTCCGTGCCGTTTGTCTTCCTCCCCTGTCTCCAGCCCCGCGCGCCCGCGCGGCCTTCGCCGTCCGGCGCGGCCCGCCTGGATGTCACCGAAGGTGTTCCGCACCGAGGTGCTCGGCGGTCTGGTGGTCGCACTCGCGCTGATCCCCGAGGCGATCTCCTTCTCGGTCATCGCAGGAGTCGACCCGGCGATCGGCCTCTTCTCTTCCTTCACCATGGCCGTGGTGATCTCGGTCGTCGGCGGGCGCCCGGCGATGATCTCCGCCGCCACGGGAGCCGTCGCGCTCGTGATCGCTCCGCTCAACCGGGAGCACGGCTTGGGCTACCTGATCGCTGCCGTGATCCTCGGCGGTGTCTTCCAGATCGTGCTCGGGGTGCTCGGGGTGGCGAAGCTGATCCGGTTCATACCGCGCTCGGTGATGGTCGGCTTCGTCAACTCCCTCGCCATCCTCGTCTTCATGGCCCAGGTCCCGGAGATGCGGGACGTGCCGTGGGCCGTCTACCCGCTGCTCGCCGGGGGGCTCGCGCTGATGGTGTTCTTCCCCAAGGTCACCAAGGCGGTCCCGGCCCCACTGGTGTCCATCGTCATCCTCACCAGCGTCACCGTGGCCGCGGGGATCGCGGTGCCGACCGTCGGGGACAAGGGCGCCCTGCCGTCCTCGCTGCCCGTGCCCGGTCTGCCGGACGTGCCGTTCACCCTGGACACCCTGACGCTCATAGCTCCGTACGCCCTGGCCATGGCCGTGGTCGGGCTGATGGAGTCGCTGATGACGGCGAAGCTCGTCGACGAGATCACCGACACCCGGTCGAGCAAGACCCGCGAGTCCGTGGGCCAGGGCGTCGCGAACATCGTCACCGGGTTCTTCGGCGGCATGGGCGGCTGCGCCATGATCGGCCAGACAATGATCAATGTGAAGGTCTCGGGCGCCCGGACCCGGCTGTCGACCTTCCTCGCGGGCGCGTTCCTTGTGGTGCTGTGCATCGTCTTCGGGCCCGTCGTCTCCCGGATCCCGATGGCGGCCCTCGTCGCCGTCATGGTCATGGTCTGCTTCGCGACCTTCGACTGGCACTCGGTCGCACCGAAGACGCTGCGGCGCATGCCGGCCGGCGAGATCGGCGTCATGGTGCTGACCGTGGCCTGTGTGGTCGCCACCCACAACCTCGCCGTCGGCGTCGTCGCCGGGTCGGTCACCGCGATGGTCATCTTCGCCAAGCGCGTCGCACACCTGGCGAGCGTCACCTCCGTGACCGACCCCGAGGGAGGCACGGTGGTCTACTCGGTCACCGGCGAACTGTTCTTCGCGTCGTCCAACGACCTCGTCGGGCAGTTCGACTACGCCGGAGACCCGGAGACGATCGTCATCGACCTGTCGTCCGCACACATCTGGGATGCCTCCTCCGTCGCGGCCCTCGACGCCATCGAGGAGAAGTACCGCCAGCGCGGCAAGAGCGTCGAGATCATCGGCCTCAACGAGCACAGCGCCCGCCTGCACGGAACCCTCAGCGGCGAGCTGTCAGCAGGCCACTGACGGAGTCCGATCGCCAAAGCCCTGCCGGAGCGGTGAGCGCGGCCCTCACTTGAGCGGGAGGCCCGCTGCTAGGCAGCGGGCCTCAGGGGTGGTGTCACCAGGCGGTCAGCCGGTGATCTCGATCTTCCCGTTCAGGGCGGGCGTCTCCGGGGCGTCGGAGGCCTTCGGGGCGGTGAGGCCCTTCAGGAGCTGGGCCAGGTCGACGCCGGTGGTGGAGCTCAGGAGCTCCATGCCCTGGGTGACGTTGTCGGTGACCGTGCGGGTGAGCTGGCCCGCGCCGTCGGTGGAGATGACCGTCATCCTGTCGACGGCCGCCAGGGGTTCGGCCGCCTTGGCCACCACCTCGGGGAGGGCATCGACCATCATCTGGACCATCGCCGCTTCGCCGTAGCTCTCGAAGGCGCCCGCCTTCTTCTGCATCGCCTCGGCCTCCGCCGCGCCCTTGGCCGCGATGGCCGCCGCCTCCGCGTCGCCCTCCAGGCGGACCGCCTCCGCGATGGCCGCGCGCCGGGCGCGTTCGGCCTCGCCGCGCTTGGCGCCCTCGACGGCCTCGGCCTCGGCCAGGGCGGAGCGGCGCTGCTTCTCTCCCTCACCGGTCAGGCGGGCCCGTTCGGCCTCGCCTTGGGCGGCGGCGATGGCGGCCAGCCGTTCGGCCTCGGCCTGCTTGACCCGGGCCACGCGCAGGGCCTCGGCCTCCTGCTCGGCCTGGTAGCGGCGGGCGTCGGCGGGCTTGCGGACCTGGGTGTCGAGCTGCCGGTCGGTCAGCGCGGCCTGGCGCTCGGCGACCTTCTCCTGTTCGGCCAGGATCTGCTGCTGGCGGTCGGCGTCGGCGAGGGGGCCGGCCGCGTTGGCCTGCGCGGTGGCCGCGTCCGTCTCGGCCTTGATCTCGGCCTGGCGCAGGTACAGGGTGCGCTGGGCCACCGCGATCTCCTCCTCGGCCCGCAGCCGCGCCTGCTCGGCGGCCTGCCGGGAGTTGGCCTCGGCGATGTCGGCCTCCTGCCTGGCCCGGGCGGCCTCGGGCCGGCCGAGGTCTTCGAGGTAGGAGCCCTCCGTGGTGATGTCCTGGATCTGGAAGGCGTCCAGGACGAGGCCCTGCCCGGACAGGCTGGCCTCGGCCTCCTCCGCGACCTGGCCGGCGAACGCGGCGCGGTCGCGGATGATGTCCTCCACCGACATCCGGCCGACGATGGCGCGCAGGGCGCCGGAGAGCACCTCCTGGGTGAATCCGACGATGCCGTCCTGCTGCTGCAGGAAGCGCTGGGCCGCGGCGCGGATGGCGTCCTCGGTGCCGCCGACCTTGACGATCGCGACGCCCTCCAGGTTGGCCTTGATGCCGCGCAGGGTGACGGCGCCGCGGACCGCGATCGGGATGTGGCGGCTGGACAGGTCGAGGGTGTAGCGCTGCTGCACGAAGGGGACGACGAAGACCCCGCCGCCCACGACGACCTTCTGGCCGCTGTTGTCGGTCACGACCTGGCCGGTGTGCGGGTCGGTGGACTCCTTGCCGCGCCGGCCGGTGATGATGAACGCCTCGCTCGGGCCCGCGACCTTGTAGCGCGTGACCACCACCAGGGCGAGCAGGACGAGGAGCACGAGCACTCCGACGACCGCGGTGACGACTGGACTCATGGGTGTTCCCCTCCTGCCCCCGAAGCGGCAGATCGTTGGTGTCCGGGCCGGTGCGGGGCCCGTCAGCGCTCGACGGCGCGGACGACGACCGAGGTCGGCGAGGGAGTGCGCTCCACCCACACCTCGGCGCCCCGGGCCAGCGGGCCGTCGGCCAGCGCCGCGTACTTGACGGTCTGGCCGGCCAGCCGGAGCAGGACCTCGCCGTACCCGCCGGCGGGGATCGGCGTGACCACCGTGCCGGCGGAGCCGAGCAGTTCCTCCCCGCGCGGTGCGGCCCCGCCGCGGTCCGCCATCAGGGCCCGGCCGACCCGCCAGGCCGCCCAGGCGGCCGCGGACCCCGCCACCGCGCCCGCGGTGGCCGCCGCCCCCGGCCCGAGTCCCGTGGACCCGAGCACGATCGCCCCCGTGAAACCGAGCATCGAGACGAAGCCCGCGACCACCGGAAGCGACAGCCACCCGTCGAGCAGTCCGCCGAGCGCACCGTCGAAGACGCCCTCCAGCAGACCGTCCAGGGCGAGCGAGAGGGCCAGCAGGGCGGTTCCCCCGATGCCGAGACCCAGAAACAAGCCCATGAGCCCCTCCCCCGCTGTGCTCCCGCTCCCGCCGGACAACGGCATCGTGTCAGCGCGGGTCCCGCACGCACATTGCCGTCCGTCGGCAATCTTTACGGTCCTTTAACGCGCGGCCCGCGGCCAGTCCAGCAGCCGTGCCCCGATGGCCGCCGTCTGCAGCGTGTAGCGGTGCTGCGGATCGGCCGGGTCCGCGCCGGTCAGAAGCTGGATGCGGCGCAGCCGGTAGGTCAGCGCGCGCACGCTGAGCGAGAGCCGGCGGGCCGCCTCGGTGGCCACGCAGCCGCTGTCGAAGTAGGCGTGCAGGGTGTCGAGCAGCGGCCGCGCGCCGCCGCGGGCCTGGCGGAGCGGGCCGAGCACGGTCTCCACCAGGTCCTCCATGGCTTCCCGGTCCCGGGCCAGGACGGGGTAGACCAGCAGGTCGGCGGCGTGCAGCAGCGGCCCCTCCAGCTCCATCCGGTCGGCGAGGCCGAGGGCGTTGAGGGCTTCCTCGTAGCTGTGGACGACGCCGCCCGCGCCGGGGTGCGCGCGCCCTATCGCCACCCGTCCCCCGCCGGTCGCCGCGTAGGCCCGCTTCGCGAAGAAGGCCAGGATGTCGGGCTGGTCGCCGGGGGCCACGCACACCAGCCGGCCCTCCTTGGTGGTCAGCAGGATGTTCCGCTCCCCGAAGCGGGCCAGGACGGCGGACTCGATGCCGCGGGCCACGGGGAAGCCGTCCCCGTACGGCTCCGGGCCCTCGGCCACCGCCACCGCGTGGGCCCGGGAGAGCAGCAGGCCGAAGCGGGCCGCCCGTTCCGCGAGCCGGCCCAGGTCGCTGCGCCCGTACAGCAGGTCGTCGACGAACTCGCGGCGCGCGGCCTCCTCGCGGCGCACGACGTCGCGCTGGGCCCGCTCGTAGCCCTCGGCGAACGCGTCCACCGCCTGTTCCACGGCCTCCAGGAGGTGCCGCGCCGTGCCGGCGGGCAGGCCGGGCTGGATCTCGCGGGCGGTCGCCAGGTGCGCGCGCACCAGGGTCCGCAGCCCGTGGCCGGCCTCGGCCGCCCGTTCCCCCTCGGCGCGGCGGGCGTCGCGCTCGTCGCGCGTGAGGTGGCGGCCCGTGGCGCACGCGGCCCGGAGGATCTCGGCGTACTGCGCCAGGTGCTCCCCGCCGGTGCCCCGCTCGTCCATGGCCGTCCTCCCCCGGTCGCGCGGGGTGCCGCCCGCGCCCCGTCGACGCGCCGTCCGCGCGCGTCAAGACTGCCACGGCCGCCGGGCACCGCCCCGCCCGGTCCGGCCGCGCCTTCAGGCCGGACGCAGGGCGAAGTCGACCTCCGTGAGCGCTTCGCCGGGCCACGACAGCCGCGCGGGGGCCGGCGGGGTCTCGGCGAGGACGCGGCCGTGCGCGACGACGTACCGGGGGCGGACCTGGCGGCGGACGGCCTCCTGCGGGGTCGGGGCCGGGAGCACGACGAAGGAGGCGGGGGCGCCCGGGGTGATGCCGTACTCGGCGGCCGTCAGGCCCAGCACCCGCGCGGCGCGGTCCGTCACCATCGCGAACGCCTCGGGGATCTCGTCGGCGCCGGTGAGCTGGGCGGCGTAGATGCCGACGAGGGCGGTCTGGAGCGGGTTGCCGGTGCCGAGCGGGTTCCAGGGGTCCATCACGTCGTCGTGGCCGAAGGCCACGTTGACCCCGGCCGCGAGCAGCTCCTTGACCTGGGTGAGGCCGCGCCGCCGGGGGTAGCCGTCGAAGCGGCCCTGGAGGGCGAGGTTGGCGAAGGGGTTGGAGACCAGGTTGACGCCCGAACGGGACAGCAGCCGCCGGAGCTTGTAGGCGTAGGCGCCGTTGTAGGAGCCCATCGCCGTCGTGTGGGAGGCGGTGGCCCGCTCGCGCAGGCCCGAGCGCAGTGCGAGGGCGGCCAGCACCTCGACGAAGCGGGACTGCTCGTCGTCGATCTCGTCGCAGTGCGCGTCGAGCCGCAGGCCGTGCCGTTCGGCGAGGGCGAACGCGGTGTGCAGCGAGGCCACCCCGTCCTCGCGGGTGTCCTCGAAGTGCGGGATGGCGCCGACGACGTCCGCGCCGCGCCGGACCGCCTCGCGCAGCAGCGCCTCGCCGTCCGGGAAGGAGACGATGCCCTCCTGCGGGAAGGCCACGATCTGCAGGGTCATGAAGTCCCTTACCCTGTCGCGCACTTCGAGCAGGGCGTCGAGGGCGGTCAGGCGGGGGTCGGTGGTGTCGCAGTGGGTGCGCACGTGCAGCACGCCGTGCGCCGCCTGCCAGCGCAGCACCTCGGTGGCGCGGGCGACGACGTCCTCGCGGGTCAGGGTGCGCTTGCGTTCGCTCCAGCAGGCGATGCCCTCCCACAGGGTGCCGGAGGCGTTGGGGCGCGGTTCGCCGGCAGTCAGCGCCGTGTCGAGGTGGATGTGCGGTTCGACGAAGGGGGCGGTGAGCAGGCCGCCGCGGGCCTCGACGAGCACGCCCGTGGCGGGCGGCTCCTTCTGGTCGTCGTACGGCAGGACCCGCGCGATCCGGCCGTCCTCGCCCACCTCCACGTCGCACAGCCCGCCGTGCCCGCCGGCGTGGCCCTCGTCGTGCAGCAGCCGGGCGCCCCGGACGATCATCCGCATCGCGCCAGCGTACGCAGCGGGCCGGGTGCGCGGCGCGTGTCGGGGGTGGGCCGGACGGGGTGCGTCGCGGCGGGTCCGGCGGGCGGGTCCGGCGGGCGGGGCGGTGCCGTCGGCGTGCGGGGGACCGGCGGAGCGGTCGGCGGGCGGGGCGGGCGTGCGGCAAGAATGGGGCCATGACCAGCGACAGCGATGTGACCACCGACGTGACCCCCGACTGGGAGAAGCGGTTCCGGGCCCCGCGCGTCGGGCTGCCCGAGTGGGCCGAGGACGCGCCGGACCGTTCGCTCTTCGTCTCCAACGCGACCGGGACGTTCGAGCTCTACGCCTGGGACCGCGCCACCGGCGCCCAGCGGCAGGCCACCGACCGCCCCAACGGCACCACCGACGGCACCCTCTCGCCGGACGGCGAGTGGATCTGGTGGTTCTCCGACACCGACGGCGACGAGTTCGGCACCTGGGTGCGCCAGCCCTTCGCGGGCGGCCCCGACGAGCCGGCCACCCCCGGCCTGGAGCCCTCGTACCCGGCAGGTCTGGCCCTGGGCCGGGACGGGACGGCGGTCGTCGGCCGGTCCACGGACGAGGACGGCACCACGATCCACGTGGTACGGCCCGACGGTTCGGCGCCCACCGTGATCTACCGGCACCGCGAGTCCGCGGGCGTCGGCGACCTGTCGCGGGACGGGACGCTGGTGGCGGTCGAGCACACCGAGCACGGCGACGCGATGCACTCGGCCCTGCGCGTGCTCGACCTCGACGGCGCCACCGTCGCCGAGCTGGACGACTCGCGCGGCGGCACCGAGGAGCTCGGCCTGGAGGTGCTCGGCTTCGCCCCGGTCGCGGGCGACACCCGGCTGCTCGTCGGCCACCAGCGGCGCGGCCGCTGGGAGCCGATGGTGTGGGACGTGGCATCGGGCACCGAGACGGAGCTCGGCATCGAACTGCCGGGCGACGTCAGCGCGGAGTGGTACCCGGACGGGTCGGCGCTGCTGATCGCGCACGGCTTCGAGGCGCGCAGCGAGCTGTGGCGCTACGACCTGGCCGCGCGGTCCCTCGTCGCGGTGGAGACGCCCCCGGGCACGGTGTCGGGTGCGACGGCCCGCCCCGACGGGACGGTGGAGTACCAGTGGTCCTCGGCCGCCGAGCCGCCGACCGTGCGGTCCACCGCGGGCGGGGTCGTCCTGGACCCGCCCGGGTTCCGGGCGCCCGGGTCGGTGCCGGTGGAGGACGTGTGGGTGGAGGGCCCGGGCGGGCGCGTCCACGCGCTGGCGCAGCGGCCCGCGGGCCGCGGCGACGGCCCCTTCCCGACGGTCTTCGAGATCCACGGCGGGCCGACCTGGCACGACAGCGACGCCTTCGCGTCGGCGCCGGCGGCCTGGCTGGACCACGGGTTCGCGGTGGTCCGCGTCAACTACCGGGGCTCGACCGGCTACGGGCGCGAATGGACCGACGCCCTCAAGCACCGGGTCGGCCTGATCGAGCTGGAGGACATCGCGGCGGTCCGCGAGTGGGCCGTCGCGAGCGGGCTCGCGGACCCGGCGCGGCTGGTCCTCTCGGGCGGCTCCTGGGGCGGCTACCTGACGCTGCTGGGCCTGGGCACGCAGCCCGGAGCCTGGGCGGTCGGGCTGGCGGCCGTACCGGTCGCGGACTACGTGACGGCCTACCACGACGAGATGGAGGCGCTGAAGTCCCTGGACCGCACCCTCTTCGGGGGCACGCCGCAGGAGGTGCCGGAGCGCTTCGCGGCCTCGTCGCCGCTGACGTACGTGGACGCGGTGACGGCCCCGGTGCACATCGCGGCGGGGGTCAACGACCCGCGCTGCCCGATCCGGCAGATCGAGAACTACGTGGACCGGCTGGCGGAGCGCGGGGCGGTGCACGAGGTGTACCGCTACGAGGCCGGGCACGGTTCGCTGGTGGTGGAGGAGCGGATCAAGCAGGTCCGGATGGAGCTGGAGTTCGCCCTGAAGCACCTGCCGCACTGACCCGCGGTACGTGCCCCGACGCGGGCCGCGCCGGTGCACCCCCGTACGGTGGTGGGGTGCACCGGTTTCTCCTGACCCCGCGCTGGTGGGGGATCAACGTCTTCGTCCTGCTGGCGGTCCCCTTCTGCCTGTTCATGGGGTCGTGGCAGCTCGGCCGGTTCGAGGACCGCGTCGACAGCCACCGGGAGGCCACCTCGGCGCGCCCCGCCGACCGGGCGGCCGCCCCGCTGGACTCGCTGCTCCCGGTGGACAAGACGACCTCCGGACGGCTGGCCTTCGCCTCCGGGGAGTACGGCGAGCAGTTGCTCGTCCCGGAGCGGAACCTCGACGGCGCGTCCGGCTTCTACGTGCTGACCCTGCTGAAGACCGACTCCGGCAAGGCCGTCCCGGTCGTCCGGGGCTGGCTGCCGGGTCCGGCGGACCCGGCGGTGGCGCCCGCCGCGCCGACCGGGCGGGTGGAGGTCACCGGAGCCCTGCAACCCTCGGAGAACGGCGGCACCAAGGGGGTCCACTCCCAGGGCGGGCTGCCGGCCGGGCAGCTGGGCGTGATCGGCGCGGCCTCGCTGATCAACATCGTTCCGTACGACCTGTACGACGCCTGGCTGACCGTGCAGACCCCCTCGGAGGGGATGCGCCCGGTGCCGGCGGCGGCGCCCAACGACACCGGGCTCGACCTGAAGGCCTTCCAGAACCTCGGCTACACCGGTGAGTGGTTCGTCTTCGTCGCCTTCGTCCTCTTCATGTGGTTCCGGCTCTACCGCCGCGAGATCGAGACCCTCCGCGACGCCGAGGCCGGCCTGCTGGACGCGGCCGGTACGGCCGGGGCCGAGTCCGGGGCCGCGCCCCCGAGCGGACCCGCCGAGCCCGCGGCCCCCGCCGAAGCGGCCTCCCCGCGCACCTGACGCCCCCGCCGCCCGAGCCGCCTCCGGGCCGGGCGGCCACGGCTTCGTCGGCCACGGCCGGCGCCGCGGCTACGGCTACGGCTACGGCTTCGCCGGCTCCAGCGGGATCGCCCCCGTGCGGTAGAGCGTCCCCCCGCAGGCCTCGGGGATCGTGGTCCGGGTGGTCGGCGCGCCCGCCGCCGGGGTGTGCGAGACCGCGAGGCCGGACGGGTCGGGCGGGCTCGTCTGCGGGTCCGTGCCCGGGGCCGTGTTCGAACCGGCCGCACCGTCCGCGGCGGCGCCGTCCGGACGGCCCGCGCCGCCCGTGGACTCGCCCTGCGGCGGGTTCGGGCCGGTACCGGGCGTCGCCGGACAGGTCTGCCCCGACGGCACCCAGGCGAAGCGCACCTCGTACGCCGTGTTCGGCTGGAGCACCAGCAGCGGCGGCTCCGCGGAAGGGTCGGGCAGCAGCCCGCTCGCCGCGTCCCCCGCCCGGTGCCCGACGACCGGGACCCCGGAGGTGACGCCCTGCGCGGCGCCGGGCAGGGCGGCCGCCGTCACGCTGTCGGAGCCGCTGACGACGCAGCCGCGCGAGGAGACGTTGGTGACCTTGAAGCTGCCGTAGACCTTGCCGTCGGCCCCGGGGGCCCGGGCGGAGCCCACCACCCCCAGCTGGTCGGCGCCGCACCCGGGGGTCCCCGCCGCCGCCGGGGGCTGCGGCCCCGTCCCGGGGAGCCCGCCGGCCGCGCCGAGGGAGGAACCCGCCGGGGAGCCCGTGCCGGACGGGCCCGCGGTGGAGCCGCCCGTCCGCGGTCCGTCGCCGGCCGCCTCCGGCAGGCCGGTGGTCCCGCCGCCCCCGGGGCCGGCGCCACCGGGTCTCGGGGCGCTGGGCCGCACTCCGGATCCGTTCTGGTGCGGGTCGGACGGGCCGGCGCCCTCCGCGGCGCCCTGCTGCCGGCCGTGCCCCGCCACGGCCGAGCGGTCGGCGGTGGAGGCGTCCTCGCCCGTGAGGTGGACGGCGGCCGGGACCGCGGTCCCGGCGAGCAGGGCGACCGCGGCCGCCCCGACGAGGGTCCGGCGCTTGCGGGCGCGGCGCGCGGGGACGGCGCACCGCAGCCGCTCCAGCGACCCCTCGGAGGGCTCCAGTCCCTCGACGGCCCCGTGCAGCAGCCCGCGCAGGGCCCGTTCCTCGCTCGCCCCGCCCGGCGGGGTGTGGTCGTCCCTCATGACTGCGCAGCCTCCATCGCGACCCGCAGCGCGGCAATGCCCCGCGAACCGTACGCCTTCACCGAACCGATCGAAATGCCGAGCGTCTCGGCCACCTGGGCCTCCGTCATGTCCGCGAAGTAGCGCAGCACCAGCACCTCGCGCTGGCGCCGCTGGAGCCCGCGCATCGACTTGATCAGGTCGTCCCGTTCGAGCTGGTCGTACGCGCCCTCCTCGGCGCTCGCCATGTCCGGCATCGGCTTCGACAGCAGCTTGAGGCCGAGGATGCGGCGGCGCAGCGCGGAGCGGGAGAGGTTGACGACGGTCTGGCGCAGGTAGGCCAGGGTCTTGTCCCGGTCGCGGACGCGGCTGCGGGCCGAGTGGACGCGGATGAAGGCCTCCTGGACCACGTCCTCGCAGGAGGCGGTGTCGTCCAGGAGCAGCGCGGCCAGGCCCAGGAGCGAGCGGTAGTGGGCGCGGTAGGTCTCGGTGAGGTGGTCGACGGTGGTGCCCGCCACCACCGCCGCCTCCCCGCCGGCGGCGGGTCCCGCGTCCTCGCGCGGCGCGGGCGGACGGGTGGCCGGGAGCGGTGCGGGATCCCGTACGGACGCCTCGGGGGGCGGCTCCGCGGGCGGAACGGGCACGATCACGGGGAAACCGCCGCCGGGCGTACGGGGATGCCGGCGCGGGGGGACGAGCCCGGTGCGCGCCGGGAGGACGGCCAGGTCCAGAAGTGCCTCTGCCACGCCAGTAGGACGCGCGCGGTCCCGTCAGGGTTGTACGCGCGGGGCGACCTCTCCGGTGACATCCCCATGGCCCTCATGCGTACCCGCTCTTCCCGATTGCGCCCCGTTCGGTCGAGACGGCGGTCGGGCCATCACCTTGATCAAGGGATCAGCACCGATCCTACAAAGCGGATTACGCACGTTCACCCGCGATCAGTTCCGCGATCTGCGTGGCGTTCAGGGCGGCGCCCTTGCGCAGGTTGTCGGCGCACACGAAGAACTCCAGCGCGCGCGGCTCGTCGAGGGACGCACGCACCCGTCCCACCCAGGCCGGATCCGTGCCGGCGGCGTCCGCCGGGGTCGGGAACTCGCCGGCCGCCGGGTCGTCCACGAGCACCACACCGGGCGCGGACTTGAGGATGTCCCGGGCGTGCGCGGCGTCCACGACCTTCTCGAACCGCGCCCGCACGGTCAGCGAATGCCCGGTCAGCACCGGCACCTGCACGCAGGTCACCGACACCGGGAGCCGCTCCAGGCCCAGGATCCGGCGGGTCTCGGACCGCACGGCGAGCTCGTGCGAGGACCAGCCGCCCTCGCGCAACTCGCCCGACCAGGGCACGACGTTGAGGGCGAGCGGGGCCGCGAAGGGGCCGGTGTCCTCGCCGACCGCACGGCGCACGTCCCCGGGCTGCTCGCCGAGGGAGGTCCCGGCGACCAGGGACAGCTGGCGGCGCAGCACCTCGGTGCCGGCGCGTCCGGCGGCGCCCGCGGCCTGGTACGAGGAGACGGCCAGGTCGGCCAGGGAGTACTCGGCGTGCAGGGCGCCGAGGGCCGCGATCATCGCGGCGGTCACGCAGTCCGGGCCCGCGACGATCCCGCGCGGCCGCATCCGTACGGCGTGCCCGTTGACCTCGGGCACCACCAGGGGCACCTCGGGGTCCTCGCGGAAGGCGGCGGACTGGTCCACCACGACGGCTCCGCGGGTGGCGACGACGGGCGCCCACCGGGCCGAGACCTCGGCCGGGGTGAGGAAGACCACGACGTCGCCCGGTCCGAGGCCGTCGAAGGCGTCCTCGGTGAGGGCGAGCACCTCGGTCTCCTCCGCGCGGACGGCCAGCGTGCGGCCGGCCGAGCGCGCGGAGGCGATCAGGCGGATGGTGCCCCAGACGTCCGCCCGCTGGGACAGGATCCGGAGCAGGACGGAGCCCACCGCTCCGGTCGCCCCGACCACGGCGAGCGCCGGGGCGGAGGACCGGGCGGGGGTCATCGTCCGGTGCCTCCGTAGACGACGGCCTCGTCGTTGTCGGAGTCGAGGCCGAAGGCCGTGTGCACGGCGCGGACGGCCTCGTTGACGTCGTCCTGGCGGGTGACGACCGAGATGCGGATCTCGGAGGTGGAGATCAGCTCGATGTTGACGCCCGCGTCGGACAGCGCCTGGAAGAAGGCGGCGGTGACGCCCGGGTTGGTCTTCATGCCCGCGCCGACCAGGGAGATCTTGCCGATCTGGTCGTCGTAGCGCAGCGAGTCGAAGCCGATCGTGCCCTTCGCCTTCTCCAAGGCGTCGATGGCCTTGTGGCCCTCGGCCTTGGGGAGGGTGAAGGAGATGTCGGTCAGACCCGTCGAGGCCGCCGACACGTTCTGCACGATCATGTCGATGTTGATCTCCGCGTCGGCGATGGCGCGGAAGATCGCCGCGGCCTCGCCCGGCTTGTCCGGGACGCCGACGACGGTGATCTTGGCTTCGGAGACGTCGTGCGCGACTCCGGAGATGATGGCGTGCTCCACCTGCGCGTCCCCTTGCGGATTCTCGTTGCTGACCCAGGTGCCCGGCAGTCCCGAGAAGGACGAGCGGACGTGGATCGGGATGTCGTATCGGCGTGCGTATTCGACGCAGCGGTGCAGCAGCACCTTGGAACCGGAGGCGGCGAGCTCCAGCATGTCCTCGGAGGAGATCCAGTCGATCTTCCGGGCCTTCTTCACGACGCGGGGGTCCGCGGTGAAGACGCCGTCGACATCGGTGTAGATCTCGCAGACCTCGGCGTCCAGCGCCGCGGCCAGCGCCACGGCGGTGGTGTCCGAGCCGCCGCGGCCCAGGGTGGTGATGTCCTTGGAGTCCGCGGACACGCCCTGGAAGCCGGCGACGATGGCGATGTTGCCCTCGTCCAGCGCGGTGCGGATACGGCCCGGCGTGACATCGATGATGCGCGCCTTGTTGTGGACCGAGTCGGTGATGACGCCTGCCTGGCTGCCGGTGAACGACTGGGCCTCGTGGCCCAGGTTTTTGATCGCCATGGCCAGCAGGGCCATGGAGATCCGCTCTCCGGCGGTCAGCAGCATGTCGAACTCCCGGCCCGCAGGCATCGGGGACACCTGCTCGGCCAGATCGATCAGCTCGTCCGTCGTGTCGCCCATCGCCGATACCACGACGACCACCTGGTGGCCGTTCTTCTTGGCATCGACGATCCGCTTGGCGACACGCTTGATGCCCTCGGCATCGGCTACGGAGGAGCCTCCGTACTTCTGCACGACAAGGCCCACGTGCGCTCCTCGCTCAGTCCGTCTCATTGCTGGTGCAGTCTAACGAGCGGCCGCCATCCGACCGCTTCGTACCACATCATGAGACGAAAAGATCAACGAATTGGTTCCCGTACAGGCCACTGACCTGCGCGGAGTCCGCCGCCGCTCAGCTGCGGCCGAGGCCGCCGAGCTCTTCCGCCATGACCCGGCCGGCCTGCTCCGCGAGCTCTTCCTCGGCCAGGTCCTCGTCGGTGTCCAGCCCGTCCAGGGCCGCCAGCGGCTGGTCCAGCCGCACGTGCGCCACCAGCGACTGCAGGGCGCGCAGGGTCGCCGAAGCGGTCGGCCCCCAGTTGGTGAAGTACGAGAACTGCCACCACCACAGCGCCTCGGTGATCCGGTCGGCCTGGTAGTGGATCAGCCCGTGCCGCAGGTCGGCGACCACGTCCGCCAGGTCGTCGGAGATGCGGTGCGGGACCGGGGCCTTGCGCGGCTCGTAGGGGTCGAAGACCTCGGAGTAGACGTCGACCGGCTCCAGCATCAGCGCGAAGCGCTCGCGCAGGTCGTCCACGTCCGGCTCGGGTCCGAGGTCCGGCTCGTACCGCTCCTCGGGCAGCACGTCCTGGTACGCGCCCAGCCGGCCGCCCGCGAGCAGCAGCTGGGACACCTCCAGGAGGAGGAAGGGCACCGCGCTGTCGGGGTCCTCCCCCTTGGCCACCTCGGTGACCGCGACGATGAAGGACTCGATCTGGTCCGAGATCTGGACGGCGAAGTCGTCCGGGTCCTGACCCAGGGCGTGCAGCGTTGCGTCAGACATCGAGTAGTCGCCTTCCCTCAAAGGCCCGCCCCAGCGTGACCTCGTCCGCGTACTCCAGATCTCCCCCGACGGGGAGCCCGCTGGCCAGACGGGTGACCTTCAGGCCCATGGGCTTGATCATGCGGGCGAGGTACGTCGCCGTCGCCTCGCCCTCCAGGTTCGGGTCGGTGGCGAGGATCAGCTCGGTCACCACCCCGTCCGCGAGGCGCGTCAGCAGCTCCCGGATGCGCAGGTCGTCCGGTCCGACGCCCTCGATCGGGCTGATCGCGCCGCCGAGGACGTGGTACTTGCCCCGGAACTCGCGGGTCCGCTCGATCGCGACGACGTCCTTGGGCTCCTCCACGACGCAGATGACCGTCGTGTCGCGGCGCGGATCGCGGCAGATCCCGCACCGCTCCTCCTGCGCCACGTTCCCGCACACCGCGCAGAACCGGACCTTGTCCTTGACCTCCAGCAGCGCGTGCGCGAGGCGGCGGACGTCGGTGGGCTCGGTCTGCAGGATGTGGAAGGCGATCCGCTGCGCGCTCTTGGGCCCGACGCCGGGCAGCCTGCCCAGTTCGTCGATCAGGTCCTGGACCACGCCTTCGTACAACGGACTGCCTTCTTTCGCTTCGGTTTCCCCGGGAGGTGCCGGTGCCGGGGGCGGCTGGGGGGCTGGCTGCTAGAAGGGGAGCCCGGGGATGCCGCTGCCGCCGCCCAGGCCCTGGGCCAGGGGGCCCAGCTTCTCCTGCTGGAGCGCCTGGGCGTTCTCGTTGGCCGCCTGGACCGCCGCGACCACCAGGTCGGCGAGGGTCTCGGTGTCCTCCGGGTCCACCGCCTTCGGGTCGATCACCAGGGCGCGCAGCTCGCCGGAACCGTTGACGGTCGCCTTGACCAGGCCGCCGCCGGCCTGGCCCTCGACCTCGGCCAGGGCCAGCTCCTCCTGGGCCGCGGCGAGGTCCTGCTGCATCTTCTGGGCCTGCTGGAGCAGCTGCTGCATGTCGGGGCCACCACCGGGAATCACAGGTCACTCACTCTCTGGCTCGGGACGTCCGATCGCGACGTCGGGTCGCGATGCACTGGTCAATCCGAGCCTACGTGCTCCCCGGGCACCACGCCCTACGCCGAGAGGACCAACTCTTTCGAGTGAGAGTCGGGGCGTGCGCGCACCTGCTGGAGGGCTCCTTGCGGGCGGAAATCCGGGGAAGCGTCGTCCGCGGCCCGTCATTCGAAGGTAGGAAGAGCATGCGCACCATTGCGCACACGCGCACCACCACACGTCAGCGCAGGCAGAGGGAGTGCCGGGTGAGCCAGCCGGAGATGCAGCCCGAGGGCCCACCCCGGGAGGAGGGCGGCGGGCCGATGCCGGCGGGCGACCTGACCGGACGGCCGTTCCCCCTCGGGGACTGGGGCGAACCCGCGGAGCGGCTCGACGAGCTCTACCGCCGGGTCGAGGACGACGCGCTGCGCACCGCCGAGTGGTACCTGTCCGACCGGGCGTGGAAGCGGCGCGGGGCCCGGCTGCTGCGCGTCGCCGCCGCGGCGGGCGCCGTCACGGGCGCGGCCATGCCGCTGCTGGACCTGACCGGCTCGGTCCCGGGCGGGGCCGCGTACGGGTACCTGGCGCTGCTGCTGGGCGCGGCCGCCCTGGGCTGCGACCGGTTCTTCGGTCTCACGTCCGGCTGGATGCGGGACGTGGCGACCGCGCAGGCCGTGCAGCGCCGGCTCCAGACGCTCCAGTTCGACTGGGCGTCGGAGAACGTACGGGAGGTGCTCGGGCCCACCGACGGCACCGCGAGCGAGGCCGCCGAGCGGTGCCTGACCGTGCTGCGCCGGTTCTCCGAGGACGTCACCGAGCTGGTGCGCTCGGAGACGGCGGACTGGATGGTGGAGTTCCGGGCCGGGCCCGCGCCGCTGGTGATGCAGTCGCTGGGCGCGTCCGCGGGCCGTCCGGACGCCGCCGTCCCGCCGGCCCGCTTCCCGCTGCCCCCCGGGACCCGGCCGAACATGCCGCGCCAGCGCCCGCCGGAGCAGCCGAGGTAGACCCGCCGGCGGGCGGGGTGCGGGGCGGCCGTACCGGCGGGCCCGCACCGGGCGGTCGCCGGTCAGCTGAAGATGATCATCGAGCCCTGGCCGAGGCTCCGCGTCGCGGCCGCGTGCAGCCCGAGCCAGACGTGCCGCTCCCGGGCGAAGGGGCTGTCGTCGTACGGGATCGGCCCCGCCGGCTCCTCCAGTGAGGTCGGGCGGCCGGGCGGCGCGGGGGGCGCGGGCGGGTTGCCCGGGTCTATCCCGATGGCGGGCGCCACGAACAGCAGCTCCCGCAGCAGGCCCTGCGCGGACCCCAGCGGCCCGCCGCCGGAGAGCAGCTCCTCGTTGGCCAGCGGCGCCGCGAAGTCCACCGGGACGTAGGCCCCGGCGTGGTCGTAGTGCCACACCAGGTGCGACTGCTGCGCGGTGGGCTCGAACATCTCCAGCAGCTGCTCGTAGTCCCCGCCCAGCTCGTCCACCGGGGTCACCGGCAGGCCGCAGAGCTGGAGCAGGTAGGCCCGCCGCAGGAAGTGCAGGGCGTCGTAGTCGAAGCCGGCGACCGGGGCGACGTCCCCGCTCAGGCCGGGCATGTACGCGAAGACGGGCACGGACGGCAGTCCGGCCTCGCCCAGCGCCTTGTCGTAGGCGGCGATCTCTTCCGCGAAGGGGTTGTCGGGGCTGTGGCACAGCACGTCGACAAGGGGGACCAGCCACAGGTCACAGGCCACGCGGGCTCCGATCAGTCGTTGCCGCCGATCGGCCAAGCGTAGTGCGCCGGACACCCTCCGCGAAGGGGTGCGCATCACCCGGTCCCCGCCGCACCCGGCGCGCCCGCCGCTACAGTCCCGCCGCCCAGTTCAATCCGTGCTGGTTGTAGTCGTGCACGAGGCGGCGCACGGTGTCCGCGTCGTTCAGGGTGACGGCGTCCACCAGCTCGCCGTGCCGGTCCCACAGGGCGGCCCGCAGCCGCGGGTCGCGCTGGAGGTGCGGGACGGCGAAGACCCAGCACTGGACGCGGATGCGGTGCAGGAACTCGGAGATGTAGGTGTTGCCGACGAGCGCGCTCAGCTCCCGCCAGAAGCGCAGGTCGTAGCCGATCAGCACTTCGAGGGTGCCGCCGCGCGCGGCCCGCCGCGCCTCCTCGGCGCGGCGGCGCACCGACACCAGCCGCTCGCCGGAGCCGGGGGCGACCCCGCGCTCGGCGAGCCTGCGGAAGATGCCGTCGACGATCAGGGTGCGGGCCTCGACCATGCCGCGGAAGTCGTCGGCGGAGTAGACCCGCACGCGGAAGCCGCGGTGCTGGAGCAGTTCGAGCAGCCCCTGGGCGGAGAGGTCGACGAGGGCCTCGCGGACGGGGGTCGCGGAGACCTCGTACTGCTCGGCGATCTGTTTGACGGTGAACTCGGTCCCCGGCGGCAGGCGTCCCGCGAGCACCTCGTCCCGCAGCGCGTCCGCGATCTGCTGGCGAAGTGTGTTGCGGGTGACAGCTCCGCTGCCTGGCATAGGGGCCCGTCTCCTCTGTAGGACTCCGGACACCTTAGGCCAGACCGTGCGGCCGAAACCGAGCGGTCGAGGATCGTTATGCGGATTAAAGGACCGTTATGCGGACGTCTCGGAGGCCCGCCCGACGGGCGCGGGGCACGGCGGGCGGGCCCCGGCGGCTCAGCCGGAGGCGGTGTGGCGGTCGGCCACCGTCAGCGCCTCGTCGAGCAGGGCCAGGCCCTCCTTGGCCTCCGTCTCGCCGATGTTGCAGGGCGGCACCACGTGGGTGCGGTTCATGTTGACGAACGGCCAGAGGCCGGAGGCCTTGCAGGCGGCGGTGAACTCGGCCATGGGCGCGTTGTCGGCCCCGGCGGCGTTGTACGGGACGAGCGGCTCGCGGGTCCCCTTGTCGCGTACGAGCTCCAGCGCCCAGAAGGCGCCGAGGCCCCGGACCTCGCCCACGGAGGGGTGCCGCTCGGCGAGCGCGCGCAGCCCCGGGCCGAGCACGTCCTCCCCGAGGCGGGCGGCGTGCTCGACGACGCCCTCCTCCTCCATCGCGTTGATGGTGGCGACGGCGGTGGCGCAGGCCAGCGGGTGTCCGGAGTAGGTGAGCCCGCCGGGGTACGGCCGGGTGGCGAAGGTCTCGGCGATGGCGGCGGAGATGGCGACGCCGCCGAGGGGGACGTATCCGCTGGTGACGCCCTTGGCGAAGCAGATGAGGTCGGGGGTGACGTCCCAGTGCTCGGAGGCGAACCAGCGGCCGGTGCGGCCGAAGCCCGCCATGACCTCGTCGAGGACGAAGACGATGCCGTGGCGGTCGCAGAGCTCGCGCACGCCGGCCAGGTAGCCGTCGGGCGGCGTCATGATCCCGGCCGTGCCCGGGACGGTCTCCAGGACGATCGCCGCGACGGACTGCGGCCCCTCGAAGGCGATGGTGTCGGCGAGGTGGGCCAGCGCCCGCTCGCACTCCTCGGCCTCGGTGGAGGCGTGGAAGGCGGAACGGTAGAGGTACGGGCCCCAGAAGTGCACGACGCCGGCGGAAGCGGTGTCGGAGGGCCAGCGGCGCGGGTCGCCGGTCAGGTTGATCGCGGCGGCGGTGGCGCCGTGGTAGGAGCGGTAGGCGGAGAGCACCTTCTGCCGGCCGGTGTGCAGCCGGGCCATGCGGACGGCGTTCTCGACGGCCTCGGCGCCGCCGTTGGTGAAGAAGATCTTGTCGAGGTCGCCGGGGGTCCGCTCGGCGATGAGGCGTGCGGCCTCGGAGCGGACGTCGACGGCGAAGCCGGGCGCGAGGGTGCAGAGCCGGGCGGCCTGCTCCCGGACGGCCTCGACGACCTTGGGGTGCTGGTGGCCGATGTTGGTGTTGACCAGCTGGGAGGCGAAGTCGAGGAAGCGGTTGCCGTCGTAGTCCCAGAAGTACGAGCCCTCGGCCCCGGCCACGGCGAGGGGGTCGATCAGGGCCTGCGCGGACCAGGAGTGGAAGACGTGAGCGCGGTCGGCGGCCTTGACGGTCGCGGCGGTGACGTGAGGGGTCATGCGGTCACGCTAGAAGTGCGCTGGTGGGGAGGGATATCGGCGGACTGTATGGGGGTGGGGGGCCGGTCTCGGCAGTCTGTCCGCCCCGGCGGGGGCCGCGGCGGCCGGAGGGGGCGCGGAAGGGGCTGCGGGCCGGTCCGCGACATTGACAGCATGCTGCCTTTATGACAGCCTATTGTCATGTGAGGCGAGGCGTCCCGACGGACGCCGGACCGGACATCTCCGGCGCGACCGCCGGCGCACGTGAACGTGAACGTGATGAGAGCGAAGCAGTGATGCTGGAGGCGAGCACCATGACCGAGACCCCGCGCAAGCCCGTCCACCTCGCGGTCTACGACACCTACGCGGACTGGGAGACCGGGCACACCACCGCCCATCTCACGCAGCACGGCCACGAGGTCCGCACGGTCGGGCCCGCCGCCGGCGAGCCCGTCACCACCATGGGCGGCGTCCGCATCCAGCCCGACCTGGCACTGGCCGGGCTGCGGCCGGAGGACTCCTCGCTGCTGATCCTCACCGGGGCCTCGCTCTGGGACGCGGGCGACGCGCTGGCGCCGTTCGCGGCCAAGGCCCGCGAGTTCCTGGCCGCCGGGGTGCCGGTAGCGGCGATCTGCGGCGCGACGGCCGGACTGGCCCGCGAGGGCCTGCTGGACGACCGCGCGCACACGAGCGCCGTCTCCTTCTACCTGGCCGGGCAGCCGGGCTACGGTGGCGCGCGGCACTACGTGGAGGCGGACGCGGTCACGGACGGCGACCTGATCACGGCGGGGCCGACCGACCCGGTGGCCTTCGCGCGCGAGGTGTTCGCCCGGCTGGACGTGTACAAGCCGGACGTGCTGGACGCGTGGTACCGGCTGTTCCACGACTCGGACCCGAGTGCGTACCCGGTGCTGATGGCGGCGGAGGAAGAGGAGGCGGCGAACGGTGTTTGATCCCCTGCCCGAGGGCGCGGACGACGGCCCGCGGACGGCGGGCGCCGACCGGGCCCGGCAGGACCTGCTGAGCCGCACCGCGCTCGGGGTGTTCCGGCTGAACGGCCAGTTCCTCGCCATCTCCGAGGAGCTGGCGCGGCCGGCCGGGCTGACGGCCGCGTGGTGGCAGGTGCTGGGGGCGGTGCTGCGGGAGCCGCTGCCCGTCGCCGGGATAGCCAGGGCCATGGGCATCACCCGGCAGAGCGTCCAGCGCATCGCGGACCTGCTGGCCGACAAGGGGCTCGCGGAGTACGTCCCGAACCCGGCCCACCGCCGGGCGAAGCTGCTGCGCCCGACCGACGCGGGCCGGGCGGCGATCGCCCTGATCGGCCCGGGTCACGCGGCGTGGGCGAACCGCCTGGCCGAGGCCCTGGGCGACGAGGCCTTCACGGAGACCATCCGCGTCCTGGACCGCCTGGCCGCGACCCTCGACGCCCTTCCCCTCCCGGACGACGCCCGGCCCGCGACGGCCACCTGAGCCGCCCGCCCCGCCCCGGGGGCCGGGCGGGCGGGGCCCCGGGACGGTACGGGTCCGGGAGAGGACCCGCACCGGTGCCGCGAACAGCGCCTCCCGGCGGGGGGCGCCGCACTACGCTCGGCCGGACGCCTTGAGGGAGGGGTCCACCCGGCCATGGAGCAGTTGCACCCGCACGACCCGCACCGCATCGGCCCCTACCGGCTGCTGGCACGGCTCGGCGCGGGCGGGGGCACGGCCCAGGTCTACCTGGCCCGCTCCGGGCGCGGGCGCACCGTCGCCCTCACCTCGGTCCGCCCCGGGGCCGCCGGGGACCTGCGCGCCCGCTTCCGCCGGGAGGTCGCCGCCGCCCGGCGCGTGGACGGGCCGTGGACGGCGCCGGTGCTCGACGCCGACACCGAGGCGGCCGCCCCCTGGTACGCCACCGGCTACGTCGCCGGGCCCAGCCTGCGCCGGGTCGTCGAGGGCGGCTGCGGCCCACTGCCCGAGCGCTGCCTGCGGGTCCTGGCCGCGGGCCTCGCGCACGCCCTGCGCGACGTCCACCGCGCCGGCCTGGTCCACCGCGCCCTGACCCCCTCGCACGTGCTGCTCACCCTCGACGGCCCCCGCGTCACCGGCTTCGGAGTCACCGGCTTCGGCCTTCCGCGCGGGGCCGGGTCCGGGCCGGCGGGCGACCGGCCCGGTTTCGCCGCGCCCGAGCAGGAGCGCGGCGGGCCGGTCACCGCCGCCTGCGACCTCTTCGGCCTCGCGGTCCTGGCGTACGCGGCCACCGGACGGCCGCCGTTCGGCACGGCCGGGCCGACGGTGCGGGGCCCGGAGCCGGACCTGGACGGGGTGCCGGCCGGGCTGCGCGAGCTGGTACGGGACTGCCTGCGCCGGGACCCCGGCGACCGGCCGGGCACCGCCGAGGTCCTGGCCCGGGTCGGCGCGGCGGGCTCGGTGGCGGACGGGAGGGTGCTGGGGCCGTGGCTGCCCGGTCCGCTCGTGGCCCGGCTCGGGCTGCACACCGTACGGCTGCTGGACCGCGAGGAGGCCGGCCCGGAACGCCCGCTGCCCGCCGCGCCCCCGCCCCCGCCCCCGCCCGCGGACCTTCCCGGGGGCCGCGGGTACGGGCCGCCGCCGCAGTCGCCGCCGCGGCCGCGCGGACGGGCGGCCTCCACGGCCTTCCTCCTCGCCGTGGCCCTGGTCGTCGCCGTCGCGGCCGGGGCCACCGTGTACGCCGTGATGACCGGGGAGCAGGACCCGGCCCCGCCGGGCGGCGTCCCGCGGCCGCCCGCCGGCCCGACCGCGACCGCCGCGCCCGCGCCCGGCGACCGGAAGAACTGATCCGCCGGGCGATTGTGTCGATGCCAATAAGCCTGTAGGCAAAGCTTGTTTGCGCGGGGCGGCCGCGTCGGACACTGCCGCACATGGAGCCGTTGGACGTGGTTGCGGAACTGTGGGAGCGGATCGGGGCACGCGACTGGGACGCGGTGGCCGGGCTCATCGCCGAGGACGCCGTCATCGAATGGCCCGTGAGCGGCGAACGCATCGTGGGCCGCGCCAACTTCGTCGCCGTGAACAGCGACGACGGCTGCGCGGACGACCGGCCGGTCGAGCTGCTGCGCATCCTGGCCGACGGGGACCTCGTCGTCACCGAGGTGGAGATCCCGCAGGACCACGTCGTCTACCGCGCCGTCTCCCTGTGGACGGTCCGGGACGGGGAGGTCGTGGGCGCGCGCGAGTACTGGACCAGCCCCGGCCAGGACCCGGCCCCCCGCTGGCGCGCGGGCTACGTGGAACCCATGGTCGCGGACTGACCGCGGGCCGCCCCTGCCCGACCGGCGGCCCTCGCCCCCGGTGGGCGCCGCCCCGCCGCCGAGCCGGCGCAGCACGGTGGGATTCTCGCCCCGGTGGGCGCTTGCGATGCGGTCGCGGCGCCCGTCGGTCCCGGTCATGACCGGAGCCTGACGGCGGGGGCCCGGGGGCGCGCGCGGTGCGGGTAGTACTTGAGGGGGAGGCGCGGATATCCCCTTCAGCGCCGACGCGGACGACGGGGGCGCCGCCCTACGGTGAGGGGTATGACCGATACGACCACCGGGGCGACCGCCCGGGCGCCCGAGTTCCGCCTCGCGTCGGGGCTCTTCCAGAGCTTTCGCGACGACCTGATCACCGACGCCTTCTCCTACCGGCCGCTGCCGCCGGTCCGCACGGACGGACGGCTCGCCCGGTGGGTGCCGCGGTCGCTGCGCCCCAGGACGGCCTACCTGCCGCACGCCGTGGTGGTCCTGCTGGCCGTGATCACCGCGTTCGTCTCCGTCGTCAACGGCGGCATGGGGGCATCCGGACTGCCGCTGCTGATGGGGCTGATGGCCGCGGCCCCGGTGCTGATGACGCTGGTGCGGCCGGTGGGCGCCTTCTGGGCGGTGGTCGCCGTCACCCTGCCGCTGGCGCTGCTGGGGAACGCCTCGATGACCTGGCCGTGGTCGCCGGGCACCTTCTTCGCCCACCTCGTCGTCGTCACCGTGGTGGCGCTGCGCAGCCGGCCGCGGGTGGCCGGCTGGCTGTGGCTGGCCACCGTGGTCGTCGGGTCGGTGCTGCCGCTGCTGATCGGCCGGGACGCCGAACTGGGACCGATGGCCTTCCTGTCGGCGGTCGCGCTGCTCGCCGTCACGGTCCGCAACACCCGCCGGCAGGCCGAGCAGGAGGTCACGGCCCAGCAGGAGGTCACGGCCGTCGAGCGGGACCGGCGGACGCTGCTGGAGGAGCGGACCACGATCGCCCGGGAGCTGCACGACGTGGTCGCGCACCACATGTCGGTGGTGGCGATCCAGGCGGAGGCCGCCCCGTACCGGGTGAAGAACCCGCCGCCGGAGCTGGAGGCGGCGTTCGCCACCATCCGGGAGAACGCGGTGTCCGCGCTGACGGAACTGCGCCGGGTGCTCGGCGTGGTGCGCTCCGCGGACTACGAGGCCCCGGACGCCCCGCAGCCGACGCTGGCCTCGCTGGACGGCCTGCTGGCGAACGTGCGGGACGCCGGTCTGACGGTGGACAGCACGGTCACGGGCGCGGTGCGGGAGCTGCCGCAGGGGGTGGAGCTGTCGGCGTACCGGATCGTCCAGGAGGCGCTGAGCAACACGCTGCGGCACGCGCCGGGCGCGGAGGCCGGGGTGGAGGTGTCGTACGTGCTGGGCGGTCTGGGGGTGCGGATCGTCAACGGGGCGCCGACCGGCGACGTGCGGCCCTCGCCCGGGGCGGGTCACGGGATCACCGGGATGCGGGAGCGGGTGGCGATGCTGGAGGGCGAGATGACGGCCGGGCCGACGGCCGCGGGCGGGTACGAGGTCGCGGTGTTCATCCCGGTCCGGCGTCCCGAACCGGCCGCGGGCGCGGTCCCGGACGCCGGGGCGGCGACGCCGTGACGATCAGGGTGTTGATCGTCGACGACCAGATGATGGTCCGCGAGGGGTTCTCCGTGCTGCTGAACGCCATGGACGGCATCGAGGTCGTCGGCGAGGCGGTGGACGGCCGCGAGGCCCTCGCCCGGGTGGCGGAGCTGCGGCCGGACGTGGTCCTGATGGACATCCGGATGCCGGTGATGAACGGGCTGGAGGCGACGCGGGAGATCATGGCCGCCGACACGGACGCGAAGGTGTTGGTCCTGACCACCTTCGACCTCGACGAGTACGTCTACCAGGCGCTGCGGGCCGGGGCCTCCGGCTTCCTGCTCAAGGACGCCTCGGCGCGGCAACTGGCCGACGGGGTGAGGGTGGTGGCGTCGGGCGAGGCGCTGCTGGCGCCCTCGGTGACCAAGCGGCTGATCGCGGAGTTCTCGAAGCTGGCCGAGGCCCCGCGGCTCGCGGACCCGGCGGGCGTCGGGGAGCTGACGGACCGGGAGACGGAGGTGCTCGTGCTGATCGCGCAGGGGCTGTCCAACGCCGAGATCGCGGACCGGCTCGTGGTCGCGGAGTCCACGATCAAGACGCACGTGAGCCGCGTGCTGGTGAAACTGGGCCTGCGGGACCGGACGCAGGCGGCCGTCTTCGCCTACGAGACGCGGCTGGTGCGGCCGGCGTAGCGCCGGGCCGGGTCCGCCCGCGCCGGGCCGGGTCCGCCCGCGCGGGGCGGGGGCCGCCCGGGCGCCGGTCCCGTGCGGATCTCGTGGCGGTGTCCGCGGCATCCCGCCGGACGGCCCGCCGCGCGCCTACTGTGCGGGGATGGGTTTTGATCCGTGGGACGCCGCCTTCGTCGCCGATCCGTATCCGGCCTACCGGGAGGTGCGGGAGCAGGGCCGGGCGGTGTGGTTCGAGCCCACCGGGCAGTGGCTGGTGCCGCACTACGCCGATGTGAGCGCGCTGCTGCGGGACCGGCGGCTGGGGCGGACCTACCTGCACCGGTTCACGCACGAGGAGTTCGGCCGCGAGGCCCCGCCGCCGGAGCACGAGCCCTTCCACGTGCTCAACGGCAACGGGCTGCTGGACCTGGAGGACCCCGCGCACGCGCGGGTGCGCCGGCTGGTGGCGAAGGCCTTCACCCCGCGGACCGTGGAGCGGCTGGTGCCCGCCGTGCGGCGGCTGGCCGGGGAGCTGGTCGGGCGGTTGCTCGCGGACGGGGGCGGGGACCTGCTCACCGTCGTCGCCGAGCCGCTGCCGGTGGCGGTGATCGCGGAGCTGCTCGGCGTCCCGGAGGCGGACCGGGGGCTGCTGCGGCCCTGGTCCGCGGACATCTGCGGGATGTTCGAGCTGCGGCCCGACGAGGAGACGGCGCGGCGGGCGGTGCGGGCGAGCGAGGAGTTCGGCGCGTACCTGCGGGCCCTGATCGCGGAGCGGCGCGCCCGGCCCGGGGAGGACCTGGTCTCGGGGCTGATCGCGGCCCACGACGAGGACGGCCGGCTCAGCGAGCAGGAGATGATCTCCACGTGCGTGCTGCTGCTGAACGCCGGGCACGAGGCGACGGTCAACACCACCGCCAACGGCTGGTGGACGCTGCTGCGCCACCCCGGGCAGTTGGCCGGGCTGCGGGAGCGCGCGCACCCCGGGGACGCGGCGTCCGGATGCCTGTCCACAGCTGTGGACGAACTGATGCGCTTCGACACTCCGCTGCAGATGTTCGAACGCTGGGTGCTCGACGACGTCCGGATCGGTGACACCGTCGTCCCCCGGGGCGCGGAGGTGGCGCTGCTCTTCGGGTCGGCCAACCGGGACCCCGCGCGCTTCGCCGACCCCGACGTCCTCGACCTCACCCGGGCCGACAACCCCCACCTGACCTTCGGTGCCGGGATCCACTACTGCCTGGGCGCCCCGCTGGCCCGGCGCGAGCTGGAGGCGTCCTTCGGGGCGCTGCTGGCCGAGGGGGTCCCGCCGCTGCGGCTGGCGAAGGAGCCGCAGTGGCGGGAGGGATACGTCATCCGGGGGCTGCGGGAACTGCTCGTCGAGTTCTAGGCCGTCCCCTTCGGACCGGGCCGTCTGCGCGAAGGAGCGCCGGGCCGCCTACACCACCAGGTCGCGGCGGCGCAGCGCGGCCAGCCCGGCCGCCGTGAGGGCCGCCGCCAGGGCGGTCAGGGCGAGCAGCGGGGCCCAGGCCGTCGCGGCTGCGGCGCCGGGCAGACGGGGCAGGTGGGCGAAGGGCGAGAGGTCGAGCACGGCGTCGGGCAGGTGCAGCGCCGGGCCGACCCAGCCCAGGGCGAGCGCGGCCCCGGCCACGGCCCAGGCGACCGCCGTGTACCGCGGGGCCGCGCCGTGCAGCAGGACCGCGAGGCCGCCGATCGCCCACACCGCCGGAAGTTGGGCGAGCGCGGCGCCGACCGCCGGGCCGAGCGCGGCGGCCCGGCCCTGCCCGAGGCCCAGGCCGAGCCCGGCGGCGAGCAGGATCAGCGCCGGGCCGCCGAAGGCCGCGGCCAGGTGGCCGCCGGCCCAGCGCAGCCTGCCGACCGGGTGCGCGAGCAGCGGTTCGGCGCGCTGCCCCGTCTCCTCGGCGGCCAGGCGCAGGACGGCCGCGACGGCGTACAGGGCGGCGACCATGCCGAGCATCTGGGCCATGGTGGCCAGGAAGGCGTCGGTCAGCCCGCTCCGGTTGCCCATCCGCTCGATGAGCTCGCGCGTCCGGTCGTTGCCGCCGACCAGTTCGGTGGCGCCGGCGGCGACGGCGCCGAAGACCAGCCCGGCGGCGAGGAAGGCCAGGCTCCAGCCGACGAGGGCCGGGCGCTGGAGCCGTCGGGCCAGCGCCCCGGCCGAGCCGAGCCGGCCGTGTGCGGGGCCGGGGCGGGCCGGCAGGAGGCCCGTGCCGAGGTCGCGCCGGCCGGCCAGCGCGTACGCGGCCGCCGCAAGCGCGGCGGTGGCCGTCGCGAACAGGGCCAGCACCCACCAGCGTTCGCCCGCGAAGGCCCGTACGTGCTCCAGCCAGCCCAGCGGCGAGAGCCAGGTCGGCAGGGACGCGCCGGCGGGGGCGCGGGCGTCGCCGACGGCGCGCAGTACGAAGGCCGCGCCGATCGCCGCCCCCGTGAGCCCCTTCGCGAGGCGCGCGCTCCCGGTGAGTTGCGCCGCGACGGCGGCGAGCGCCGCGCAGAGCGTGCCGGTGGCGCCGATGCCCAGCCCGAGGGCCGCCGCGCCGGCCGCGCCGTGCCCGGCGAGGCCGGCGGTCACCAGGGCCGCGGCCAGGCCGTTGGCGAGCAGGGCGGTCAGCAGCGCCGCGGTCAACGGGGCACGGCGGCCCACCACGGCCGCCGACAGCATCTCCTGACGGCCCGTCTCCTCCTCTTCGCGGGTGTGGCGGACCACGATGACCAGGCTCATGATCCCGGCGAGCACCGCGGCGAAGACCCCGCCCTTCCATGCGGTCAGTGCGCCGACGGAGTCGCCGAAGACCGGTCCGTACAGGCCGCGCAGCGAGCCGCTGGCGTTGGTGGTGGCCAGCAGGGTGCCGCGCTCGGCGGGGGTCTGGTAGACCGATTCCAGCGAGGCGGGCAGGGCCAGCACCATCGACGCGACGACGAGGATCCAGACGGGCGCCAGCACCCGGTCGCGCCGCAGGGCGAGCCGCACCAGGGCCGCGGTGCCGGCGAGCGGGGCGCTCATCGCGCACCCTCCTCGGCGTAGTGGCGCAGGAACAGCTCTTCGAGGGTGGGCGGGGTGGAGGTCAGCGACCGGACGCCGGACGCGGCGAGGGAGCGCAGGACGGCGTCCAGCTTGTCGGTGTCGACCCGGAGGCGGACGCCGGCGCCCCGGACCTCGACGTCGTGGACGCCGGGCAGGTGCGCGAGGCCGTCGGGCGGCCCGGCGAGTTCGGCGCTGATCGAGGTGCGGGTGAGGTGGCGCAGCTCGGCGAGGGTGCCGCTCTCCACGGTGCGGCCCCTGCGGACGATGCTGACCCGGTCGCAGAGGGCCTCGACCTCGCCGAGGATGTGCGAGCTGAGCAGGACGGTGCGCCCGCCGGCGCGGGCTTCGGTGACGCAGCCGCGGAAGACCTCCTCCATCAGCGGGTCGAGGCCGGAGGTGGGTTCGTCGAGGACGAGCAGGTCGGTGTCGGAGGCGAAGGCGGCGACGAGGGCGACCTTCTGCCGGTTGCCCTTGGAGTAGGTGCGGCCCTTCCCGGTCGGGTCGAGTTCGAAGCGCTCGACCAGTTCGGCCCGGCGCGCCGGGTCGAGTCCGCCGCGCAGCCGCCCGTAGAGGTCGATGACCTCGCCGCCGGAGAGGTTGGGCCACAGGGTGACGTCACCGGGGACGTAGGCGACGCGGCGGTGCAGGGCCACGGCGTCGGACCAGGGGTCGCCGCCGAGGAGTTCGACGGTGCCCGAGTCGGCGCGCAGCAGGCCCAACAGGATGCGCAGGGTGGTGGACTTGCCGGAGCCGTTGGGGCCGAGGAAGCCGTGGACCTCGCCGGTGGTGACCGCGAGGTCGAGTCCGTCCAGTGCGTGCGTGCGGCCGAATGCCTTGTGGAGTCCGGCGACACTGATGGCCTTGGTCATGCTTCTGAACGTACGCTACTTTCACAAACTTGTGAAGCTCGGGAATAACGTAAAGTCGGGAGGGTGGCGGACGACATGGCGGTACCGGCGGCGGTACGGGACGAGGAAGCGGTCTCCCGCTTCGTGGAGCGGTTCGCCGCGCAGCTGAACGAGGCGGGGATGCAGCGGATGGCCGCGCGGGTCTTCGCGCAGCTGCTGGCCAGCGACGGCGGGGCGATGACCTCGGCGGAGCTGGGCGAGGCGTTGCGGATCAGCCCGGCGGCGGTGTCGGGCGCGGTGGCGTACCTGACCCAGGTCAACATGGTCAGCCGCGAGCGGGAGCCGGGCTCGCGCCGCGACCGGTACGTGCTGCACAACGAGCTCTGGTACGAGACCTTCACCCGGCGGGACCAGATCCTGACCCTGTGGGAGAAGACCCTGCGCGACGGCGCGGCGGGCGTGGGCGCGGCCACCCCGGCCGGGGCCCGGATCGCCGAGACGGCGGCCTTCTTCGCGTTCATGCAGAGCGAGCTGGTGGGCATGATGGACCGCTGGCGGGCCCACAAGGTGACGCTCGGCTTCGACGCGGACTGACCCCGCGCACCCCGGGCCGGGCCGGGCGCGCGCCCGGCCGGAACCCGCGCTGGCGACACGCAGGCGCTCGCCCCGGAGGCGACCCGCTGCGGTGGCGGGGTCCCGGGGCGCTGCCTAGCGTGGGCGGCGGACGCGCCGCACCCGCGCGGTGCCCGCCGCGAGAGAAGGTGCGAGCCCATGGCCGCGAAGCCCGCCGTCGTTCTGGTCCACGGATTCTGGGGCGGCGCCGCCCACTGGGCCAAGGTCGTCCCCGAGCTGCGCCGCCGCGGCTTCGGCTCGCTCCACGCGGTCGAGAACCCGCTGACCTCGCTGGCGGACGACGCCGAGCGCACCCGCAGGATGGTCCGGCAGATCGGCGGGCCGGTGGTCCTCGTCGGCCACTCGTACGGCGGCGCGGTCATCACCGAGGCGGGGGACCTGCCGAACGTGACCGGGTTGGTGTACGTCGCCGCGTTCGCCCCGGACGCGGGCGAGAGCCCGGGGCAGATCAGCCAGGAGCAGCCGCCGGCGGCGTTCGAGAACCTCGCCCCGGACTCCGACGGCTACCTGTGGGTCAAGCAGGACAAGTACCACGAGAGCTTCGCGCAGGACCTGCCGGAGGAAGAGGCGTTCGTCATGGCCGTGACGCAGAAGGCGCCGCTCGCCTCGACCTTCGGCGACACCGTCACCGCGCCCGCCTGGCGGGTCAAGCCGTCCTGGTACCAGGTGTCCACCGGGGACCGGATGATCCACCCGGACAACGAACGGCGGATGGCCGCCCGGATGGACGCGCGGAAGGTCATCGAGCTCGACGCCTCCCACGCCTCCCTGGCCTCGCAGCCGGTCGCGGTCACCGACCTCATCGAGGAAGCCGCCACGGCCTCCGCGTAGCCCCGGCGCAGCCGTGTGAGGGCGCCGGGAGACCGGGCGCGGCCCCGCACGGCTCCCCCTCCCTCAGCGCGGTGTCGTGAGCGCCCACGCCGCCGGGTGCAGGGTCCACGTGCGGCGCCGCACCGGGCCCCCCATCGCCGCGTCGGCCCGGTAGCGGAAGTCCGCGCCCGACACGGTCACCGTCTTGGCCCGGGCCCGCACCACCGCGCCCGCCCGCTCCGCTTCGCCGCCGGCGCCCGGGGCGGCCCCGGTCACGGCCGCCCGGACCACCACCTCCGCGAGCCCGCCGTCGTCCCGCGTGGACACCGCGACCTCCTCGACGGGCCGGTCCACGTCGGCCAGCACCACCCCGTCCGCCTCCACCCGCAGCCGGCGCGGGACCGTACCGCCGCCGCCCGCCGGGCGCACCAGCGTCCGCACCAGCGAGCGGTACGCGCTCCACACCGACGGCCCGGCCCCGGACGGGCCGCCCGGCGCCCGCGGCGTCCGCGAACCGCCCGGGCCGCCGCCCGTCCGCAGCGGCCCGATGCGCACGGCGCCCAGCACCACCCCGTCGCTGTCGTCGACGAGCAGGTCGCACATGCGCACCGCCCCGTCGAGCACCGCCCGCGCGGCCGTCACCGCCGACAGCGGCACGCCGAGCGACCCGGCCAGCCCCAGGGAGCCGGCCGCGCCCACCGGGATCAGCGAAACGGCACCTCCGGCCAGCCCCCGCTCCCGGTGCAGCAGCCCGACGGCCCGGACCAGGGCGCGGTCGTCCCCGACGATCACCGGCTGCCGATGACCCCGGCGGGCGAGCGCCCGCGCAAATTCCTCCTGCGAATCCGGAAGGCAGATTTTCGCCGCCGCTCCCGCTGACAACACATCTTTCGCGATCCGCACGGACTCGCCGTCAAGACGGCGGGCGACCGGGTCGACGAGCACGAGCAGGCCGCCTACCGGCGCGCCCGCGTGGCTCATGGTGGGCTCTGGAGCCGACACCTCGGTCCTTCCTCGGGTAGCATCTTTGTGCAAGAGGCCCTTGCGCTATTGCGCCAGGGCCTTCGTCTATTCCGGGGCACCGGTCCGACGGCTCAGCCTGCGGTGTACATCGTCGTACGCCCCCTGACCTTGGACATGCCCCATCCGGAAGAGGTGTACGCCTGTGCCCGCTCTTGTGCTGCTCGGAGCTCAGTGGGGTGACGAGGGCAAGGGAAAGGCCACCGACCTGCTCGGTGGTTCCGTCGACTATGTAGTGCGCTACCAGGGTGGCAACAACGCCGGCCACACCGTCGTCGTAGGCGACCAGAAGTACGCGCTGCACCTTCTCCCTTCCGGCATCCTCTCCCCCGGATGCACCCCGGTCATCGGCAACGGCGTCGTCGTCGACCCGGCCGTCCTGCTCTCCGAGCTGCGCGGCCTCAACGAGCGCGGGATCGACACCTCCAAGCTGCTCATCAGCGGTAACGCGCACCTGATCACGCCGTACAACGTCACCCTCGACAAGGTCGGCGAGCGCTTCCTCGGCAAGCGCAAGATCGGTACCACCGGCCGCGGCATCGGCCCGACGTACGCGGACAAGATCAACCGCGTCGGCATCCGCGTCCAGGACCTCTACGACGAGTCGATCCTCACCCAGAAGGTCGAAGCGGCGCTGGAGGGCAAGAACCAGCTCCTCGCCAAGCTGTACAACCGCCGCGCCATCGAGGCCGGCGCCATCGTCGAGGAGATGCTCCAGTACGCGGAGCAGATCAAGGGCTACGTCGCCGACACCACCCTGATCCTCAACAACGCGCTGGACGAGGACAAGGTCGTGCTCTTCGAGGGCGGCCAGGGCACCCTGCTCGACGTCGACCACGGCACGTACCCCTTCGTCACCTCCTCGAACCCGACCGCGGGCGGCGCCTGCACCGGTACCGGTGTCGGCCCGACGAAGATCAGCCGCGTCATCGGCATCCTGAAGGCCTACACCACGCGCGTCGGCGCGGGCCCGTTCCCGACCGAGCTGTTCGACGAGGACGGCGAGGCCCTGCGCCGCATCGGCGGCGAGCGCGGCGTGACCACCGGCCGCGACCGCCGCTGCGGCTGGTTCGACGCGCCGATCGCGCGCTACGCGACCCGCGTGAACGGCCTCACCGACTTCTTCCTCACCAAGCTGGACGTGCTGACCGGCTGGGAGCAGATCCCGGTCTGCGTCGCGTACGAGATCGACGGCAAGCGCGTCGAGGAGCTCCCCTACTCGCAGACCGACTTCCACCACGCGAAGCCGATCTACGAGAACCTCCCCGGCTGGTCCGAGGACATCACCAAGGCCAAGACCTTCGCGGACCTCCCGAAGAACGCCCAGGCGTACGTCAAGGCGCTGGAGGAGATGTCGGGCGCCCCGATCTCCGCGATCGGCGTCGGCCCCGGCCGCACCGAGACGATCGAGATCAACTCGTTCCTCTAGGCCGCCGCCGGCCCCCGCATGCCCGGAGGGGCGGCACGCTCGCGCGTGCCGCCCCTCCGGCGACTGCCCGGCGGTCCCCTGGTGGAACGGAGGGACCGGCGCCCGCCGGACCGCCGGTCGGCGGTCCGGCGAATCCGTGGATCAGTTGGTCTCGTAGTAGCCGAAGACGTCGACGATCAGGTCGGTGGTCGCCCACTCTTCCCAGCTCTGGTTGAAGAAGTCGACGATGCCGTTCTGCCCGGCGCTCGCCTGGACCAGGTTCGGGACGGTCTTGCCCTTCGTCCAGTTCAGGGTGGAGGAGCCGGGGGCGTCCGGCGGATTGACGGTTCCCCTCTCGTAGTCCTCGTACGAGTTCGGGTCCGGCGCGACCGCGAGGTAGCCGGTGTTGGCGGTGTTGGTGGCCGTGGCGTTCAGTACGAAGCCCGAGATGCCGTCCTCCGACGGGTCCGGGGAGAACACCACGGGCTGGTAGTAGCCGCCCGGGATCGCCCCGCTCGGACGGTCACGGGTGTCCAGCCGGCGGAACGGCGAGACGGGCACGAACGAACCCGTGCTGGCCGGGCTGTAGTAGCCGACCACGTCCACGATGACGTCGACCCCGCCCCAGGCGCCGTTGCGGACCCCGATCTTGCCGTCGGAACCGACCGGCACGATGACCGAGTTGGCGATGGTCTGGCCCGCGGTGAAGTTCAGGCTGGAGGTGTCCGGCGCCGCCTGGCCGCTCGGGAACACGGTCAGGTGGCCGTACTGCTTCGGGTTGGTGACCGTCACGTTCAGCGCCACGGCCTTGATGCCGGCGGGCACCCCGCGCAGGTTGCTGATCTTGGTGCTGAAGGTCCCCTGGCCGGCGAGCTGGCCCCGGGAGGTGCCGAGTCCCTCACGGGTGTCGACGAAGCGCACCGGCGTCATCGGGGTGTAGCCGCTGGCCGCCGACTTCGTGAAGTAACCGGTGACGTCGGCGATCAGGTCGATGGAGCTGCCGCCCCAGCTGCTGTTGGCCAGGTCGACGTAGCCGTTCTTGCCGACCGGCACGATGACCTGGTTCGGGACGGTCTGACCCGCCTCGTAGTTGACGTTCGAGGTCGTCGGCCGCTCACCGAAGTCGGGGAAGACGGTGACGAACCCGGAGTTCGTGGGGTTGGTGACGGTCACGTTGAGGACGACCGCGGTGACGCCCGCGGGAATGCCCCCGTTGCCGCCGACCTTGAGCCCGACGGTGCCGGACGGGCCCACCTTGCCGGCCTTGGCCCCGGTCCCGTTGCGGGTGTCGAGGATGCGGGTGGGCGTGTACGGGGTGAAGTCCGAGCCGGCGGTCCCGTACGGGAGCTCGTTGACGACCTGCACCCCGTTGGCCGGGTCCGACACCGTGACCTTGATGTTGTACTGGCCGAGCTCCGCGTAGGTGTGCGTGTAGTGCAGGGCCCCGGCGCCGTACGCGTCCCGCTGGTCCCGCGTCCCGTCGCCCCATTCGACGGTGACGATGAGCGAGGCGTCCTCGCTGATCAGGTCGGTGACGAACTCCAGCCCGTGGGCCGTGGTGCTGGTCGCGGCGAGCACCATGTTCAGATTCGGGTTGCCCGCGGCGGCCCCCGCCGCGCGCGGCGCGGCGGCGCCCTTGTTCTTGGCGGCCGGCAGGGCCGAGCGGACCGACTTCTCCGCGGGGCTCTTGTAGGTCTTGAAGTTCGCCGCCGCGGCCTTGGTGAGCTGGGCGTCGGGCGCCGCCACCGGCGGCGCGACGGGCTCGGCCGCGTGGGCCGCGCCCGGGATGAAACCAACGCTGGCCGCTATGACGGCGACAGCGGACATTACGAGACGGCGACTGCGCACCGGCCCCCCCATTTTTGTTTTTGAACGCGATCAGGAACGATCGCGAGCCCAGAGTACATAGGCCTGGCGGGGACACGTACAGGGATATCCGGGGTGTCACGGCGCGGCTCGTGACTCCGACTCCCCTGCTGCCGAGGTCGCGAGGCCGAAACCGGGGCGGGCCGTACGAAACGGCGCCCGGCCCGTACCGACCGCCCCTACGGACGCGCCGCCCACCCGGTGAACCCCGCCCAGGCCTCCCCGGCCAGGCGGAGCGTGGGCCCGGGGTTCTTGGAATCCCGCACGTGCACCGTGTGACCGCAGCCGGCGCCACCGCCGCTCCACTGCCGCCCGTCGAGGGCGACCTCGACGCAAGCACCACCGCTGTCGTTGCTGTAGCTCGATTTGAACCACAGCAGGGGGTTGGTGCTCATATCCAGTCTCCCGCCACCTGCTCGATGAAGCCCAGCGATTCACGCGGACCAAGGGCCTGTGCGCGGATCTTCGCATACCGCTGTGAGTACGTGCTCACCTTGGCTCCATCACTGATCAGCAGGCTTTCGTCTCCCGTCTCGATATAGACCAGCCGCTCATGGCGCGGCGTCTCGACGATGTTCATGCCCCCACGCGTACCGGCATGTTCGCCCGAGAAGCCGGTGCCGAAGGGAAGCACGTAGACGGCCACATTGCGCAGCGCCGCCAGCTCGGACAGATACAGGCACTGCGCTCGCATGATCGCCGGAGTGCCGATGCCTCGACGGAGCACACTCTCGTCGAGGATCAGCTCGATGAGTGGGGCAGGGTCCCGGCCGAAGAGCACCTTGCGCGCCATTCGGCCCTCGACCAGCTCGTCCACCCGTCGGTCCGAGAGGACCGGGAAGCCCCCGGCGATCAACGCTCGGGCGTACTCCTCGGTCTGGAAGACCCCGTAGATCGCTTCGGTCTCGAACAGGTAAAGGCTCAAGGCCTGTTGCTCCAGCAGGAAGAAGTCCTGAAAGTGCGATGGGTACTTGTCCAGCCGCACAAGTTCGCGCGCCACTTCGAAGACCCCGAGTCCGCCCCCGATCTCGGCCTCCAGGCCGACCAGCATCTCGTCGCTCGCAGGTTGCGCGCACGTCTCCACAGCGCTGATCGCTGCGGCAGAGTAGCCGAGTCGCTCGCCCAGTTCTCTCTGGGTCAGCTTCTCCTTCTCACGGAGTGCACGGGCAAGGTGCGAGACCAGGCGGGTCGCACCACCCGCCGTTTCCTTGTTGGCGGCCTTGGCCATGGGGGAGCGCACCTCCAGTCAACCGGACTCAACCAGGCTCAACCCGAGCAGGCCGAGCTACTACCGTTTCACCCCGTCGAGCCGGAGCTATGGAAAACGGTAGGGCGGAGCCGTCAGGCTCGTCCCATGAACACCGAAAGTGACGGCGCCGGCTCAGCGGCGCCCGGCTGGGTTCCGGACTCCGGCATCGTCCTGCGCAAGGCCGGCGTGCTCTTCGACGCCGTACGCGTGGACGGTGACCTGGGACGGAACCTCGCCGACCTGCTCGTCACGCTCACCGGGGGCGACCCCGGGCCGATCGTCACACAAAGCAACGGCCGGCGCCCGACGTACTTCTTCATCGCGGTCGGCAGCGCCGCCCACCGCGTCTGGCCCGCCGGGTTCACCCGGCTCGGCTCCGGGCCGCGCCGGATCAGCTTCGTCCCCGTGCCGGAGGCGGACGGCTGCTGGCCGCTGGCCTGGCGGTGCCCGCCGACCGGCGAGGACCGCTTCGTGCACGCCCTGCTGCTGCACCGTGCGGCCGGGCTCTACCAGGCCAGTTGCGCGATCTCCTCCGCCACCACCGCGCAGGCGTCGGCCGCCGGGTCGATCAGCGGGAAGTGGCCGACCCCGTCGAGCAGCGTCAGCCCGACCAGCTCGCCGGCCTGAGCCGCGGCGGCCACGTACGACTCGGCCACCCGCTCCGGCACCACGATGTCCTCCCGGCCCTGCACCACCGCGGTGGCGATCCCGGTCGGCAGCAGGGCCGAGGGGTCCGCGTACGGCAGCCGCTCGGCGACGTACCGCTCACCGCCCAGCAGTTGGGCAGTGGCGTCCCCGCACACGCCCAGCTCCCGCGCCACCGCGAAGTCCGCGATGGGGGCCAGCGCCACCACACCGCGCAGCGGCGGTGCGGAAGGCAGCCTCCAGGGCGATCCCGGGGGCAGCACGTGCCGGGCGGCGGCCCACAGCGCGAGGTGGCCGCCGGCCGAGTGGCCGGTCAGCACGGTCCGGCGGACGTCCGCCCGCGGGACGGAGGCCGCGGCGAGGCGGGGCAGCGCGTCCAGAGCGGCGGCGACGTCGTCGAAGGTCTCGGGCCAGCGCCCGGCAACCGGGCCCTCGGCGCCCTGGTGCGGGACTGAACTCCCGCGCCGGTACTCGATGTTGGCCACCGCGAAGCCGCGACGGGCCAGGAAGCCGGCCAGCGGGGTGACGTGCTGCCGGTCGTACGGGGCCCGCCAGGCGCCGCCGTGCAGGACCACCACCAGCGGGGCGGGTACGGCGCTCTCGCCGTGCGGGGCGTAGAAGTCGACGACCTGGTCGGGGTGGTCCCCGTACGCGGCGGTCGCGTCCGGCGCGACGGGCGGGTGCGCGAAGGCCGAAGCGGCCTCGGCGGCGTCCCGTTCCACGGCGGCGGGGTCCGTCATCGGCACAACCTCTCGGTAACGCGTGGGACAGCGGAGACAGATGTTCCGGTGGTTCGGCAGAGCGGGACGGTATCAGCCTGGAACGGCCCGTTCCGTACGGGGGCGCCGCAGAACGGCGGCGGGCGGAGCCGGAGCCCCGCCCGCCGCGTGAGGTGACGTTTCGCTACGGGGTCACCCGAAAATGTGACCCAGTGTGCGCGCCGCGCGTTCCGCGTCGGCGAATCCGACGTAGAGCGGGGTGAAGCCGAAGCGCAGGACGTCCGGCGCCCGGAAGTCCCCCACGACGCCGCGGGAGATGAGCTCCGCCATGACCGCGCGGGCGTCGTCGGTGCGCAGCGAGACCTGGCTGCCGCGCTCGGCGTGCGCGGCCGGGGTGACGGACTCGACCCGGCCCGCCGGAACGTACGCGGCCACGCACTCCAGGAAGAAGTCGGTCAGGGCCAGCGACTTGGCCCGTACGTCCGCGATGCCGACCCCGGCCCAGGCGTCGAGCGCCGCCTCCAGGGCGAGCATGGACAAAATGTCCGGGGTCCCGACCCGGCCGCGCCGCGCACCCTCGGCCGGGACGAAGCCCGGGGTCATGGCGAAGGGTTCGGCGTGGCCGTTCCAGCCGGGCAGCGGGGAGTCGAAGTCCTGCTGGTGGCGTTCGGCGATGTACAGGTACGCGGGGGCGCCGGGGCCCCCGTTGAGGTACTTGTACGTGCAGCCGACCGCGAGGTCGACGCCGTGCGCGTCCAGGTCCACCGGCAGGGCGCCGGCGGAGTGGCACAGGTCCCAGACGGTGACCGCCCCGGCGGCGCGGGCCGCCCGGGTGAGGGCGGGCAGGTCGTGCAGGCGGCCGGTGCGGTAGTCGACGTGGTTGAGGAGGACGACGGCGGTGTCGGCGTCGAACGCGGCGGCCGCGTGCGAGGGGTCCACCGGGGTGACGGTCAGGCCGGTCATCCGGGCGGCGGACTCGGCGATGTAGCCGTCGGTGGGGAAGGTGGCGGCGTCCACGAGCAGCCGCGTACGGCCCGGCCCGGCCAGCCGGGCCGCGCCGACCAGGGCCTTGAACAGGTTCACGCTCGTGGAGTCGCCGACGACGACCTGGCCGGGGGCCGCTCCGACGAGGGGGGCGAGCCTGTCGCCGATCCGCTCGGGTGCGGTCCACCAGGCGGACTCGTCCCAGGAGCGGATGAGCAGCTCGCCCCACTGCCGCCGGGCGACGTCGGCGAGGGCGTCGGGCACGCCGGCCGGGAGCGCGCCGAGGGAGTTGCCGTCCAGGTAGACGACGCCCTCGGGGAGCGCGAAGCGGGCGCGGAGCCCGGCGAGCCCGTCGGTGGCGTCGAGTCCGGCGGCGCGGGCGCGCAGGTCGGGCGCGGGCCCGGTGGTGGTGGCCGTGGCGGGCGCGGCTGCGGGGGTGTCGATGGGGTCAGACATGGCTGCGGGCCGTCCAGAGCTCGGGAAAGACGTTCTTCGTGGCGCGCTTCTCCAGCCAGGCCACTCCCGCGGAACCACCGGTGCCGGTCTTGGCGCCCATGGCGCGGCGGGTGGCCACCAGGTGGTCGTTGCGCCAGCGCCAGACCAGCTCGGCCACGTCCGTCATGACCTCGCCGAGGCGGTGCAGGTCCGGGTGGGCGTCGGGGTCGGCGTACAGGGCGGTCCAGACGGCCTCGACCCCGGCCGAGGGCTCGTAGCGCTGCGAGAGGTCGCGCTCCAGGGCGGCGGACGGCACCGGGAGGCCGCGGCGGGCGAGCAGCCGCAGGACCTCGTCGTAGAGGCTGGGCTCGTAGAGGGCCTTCTCCAGCTCCGCGTGGACGCGCGGGGCGCCGCGGTGCGGGACGAGCATGGAGGCGGACTTGTCGCCGAGCAGGAACTCCATCCGGCGGTACATCGCGGACTGGAACCCGGAGCCCTCGCCGAGGGCGCCGCGGTAGGAGTTGAACTGCGCGGGGGTGAGGTGGGCGAGCGGGCGCCAGGAGGCGTTGAGGGCCTCCAGTTCGCGGAGCGATCGCTTCAGCGCGTCCGTCGCGACGGAGAGGTCGTCCTCGCGGACGGCCGCCGCGGCGGTCTCCCACTCGTGGACGATGACCGTGAACCACAGCTCCATGACCTGGGTCGTGACCAGGAAGACCATCTCGCCGGGATCGTCCGAGCGGAGGTGCTGGAGGTGGGTGAGGACGTCCGCCTGGACGTAGTCCTCGTACGGGGTGGTGCCGGCGAAGTCGAGGTTCGGGGCGTCCGAACCGGCTCCGGAGGCATCAAGGGTGTTCGACATCGCTGTCTCCTCGACACGTGCTTCCGGGTAGCGGTCCGCTCCTTCCGTGAGGTGAGTGGAGCCCCGGTCCCCTGTCCGCATCATAGGACCCGCTCGCGCCGGGGCTCCAGCGGAGAGTGACGCAGGTCACGCGCGGGTGCCGTGCGTCACTCCCTGCCGGGTGCGCCGGGTGCGCCCGGTGGGGCCGCCGGGGCGAGGTGCCGGTGGGGCCCCGGTCCCGGGCGGCCGGTGGCGGGGCCGGTCAGGCGGCGAGGGCGTCCGCGGCCGCCGGGGAGGAGTCGCGCAGGAAGGTCGAGCAGCGCTCGTACTCCTCCTTCTCGCCGATCGCCCCGGCGGCGCGGGCCAGGGCGTTCAGGGCGCGCAGGAAGCCGCGGTTCGGCTCGTGCTCCCACGGGACCGGGCCGTGTCCCTTCCAGCCGGCGCGGCGCAGGGCGTCGAGGCCGCGGTGGTAGCCGGTGCGGGCGTACGCGTACGACTCGACGGTGCGGCCGGCCGCGAACGCGTCGTCGGCGAGGACCGCCCAGGCCAGGGAGGACGTCGGGTGCTCGGCCGCCACCTCGACGGCGGGGGCGCCGGCGGCGAGGGCCTCGCGGCCGGGCTCGTCGGGGAGGTGGGTGGGGGCGGGGCCCCCGAGGAGGTTCTGGTGAATGGACATGCGGACAGTCTGTCGGACGGGGGCCGGTGCCGGGGCCGGTGGGACGGGCGGGACGGGTGGGCCGGCTTCCCGGCGGGGCCGCGGGCCGGACGGGGCGGCGGGCCTGGGGCGGGTCACCGGGGGCGGCGGCCTGCGGAGAGGAGGGTGGTGAGGGTGTGGCGGGGGGTGGGGGAGGTGACGAGGGCCTCGCCCAGCAGGACGGCGTCCGCACCGTCGGCGGCGTAGGACGCCACGTCCTGCGGGACGCGGATGCCCGACTGGGCGATGCGGACCACGTCGTCGGGGATCGCGCCCGCGAGCTTGGCGAAGGTGCGGTGGTCCACCTCCAGCGTGTGCGGGTCCCGCGCGCCGACCACGATCAGCCGGGCCCCGGCGGCCACCGCACGGGACACCTCGTCCTCCGAGTGGACCTCGACCAGCGGGGTCAGCCCGATGTCCTCGGCGAGCCGCACCAGCATGACCAGGTCCGGCTGCGACAGCGCGGCCACGACCAGCAGTGCCAGGTCGGCCTGGTGGGCGCGGGTCTCCCACAACTGGTACGGCGAGACGACGAAGTCCTTGCGCAGCACCGGCACGGTGACGCGGGCGCGGACCGCGTCGAGGTCGGCCAGCGAGCCGCGGAAGCGGCGCTCCTCGGTCAGCACGCTGACGACGGCGGCGCCGCCGGCCGCGTACTCGGCGGCCAGCAGGCCCGGGTCGGTGATCTCGGCGAGCGGCCCGGCGGCGGGGCTGGCCCGCTTGACCTCCGCGATGACCTGGACTCCCCCGGGGCGGCGCAGGGCGGCCACCGCGTCGATGGGCGGGGAGCCGACGGCGGCCAGGCTCTTCAGGTCGCCGAGCGGCACCCGGAGCTGGCGTACGGTCAGGTCCGCCCGGACCCCGTCGAGGATGGCGTCGAGGGTACGGCCCGCGCTCATCGCGCCCGCTCCCATGCCCATACGCGCAGCCGCAGCCGCAGGGGCAGCGGCGGCCTCGAACGTGGCCGCGGCTCCAGCCCCAGGCGCTCCCGCACTCTCAAGGGACATCCTCCCGGTTCCGCGCACGGCACGGCGGTCGGCCGCCGTGTCACTCCCCGCGATCCTCGAACCTCCGGTTCCGGATGGGCAACGCACGGGTGCCCGGTGTGTCACCTCCGGCCCCGCCGGCCGGCCCCCGCCGGGGTGGTGGCCGGACACCACCCCCGGGCCGCAGGCCGGTGGCCGGCGCACCTCCCCGGCGGCCGGGTCCGCGACGGACCGTTGGACCGCAGTCATCGCAGCCAAGGGGGGCAGTCGTGACCACCGTCATGCACACCATCGTCCGCAACCAGCGCAGCGCCGTCCACCGGCACCGCGAACCGCTCGGCGAACCGCTCGGGGAGCGGGTCGCCGAGCATGCCGGAGCGCCCGCGTCGGCCGAACGGGCCGGACCCGGCGGGCCCGCCGACACGGCCGCCGACACGGCCCGGCTCGCGGAGCTGACCGAGCTGACCGAGGACCTCTGCTCCACCGTCTTCGCCTCGCTGCGCCGCAGGGACCAGCGCGAGAAGGGCCTCCAGTACGTACGGGGCCTGCTCACCACCAGCGGCCGCAAGTCCATCCGCAGCATCGCCGCGCACGTCGGGGGGCCCGCGGCGGAGCAGAGCCTGCACCACTTCATCTCCAGCTCCACCTGGGACTGGCAGCCGATCCGCACGGCGCTCACCCGCTACCTGGAGGCGAGCGACCCGCTCGGCGCGTGGGTGGCCCAGCCGATGGCGATCCCCAAGGGCGGCGAGCACTCGGTCGGCGCCGGCCACCACTTCGACCCGCACCGCGGCCAGATGTTCCGCGGCCAGCAGGCCTTCGGCACCTGGTTCACCTCCGCCGGACTGGCCACGCCGGTGGGCTGGCGGCTGTTCCTGCCCGATGCGCAGGGCCCGGCCGAGGCCGCCGCCAACTCCGCCCCGCGCGCCGCCGGCTCCCCCGGCGGCCCGGGCACCGGGGGCCCCGCACAGGCCCTGTCCTACGAGGAGTGCGCCGCGAGCGGCGTCATCGAGACGGTCCGCGGCAGCGGTCTGCCCACGCGCCCGGTGGTCCTCGACATCCGGGACATCGGCACCCGGCCGACCATGAACCGGTTCGCCGAGGCCCGCCTGCCCGTCATCGCCCGCATCAGCCCGACCAGCCGGCTCCTGGTGACCGATCCCGCGCTGCCCGGCTACGGCGCGGGCGCCCGGCAGGCCGTGGACGTCCTGCAGTCCGTCAAGGGCCTGCGCATGCCCGTCGAATGGCGCGACCCGGCCGGGCCGCCCACCCACCGCAGCACCCCGGCCGTCGCCGTCCGGGTGATGATGCCGGACCCGTCACCGGCCCGCCGCCGCCACCTGATGCTGATCGGCGAGTGGTCCGACCCGCGCGGGCTGCCGTCCCAGCTGTGGATCACCGACCTCACCCGGCTGCCCGTGGGACCGCTGCTGCGCATGACCAAGCAGGCCCGCCGCGTCGCCCACTCCTCCCACCACGTCGGAGGGGAACTGGGCCTGCGCGACTACGCGGGCCGCTCGCTGCACGGCTGGCACCGCCACGTCACCCTGGCCTCCGTCGCCCACGCCGCCCACAGCCTGCTGGCCCGCGACCTCCCCCGGCACTGACCCCCCTGGCGGTGCGGGCCCGTGCTACTGCGGGCCCGTGCCGCGCCGGGCCGCCTCCGCGCGGCGGTCGTGCAGCACGGCGCTGGCCTTGCGCAGCCGCAGCGCCATCTGGATCTCCAGCGCCCGGTCCGGCTTCTGCCACAGCGGGCCGAGCAGTTCCGCGATCCGGTCCAGCCGCCGCGAGACCGTGTTGGCGTGGACGTGCAGGGCCTCGGCCGCGTGGGTGGGGCTGGCGCCCGAGTCGAAGTACGCCTCCAGCGTGCGCGTCAGCTCCGTGAACCGCGTCGCGTCGTACCGCAGCACCGGCCCGATCGTCGACTCGACGAACGCCTCCACGTCGTGGTCGGTGGACAGCAGCAGCCCCAGGAAGCCCAGTTCGCCCAGGGAGGCGGTACCGCCCGCCCCGTCCAGCGCGGTCAGCGCGTCCAGGCAGCGCACGGCCTCCGCGTACACCCGGGCCACCTCGCGCGCACCCCCGGTCGGGCCGGCCGCGCCGGTGGAGACGGGGTGGCCGAGCATCGGCGACAGTTCCGCCGAGACCTGGCGGGCCGCCGCCGAGGCGTCGGAGCCCGGCAGCACCAGCACGATGCAGCCGCGGCGCACGCCCTTGAGCCCGTTCATCCGGTACGCGTACGAGGACGCCCAGGCGACCGCCTTGCCCAGCTCCCCGCCCTCCGGCCGGGCCACCACCACCACGTGCGGCCGGTCCAGCTCGATGCCGAGCCGGCGGGTGCGCTCCAGCAGGTGCCGGTCCGAGCGGTTCGGCCGGTCCAGCAGCTCCCGGAGCAGCTCTTCGTGGACGGGGCCCTCGGCGGCGGCCGTACCGCGCTGGATCAGGATCAGCGAGGCCACCGACTGCGCGGCCATCTGGAGCAGCCGTACGTCCTCCGCGGTCAGCGGCGCCGACGCGTGCAGCACCAGCACGCCCAGGTCCTCCGCCCCGGCCAGTACCGGGGCCAGCCACACGTCGCCCGGCAGCTCCACCGGCCGCCGGTCGGTGTGCACCGCCAGCGCGGCCCGCGCGACGTCCTCCTCGTCCGGCGCGGCCGCCGGCAGCGGGCCGGTGGAGATCAGCGGCCGGCCGCCGGGATCGCGCACCTGGAGGACGCCGTCGAGCGCGTCCGCCGTGGCCCGGGCCACCGTCGACAGGCTCGCGCCGTCCAGGACCAGGCCGGCCAGCCGCGCGTGGCACTCCCACAGGTAGCGGACACGTGTCAGCGCCGTGTTGGTGCGCGAGCCGAACCGTTCCAGCTCGCCGACCTCGGCGCGGGTCCGCTCCAGCAGCCGGGCCTTCTCGATGGCCACGGCGGCCAGGTCGGCGAGCGAGAGCAGCAGCCCGATCTCGTCCGGGGTGAAGCGGCGCGCGCCGCGGTCGGCGCCGTACAGCGCGCCCAGGGTGGAGTCGCCGTGCCGCAAGGGCACCGCGATGATCGCGCGCAGGCCCTCGGCGCGGGCCAGCGCGTCGATGCCGGGGCCGTGCGGGACGCCCGCGTCGGCCGGGTGGTCTGCGGTCCACACCGGGGCGTGCCGGGCGCCGGCCGGGCCGCCCAGGCCGTTGCCCGCGCCCAGGTCCAGGTCCGGGTCCAGGGCGGTCGTCCCGCCGTCGGAGGTCCGTACGTACGCAGTGCCGTCCGGGCGGTCGAGGGACACCCAGGCCATGTCGAACGTCAGCAGCCGCCGGGCCCGCCGGGTGATCACCCTGAGCAGGCCGTCGAGGTCGTACGGCGAGGTGAGGTCCTGCGCGGTGTCCACCAGCGCGGCGAGGGCCGCCTCCCGCTGCTGGCGGCGGCCGGCGCCGGCCCGCACCGATCGCGCCAGCTCCAGTGCCCGGTTGAGGTCGGTGAGCCCGGCCCCGTCCGCGCCCGCGCGGCGGGCCTCGTGCAGCAGGGCGTCGAACCGGGCCTCCGGGGCCTCCTGCGCGAGCAGCTCCAGCACCGCGAGGGCGGTGGGGGCGGTGGGGGCGGTGGGGGCGGTGGGGGCGGTGCTGGTGGTTGCGGGTGCGGGTGTGGTGCCGGCGGGTGTGGGTGCGGGTGTGGGTGTGGTGCCGCTGCCCGTGGGCGCGGTGCCGTTGTCCCGATCCATCCCTGTCTCCCCCCGGCTGACCAGTGCATTCAAGCCAGATGCCCCGAACCTAGGTTCCGGCCGCCGGGGGGTCAAGCCGCTGCCTCCGGGGCGGTGGGGGCCGGGTGGGGTCGGGGCCGGGGTGCGGGGGCCCGCCGGGGTGTCTCCTCGGCTCGCGCACGCAGCCGGGTCACGCACCCGGGAGGTGGTTGCGCGCTCGTCCTGCGGGGACACCCCGCCGTGCCCCCGCACCCCTCCGCACCGTCGGACCTGCGGGCCCGCGTCCTACGCGTCCGGGAGGTGGTTGCCCGTTCGACCGGTGGGTGCACCCCGCCGTGCCCCCGCACCCCTCCGCACCGTCGGACCTGCGGGCCCGCGTCCTACGCGTCCGGGAGGTGGTTGCCCGTTCGACCGGTGGGTGCACCCCGCCGTGCCCCCGCACCCCTCCGCACCGTCGGACCTGCGGGCCCGCGTCCTACGCGTCCGGGAGGTGGTTGCCCGTTCGACCGGTGGGTGCACCCCGCCGTGCCCCCGCGCCCCTCCGCACCGTCGGACCTGCGGGCCCGCGTCCTACGCGTCCGGGAGGTGGTTGCCCGTTCGACCGGTGGCTGCACCCCGCCGTGCCCCCGCACCCCTCCGTCGGACGTACCGGCCCGGAGGTGGTTGCCCGTTCGGCTTGTGGGGGCACCCCGCCGTGGCTCCGCGTCCCTCCGTCGGACGTACCGGCCCGGAGGTGGTCGCGCGCTCGGCCGGTGGGGGCACCCCGCCGTGGCTCCGCGTCCTCCCTCGGGCGGGCGGGGGCGTGTCGCGTGCGGGTCGGGGTGTGCTTCGGGGCGGGACGGGGAGGTGGGCTCGCACCCGTCGGGGGGTGTGGGGGGTGTGGCCCGGGCACCTTCTCGCGGGGGCGGGCAGCCGGGAGGCTGGCATCCGTACCGGGCGGGTCCGCCACGGGCCACCGGGACGAGGGGAACGACGCGCCCCGGGGCCGTGGCACGCGGGCCGTCCGAGCTCACCGCCTCCGGGGGGACGGCGGGGGCCAGGGGGCCCGGTACAGGGCGGCCGCAACGGCTGCGACCGGGTACGGGGCGGTCGTGGCCGGAGCCGGGTCCGGTGCGACCGGGACCGGGGCGGCCGGGGCCGCTGCGGCCGGGGGGAGCGGGGCGTGAGGGCGCGTCGCGGTACTCCCGATCCGTACGCCGGCCAGGGCGCGGGCCCGGGACCACCGGGCGGCCGCCTGCCGCTCGTGGCGCCCGGCCGCCCGCGCCTCCCGCGCCCGGGCCGGGCCCCCGCGGGCGCGGGCCAGCTCGCGCCGTAGGTGCCCGCCGGCGCCGCCGAGCGTCTCGCCGCGCAGCACCGCCTCCCGGGCGACCGGCCCCAGGGCCTCGGCGGACAGCACCACGCCGGTGCCCCAGCCGACCAGCCCGGGCACGGCGACGGCGGCCGTCGCCGGGTCGAAGCCGCTCCACAGCAGCCGGTGCGGGCGCGCACCCGCCGCGACCAGGGCGGGCCAGCGGGGGTCGTCGTAGCGCAGGTCGGCGCAGGCGTGCAGCAGCCGGGCCGCCGCTTCGGCCTCGGCCACCGGGGCGGGGAGGCGGCGTTCCGCGGCGAAGGCGATCCGGCCGAGGTCCAGACCGGCCCGGTGCGCCCGGTCGAGCCCGGTCAGCCAGGCCTCCAGTACGGCCTCGTACGCCGTCACCCCGAACACCGGCCCGCAGTAGACGCCCAGCCCTTCGCCGAGGCAGCGGACGGCCGCGGCCAGCCCCTCCGGCGTGGCCCGCAGGCCGACGAGCACGTTGGGCCGCCCGACGCGGTGGGCGAGCGCCCGCGCGGCCGCGACCTGCGCCGCCGCGCTCCGGTGCCAGGGTGCCACGGGCACCGCGACCATGCCGTCGGGTCCGAGGAGGCGCAGCAGTGCCCCGCCGGCCCGGCGGGCGTCGGCGGCCAGCAGTTCCTCCACCAACGCCTCTGCCGAGCCGGGGAGTCGTTCCGGGAGGCGGGGACCGGTGCGGAGCAGGTCCTCCCGTACGGACTCCACCCCGCACAGGAGTCCGCGCACCCCGGCGACCTCGACCAGGTGGTCGAACTCCCCCGCGTCCAGGGCGGACCGGCCGATGCCGTCCAGCCACGGGGACACGCCCTCGGCCGCCAGCCGGCGCAGGACGCTCCCGTCCTGCGGCAGGTCGCGGGCTGCCACCGCGCTCAGCCGACCGGGTCGGGCGCGGCGGCCTCCGGGGCCCCGGGCTCCGTGACGAGGGGAGTACGCATGGACGGGATTGTGCGTCGCGCCACACCGGGCGGCACCAGGGCGTCGGAGAGTCCGTCAACTCCCCTCCCCCACAGGGCAGGTAGCGCTCCGTCAGCCCGCCAGCACGCCCGGCGGCGCCGTGCCCGTGTCGCGGGCGCGCAGCAGGCGTGCCACCTGGGCCACGCGGCGGCCCAGGTGGCGGACCGTCTCCCGGGCTTCGACCAGGGCCGCTCCGCAGGCCGCGGCGCCCGCCGCTCCCGGGCCGGAGCCGGGGCCGAATCCGGACAGGGAACCGGGGCCGAACGCGGAACCGGCGCCCGCTCCGGAGGGCGAGAGGCACGCCGGCGGGAGGTCCAGGTCGACCCAGTGCATGCCGTGCTGCGAGGCGAGGACGGAGAAGTAGCGCAGCGCGCCGAGCTCGCCCCCGGACGGGTGGCCGGGCGTCGCGAAGCCGGAGGCGGCCTTGTCCGCCCAGACCCGGGCCGCCCAGCGGCCGGAGCTCTCCTCCGCGAAGCCGCGGAAGGCCGCGGAGGCGCCGTTCGCGTGGGCGGGCGCCCCGAACACGATCCCGTCGGCCTCGTCCAGCAGGGCCCAGCCGTCCTCGCCCATCGCCGCGACGTCGGCGAGGACGGCCCGTACGCCCTCCTCGCCGGCCCCGTCGCGGGCGGCGGCCGCCAGGGCCGCGGCGCCGCCGCCCTGCGGGTCGTAGGCGATGACCACCAGCGGGGTGCCGGTCCCGGTGTCTTGCGTCATCAGTGCGCTCCGGTCGGGAGGGGCCGCGTCCGGCTCCGCCTCCAGGCGGCGCCGCCCGCGGCCGGATTCGGACGGCCCGGGCCGTCGCTTCGCGGTGCCTTCGGGGTCGAACGCCGTTTTCCGCTAAGGGAGTTGGGCACCCCTGGCAGTCAGGATCCTGCGCGGGCGCAGGCCCGTCCGCCATGAACGTACTCCGAATAAGTCATGTACATGCCCTATCCGCCCCCCCGTCGAACCCCGCCCCGCGCCCCCGCACGGCGCCCGTCAGGCGAACCGCGCGCCCGGCGCGCCCAGCAGCACGGTGCGGCGCAGCGCGCGCAGGGCCACCGAGGCGCCACGGCCGGAGTCCGCGTCCAGCGTGGCGGCCGTCGCGTGCAGGGTCCGCAGCGAACCCACGCGCCGACCGGAACGCCGCAGGGCGGCGAGGTACGGCTCGTCGGGCTGCTCGCGGCCGGTGTGCCGGGCCAGCAGCCCGGACAGTTCGGCGTGCAGCTCGCGGTGGCGGCCCAGGGACAGCCCGGCCTCCACCCACTGCCCGAGGACGGCGAGGCGGGAATCCTCCAGGGCGGCGATGCGCTCGCCGAGCCGGGGTCCGGCGTCCACACCGGCGAAGGCGGGGCCGGTCCACAGGTCCAGCGCACCGCGCAGGCGGCGGGCGGCCGCCTCGAAGTCGCCCCGGGCCATGGCCCGGTAGCCGGCGCCCGCCTCGCGCTCGAACTCGTCGAGGTCGCAGCGGCCGCCTCCGGTGTCGAAAAGATACCCGCCCGGCACCGAGGGCAGCACGGTGTCCGCGGTACGTACCGCGCGGGGCCCCGCGTGCAGGGCGGCCGCCAACTGTTCGCGCAGGACCCGCACGGCCGAGTGCACGACGGCCCGGGCGTGCTCGGCGGGCACCCGGCCCGTCAGCTCGTCGGCCAGTACGGACACGGGAACCACCTGGTTGGCATGGGCGGCGAGGACCGCCAGCACGAGCCGGGTCTCCGGGGTGGGCGCCACGATGGGCACACCGTTCTCGGTGACGCGCAGCCCTCCGAGTACGTCGATGTCCACAGTTCTCTCCCCCTGGGCGGGCAGGACTCAGCGCCGCTGACCCTCTGAAAAATAGTACCCGGAAGGATGTTTTCGCAACAAGCGCCCGCCCGCACCGCTCCGGAGCACCCCCGACACGCGGAAGCCCCGGGCCCGGAGCCCCCGTTCAGGGACGTCCGGGTCCGGGGCTCCGCTCCGGCTGCGGGTCGCGGACGCGCACGCCCCGGCCGGCCGGTCCCGCCGAGCCCCTCAGGCGCCGGCCTCGGCCGCGGTCGCGGCCGCCCGCGGGTCGGCGTCCCCGTCCTCCGTCGCGAGGACGGGGATGCCCGACGCGCAGCCGTACGTACAGGGGTGCGTCCCCTGCGGACCGTAGAGCGCCCGGGCCCCGCGGCCCGGGGCCGTGTCGAGCCGGATCGCCAGCGAGGGCACGACCACGTTCGGCATGACGTGCGTGTACAGCGCCGACACCTGCTCGTCCAGGTCCAGTTCGAGCATCTGCGCCATCACGTTGAGCCCCGCGTACGACCCGACGATCAGCCGCGAGGGGACCGCCGGGTCGACCGTCGACATCAGTTCACCGCGGGCCTTGGCCTCCGTCAGCAGGGAGACGTGCAGCTCGATCCACGCCGCGTACGGGGAGGCCCGGTCCAGGCTCAGGGTCGTCTGGTCCAGCGTCAGCCGGGCGCTGGCGCGCATCAGCGGGTCGTGCCGCAGCCGGTGCGAGAAGATCATGCCGACGTCGACGAACTCCTGCACCTTGTACTCCTGGGGCGCCGCGTCCGGGGCCGACGCCACCTGGGCGTCGATCACCGCCTGCGCGAGGTGCTCCTTCGAGTCGAAGTGGAAGTAGAGCGCGCCCTTGGTCACCTTGGCGATGTTCACGATGTCCGAGAGCTTGGCCGCCTCGTAGCCCCGCTCCTCGAACACCAGCGCCGCCGCCTCCAGGATCGCCTGGCGCGTGCGCACCGCGCGGTCCTGCTTGACCTGGGGTCGTTCTGTCCTCATGTGCCGAGCCCTCTCTGCCCCCGTCCGCCATGCCGCTGCGCTGAGAGTCCCCCGGCAGCCGGTGGGTGAGTTCCCTGACTCCCACCCTCCCCCCGTACCCCGACATTTACATGCCTACGGGTACGTTCCCGTCGGTAGTTTCACACCATCGTGAACCCGCCGTCCACCGGCATCGTGACACCTGTGACGAACGACGCCCGGTCGCTGCACAGCCACGCCGCGGCCTCGGCGATCTCGTACGGCTCCGCGGTCCGCGGCTGGGGCGTGCCCGCGTGCAGTTGGGCCTCGATGCCGGGCACCGCCGCGAACCACTCCTGGACCACCTCGGTCCGCGTGGTGCCCGGCGCCACCGCGTTGACCCGGATGCCGCGGGCCGCGTACTCGGCGGCGGCGGCCTTGGTCAGGCCCACGACCGCGTGCTTGGCCGCCACGTACGGCGCCGCCACCGGCGTGGCCAGCAGCCCGCCCACGCTGCTGTTGTTGACGATCGACCCGCCCCCGGTCTCCAGCATCGCGGCGATCTCGGGGCGCAGGAAGTTCCACACTCCCCCGACGTTGACGTCCATGATCCGGTGGTACAGGTCGTCGTCCATCTCGTGCAGCGGAGTGCGGCCCAGTCCCCATCCCGCGTTGTTGAAGGCGCAGTCGAGACGCCCGAAGGCCTCGACCGCGTCGGCCACCGCCGCCTCGGCGTCGGTGCGCACGGTCACGTCCGCCACCGCGTACCGGGCCCGCGCGCCCTGCTCGCGCAGCTCCTCGACCAGTGCGGCCAGCCGCTCCTCGCGTCGCGCGACGAGTACGAGGGCCGCACCCTCCCGCGCGAAGACCCGGGCCGCGGCGGCGCCGATGCCGCTGCTCGCCCCGGTGATCAGAGCGACCTTCCCCTCCAGCAGACCCTGCCGCTGCCCCTGCATGCTCGTCCCCTTGCCGTTGTCGCCGTGTGCGTCCGTGCCGTGTGCGTCGTCGTGCCGTGTGCGTCGTCGTGCCGGTCCCGCTCGCGCGCGGGCCCCGGTGGTTCAGGCGGCGCCGGCCGTGACCGGGCCGCCGCTGTCCGCGCCCGCCGCGCGCGCCGCTTCGTCGTCCACCGTGCGCAGCAGCCGCTCGTCGATCTCGCCGAGCGAGCCGACCAGGTGGCGCACGCCCAGCTCCCGCATCTGCTGCCCCTGGAAGCCGTGCTCGAAGGGGCTCGGGTGGCCGATGAACGGGGCTCCGAGGTCCAGGGCGGCCTGCGCGACCCGGGCCACGTCGTCCACGAAGAGCGCCTGGCCGTGGTCGAGGCCGAAGACCTCGGCCGTGATCTCGCGCAGGCCCGGGCGGAACGCGTCCGTGCAGACGTAGCCGGGGCCGTCGAAGAGGTGCGCCAGGTGACCGAGGTAGTGGTCGAAGTGCTCCTTGCCGAGGCCGCCGTAGCAGACGGTGCGCAGCCCGAGGGCGCGCAGCCGGTGCAGCAGTTCCTCGGCCCCGTCGAGCACGTGCAGCGGGTGTTCGGCCAGGTAGGCGGCCCGCTCCTCGAAGTAGACCTCCAGCACGCGCTGCGCGCTCCAGTCGACTCCCGCCGCCTCGGCCATGGCCAGCGCGGCGACCGCGCGGGGCTGGGAGAAGATGCCGCGTTCCACGTCTCCGTCGTAGGAGCCGCCCCGACGGGTGATGAACCCGTGGATGACCGGGCTGAAGGTGTCGTTGAGCAGGACGCCGTCGATGTTCAGGGCGACGAGCCGCAGGTGCCTCAGGGGCTGCATGGCACTCCGTTCGTGAGACGGGGCCGGGGGCCGGTTAAAGACGGTTTTCGGGCAGATTCAGCCGCCGTGACCGATGAACCCCCCGGAAAATACCCATCAGTACGTGCGCCGCTCCGCCATGGAAAGATACCGGATGCAGGTTCGAGCGTACGATGCCGCCCACTCTGCGGACGGGAGCGGCATCCACTTCGCAAAACCGCTCTGACCTGGGTAATCTTCACAACTCGACCAGGATGCAAGGCATTCCGCATGTGGCCTGCATCACTCTGTACGGACGGGCCGGGGTTCCTCGGGTAATGATCTGAGAGGTAATCAAACCCTGAAGTACGTACTTTGCCGACAATCGAAGTTTGTTGTATTCGGCCATGATGACGAGGGACTTCATGTTCACGACCCTGGAACCGATGGAATTCATCAACCCTGCCGCCACCGAGCCCTGTGCCTGCCCGGCCCGGTCGGACGACGGGCTGACGACCACGGTTCCCAGGGCGCTCGTCCACCGCGCGGCCGTCGCCGAGGTGTTCCTGACCGGCATGTGCCGCCCCGCACCCGAGCGCTTCCACATCACCGCCCAATGGCCGCGCGGGCACAGCTTCTTCACCCCCATCGGGGGCACCCACTACGACCCGATGCTGATCGCCGAGACCATCCGCCAGGTCGGCTCGTACCTCGCCCACGAGGCCTTCGACGTGCCGCTCGGCCACCAGTTCCTGCTCTGGTCGCTCGAATACTCGACCGTGCCCGAGCACCTCGTCATCGGCAGCGCCCCCGCCGAACTCGACCTCACCGTCACCTGCCCCGAGATACGCCGCCGGGGCAACCGCCTCACCGCCCTCGGCTACGAGGTGGTGATCCGCCAGCGGGGCCTCGTCGTCGCCACCGGACGCGTCGGCTACAACGTCACCTCGCCCGCCGTCTACCGCCGGCTGCGCGCCGAACAGCTCGCCAAGGAGCCGGTGGCCTCGCTCCCGCCGACCCCGCTCGCCCCCGCGGCCGTCGGCCGGCTCTCGCCCTTCGACGTGGTGCTGGCCGGCTCCTCCCGCCCGGACCTCTGGCAGCTGCGCTACGACACCCGCCACCCGGTGCTCTTCGACCACACCGGCGACCACCTGCCCGGCATGGTCCTCCTGGAGGCCGCCCGGCAGGCCGCCGTGGCCCTCGCCGACGACGGAGCCGCCGTCCTGCCCGTCTCCGTCATCAGCACCTACCAGCGCTACGCCGAGTTCGGCAGCCCGCTGTGGATCCGCGCCGAGCCCGCCCCGACGGAACTGGGCGACGCGGGGACCCGCCCCGTGCGCGTGACCGGCACCCAGGACGGCGAGCAGGTCTTCGAGGCGTTCGTGAGCACCGAGCCGGTCGGCGCCGGCGGCCCTCCCCGCTGAGGGAACCGCCCGCGCGACGACCGAAGGGCCTGCCGGTCCGGGGGGACCGGCAGACCCTCGGCGGTGTCCTGCCCGGTGGAGCGGGGCGCGCTACTTCAGCTTGGTACCGGTGGAGCGCAGGTTCGCGCACGCCTCGGTGACGCGCGCGGCCATGCCCGCCTCGGCGGACTTGCCCCACGTACGGGGGTCGTACTTGGACTTCGTGCCGACCTCGCCGTCGACCTTCAGGACCGCGTCGTAGTTGCGGAACATGTGGTCCACGACCGGGCGGGTGAAGGCGTACTGGGTGTCGGTGTCGAGGTTCATCTTCACGACGCCGTTCTCCAGCGCGGTGGCGATCTCCTCGGCCGTGGAGCCCGAACCGCCGTGGAAGACGAAGTCGAACGGCGAGGGCTTGCCGTACTTCTCGCCCACGCCGGCCTGGAGGTCCTTCAGCAGCTCGGGACGCAGGACGACGTTGCCCGGCTTGTACACGCCGTGCACGTTGCCGAAGGAGGCGGCCAGCAGGTAGCGGCCCTTCTCGCCCAGGCCCAGGGCCTCGGCGGTGCGGATCGCGTCGTCGACGGTGGTGTACAGCTCGTCGTTGATCTCGTGGCTGACACCGTCCTCCTCGCCGCCGGTCGGGGTGATCTCGACCTCAAGGATGATCTTGGCGGCGGCGGCCTTGGCGAGCAGCTCCTGTCCGATGGCCAGGTTGTCGGCCAGGGTCTCGGCGGAACCGTCCCACATGTGCGACTGGAAGAGCGGGTTCAGACCGCGGGCCACGCGCTCGGCGGAGACCTCCAGGAGCGGGCGGACGTAACCGTCCAGCTTGTCCTTGGGGCAGTGGTCGGTGTGCAGCGCGACGGTGATGTCGTACTTCGCGGCCACGATGTGCGCGAACTCCGCCAGGGCCACCGCGCCCGTGACCATGTCCTTGTTGTACTGGCCACCCAGGAACTCCGCACCACCGGTGGAGATCTGGATGATGCCGTCGCTCTCGGCCTCCGCGAAGCCGCGCAGCGCGGCGTGCAGGGTCTGGGAGGAGGTCACGTTGATGGCCGGGTAGGCGAACTTGCCTGCCTTCGCCCGGTCGAGCATCTCGTTGTAGACCTCGGGGGTTGCGATGGGCATCTGTCCGCTCCTTGGATGTGCGGGGAGTGTGCTTATTGCGGGCCCTGACCTGGGGGCGACGTCATCGTCACGCCTATCTTTCCAGACTCCGCGCGACACTCCACCCCGGCTGTCGGCCCCGGCGGGCCGAACGGGCCGGGACGTTTCACGTGAAACATCCCGGCGGCCGGTAAAAGAGCAGGTCAGAGCAGATTTCAGGAATCCGGAGGACCTTCGTCACCACGTGCGGCGGCCCCAGGTCGGCCGGGACTCGCACCGCCCGCCCGCCCCTCGTACCAAGGAGCGGACACCGCCCGGGGGCGGCACGGTCCGAAGGAGACGGCCTAGGCCAGGCCGAGGTCCCCGAGCCGGTAGCCGGTGAGGTACGGGATGCCCGCGGCCGCGATGGCGTCCGCCGCGCCCCGGTCGACGATCGTGGCGATGGCGACGACCTCGCCGCCGGCCTCGCGGACCGCCTCGACGGCGGTCAGCGGGGAACCGCCGGTGGTCGAGGTGTCCTCGACCACCAGGCAGCGCTTGCCCTTCACGTCGGTGCCCTCGATGCGGCGCTGCATGCCGTGCGCCTTCTGCGCCTTGCGGACGACGAACGCGTCGAGCCGGCCGCCGCGCGCCGCGGAGGCGTGCAGCATCGAGGTCGCGACCGGGTCGGCGCCCAGGGTCAGACCGCCGACGCAGTCGAAGTCGAGCTCGGCGGTCAGGTCGAGCATGACCTGACCGACCAGCGGGGCCGCCTCGCCGTCCAGGGTGATCCGGCGGAGGTCGATGTAGTAGTCGGCCTCGATCCCGGAGGAGAGCGTCACCTTGCCGTGCACGACGGCCTTGTCCTTGATCTGCTGCAGAAGCGCATCGCGTACGTCAGTCATGCCCCCGAGCTTAAGTGCGCGCTACGGGAGCCGCCGCCAGGTCCACGTGGTGGAGATCTCCAGCGGGTCCACGGGCGTGACCAGCCGCGGAAGGGTGTTCAGGCCGTTCGGCGGCCCGGACTGCGGCTCCACGCAGACGGCCTCGGGGTCCTCGTCGTAGACGACGACCCACTCGGACCGGCTGGTGACCCGCAGCTCCAGCGCGCCGGGCCACGTGACGGTGACGTCGACCCCCTCCGGCATGCCGAAGCAGTCGTCCCAGGGGCCGGGCTCCGGATCGATGCGACGGCCGGTGGGGAGGTGGTCGGCGCCGCGCTCCTCCTGCCAGGCGGCGGCGAACCCGAGGCGGGCCTCCGGGCCGCCGTCGAGGGTCCGGCGGAACCAGGGGTGCCAGCCGGCCTGCGCCGGGAAGGAGTCCCCGTACGTCTCGACGCCCATGGTCAGCGTCAGCGCGTCGGCGGACAGTTCGACGCTCTGGGTGACCCGGCCGGGGTACGGCCAGGGCTCGGCGAGGTCGTAGGTGAAGGCGGCCTCGGTGCCGGTGTCGCGGACCCGGCGCCAGGCGGCGTCACGGCCGAATCCGTGGATGGCGTGCGGCGGGTGGTTGACGGGCAGCTGGTGGACGGTGCCGCCGTCGCGGAAGCGGCCGTTCTCGGTCCGCCCGCACCACGGCACCATCGGGAAGGCCCCGTACGCGGGGCCCTGGCGCAGCAGCTCCGTCCCGTCGATGCGCAGGCTGCTGATCCGGCAGCCGTTCTCCTGGTCGACGGTCACCTCGGCGCCGCCGGCGCTCAGTTGCGTACTCATGCCGCCGACCCTAGTGCGCGGGCGGGCGGACCGGCGGAGCTCAACGCCGGCGGCGCAGCGCCCGGCCGAGGACCACCGCCGAGGCGACGGCGAGGGCTGCGGCCGGGGCGAGCCAGCGCAGGCTGTCGCCGGCCGTGCCGGCGCCGGGTGCGGGGACCGGGGCGTAGCGGCCGCGCGGCGGCGCGTGGTCGACCTCCTCGGCACTGCGGCCGATCATGGTGCGGCGGGCGTGGGCGGCCTCGGCGGGGGGCCGCGGGCCTCCGTCGACCGCGTCGAACCCGCCGGCCAGGAAGGGGTCCAGGGTCGGCGGGGGGACCTCGGTCTCGAAGACGGACGCGGTGACCTCGGTGACGTCCGCGCCCTCGTCCCCGCCCATGTCCCCGTCCCCGGCGCCCGCACCACCGCCGGCCGCCTCCTCGCCCTCGCCCTCGGCGACGGGGTCGGCGTCCTCCGCGAGCGGGTCCTGGGACCCCGGTGCGGACCCGGCCCCGGGCCGGGAGCCGGGCTCGGGCTCGGACCCGGGCTCGGGCCGGGCTGCCCCGGAGGAAACGGCGGCGGGCCCGACCGCGCCCGCGGTGCCGCCCCCGTCCCCGCCCGCGGTGTCGTCCGCGTCCGCAACAGCCAGGTACCCGGCGGTCCGGTCCAGGAGCCGGCGCACGGCGGTGGCGGTGGCCTCCGGGGTGAAGGCCGCGGCCCGCCCGTCGGCCGCGCCCCCGGCGGTGAGGTCCAGCCGGGTGCCGCCGTCCACCGGCGTCAGCCGGACGTCGAGCGAGACCTCCACGGCGCCGTGGCCCCGCACCTCGACGCCCTCGCCCGCGACCGCGAAGCGGTCGGGGCCGTGCTCGGTGACGGTCAGGGCGCCCCGGTAGGTCACGGTGTGGCCGCCGACCCGGATGCGCAGCCGGCCGGCCAGCGGCCCGGACGCGGCGTCGGCGTCCTGCTGGAGGCCCGGCACGGACCGGGCCAGACGGGCGGGGTCGCGCAGGGCGGCGCGGAGATCGTCTGCGGATACCGGAACGAACACCTGATGCTCCATGCGGCCGAGCCTACCGACGAGACCCGCACCGGGTCATCAACCCGGACCGCGCGGCCCGCGGCGACCCGCTCGGCGGCGGCCCGCTCAGTACCGGGGGTGCGGCAGCGTCGAGGGCGGCAGTCCGGCCGGCCGGGTCCGCTCCACGTCGCGCGCGGCGTCCCGCAGGGAGGCCGTCGACAACGAGCGCAGCCCCGGCGTGTCGGGGTTCACGTACAGCGGGGGCACCTGCTCGCGGGAGGCCAGGACGAAGCCCCAGTCCTGCGGCGGGGCGCTGTCGTCCGCCCCGGTGGGGGCCCGGTCGGGGCCCGCGGCGAAGCCCGAGAGGCGGCCGCCCGCGCTGTAGGGGGCGGTCCGCAGGCCGGCCGCGCGCAGGGTGGACTCGACGGTCCAGTACGAACGCGGCCGGACGGCGAGGGGGCCGGCGTGCACGGCGATCCGGCCACCGGGACGCAGGGCGCGGACGGCCAGCCCGTAGAACTCCTGCGAGTACAGCTTCGTGCTCGGGGTGATGCCCGGGTCGGGGAGGTCCGAGACGATGACGTCGAACCGGTCGCGGGCGGCGGCCCCGCGCAGCCAGTGGAAGGCGTCCTCGCTGACGACGCCCAGGCGCGGGTCCCCGTACACCCCGCCGTTGAGCGCGGAGAGCATCGGGTCGGTGCGGGCGAGGCGCACGACGCCGGGGTCGAGCTCGACGACGGTGACGGAGGCGACGTCGGGGTAGCGCAGCACCTCGCGGGCGGCCAGCCCGTCGCCGCCGCCCAGGACCAGGACGCGGGCGTGCGGTCCGGTCATGGCGGGATGGACCAGGGCCTCGTGGTAGCGGTACTCGTCGTAGCCGCTGACCCGCAGCCGGCCGTCGAGGTACAGGTCCAGGGAGCGCGGGGAGCCGGTCGGCGGCCCGGTGAGCACCAGTTCCTGCACCCCGGTCTGGACGGCGACGCGCACCTCCCCGCCGTACACGGCGCGCCGGGCGATGCGCTCGAAGTCGTCGGCGAGGAGGGTTCCGGCGGCGAGCACGGCCAGCACGCAGACGTTGGCGGCGACCAGCACCCAGCGGGCGCGGCGGCTCAGGTCGCGGCGGAACAGCCAGAGCACCAGCCCGCCGCCCACCACCGCGTTGACGGTGCCGGTGAGCAGGGCGCCGGTGAGCTGGCCGACCAGCGGGAGCAGCAGGAACGGGAAGGCCAGGCCGCCGACCAGCGCACCCACGTAGTCGGCGGCGAACAGGTCGGCGACGGCCCCGCCCGCGTCCTGTCTGCGGATGCGCTGGATGAGGACCATCAGCAGGGGGATCTCCGCGCCGATGAGCACGCCGATGGCGAAGGAGAACGCGACGAGGGCCGGCCGGGACTCCCCCAGCCAGGCGAAGCTCGCGTAGAGGGCCATGGCCGAGAGCCCGCCGAGCAGGGCCAGCCCGGCCTCGATGGCCGCGAAGCCGAAGGCGGGGGCGGTGCGGAACCGCTTGGCGAGGAGGGAGCCGACGCCCATGGCGAAGACCATGACGGACAGGACGACCGACGCCTGGGTGACGGAATCGCCGATGAGGTAGGAGCCGAGGGCGAGCAGCTCCAGCTCGTACACGAGCCCGCAGGCGGCGCAGACGAACACGGTGGCCAGGACGAGGAGTCGGCCGGTCCGGGGCCGTACGGGCAGGGCGGCCGGGACGGTCACCGCGCCGCGCGGCTCCGGAGCCGGGAGCACCCGGCGCGGGACGGAACGGTCGATCATGAAGCGAACCGTACGTCACGTCCCGCTCACACCCTGTCACCCACATGGGTGCAAGTGGCGTACGGGACGGGCCAGTTGGAGCAACCACACGAGAACTCCCGCGCCCCGGAAGCCCCGAAGCGCCCCACCGCGCCCTCGACACCCACCACGCCCCCGGGCCCACCCCACCGCCGACGCCCGACGCACCGGCCCGCGCACCCGGCGTCGTCGCACCGGCGCCGCCGCCCGGGCCGGCAGCGCGGTACCGGCGCGGTCAGCGCAGTACCGGGGCCTCCGACGTCGGGGCCGGCGTCGCGCCCATGCGGACGCCGACCCGGGTCCGGGTCGCCACCAGCTGGCCCTCCTGCGGGTAGGCGTGCCAGGTCCGCCAGCGCACCTGCCCCTCGTAACGCTGCGCGAGCATCGCGGTGAAGGCGTGCGGACTTCCCGGGAAGGTGCCCGCTAGCCCGTTCGGGTGGTCGGCGACCAGGGCGAGCAGTTCCTGGGCCCGCCCGGCGAAGGAGCCTCGGGTCAGGGTCTCGACCCGCGCGGCGAACTCGTACTCCCAGTCGCCCACCCGCTTGGCCACGCCGAGCGGCAGCGGGGTGCTGCTGCCCGGCATGCAGGCGACCGTCTCCGAGCAGAGCACCTCGCCCTCCTCCAGGAGCACCTGGTGGGAGGCCCCGAGCAGCCGCAACTCCAGTTTCGCGCCATCCAGTTCGAGGTTCAGTACGGCCAGGGCGGGCAGCCGCTCCCGACCCAGGGCCCAGGCGAGGTCGGCGGCACGCGTGTCGGTATAGGAGGTCTGGAGGGTCGTGAGCATGAGTCGGCTCCGCAAACGCGCGAGGGGAGAGGGGCCGGAGCCCGCCAGCGGTAGTCAACGGGTGGGGGGACACCGGCACGGGTCCACAGGAAGTCCAGGGAGGTCCGAGGACTGGTCTACTCAACCGAGGGAATCATGAAAGGCACGGCGCTCACAGCGTTTTTACCCAACTTGACGGGGTTTACATCCCCCCGGGGGCTACGCAGTTCACGTGTTCAACAAGTTGCGTCCCGCGCGCCGCCGTGCAGGGCCGGACGCGAGGGCGCCGGAGGGGCTCCGGACCACCGGACGCCCCCGCCCGCACGGCACCCGACGCCCCGTGCGGCACGGCACCGGGCGCCCCGTGCGGCACGGCACCGGGGCGCCCCCGCCGACGGGACCGTCAGCTGGAGCCGCACCCCCCGCCGCCGCCACAGGAGGAAGACGACCCCCCGCAGGACGAGGAGGATCCGCAGGAGGACGAGGAGCCGCAGGACGAGTGGGAGTGCGAGTGCGACGACCCGCTGTCCCCCGCCCACCAGCTCCCGCCGCCGCCCCCACCGTCACTGCTGCCGCCACCGCGACCGCGACCACGACCCGAGAAGCCGCTCTTGAACGAGCGGAACGCCATCGTCATGACGAAGGCGACCATCAGCACGAACACCAGCACCAGCAGGATTCCGACGAAGACGAACGTCATGTCCGTCCCCCTCTCTGACGCCCCGGTCCTCCCGGGGGGCGGGCCCCCGCGCCCGCGTGCCAGGGGGATTCCCTCGGGCCGCCCGGGCCAAAGCACACTTGAGCAAGTCCAGAGCTTCCCCGCAGGATGGCGCCCATGAGCACATCCGTGAACAGTGACCGCCCCCACCTCAACCGCCGTCTCGCGCCCTTCGGCACCACGATCTTCGCGGAGATGTCGGCCCTGGCCGCCCGCACCGGCTCGATCAACCTCGGCCAGGGCTTCCCCGACACCGACGGCCCGGCCGAGATCGCCGAAGCCGCCTCCCGCGCGGTCCTCACGGGACTCGGTAACCAGTACCCGCCCGGCCCCGGCGTCCCGGAACTGCGCGCCGCCGTCGCCGCCCACCAGCAGCGGTTCTACGGCCTGTCCTACGACCCCGACACCGAGGTCCTGATCACCGCGGGCGCCACCGAGGCCATCGCCGCGGCCCTCCTCGCCCTCCTCGAACCGGGCGACGAGGTGATCGCCCTGGAGCCGTACTACGACTCGTACGCCGCCTGCATCGCGATGGCCGGCGCCGTCCGCGTCCCCGTCACCCTGCGCCCGCACGCCGGGGCCTTCACACTGGACCTGGACGAACTGCGCGCCGCGGTCACCCCGCGCACCCGGCTCCTCCTGCTGAACACCCCCCACAACCCGACGGGCACGGTCCTCACCCCCGCCGAGCTGGCCGCCGTGGCCGAACTCGCCGTCGAACGCGACCTGCTGGTCGTGACCGACGAGGTGTACGAACACCTCGTCTTCGAGGGCGCCCACACCCCCCTCGCCGGCCTGCCCGGCATGCGCGAGCGCACCGTCTGCATCTCCTCCGCCGGCAAGACCTTCTCCTTCACCGGCTGGAAGGTCGGCTGGGTCACCGCGCCGCCGGAGCTGCTGACGGCCGTCCGCTCGGCGAAGCAGTTCCTCACCTACGTCGCCTCGGGCCCCTTCCAGTACGCGATCGCCGAGGCCCTCGCCCTCCCGGACGCCTACTACGACACCTTCCGCGCCGACCTCACCGCCAAGCGCGACCTGCTGGCCGACGGGCTCGCGGCGGCGGGCTTCGAGGTCTTCCGCCCGCGCGGCACCTACTTCATCACCACCGACATCACCCCGCTCGGCGAGAAGGACGGCCTCGCCTTCTGCCGCTCCCTGCCCGAACGCTGCGGGGTCGTCGCCATCCCGAACCAGGTCTTCTACGACGACAAGGCCGCCGGCGCGAGCCTGGTCCGCTGGGCCTTCTGCAAGAAGACCGAGGTCCTCCAGGAGGCCGTGGCCCGGCTCCGCCGGCTCTGACCCCCGCCCGGACCCGGCAGGGACCCGCCGCCGCACCGGCGGGTCTGGCCGGGCGGTGTCCGGCGGGTGACCCGGCCGTGAGGTTCCGGCGACGCCGCGACACCGGCTCCCGGAGGTGGTTGCGGGGCGCGTCGGGCCGGTGTGAAGCTGACCGCTCGAACGTGCCCGAAGCTCCCATCGAACGATGGGCGTCCTCACGCAGCGCAGGAAGTCGGCATACATGGCAACGGGCCGAGTCGCGGTGTCCGCGTCGCCCCTGGAGATCCGCGCGGTCAGGGCGGTCCGGTCCGCGGCCCCCGTGACCGTCCTCGCGCTCGGCGTGTTCGCGGCCGTCCGCGGCGCCGGGGTGCTGGTGCTCGCCCTCGGGTCCTGGTGGGCCGGCCGGGACCCGGTCAAGGTGCTCGGCGCCTCCTGGGACTCCGTCTGGTACCTCGCCATCGCCGGCCACGGCTACGGCCGGACCCAGATGTGGGCCGACGGCCTCGCCGGCACCGGCTCCGTCCAGAGCGACTACGCCTTCTTCCCGCTCTACCCGGTGCTGATCCGGCTCGTCTCCCAGGTGCTGCCCGGCGGACTGCTGCCCGCCGCCCTCCTCATCGCCTGGGTCGCGGCGGGCGCGGCCGCCCTCGGGATCTTCCGGATCGGCGAACGGCTGCTGGGCCCGCGCGCCGGGCTGCTCCTCGTCGGCCTCTGGGCGGCCCTGCCGCACTCCGTGGTGCTGACCCTCGCCTATACCGAACCCCTGCTCGCCGCGCTCGCCGCATGGGCCCTCCACGCCCTCCTGCGGGGCGACTGGGCACGGGCCGCCGGTCTGGCCGTCCTCGCCGGGCTGACCCGGCCCACGGGCCTGGCCGTCGCGGCCGCCGTCTGCGCCGCGGCCCTGCACGCGATCCTCGTGCGCCGCTCCCGCGCGCCCGGGGTGTGGCTGGCCGTGCTGCTGGCACCGGCCGGCTGGGCCGCGTACCTGCTGGCCGTCGGGGTGCGCACGGGCGACCCGCTCGGCGGCTACTTCACCGTGCAGCGCCGCTGGGGCTCCCGCTTCGACTTCGGCGCCGGGGCGCTGCGCTCCGCCGAACAGGTGCTGACCGGCGGGCACGTGCCGCTCGCGACCACCGTGACCGTGGTCCTGCTGGCCGCCGCCGGACTGCTCGCGGTCCTGCTGCTGCTCGACCGGACCCCGCTGCCGCTGCTCGCGTACACCGGGATACTGCTGCTGATCACCTTCGGCGGGGCCGGCTTCTTCGAGTCCAAGCCCCGCTTCCTGCTCCCGGCGTTCCCGCTGCTGCTGCCGGTGGCCGCCGTCATGACGAGAGCCCGGCCGCGCACCGCGGTCCTGGTGACCGCGGGGCTGGCCGGGCTCTCCTACGGCTACGGGCTCTACCTGCTGCTCGTGGCGCGCGTACCGCTGTGACGGGCGACTACTGGTCGCCGTCGCCGTTCTTGTCCTCGTCGCCGCCGGCGGAGTCCACGTCCTGCTCCAGACCGAGCTGCTCGACGAGCCACTTGTCGAACTCGATGGAGGCGCGGACCCAGCTGACCGTGGAGGACACGAAGTGCTCCAGGCTCACGCCGGTGCCGATCAGCATCTGCGCCTCGCCGATCAGGCGGACCGAGCCGTCGTCGTGGGTGTGGCTGTAGACCTTCGGCCACAGGGTGCGGCGGTTCCAGTCGTCGATCGACTCCAGGAGCTGCGGCTTCTCGTCGATCTTGTGCGGGCGGTCGTAGAAGGTCCGCACCGAGAACACCTGCTGCTCGTCCTCGCCGCGGAACATGAAGTACGTGCGGAACTCCTCCCACGGCGCCGCGAGGTCGCCCTCGTCGTCGACGACGTACTTGAGCTCCATCTGCTCCAGCAGCTGCTTGACCAGATCCTGGTCGGGGACGACGGGGCCCGCCGGTCCTGTGGCCTGCGGATCGGGCTGCTGCCCTCCGAAGTTCGGAATCGAGGCCGGGTCGATGCTCACCGTGATTTTCCCTTCGTGCGGATACCTGCATCCTCCCCCATCGCGCCCCTTCCGTGTCCACCCCCGGCGCCCCGATCCGCTCCGGGCGGACACGGCCGCGCCCCCGGAGCGTGCTCCGGGGGCGCGGCCGGGCCGGGGCCCGGATCTCAGAGGACCTTGCCGACCAGCAGGTCCTCGCCGGCCACGTCGACCCGTACGGTGTCGCCGTCGCGGACCTCGCCGGACAGGATCTCCTTCGCGAGGCGGTCGCCGATCGCCGTCTGGATCAGCCGGCGCAGCGGGCGGGCGCCGTACGCCGGGTCGTTGCCCTTGTCCGCCAGCCAGGCCAGGGCCTCGGGCGTGACGTCGAGGGTCAGGCGGCGGTCGGCGAGCCGCCGGGCGAGCCGGCCGACCTGGAGCTCGGCGATGTGGGCGAGCTCCTCGCCGCTGAGCGCGGAGAAGACCACCAGGTCGTCGAGGCGGTTGAGGAACTCCGGCTTGAAGGAGGCCCGCACCACGTCCAGGACCTGCTGCTTCTTCTGCTCGGGCGCGGTCAGCGGGTCCATCAGGAACTGGCTGCCCAGGTTGGAGGTGAGGACCAGGATGGTGTTGCGGAAGTCCACCGTCCGGCCCTGCCCGTCGGTGAGCCGGCCGTCGTCCAGCACCTGGAGCAGGACGTCGAAGACCTCCGGGTGCGCCTTCTCGACCTCGTCGAGGAGGACCACGCTGTACGGGCGGCGGCGCACGGCCTCGGTGAGCTGGCCGCCCTCCTCGTAGCCGACGTAGCCGGGCGGCGCGCCGACCAGCCGGGCCACGCTGTGCTTCTCGCCGTACTCCGACATGTCGATGCGGATCATGGCCCGCTCGTCGTCGAAGAGGAAGTCCGCGAGGGCCTTGGCCAGCTCCGTCTTGCCGACGCCCGTCGGGCCGAGGAAGAGGAACGAGCCGGTCGGCCGGTCGGGGTCGGCGATGCCGGCCCGGGTGCGGCGCACGGCGTCGGAGACGGCCCGCACGGCCTCGCCCTGGCCGATCAGGCGGCGCCCCAGCTCGTCCTCCATGCGCAGCAGCTTCTGCGTCTCGCCCTCCAGCAGCCGGCCGGCCGGGATGCCGGTCCAGGCGCCCACCACGTCGGCGATGTCGTCGGGGCCGACCTCGTCCTTGACCATGGTGTCCTTGGCCGCGACCTGCTCGGCCTCGGTGGCCTCCGCCAGCTCGCGCTCCAGGGTCGGGATCTCCCCGTAGAGCAGCTTCGAGGCGGAGTCGAAGTCTCCGTCGCGCTGGGCGCGCTCGGCCTGGCCGCGCAGGTCGTCCAGGCGCTCCTTGAGCTCGCCGACCCGGTTGAGGGACTGCTTCTCCTTCTCCCAGCGGGCGGTCAGGCCGCGCAGCTCCTCCTCGCGGTCGGCGAGGTCCTTGCGGATCTTGTCGAGGCGCTCGCGCGAGGCGGGGTCCGACTCGTTGTTCAGCGCCAGCTCCTCCATCCGCAGCCGGTCGACGGAGCGCTGGAGCTCGTCGATCTCCAGCGGGGAGGAGTCGATCTCCATGCGCAGCCGCGAGGCGGCCTCGTCGACGAGGTCGATGGCCTTGTCGGGGAGGAAGCGGGAGGTGATGTAGCGGTCGGAGAGGGTCGCGGCGGCCACCAGCGCGCTGTCGTTGATGACGACCTTGTGGTGGGCCTCGTAGCGCCCCTTGAGGCCGCGCAGGATCGCGATGGTGTCCTCGACGGACGGCTCGGCGACCAGCACCTGCTGGAAGCGGCGCTCCAGCGCCGGGTCCTTCTCGATGCGCTCGCGGTACTCGTCGAGGGTGGTCGCGCCGACCATGCGCAGCTCGCCGCGGGCCAGCATGGGCTTGAGCATGTTGCCCGCGTCCATGGCGGAGTCGCCGCCGGCGCCCGCGCCGACGACCGTGTGCAGCTCGTCGATGAAGGTGATGATCTGGCCGTCGCTGGACTTGATCTCGGCGAGGACCGTCTTGAGCCGCTCCTCGAACTCGCCGCGGTACTTGGCGCCGGCGACCATCGCGCCGAGGTCCAGGGAGACGAGCCGCTTGTTCTTCAGGGACTCGGGGACGTCGCCCTTGACGATGCGCTGGGCCAGGCCCTCGACGACGGCCGTCTTGCCGACGCCGGGCTCGCCGATGAGCACCGGGTTGTTCTTGGTGCGGCGCGAGAGCACCTGTACGACGCGCCGGATCTCCTGGTCGCGGCCGATGACCGGGTCGAGCTTGCCCTCCCGCGCGGCCGCCGTGAAGTCGGTGCCGAACTTCTCCAGGGCCTTGTACTGACCCTCGGGATCGGGGCTGGTCACCCGGCGTCCTCCTCGTGCGTTCTCGAAGGCGGCCAGCAGCTTCTTCGCACTGGCGCCCTGGCTGGAAAGGACCTCGCCGGCCGCGCCGCCCTTGGCGGCGACGGCGATGAGGAGGTGTTCGGTGGAGAGGTACTCGTCGCCGAGCTTGCCGGCCTCCGCGTCCGCCTCCGCCAGTACCGCCAGCAGCTCGCGGGTGGGCTGCGGCGGCGCGACGGTGGAGCCGGTGACGCTGGGCAGGGCGGCGAGCAGCCGCTCCGTGCCGCTGCGCACGGCGGCCTGGTCGGCTTCGGTGGCGACGAGCAGGTCGATGACGTTCTCGTTCTCCTCCCCGGTGAGGAGGGCCAGCAACAGGTGCGCGGGGGTCAGGTCGGCGTGTCCGTCCTTGACGGCCCTGCTGGTGGCCGCGTTCAGCGCGTCGCGGCTCCTGTTGGTCAGCTCGGCGTCCACTGCGTCTGCTCCTCTCCGAAGGGGGTACTCACTCACTCTGACAGAGTCAGCGTATGCAAAGTTGAGTCTATTCCACTCAAGGTGGAGATGGGTACTCCGCGGGGCACTCGGCGCGTACCGCCGCGTACCGCACGCGTACCCTTCGGCCATGTCCCATGACGTACTCAACCCGACGCCCGAGTACCTCGCCTTCTGGCGGGAGCGGCACGTCTGCACGCTGACCACCCACCGCCCCGACGGCTCCCCGCACGTGGTGCCGGTGGGGGTGACGTACGACCCGGAGGCCGGGCTCGCGCGGGTGATCTGCAACCGGCACAGCCGGAAGGTCCGCAACATCCTGGTGGCCGCCGGCGCGGAGCCGGGCGGGGCGCGGGTCGCGGTCTGCCAGATGCAGGGGCGCCGCTGGGCCACCCTGGAGGGGCGCGCGGTGGTCCGCACGGACGGGGCGTCGGTCGCGGACGCGGAAGCGCGCTACGCGGAGCGCTACGGGCGGGTCCCGACGCCCAATCCGGACCGGGTGGTCCTGGAGATCACCCTGGACCGGGCGATGGGGCGCGCCTGAGGCACGGCGGGGACGGCGGGCCGGCCGTCGCGGCCGTCGCGGCGAAATCCAACGGGATTCAACTTGTCCGGTCCGACACTGGACGCGGACATCACAACGGCGCCATCGTGGTCAGGTCCACGATGGCGCCGTTGTGTGGGGGAAGCGCCTGAGCGATCGGGAAAGACGGGGGAATCGCTTCAGGCACTGCGGGGGGTGGCAGTGGTGATGTCGGGTTCGAAGAGCTGGTGATCGCGCTGATCAAGGTTGACGAAGACCATTCCGTAACGCACCTCGCAGCGGACGGGCTGCGGCGCGCCCCGCGGGCGGCGCAGGCACCGGTAGGCACGTACGTCCTCGTCCTCCTCGCGCACGACGACGATCGGCTGGCCGAACAGGGTGACCATCAGCGAATCACCGGCGTACGGGATCGCGGTGGCGAGGTCGATGAACTGCCAGCCGGAGCGGTAGGCAGAGGCCATTTCGCGGCGGAACCCGCGGTCGTCGGGGGTCATGCGCCCGCGGACTTCCCACCCAGGCCCCAGCCGCTGTCGTCCTTGGGTACGACGGGCCCCCACCCGCTGTCGCCCTTGACGCTGCCCCAGCCGCTGTCGCTCACGCCGGTCGGACCGGCCCCCCAGCCGCTGTCGGCGGGCGCACTCGCCCAGCCCCCGGCCGCGAGCGAGATTCCACCGACAGCAGCAGCCGTAGAGAGAGCAATGGCAGCCACCGAGCGAAGCAATTTCTTGTACATGGTCGACGTTGTCCTCACTTGATGGATTCCTCTCCCCCGCATCTCAGACGATGACTGATCGAGCCACGCCATTGCCACCGTGGCGATGCATCATGTTCCTGTACATGCAGGACCCTGGGGGTGGGAGATTTGCCGAGTATGCGCATAAACCAGACACATCCCCATGCTGTGACGGACCTGTGCGACCTCGGGGCCGAGCTGTACGCAAGTGCGCTCAGCTCGGGCCGAATCGCCCGCGAGGAGGTCGAGCAGACGCCCTGCCTGCTGGAATTCGCGCTGCTGCACCCTGATCCGGACGACGACAACTGGCTCCGCCCGGTTCCCCCCTCGGTGGCACTGGCCCAGCGCCTGCATCCGCTGGAACGGGAGATCCTGCACCGCAGGCGGTCCTCCATCGCGCTCACCGAAGCGTTTGAGCCATTCATGGCCATCAGTGCGCTGACGCCGGCGCCCACCCACGCGATCACCGTGCTGGAGGGATTCAACAGGATCAACGCGGCGCTCAACGTCGCCACCGCCGAGTGCCAGGCCGAAATGCTCACCATCCAGCCGGGCGGCGGGCGTTCCGAGAACATACTCAACCAGGCGATCGAGCGGGACCAGCCGCTCATCCGGCGCGGGGTCAGCATGCGGACCCTCTACCAGCACACCGTCCGGCACAGCCGCGGCACCATGGCGTACGTGGACCGCATGGCGAGCGGGAAGGTCGAGATCCGGACGTTGGAGGAGCTGGTCGAACGCCTCATCATCTGTGACGAATCGGTCGCTTTCATCCCGGCCAGCGACGACCAGCAGATCGCCCTGGAGCTCCGCCACCCGGCCCTCGTCCGCTACCTGATCCGCGTCTTCGAACAGCTCTGGCGCCGGGCCACCCCCCTCAACGAGCAGATCCCCTACGACCCGACGCCGTCCGGCATCTCGGGCGTCCAGCGCTCGATCGCCCAGCTGCTCGTCGAGGGCCACGTCGACGAGGCCATCGCCCGCCGCCTCGGCATGAACGTCCGCACCTGCCGCGCCCACATCGCCAAGCTGGCCACGGCCCTGGGCAGCGGCAGCCGCGCCCAACTCGGCTACCTGATAGCCCAGTCGGGCATCCTGGGCCGCGTCTCGGGCGCCCTGCCGGAGCCCCGGGACTGACGCGAAGGCCCCGCCCGGACGTTCCCGGGCGGGGCCTTCCGCGGTGCCGTCGCCGGCGCGGGCCGGTCAGTCCAGCGGGCGCTTCGGAGTCGGCCGCCAGACCACCAGGGCGTTGCCCGGCTGCGGGGCCTGGTACGGGACCAGGTCGCGGCGGTACGAGGCGTGGACCTGGGCCTCGCGCTGGCGTAGGACCGCGGCGGCGCCGTCGACCGCCGCCGAGAGCTCGGCCACCCGCTGCTGGAGCGCGGCGACCTGGTTCTCCAGTTCGATGATCCGCTTGATGCCCGCCAGGTTGATGCCCTCGTCCTGGGACAGCGCCTGCACCGTGCGGAGCAGTTCGATGTCCCGGGCCGAATAGCGCCGGCCGCGCCCGGCCGTGCGGCCCGGGGAGACCAGGCCGAGGCGGTCGTACTGGCGGAGGGTCTGCGGATGCAGGCCCGAGAGCTGGGCGGCCACCGAGATCACGTAGACCGGGGTCTCGTCCGTGAGCTGGTAGTGGCTCCTGCGGCGGCCGTCCATGTCATGCTCCCTTCGCGGACTCGAACAGCGCGGAGCGCGGGTCCTCGGACGCCGTCGCCTCGCGGTACGTCTCCAACGCCTCGCGGGCCTTGTCCGAGAGCTCGGTCGGTACCGCGACCTCCACCGTCACCAGCAGGTCCCCGCGGGTGCCGTCCTTGCGGACCGCGCCCTTTCCGCGGGCCCGCATCGTACGCCCGTTGGGAGTGCCCGGGGGCAGCTTTAGCGTGACCGACGGCCCGTTCAGCGTCGGAACCTTCACCTCGGCGCCCAGGGCGGCCTCCGCGAAGGTCACCGGCACGGTCACCGTGAGGTTGTCGTCCTTGCGGCCGAACACCGGGTGGGTGCCGACGTGCACGACCACGTACAGGTCGCCGCCCGGACCGCCCCGCTCGCCCGGTGCGCCCTTGCCGCGCAGCCGGATCCGCTGGCCGTCCGAGACGCCCGCCGGGATGCGGACCTGCATCGTGCGCGACGAGCGGGCGCGACCGCTGCCCTTGCACACGTCGCAGGGGGTCTCGGCGATCAGGCCGCGGCCCTTGCAGTCGGCGCAGGGGTCGGTCAGCGAGAAGCCGCCGCCGCTGCCCCGCGAGACCTGTCCGGTGCCGACGCAGGTCGGGCACACCCGAGGGGTGCCGTTCTTGTCGCCGGTGCCCGCGCAGGCCTTGCAGGGGGACTGCGAGGACATCCGGAGCGGGACCGTGGCCCCGTCCACCGCCTCCGTGAAGGAGAGGGTGACCTCCGACTCGATGTCCTGGCCGCGGCGCGGCTGGGCCCGGGTGCCCGGGCCCGCACCGGCGCCGCCGCGGTTGAACAGCCCGCCGAACACATCGCCCAGGCCGCCGCCGAAGCCGCCGCCCGCCGTGCCCTGCTGCTGCCCGCCGAAGAGGTCGCCGAGGTCGAAGTTGGTGAAGCCCCCGCCCCCGCCCGGCCCGGGGCGGAAGCCGCCGCCGTTGCCGAACAGGGCGCGGGCCTCGTCGTACTCCTTGCGCTTCTTCGGGTCGCCGAGGACGTCGTTCGCCTCGGAGACCTCCTTGAAGCGCTCCTCGGCCGAGGCGTCGCCCTTGTTGGCGTCCGGGTGGAACTCGCGGGCGAGCTTCCGGTACGCCTTCTTGATCTCGGCCTCGGTGGCGTCCTTCGGGACACCGAGGACCTTGTAGTAGTCCTTCTCGACGAAGTCCTTCGTGCTCATCCCCGGTGTCCCTCCTCCCGTACCGCTTCTTCCAGTGGTGCGTCAGCCCTTGTCGGGGGCATCCGCGTCCTTGTCCGACGGCGCTTCGCCCTCCGCCGGCTCGGACTTGGGGGCCGCGCCCGGCTGGGGCTCGGCCACCGCGACCCGCGCGGGACGGATCGTCCGCTCGCCGATCCGGTACCCGGGCTGCAGGATCGCCACGCAGGTCGTCTCGGTGACGTCCGGCGCGTACGAGTGCATCAGGGCCTCGTGGATCGTCGGGTCGAAGGGCTCGCCCTCCTTGCCGAACTGCTGCAGCCCCATCTTGGCCGCGACCGTCTCCAGCGACTCGGCCACCGACTTGAAGCCGCCGACCAGCTCGCCGTGCTCCCGCGCCCGGCCGATGTCGTCCAGGGTCGGGAGCAGCTCGCTCAGGAGGGACGCGACCGCGATCTCCTTGACGGTGACCCGGTCCCGGTCGACCCGGCGACGGTAGTTCTGGTACTCCGCCTGGAGCCGCTGGAGGTCCGCCGTGCGCTCGGAGAGCGCCGTACGGGACTGGTCCAGCTGCGCCAGCAGCGCGGTCTCCTGGCCGACGGACTCCGCTTCGCCCGCGGCCGGGGCCGCCTCCTCCTTGGCGGAGTCGGCGGCCTTCGGCTCATCGGGCGTGCCGTCGGCGGGGACTTCGGGCTTCTCGTCGAATCCCGGGGTCTCCTCCGACATCAGGCAGCGCCGCCCTTCGGCTTCTCGTCGTCGACGATCTCGGCGTCGACGACGTCGTCGTCGGCCTTGGCCTGGCCCGCGTCACCGGCAGCGGCGCCAGCGGCACCCTGCGCGGCCTGCGCGTCGGCGTAGATCGCCTGGCCGAGCTTCTGGCTGACCGCGGCGAGCTTCTCCGTCGCGGTGCGGATCTCGGCGGTGTCCTCGCCCTTCAGGGTCTCCTTGAGCTCGGAGACGGCCGTCTCGACCTCGGTCTTGACGTCGGCCGGGACCTTGTCCTCGTTGTCCTTGACGAACTTCTCCGTCTGGTAGACGAGCTGCTCGCCCTGGTTGCGGGACTCGGCGGCCTCCTTGCGGCGCAGGTCCTCGTCCGCGTACTGCTCCGCCTCCTGGCGCATGCGGTCGACCTCGTCCTTGCCGAGCGAAGAGCCGCCGGTGACGGTCATCTTCTGCTCCTTGCCCGTGCCGAGGTCCTTGGCCGTGACGTGCATGATGCCGTTCGCGTCGATGTCGAAGGAGACCTCGATCTGCGGGACGCCACGCGGGGCCGGCGGCAGGCCGGTCAGCTCGAACATGCCGAGCTTCTTGTTGTACGCCGCGATCTCGCGCTCGCCCTGGTAGACCTGGATCTGCACGGACGGCTGGTTGTCCTCGGCCGTCGTGAAGATCTCGGACCGCTTGGTCGGGATCGTGGTGTTGCGCTCGATGAGCTTGGTCATGATGCCGCCCTTGGTCTCGATGCCGAGGGACAGCGGGGTCACGTCGAGGAGCAGGACGTCCTTGACCTCACCCTTGAGCACACCGGCCTGGAGGGTGGCGCCGATCGCGACGACCTCGTCCGGGTTGACGCCCTTGTTGGCGTCCTGACCGCCGGTGAGCTCCTTGACGAGCTCGGCGACGGCCGGCATGCGGGTGGAGCCGCCGACCAGGACCACGTGGTCGATCTCGGACAGCTGGATGCCGGCGTCCTTGATCACGTTGTGGAACGGGGTCTTGCAGCGGTCGAGCAGGTCCGCGGTGAGCTGCTGGAACTGGGCGCGCGTGAGCTTCTCGTCCAGGTGCAGCGGGCCCTCGGCGGAGGCCGTGATGTAGGGCAGGTTGATCGAGGTCTCCGTGGAGGAGGACAGCTCGATCTTCGCCTTCTCGGCGGCCTCGCGCAGGCGCTGGAGCGCCATCTTGTCCTTGGACAGGTCGACGCCGTGGCCGTTCTGGAACTGCTTCACCAGGTAGTCGACGACGCGCTGGTCCCAGTCGTCGCCGCCGAGGTGGTTGTCACCGTTGGTGGCCTTGACCTCGACGACGCCGTCGCCGATCTCAAGCAGCGAGACGTCGAAGGTGCCGCCACCGAGGTCGAAGACGAGGATGGTCTGGTCGTCCTTGTCGAGACCGTAGGCCAGGGCGGCCGCAGTCGGCTCGTTGACGATACGCAGGACGTTGAGGCCCGCGATCTCACCGGCCTCCTTCGTCGCCTGACGCTCGGAGTCGTTGAAGTAGGCCGGGACGGTGATGACCGCGTCCGTGACCTTCTCGCCCAGGTAGGCCTCGGCGTCGCGCTTCAGCTTCTGCAGGATGAAGGCGCTCATCTGCTGCGGGTTGAAGTCCTTGCCATCCAGGTTGATCTTCCAGTCAGTGCCCATGTGGCGCTTGACGGAGCGGATGGTCCGGTCCACGTTCGTGACCGCCTGGCGCTTGGCCACCTCGCCGACGAGCACCTCGCCGTTCTTGGCGAAGGCGACGACGGACGGCGTGGTCCTGGCGCCCTCGGCGTTGGTGATGACGGTGGGCTCGCCGCCTTCCAGAACGCTGACGACGGAGTTAGTGGTGCCCAGGTCGATGCCGACCGCACGTGCCATTTCGATTCCTCCAGCTGACTTGAGTGGAACAGACTCAACCATGCCCCATCCCGGCGCGCGCGTCAACAGAACTGAGCCGAGGGGACTCAATCTTTAGGCTGCCCTTACGCGCAATGAAGGCGGTCCGACCCGCGGTGCGGGCGACCCCGGGGCCGTGGAACCAGGCGACCCACGCGCCCCACCGAACCCGGCCACCCCGGAACCGGCACCCGAACGGAGCAAGCCGGACCCCCGCCCGCAGCGCGGCGCACCGGGCGCACCGCCCTCGTGCGGGAGCGTTTCCGCATGCCCCTGCCGCTCACCGCCCTCCCCCTCCCGCGGCCGGCCACGCCCCCGGCCAAACGGGTGCTCGACCTGCTCGGAGCCGTGGCCCTGCTCGTCCTCTGCACACTGCCGGTGGCCCTGGCCGCCGCACTGCTCGCCGTGGCGCACGGCCGGCGGGTCCTCGTACGGGAGCCGGCCGCCGGCCTCGCCGGGCGGCCGTTCCTCACCTGGCGGCTGCGCACGGACGGCGCCGGGCGGATCGGGGCGGCCGTCGAGCGGTGCGCCCTCGACGCGCTGCCGCAGCTGCTGAACGTGGTGCGCGGGGAGATGTCCCTGGTGGGGCCGCGCCCGGAACCCCGTACGGACCGCCCCGACCGGCTTGCGGTACGCCCGGGAATGACCGGTTTGTGGCAGGTGAGCGCGCGTTCCGACCTCCCCTGGGAGGAGATGGCCCTGCTGGACCGGCACTATGTGGAGTGCCATTGGCTGGGGATGGATCTCGCGATCCTCGCGCAGACCCCTCGGGCGGCCTATCGACAGAGGGTCGCCTGAGCGACACAGATCACCGCACGCTCGCCTACATTGCGGCGCGGGGAATGGGTAACCTCAACCCTTGACTCAATAAGTTACCGCTTAGTAAGTCCCCGCCCGAGGAGCCCTCCCATGCAACTCGCCGCGATCATCGTGTCGCTGGTCCTGACCGTGGTCGGCGTCGCGCTGCTCGCACGAGCCGTGGCGCAGATCTACCGGTTCGTGAAGATCGGCCAGCCCGTGCCGGCCGGCAGCCGCACGGACGACCCGAAGGCCCGAACGCTCACCCTCGTCCGGGAGTTCCTCGGCCACAGCCGGATGAACCGGTGGGGCATCGTCGGCTTCGCGCACTGGTTCGTCGCGATCGGCTTCCTGACCCTGCCGCCGACGCTGGCGCAGGCGTACGGGCAGCTGTTCCAGGCCGACTGGACGCTGCCGGTCATCGGCGGCTTCCTGCCGTTCGAGATGTACATCGAGTTCATCGGCCTGATGACGGTCCTGGGCATCGTCGTCCTCATCGCCATCCGCCTGCTCAACCTGCCCTCGCGGGCGGGCCGCAAGTCGCGGTTCGCCGGCTCGAAGGCCTGGCAGGCGTACTTCGTCGAATACATCATCCTGACGATCGGCCTGGCGATCCTGGCCCTGCGCGGCCTCGAAGGCGCGATCCACCACGTGGACTCCTACGACCCGGCGTACTTCGTGTCGTACCCGCTGGTGCTCGCCTTCAAGGGGCTCTCCCTCGGCACCCTGCAGAACGCCATCTACTTCACCGCGATGGTCAAGATCGGCACCTCGCTGATCTGGATGATCGTCGTCTCGCTCAACACCAACATGGGCGTCGCCTGGCACCGCTTCCTCGGCTTCCCGAACATCTGGTTCAAGCGGAACGCCGACGGCGAGGTCGCGCTGGGCGCCCTCCAGCCGATGACCAGCGGCGGCAAGGAGATCGACTTCGAGGACCCGGGCGAGGACGACGTCTTCGGCGTCTCCCAGGTCGAGCAGTTCTCCTGGAAGGGCATCCTCGACTTCTCCACCTGCACCGAGTGCGGCCGCTGCCAGTCGCAGTGCCCCGCCTGGAACACCGGCAAGCCGCTCTCCCCGAAGCTGCTGATCATGTCCCTGCGCGACCACGCGCACGCCAAGGCCCCGTACCTGCTGGCCGGCGGCGGCAAGGACATGGAGGGCAACGAGAAGGCCACGGCCGAGCAGCTCAAGGACGTCCCGGCCGCCGCCCTCGCCGAGGCCGAGCGCCCGCTGATCGGGACGGCCGAGGAGAACGGCGTCATCGACCCGGACGTGCTGTGGTCATGCACCACCTGCGGCGCGTGCGTGGAGCAGTGCCCGGTCGACATCGAGCACATCGACCACATCGTCGACATGCGGCGCTACCAGGTGATGATCGAGAGCGCGTTCCCGTCGGAGGCGGGCACGATGCTCAAGAACCTGGAGAAGAAGGGCAACCCCTGGGGCCTGGCCAAGAAGGCGCGCGTCGAGTGGACCAAGGAGGTCGACTTCGAGGTCCCGATCGTCGGCAAGGACGCCGAGGACCTGTCGGAGTACGACTACCTGTACTGGGTCGGCTGCGCGGGCGCGCTGGAGGACCGGGCCAAGAAGACCACCAAGGCCTTCGCGGAGCTGCTGAACATCGCGGGCGTCAAGTTCGCGATCATGGGCGGCGACGAGAAGTGCACCGGTGACTCGCCGCGCCGCCTGGGCAACGAGCCGCTGTTCCAGCAGCTCGCCCAGGAGAACGTGGCGATGCTGAACATGGCGTTCGGCGAGGACGACGACGACCCGTCGACGAAGAAGCCGAAGTCGGCGAAGCGGATCGTCTCCACCTGCCCGCACTGCTTCAACACCATCGCGAACGAGTACCCGCAGCTGGGCGGCGAGTACGAGGTCATCCACCACACGCAGCTGCTCCAGCACCTGATCGACGAGGGCCGGCTGACGCCGGTGACGCCGGTCGAGGGCCTGATCACGTACCACGACCCGTGCTACCTGGGCCGCCACAACAAGGTCTACACGCCGCCGCGCGAGATCATGTCGGCCGTGCCGGGCCTGCGGCAGCAGGAGATGCACCGCCACAAGGAGCGGGGCTTCTGCTGCGGCGCGGGCGGCGCGCGGATGTGGATGGAGGAGCGGATCGGCAAGCGCATCAACAACGAGCGCGTGGACGAGGCCCTGTCCCTGAACCCGGACATCGTCTCGACGGCCTGCCCGTTCTGCCTGGTGATGCTGACCGACTCGGTCAACGGCAAGAAGAACGACGGCAAGGCCAAGGAGTCCGTCCAGGTGGTGGACGTGGCCCAGCTGCTGCTGGACTCGGTCAAGCTCCCGGAACCGGCCCCCGAGCCGGAGCCCGCGGCGGAGCCGGAGCCGGAACGCCGGCCGGTGGCGGTGGCGGCGGGCCCGGCGACGACCGCGGGCACGGGTACGGCCACGGGTGCGAGTACGGCCACGGCCACGGGTACGGGTACGGCTTCTGCGCCGGCCCCGGCGGGGGCCCCGGCGGGGGCCGAGCCCGCGCCGAAGCCGGAGCCGGAGACCAAGGCCGGGGCCACGCCCGCGACGAAGCCGGAGCCCTCGACCGAGGCGGCGGCCACCGGGCCGTCGGCGGCGGAGGGCGGACCCGCGGCCGAAACCAAGGCCGCCGAGCCGGAGGGCGCGGAGGGCGCGGAGGGCGCGGAGGGCGACGGCAAGCGGGCGTAGCAGCCCACTCGCCCGCCCACTCGCCCCACTCGCCCGCACGCACGCAGACACCAGGAACGGCCGGCCCCCACCCGGGGGGGCCGGCCGTTCCGCCGTTCGCTACACCGCCGAACCCGCCCGGTACTGCTCGATCAGCCGGCCGTCGAACCCGTACACCCAGCTGCTCCCGGCGCCCGAGCCGTCGATGACGACGAACTTCACGCGCGGGCCGTCCTGGACGATCCGGTAGGTCCAGACGTCGTGCTGCGCGGTCGGACGCTTCAGGTCGACGGCGTCGACGGCGGAGCCGTTCGGCAGGAACATCTCGACCCGCGCGCCCTGCGGGCCGTCCATCAGCTTCGCGGTCCACCCGTCCGGCATCGCGATGCGGACCGCGCTCGCCCTCTTGGCCGCCGGCTTCGGCGTCCCGGCCATCCACGACGTCACGCGGCCGTCCGGCCGCAGGACGACGCGCAGGCCGTTGCTCTGCCCGTACGAGGCGTCGGCGCCCCGGCCGACCAGGGTGTCCAGCTTGGTGGGGCCGGAGAGTATGTCCGCCTCGAAGTGGCGGTCGCCGATCTTGTAGACCTTCGCGACGGACCCGTCCGCCAGCCTCACGGTGGTGACGTACCCGCCGGTCCCCGGCTTCGGCTGCGCCGGCTGGGCCACCGGCAGCGGCCGCGGTGCGGGCGCGGCCGCGGAGTCCGCGAAGGCGGCGCCGGCCGGCACGGCCAGGACGGCGGCCGCGCCGGCGACGACGGCCGCGGTACGGAGGAGGCGGGTGGTACGGCGGGGGCTGCGCATGAGGGGATGCTCTTCTCGTTACCGGCTCTGGCTCTCGGCTCTGGCTCTGGCTCTGGCCTTGTCTGTGGTGTCCGGCCCTGCGAAAGGGCCACGGACACGAAGCTACGGACCCGATACATAGGCATTCCATAGGGAACGTAACGAAGAACCACAGAAACCTGCACAGCCACGTAAACCGGACACCACGCCGGGGTGGGGACAACCCCCCGGGGTTCCCCTAGGGGATGTCACAGCTCAGCCGCAAAGGCCGCGTGTTCCGGCCGCCCGGCTCACGGGGCGCGCCGGACCAGGTACGTTCGATCACGTGGCTGGATTCAGGATCGGACGCGGCCGGGACAACAACCGCTCTCCGCAACAACCCCCGCAGCAGCAGCCGTACGGTCAGCAGCAACCGCCGCCACCGTACGGCCAGCAGCCCTACCCCCCTCAGCAGCAGTGGCCCTCCCAGGCTGCCGGGGGCCACGGCGAGCCCGAGTACTTCGACCCGTACGGACAGCAGCCGCAGGCGCGGCCGCCGTACGGGCACGGAGCAGCCGGCGACCCCGGTGCCCCCGCGCCCGGACCCTCGTACGGGAACGACAACCCGGGCCACACCCGGGCCTTCTCCATCGGCGAGGACCCGTACGGCCAGGGCGCCACGTACCAGGCGGGCTCGGCAGCGGCCGCGCCCTCCGGCCCGAGGCTGCCGTGGAAGGAACTGCTGCGCGGCATCGTGACCCGCCCCGGGCAGACCTTCCTCCAGATGCGCGACCACCCCGTGTGGGGCCCGGCGCTCGTCGTGACCTTCCTCTACGGCATGCTCGCGGTCTTCGGCTTCGACCAGGCCCGCGAGGACGCGATCAAGGCGACCCTCACCAAGGCGATCCCGATCGTCCTCACCACCGGTGTGGCCTTCGTCCTGTCCGGCCTGATCCTCGGCGCGGTCACGCACACGCTGGCGCGGCAGCTGGGCGGGGACGGCGCCTGGCAGCCGACCGTGGGCCTGTCGATGCTGGTGATGTCCCTCACGGACGCGCCGCGCCTGCTGTTCGCCGTGTTCCTCGGCGGCGACAACATGGTCGTGCAGGTGCTGGGCTGGGCCACCTGGGTGGCGGCCGGCGCCCTGTTCACCTCGCTGATCAGCAAGTCGCACGACCTGCCGTGGCCGAAGGCGCTCGGCGCCTCGGCGATCCAGCTGATCGCGCTGCTGTCGCTCATCAAGCTCGGCACGCTGTAGCCGCGTACGCGCCCGTACGCCCGTACGCACCCGTGCGCGCGCTCGTACGCACACAGCCCACGGAGAAGGGCCCGCCCGGCGGCAAAACCGCAGGACGGGCCCTTCCCCGCACATCTCTCCGCGCATCTCTCCGCGCAGCGGATCAGGCGTCGAGGACCTGGCCCTCGCGCCGGACCACGGGCGGCTCGACCGACCAGGGGAAGTTGATCCACTCGTCGGTCTTCTTCCACACGTACTCGCACTTCACCAGCGAGTGCGACTTCTCGTAGATCACCGCGGACCGGACCTCGGCGACGTGGCCGAGGCAGAAGTCGTGCACCAGCTTCAGCGTCTTGCCGGTGTCGGCGACGTCGTCGGCGATCAGCACCTTCTTGTCGGTGAAGTCGATGGCCTCGGGCACGGGGGCCAGCATGACCGGCATCTCCAACGTGGTGCCGACGCCGGTGTAGAACTCGACGTTCACCAGGTGGATGTTCTTGCAGTCGAGCGCGTATGCCAGGCCGCCCGCCACGAACACCCCGCCGCGCGCGATGCTCAGGATGATGTCGGGCTCGTAGCCGTCGTCGGCGATGGTCTGGGCCAGCTCGCGCACGGCGCGCCCGAACCCCTCGTAGTTCAGGTTCTCGCGTACGTCGCTCATGCCTCGTGCCTCACCTGGGTGCGGTGGAAGTTCTGGAAGGAGCGCGAGGCGGTCGGCCCGCGCTGCCCCTGGTACCTGGAGCCGTACCGGTCGCTGCCGTACGGGAACTCCGCGGGCGAGCTGAGCCGGAACATGCACAGCTGCCCGATCTTCATGCCCGGCCACAGCTTGATCGGCAGGGTGGCGAGGTTCGACAGCTCCAGGGTCACGTGGCCCGAGAACCCGGGGTCGATGAACCCGGCGGTCGAATGCGTCACCAGGCCGAGGCGGCCGAGGCTGGACTTGCCCTCCAGCCGGGAGGCGATGTCGTCGGGCAGCGAGACGACCTCGTACGTGGACGCCAGCACGAACTCACCCGGGTGGAGGATGAACGCCTCGTCCCCCTCCGGCTCGACCAGACGGGTCAGATCGGCCTGCTCGATGGCGGGGTCGATGTGGGCGTACCGGTGGTTCTCGAAGACCCGGAAGAACCGGTCGAGACGCACATCGATGCTGGAGGGCTGCACCATCGACTCGTCGAACGGGTCGATGCGAACCCGTCCGCTGTCGATCTCGGCCCGGATGTCTTTGTCAGAGAGAAGCACGTCCCGAGGATACGCAGAGCGCGCGGGCCGCCCCCAATCGGAGCCTGCCCGCGCGCCCTGTGCCGTTCCGTATCCGTACTCCGTGCGCCTAGCGCTTGACGGCGCCGCCCACGGGCACGGCATGCCTCAGCCGCGCACACTGCGGACACCGCAGCAACCGCCCGGGCCCGATCCGGCCCGCACCGAGGTGCTGCAACGGAAACGAGGCGGTACTGAAAACGTGCCCTTCGGCACAGCGGACGACGGTGTGCTCCATCGAGTCCCTTTCCCCAACGAGCCGTACTGCGATGAATCGCCACATTAGGGGATGAACAGGACCCCACTCCAGCCGCCGCTCCGAACCCCTACGGTACGCCCCAACTCCCGCCCCCACACGCCCCGGTGCACACGGCACACGCCGACGCCAGCGGGGCAAATTCACCGGGGGTCGACGATGGGGTAGAGTGAGCGACGATACGAATCCAGGCAACTGGACCGTAGTGCGGATGTAGTTTAATGGTAGAACATGAGCTTCCCAAGCTTATAGCGCGGGTTCGATTCCCGTCATCCGCTCCATGACGAAGCCCCAGGTCAGCGACCTGGGGCTTTCGCGTTGTCCGGGTTTTTTGGTTATGGGCGTGCTCTCTACGGGCCGCAAGTCCCCGCGCGCGGAGTCAGGTTGGGGGGCGAGTCCGCGTCGTCCGGGGTGGGGTGCCGCGGGGGATGCCGGGGGTGGGGGTCAGCGGTGTGCGGGTGTGGGGCGGGGGGTGTTCGGGGTCGGGGTCGGTGGGTTCGTGAGTGTGAGGAGGGGGCCGGTCATCAGGGTGGTGGCCAGGGCGATGACGGTCAGGATCGCGAGCAGCGGGCCGTCGATGATGCCCGCCTCGTGGCCGATCTGGAGGACGACCAGCTCGGTCAGTCCGCGGGTGTTCAGCAGCGCGCCCAGCGTGAACGACTCCCGCCAGGGCAGCCCCGCGTACCGGGCGGCCAGGCCGGCGCCGCCGATCTTTCCGACGACGGCCACGGCCAGCAGGGCCGGCAGGACCAGCGCCCCGCCCGAGGAGAGGTCCAGGGCCGACAGGTCCACTCCGAGCCCGAAGCCCAGGAAGAAGAAGGGCAGCAGGACGGTCTTGGACGTGGTGGCCAGCGGCTCGGCGGCGGCGACGGCGAAGGGGTTGCCGACCGGCCACACCAGGCCCACCAGGAACGCGCCGATGAGCTGGTGCACGCCGAGGGCGGCGGTCAGCGCCGCGGAGGCGGCGATCGCGACGACGAGCACGACCCGGAGGGTGGCCAGGTCGGTGGTCTCGCCCCGGCGCGCGAACCACCGGGCCGCCGCCCGGCGCACCGGCCCCAGGTAGACGGCCACGACGGCCGCCGCGATCAGCGCGCGCACGGCCGCGTCGCGATGGTCCGAGCCCTGGGCCAGTGCGAGGATCGCCGACAGCGCCAGCCAGCTGCCGCCGTCGCCCACGGCGGCGGCGAACAGGCTCAGCCGGCCGGGCCGGGTGCGGGAGAGGCCCAGGTCCTCCAGCATGCGGGCGAGCACCGGGAACGCCGTGATGCTGATCGCGCATCCGACGAACAGGACGAAGACGGACTCGGGCACACCCGCGGGCGTGTAGCGGTCCGCGAGCGGCAGGGCGGCCAGGGAGCCGCCGGCGAACGGGACGAACAGGGATGCCTGGCTGATCAGCAGGCCCTCCCGGGCGGTGCCCCGCACCCGCATCGAGCAGAGCTCCTGCCCGGCGAAGAACATGAACACCGCCAGGCCGATCTGCGCGAGCCCGGAGAACATGGGCAGCACGGCCTTCGGGAACAGCCACGCCACCGCCCCGGGGGCGAGCGCGCCCAAGAGCGAGGGGCCGAGGGCGATGCCCGCGACCACCTCGCCCATCACCCGCGGCTGGCCCACCCGGACGGCGAAGCCGCCCGCGACCCGGGACAGGGCGAGGACGAGGGCCGCACCGAGGAAGAAGTGGCCGACGGAGTCGAGAGGAAACATGCGGTTCCGTTCTGCCGGACCCGGCAGGTCCGGCCCTTCGCGGCGCGGCGGTGCCGGGTGCGGTCAGTGGCGGGTGCGGTCAGTGGCGGGTGCGGTCAGTGGCGGGTGCGGTCAGTGGCGGGTGCGGTCGGGGCCGGGGCGGTCGGGGCCGGGGGTGGTCGGGGCCGGGTGCGGTCAGTGGCGGGGGCGGCGGCTGAGTGCGATGCCGGCGAACAGGAAGACCACGCCGAGGGTGCCGGCGATGACGGCCGCGGTGGTGTGGGCGGGCTGGTCGCCGGCGTGCAGGACGGCCGTCACGACGCCCATCACGCCGCTGATGTAGCAGAAGATCGTCAAGAAGATCTTGAGGCTCGGATTCATGGGGGGTGGGTCCAATCGGATCGGGGGGTGGTGCGGGCCGGGTCAGTGGGGGGCGGTGCCCGTGGCCGTGAAGCCGAGCAGCATCACGTACGCGTCCGGGTCGGCGCGGAAGCGGTTCCAGCGGTCGGCGGCCAGCGCGAACTCGCCCAGGCTCACCACGCCGGCGGCCACGAGCGGCTGGAGGCGGCCGGGGCCCAGGTGCGGGGCGAAGGCCTCGACGGGGTGGTCGTCGTTGGTGGTGGCGAACGGGCGCAGGGCCACGTCCTCGTAGCCCGCGCCGCGCAGCAGCCGGGTCAGGCGGCGGCCGACGGTCCGGTCGCCGCCCGCCGAGGTCTGGGCACGGGCCAGCTTGCCGTGGATGCCGGCCAGTTCGGGGTAGGCGGGCTCGGCCAGGCCCCAGCAGGAGGCGTCGACCTCGGTCACGGCGATCCGCCCGCCGGGCCGCAGCACGCGCAGCGCCTCGACGAGCACGGCCTGCGGGTCGGCCAGGTGCTGGAGTACGTAGCGCAGCAGCACGAAGCCGGCCGAGTCGTCGGGGAGCGGCAGGGCCGCGCCGTCGGCGACGAGGAGTTCGGCACCGCAGCCGTCGGCGTGGGCCAGCAGGTCGCCGTCGATGTCGACGGCGGTGTGGGCGAGGGCGGGCAGGGCGGCGCGCAGCCTGCGGGTGACCGCCCCGGAGCCGGCGCCGATCTCGACGAACGGGCCGGCGTGCGCGTCCAGGCCCGCCTCGCGCAGGATGCGCAGCTCGGCGCCGAACGACAGCTCGGCCTGGGCCTCCAGCCGGGCCAGTTCGCCGGTGAGCCCGCCGGCCGTGGTGGCGGCGGGGTCGTACGAGCCGCCGACCGGGCGGGCGACGGTGGCCGCCCGGTCGGCCGGATCCGCCGGGGCCGGGGCCGTCGTGACCGACGGGGCGGAGGAGGTCGGGGGGGACGTGGTCATCGGGGCCTCGCAGTCATCCGCATGCCGTGCTTGGGTCGCAGGGTCACCAGGGCCTCCGGCTCCACCGTGAAGCCCGGCTCCAGTTCGAGGCGGGTCGCGCGCATCAGGACGGCCAGCACCAGCGTGGCCTCGATCAGGGCCAGGTGCTGGCCGATGCAGACGCGCTCGCCCCCGCCGAAGGGCAGGTAGAGGTGGCTGGGCAGGTCGGCGTCCTCGAAGCGGTCGGGTACGTACGCGTCGGGCCGGTCCCAGTAGTCGGGGTGCCGGTGCAGCACCCACTGGCTGACGCACACCAGCGTCCCGGCGGGGATCTCGTAGCCGCCGACGGTGTCGGGGCCCTTGGCGCGCCGGGAGATCAGCCACACCGGCGGGTAGAGGCGCATGGCCTCCTCGATCGCGCGCCGGCAGCGCACCAGGTCGGGCAGGTCGGCCGCGGTGGGCGTGCGGTCCCCGAGGACCGCGTCGAGCTCCGCCCGGACCTTCTCGGCCTCCTCCGGGTGCCGGTCGAGCAGGTACAGGGTCCACGTCAGGGCCTTGGCCGTGGTCTCGTGGCCCGCCATGACCAGGGTGAGCACCTGGTCGCGCAGCTCCTCGTCGTCCAGCTCGCCGATCATCGCGTCGAGCAGGGACGCGGAGCCGTGCGCGGGGGGCTGTCCGCCGGCCACCGCCCGCCTTGAGGCGATGACGGTGCGGGCGATCAACTGGAGGAACATGCGGGCCTGTACGTATCCCTTGCGGCGCAGCGCCGTGTCCGCGGGGTCCGGGTCGGGGGTCGGTACGTAGTGCCCCATGAACCGGTTGGCGGCGTCGACGGCGCGCCCGAAGCCGTCGCCGGCCGCGCCGAGGTCCACGCCGAGTACGGCGCGGGTGAGGATCGCCAGGGTCAGCGAGGTCAGGTGGTGTTCGACGGGGAGGGCGCTGCCGTCCCGCAGGGCCGGCTGCCAGCGCTCCAGGAGGGCTTCGGTCTCCTCGGTGATGATGCGGTCGAAGGTGGCGACCTCGGTGCGCCGGAAGGCGGGGGCGCACTGTTTGCGCTGGCGGGCCCAGTCGGCTCCGTTGCTGGTGAGCAGCCCGTTTCCGAGGAGGGGCCGCAGCATCGCGTCGTCGGGGGTGCCGGCCTTCGTGTAGTTGGCGGTGTTGTCCTTCAGTACGTGCCGGGCCAGCTCGGGCCGGTGCAGCATGACCACCCGCTCGCCGTCGCCGACATGGCTGGTGATGTCGCCGTGACGACGGTTCATCCCGGTCACGAAGGCCAGTGGGTCGGCACGCATGAGTGCCATGTCCACAGGGGTGTCCGGCCCCGGTGGGACGGTGCCCGCCGGTGCGGTGGTGGCTGTCACGTGAACCTCCGTGGATGGCTTGATCCGGTGTACGTACGCCCTCTACGCACACCGGTGCCGCGCTACGTACCGGCTGTCGGTAATTCCGTAATCGCGGCGGGAATTAACCCGGTTGTGCTCCCGGCAGGCGCCGTGCGGCACCCTGCGTGAGAACATGCCTACGCAGGCGGGGCAACCGGGCCTGCGGGCGCGGGTGGTTCGGTCACAGTAACTCTCGGAAAGATAAGCCTCAATGCTTATTGAGGGCGGCCGGATACTCATCGGCAGGGGGTCTTCGGATTACGTTTCCTTGCGTCTTGGCCGGGTGGTCGCCGCCGTGTGAATCTTGCTTCGTCGCCGGCTGGGCGATCGCACCGAATCCGCAGCAATTCGCATGGAACGGAGAGTCCACATGGCACTCGACCCGCAGCAGCGCGCTGAGTTCGTGAACTCCTACACCCGGGTTCTCATCAGCGCCTGGTCCGACGAGGCGTTCTCCGCCAAGCTCGCCTCCGAGCCGCGGACCGCGCTCGCCGAAGCCGGACTGGAGCTCCCGGCCGGCGCCGAGGTCGTCATCGTCACCCAGGCCCCCGAGGGCCACGAGCAGGGCAACCTGGACGTCCAGGTCGACCTGTGGGAGAAGGGCCTGGAGACCGGCCGCTACGAGTTCCACATCCCCGCGACCCCGACGGTCGACGCCGTGGAGCTCAGCGAGGGCGACCTGTCCGACGTCGCCGCCGGCGTGCTCGACGCCTGCAACTACTGCTGCTGCCCCTGCTGCTGCTGCACCTGACAGGTGCGCGCACCCATTCCGACTTCGCTGGAGCGTCCCATGCCCCCTGCGCCGACGGCACATCCCGTATCCGTACGCGGACTTTCCAAGCGGTACGGTGACGTCCAAGCCGTTCGCGACATCAGCCTCGATATTCATCGGGGCGAAGTCTTCGCACTGCTCGGGCCCAATGGCGCTGGAAAGACCACGACCGTCGACATTCTGACGGGAGTACAGAGGCGTACCGGTGGAGACGTGCGGGTCCTCGGCTGTGATCCGGCCGAGGACCCGCGGGAATGGCGGGCGAAGATAGGGGTGGTGCCCCAGACGTCGGGCGCCTACTCCGATTTGACCGTGAAAGAAGTCGTCACGCACTTCGCCGCCATGTACCCGGCCCCGCTGCCGGTCGGCGAGGTGCTGGGGATGGTGGGGCTCGGCTCCCTCCACTCCCGCCAGGCATCCGCGCTGTCCGGCGGCCAGCAGCGCCGTCTGGACGTCGCGGTCGGCGTCGTCGGCGATCCCGAACTGATCTTCCTGGACGAGCCGACCACCGGACTGGACCCGGTGGCCCGCCGGGAGGCGTGGGAGCTCGTCCGGTACTTCGCCGACCGCGGCCGTACGACCGTCCTGACCACGCACTACCTCGACGAGGCGGAGGAGCTGGCCCAGCGGGCCGGCGTCGTGGTGGGCGGCCGGCTCGTCGAGTACGGGCCGCTGGCCTCGTTCGGCGGCCGCGACCAGACCCCCTCCACCGTCTCGTTCCGCCGAGGCGAGGCACTGGCGGGCGTCGCGCTGCCCGCGCTGCCGCCCGGCACCGAGGTGGTGCCGTCCGGACCGGGGACGGTGACGCTGCGCACCGCGGCGCCCTCGCACGCGCTGAGCCTGCTGCTGCCCTGGGCGCGCGAGGCGGGCTCGCTGGAACTCGCCGACCTGCGCGTGCACCGGCCCACCCTCGAAGAGATCTACCTGAATCTGATCGACAGGGAGAGCAGGGAGACCGCCGCATGACCGCGACCGTGTCCGAAAGCAGTACCGAGACCCCGGACTTATCCGGTGACGGGGCGATGCACCCGGCCGAGTCCGCGCGCCCGGCCGCGCGCGGTGCGAGAGGGTACGCGCGGGCCTGCGCGGCGCGGTCGTCGGTGGAACTGAGAGCGTTCTTCCGCAACAAGCAGTCCCTGGTGTTCACCCTGTTCTTCCCGGTGATCCTGCTCGTCGTCTTCGGGTCGATCTTCGAGGGGAAGGTCGAGGGCACCGACACGGACTTCCGGCAGGTCTTCATGGCCGGGGTGATCGCGGCGGGCGTCATGAGCACCGCGTTCTCCGGTCTGGCCATCAACGTGGCCATCGAGCGGGACACCGGCACCATCCGCCGCCTGGCCCTGACCCCGATGCCCAAGTCGGCCTATTTCGTGGGCAAGATCGTCCGTGTGGTGGTCACCACCGTGCTGGAGACGATCCTGCTCATCGGCATCGCGGTGACGGCGTTCGGGCTGCCCCTGCCGCAGACCGCCGAGCGGTGGAGCACCCTCGTGTGGTGCCTGGCGCTGGGCACCGCGGCCTGCGCGCTGGCCGGCACCGCGTACAGCGCGCTGATCCCCAACAGCCGTTCCGCCGCGGCCGTGGTGACGCCCGTCTTCATGGTCATGCAGTTCATCTCGGGCGTGTTCTACCCGTTCGATCACCTGCCGGTCTGGATGCAGAACACCGCCGCCCTGTTTCCCGTGAAGTGGATGGCGCAGGGCTTCCGTTCCGTCTTCCTGCCCGACGGCTTCACCGTCGTGGAGCCCGCCGGTTCCTGGGAGCTGGGCCGCATCGCGCTGGTCCTGGCGCTGTGGGCGGTCGGCGGCCTGCTGGCGACCGGGTTGACGTTCGACTGGCGCGGCCCGCGGGTGCGCTGAGCGGGCGGGGCCCTCCGGGAACGGGGACAGCGGCCGGGCGGGAGCCGGGCGAGAGAAGTGCCGTGATGAGGAGAACGCGTACATGACCAAGGCTGCCGGGCTGCCCGCCCACCTGGCCCATCCCTTCAGCCCCGCCGGGCGGATCGACCCGTACCCGGCGTACGCGTGGCTGCGGACCCACGATCCCGTGCACCGCGATCCGATGACCGGCATGTGGCTGGTCACCGGGTACGCCGACTGCGCGGCCCTGCTCAAGGACCCGGCCTTCTCCGCGGCCTCGGGACAGCGCGAGCGGTCCCGGGACGACGACCTGCCGGTGTCCATGCTGACCACGGACGGCCTCGACCACACCCGGCTGCGCGCCCCCGGCGCCCTGCTGCTGGGCCCGGCCGCCCTGGCGTCCGTGGCGGACGCGATCGCCGCCGACGCCGACGCCCTGCTCGACCGGGCCGTGGAGCGCGGCGTGCCCGTCGACGCCGTGGAGGAGCTGGGCGCGCCGCTGGCCACCGCCGTGCTGGCGCGGCTGTTCGGCCTGTCCGAAGACGGGCGGGCAACGCTGGCCGCACTGGCCCGTGCCGCGTCCGTCAACCTCGATCCGCTCGCCCCGCCGCAGATCGCCCGGGTGGGCCGCGCCGCCATGGGCGAGCTGACCCGGTTCCTCGACGCCCACACCGACCGGGCGGACCCGCACTGCCCGCTCGGCCGGCTCGCCGCCGACACCCGGCTGACCCGGCAGGAGATGCTCGGCGTCCTCGGCCTGGCCGTCGTAGGAGGCTGGCAGCCGCTGGCCGAGGCCGTCGGCAACGCCCTGTACTGGCTGCTGCCGCGCCCCGAGGTACGCGCCGCGCTGCGCGCCGGCGGCCGGGACGCGGCCGACACGGCCGTGGACGAGCTGCTGCGCCTCGAAGCGCCGATCCCCTTCACCGCCCGCGTCACCGTCCACGACGCCGAGCTCCCCGGCGGCCGCGTCCCCGCCGGGCAGCGGGTCCTCGCGGTGCTCGCCGCCGCCAACCGGGACCCCGCCGTCTTCGCCGACCCCGACGGCCTGGTGTGGGACCGGCGGCCCAACCCGCACCTCGCCTTCGGCGGCGGCCCGCACTTCTGTCTCGCCGCCCGCCTGGTCAAGCAGTCCGGCGCGACGCTGCTCGGCAGGATCGTCCGCCGCTTCCCCGAGGCCGTCATCGCCGGCCCGGACCCGCGCTGGGCGCCGTCCCTGATCCCGCGCCGCCTCACCGCCCTCCCCGTCGACCTGGGCACGGACGTGCCGGACGCGGGCTCACGGGACGCGGGCGTGCCGGACGCGGCAGGGCTGCAGGACGCACATGCCTGAGGTGATCGTGATCGGAGCCGGGATCGCCGGGCTGGCCTGCGCCCAGCGCCTGGCACAGGCCGGCGTCGACGCCCTCGTCCTGGAGGCCCGGCCCCGGATCGGCGGCCGCGTCCGCACGTTCCGCCCGGCCGACGGCGGGCCCGCCCTCGAACTCGGCGCGCAGGTCGTGCACGGCGACCGGAACCCCGCCCACGCCGTCCTCGGCCCGCTGCCCGCCGCGCCCCGCCCGTCGGCGGCCTACGTCGTGACCGGGCGCGTCGCCCGCCCCATGGGCCTCCTCGTCCGCGGCGCGAACCCGCCGTGGCTGCTGGAGGGCCGGCTCGCCGGCTACGACCCGGCCCCCGGCGGACCCGACGCCGGGCTCAGCGTCGGCGACTGGCTGGCGGCGAGCGGCGCCGCGCCCGCCGAGGCGGCCACGGCCCGCGAATGGCTGCGCCAGACCTGGGCCGCGGACCCCGACCGGCTCGACGCCGCCGGGGTGGCGGCCGCGGTGCGCCGGGACGGCGGCGGCCGCGGCGAGTTCACCGTGCCCGGCGGCCTGGACCTGCTGCCCCGCGCCCTCGCCGATGGGCTGGACGTGCGCACCGGCACTCCCGTCCGCCGGATCGCGGCCGACCCCGGAGGCGGCGTGCGCGTCGTCACCGGCGACGGCGAACTCACCGCGGACCGGGCGGTCCTCGCCGTACCGCCCGCCGTGGTCGCCGGCGGCCTGCTCGCCGTCGACGGGCTCGGCCCGGAGAAGACCGCCGCCGCGAAGACGCTCGTACCCGGCGACGGCTTCTGCGCCGTGCTGACCCTGGCCGGCCCGGCCCCCGAAACGGCCGCCGTGTTCGACGCGGACGGGGTCGGCGGATTCGTCTCCTGCCGGCGGGGCCGCCCCGAGGTGCTGATCGTCGCCAAGTCCGCCGCGGCCGCGTGCGTCCGCGAGGCGGCCGGGTCCGCGGTCCACCTCGCCGGGCTGCTGGCCGTGGCCCTGCCGTGGACCAGGGGCGTGGCGGTCGTGGACGTCGAGACCGCCGACTGGGCCGCCGACCCGTACAGCGGCGGCGCGTTCTGCGCGCCGGGACCCGGCACGGACCGGGCGGCCCGGGCATGGGCCCGTCCCCTGCACGGGCCGGGCGGGCGGCTGTTCTTCGCGGGAGAGGCCGCCGTGACCGGGCGGGCGCTGCCGTGGCTGCAGGGCGCGTACGCCGACGGGCGACGCGCCGCACAGGAAGTTCTGGAGGCGGGAAAGCAGTGAGCGTGAACGTCCATTCGGGGTGGTACCTGGCCGCCTTCGCGTCCGAACTGGTCGGCGAGGTGGTTCCGTTGGACATCGGCGGGCGCCGTCTGGTGGCCGTGCGCACGGCGGGCCGCCTGCGCGTCCACGACGCCGACTGCCCGCACCGCGGCGCCCATCTCGGCTACGGCGGCCGGGTGGAGGGCGGCTGCCTGGTGTGCCCCTTCCACGGGCGGCGCATCGGGCTGGGGCAGCCCTCGGGCGAGGGCGGCCGGCCCTGGGTGCGCGAGCACGAGGTCGTCGAGTGCGGCGACGCCGTCTTCGTGCGCCTCACCGACGGGCCGGACGACGACCGCGGGCTGCGCACCGTGCTCAAGGAACTGGCCGGCTCGATGCCGCTGGTCAAGGCGGTGGAGCGGCCGGTGGCCGCGGCCGCGGACCTCGTCGTCGAGAACGCCTTCGACACCGACCACTTCACGGCGCTGCACAAGGTCCACCGGCTCCGCGGCATGCGGCACTCCACCGGTGTGCACGGCGAGTTGGTGATGGACGGGGAGTTCCCGATGTCGGCCTCGCCCTGGTCCGGCCGCGGCGCGCCGGCGCAGCCGTACGTCCCGCGCTTCCACGCGCGCGCGTACAGCCCCGGCGTGGTGGTGACCGAGTTCGGGCCCGCCGACGAGGTGCACGTCATCGTCACCGGCGCCGTGCCCGACGGGCGCGGGGGCTGTGTCGCCCGGGTCGCCGTCGGCGTGCGCGAAGGCCGCGAGAACCAGCTGCCCATGCTGGTCGCCGGCAGCGAGCGGGCCCTCGCCGAGGACATCACCGTCTGGGAGCACCTCAACCCGCGGGTGACGCCCCGCTACGACGCGGCCGACGCGGCCGTCGTCGCGTACCGCGAGTTCTGCGCGGGCTTCGCCGAACTCGGCGACGGGGAGGCACCGTGACCGGGACCGGGACCGGGACCGGGACGACGGCCGGAGCCGACCACCGCGGGGGCCGCACCGGCGGGGCCGGCGACGGGCGCCACGTCTCCCGCGAGCCGCTGCCCGGCGAGCGGGAGGGCGCGTACGACGGACTGCGCACCCTGACCTACGGCAGCGGCCCCACCGTGCTGTGGGTGCACGGCTACACCATGGACGCCACCCTGTGGCGGCCCCTGTGGCGGCTGCTCCCCGGGCTGCGCCACGTCGGCGTGGACCTGCCGGGGCACGGCGGCTCCGAGGCGCTGCGCCCCGGGCTGACCATGCCGGAACTCGCCGCGCGCGTGCGGGGACTGGCCCGTGAGCAGGAGGCCCGGCGGTGGGTGGGCCTGTCCTTCGGGTCGACCGTCGCGCTGGAGATGGCGCTCGCGTACCCCGACGAGGTCGACCGCCTCGTCGTGGGCGCGCCGACCCCGGCCGGCGGACCGCCCGACCCGGCGGCCCGCAAGCGGTACATCGAGATGCTGATGCTGCGCCGGATGCGCGGGGCGGAGGCGGCCGAGCTGCTGGCCGATCTGTGGATGGCGGCGCCGCCGGACATCTTCCGGGGCACCGAGGCCCATCCGGTGCTCCGCGCCGAGCTGCGGTCCGTCGTGGCCCGCCACTCCTGGGCCGAGCTGGACAACGGGGCGATGGCGGGGCTCAGCGGGCACGTGCACTCCGGGGAGGACCTGGCGCGGATCACGGCTCGTACGTTCGCACTGACCGGCAGCGCCGACATGCCCGTGTTCCACGACAATGCCGCTCTGTTGTCCCGGACGGTGCCCGGCTGCCGCGTGCAGGTGGTTCCCGACGCGGGTCATTTGCCCTTTCTCGAACAGCCGTGGGCCGTGGCGCCGCTGCTGCTGGAGCACCTGTTGGCCTGTTAGCCACTTAATGGCCCTCTCGGTGCCCGTATAAAGTGACCAGGGGAAGCAAATCGGGGGGCGGGGACATGCCGATATTCACGCTCGAGTTCTTTGGGATGATCCTCCAAGTTATGGGGCTGGTGGAGGAGTCTGACCTCGCCTTCTACTTCGGCCGCCACCTGCTGGAGGAACGGGCGGAGCCGGTGCGGACCGCGGTGAGCCTGCATTTCGCCCCGCACACCGGGGTGGGGCAGGTAGGGCGCGAGGTGCGCGTGCTCGACGGCGAGGGGCGCGTGCTGCGCCGCTGGGCCTACCACGGCATAGGCGGAATCCCGCCAGTCTTGCCGCCGTTCGCCGTCTTGGAGCACCCGTACGCGGTCGTCCAGGCAGCCGTGCTGGCCAAGGGAGCCGGCGTGGTGGCGCTGGTCGGCGGCATCGGATCGCCGCGCAACTCCGTGGCGCTCGCCCTGGGCGCACGCGGGTGGCGCATGGTTTCCGGCCAATACCTGATCGTCGACCGCGTCACCGGGGAGACACTTCCCTACCAGTTGCCCCTCGAACTGCGCGGCGCCGCCCTGGAGGCCGCCCCGGCCGCCGGCCTCACCGACGGCTCCGGCAGTGACGTGCGAACGGTCTGCTCGCCGCTGACCGGCCCCTCCGTCCAGGTCCGCCCGGAGCGGCTGATCGCCACGGCGGGCATCCGCGAACGGTTCGGCCCGGCCACGCTGGTCCGGCTCTGCAGCAGGGGCACGCAGCGGTCCCGGCTGGAGGACTGGAACTTCGCCGCCTCGGTCTGGCCCCCGGACGCCTCGGCGGACCCCGCCTTCGCGGCCACCCCCCGGATGCGCCTCCTGCTGCCCGAATCCGGCGCCGCCGAAGAGGCCGCCGACGTGCTCGACCGACGACTGACCGCGACCACCCCGAAGGGAACCGCGCCGTGCCCCGCCGCACCTCCTACGTTGACGGAACTCCTTGCTGGATCGACCACGTAGGCGTCGACCCCACCGGTGCCAAGGACTTCTACGCGGCCCTCTTCGGCTGGGAGTTCCGGCCCGAGGGCGGCCGGGGCTACCACCTGGTGCTGCTCGGCGGCGAGATCGTCGGCGGCCTCGGACCGAGCCCGGCCGGGCCGCGGTTCGGCTCCGCGTGGACCGTGTACCTCGCGGCGAAGGACCTCGACGCCGCGGTGCGGCGGGCCGAGCGGCACGGCGGCCGCGTGGTGGTGGCGGGCGTCCCGGCCGGCGGCAACGGCCGCCTCAGCCTCGCCGTGGACCCGCTGGGCGCGGCCTTCGGGCTGTGGCGGGGCGCCCACGACGAGGGCGTGGTGGTGGTCGACGAGGCCGGCGCGCTGACCGGCGCCGCCCTGCACACGCCGCGGCCGGGCGAGTCGGGCGACTTCTACCGGGAGGTCTGCGGCGCCCGGCCGGAGACCGAGGAGGCGGCGGCGGGGACCGACGCACGCTGGGTGCCGCGGTTCGGGGTGGCCGACACCGGTGCCTTCGAGGACCTCGCCCGCGCGGCGGGCGCCCGCGTCCTCGCCCCGGGACTGCTGGGCGATCCCTGGGGAGCGGTGTTCGGCGTGACGGACGGCTTCGGCGCCGCCTAGAACCGGTCCCCCGGACCGCCCTCACCGGCCGCTCCGCACCGGCCGCTCCTGACCGGCCGCCGCCTACGCAATCCGCCGGATACGTAATCCCTCGCTGCGCATCGCCTCCTGTTCATTCGTCCCGCCCGTCGTGCGAAGGTCGATTCGGCCGAAGAAATCCGATGCGAGACATCCGCTGTGAAGGATTCCCGCGCTCGCGCGTGACGCGTGGAATGCGGTGGAATTCCGTCGGGGGAACGGAAAGGCAAAAGCGATGGCATCCGAGATCGTGGTCATGGGCGGTGGGCCGGCCGGCTCCATTGCCGCGGCGCTGCTGGCCCGCCAGGGCGCGCGCGTGAAACTGCTGGAGCGCGCCCATTTCCCGCGCTACCACATCGGGGAATCCGTGGCGACGTCCTGCCGGTCCATCATCGAGTTGGCCGGTGCGCTGGAGAAGGTGGAAGCGCGCGGCTACCAGGTCAAGGAAGGCCTGCTGCTGCGCTGGGGCGCCGAGCGCGACTGGGTCGTCGACTGGCCCGAGATCTTCGGCACCAACGCCCAGACCTCCTGGCAGGTCGACCGCGCGGACTTCGACGAGGTCCTGCTGCGCCACGCCGCCTCCCAGGGCGTCGAGGTCGTCGAGGGGGCCCAGGCCCGCAGGGTGCTCTTCGAGGACGGCCGCGCGGCGGGCGTCGAGTGGACCCACGAGGGCCGGGAGCACACCACCCGCGCCGACTACGTGATCGACGCGACCGGCCGGGCCGGCCTGCTGTCGGTGCGCCACCTCGACAACCGCACCCCCCACGACGTGTTCCGCAACGTGGCCGTCTGGGGCTACTACCAGGGCGGCGCGCTGCTGCCGCGCACCCCCCGCGGCGGCATCAACGTCATCTCCGCCCCCGAGGGCTGGTACTGGGTCATCCCGCTCAAGGACGACGTGTACAGCGTCGGCTTCGTGACCCACCAGGACCACTTCCTCAAGCGGAAGCAGGGCTACCCGGCGGGCGCGGCGGGCATGGAGGCCCTGTTCCTGGACGCCGTGCAGGAGTCGCGGACCGTGCGCGAACTGGTGGCGGAGGGCGTGTTCCAGCACGACGTGCGCGTCGAGCAGGACTTCTCGTACACGGCCGACAGCTTCTGCGGGCCCGGCTACTTCCTCGCCGGCGACGCCGCGTGCTTCCTGGACCCGCTGCTGTCGACCGGCGTCCACCTCGGCATGTACAGCGGCATGCTCGCCGCCGCGTCGATCACGGCGGCCGACGCGGGCGACGTGACCGAGGAGGAGGCGCTGTCCTTCTACGAGGCGCTCTACCGCAACGCGTACGCCCGCATGTTCTCGATGGTGGCCGGGTTCTACGAGCAGTACCGCGGCAAGTCCACGTACTTCTGGCTCGCCCAGCGCCTCGCCCGCGGCCGCCACCCCGAGCTGATGGGCCGACGGGAGAGCCCGGACCCGATGCGCTCCGCGCCGGACAGCGAGGCGTTCGCGGCGCTCACCGCCGGGGCCCTGGACCTCGACGACGCGCAGCGGGCGGGCGGCGCCGGTCCGCTGCCGGCCGACGTCCTGGCCGACCGGATGTCCGGGCAGCACGACATCGGCGGCCACGACACGGCGACGGGGCTGTACCTGACGACCGCTCCCCGGCTGGGCATAGGCCGGGCCGGCCGGTCCGCGGAGGCGGCGCCCGCCTGACGCGGCGGGCGGGCCCGGCGGCTGCGTCCACCGCCCGGTGTCACACCGGCAGTTCCTCGCCGATCGCGCCCGCCAGCTCGTGCCGGCTGTGGATGCCGAGCTTGCGGTAGATGCGGCCCAGATGGGTGTCGACGGTGCGCTTGCTGAGGAACAGCTTCTCCGCGACTTCCAGGCTGGAGCTGCCCCGCACCACCAGCTCGGCCACCCGCTGCTCCGCCGGGCTCAGCAGGGTGCGCGCGCGCTCCGGCTGCCGGGGCTGCGGCCGGGGCCGCGGCGCCGTGCCCCGCTGCCGGGGCGCGCCGTCCAGGATCGTGGCCGAGGCGGCCTCCTCGCCCAGGGCCCGGTACGAGGCGGCCGCCTGGGCCCGCCAGGTCACGCAGCCGGGGTGGGTGATGCCGCGCAGTGCGAGCCGGTGGCCGCAGTCGAGGAACAGGCGCACGGCGGCGGTGTGGTCGCCGAGGGCCGCGGCGACCGTGCCGTGTGCCTGGAGGGACAGCGCCTTGATGAACGGGTGGGCGTCCCCGGCCGCCGGTTCGCCGGTCAGCAGGGCGGCCGCTTCGGCGACCCGGCCCAGGCCCACGAGGGCGCGGGCCGCGGCCGCGGCGGCCGCGCCGGCCAGGGCGGGGGCGTTCAGCCGGCGGGCGAGGTGCAGCGCGGCCTCGGCGTCGGTGTGCGCGTCGGTGTGCGCGTCCCGGCGGTGCCGGACCTCGCTGCGCACGAGGTGGGCGAGCAGGGTGGTGGCGTGGTCGTCGGAGGCGCGGGACATGCTGATCAGCCGGTCGGCGAGGGCCGCGGCCCCGTCGAGGTCGCCGGTCCAGGTCAGGGCCAGGGCGGCGCCGACCGGGCCGGCCGTCGACGCGGGCGCCGTCCCCTCCGGCGCGCCCGCCGGGCCGGCCGCGACCCGCAGGGCCATCCGGCGCGCGGTGCCGAGCCGGCCGCTGGCGGCGGCGGCCGCGGCGAGCGCCCCGGCGAAGACGTGCGCGGCCGGGTCCCCGGGGTCGGCGGCGGCGAGCCGGGCCGCCCGGCGCAGACCGGAGCGGTGCCCGGTGAGCAGGGTCTGCGCGGTGAGCCGCAGCAGGTGCTCGCGCGGCGGAGCGGGCAGTGCCGCCAGCTCGCCGCAGACCCGGACGAACGGCTGGGCGCCCTCGATCCGGGAGACGAGCGCGGGAGAGGCGAGCCGGGCCAGGGCCTCGGCGCGCCGGACCGGGCCCAGCGGGCTGTCGGCCGCGGCCGCGGCCTGCCGGGAGCAGGAGTCGAGGTCGCGGTGGAGTTCGACGGCGCCGAGCCGCACCGTCAGGTCAAGAAACGATTCTTCGCGTTCCCTGGCCTCCTTCGCCGCGTTCTCGTCGCCCTCCGCCCCGGGCGCGCCGCGCTGCTCCAGCAGGGTGAGCGCGCGCCGCAGGTAGCGGGCCGCGGACTCGTGGTCGCCGACCCCGGCCGCCTGGATGCCCGCGCCGCGCAGCACGTCGATCCCCCAGTCGCAGCCCGCCAGGATCAGCTGGTCCGCGGTCTGCCGGGCCGGGGCGCCGAGCCGTGCCAGTACGGCCGCGGCGCGCCCGTGCAGCACCAGCCTCTCGTGCGCCGACACCCGGGCGAGGACCGCGGGCCGGACCGCCGTGTGCGTGAAGCGGCCGGGCGCACCGGCTTCCAGGAGCCCGGCCCGCACCAGCGTTTCGCGGGCCTGCTGGTCGTGCACCTCGCCGTGCTTGGAGAGCGCGGCGGACACGGCCGGCTCGGTGTCGGGGCCCAGGACGGCGAGCTGCGTGAGCAGTTCGCTCGCGCACGGGTCGTCCTCGTCGAGCCAGGCCAGCACGGTCTCCGAGAGGGCCTGCGCCCCGATCGGCAGCACCTGCTCGGGGTCGGGCGAGCCGGGCGGCACGTGGGTGCGCCGCAGCCGGGTCACCAGGTCGTGCAGCACGAGCGGGTTCCCGTGCGCGAGGGTGTGGCAGAGCGCCGCCAGCTCCTGGTCGACGGGGCTGTCGAAGGCGCGGTCGACCAGCTCGGTCGTACAGGTCGGACACAGCGGCTCCGGCCACAGCCGCAGCAGGTAGGGAAGCGGGCCGAGCTGCTCCGCCACCTGCGCGGCGGCCGAGGCGGGCAGCGTGGCCACCATCAGCACCGGCAGGTCGTCGAGCCGCCGGGCGATGTAGGAGAACCAGCGCAGCGAGTGCGGGTCGGCGTTGGTCAGGTCGTCGACGAGGATGGCCACCGGCCGGTCGACGGCCAGGGAGCGGGTGGTCCGCAGGAGGCCCAGCAGGGCCTCGTGGGTGGGGCCCGCCTCCCCGAGCCCGGGTCCGGGCGTGCCGGGGCCGCCGGCGCCGCCGAGGACCGGGTCGAACAGCTGGCTCACCATGCTGTAGGGGAACTGGCTCTCGCTCGGATGGCAGCGCGCCCGCAGCACCAGCGTCCCGGGGGGCAGCAGCCGGGGCACCGCGTTCAGCAGGGCGGACTTACCGATTCCGTGCGGCCCGTGAATAGTGGCCACCGTCGGCCGTCCCAGCGCGAGTTCACCGACGGCACCCTGGAGGAGGCCCATCTCACGCTCGCGGTGGTACAGATCCCCGTTGGGTGAATGCATGGGGTCAATGTCGCATTCCGCTGGGTGCAGATCAAGCCAAAGTGCAGTCCTGCAAGCCCAGTTGGGCCGACGTTCCCGCGAGGCAACCGGACGATTGAATTCCGTGCGCGCCGCCTCGCGCACCGCCTCGCGAGCCGCCTCGCGTCCCGGTACGTATGAAACACCGCCGGGCTACGTATTCGGGGGCCTTCCTGCGTATCAGGTGAAGCATTTACCCGGGGTCGGCCCCGTGTTTTGGTTGCCGCGGTGATGCCACGTCAGGGCTGACCGCGAGAAGCAAGGGGGACAGATGGAAAAGCCGCGCCTCAAGGCCCACTTCCACGTCGAGGTGGTGGAGGGCGAGCGGGTCTTCCTCTACGCGGAGGGCCAGGACTACCTGGTGCCCGGCAAAGCGGCCGCGGCTGTGCTCCCGCACCTGGACGGCCGCAAGACCGTCATGGAGATCGTGCAGGCGCTCGCCGGCACGCTGCCCATCCCCACCGTGCTCGCTGCGCTCACCCGCTTCGGCGCCGCCGGTCACCTGGCCGAGGGCCGGCCGGACCTGCCGGAGGCCACCCTCGCGTACTGGGACGCCCTGGGCATCGATCCCGCCCGTACCCTCGGCACCGCGCCCGTCACGGTCTGCGCGGCCGCCGGCGTCGACCCCGAGCCGGTCCTCGCGGCGCTGCGCGCCCTCGGCCTGGACGCCCGCACCGGCGCCTTCGACACCGTGCCCGAAGAGGGCATCTCGGTCGTCCTCGTCGACGACTACCTCGACCCGGTCCTCGAAGCCCGCAACGAGCGCCAGCTGGCGGCGGGCAAGCCGTGGCTGCTGGCCCGCACCGGCGGCATCTCGCCCTGGATCGGCCCGTTCCTCGACCCGGACCACACCGGCTGCTGGACCTGCCTGGCCCAGCGCCTGGCCGGCAACCGCCAGCTGGAGCGCTACCTGGCCGGCAAGCGCGGCGACGGCGTGCCCCGCCACCCGTCCCGCGCGGGCATCCCCGCCGGACCGCTGGCCGCCGCCGGCCTGATCGCCGCCGAGGCCGCCCGGATCGCCGCCACCGGCGAACCCGGCGCCCTGTGCGGGCAGATGGTCACCCTCGACCTCGCCACCCTCACCACCGACCGGCACCCACTGGTCCGCCAGCCCCAGTGCCGTTCCTGCGGAGACCCGTCCCTGGTCGGCGAGCGCAGCCCCAAGATCGTCCTGGCCTCCGGCGACGCCAGCCACACCAGCGACGGCGGCTACCGCGTCACCAGCCCCGAGGCCACCCTCGCCCGTCTGGAGCGGCACATCAGCCCGCACCTCGGTGCCATCACCAAGCTGGTGTCGCACACGCCCGAGTCCAACACGCTGACCTACAGCTACGCCGCGGGCCACAACTTCGCGATGGTCAACGACAGCATGGACCTGCTGCGCCGCAACCTGCGCGGCCAGAGCGGCGGCAAGGGCCGCTCCGAGATCCAGGCCAAGGTCAGCGCCGTCTGCGAGGCCATCGAGCGCTACGCCGGCGTCTGGCGCGGCGACGAGGCCGTGCGGCGCACCGCCTACCGCGACCTCGACGCCGACACCGTCGTCCACCCCGCCGCCCTGCTGCACTTCTCCGAAGCGCAGGTCGCCGCCCGCGACACCTGGAACCAGGACCCCGCCAACCGCCTCCACAAGGTGCCGGACCGGTTCCCCGAGGACGTCCCGATCGACTGGACCGCCGGCTGGTCCCTCACCCACGACGAGGAGCGCCTGATCCCGGCCGCCTACGTCTGGTACGGCCACCCGGACCTCCAGGACCACTTCTTCTGCATCGCCGACTCCAACGGCACCGCCGCCGGCAACTCCCTGGAGGAGGCGATCCTCCAGGGCCTGTGCGAGCTGACCGAGCGCGACGCCGTCGCCGTGTGGTGGTACAACCGGCTGCGCCTGCCGGCCTTCGACATGGACTCGCTCGAAGACCCGTACGTGGACCAGCTGCGCGCCTACTACGGAGCCATGGACCGCGACCTGTGGATGATGGACCTCACCACCGACCTCGGCATGCCGGTGTACGTGGCCGCCTCGCGCCGCCGCCACAGCGTCGAGGACATCATGGTCGGCTTCGGCGCCCACCCGGACCCGCGCGTCGCCGCCTTCCGCGCGCTCACCGAGCTCAACCAGTTCCTTCCGATGATCGAGAACCGCGACGCCGACGGGAACACCTCCTACCTCGTCGGTGACCTGGAGACCCTGACCTGGCTGAAGACGGCCACCGTCGCCGCGGAGCCCTGGCTGCTGCCCGACCCGGAGCTGCCGGCCACCACGGTCGGCCCGCAGGCCGGGTTCGATCTCGCCGCCCGCATCCGCGAGCAGGTCGAGCGGATCAAGGAGGCCGGTTCCGAGGTCATCGTCGTCGACCAGACGCGCCCCGACCTGGAGCTCAACGTGGTCAAGGTGATCGCCCCGGGCCTGCGCCACTTCTGGCGGCGGCTGGGCCCCGGCCGGCTCTACGAGGCTCCGGTCCGCATGGGCCGCCTCGCGGAGCCGCTCCCCGAGGCCGGCCTGAACCAGTGGAACGTCTTCTTCTGAGCCGCCGAGCCCGCTCCCCGCGGGTGGATCGCGCTGATCGTCCGTCACACCCGCGGGCCGGACACGCTCCGGCCCGCGCCTCATCAGGGCTGGAGCCATGACCAGTACGAGCACACTCCCGGGCGAGGCGCCGCCGGCGTCCGCGGCGTCCGGCACGTACACCCTGACCAGCCGACTGGCCCGGGGCGGCGCCTTCCGGGACGGGCAGCTCACCACCCGCTACGGCGCCGTGCGCCTGGGCGCCCTCACCCCGGGCGCCGAGGCCGCGCTGCGCGCCCTCGGCGAGGACGACCACGACGAGGCCGCGATCGGCGCGCTCATCGTGGCCCACGACGGCGAAACGGGCCTGCTGCGCTGGCACATCCTGCGCTCCAGGCTCGAAGCCGCGGGCCTCGTCGAGCACGCGGTGGCCGGCCCGGACGGTGCCGCCGTCGCCCGCCTGGTGACCGTCGGCCGCGGCGCCACCACCCTCAAGCCCGCCCCGCGCGGCCCCGTACGGCTGAGCCGGCACGCCCTGCTGTCGCCCGCCGAGGGCACCCTCGCGCTGCGCGCCCCCGGCAGCCCGCTCGCCGTGGAACTGGGCGCCGGCGCCACCGCCCTGCTCCCGCTGCTGACCACCTGGACGCGAGAGGCCCCCGCCCCGCTGGTGCGGCTGCTCGCCACCGCCGGCGCGCTGGCCCCCGGCGGCCCCGACGCCGACCCGCAGGCCGAGGAGCGCGGCAGCGTCCAGTGGCACCCGCTCGACCTCGCCTTCCACGCCCGCACCCGCGTCCCGGCCTCCGCGCCCGGCTACGGCGGCACCTACCGGCACAGGGAGCGCTTCGGCCCCGAGCCGGTCGCGGCGCCCGCCGCCGACGGCCCGCGCGTGGCCCTGCCCGTGCCCGACCTCGAAGCCATCGCCGCCCGGGACCTGAGCCTCACCGAGGCCATCGAGCAGCGCACCTCCACCCGCGCGCACGACCCCGAGCACCCGCTGACGCTGGCCCAGCTCGCCGAGCTGCTCTACCGGACCGTCCGCATCCGCGGCACGTTCACCGGAAGCGACGGCCAGGAACTCGCCGACCGCCCGCTGCCCAGCGGCGGAGCCGTGCACGAGCTGGAGGTCTACCCGCTGGTCACGCGCTGCGAGGGGCTGGAGCCGGGGCTCTACCGGTACGCGCCCGACCGGCACGAACTGGAGCGGGTCGGCGCGCCGGGCCCGGCCACCGCGACCCTGGTCAAGGAGGCCCGCGGCGGCACGATGATGGACGGGGACCCGCAGGTCGTGCTGCTGGTGGCCGCCCGCTTCGGCCGTGTGATGTGGAAGTACGAGACGGTCGCCTACCCGCTGATCCTCAAGCACGTCGGCGTGCTCTACCAGACCGTCTACCTGGTGGCCACCGCCATGGGCCTGGCCGTGTGCGGACTGGGCGGCGGCGACACCAGCGCGTTCGCCGCCGCCACCGGCCGCGACCCGCTGCTGGAGGGCACCGTCGGCGAGCTCGTCATCGGCAGCCGCCCGGCCGGGCCGGCCGCCACGGACACGGACACGGCCGCCGCCACCGCCGCCGCCACCGGAGCCGCCGCGGCCCCGGCCGCCGAGCGCGCCACCGAGCCCGCCGCAGCGGACTTCTGACCCGGCAAGGGGGGAACACCACCATGAAGTTCCGCTACCAGGCGCTCCAGCGCAAGCGGGAGCCGGACGAGCTCGACGCCGCCGTCATGCTCGCGGCCCCGCGCGGCTGGATCGCCGTCTTCGTCGTGCTCATCGTGATGGTCGGAGCCTGTGTGTGGGCGGTCCTGGCCCGGCTCGACGTCACCGTCTCCGCGCCGGGCGTCCTGACCCACCCCGGCGGCACCAGCCAGGTCCAGAGCCCGTACACCGGCATGGCACAGGACCTCCTGGTCCGCCCCGCCGACGAGGTCCGCGCCGGGCAGCCCGTCGCCCGCCTCGCCGACCCGTCCGGGGAGATCCGTACGATCACCAGCCCGTTCGCCGGCAAGATCATCAGCGCCACGCTCACCACCGGCCAGTTCGTCCCGGCCGGCGCCACCGTCGCCACCGTCGAACGCACCGACCTCCCCGGCGACCGCCTCGTCGCGCTCGTCTTCGTACCCGCCGACCGGGCCGCCCGCCTGGTGCCCGGCCGCCCCGTCGACCTGAACGTGTCGACCGCGCCCCCGGCCGTCTACGGGCTGCTGCGCGGCACGGTCACCCGGGTCGACCCGTACCCGCTGACCCGCGAGGGCCTCGCGGCGATCGCCGGCGGCGAACTGGCCGCCCAGAGCTTCCAGCAGGACCAGGCCCCGCGCCTGGTCACCGTCGACCTGATCCCCGAATCGGGCTCCGCCTCCGGCTACGCCTGGAGCTCCGCCAAGCCTCCGCCCATCCGGCTCAGCTCGCAGACCTCCGTGTCCGCATCCATCGAGCTGCGCACCCAGTCGCCGTTCGACCTGGTGCTGGGGCGCTGAGCGGCGCCGACGCCGAGCCACCCGACGACAAGCTGAGGAAACGGCAGCCATGAGCGACACGAAGACCCGACCCCCCGTGGCCGCCTCCCGCCGGGACGCCCGCCGCACCAAGCGCACCGCGGCCCGCAACCGCCGCTGGGCCCGGCGCCGCGCGCACCGGGTGCCCACCGTCCTGCAGATGGAATCGGTGGAGTGCGGCGCGGCCAGTCTGTCGATGATCCTCGCCCACTACGGGCGCCACGTCCCGCTGGAGGAGCTGCGCGCCCTGTGCGGCGTCTCCCGGGACGGCGCCCGCGCGAGTTCCGTGCTGGCCGCGGCCCGCTCGTTCGGGCTCGTCGCCAAGGGCTTCCAGGCGGAGACCGACCAGCTGGAGGAGAAGCTCCGCAGCGGGCCGGTCATCATCTTCTGGGCATTCCAGCACTTCATGGTGGTCGAGGGCATCACCACCCGGTTCGGACGCACCCAGGTCGCCGTCAACGACCCGGCCAGCGGCCCCCGCCTGATGGAGTGGTCCGCGTTCGACTCCGGGTACACCGGCATCGTCCTCACCTTCGAACGCGGCCCCGACTTCACGCCCGGCGGCCGCCGCAGCAGCACCGCCGCCGCCCTCCTGGACCGCCGCCTGCCGTCCGGGCGCGCCCTGCCCCTGGTCCTGCTGGCCAGCCTGCTGCTGGTGGTGCCGGGCATCGTCGGGGCCGCCTACTCGCGGGTCTTCCTCGACCGCGTGCTCGTCTCGGACTCGCCCACGGCCGTGCTGCCCCTGATCCTGGCGATGGCCGTCACCGCGCTGATGGTCTTCGTCCTCACCTCCGTGCAGCAGCACTACCTGCTGCGCATGGAGATCCGTACCGGGCTGGTGGCGTCGGCGCGCTTCTTCCGCCATCTGCTGCGGCTGCCCATCGAGTTCTTCCTGCAGCGCCGCCCGGCCGAGGTCGCCCGGCGCGTCGCGAGCAACGACACCGTCGCGATGATCCTCTCGCGCGACGTCGCCGCCACCACCATCAACATCGCGCTCGTCGTCTTCTACGGCGGCCTGATGGTCCGCTACGACGTCCTGCTCGGCCTGCTGGGCCTGGCCACCGCCGCCTTCAACGTGCTGGTCCTGCAACTGGTGTCGCGCTCCCGCAAGGACGCCGTGGACGCGCTGCGCGCCGACCGCGGCAACCTGATCGGCACCACCTTCGCGACCCTCTCCACGATCGAGTCCGTCAAGGCGACCGGCGCCGAGCCCGACGCCTTCACCCGCTGGGCCGGCTTCCTCGCCAAGGTCACCACCGCCCAGCAGCGGCTCGGACAGACCACCGCGGTACTGACGGTCCTGCCGCCCCTGCTGGCCGTCGTCAACATCGGCGTCATGCTGCTCGTCGGCGGCCTGCGGGTGGCCGACGGCACCCTCAGCGTCGGCATCCTCGTCACCTTCCAGACCCTGCTGGCGGCCCTCAGCCGCCCCGTCACCCAGCTCACCAACCTGGGCAGCCGGCTCCAGGAGATGAACGCCGACCTCAAGCGCATCCACGACGTGGAGAAGTACCCGCAGGCCCGGGGCTTCCAGCCCGCCGCATCCGCACGGGGCGCCCTGACGGACGACGCCACCGCCGGCCGGCCCGACGCCCCGGCCAACCGGCTCGACGGCGAACTCACCCTGAACGAGGTCACCTTCGGGTACGGCCCGCTCTCCGACCCCGTCGTCACCGCGCTCACCCTCACCGTCACCCCCGGTTCCCGCACCGCGATCGTCGGCGGCTCCGGCAGCGGCAAGTCCACCGTGGGCCGGCTCGTGACCGGCCTGTACGAGCCGCGCTCGGGGCAGATCCTCATCAGCGGACAGCCCCGCGAGGAGATCCCCCGCACCGTCCTCGCCGCCTCCATGGCCTACGTCGACCAGGACGTCGCGCTCTTCGCCGGCACGGTCCGCGACAACCTGACCCTGTGGGACGACACCGTGCCCGACGAGGTCGTCCTCGCCGCCCTCCAGGACGCCGCCGTCTTCGACGAGGTCATGTCCCGGCCCGGCGGCATCAACGCCAAGGTGTGCGAACAGGGCAGCAACTTCAGCGGCGGCCAGCGCCAGCGCCTGGAACTCGCCCGCGCGCTCGCCGCCCGCCCCACCCTGCTCGTCCTCGACGAGGCCACCAGCGCGCTCGACCCGGCCACCGAGCGCACCGTCATGGACAACCTGCGCCGTCGCGGCTGCGCCTGCCTGATCATCGCCCACCGGCTGTCGGCCGTGCGCGACGCCGACGAGATCATCGTGCTCGACCGGGGCGTCATCGCCGAACGCGGCACGCACGACGAACTGCTGACCGCCCAGGGCCGCTACGCCGCCCTGTTCGACTCCAGCCGCTCCGAGGAGAAGGACACCCTGTGAGCACTCCCTCCGCCGCGGCCGGCCCCGCCCGGACCGTCTGCCTGGACGACCCCGCGACCCTGCTGTACGTGGAATCCGGCGCGGCCGACCTGTTCGCGGTGGACCGCGGACGGGACGGCGGCGACGGCGAGGAGCACGGCCGGCGCTACTTCCTGTGCCGCGCCGAGGCCGGCATGCTCGTGGTGTGCGGCACCGGCGGCGAGAGCCGCCACACCGTCATCGCCCGGCCCGTGCTCGACGCCCGGCTCACCCGGCTGCCGCTGTCCCTCCTCGACCAGATACGCCAGGGCCGGGCCACCCTGCCCCGGTCGGCCGGCGACGGTCCCGCCGGGCTCGACCACGCCCGGCTCCTCGCCGGCCTCACCGCCGGGCTCACCGCCCTCGCCGAAGCACTCCCCGGCGCCCTCGCGCCCCGCCAGTTCACGTCCCTGAACACCACCGACGCCACCGCACTCGACAAGGGCGACGTGGCCCGCTCCGTCGACGGGGTGCAGTTCGTCCGCGTGGAGTCCGGCCTCCTCGACCCGGGCGACCCGGCCACCGAGGGCGCCGCCGAGGGCCCTGACGGGGAGGAGGACACCGGTGCGCTGGAGCCCGTCGGCCCCGGCGCCGAGCTGGTCCTGACCGAGCAGGACTGGGTCCGGGCCCGCGGCCCCGCCCGTCTCGCCACCGCCTCCCTCCTCTCCGTCTACCGGGAGGGCCGGCTGACGGAGGCGCTGACCGAGCACTCCGCCCGGCTGCGCGCCACCGTCGACCACCGCATCGCCGTCCATCGGGCCCGCGAGCGCGCAGAGCTCGCCGCGCGCCGCGCCCAGGACGGCAGGGTCCTGTCGTCCGCCGTCCGCACCTTCGACGCGGTCCTGCACGACACCGGCACCCGTCTGAAGCTCGCGGACGTCGCCGACGACGAGCCGATGCTCGCCGCGGTCCGGCTGGTCGCCTCCCGGCAGGGCTTCTCGGTCCGCCCGCCGCTCCGGAGCCCCGGCCCGGGCCGCCGCAGCCCCGCCGCGGACCTGCGGGCCATCGCCCTCGCCTCCGGCTTCCGCACCCGGGGCATCCGGCTGGAGGGCCGCTGGTGGACCCGCGACGTGGGGCCGGTGGTCGGCTACCACGTCACGGGCCGGCCCGTCGCGCTGCTGCCCCTCGGCCACGGCTACGTCCTCGTCGACCAGGGCAGCGTCTCCCTGCTCGACGCCGAGACGGCCGGCCGGCTGCGGCCCGCCGCCGTCGTGCTGTACCGGCCGCTGCCCGCGGCCGTGCGCGACGTCCCCAGCCTGCTGAGGTTCGGCCTCTCGCCCTCCCTGGGGCACGGCCGGGACCTGGCCCGGCTCGCGCTCACCGGCGTGCTCGTCGCCCTGATCGGCCTGATCATCCCGGTCATGACCGGCAAGGTGCTCGGCGAGTTCGTGGCCGACGCCAACCGGAACCTGATCGTGCAGGGGTCCCTGGTCGTCATCGGCTCGGGCCTGGTGACCGCCGCGCTGTCCGTCGTACAGAACCTCGCCGTCCTACGGCTGGAGAGCCGCACCGGCGCCGCCATGCAGGCCGGGCTGTGGAACCGGCTGCTGTCCCTGCCGGCCGCGTTCTTCACCCGTTACTCCACCGGCGAGCTGGGCACCACCGTGCTCGGTGTCACCGCCGCCCAGGAACTCCTGTCCGGGATGCTCACCACGGCCACGCTGGCCCTGCTGACCGGCCTCGCCAACCTGGCCCTCGTCTTCTGGTACGACCTGACGCTGGCCCTGGTCGCCGCCGGCCTCACGGCCGTCGGCGTGCTGTTCGCCGCGGCGGCCGGCCGGCTCCAACTGCGGTGGGCGCGCAACGAGTACACGCACGAGCAGGCGATGTCCGCGATGGTCTTCCAGATGCTCACCGCCATGCCGAAACTGCGGGTGGCCGCCGCCGAGGAGCGGGCCTTCGCCGAGTGGACCCGGCTGGCCGCCCGCGGCCACGGCCTGTCCGCCCGCGTCCGCCGGGTGCAGAACAGCGTGACGACCTTCAACGCCGGCTTCCCGCTGGTGTGTTCGGCGGTCGTCTTCGGCGTGACCGCGGGCCCCCTGCACGGGGAGGTCCCGCTCGCCGTCTTCCTGCCGTTCTTCGCGGCCTTCAACCTGCTGCTCTCGGCGGGCCTGCAGTTCACCGCCTCCGCCGTGACCGCCATCGGCACCGTCCCGATGCTGGAGCGGCTGAAGCCCATCCTCGAAGCGGAGCCGGAGAACGACGGCACCAAGGTCGACCCCGGCGACCTGTCGGGCCGGATCGCCGTCTCGCACCTGTCGTTCCGCTACGGCCAGGACGGTCCGCTCGTCCTCGACGACGTCAGCCTCGCGGTGTCCCCGGGCGAGTTCATCGCCGTCGTCGGCGCCTCCGGCAGCGGCAAGTCCACCCTGCTGCGGCTGCTGCTCGGCTTCGAGACCCCCATGTCCGGCAGCCTGCTGTACGACGGGCAGGACCTCGCCGAGCTGGACGTCTCGGCGGTCCGCCGGCAGTGCGGAGTGGTACTTCAGAACGGCGCGCTCCAGGCCGGCGACATCCTCGCCAACATCGTCGGCTCCGGCGGCCACACCCTCGACGACGCCTGGGCGGCCGCCGAGATGACGGGCCTGGCCGACGACATCCGGGCCATGCCGATGAGCATGAACACCGTGCTCTCCGAGGGCACCAACACCCTCTCCGGCGGCCAGCGCCAGCGCCTCATGATCGCCCGCGCCCTGGTGGCCCGGCCGCGCCTGGTCTTCTTCGACGAGGCCACCAGCGCCCTCGACAACCCCACGCAGGGCCTGGTCGCCGAGAGCACGCGCCGCTTGAACGCCACCCGGATCGTCATCGCGCACCGGCTGTCCACCGTGGTCGACGCGGACCGCATCGTGGTCATGGACCGGGGCCGGATCGTCCAGCAGGGCACGTACGAGGAGCTCATGGCGGACGCGGACGGACTCTTCGCCCGGCTGGCGGGCCCGCAGATGTCCGATGCCGCCAACAGGTCCTGAGACAAGGAGATGTGACGGACAATGAGCCAGGACGGCGGTGGCGGTCGAAGGGTGCGGAGCGCCTCCGTCCGACCGCCCGCGGCAGCCGCCGTCAGGTGAGATGATCCTTCCGGAACGATGCGCCCCACGACCAACCCGCCCGCCGCTCACCTGGCGTGCGGACGGGTACGACCGATCCACCGAACCACCGAGCAGGGGGACCCACCCATGTCACAAGGCCCGAAGACAGCCGCCACCAACCTGAACGTACTGCTGCCCGTGGCGTACGCCCTGGCCGTCGTCGTCACCGCGACCCTCGCCTCCGGCAAGGTCACCACCGTCGTCGCCGTGGGCGGCGGAGTGCTGCTGGGCCTCTGGTTCGCCTTCGGCCGCCGCGCCGCCCGCGGCTGACGGACCCCTTCCACGGCGGAGCGGGCCCGGCGCTGACGCCGGCCGCTCCCCCCGCTCCCCAGAAGGCCCGGGCCGACGACCTGGGCCTTCCACACCGTACGGACCCGTCCGGCGGTCCGGCGCCGCCTCCGCACCCCCGTTGCCGGCACCTCGGTCACGCCGGGCCCGGTGCGGGGGTCACGTCACGCGTCGAATTCGCCGCGCCAGGCGAAGTCCAGGAGCGCCTCGGGGAGGTAGCCGGACTCGGTCTCGACCGCGATGCCGTTCGCCTTCGCCAGGCAGGCGATCGCCAGGGGGGCGAGGGCCACGACGCCCTGGATGTTCTGGGAGCGGTCCTCGTCCGCGGTCCAGTACTCCTTGTGCCAGCGGACCGCGTCGGCCAGGGCCTCGTTGAAGCCGGCGGCGTCGTTGCGCAGGTAGCGGTAGAGCATCATGATCGGCGGGTACCGGAGCTTGCCCATGGTCTCCGCGTCGACGACGCGTGCCTTCTCCGGCGCGCTCAGGTCCACGGCGCGGACCAGGTGCGTGCGCAGGTCGTCGCGGCGGAGCCAGAAGCTCTGGAGGGTCTCCACCCAGGCGTAGGTGTACTCGTCCAGCGCGCCGCCGAAGTCGCGCAGCAGCGACACCGGGATCCGGGCCAGCATGTCGAGGCGGGCCGCTTCGCGGCAGACGACCGCCAGGTAGAAGGCGTCGAGCCAGGTGTCCGCGTTGAGGTAGGTCTGCGGCCCGGTGGTGGCGAGGTGGCGCTCCTCCTGGCGGATCTTGCAGGTGACCGCCTCCCCGCCGGGTACGGCCGCGGCGAAGACGGCCGTGTGGACCTGCATGGCCAGCAGCCAGGACTCCCAGGTCTCCAGCATGACGGCGTCCGGGTCCCCGACGCAGCGCACCAGGGCGACGTTCAGCGACTCCGCGAGCGCGCCCGACCGGGACACGTGCGAGGTCTCGATCTCCTTCAGGGAATCGGACAGCGACACCTCCATGACGGGCACCACCGCCGCCATCGCGTCTTGCGGATAGTCCTGGCGCAGCACGATCACGGACGCCGTCTCCTTCGTCAGATCTTGAAGTGTTCGAGGACGGCCCCAGCGTACTGAGCGCCGCCGTCCTTGGCCTTCACCATGGCGTACTCCAAGTTTCCACCGTCCAGGGCGGTCTTGAGCTCCAGGGCGAGCTCCGCGTTGGTCCACACCCTGCCCCCGGCGTCGGTCACGTGGAGGGTCGGGCGCAGCTGCATCTCGGCGATGATCGTCCGGAGGTACGGTTCGGTGCCCTGCTTCACCATGAAGCCCTTGGCCGGCCCGACACCCTTGCGCCACATGAGGCCGGAGGAGGGCGCCTTGGCTTCGATGATCACCAGCTTGCCGTCCGGGGTGCGGTACATCTGGTCGAACATGTTGGCGCCGTTGGGCGTCTTCGGCAGCACCTGCTCCACGGCGCCGGGGAACCGTTCCGGTACGACGTGCAGGCGGGCCGCGTCCTCGCCCAGGCGTTCCGAGAAGGAGGTGTTGTTGGAGGTGTTCTCGCCCCACCGCGGGGTGATGCGCTCGTCGAAGCGCTTCTGTGCGTCCGCCAGCCTCTCCAGCGTCTCGGCGGTGGGAGACGCCTTGTGCAGGCGCTCGGCGTTGGCGAGATCCACCGAGGCCTTGCGGTCCCTGGCGACGTCGTCGAGGTCGTCGATCTTGGGAAGGGTCTCGCTGCGGCCCAGTTCGGCGCGGCCGAACCTGGTCTCGGAGGTGGCCGAGGGGAGGCTGTTCTTGGAGATCCAGGACCCGTCGCCGTCCTTCGCCAGGATCGGCAGCTCGACGTCGTCGATCTTGGTCTGGACGCTGAGGCGGTGCCCGTCCGACCGGTAGTACTGGTTGAACCAGGTCTTGTCGGGGTCGTTGGCCCGCTGTACGAACCCGTCCTGCTTGGCCTTGACCTGCTCGGGCGTCAGCTGCGAGCCGGGCGTCGGGTGCGCCGGCTGCCCGTCGTGGCCGCCCGCCGGGTTCGTTCCGTCGCCCGCGCGGGCCGCGTCGTCGCCGAGGCCCGGGATGTCGTCGAGCCCCGGAATGCCGTCGAAGCCGCCGGGTCCGTGGCCGCCCAGGGGGTTGTGCGCGCCGCCCGAGCCCGGTCCGTCGGGGTGGCCGCCGCCCGAGCCCGGTCCGTCCGGACGGGAGCCGCCCGGGCCCTGGGAGTCGGTGCCGTGGGTGGCGGGGGTGGCCGGGGAGTCGCCGTGGCCGCCGCGCGGGGGCTGGTTCAGGTCGTTGCGCGGTGTTCCCTCCGGGGCGTGGCCGCCCGGGGTGGCGGGGTCGCCCGCGCGGCCCGTGGGGGTGTGGTCGACGCCGTGGGCGCCGTTGTGGGCGGCGTTGTCCACCGTGTGCACCGGGGCCTGGGCGTCGCTGCCGAGGCGGATGACGTCGTCGCCGCCGCGGGCGCCGACGCCGGCCAGCACCGGGACCTCCCGGCGGACCGGCGCCTGCGTCCCGGGGGTGTGCGCGCCCGCCTCGGGCTTCGGGGAGGGCTCGGGCCTGGCCTCGTCGGCCCGCTGGTAGAGGCTGCCGTCCTCCTTGTAGAGGTTGCCCGCCTCGTCCGCGTACGTCGCGGGGCCGTCGAACGGCAGCTTCACCGTGCCCGGGGGCAGCGCGGCGGTGCCCTCGGGGAGCCTGATGGTGTCGTCGGAGACCTTGACGGCCCCCTCGGGTATCGGGGTGTCCTTGGGCAGCTGAATCGTTCCGTCGGGCAGCTCCACGGCGCCCTCGGGAAGGCTGAACGCGCCCTCGTCGATCCGCGGGACCTCGACCCTGCCCATGCCCTTCAGACCGGCCATCACGTCGCCGATCTTCGAGATGCCGGCGCCGGCGCCCTTGAACACGTACGTCATCGGATCGATCGCCCGACCCGCCTTGCCCGCCAGCGAGATCGCCTTCGCCGCGATCCCCGCCTTGCCCGCGCCCGCCGCCGCGCCGCCGGCGCCGCCGGTGAACACCGTCGTCAGCACGTTGAACGTGACCGCGCCCGCCGCGCGGGACGGGTTCGAACCCCACTGGTCCCAGGCGAGGAGCGCCTTGCCGGTCTCCTTCATCGCCGTCCGCGAATCGCGGATCCACGACGGCAGGTCCTTGTCGTCCGCCGCCCAGAACACCGCCGCCGCAGGCGTCGCGGTGATCACCAGGCCCGTCGCGAGCTTCCCCAGCCCCGTCCACGCCTGCCCGGCCGCGTCCCAGCCGTCGAAGCCGACCAGCGTCCCCAGGCCCTTGATCGTGCCCCAGACGCCGTCGACGATCAGACCCTTGCCGAAGTCCCAGGCGTGCTCCCACACCTGCCACGCCGGAACCGACTCCTCCACCGCGTCGCCCCACGGCAGGGACTTCGCGTGCTTGAGGGCCTCGGCGTCGTAGCCGTACATGCCCTCGGCGTTGGAGCCGTCGTTCACCTTCAGCGGCGCACCGCACACCAGCGCCACGATCTTGTCGTGCGCGGTCCGCTCCGCCGCCTGGAACCGCGTCCACACCTCGGCGATCTCGTTGCGGCGGTCGAGGTTCTCCTCGATGAGGTCCCCGTCCTCGATCCAGTCCTCGTCGTGCGAGACCTTCGACCGGAACGCCGCCGCGTCCGCCTTCAGCTCCTCCAGCTTCTTCACCAGGGGCCGGATCTCCTGCGCGTACGTGCCCAGGGCCCCCGCGATGGTGCACATGTCGCCGCTGAACGACAGCGTGATGTCCACGACCGGCTTCGTCACCGCGAAGAGCTGCTCCGCCTCGGGAGCCTGGTAGTACGCCGACATCCCGCCGAAGGTCGTGTGGACCGACGAGCCGGCGTTCGCCAGCGCGCCGCCGTCCGCCGACAGGGCCTTGACCTTCTCGTCCAGCACCGACAACTGGCCGGTGAAGACGGGCACGTTGGCGGGATCGACCGGTGCGTTGCTCACTTGGCGCCTCCCGCGGCGTCCTTCAGCTGGTCCAGGCGCACGCTCTTCGCCGCGTCCTGGGCCTCCTTGGCCGCTTCCAGGTCGCCCTGGACGTACTCGTTCGTCGCCTTGGCCGCGCCCAGGACCGCGGCCTGGATGCGGTTGACCATGGCCGTGAGGTCCGTCTGCCGCTTCTCCAGGTACTGGCTGAGCGCCGCGCCCACCGGGCCCGTGCTGCCCCGGTGCGACAGGGGCACCTGCCCCGTCGCCACCGGCCCCTGCATGGCGGGCGAGGGCACCTTGGCCGCCGAGCCGGGAATCGCCGTGCCGGCCGCGTACGCGGCCTCCGACATGTCCGACATCAGCTTGTTCAGCGCCTTCTCCAGATCACCCGCCCGCTCACCGGTGAGCTTGAGCTGGCTCTGCACACCCTGCGGCTTGATGTCCCACGACGTCATGGCTCCCCCGAAGCTCCGACAACCCGCTCAGCCGATGTTGTCGACCGCGGCCTTGGCCCGCGCCAGCGTCTGGTGCGCCGTCGCGTCGTTCTTCTCCAGCGTCGTCTTGAGCAGCCGGATGATGTTCTTCACCTCTTGCGAGGCGTTCTTCCACCGCAGTTCCTTGGCGTGGTAGTCGTCCGCCACGCCGTCCGCGGCGAAGTCCGACATCGCCGCGGTCACCTGCGCCTCGCGTGCCGCGATCACCTGCTCCAGCTGGCCGATGACCACCTGGATGTTGCCCTGTGCCTCGGTCGACGCACCCACGTCGTAGGACCGACGGTCCGTGTCACCGGCCATCACGCATCACACTCCCCGTGTGGTTGAAGGGTTTCGGAAGGCGGTCAGCGGCCGGAGAACCGGGCCGCGTCGAAGTTGCCCGCGCCCATCTGCGTGCGCGCGTTGTCGCCCTGCTCCTGGTCGCCGGTGCCGAAGGCCTGCTCCATGCCGGACTGGCCGCCCAGGATGGCCGACAGCGAGGCGTTCAGTTCCTTCGTGATCGCGTCCGAACGCAGCTTGAAGGAGTCGAACGCGACCTTGCCCTGGCCGTTGAACTTGCCCTCCAGGGGCTGCGCCGCGTTGATCAGCTGCTGGATCAGCGTCCCCAGGTCGGTACTCGAGTTCCGCGAACCCGACATCAGGCTCGTCAGCACCTGCGTCCCCATGTCGAACTTCATTCCACTCCCCCGCACGCTCGAACGATCGTAAGTATGTTCATTTCTATCAACTCTCATCGCTAGTGCAACCAGCAACCGCACGGCTGTGACAAAGACCTGACAAACTCTCGGCCCCCTCACTCGCCCTTCAGATGGCGCACCAACCGCTCGAAGTCGCTCCACCCCGACAGGTCCGAGGGATCCCCCGGGAACGGGTAGTAGAGCGCCGGGCGGGTCTTCGGTCCCAGTGTGACCGGCCCCACCGACAACGGGGTGCGCCGGGCGCGGTCGCCCGGCATCGCCCGGACCTCCTCGCTGCCCAGGACGAAGGCCAGCGGCACCCCCGGCCCCTCGAACCGGGCCGGTACCGCCAGGTCACGGCGGGCTTTGCGGAGCTGTACGAGCATGGAGCGCAGGGGGTGGCGGGTGGCGAGCACCTCCGCGAGCCGCGGCAGCGCGTCCACCGGCGGCTCCTCGTCGGCCCCGTAGCCGAACGCGAGCGTGACGTCCTCCTCCACGCCCGCCTTGGTACGGGTCACCCGGACCCCGGCGAGGCCCGGCCGCTCCGGGCTCCCGACGACCACGAACCAGCTCGGCTCGGGCGAGCGCGCGTGGGCGACGTCGGTCAACCGGGCGGGCGACCACGGCAGGTTGGCGGGCTCGGCGGTCGACCAGCCGGCCGGCGCCGCACCGGTGAGCTCGCGCCAGACCGTCTCCAGGGCCCCGCCGAGCACCAGCCGGTCGTCGGCGGGGTGCAGCGTGCGGAAGGAGACGGCCAGTTGGCGTTCGCCCGGGCCGCGGAACCGCTCCGGCGCGACCTCCCGGAACGCCGCCGCGACCGGGGTGCGCGGGTCGTCCGCGGTCGCCTCCGGGTGCACGACGGTGGAGAACATGCCCTCCTGCCAGCGCAGCACGGCGCCCGTGCGGCCGTCGTAGTAGCCGTCCCGTTCGTCCTGCACGACCCAGCGCGAGGGCCAGCCGGGCAGGGCGTCGCGCACGGCCGGGGTGAGGGTGCTGCCCGCCGGGCTGACGATCTGCAGTCCGCGCCCGGAGGCGGCGGCGGCCCGGAAGGCGTCCGAGAGCCAGGCCGTCATCGCGACGGCGGGCCGGTCGGTGATGACGACGGCGACCTTGTCGGTGAGCACGTCCACGGCCGGTTGCGCGGCGGCCGGCGCGGGGGCGACGCCCACCCCCTCGGACGGGACCACGGCCACGGAGAGCGCGGCCCGCGGCGGCCAGGCCGTGCCGCCGTTCAGCGCGGCGACCCGGGCCGCGAAGGTGCCCGCGAGCCGCTCGGCCTCCGCGACGCCGGTGGTGGCGCGGGCCTCGGTCCACCAGAACGGCACCGGCGGCTCCACGGCCCCGAACAGCCGCGCGGCCTCGCCGGGCACCTGGACGAGCACCGGCGCCTCGACGGCCACCAGCGGCCGGCCCCGCGCGTCGCAGAGCTGGACGACGGCCCCCTCGCCCGTGGTGTCCACCAGCTTGTCCGGACCGCCGGAGAGCAGCCCCGCGAGCACGCTCCAGGCGTCGGGCATCCGCGGGGTGAGGGCGATGACGTCCTTGGTCATGGGGTCGTACGGTCCTTACTGGCCGGCGGTTTCATCAGGCGGGCGTGTAGACGGTCTGGATCAGGCGGTTGCCCTGCCCCCGGCGGACGAGCACACCGCGTCCGGCGGGCTGCTGGGCGGCGTACACGCCGGGGAGGAGCTGGCCCTCGCTCCGGTCGCCCGCCATCACCACGGCCGAGGCACCCGATTCGCGCAGCGCCTGCACCAGCGGCTCGTACATGCCGCGCGAGGCGCCGGCGACGCGCCGCGTCAGCACGAAGTGCAGGCCGATGTCGGCCGCCGACGGGACGTACGGCAGGAAGGGGGCGAGCGGCGACTGCCCGGCGGTGGTGAGGACGTCGTAGTCGTCCACGAGGACCACGATCCGCGGGCCGCCGCCCCAGCTGCCGGGTTCCAGGTCGTCCAGGGGTGCGCCGTCGTCGGGCATCCGGCGTTCCAGCTCGGTGGCGATGCCCGCGGCCAGGCCCGCGCACATCCGCGTGTTGTACGCGTAGCCCCCGTTGAACTCCTCGGGGACCGCGCCGCGCAGGGAGCGGCGCGGGTCCATGACGGCGAAGACCAGCTCGTCCTCGCCGTAGCGCTCGACGAGTCCGGCCGCGATGGTCTTCAGCAGGTTGGTCTTGCCGCACTCGCTGTCCCCCAGGACCAGCAGGTGCTGGTCGTGCGCGAAGAGGTCGAGCAGGACGGGCGCCAGCGCCGTCTGGTCGAGGCCGATCGGCACCCGGCGGGGTTCGGCGGCGGGTCCCGGCAGCAGGTGCGGCTCCAGGACGTGCGGCAGCACCCGTACCGGCTGGGCGGCCTCTCCGCTCCAGGTGGCGCGGATCTGGCGGGCCGTGCGCTCCAGTACGGCGCCCAGCTCGGCCTGGTCGGCGAGGCCGTCCGTGCGGGGCAGCGCCACCTGCGCGAACAGCTTGCCGTCGGTGAGGACCCGGCCGGGCTCGTCGGGCGAGAGGGTCTGGGCGAGCTTGCGCTCGATGCTGGACTCGCCGGGGTCGTTGAGGCGCAGCTCGACCCGGGTGCCGAAGTTCGACTGGGTCGCGATGCGCACGTCGTTCCAGCGGAGCATGCCCGCGACGACGTGGATGCCGTAGCCGCCGCCGCGCTTGAGGATGTCCGCGACGGCGTCGTCGAGCGGCTCGAAGTCGTCGCGCAGTGCTCCGAAGCCGTCGATGACCAGGACGATCTCGGCGGAGGCCAGCTGCGGCAGCCGGCCGGCCGCGTGCAGGGCGCGCAGCTGCTCGACGGAGTCGATGCCGTGGTCGCGGAAGAGGTCCTCGCGGGTGGCGAGCATGGTGCGCACCTCTTCGACGGTGCGGGCCGCGCGCTCGCGGTCGGCGCGGCCCGCGATGCCGCCGACGTGCGGCAGCCCGGACAGGGCCTGCAGCCCGCCCCCGACCAGGTCGAGGCCGTAGACGCCGACCTCGCGCGGGGTGTGGGTCAGCGCGAGGGACAGGACGAGGGTGCGCAGCAGGGTGGTCTTGCCGGACTGCGGCCCGCCGATGACGGCCGCGTGGCCGCCCGCGACGGTCAGGTCGAGGTACCACTCTCCCTGCCACTGCTTCGTGGGGTCGTCGAGCAGGCCGAGCGGCACGCTGAGCCGGCCCCTGCGCCTGGCGAGCTGCATCCCGCGCGGGCCCGCGTCCAGCGGGCCGGCGACCGTGTCCAGCGCGACGGCGGTGGGCAGCGGTGGCAGCCAGATCCGGCGCACGGGTGGGGCGGCGTGCTCCAGCTGCCCGACGACGACGCCCAGCTCGGTGGGGCCGGTCTCGCGGCGCCGGGCGGACGGCTCCCGCGGTCCCTGGTTCTCCGGGCCGGCGAGGGTGTTGAACGCCTCGTACTCCAGGGCGAGGGGACCGGTGTCCTCCTCCTCGGTCCGCCGGACGGGCCCGCGGTAGCCGCCGGACACGTAGCTCGCCTTGAAGCGCTCGTAGTGGGTGGTGTCGACCTTGAGGTAGCCGAAGCCGGGCAGCGGGGGGAGGTGGAAGGCGTCGGTGGTGTCCAGGACCGTGCGGGACTCGTCGGCGGAGAAGGTGCGCAGGCCGAGCCGGTAGGAGAGGTAGGTGTCCAGGCCCCTGAGCTTGCCGCCCTCGATGCGCTGGCTGGAGAGCAGCAGGTGCACGCCGATGGAGCGGCCGATCCGGCCGATGGACAGGAACAGGTCGATGAAGTCGGGCTTGGCGGTAAGCAGTTCGCCGAACTCGTCGATGACGACGAACAGGTGCGGCAGCGGTTCGAGGTCGGGCCGCCGGTCGGCGCGCAGCGCGGCGTAGTCGCCGATGTCGGCGACGTTGCCCGCGTCCTTGAGGACCTGCTGGCGGCGCTTGACCTCGCCGGCGAGGGAGGCGTGGACGCGTTCGACGAGGCCGGCCTGGTTCTCCAGGTTGGTGATGACCCCGGCGACGTGCGGCAGGTCCGCGAACGGGGCGAAGGTCGCGCCGCCCTTGTAGTCGACCAGGACGAGCGCGAGGTCCTCCGGCGGGTGCGTGGCGGCCAGGGCGAGGACCAGGGTGCGCAGCAGTTCGGACTTGCCGGAGCCGGTGGCGCCGACGCACAGCCCGTGCGGGCCCATGCCCAGTTCGGAGGACTCCTTGAGGTCGAGCAGGACCGGCTCGCGGGAGTCGCTGACGCCGATGGGCACGCGCAGGAAGGCGCGGTCGCCGCGCGGCGCCCAGAGGCGGTCGAGGTCGAGGCGGGCCACGTCGTCGATGCCGAGCAGGTCGGCGAAGTCGACGGGGCCCGAGAGCGGGGCGTCGATCAGGGACTCGGCGGACAGCCGCAGCGGCGCGAGCATCCGGGCGAGCCCTTCGGCGAAGGGGATGCCGGCCTCGTCGACGGTGCCCCGGGCGCTGATCGGCTCCTGCTCGCGCAGGTCCTCGATGAGGACCCGGTCCCCCTCGACGGTGATCCGCACGCCGACGTGGCCGGGCTCCTGGATCCGCCGGTCGAGCAGGTGCAGGACGGTGACGCCCATCTCGCGCAGGCCGACGGCCTCGTCCGGGCGCGGCAGCTCGACGGCGTCCTCGCCGTGTCCGTCGGCGACGACGAGCAGCCGGGAGGTCATCGACAGCGCGTCCTTGCCGGACAGTCCGCGGCGGACCTCGGCGGCGTAGGAGGCGCGGCGGCGCAGTTCGGGGCCGAGCCGGCGGGCGAGCTGCGCCGTCGAGGGGGCGATGCGGCGGGCGGCGACGGGGCCGTCGAGCTGCTCGGTGTCGAGCAGGTGCGGCAGCCACTTGGCCCATTCCCAGTCGTCGAGCCGGTCGCCGGGCACGGCCAGGGCGAGGGCCACGTCGTCGGGGGCGTGGGCGGCGGCGGTCTGCACCATCAGGGCCCGGGCGACGCGCAGGCAGTCCTCGCGGGGGCCGATGACGGTGACGTTGCCGACGCGGTCGAGGGGGACGGTGAGGGGGAGTTCGGTGCCGTTGCGGAACCGGGTGGTCAGGGCCGAGGCCTCGTTGAGCATGAAGAGGTCGGGCGGGGTGAGGACGGTGGAGCCCTGCTCCGCGATCCGCAGGTCGCGCACGGGCATCTCCCCGGTCCCGACGCGCACGCGCAGGAAGTCGGCGTCGACCCGGCGCCGCTCCCACAGCCGGGCGGGGTCGCGCACGATGTCGTAGAGCGCGTGGGGCGGCGGGTTGAGCACGTCGGCACGCTCGCCGCGGGCGCGTTCCTCGGCGGCGAGCTCCTCGCGGAGGTCCTCCAGGTAGGCGAGGTAGGCCTCGCGCTGGGTCCGGCGGGTGCGCTGGGCCTTGCCGCGCTGGGAGAAGACGAGCCCGACGGAACCGACGACGGTGACGACGAGGATGAGGGCGCCGAGGGCGGCGAACTGGCTGTTGCGCACGACCGTCATCATCACGACGGACGACATGACACCGGCCACGGGCAGCAGCGACATGGCGATGTTGCCCGCCTTGCCCTCGGGCAGGTTGGGCGGTGCCTCTATGACGCGCGCCTCGGAGGCGGCGGGCGGGCGGACCGTCCGGGCCGGGCGGTGGATCAGTCGGGTGGTCATCTTCGTCGTCCGTCGTCGTCCGTCAGTGGCGCTTCTGGGAAAGCCGGAACGCGTCCGCCGCGATGCGGGTGGCGGCCGTCCTGGTCGCCCGGGCGAGCAGGTCGGTGCGGATCGGACCGCCGTCGGCGAGGTGGCGGTCGTACGGCAGGACGTGGACGCTCGTCCCGGTGGACCGCAGCGTGCGCACCGCCTCGCCGGTGTCGATGCCCGAGTGCGGGGCCTGCTCGGTGAGGACCACGACGGTGCCGCCGATCACGTGCGGGGGCAGGCCCCGCATCCACTGGAGCACCGCGTGCGTGCTGGCGATGCCGTCGAGGGTCGCGGGGGTGGTCAGGACGCAGGCCTGGGAGGCGGTCAGCGCGACGCGGGCCACCTCGGCGGGGAGCGTCTCGCAGTCGACGACCGTGACGCCGAAGTAGCGGCGCAGGGCGACCATCGCGCGTTCGTACGCGCGGAAGTCCAGCATGGCGCCGATCTGGCCCTGGCTGCCGGGCAGCAGCCAGGCGTTGTCGCGGAGCTGGACGAGGTAGCCGGTGACGTCGAGCAGCGACATCTGCGGCTGGACGATGTCGGCGACGTCCCCGGTGGTCCAGCGCAGGGACTCGGCGCCGAGCCGGATGGGCAGCGATCCGAGGGCGGGGTCGGCCTCGACGAAGAGGACCGGGTCCTGGCGGTAGTGGGCGTACGTGGTGCCCAGCAGGGCCGCGACGGTGGACTTGCCCGCGCCGCCGCGGATGGAGGTGACGGCGATCTGGCGGCCGGTGGTCACCGGCTGCTGGAGCGCCTCGGCGATGCGGGAGAGGTCGGCGACCTCGCGGGCCACCGACGAGGAAACGATTCGCCAGACCGCCCGGGCGGCCCGCGCCGCCAGGGGTTCGCCGCTGCGGGGCTTGCGGCTCGCGCCGGCGAGGCTCGGATCGACCGCGGGCCGGGAGTCGGGGGTGCGGGGGGCGCGGGCCCCGGCGGCGGCATGGCCGGGTCCCGGGGCGCGGCTCTGCGGCTGCCGGGGGGCGGGCGCGGCCTCGGGATGCGCGGCCTCGGGATGCGGGGCCGCGGGATGCGGGGCCGCGGGGTGCGAGGGGGCGGGATGCGGGGCGGGGTGCGTGGGGTCCGGGCCGGGGGCCACGGGCGGGGTGCCGCCCCGACCGGCGGGTCCGGGTACGGGTACAGGTCCGGGTACGGGTACGGGTCCCGACGCGGGCCCCGACGCGCCCGGGCCGGCGGGCTGCGGGCCGGCGCCCCTCAGGTCCCGCAGGACGTCGCCCTGCCAGTTGTCCGCGTTCGACATGTGCCCCTGCCCTCTTCTTCCGACCTGCTGCACCGCGCGGAGCGCCCCCGCGTGGAGCGCCCGCGCCTGGACCTCAGAATTTGTCGAGCAACTGCCCGTAGATGCCGAACACCCCGACGGCCAGCGGGAACAGCCCCACCACCCCGACGGACTCGACGAAGTCGGCCGTCCTGCGCAGCCGTACCTGTACGTGGTCCGGCGGCTGCATCGCGAGCCCGAGCAGCGGCAGCAGCGCGGCCGCGCACAGGACGGCGAGGGCTCCCGCGCCGCCGCCGTGTCCGAGCCACAGCACCACCAGGCGTACGAGGAGCAGCCCGGCCGCGGCGATCAGCGCGACGACCTCCGCGAGCAGCGGGAACGCCCGCGCCCTCGACAGCAGCACCACGGCGACGAGCGCCGGCAGCACCACGGTCCACGCGCTCGGTTCGCCGGCCAGCGTGAGCAGCCAGCCGGCCGCCGCGGCGGAACCGGCCGTCGCGATCGTGGCGAGGGCGAGGCCCCGGTGCGTGGCGGCGAGCGCGTTGCCCACCTGGTGGCGGCTCACGGAGGTACCGCCGGAGCGCCGGTCGTCGAGCGCCGTCAGCCCCGACCCCATCAGCGCGAGGCGGGGCAGCAGGCCGAGCAGGACGACGGAGAACACGGCCATGACCGCACCGAGCCGGGCCGGGTCGCCTTGGACGGCGGCGGCCGCCTCCCACACCGCGGTGATCGTGGCCACGGCGGCGGCGCCCATGAATCCGCCGCGGCCGAGCGGCGAGAACCAGCCGAGCATGAGCAGGGTGAGGACGACCGCGGCCGCGACCGCGGCCAGTCGGGCGGTCCACGCCCACTGGTGGGCGTCGGCGGCCGTCCACGCCGTGAGGACGCCGAGTCCTCCGGAGGCGAGCAGGAGGGCCGTGGCCAGGCCGCGGTTCCCCACGCCGACGCGGGCGCCGACGGCGCCGGCGGCGAGCAGGAGGACGGTGACGGCCAGCAGCGCGCCGGCCAGGGCGTCGAGTGCGAACTCGCGGCGGGCGAGCAGGGCGGCGGTCACCGCGAAGGCGACGGTCGCGACGCCCGCACTGCCCCGGCGGGCGGCGGGACGCCAGCGCCAGGCCCGGAGGTCGAGGTCGTCGGCCACCAGGTCGACGACGTCGTGGACGACGGGGGCGGGCGGCGCGGAGTGGGTCCTGACCAGCCGCAGGACCGCGCCGTCGGCTATCCCGGCGCCGGCCAGCGTGCTGTCCTGCGGCAGCGCCGAACCGTCCGGCGTCACCAGCTGACGGGTCATGGGGCGTGCGGCGGCCCGGTCGTCGAGCAGCTGCAGGACGTCCGGGAGCAGCTGACCGATGGGCGTGTCCGAGGGCAGGACCACGTCGGCGCGGCGTCGCTCGCCGACCAGGGTCACCCGGGACAGTTGCGCTCGGGACGTCTTCGCTGTGCTCACCACGTGCGGGAACCTATCATCGCGGCGTTGCGGCCCTTCGGCGTCGAGGTCTCTGTGAACGGGGCGGTCCGGGCGGCCCGGTGTCCTACGGCGGCGGTGACGTGGGGGCCTTGGACGGGCGGGGCGACTTCGACGCGGCGGCCGGCCCGGCCGGGGCGCCGGCCTTCGGGTGCGCCGCGGACGGCGACCCCGACGCGTGCCCGGACGCGTGCCCGGACGGCGCCCCGGAGGCCTTCTTCGACGGGGCGGACGCCTGCGGGGAGGCCGGGTCCGGAGTCGCCGACGCCGACGACTGCGCGTACGGCTGCACGAGTCCCTGCTGCTGCGTCTTCTGCTGCTGCTGTTCGGCCTTCTGCTTCGCCAACGTGGCCTGGATGAAGGACCATCCGACGCATCCCGCGCACAGGACGGCCGCGATGGCCAGGCCCGCGAACACCTTCCCGAGCCGTTCGTCCGCGGTGCGCCGGGCCCGCCCCGCCCCGAAGAGCAGCGCGTCGCGGATCCTGCGACGGCGTACCGCCACCGACTCCAGCAGCTGACTGTCGTAGTCCCGTGCCATGTGCCGTCCGTCGCCTCCCCCGCCGTTTCGCCACTGCAACATAGAACATCTGTCGGGTCGCGGCACACCCCGAGGGCTCCGCGCGTCAGGTTGCAGGTCACGCCGGGGAGGTGCCGGCCCGGCCGGTATACGCCGCGACGGCCGCCCCGGACCTCCCGCCGCGCTGACACCTGCCCGGACTCCGCGCCGGAAGCCGAGCCGTACGCGGGTCGGCCCGGCTCCGGGTGGACGTCGGAGCGGCGGGCGTCCCGCCCGTCCGACGGGACCCTCACCGGCTGCGTACGGTCGGCCGGCCGCGGAGGCGGATCAGAGCCAGCCCCTGTGGGCGGCTTTGATCCCCGCCTCGAAGCGGCTGCTGGCGCCCAGCCGTTCCATGATCGAGGACATGTGACGCCCGACGGTGCGCGAGGAGGAGCCCAGTCGCTGGCCCACCGCCTCGTCGGTGAGACCGGTGCCGAGGAGGCGCAGGATCTCGCGTTCCGTGGCCGTGATGCTGGTCCGGTGATCCTCCGGGCGGGTGGCTCCGAGCGGTACCGCGGTGGTCCATGCCTGGTCGAAGAGGTCGAGGAGCGCCGCGATGATGCCGGGTTCGGCGACATGCAGGGCGCCCTGACGGGTGTCGGCGGGGTCGATCGGGACCAGGGCCTGGACGCGGTCGACGACGACCATGCGCTGGGGAATCGTCGGTGCGGTTCGTACCTCGCCGCCCTGGCTGAGCAGCCAGTGGGCGTAGGTGGCGATGTGGGGCTGGTTGCGGGTGGAGTCCTGGTAGAGCGTGCGCATCGCGATCCCGCGGGCGAGGGCCGCGGCGTCGGCGGGCCGGCTGGCGGCCAGGTCTTCGGCACGCTGGATGCCGGGCTGACTGCTGAGGACCTCGACGGTGGCCGCGCGGCCCATGAGTTCGAGACGGCCGTGTATGGCATCGATGCCGCGGAGGCGCTCCCCGTGGTGCGCCTGCTGCTCGGCCCGCTCCGCGACCATGCGGGTCACGACCGCGCGGGAGGCGGCGAGACGGGCCTGGCGGGCTGCGAGTTCGGCCTCCTGCCGGGCGAGGATGTCCGCGAGCCCGACCTCGGGACTCACCGCGCGCATGCGGCCCGGCCGCTCGGCGGAGGCCCGTACGAGGGTGTGCCGGCTCAGTTCGTCGAGGTGCTCGTGCACCCGTGTCGGCGCCAGTCCACAGTGTGCGGCGATGTCCCCGACGCCGTATTCCGGATGGTCCAACATCACCTGATACACCGACATCGCGGCACGGGTCAGTCCCAGTACTTCGAGCATTCGGATCCCCCCAGATCACCGGCCGTATCTCGCTAGGCCGTTGGCTCCCATCCAAACAGGACCGCACCGAACGGATCAAGAACCGTCCCGGACATCACACGACGGCAGACCAGATCCCGTACCTGGCAGGTACATGACATGTCGTCCGGATCGCGACAGGCCGGTAGGAGACACCGTCAACTCCTTCCGCTGCCGACGACAGGCGGCGAGGCTGTGGATCGCCGCCAGGGAGGAAGACCAGGGCCGGCAGCCGGACGGGGCGTCAACCGCGGGGCCTCCGAACGGTGCAGGAACCCATTCCGTCAGCAGCTAAGGAAGCCCGTCGTGATCCGCACCCGCATCGCTCAGGCCGTCGCGGTCGTCTCCCTCTCCCTGACCGGGGTCATCCTCGTGAGCGCCGCCGCGTCGGCCGCTGCCGCCGAGGATCCGTCCGCCGCGGTCACCGCCCGGGTCTCCGACAGCCTCGGCTGGGGCTGAACGGCCCACGATGGAGATCGTCTACGCCAGCCTGACCCGCAGGCACACCGGCAATGCCCCGCACGAGAGCGATGCGGCCCGGGTCGTAGACGCCCTGTGGGCCCACGCACTGCCCGGCGACGGACTCCAGCACGCCAGCGCGCGCCCCGAACACGACCGGATCGACCTCCTGCTGTACCTCATGACCAAGGACGCCTCCACCGCGCCCGCCGCCCTGTGCCGCGCCCACGCCCTGATCGAGCGCAGCCGACGGAACTCACTCGGACTCCGACGGCGCTACCTGGCCTCGCCCCCGCACTCGCGGGAAGCGGACCACACCTGCTCGTGACCGGCGGTACCCGAGGTGGCCGCGGGCGCCCACCTCGACCCCGATGACGGCCCGTTCGGACGGAAGGGCCGCCCGGCGGCCCGCTCCTGGCGACCGACACGCGGCACCCGGCCCTGAGGCCCGGAACCGAGGGCGCGGAAGACCCGTACGACCCAGCTGTCTCCTCTGTCACCTGTCTCATCACCAGGAGTTGTGTTGCCCGTCAAGAACCCGGCCCTCCGTGCCGCGAGCATCGTCACCGCCGCCTGCGCCGCCTCGCTCGTCCTGACCGCCATGCCGGCCCACTCCGACCCGGTGCAGGCCCCGCCCGGAGCCACGGACACCGTGTCGCGGGAGACCTCGGCCGTCGAGCACCCCCAGGGCAAACCGGGCCCCCTCCAGGGCCCGCGCTCCGGGCGCTCCTCCGGCGCCCCTGCCGCGCAGACCCTCTCCCCGATCACCCGCAGCACGGTCATCGCCCGAGCCAAGACCTGGGTGGACGCCCAGGTCCCGTACAGCCAGAGCGACTACCGCGACGGCTACCGCACCGACTGCTCCGGTCTGGTGTCGATGGCCTGGAACCTCGGGACCAACGCCTGGACCGGCGACCTCGACACCTACGCCAACCGGATCACCAAGAGCGAGCTGCGCAAGGGCGACATGCTGCTCTTCCACAACGCGGCCAACCCGGTGAACGGATCGCACGTCGTGCTCTTCGAGAGCTGGACCGACTCCTCGATGACGTCCTACATAGGCATCGAGCAGACCAGACCGCACGGCCTGCGCCGCGTGATCCCCTACGCCTACTTCAGCAATTCCGGCTCCTACATTCCGTACCGGTACAAGAACATCGTCGAGGACGTCGTCACTCCCGGGGATGCGCCGGTGGCGGGGAACTGGGACGGCGGCCCGGCCGCGAACGTCGGCGTCTTCCGACCCTCCACCGGACAGTTCCACCTCCGCTACGACGACGGAACCCTCACCACCATCGACTGGGGACAAACCGGAGACCTCCCCGTCTCCGCCAACTGGGACGGAACCGGACCCGACAACCTCGGCGTCTTCCGACCCTCCACCGGACAGTTCCACCTCCGCAACGACAACGGCACCCTCACCATCCTCGACTGGGGACAAACCGGAGACCTCCCCGTCGCCGCCAACTGGGACGGCGGCGCTGCCTCCAACATCGGCATCTGGCGCAACGGAACCTTCCACCTCCGCAACGACAACGGAACCCTCACCACCATCGACTGGGGACAAACCGGAGACCTCCCCGTCACCGGCAACTGGGACGGAACCGGACCCGACAACCTCGGCGTCTTCCGACCCTCCACCGGACAGTTCCACCTCCGCAACGACAACGGCACCCTCACCACCCTCGACTGGGGACAAACCGGAGACCTCCCCGTCGCCGCCAACTGGGACGGCGGCAACGGCGCACCCGCCGCCAACATCGGCATCTGGCGCCCCTCCCAAGGCCGCTTCCACCTCCGCAACGACAACGGCACCCTCACCACCCTCGACTGGGGCCAGCCCAGGTGAGCACTCCCGGGAGTGCAGCCGGCCGCACCCCCGGGGCCCCAGCCTGATGCACCGTCATCGCCGTCCCGTCGAAGCGGAAGAGAGCACTCCCGTGAACCGAACCAAGCGCAGACACCTGACCGTGGCCGTCACCGCCGTCGCAGCACTGACCGCAGGCCTCGTCACCTCGGCCTCCGCGGCCGAGAAGCGCGAGGGTGACCGCCCCGCCCTCACGGCCCCGGCCGCCGACATCGCCGCGGCCCGCTCGCCCAACTACTCCTGCGGCACGGAAACCGGCTCCGACCGCGCCACCGCCGACCGGCTCAGCAGCGAGCTCACCGGGACCCTGCGCGGTTACCTGACGTCCTACCGGGTCTCCTGTGCTCGCGCGATCGTCAACGCGGTCCAGGCCCGCGGTCTCTCCCAGCGGGCCGCCGTCATCGCGGTGACCACCGCCATCGTGGAAAGCACCCTGTACAACAACCCGAACATGATCGACCTCGACAGCGTCGGCCTGTTCCAGCAGCGGGCCAGCTGGGGTTCGTTCGACCAACGGATGAATCCCGCCTGGTCGACCAACGCATTCCTGAACCAGCTGGTCAAGCAGAACAACTGGCAGACGCGCCCGATCGGAGAGCTCTGCCAGGCCGTGCAGATCTCGGCCTACCCCGACAGGTACCAGACCCAGGCCGCCGACGCCCAGCGCATCGTCGGCGATCTGTGGAGCCCGCAGACCTCCGGGGATGCGCCGGTGGCGGGGAACTGGGACGGCGGCCCGGCCGCGAACGTCGGCGTCTTCCGACCCTCCACCGGACAGTTCCACCTCCGCTACGACGACGGAACCCTCACCACCATCGACTGGGGACAAACCGGAGACCTCCCCGTCTCCGCCAACTGGGACGGAACCGGACCCGACAACCTCGGCGTCTTCCGACCCTCCACCGGACAGTTCCACCTCCGCAACGACAACGGCACCCTCACCATCCTCGACTGGGGACAAACCGGAGACCTCCCCGTCGCCGCCAACTGGGACGGCGGCGCTGCCTCCAACATCGGCATCTGGCGCAACGGAACCTTCCACCTCCGCAACGACAACGGAACCCTCACCACCATCGACTGGGGACAAACCGGAGACCTCCCCGTCACCGGCAACTGGGACGGAACCGGACCCGACAACCTCGGCGTCTTCCGACCCTCCACCGGACAGTTCCACCTCCGCAACGACAACGGCACCCTCACCATCCTCGACTGGGGACAAACCGGAGACCTCCCCGTCGCCGCCAACTGGGACGGCGGCAACGGCGCACCCGCCGCCAACATCGGCATCTGGCGCCCCTCCCAAGGCCGCTTCCACCTCCGCAACGACAACGGCACCCTCACCACCCTCGACTGGGGCCAGCCCAGGTAGTCCCGGCCTTGCCCAGCCCGCGCCCGGCGCGCCCACCAGCGGGCCGCCGGGCGCCTGCGCACGCCGACGGCGCAGCAGCCATACCCGTGCCCGTGCCCGCCGACCTCGTCCACCGCCGAATCTGCGTGCCGTCCGGGCACGAGGTCTACGCTCGCGGCATGGACCAGAACGAGGTCATCAAGAAGGTCGTCGGCATCCTGACCGAGGCCTACGCCGACGTCCGCCCGCGCGAGGGAGAGGACGAAGCCGACGCCGAGGAGCCGGGTCTGATCGGCCAGTTCCTCACCGAAGCCATGCCGAAGATCGAGCTCTCGCCCGACGACTCCCTGGAGGAGCTCGCCGACCAGGTGGGCCGCGAGATGGGCCAGGCGGTCACGCAGCTGGCCGCGGCCTTCGCCGCGGCGTACATCGAACTCGCGCTGGTCCACGACGACGGCGACCCGGCGGTGTCCTCGGCCGACGTGCTCCGCAACCTCGCCATCCGGGCCGAGGCCCAGGCCGCCGGCGACTGACCCGTACCGCCGCGCCGGACGACCCGCTCGTGCGGACCTCCGCACCGGGCGCGGCGGCTACGCGGCGCTGTCCTCGGCGAGGGTGTGCGCGACCAGGGCGTTGGCGTGCCCGTGTCCCAGGCCGTGCTCGGACTTGAGCCAGGCCACGAGTTCCATGTGCCGGGTCAGCGGCGAGGCGCGGATGAGGTCCTTCCACTCGGCGACCGGGCGGCCGTACTTCTTCTCGATCGACGGGAAGTAACTGGCAGGGCCCTTCACGGTGTCGGTCATGTCGTGTCCCGTTCCCTCGGTTCGGTGTGGCCGTTCGACGCGATGCGGTGCGGTACAGATGGTGTCGACCATGTCGATGATCTTGGCTGTGCCGATGATGGCCGAAGGATCAGCGGCCGGCCACCCGTTCGCCCCCTTCGCCCACGGCCGCCGGTCGGGCCGCCATCGCGGTCCTCGCCGTCATCGCGGTCAGCGCCGTCAGCCAGACGAGACCGAGTCCCGCTCCGGCGGTGAAGGCCAGGACGGACGCCGAGGAGCCCGCGAACCCGGCGAGCACCCCGACCGGCACGATCCGGGAGGCCACGGCCCGACCCCGTTGGCCCCGGGCGGTGAAGGCGCGGGCCAGGACGACGGACGCGGCGCAGAACGCGAGGTAGCCCACCATGCCGGCGACCATGTGGACGGCGCCGTGCGCGCTGAGCCGGGCGGCGTCGGGGGCCCCGACGGGGAAGCCGGCCCCGGCGTCGGCGCGGAACACCGCGGCCACCAGGAACGAGGCCCCGAACACCCCCACCAGGCGCGGACCCCAGGTCCCGCCGGGGCCACCGCCCAGCACCCGGTGCATCCCGACCGCGCCGGCGAGGACCGAGGCACCGGTGAGCAGGAAGCTCACCACCTGGATCCACCCCGGACCACCGAGGGCGAGCTGGCTGATGGCATTGCGGGTGAAGTCGAACCCGTCGCGCGAAAGCCCCTGCGCGACACCCGCCCCGAGGAACAGCGGCCCGGCCACGAGCCCGCCGGCGAGCAGACCCCGCACCCGCGGCACCGGCCGCGGCAGGGACAGGGCGCCGGAGCACCCGGATTCGGGGGCGGGGGCGGCGGGGGCGCTGAGCGTGCGGGCCATGACGAGCCTTCCTCGGTGGGGTTGGTGTCACTCCCTATGACCGGCCCCGGCCGGCGAAGTCATCGACCCGCCACAGTGACCCGGGTCACATGGCCGCGAGGGCGGCCGACGACGTGCGCGGCCGTCCGAAAATGCCTGCTCACACCGGTCAGAACCGGCCGGACGGGCGTAGAGTGAAAGCACCGGGAGCATTCCGCACACCGGCTTCCACGCGGGTGTCGTTTCCGGCGATCGCCGGAAAACCGGGCTGCCGACGGGCGGCCCGGGGGCAGGTCCACTCCATGACCAGCACCCTCGACCGGACCGCTCCCCGCGACCTCGCCGCAGCCCTCCCGGCCCGCTTGTCCCTCACCCCGAAGTCCTCGCTCGCCGGGCAGCTGGACGGGGCCTGGTGGCCCCGCTCCCGCGATCTCGCGGCCGAAATCCCCCCGCTCGCGGCCGCGCTGGCCGAGCCCTGGGGGCGCATCACCCGGGTCACGGTGAACCCCGCCCACTGGCCCTCCGTACCGCGCACCATCGCCGCGGGCGGGCACACACTGCACGTCGGCTGGTTCACCGAACAGCACCCCGACAAGCTGATCCTGCTCTCCTACACCGTCGGCCGCTGGGACCTCCTCGTCGTCCCGCCCGAGACCGAGCCGGGCGCCGCGGCCCGCCTGATGGTCGCCGCCGCGATCCCGGGCAGCGTCCTGACCGCCGGAGCCCTGATGGCCGACGAGGCCGCCATCGGGCGCGGCGTGCGCGACGCGGTGCGCCGCGAAACCACCTGGGAGAGCGAGGGCGGAGCGTGCATGTCCCCCTTCGGCGATCCGCTGCGCGGCGGTGCGCACCCCCTCGCCGGAAACGGCCGGTGGTGAGCTCCCGCACCGGCCGCCGCGGCGCCGCTGCGAAAAGGCTTCCTCGCGGGACGGGCAATATCTGTAGCCGCGGTATCAGAAAGAGCCGCGAGGCGCCGTGAGGGAATCTTGCGCACCAGTCGGAATGAATTTCGTCGCCGCGCAATGCCGCTGGGGCCGTGCTACTGTCGATAGAAGTTGCAGTTGTGGTTCCCAAAAACTTCAAGTGCCCCCGCCCATTCACATCGGCGGGAGCACTTTTGTATTTCCGGTCATTTCCGGGCGGGGCATCATCGCGGCGACACCGGAGTCCGCACGGTGCGGTCTCCGGGTACTGCCCCGAAGGAGATTTGACATGGCATCTGGCACCGTGAAGTGGTTCAACGCCGAAAAGGGCTTCGGCTTCATCGAGCAGGACGGCGGCGGCGCGGACGTGTTCGCCCACTACTCGAACATCGCCGCCCAGGGTTTCCGCGAGCTGCAGGAGGGCCAGAAGGTCACCTTCGACATCGCGCAGGGCCAGAAGGGCCCGACGGCGGAGAACATCGTTCCCGCCTGATGCACTGACGCGAAAGCGCACGGAGCCGGGGCCCGCACCACACGGTGCGGGCCCCGGCTCCGTCGTGTCCCCGGCCCTTCCCGTCGGCTCCCGAAAGAGACGGCCTAGCGGGCGAGCAGGGCCCGTACGGTCTTTCCGCCCGCCGGACGGCGGGTGACCACGGTGGCCCGGGCCAGCTGGTTGACCATCTGCCAGCCGAACCCGCCCGTGCCGCCCGTCAGGTCGGGGGTGCGCATCCGCGGCGGCCGGGAACTGGCGTCGTGGACGGCCACCTCGATGGCGCGCGGGTGCGCGGTCAGGCGCAGGGTGCAGGTGCCGCCGCCGTGGCGCAGGGCGTTGGTGACGAGTTCCGACACGACCAGGACGACCGTGTCGGCGGTGTCCGGGTCCACCGCCGGCTGCCGCAGGCCCTCCAGAAAGGTGCGGGCGGTGTCCCGCGCACCGGCGACCGCCGTCGTGGGGCAGACGGTCGCCGTGTCGAAATCGGCCGCGGCGTCGAAGCCCGCCGGGTCGTGTCCGGTCGTCGGCATCAGGCTCATCGGACTCATCGGGCTCACCCTGCTCTCTGCGTCGGCCACGCGTGGCGGCCGGTCAGCCGGTGGTGCGTCGGTAGGGGCCGGTACGCGGCTCGGGCACGGTCGTCAGACGGTGTGCGCCGCGCCGCGGCCGACGGGTCGTGAAGCGCTCGCGCCGCGTCGCGCGGCCGCCCTGCCGGGGAGGATTGACCGACGGAGCGAGTACGAGAGCGGCGACGATCGCCACGACCAGGCTCAGGATGATCACGGTACCCACGGACATGTGTCCCGCCTCTCTACGGTGACTGAGGTCTCTCCTCACCCAGTGTTACCGTTCGTCACCCGACTAAACACTTTCCGTGATCTCGGGCCCGGCCCGCGGGGCCGGCGCGGTCCGTCGGGGGCTCCGCGGGGGACCGCCGCGCGGAGAACCTGCGTTGAGTCGTCATTTCCTCTGGTGACGGTGCGTGCCGTCCGTGTAGCGTGCCGGTAGCTGTCGTGGTTCGAAGTGCCCGCTGCCCGCATCCGTTGGTGTGGGCAGTTCTGCTGAGTCGTGCCGATGGACCAAGGCGATCACCTCCGTCTCCCGCACCGGTGGGAGACGTTCATCGACTGGAAGGCATGACCATGGCCACCGGAACTGTGAAGTGGTTCAACGCGGAGAAGGGCTTCGGCTTCATCGCCCAGGACGGCGGCGGCCCGGACGTCTTCGCCCACTACTCGGCGATCAACGCCACCGGCTACCGCGAGCTCCAGGAGGGTCAGGCCGTGACCTTCGACATCACGCAGGGCCAGAAGGGCCCGCAGGCGGAGAACATCACCCCCGCCTGAGCTCCTTCCCCGTAGTGAACCGGCAGGGCCGCGCAGCACACGCTGCGCGGCCCTGCCGTGCTTCCGGGCGCCCGGACCCGCCCGGCCGGGGCGATGGTGTTGAATTTCCCCCGGGGCCGGTGCCGGACGGCGGCGCGCGGCCCTCGACGCTTTCCCACGAAGAGGTGCAGATGACAGCGGATGACGGGCTCGGCGGCCGGCTCGACGACGACGACTACCCCGCCTACACGATGGGCCGGGCGGCCGAGATGCTCGGCACCACCCCCGGTTTCCTGCGGGCCATCGGCGAGGCCCGCCTGATCACCCCGCTGCGCTCCGAGGGCGGCCACCGCCGCTACTCGCGCTACCAGCTGCGCATCGCGGCCCGCGCCCGCGAACTCGTCGACCAGGGCACTCCCGTCGAAGCCGCGTGCCGCATCGTCATCCTGGAGGACCAGCTCGAAGAGGCCCAGCGGATCAACGCCGAGTACCGCCGCGCCGCCGGGCGCCCGGACCGGGGCGGGGGCGCCGAGGGCCGGGGCTCCGACGGCTAGGGCTCCACGTTCTGGTTCAGGTGGAAGAGGTTGCCCGGGTCGTAGGCCCGCTTGACCTCGACGAGCCGGTCGTAGTTGCCCTTGTAGTTGGCGCGGATCCGGTCCTGGTCGTCACCGGCCATGAAGTTGACGTAGCCGCCCTCCTCCGAGAGCGGCGCGGTCGCCGCGTAGTAGTCGCGCACCCAGGCCGTGTTGGCCTCGTTGTCCGCGGGGTCGGGCCACATGCCCGCGATGACCGTGGCGAAGGCGGCGTCCCGGTAGGCGAAGGCGGTCGCGTCCGGCGCCACCCGGTGGCAGGCGCCGTCGACGGGGTAGATGTGCACCGCCGAGTTCACGGCCGGCACCAGCGGGCCGTGCCTCAGGTGGGCCTCGATCGCGGCGTCGCTGAGCTCGGTGACGAAGTTGGCCTTCCAGTAGTGCTGGAGGCCGGGCGGGACGAGGGCGTCGAAGGCGCTGTTCAGCGCCGGGTACGGCAGCGGGCCCACCTGCTCGGCGACCACGGGCGCGAGCGCGCGCAGCGGCCGCAGCGCCCGCTCGCCCTCCTCCACCGGTCCGGCCCAGCACGCGACGATCAGCAGGAAGGGCTCGCCGTGCCGGTCCTCCGGGATGAACGGGAGGGGCGGGGCGATCTGGAAGGCCGGGAAGGCCCCCAGCTCCTGCGGCGCCCCCGCGATGAACTCGCGGTAGCCGCGCAGCACGGCGCCCGCGTCGCGGAGCTCGTAGAGGATCGGTCCGCCGTAGACGTCCCCGACCGGTGCCAGCCGGAACTCCAGCGAGGTCACCGCGCCGAAGTTGCCGCCGCCGCCGCGCAGCGCCCAGAACAGGTCCGCGTGCTCCTCCTCGCTCGCGGTGAGCCGGCGCCCGTCCGCCGTCACCACCTCGGCCGACAGCAGGTTGTCGCAGCTCAGACCCTGTCCGCGGCTGAGGTGTCCGATGCCGCCGCCGAGGGTGAGCCCGCCGACTCCGGTGGTGGAGATGATCCCGCCGGTGGTCGCCAGACCGTACGGGTGGGTCGCCGCGTCGAAACCGCCCCAGGTCGCCCCGCCCCCGGCGCGCGCCGTGCGGCGCGCGGGGTCGACGTCGACGGTGCGCAGCGCGGTCAGGTCGGCGACGACGCCGCCGTCACAGGTTCCGAAGCCGGGCACGCTGTGGCCGCCGCCGCGGACGGCCAGGTCCAGCTCGTTCTCCCGGGCGAAGTCCACCGCGGCCGCCACGTCGCCCGCGGTGGCGCAGCGCACGACGAGGGCCGGCCTCCTGTCGATCATGGCGTTGTAGACCGTGCGCGCCGCGTCGTAGTCCCCGTCCCCGGGGGTGACGACCTCGCCGCTCACCCGTTCGCGCAACTGGTCGGTCGAGAGCCTGCTCATGGCCATCGCTCCTCGGCGCCCGTACGCGCACCGGCCGGGCCGGCCGGGGGGACCGGGCCTGCTCTTCACGCTACGCCGATGACGCGGGACCGGGGAGCGGGGAGCGGCGGCGGGGAATTCCTCCCGGCTCGCCGCGGCCGGTCCGAACGGAAATCGAGACCGGCCATCCGGCGGAAAACAATCCGACCGGCGAAGAAGTTGCCGCGCTCCTCCGGAAGAAAAGCTGCGATGGCGAGAGTAGACATGCCCGGGCATCGGCGTTAGCGTCTCTCGGGTGACCTCTGAGAAGTCCCCGCTCGCCGGCAGTCTCGACGACGACGACTACCCCGCCTACACGATGGGCCGGGCAGCGGAGATGCTCGGTACCACCCCCGCCTTCCTCCGCACCCTGGGCGAGGCCCGTCTCATCACCCCGCTCCGCTCCTCCGGCGGCCACCGCCGCTATTCCCGCTACCAGTTGCGCATCGCGGCCCGGGCCAGGGAGCTCGTCGACGGCGGTACGCCGGTCGAGGCGGCCTGCCGGATCATCGCGTTGGAGGACCAGCTGGAGGAGGCGCTCCGGCTGAACGAGGAGATGACCCGCCACCGCGCCGGCTCCTGAGGCGGCCGGTGCCGTTCGTATGACTTCGAGGTTCGGATACCTGTTCTTGCAGGTACAGAATTTCGAATGACCCCCGAAGACATTTCCTGAACCCACCCCGATCGCGCTGTCCCGCGCCGAGTGATGCGACAGGCCCGGCGAAGTAAATCTTCCGCGGTCCGCGGCGACCCCTGTGCTACTGTGCTGTCAGTTGCAGTTGTGGTTCCCAAAAAAACTTACAAGTGCTCTCACCGGTTTTTTCGGCGGGCGCACTTTTTCTTTACCGGATTTTTCCGGCGGGGCAATCATCGCGGCGACTCCGGTTTTCGCACAGTGCGATTCCGGGCATTGCCCCAAAGGAGAATTCATATGGCATCTGGCACCGTGAAGTGGTTCAACGCGGAAAAGGGCTTCGGCTTCATCGAGCAGGAGGGCGGCGGCGCTGACGTCTTCGCCCACTACTCGAACATCGCCGCCTCCGGCTTCCGTGAGCTTCAGGAAGGCCAGAAGGTTACCTTCGATGTCACGCAGGGCCAGAAGGGCCCGCAGGCCGAGAACATCGTTCCCGCCTGACGCTGACGCGTACACGCAGCTGGGGCCCGCACCTTGGGGTGCGGGCCCCAGCTCGTTGCTTTTCCCCTCCCGTGCCCTGCCGGTTCCCACCGGCCCGCACGGCGGCGGGTGACGGCGCCTCCGGCAGCCGGCCCGCCTCACCGTCCGGCCGGGCGGCCGCCCTTCCCACCGGGCACCGCCTCGCCCACCGCCCCGCCGACCGCCCGCCGTTTCCGGCAGGCCGGTGCGCAGCGCGGCACGCACTCCGCAGCAGACCGTCCCCGTGTGCGCACGGCACGGCTCTGCCCCGTCTTTTCTTCGGCTCGTTCTGGCGAATCCCCTTCCGGGAATTCCTCGATACGCGCCGCATCGAGGAAGGTTCTGCATGAACCGCACCACTCGCACGAACGACCGATCCTCCGCCCGCGGCCGCACCGGCGGCTCCGGCTCCTCCGGGGGCTCGGCCTCGTACGGCGGCTCCTCCGGGGGCTCGTACGGCGGCTCCTCCGCCCGCGGCAGCCGCTTCGGCTCGCCCGCGTCCGGCCGCTCCGGCGGGCCGGCCCGCTCCGGCGGCTCCGGCCGCTCCGGATACGGCGGACGTCGCCCGGCCGCCGTGCAGGGCGAGTTCGCGCTGCCGAAGACGATCACGCCGGCGCTGCCCGCGGCCCTGGCCTTCGCCGATCTCGACATGCCCGAGCAGCTGCTCGCCGCCCTCACCGCGCAGGGCGTGAGCGTCCCCTTCCCGATCCAGGGCGCCACCCTGCCCAACACGCTCGCGGGCCGCGACGTGCTCGGCCGCGGCCGCACCGGCTCCGGCAAGACGCTCGCCTTCGGCCTGGCCCTGCTGGCCCGCACCGCCGGCCAGCGCGCCGAGCCGCGCCAGCCGCTCTCGCTGATCCTCGTCCCCACCCGCGAGCTCGCCCAGCAGGTCACCGACGCCCTGACCCCCTACGCCCGCTCGGTCAAGCTCCGCCTGGCCACGGTCGTCGGCGGCATGCCCATCGGCCGCCAGGCCACCGCGCTGCGCGGCGGCGCCGAGGTCGTCGTGGCGACGCCCGGCCGGCTCAAGGACCTCATCGACCGCGGCGACTGCCGGCTGAACCAGGTCGCCATCACCGTCCTCGACGAAGCCGACCAGATGGCCGACATGGGCTTCATGCCGCAGGTCACCGCACTCCTCGACCAGGTGCGCCCCGAAGGCCAGCGGATGCTGTTCTCCGCGACCCTGGACCGCAACGTCGACCTGCTGGTCCGCCGCTACCTGACCGACCCCGTCGTCCACTCCGTCGACCCCTCGGCCGGCGCGGTGACCACGATGGAGCACCACGTGCTGCACGTCCACGGCTCCGACAAGCAGGCCACGACCACGGAGATCGCCGCCCGCGACGGCCGCGTCATCATGTTCCTGGACACCAAGCACGCCGTCGACCGGCTCACCCAGGACCTCCTCAACAGCGGCGTGCGGGCCGCGGCCCTGCACGGCGGCAAGTCCCAGCCCCAGCGCACCCGCACCCTGGCCCAGTTCAAGACCGGCCACGTCACCGTGCTCGTCGCCACGAACGTCGCCGCCCGCGGCATCCACGTCGACAACCTCGACCTCGTGGTGAACGTGGACCCGCCCACCGACCACAAGGACTACCTGCACCGCGGCGGACGCACCGCCCGCGCCGGCGAGTCCGGCAGCGTCGTCACCCTGGTCACCCCCAACCAGCGCCGCGACATGACCCGCCTGATGGCCGCCGCGGGCATCGTCCCGCAGACCACCCAGGTCCGCTCCGGCGAAGCCGAGCTCCAGCGCATCACGGGTGCGCAGGCCCCCTCCGGCGTCCCCGTCACCATCACCGCACCGGTCTCGGACCGCCCGCGGCGCAGCTCCGCCTCCTCGCGCGGGCGGCGCAGCCGTCCGGCGCAGGAGCGCCGCCGCTCCCAGGGCCTCGCCGCCTGACCGGGGGTCCGGCCGCCCGTCCGGCCGGGGGTCCCGCCCCCGGCCGGGCGCACCGCCGCTCCCCCGTACGCCCGGGGCCGCGCCCCGGCGTCCGCGTCCGCTCCCGCACGTCCCGTCCAGTCTGTGAGGCATCATGCGCTTCGTCATCGCCCGATACCCCTTCGACCTCGAGAAGAGCGAGGTCGAGCAGTCGATGAAGGGCGTCAAGCCCGAGCCGATCACGGGAGCGTCCGTGATCATCAGCCGCCGCTCGTACCCCGTCAAGCAGGTCGGCGAGGTCATCACCCGCCAGGACCGGCGCGACTTCACCGCCGCCGAGGTCACCCGGGCGCTGACCCGGCTCGGTTTCACCTGCCGCGACGTCAGCGCCCCCGTACCGGTGCGCGCCCTGACCCCGCTGCAGGAGGCCTCGGCGCTGCTGGGGAGCCCGGCCGGCGCGTGAGCGCTTGCTAGAGTCGCTGCCCATGTCGATCCCTGATGACCTGCTCGTCGATATCGCCGCCATGGTCGAGTCGGAGCAAACAAATCAGATGTCCCTGACCGTCGTGGTCGGCGGCGCCGTCCTCACCGGCCGCCTGGCGCCCGAGGGCGTCTGGCGCCAGCGCGTGGCCGAGGTCCTGCGGGACTCGGACCAACTGGGCCCGTTCGCCGACGTCTTCGGCTCCGCCGCGCGGTCCGCGGCCCCGTCCGCTCCCGCGGACCGGGCCGCTCCGTCGCACCTGCACTTCCACGTGGCGCGGATCCTCCAGGGCACCCTGGGCATCCCGGAGACCGGCGGAATGTACCGGATCGCGCTGGCGGACGTCAGCGCCTGGACCGTCGGGGACTTCAGCTACTCCGACAAGTGACCCGCCCGCGCGGCGCCCCGCTCCGGCGGGCGCTGCCGGTCCGAGCCCTTCCCGAGCCCCGCCACGGCCCCCGCCGTGGCCCCCGGGAGGGGCTCTGCCGTTCTCCGTCTGCCGTTCTCCGACCTGATACTCGGGTGACTCTTGGGTAGGGTATGGGTGAGTACGAGGGGGTATATCCCTTTCGAAACGCGACACCGCGCTCCGGGCACCCCGGAGCCCACCGTCGGGAGGCGCAGCGCCATGAACCGTACGGAATTGACGGACGTCGCCACCGACGAGGCCCGGGCCCTGTCCGTGGCCCTCTTCCAGCGCCTGTCCCTGCTGGAGCAGGGCGGCGCGGAGTACTCCTACGTCCGCAACACCCTCGTCGAGCTCAACCTCAGCCTGGTCAAGTACGCCGCCCGCCGCTTCCGCGGCCGCAGCGAGCCGATGGAGGACATCGTCCAGGTCGGCACGATCGGCCTGATCAAGGCGATCAACCGGTTCGACCCCGCGCGCGGCGTCGAATTCGCCTCCTTCGCGATGCCGACGATCAGCGGCGAGATCAAGCGGTTCTTCCGGGACACCAGCTGGGCGGTGAAGGTGCCGCGCCGGCTCCAGGAGCTGCGGATCGACACCGCCAAGGCCCACGACGCGCTGGAGCAGGACCTCGGCCGCGAGCCGACCGACACCGAGCTCGCCGGGCGGCTGCACGTGACGGCCGAGGAGCTCGCCGAGGGCCGCAAGGCCGCGCACGCGTACTCCGCGCGCTCCCTCGACGCCCCGGCCCAGGACGACGGCGAGCGCGACGCGCACGCCGCCCCGACCGTCCTGAGCACGGAAGAGGGCGCCTACGACCGGATCGAGTGCCTGGAGTCGCTCAAGCCGATGCTGGCCGGGCTCCCCGAGCGGGAGCGGACGCTGCTCGCGCTGCGGTTCGGGCAGGAGCTGACGCAGGCGGAGATCGGCGACCGGCTGGGCCTGTCGCAGATGCACGTGTCGCGGCTGCTGAACCGCACCCTGACCCGACTGCGCACCGGCCTGCTCACGGACGAGCTGCCGGAGGACGCCACCGAGGCCCCCGCGCACGCGGCCCACACGGCCCACACGGCCTCGGCGGCGTAGCGGGGCGTAACGGGGCCCAGGAGCGCCCCCGCGGGGCGTACGGGGCCCATGGGAGCCCACGGGGCGTACGGGCGGCCCGAGCGGGCTACGGCGCCCCCGGCGGGCCGGACGCTCCCGGCGCTGCCGTACGGCCGGCTCCGGCCGTCATCCCCGGGTCCCGTCCGACGCGATCTCCAGCCACACCGTCTTGCCGGGCCGCTCTCCCGCGAACGGCTCCGCGCCCCAGCTCCGCGCGAGGCGTTCCACCACGATCAGTCCGTGTCCGCCGGGCAGCGCCCGGTTGCCGGGCGGACGCCGGTGCGGGAGCTCGGGGCTGTCGTCGCTGAGCTCCACGCGCAGTCCGCCGGCCCCGTGCCGCAGCACCAGTTCCCGCGGCCCGCCGGCGTGCAGGCAGGCATTGGTCACCACTTCGGAGACGAGGAGCAGTACGTCCTCCACCGCCTCCGGCCCTCCGGGCCAACCCCAGTCGGCCAGCGCCAGGCGCGTGAAATCGCGGCAGCGGGCCACGACTCCGGTCGTGGCGCCCCCGAGGATCAGCCTCCGCGTCTGCTCGGCCACCGCTTCTCCCGTCTCCGCGCCCGTCCCGGCCGCACCTACCCCCGCCACAGTCGACCAATCTCGATGCCCTGACCCATTACACCCTCCAAGATTCCGCATCTCGAAAACCGCGCTCCGAGATGCGGCACAGCAAGATCCGCTCGTCGAATAGGACCAAGAAGTGCGGGAGGAGCGCAATGGCCGGGGCCCGCGTCCGCGGAGCGCGGCGCGGCGGACGCGGGTTCGAGGCCCCCGACCGCCGCGCCGACCGGAGGCGGCCCCGGGTCCACATCCTGGACAACTACCCTCTTTTCATGAACCCAGAAGCCGCTGCCCTCGCCGCCGTGAAAGACGCCGACCGGAAGCATGTCTTCCATTCCTGGTCGGCTCAGGAGCTCATCGACCCCCTCGCCGTCGCCGGGGCCGAAGGCTCGTACTTCTGGGACTACCAGGGCAACCGCTACCTCGACTTCTCCAGCGCCCTCGTCTACACCAACATCGGCTACCAGCACCCCAAGGTCACCGCGGCCATCGCGGACCAGGCGGCCCGGCTGTGCACCGTCGCGCCCGGCTTCGCCGTCGACGTGCGCTCCGAGGCGGCCCGGCTGATCGCCGAGCGGACCCCCGGCGACCTGAACAAGATCTTCTTCACCAACGCGGGCGCCGAGGCCGTCGAGAACGCCGTCCGCATGGCCCGGGTGCACACCGGCCGGCCCAAGGTGCTCTCCGCCTACCGCTCCTACCACGGCGCCACCTCCACCGCGATCAACCTCACGGGCGACGCCCGGCGCTTCGGCAACGACAGCGCCACCGCCGGCGTCGTCCACTTCTGGGGCCCCTTCGCCTACCGCTCGCCCTTCTACGCCGCCGACGAGGCCGAGGAGTGCGAGCGCGCCCTGCGCCACCTGGAGGACACGATCGTCTTCGAGGGGCCGCAGTCCATCGCCGCGATCATCCTGGAGACCGTGGGCGGGGCCCCCGGCGTGCTCGTGCACCCCGACGGCTACCTGGCCGGCGTGCGCGAGCTCTGCGACCGCCACGGCATCGTCTTCATCCTCGACGAGGTCATGGTCGGCTTCGGCCGCACCGGCCGCTGGTTCGCCTCCGAGCACTGGGACGTCACCCCCGACCTCATCTGCTTCGCCAAGGGCGTCACCAGCGGATACGTCCCCCTCGGCGGCGTCGCCATCTCCGCCGCCATCGCCGAGACCTTCGCCCGGCGCCCCTACCCGGGCGGGCTCACCTACTCCGGGCACGTGCTGGCCTGCGCCGCGGCCGTCGCCACCCTGAACGTCATGGAGGAGGAGGGCATCGTCGAACAGTCCGCCCGCACCGGCGCCCAGCTCCTCGGCCCGGGGCTGCGCGCGCTCGCCGAGCGGCACCCCTCGGTCGGCGAGGTCCGCGGCCTGGGCACCTTCTGGGCGCTGGAGCTCGTACGCGACAAGGGGACCCGCGAGCCGCTCGTCCCGTACAACGCCGCCGGGGCCGACAACGCGCCCATGGCCGAATTCGCCGCCGCCTGCAAGAAGGGCGGGGTCTGGCCGCTGACCGCCGGGAACCGCCTGCACGTAGCGCCGGCCTGCAACATCACGCCGCAGGACGTGGCCAAGGGGCTGGCCGTCCTGGACGAGGCCCTTTCGGTGGCCGACGCGCACACCACCTGACCGGCGGGTTTGTGGGGTCGTCCCATTCCGGGGTGGCGGTGTTCGGAGGATCCGTACGGTGGTCAACGCGCCGTGCGCATGCTGCAATCCGTGCAGGCCATGTCGTCAGAAACTGGCCGAAGCACCTACGGACCGGGATGCACGTCAGTCCCGGGGCGGCCCCCTGCGGGGTCGAACGGCGGGGAGCGGGACGTCTTCAATCCGGGCGGACGCTGGACGCCGGGCGTACGGGATCCAGACAACCGGACTCCGTGTTCCCGAGGACCCGAAGGAAGACATCATGAGCAAGCACGTCCTGGCCCAGAACCAGTACGGCAAGGCCGAGAACCGCATCGTCAAGGTGACCCGCAAGGGCAACGACGGTTCCTGGCACGAGATCCGCGACCTCAACGTCTCGGTCGCGCTCCGCGGTGAGTTCCGCGACGTCCACCTCACCGGCGACAACGCCAACTGCCTGCCGACCGACACCACCAAGAACACCGTGTACGCCTTCGGCAAGGAGCACGGCATCGCCTCCCCCGAGGCCTTCGGCATCCTGCTCGCCAAGCACTTCGTCTCCTCCCAGGACCCGATCCGCGAGGCGCAGATACGCATCGAGGAATTCGCCTGGGAGCGCATCCCCGTCCCGACGCGCAAGGAGCAGCACTCCTTCGCCCTCAAGGGCACCGAGGTGCGCACCGCCCAGGTCACCTACAGCGAGACCACCGGCCTCCAGGTCGTCTCGGGGCTGAAGGACCTGACGGTCATGAACTCGACGAACTCCGAGTTCCACGGCTTCATCAAGGACAGGTACACGATCCTCAAGGAGGCGTACGACCGCATCCTGGCGACCAAGGTGACCGCCCGCTGGGCGCACTCGGCGCTGGCCGCCGACGAGGCCGGGTACGACTGGGACCAGGCGTACAAGAAGGTTCGCAAGAACCTCCTGGAGGCCTTCGCGGAGACCTACTCGTACTCGCTCCAGCAGACCCTGAACCAGATGGCCGAGCGCGTCCTCGACAACTGCCCCAAGGTCAACGAGGTGCGCCTCAACCTGCCGAACAAGCACCACTTCCTCGTCGACCTGGAGCCCTTCGGCCTCAAGAACGACAACGAGGTCTACTTCGCCGCCGACCGGATGTACGGGCTCATCGAGGGCACCATCCACCGCGACGGCGTGCAGCCGGTGATCGCCACGTCCGACTGGATCGTCGCCTAGGCCGTCTCGCACCGCCTTCGGACCGGCCCGGACCCCCACGGAGGGGGTCCGGGCCGGTCCGCGTCCCGGGTCGGGTGCGCCGCGGGCTGGGGAAGGTCGAATTCCGGCCTGGCGTTCTGACACTTAGCCGATCGCTCACTTGTGCCCGCAGTGGCACCGAAGGAGGCTGTGCCACCGATCAGTTGACGACGAGGGGCAGTCAGGCATGCCGACGGCGATACGGGAATGGCGCGGTTGGACGGGCGCCGCACCGTTCTGGCTGAGCGCGCTCCTGCTGCTCGTGGCCCCCTTCACCGCCGTCACGCTGTTCGGGCAGATCGGGGTCATCGTCGCCCTGGCCGCGCTGGGCGGGCTGGCCCGGCACCTCTGGTCCGGCGACTACGGCCACCCGGCCATCCACCTCGCCGCCGTGCTGATGGGCGCCGCCGCCGTCGTGGTGTAGCGGCGGACCGCCGGACGTACCGTCCGGGCCGGGGCCGTCGGGTGGCGGGCGTACGGCGCTCACCCGATCGGGGGCACGCTCCCGCACGCCCGGAGGGACCCGCCGGACCCGCTGCGAGCTGCGCAAACGCGGACGGGCGGGGACGACACGCCGGTGTGCACCCGTCAGCCTCCGTTGTCGCGCGAGGTGTCCGGGGGAGAACGGGGTGTCCACTGCTCACATGACCCGGCCGTCCGAGCCGGACAGGAGGGATCCCCATGCCCCGCGCCAAGTGGGCCGTCGGCGCGCTGACGGTGACCGTGCTGGCGGGCGGACTCGGGGTGCTGCGCCACACCGAGGGCGCCCGGCCCGCGGTCGTCGCGTCCGCCACCGACGACGCCCTTCCCTCGCGCGCCCTGGGACTGTCCGGCCACCGCAGGCTCGTCCGGCAGCTGGAGCACTCCGCCGAGCACCGGTCCGGTGCGGGCGCCCGCTCGCCCGGGTCGGCCGCCGGGCCGCTGCGCACGGTGCGCGGTGCGCTCCGGCCGGCGCGGCCGCTGCGGCTGCGGATTCCCAGCCTCGGCGTCGACGTGCCGCTGAGCGGGCTCCGCGGCGAGGCCGACTGGGAGGCCACAGGACCGGCGCCGGGTGCGGCCGGCACCGCCGTGGTCACCTGGGCCGGTCTGGGGCCCGGCATGCTGCGGCGGGGGCGGACCATCGAGATCCCCCGGGCCGACGGGCGTACGGCCGTGTTCACCGTGGTCCGGGTCTCTCCCGGCCAGGCTCCCGGCCCCGGGGACGGCGGCCGGGAGGCGGACGGCCGGGGCCGGCTGCGGCTGGTCGGCGGCGAGACCGCCGTCCTGGCCCGGCTGACGGGGCAGCGCCGGACCCGCTGACGGGGCGGCGCCGGACCGGTGGACCCGCCGGGCGCCGGGTGCGGTGGCCGGCGCTCCGGACGGCGTGCCCGGGCGCGCGCGGGTGCCCGGGTGCGGGCCGGCGTGCACGTCGCGGGTGGGGCGGCTCCGGGCGGGCGGAGGCCGGGAGCGCGGCTTCCGGGGGCGTGTGCGGGGGCCGTGCGCTCGGCCGATTGTGGGCCGGGGGAGGTGACTTCGTCCCCCGGTCGGGGGCTTCTCGGTCTCCGGAGGGGAGCCTTCCGGCGTGTCGGGGCAGACCCCTCGCATGATCGGGAGGCGGCACGCTCGAACGACCTTCGCCGGGACCCTGAGCAGGGCCCTGACCGTGGTCTGCGTCGTCCTGCTGTCCGTCTTCGCCGCCGGTCCGGCCGCCGCGTCGGCCGCCGAGTCCCGGCCGGCGTCCACCGCGCCCGCGGAGCCCACCGAAGGCCAGTCCGACCCGGCCGCCGACCCCGAGGTCAGGGCCGCCGTACGGACCGCCCCGCGCGGTGTGACGGGCGTACGCCGCCTTCCGTCGGCGGTGTTTCACGTGAAACCCCCGCAGGCGCGGCCGGCTCCCGGCGCCCCGTGCACCACGGTCGAGGCGGCGCCGCCCCAGGGGGCGGTGCGGAGTGTGGTCCTGCGCTGCTGAGCGGGCCGAGCAGCAGCGCACCCCACACCCTTCGAACACCGTGAGGTTCCGCCATGCCCATCGACCCGTACGCCGCGCTGAACGCCATGATCCGCGCCGAGGCCGCCCGCTTCACCCCGCCGGCCCGCAAGGCCGAGCCCGTTGCGAAGCCGAAGGCCGCCGCCCCGGCGGCCGATCCCGAGAGCGAACCGCAGCGGACGACGACGGCGGACACCGCCGCGTAGTCGCACCGTGCCGGACGGCCCGCCGGATCCGGTCGCCGCCTCGGGCGGAAAGACCGGATCCGGCGGGCCGAAGGGCCGCTGGACCGCCGCGGGGCTCAGGCCTCGTGGGTGTAGTACCGGTAGAACGCCGCCAGGCCGACGCCCGCGCCGACGGCCAGCCCGACCGCCACGGAGCGGAGCACGCTGCCGTTGGTGAGGCTGTGGAGGTAGCCGGCGGCGACGCCCAGGAAGACTCCGTAGGCCGCGGCGTGGAGCTCGCGCGGCAACCGGGGGCCGATCCGCGCGAGGGCGAACATGATGCCCGCGAAGATCACGCCGCACAGGATGCCGTAGAAGACGTTGCCCGCGTCGACCGGGCCCGTCTGGCGCTGGATGAAGGCGGCCCAGACGCCGTAGACCAGCCCGGCGAGCAGCGGTCGCGCGTAGACGCTCGTGCTCGGGTGGTGGGCCGTGTCCGTCGTCCGCCGGTGGTGCCGCCCGGGGGCGGTGGGTGCCGCATGTGCCATGACGGGCTCCTCTCTCCCATCATCCAGAGCACACCCGCCGTCCCCGGGCGGCAAGTGGATCTACCGGGGGCGCGGCCCCGTCAGAGCGCGCGGACCGCGACCGCGTCGATCTCGAAGAGCATGTCCGGGAGGGCCGGGTCCGCCGACACCGCCCGGTCGGGTCCGCTCCAGGCCAGGGTGACGCAGCTGTGGAGCGCCCGTTCGACGCCTTCGCCCATCCTCATGACCCGGGCATCGAACGTCCGGATCGAGGAGGGCAAGGGCTCCGCGGGGGTGTCCCACCACCCGACCGCAGCAACACCGCTCGCGCGGCGCGCCCCGCGCCCGTTCCCTGGTGACGTGCGCACCATCCTGTCGGCGGTACTCATCGTGCTCGTGGCCCTCCTCGTGCCCGCGAGCGCCGTCGCGTACTGGGCCGACCACGAGCTGGGCGACGCCGGCCGCTACACCGCCGCCATGTCCCCGCTCGCCGAGGACCCGGCGGTGCAGTCGGTCGTGGTCACGCAGGCCGGCCGCGCGCTGGCGGGGCAGATCGACGCCGGGCCCTTCCAGGGCGGGGTGGACACCCTCCTCGGCGAGGCCCTGCGGTCCTTCGCCGGCACCCCCGCCTACCGCACCGCCTGGGACGCGGCCAACCGCGCCGCGCACGCCGCCTTCTTCAAGGCCCTCACCACGGGCCGCGGCGACGCCGTCACCATCGACCTCGCCCCCGTCATCGCCCAGGTCAAGGACGAGCTCGTCGGCAACGGCGTGCCCCTCGCCGACCGCATCCCGGTCACGCACGTCTCCGTCAAGGTCATGGAGTACGACGGCCTCGGCTCGCTCCGTAAGGGGTTCCGCATGCTCCAGGTCGCCGGCGTCTGGCTCCCCGTGCTGACCCTGGTGCTGGCCGTCGCGGCCGTGGCCGTGGCCGTGCGCCGGCGGCGCGCCGTGCTGGCCACCGGGCTGGGGGTGGCGGTCGGAGCCGTCCTGCTGTGGATCGCCGTCGTGGTGTGCCGCCGGCTGACCCTCGACGACCTGCCGGCCGACGTGGACCGGCCGGCCGCCGCCGCGGTCTACGACGCCCTGACCGCGTTCCTGCGCACGACCGCCTGGGTGGTGCTGGTGATCGGGCTGGTCGCCGCACTGGCCGCCTGGCTGACCGGCCGGGTCCGCCGGACCCCATAAGCTCGGAAGGTACCAACGTACGCATACCGTACGGATCACGGCTCATAAGAGCTCTGCAGAATCGATTCGCGAGTGGCGGCACGGAAGCGGGAATGAGCACCGAACGCACCGAAGGGATACCGTCCCGGAGATCCCGGAACCACCCCCTGGCACCGCCGTCCTGGCTGCTCAACGGCTTGCGGCCGACGGGCGCCCCGATTCCGTGGGCGGCCGCGGGGCGGGCCGCCGTCGCCCTCGCCCTGCCGCTCGCCGTCGGCTTCGCCCTCGACGAGCCCGAATACGGCGCGCTCGTCTCCATGGGCGCCCTCTCCGGGGTCATCGGCGACACCGCCGACGCCTACCGGATGCGCGTCCTCAACATCGCCGTCCCCCAGCTCTTCGGCGCCGTGGGCGTCGCCCTGGGCACGCTCGTCTTCGGCCACGGCTGGCTGGCCGTGGGCGCCCTCACCCTGATCGCCCTCGTCTCCGGGATGATCTCCTCCATCGGCACGGTCGCCTCGGTGTCCGGGCTGCTGCTCCTGCTCAACGCCGTGGTCGGCGCCGGCCTGCCGCTGCCCAGCCCGTGGTGGACGGCGCCGCTGCTGATGAGCGCGGGCGGCCTGCTCGTCCTCGCCCTGACCCTGCTGGGCTGGCCGCTGCGCGGGCGCGGACCGGAGCGGTCCGCCGTCGCCGCCACCTACCGGGCACTGGCCGACACCCTGGAGGCCGCGGGCGGCCCCGACTACGAGGAGCGCCGCCAGCAGGTCACCCACTCCCTCAACCAGGCCTACGACCTCGTCCTGGGCCGGCGGGCCCGGGTGCACGGCCGCAGTCCCTCGCTGGTGCGGATGCTGTCCCAGCTGAACGTGGTCATCCCGCTCGTGGAGGCCGCGCCCGCCGCCCACCTGCGCGGCCGGCCGCTCCCGCCCGAGATCCCGGCCGCCGTGCGGGAGCTGGCCGCCGCCGTCGAGGAGGGCCGCACCGGCAGCACCCCCGACCTCGCCCTGCCGCCGCCGCACGGCCAGTCCGAGCGGGCCATCGACGCCGCCCTGCGGCACGCCGCGTCGATCGTGCTGCTGGCCGAGCCGGACCCGTACAACGTGGACGACCGCCTGGGCCGGCCCGCCGCGCTGCGGGTGCGCGCCCGGCGGGCGGTGCGCGACATGATGCTGTCCCGGGCCTCCTGGCGGTACGGGCTGCGGCTCGCCCTGTGCATCGGGCTCGCGCAGTGCCTGGTGTCGCTGGTCGAGGTCGAGCGGTCGTACTGGATCGCGCTGACCGTCACCTTCGTGCTCAAGCCCGACTTCGGCTCCGTCTTCTCCCGCGCCGTGCTGCGCGCCCTGGGCACCGCGGTCGGTCTGGTGGTGGCCGCCGCCGTGCTCGCGGAGGTGCCGCGCGGCTGGTGGTCGGTGCCGGTGATGATGGTGCTGGCCGCGCTCATCCCGGCCTTCTCCGCCAAGGGGTACGCCTTCCAGACCGCCGCGATCACCCCGGTGATCCTGCTGCTGTCCGACCTGCTCAACCACCAGGGCTTCGACCTGATCCGCCCCCGGCTGCTGGACAGCCTGATCGGCTGCGCGATCACCCTCGTCGCGGGCTACCTGCTGTGGCCCGAGAGCTGGCGCACCCGCATCGGGGACCGGCTCGCCGACACCGTGCACGACGCGGCCCGGTACGTGGAGCGGGCCTTCGCGCCGCTCCCCGACCCCTCCGCGCTGTCCGCCGCCCGCACGGCCCGCCTCCAGGCCCGGCGGCGGATCTACCGCGACCTCTCGGGCGTGCGCAGCGAGTTCCAGCGGGCCCTGACCGAACCGCCGCCCACCGGGGCGCGGGCCGCGGCGTGGTGGCCGCTGGTGGTCGCCGTCGAACGGATCGTGGACGCGACCACGGCCGCGCGGGTCCGGGTCGACCACGGCGCCGAACCGCCCACCGCGGACGAGGTCGCGCGGGTGACGCAGGAGCTGCGGTCCCTGGCCGAGGGCGTGCGCGCCAGCCCCGTTCCCCTGCGGGTGGCCTTCGATCCCGAGGGCGACGAGTCGAGCGTGCTGGCCCCGGTACGGCACGAGGTCGCGGCGGCCCGTGCCCTCACGCACCCGCCCGCCTGAGGACCCGACCGGCCCGGCGGGCGGTGTTTCACGTGAAACACCGCCCGCCGGGCCGGGGTTGCGTACCGGGCCGGCCCGGTCAGACGCCGATGTCGCGGCCGTCCTTGCGCCAGACGGAGACGACCGACGGACGGACGATCTTGCCCGGCCCGTCCGGCCACACCGACTGCGGGTTGTCGACGGTGGCGCCGTCGATCTCGCCGGGGTGCTGGACGGCGACCAGCACGCGCTTGCCCTGGACCAGCGGGCCGCAGGTCTCGGCGCCGCGCGGCACGGTCAGGAACTGCTTGAGCTCACCGCGTCGGTCGCCGGCGGTCGCGACGCCGAACAGGCCGTCGTGGGAGCCGAGCTGGTTGCCGTCCGTGGAGATCCACAGGTTGCCGTGCGGGTCGAAGGCCACGTTGTCGGGGCAGGAGATCGGGCTGACCTTGTCCTTCGGGAAGCCCGCGAAGTAGGTGGACGGGTCGCCCGGGTCGCCGGCGACGAGGAAGAGCCGCCAGGCGAAACCGTCGCCGGCCGGGTCGTCGAAGTTCTCGGCGAGCTCCAGGATCTGGCCGTGCTTGTTCAGGTTGCGCGGGTTGGCCTCGTCCGCGCCCGCCTTGCCGGCCTTGCCGCGGTCGGTGTTGTTGGTCAGCGCGACGTAGACGCGGCCGGTGCGCGGGGACGGCTCGACGTCCTCGGGACGGTCCATCTTGGTGGCGCCCACCTTGTCGGCGGCCTGCCGCGTGAAGACGTAGACCTCCTCGGCGGTCATGCCCTCGACGTGCGAGACGTTGCCGGTGGCCAGCTTGATCCACACGCCGGAGCCGTCGAACTCGCCGTCCGAGGGGAGCTTGCCGGAGCCGTCGAACTGACCGGTCGGGGAGTCGCCGGTGAGCTTGGCGACGTACAGGGTGCCCTCGTCGAGGAGCGTGAGGTTGTGCTCCTTCGCGGCCCGGCTGTCGCCCTTCTTCATCTGCCTGGCGGAGACGAACTTGTAGAAGTAGTCGAAGCGCTCGTCATCGCCCATGTAGACGACCGGGCGGCCGTCCTCGGTGAGACGGGGCTGCGCGGCCTCGTGCTTGAAGCGGCCCAGCGCGGTGCGCTTGCGCGGGGTGGAGTTCGGGTCGTACGGGTCGAGCTCGACGACCCAGCCGAAGCGGTGCGACTCGTTGGGCTCCTGCGCCACGTCGAAGCGCTTGTCGAACCGCTCCCACTTGCGCTCGGTGGCGCCGGTGGTCATGCCGTAGCGCTTCAGGCGGGCGGCCTCGACCGGGTCGGTGACCAGGCCCGCGTTGGCGAAGTACTGGTTGAAGTTCTCCTCGCCGTGCAGGGTGGTGCCCCACGGGGTGGTGCCGCCGGCGCAGTTGTTGAGGGTGCCGAGCACCTTGGTGCCGGTGGAGTCCGCGGAGGTCTTCAGCAGGGCGCCGCCCGCGGCCGGGCCGGTCAGCCGGAACTCGCTGGTGGCGGTCAGGCGCCGGTTGAGCTGGTGGCGGGTGACGGCCGTCAGCTTGCCGCTGCGGTGGTCCTCCTGGACGACGACCACGGACAGGCCGTGCGCGGCCCAGGCGATCTCCACCTGCTCGCGGGTCGGGTTCGCGGGGTCGTAGCCCTTGAACATGAGGTTCTCGTCCGTGTACTCGTGGTTGGCCACGAGCAGCTGCTGGCGCTCGTAGTGGCCGCCGAGCGGGAGCAGGCTCAGGAAGTCGTTGTTGTAGCCGAACTGGCCGGCCTGGGCGGCGGCGGTCTGCTTGGCGGAGTTGAAGGCGGGCGCGCCCTTGACGATCGGGTCGCCCCAGCGGATGACCACGTTCTGGTCGTGGCCCGCGGGGACGGTGACCTTGTCGTCGGTGTTCGGCGCGACCGGCGTGAAGCGCAGGCCGCGCGCGGCCTGGCCGGAACCGGACCCCGCGCCGGCGCCCTGGGCGTCGGCGGTGGGCGTGGCGTTGGCGGTCTGCGCGCCGCTGCCGCCGAAGGCGACGGCGCTGCCGGCGGCGGTCGCGACGGTGACCACGGCGGCCGAACGGAGCATCGAACGGCGCGAGTAGGCGCGGGCTATGACGTCGCCGGCGTACTCGTTGTCGCTGGTGTTCGGCACCTCGTGGAAGCATGCGTCACCGCAGCGGTAGCGGCAGGTGAGAGCGGAACGGCCGCTCCCATGCGGGTTGCCGATGAGCGGCAGGAGCTTGCGCACGAGTGTCCTCCGGGGCTGGGTGGACGCCGACACCATGTCGGAATCAATCCAGCCGCGACGCTAGGCGCGGGTTGCGCCGAAGCGGCGGCGGCGGGATGAACGGCCGGTGAACCCGGCACGTCGGACGGGCAGTTCGGTGGCGGAGGATGGCTGAGTGGCCCCCGGGCGCCACGAATGGCGCCCCTGCCGAAGATCCAGCCGAGCGGCCGATAGCCTTACGTGTCCACTCTGGGCAGGGATCATCCGCGCAGCACGGACAAATGACTCACGCACTCATGCGAAAGGCCTGGCCCATGGGTATTCGGAGCTTGTTGCGCAAGGTGTTCGGACGGTCCGCGGAACCCGTTCCGGAGACGTCGGACGCCTCTTCCGCGGCCTTCCCGAGCCAGGCGGAACGCACCCCCCTGGACGTGGCGGCCGAACTGGTGGCGGCGTCCTTCGACAACCCCACCGTTCCCCCGCAGTCGGCGCCCCGCGACCGCGAACCGGGCACCCTGCTGACCGCCACGGCCCCGGACCCCACGGTCCCGGAGGCCCGCCGCCCGTCCACCCCGGCGGCGCACCCGACCGATCCGGCGCCGGCCGGAGCCGAAACCGGAGCCGGTACGGCTGCGGAGCCGGCTCCGGCTCCGGCCGCGGATGCCGGAACCCCCGTTGCGGAGGGCCCGGTTCAGGACCCGCGGCCCGAGTCCGCCGCGCCCGCTGCGGACACCGCCGCCGAACCGGCCGCCCCGGCGGAGCCGGTGGCCGTACCGGCCGACGCCGAGCCCGCGACGACGGCCGCCGAACCCGCCGCCGCTGTGGCCGAAGCCGGGCCGGCGGCCGTCGCGGTACCGGCCGAGGCCGAGGCAGCGCCCGTGGTCGCGGAGCCCGCCGCCGCTGTGGCCGAGCCGGAGCCGGTGACTGCCGAGCCCGCCGCCGTCATCGCCCAGCCGGAGCCCGAGCCCGTCGCCGTACCGGCCGAGGCCGAAGCCGAGGCCGAAGCCGAGGCCGAGCCGGTGGCCGCCGAGGCGGCGCCCGTGGTCACGGAACCCGCCATCGCTGTGGCCGAGCCGGAGCCGGTGACTGCCGAGCCCGCCGCCGTCATCGCCCAGCCGGAGCCCGAGCCCGTCGCCGTACCGGCCGAGGCCGAAGCCGAGGCCGAAGCCGAGGCCGAGCCGGTGGCCGCCGAGGCGGCGCCCGTGGTCACGGAACCCGCCGCCGCTGTGGCCGAGCCAGAGCCGGTGGGTCACGAGCCCGTCGCCGTGACCGCCGAGCCCGTGGCCGAGCCCGTGGCGGACGGGGGCGGGGCCGTCGGGGTGCTTCCCGTCGGGCCCGCCGTTGCCGCCGCCGTCGTGCGGCGGCGGGCGCCCGGGGTGGCCGGGGCTTACAAGGCCGCCGGCCAGGTGCTGCGCGCCAAGGGCCGGGCCGGTGCCCGCGCCAGGGTGTACCTGGTGCTCGACCGCTCCGGTTCGATGCGCCCGTTCTACAAGGACGGCAGCGCCCAGCACCTCGCCGACCACGCCCTGGCCCTGGCCGCCCACCTGGACGGGGCGGCCACCGTGCACACGGTGTTCTTCTCCACCGAGGTGGACGGCGCGGCCGACCTGACCCTCGACGCGCACGGCCCGTCCTGGGTCGAGGCCCGCCACGCCGAGCTGGGCCGGATGGGCCGCACCAGTTACCACTCGGCCGTCCAGGCCGTCGTGGAGCGCTACCAGAAGGACGGCGGCGAGGGCCCGGCCCTGGTCGTCTTCCAGGTCGACGGCGCCCCCGACAACCGCCAGCCCGCCCGGCAGGCCCTGGCCGACGCGGCCGTCACCGCCCCGGGCTTGCACTGGCAGTTCGTGGCGTTCGGCGACCACGACTCCAAGGCCTTCGACTTCGTGCGCAGGCTGGACGCGGGGAACACCGGCTTCTTCCACGCCGGCCCCGCCCCCGCCGCGCTGCCCTCGGCCGCGCTCCTCAAGGGCGTCCTGGACCGGTTCTGACCCTTTTCAACCCCCGCACCACACGAAGGCGCCCCCGCTCCGGAAGCCCGGAGCGGGGGCGCCTTCGTACGGGTGCCCCGCGGGCCGGCAGCCTCAGCCGCGCGGCGCACCGGCGTCCGGCGCCACCGCGTCGGACACCGGCCGCTCGGCCGCCTTGGTCTCCACCGGCTTGCGCAGCGCGATGTTCAGCTCGCGCAGGCGGGCCTCCTCCAGCACCGTCGGCGCGCCCATCATCAGGTCCTGCGCGTTGCCGTTCAGCGGGAAGGCGATGGTCTCGCGGATGTTCGGCTCGTCGGCCAGCAGCATCACGATGCGGTCCACGCCCGGGGCGATGCCGCCGTGCGGCGGGGCGCCGAGGCGGAACGCGCGCAGCATGCCGGCGAACTCGCGCTCGACGGTCTCGGCCTCGTAACCGGCGATCTCGAAGGCCTTCAGCATGACCTCGGGCTCGTGGTTGCGGATGGCGCCGGAGGAGAGCTCGATGCCGTTGCAGACGATGTCGTACTGCCACGCCAGGATGTCGAGCGGGTCCTTCTCCTCCAGGTCCTTCATGCCGCCCTGCGGCATCGAGAAGGGGTTGTGCGAGAAGTCGATCTTTCCGGTCTCCTCGTCCTTCTCGTACATCGGGAAGTCGACGATCCAGCAGAAGCGGAAGACGTCCTCCTCGAACTGGCCCGCGCGCTTGGCCGCCTCGACGCGGACGCCGGACATGATCTTGGAGACCTCGTCGAACCCGCCCGCGCCGAAGAACACCGCGTGCCCGGCCGCCAGGCCCAGGCGCTCGGTGAGGACCTTGACGTTCTCCTCGGTGAGGAACTTGGCGATGGGGCCGGTCAGGCCGCCGTCCTCGCCCACGCGGACCCAGGCCAGGCCCTTGGCGCCCAGCAAGATCGCGTACTCGCCGAGGCCGTCGAAGAACTTGCGCGGCTGCGCGGCGGTGTCCGGGACGGCCAGCGCGCGCACGTGCTTCCCGGCGAACGCCTTGAACTCCGAGCCCTCGAACACGTCGGTGATGTCGACGAGCTCCAGCTTGGCGCGCAGGTCGGGCTTGTCGTTGCCGTACTTCAGCATCGACTCGCGGAACGGGATCCGCGGGAAGGGCGAGGTGACCTCGCGGCCCTTGCCGAACTCCGTGAAGATCTCGGTCATCAGGCGCTCGATGGGCTGGAAGACGTCCTCCTGCTCGACGAAGGACATCTCCACGTCGAGCTGGTAGAACTCGCCCGGCGAGCGGTCGGCGCGGGCGTCCTCGTCGCGGAAGCAGGGCGCGATCTGGAAGTACCGGTCGAAGCCCGAGATCATCAGCAGCTGCTTGAACTGCTGCGGCGCCTGCGGCAAGGCGTAGAACTTGCCCGGGTTCAGGCGGGAGGGCACGACGAAGTCGCGGGCGCCCTCGGGAGAGGTCGCGGTGAGGATGGGGGTGGCCATCTCGTTGAAGCCGAGGGCCACCATCTTCGAGCGGATCGACGCGATGACGGCCGAGCGCAGCATGATGTTGCGGTGCATGCGCTCGCGGCGCAGGTCGAGGAAGCGGTACTCCAGGCGCCGCTCCTCGTTCACCCCGTCGTCGGTGTTGATGGTGAAGGGCAGCGGGGCGGCGGCGCCGAGCACCTCGACCTCGGAGACCTCGACCTCGACCTCGCCGGTGGGCAGCTCGGGGTTGACGTTGTCCGCGCCGCGCGAGACGGCCTTGCCGTCGATGCGGACGACCGTCTCCTTGCTGACGCTGCCCAGCGCCTCGTTCGCCGCGGTGCCGGGGCGGGCGACGAGCTGCGTGATGCCGTGGTGGTCGCGCAGATCGATGAAGAGGATGCCGCCCAGGTCTCGACGGTTGTGCACCCAGCCGCTCAGCCGGACGTCGGAGCCGACGTCGGAGGCACGGAGCTCGCCGCACGTGTGGGACCTGTACCGATGCATCAGTCATCCAGTTCTACGCGATACCAGGGTGGATTCAACCGTCCCAAGGTTACCGTCCGTGCGGGACCCCGCGCGGGCGCGGCCGCCGGGGCCGCCCCCCGGGGGCCCGCGGCGGGGGCGCTCGGGGGGTCGGGGCGGGGGCGCGCGGGGGCCGTTCGGGCGCCCGTCACCGGGTGCCGGCGGGGGTCCGCCGGCCGTCGCGAACAGGCACGTCGGGGCGATGACCTGTAAAGATGGCCGGGTGCGCACCGAGGACGTCCTGGCCGCCATCGCAACGGGTCTGTGGCGGTGGGACAACGCCCGCGGGACGGTCAGCCTGGACGGGGAGGCCGCCCGGCTCCTCGGGCTGCCCGCCGAGCCGGTGGTCCTGCCGGAGGTCGCCGTGCGCTCCCGGTTCCACCCGGTGGACTGGAACGAGATCAACGGGATCGTGAACCTGGCCGTCGCCGAGGACACCCTCGCCGAGGCCCGGCTGCGCATCATGGACGAGGACGGGCGCGTGCTGCGGACCGTGCGCAGCCGCTCCAAGCCCGTGGAGCGCCGGACGCCCGAAGGCCGCGTCGACTACGAGCTCATCGGCACCATCCAGGAGATCGCCGAGCCGCAGCCGGGCACCACGGCCGCCCACACCCCGATCACCGGCGACTGGCGGCGCTCCCGCGAGGCCTTCCTGCTGGACGCCGGCCGGGCGCTCGCGGAGGCCCGTTCGACGGCCGAGGTGCTGCGGGTGGCCGCCTCGCTGTCCATGCCGGGCTTCAACCCCGACGGGCTGGCGGTCTTCGGGGCGGCCGGGGAGCGGCTGTCGGTCATCGGGCACCACGGGCACGACCCGGGGGACGAGGGCCCCTTCGCCGAGATGCGGCTGGACACGGACTACCCGGCCGCGGAGGTGGTCCGCACCGGCCGCGCGATCTACCTGCCGAGCCCCGAGGACTACAAGCGGCGCTTCCCCGCCACCTGGCCGCTGGCCCGGCGCTTCGACCGCACCTCCTGGGCCTTCCTGCCGCTGATCGTGGCCGGGCGGACCATGGGGGCCTGGATGGCCGCCTTCAAGCACCCGGTGTCCTTCTCCCCCGACGAGCGCTCCGTCCTGACGACGGTGGCCCGGATGCTCGCGCAGGCCCTCCAGCGCGCCGGGGTCGCCGAGTCCGAGCGGGAGCTGACCACCGGCCTCCAGCGGTCGATGATGCCGCAGCTGGGACCGGAGATCCCCGGCATGTCCCTCGCCGCCCGCTACGTGCCGACCGGCGGCGGCCTCCAGGTCGGCGGCGACTGGTACGACATGATCCCGCTGCCCTCCGGACGGTTCGCCCTGGTCATCGGGGACGTGCAGGGGCACGACGTCCGGGCGGCGGGGCTGATGGGACAGCTGCGGATCGCCGTACGGGCGTACGCCTCCGAAGGGCACCGGCCCGACGCGGTGCTGTCCCGGGCCTCCCGCTTCCTGGCCGGGCTCTGCTCCTCCCAGGACCCGGCCGACTCCGGGGCCGCCCCGGTGTCCTGGGGCGACGCCGACTTCCAGAGCCCGCGCTTCGCGACCTGCCTGTACGTGGAGTGCGACCCGCGGACCGGCGTGCTGGAGGTGGCGCGCGCCGGGCATCCCGAGCCGGCGGTCCGCATGACGGACGGCACCGTGCTGATGCGTTCGACGGCGGGCGGGCTGCCGCTCGGGATCGTCCCGGACACCGACTACCCCACCACCCGCTTCACGCTGGAGCCGGGCGAGACGATGATGCTGTGCACCGACGGGCTCATCGAGACCGGCGGCCACGACCTGGACACCGGCTGGGCGCGGCTGCGCGCGATCCTGGAGTCCGAGCCGTCCCCGTCGGCGGAGCCGGAGGACGGGCACCTGGAGAAGCTGGCCGATCTGCTGGTGCAGGCCGTGCACGGGCCGTCCTCGCACCACACCACGGGCCCGCTGGCCGACCGCCGCGAGGACGACATAGCCGTGGTGCTGCTGTGCCGCGAGAGCGCGGAGTGCGGCCGCGGGACGACGGCCGCGCACCCGGCGCGTCCGGCCCGGCGCACGATGCTGACCGTGGCGCAGGCGGAACCGGAACGGATCGCGGGCGCGCGGCAGCAGGTGCGCGAGCTGCTGCACGACTGGGGCGACGCCGAGCAGCTGGACGCGGCGGTGCTGATGGTCTCCGAGATGGTGACGAACGTGCTGACGCACACGGACGGCGACGCGCTGCTGGTGGCGGAGGCCGTGGGCGAGCTGGGCGCGCGCCGGCTGCGCATCGAGGTCTCGGACGGCAGCGACGAGCTGCCGCACAAGCGGCAGCCGGGCGAGATGGCCTCCAGCGGCCGCGGGGTGCTGCTGATGGAGATGCTGGCCGACAGCTGGGGCGTGGACCCGCGCGGCGAGGGCAAGTGCATCTGGTTCGAGCTGTACGAACGCGCCAAGCCCGACCCGGACCCGGACGCCCTGGACTGAGACGGGGCGCGGGGGCGCGCGGCGCGGGCGGACGCGCCGCGGGCCCGGCGCGCCGCCTAAGCGGTGCCCGGGCCCGTCGCGCGCAGGCCGCTTCCTAGCGGGTGCGCTCCGTGGTGGGGATGGTGCCCAGCCGGCCGGCCTGGAAGTCGTCGAAGGCCTGCTGGAGCTCGTGCTTGCTGTTCATGACGAACGGCCCGTAGTGCGCCATCGGCTCCCGGATCGGACGGCCGCCGAGGAGCACGACCTCCAGGTCCGGGGCGTTGGAGTCCTGGGACTCGTCCGCGCGGACGGTCAGGGAGCCGCCCTCGCCGAACACCGCGGTCTGGCCCGTGTGGATGGGCCGGCGGTCCTCGCCGACGGAGCCGCGCCCGGCCATGACGTAGGCGAGGGCGTTGAAGTCCGAGCGCCACGGGAGGGTGATCTGCGCGCCCGGGGTGACGGTCGCGTGGATCATCGTGATCGGGGTGTGGGTGATGCCGGGGCCCTGGTGGCCGTCGATCTCACCCGCGATCACGCGGAGCAGCGAGCCGCCGTCCGGGGTGGACAGCAACTGCACCTGGCCGCCGCCGATGTCCTGGTAGCGCGGGGGCATCATCTTGTCGCTGGCCGGGAGGTTCACCCACAGCTGGAGGCCGTGGAAGAGACCGCCGGACACGACGAGGGACTCCGGCGGGGCCTCGATGTGCAGGAGGCCCGCACCGGCGGTCATCCACTGGGTGTCGCCGCCGTTGATGACTCCGCCGCCGCCGTTGCTGTCCTGGTGGACGAACGTTCCGTCGATCAGGTACGTGACGGTCTCGAAGCCGCGGTGGGGGTGCCAGGGGGTGCCCTTCGGCTCGCCCGGCGCGTACTCCACCTCGCCCATCTGGTCCATCATGATGAACGGGTCGAGGTACTGGTAGTTGATCCCGGCGAACGCGCGGCGCACCGGGAACCCCTCGCCCTCGAAACCACCCGGGGCGGTCGTGACGGCCAGCACCTTGCGGGCGGCGGTCTCCTGGGCGGGCTCCGCGACGCGGGGGAGCGTCAACGGGTTCTCCACAGTCACTGCAGGCATGGTCGGGACCTCCTTCTGGCGCCGAGTTTAGTTGAAACTCGAACTTTCTGCCACTGCCCACAGAACAGCGCCCCGCCCGCCGGCATTCCCGCCCCGCCGCCGCGTCCGCCGCGGCCGGTCGGCTTCGGCCTCGTCGGGCAGGAAGGCCGCGGTCAGCAGCCCGTAGGACAGGGGGGCGGACAGGGGCGGGACCACCTCGCGGGGGTCGGTGCCAGCGGGCGCGAGCGGTACGCGGCCCACCAGGGGTTCGGGGCGCTCGTGTGGAGCCCGCTCGGCCGGGCCGCCTCGACGGCAGGATCCGCCGGGGCGGTCCGCTGCCCACCGACAGCCGCCCGCACGGCACCGACGACCGACCACGGGCCGCCGGTGGAGGACGCGCACCCGTACCGGGTGGTCGACGCCTCGGACGAGGTCGCCGGGGAGACCGGGAAGGCGGTCCCGCAGATCGCCCTGCGGTGGCTGCTCCAGGCGGCCCACCGTCTCATCGGTGATCATCGGCGCCCGCACCGAGGAGCAACCGCGGCAGACGCTGGGCGCGGCCGGCTTGACGCTCACCGACGGCCAGACGGCCAAGCTCGACGCGGCGAGCGCGCGGCCGGCCCCGTACCCGTACTTCCCCTACGAACGCCAGGAGGGCTTCGCCCGCCTGAACCCGCCGGTGGTCGGGCGGGCAGCTCCGGTCGCGGGCCAGGTCGTCTCTTTCGGATCGTGCCGGTTGAGCCCGCGTCGTCCGGTGCCGTGCATCGGCGCCTCGGCGGGACGCCGGAGCACTGGACGTACGTGGTGTTCCGCCAAGGCGGCGAGGTGCGCTGCCGGGCGGCGCGGGCCCGGCACGATCCGGAAGAGACGGCCTAGCCGTACATCCGGCGCATCGCGAAGTCGACCATCTGCTCGACCGCCTTCGCGTCGAAGACCATGCGGTGGTCGCCCTCCATGTCGAGGACGAAGCCGTAACCGGTCGGCAGCAGGTCGATGACCTCGGCGCCGCTGATCACGAAGTACTTGGATTCCTTGCCCGCGTACCGGCGGAGCTCCTTGAGCGTGGTGAACATCGGGATGACCGGCTGCTGCGTGTTGTGCAGCGCCAGGAACCCGGGGGTGTCCCCGCGCGGGCAGTAGACCTTCGAGGTGGCGAAGATCTGCTGGAAGTCCTCGGCGGCGAGCTGCCCGGTCGTGAAGGCGCGCACCGCGTCGGCGAGCGACGGCGGCGAGGGCTCGGGGTACAGCGGCGGCTGCTGGGCGTAGCCCTGCTGGGGCTGCGCGTACTGCTGCTGGGCGCCCGGAGTCTGGTCGTAGCCGTACATGCGCCACAGACTACCGAGCGGCCGGGCCGCTACCGTCGGGTACGGGCCACCGCCCGGCTCAGCGGCCGAAGCCGCCGGCCTTCACCGCCCCGAGGAACGGCGCCCACGCCCCCGCCGACACCACCACCACGGCCCCGCCGGGCACCTTGGAGTCCCGGACGGGCACGACCCCCACGCACCCGTCGGCCACCTCGACGCAGTCGCCGCCGGTGCCGTTGCTGTAGCTGCTCGTGCGCCAGATCGCGGCACCCAGGTCAACGCCGTTGGTCACCATTTCGGTAGTCCTCTGCCGCAGCGTCGATAAGGGCCAGGGACGCCTCCGGCGGCAAAGCGGCGGCCCTCAGCAGATCGTAAGACCTGCGGTACTGCTTCACGAGGGCCGGAAAGTCGATGAGTTGTCCGCTGTGGAGGCTCTCCACATAGACCACGGGCGGTGCGTCCGAGAAGGTCATGACCTTGACCATCCCCATCATGAGGGAGTGGGCGGCGGCCGTTTGCGGGACGACCTGCAAAATGGAGCGGGTCCGGCGCACCACGAGGAGGATGTGCTCCAGCAGTTCGGCCATCTGCGGCCGAGGAAGTACGGGGCGACGGATCAATGATTCGTCGAGCACCGCCCAGAACTCCGGCGGACGCTCGCCGTCGAAGAGCTTCGACCGTCCCATCCGAGCAGCGACCATCCGCTCGATCGTCGCATCAGCCGCACGGGGCATCGCCGCACGCCCGATCGCCCGCGCGTAGTCGGGCGTCTGCAGCAGACCGGGAACGAGCATCGGCGCCCATTCCTCGATCGTCTCCGCGTAGGGCTCCATCTCCGCGACGTCCGCGAAGTATTCGGCGTGATCGGACTGCCTCGCCTTGCGCGCGTCTTCACAGCGGCGCTCGAAAAAGCCGTCCGTTCCCAGTTTTCCGTCCACGTGCTGCGCCAGGTCCAACGGCATCCGACGCTCGCCCCGCTCGATCTGGCTGAGGAACGGGACCCCGCGGAAGCTGCCCTCCGCCAACTGTTCCAGCGTCAGACCGGCGCATTCCCGCTTGTAGCGCAACTCCGCGCCGTAGAAGGACGGGACGTTGGCCGATGCGTCCGGATCCTTACGAGAGGGCACAACCCACCACCACCATTTGCCACTTGCCCAGCGCAACGGAAACCCCTTCCCACCGTACGCACCGCGACCCCAGCCTGTGAGGAGTTCGTCACACTCCGCACACCGAAGGGTTCGCCGCCATGACCTCCCCCACCCCCGAAGCCGCCTCCCGGGCGGCCCTGGCCGTGTTGCGCGGGGCGCTCGCCGTGCACGGGATCGTGCTGCCCTCGCTCGACCTGCACCTCATGTCGTACGCCGGGAGCTGCGGCACCCCGCCGCTCATCGCGCTCGGCAACTGCAACCCCGCCACCGCGCTCCGCCTGGCCGAGGCGCTGGCTCCCGGGGCGGCCGGGTGAAGCCGTTCCGGGCGGAGCTGCTCGCGCTGCCGAAGGAGGTGTCCGCGCTGCGGCGGGCGGTGCGGGCGCACGTGGGGGCGCCCTGCGACGACCTCCAGCTCTGCGTCGGCGAACTCCTCGCCAACGTCATCGCGCACGTCGGCGAGGGCGCCCCCGCGACGCTGACGCTCACCCGAACGGCCGACGGCGGCACCCGCGTGGAGGTCGGCGACCCCGGTCCGCGGGGGTGGCCCGTGCTGCGCCGGGCCGCGGGCGGCGACGAGGGCGGCCGGGGGCTGGCACTGCTCGACGCGGTGGCCGGCCGGTGGGGCGTACGGGCCGGGCCGGGCGCCGGGAAGACCGTGTGGGCCGAGCTGCCCCCACCCCTGGACCGGGGGGCCCGCGCACTTGATGCTGGTCACAGTCACCAGTGAAGGGTTGCCGTTATTACCGGTGGGTAGCATCATGAGGTTACCGATTGGTATGTACGAGGAACCTGTCTCCCCGAGCCTTAACGGAGCCGTCGCCATGGGGCACTACAAGTCGAATCTCCGCGACATCGAGTTCAACCTCTTCGAGGTGCTCGGCCGCGACAAGCTGTACGGCACCGGCCCGTTCGGTGAGATGGACACCGAGACCGCCAAGACCATCCTCGGCGAGATGACCCGGCTCTCCGAGAACGAGCTGGCCGCCTCCTTCGAGGACGCCGACCGCCACCCGCCGGTCTTCGACCCGGCCACCAACACCGCGCCCGTCCCGGCGTCCTTCAAGAAGAGCTACAAGGCCTTCATGGACTCCGAGTACTGGCGCCTGGGCCTGCCCGAGGAGATCGGCGGCACCACCTCGCCCCGCTCGCTCATCTGGGCCTTCGCCGAGACGATCCTCGGTGCGAACCCGGCCGTCTGGATGTACTCATCCGGCCCCGCGTTCGCCGGCATCCTCTACGAAGAGGGCAACGAGGCGCAGAAGAAGGTCGCCGAGATCGCGGTGGAGAAGCGCTGGGGCTCCACCATGGTCCTCACCGAGCCGGACGCCGGCTCGGACGTCGGCGCCGGCCGCACCAAGGCCGTGCGGCAGGACGACGGCTCCTGGCACATCGAGGGCGTCAAGCGCTTCATCACGTCCGGTGAGCACGACATGGAGGAGAACATCCTCCACTACGTCCTCGCCCGCCCCGAGGGCCACGGCCCGGGCACCAAGGGCCTGTCGCTCTTCCTCGTCCCGAAGTTCCACTTCGACTGGGAGACCGGCGAGCTGGGCGAGCGCAACGGCGTCTACGCCACCAACGTCGAGCACAAGATGGGCCTCAAGGCCTCCAACACCTGCGAGATGACCTTCGGCGACCAGCACCCCGCCAAGGGCTGGCTGATCGGCGACAAGCACGACGGCATCCGCCAGATGTTCATGATCATCGAGTTCGCGCGGATGATGGTCGGCACGAAGGCCATCGCCACCCTCTCCACCGGCTACCTCAACGCGCTGGAGTACGCCAAGGAGCGCGTGCAGGGCCCGGACCTGGCGAACTTCATGGACAAGACCGCGCCCAAGGTCACCATCACGCACCACCCCGACGTGCGCCGCTCGCTCATGACGCAGAAGGCGTACGCCGAGGGCATGCGCGCCCTGGTGCTCTACACCGCCTCCGTCCAGGACGAGATCCAGTTCAAGCAGGCCGCGGGCGAGGACGCCTCCGCCCTGATAGGCCTCAACGACCTGCTGCTGCCGATCGTGAAGGGCTACGGCTCGGAGAAGTCCTACGAGCAGCTCGCCCAGTCGCTGCAGACCTTCGGCGGCTCCGGGTACCTCCAGGAGTACCCGATCGAGCAGTACATCCGCGACGCCAAGATCGACACCCTCTACGAGGGCACCACGGCCATCCAGGGCCAGGACTTCTTCTTCCGGAAGATCGTCCGCGACCAGGGCGCCTCCCTGAACGTCCTCTCCGAGACGATCAAGAAGTTCCTGGCCGAGGCCGTCGGCGGCGAGGAGCTGTCCGGCGCCCGCGACGCGCTGGCCCAGGCCGCCGTCGACCTGGAGGCCATCGTCGGCCAGATGATCGTCGACCTCACCGCCACCGGCGAGGACGTCAAGAACATCTACAAGGTCGGCCAGAACACCACGCGCCTGCTCATGGCCTCCGGTGACGTCGTCGTCGGATACCTGCTGCTCAAGGGTGCGGCCGTGGCCGCCGAGAAGCTCGCCACCGCCTCCCCGAAGGACGTGGCCTTCTACACCGGCAAGATCGCCGCCGCGAAGTTCTTCGCCGCGCAGGTCCTGCCGGGCGTCTCGGTCCAGCGCCGGCTGGCCGAGGCCGTCGACAACTCCCTCATGGAGCTCGACGAGGCCGCCTTCTAGGCCCTGCGCACCACCGGGCGGCGCCGCGCGAGCGCGGCGCCCCCACCGCAGCACCCCCGCCTGCCACCGCGGCCGGGTCCTCCGCACGGGGACCCGGCCGCCGGTGTACGGGCCCCCGGCCGCGGCCCTGTCCTGCGGCTTTCCCCGTTGTCGGTCGTTCATGGGACGCTCGTACGCATGAGTCCACAGGATCAGCACGGCGGCAGGGGGTACTCCGTCCCCACCGGGCGCCCGTACGCCCTCAAGGAGCTGCAGGCGAGCCTGGGCAGCCTGGGCGACCACCTCCGGGAGCTGTACGACGGCGCGCACCCCGCCGAGTACGACGGCATCGCCGACGCCCTGTACGTGGCCTTCCGGACCGCCGCCTCACTGGCCCCCGCCAAGAGCTACACCGGCTGCTCCGAGCACCCCAACGGCGCCCTCGACCCCGAGGCCCCCGACGGCTGGGGCCGCTGCCTCCTCTGCAACGACCGGCGGCGCCTGGGCCTGCGCGGCGGGGCCGGCCGGCCCGCCGCCCCGGCGGCCGGCGAGCAGCGCCGGCTCGGCTACCCGGTGCCCGAGCCTCCGTACACCCTCCAGGCGCTGCGCACCGGCCTGCGCACCGTCGAGGACCAGCGCTTCCACCTGAGCCTGTCCTCGCCCGCCGACGACTTCGTCCGCATCGCCGACGACCTGCACCGCGCGTTCATCGTCGCCCGCGAACTGTCCCGGCCCCGCAACGCCTCGGGATGCTCCGAGCACCCGGGGGCGCCCATCGACCCGGACGCGCCGCCCGGCGAGGCCTGTATCTTCTGCGCCGGACGCAAGAGACGCGCGCAGCGCTCCGCGCAGACCCCGGAGATGCTCCCGCGCATCCGCCGGGGCGAGCGCAGACAGCTGCAGCGCCGCTTCGAGCGCCCGCCGGGCTGAACCGGCGGGACCGCTGACCACACGCCCCGCGGTCCCCGATCCCCCGGCCATCCGCCGCAGTCCCGGCCATGGCGAACACGACCGTCGTTAAGGTGAACCACATGAGCTCTCCCGCCCGCTTCGACCGCGGCCACACCGACGATCTGATGACCTTCCTGACGGCCAGTCCGTCGCCGTACCACGCCGTGGCCAACGCGGCCGAGCGGCTGGAAAAGGCAGGCTTCAGGCAGTTGTCGGAGACGGACGCCTGGGATTCGAGCACCGGGGGCAAGTTCGTGCTCCGCGGCGGAGCGCTCATCGCCTGGTACGTCCCGCAGGGCGCGGCCGCGCACACCCCCTTCCGCATCGTCGGCGCCCACACCGACTCCCCGAACCTGCGCGTCAAGCCGCTGCCCGACACCGGTTCGCAGGGCTGGCGGCAGATCGCCGTCGAGATCTACGGCGGCACCCTGCTCAACACCTGGCTCGACCGCGACCTGGGCCTGGCCGGGCGGCTGACCCTGCGCGACGGCAGCGAGCGGCTGGTGAACGTGGACCGCGCGCTGCTGCGCGTCCCGCAACTCGCCGTGCACCTGGACCGGTCGGTGAACAACGAGGGCCTCAAGCTCGACAAGCAGCGCCACATGCAGCCGATCTGGGGTCTGGGCGACGTGCAGGAGGGCGACCTCATCGCCTTCCTGGAGGAGGAAGAGGGCCTGCCCGAGGGCTCGGTGGCCGGCTGGGACCTGATGGTCCATTCGATCGAGCCGCCGTCCTACCTCGGCCGCGACCGCGAGCTGGTGGCCGGCCCGCGCATGGACAACCTGCTGTCGGTGCACGCGGGCGTCGCCGCGCTGGCCGCCGTCTCCGGCGCGGACCGGCTCGACCACATCCCGGTGCTGGCCGCCTTCGACCACGAGGAGAACGGCTCCCAGTCGGACACCGGCGCGGACGGCCCGCTGCTGGGCAACGTGCTGGAACGTTCAGTCTTCTCCCGCGGCGGGTCCTACGAGGACCGCGCCCGGGCCTTCGCCGGCACGGTCTGCCTGTCCTCGGACACCGGGCACGCCGTGCACCCCAACTACGCGGAGCGGCACGACCCCTCGCACCACCCGCGCGCCAACGGCGGCCCGATCCTGAAGGTCAACGTCAACCAGCGGTACGCGACGGACGGCAGCGGGCGCGCGGTGTTCGCGAGCGCCTGCGAGCGGGCCGGGGTGCCGTGGCAGACCTTCGTCTCCAACAACTCGATGCCGTGCGGCACGACGATCGGCCCGATCACCGCCGCCCGGCACGGCATCCAGACCGTGGACATCGGCGTCGCGATCCTCTCCATGCACAGCGCCCGCGAACTGTGCGGCGCGGACGACCCGTACCTGCTGGCCAACGCGATGGTGGCCTTCCTGGAGGCCTGACGCCCCGGCCCGTACGCACCCCGGCGGACCCCGCCCGCCCGGACCCGGTGGTCCGGGCGGGCGGGGTCCTCGCGCACCCGTCGGGCGGCCGCCCGACGGCTACGCGCCGTCGAGTCCGGCCAGGACGAGCGGGAGCCGGGGCGCGCCGCCCGCGACGACCGTCACCGGGACGCCCCAGTCCTGCTGGTGCACGTGGCAGGCCGGGTACGCGTTGGCGGGGTCGTCGTCGCAGGAGGCCGCCATCGCGGACACGTGCAGCACGCCCTCGGTGACCTCCGGGTTCAGCGCCAACTCGCGGAAGAGGTCGGTGCCGGGGCCCGCGCCGTCGGCGAGCAGCGCGGGCGGGGTCGAGGAGACCAGCAGCCGCGTCGAGGGGCCGTAGCGGGTGTCCAGCTTCTGGCCGGTCGGGGCCTGGAAGACCACGTCGAGGCGGAGCGTGCCGGGTGCCACCTCCGTCGCGGCCCGCCGGGTGCGGTGGGCGACGGCGTCGACCCGTACGGCCTCCTCGGGCAGGCGCAGCCGGGTGAGGCGGTGGCGGGCGGACTCGACGACGACGATCTCCTCCCCGTCCAGGACGGCGTCGCTCGGCTCGCGCAGGTCGGTCGCCAGGGTGGTGACCTGCCCGGTGGCGGGGTCGTAGCGGCGCAGCGCGTGGTTGTAGGTGTCGCTCACCGCGACCGAGCCGTCGGGCAGGGCCGTGACGCCCAGCGGGTGCTGGAGCAGCGCCTGGGCGGCGTCCCCGTCGCGGTGTCCGAAGTCGAACAGGCCGGTGCCGACGGCGGTGGTGACGGCGAGGCCGCCGTCCGCGTCGCGGTGCAGGCAGCGCAGGGCGCTGTTCTCGGAGTCGGCGATCCACAGCCGGTCCCCGGCGGCCGCGAGCCCGGACGGCTGGGCGAACCAGGCCTCGGCAGCGGGCCCGTCGAGGAGGCCCTCGCTGGTGGTCCCGGCGGCGACCTCGACCGTCCCGGCCGCCGGGTCCCAGGTCCACAGCTGGTGGACGCCGGCCATGGCGATCCACACCCGGTCCTCCCACCAGGCCACGTCCCACGGCGAGGACAGGTCCACCTCCAGGGCCGGACCCGAGGTGGGCGTGCCCTGCCACCACTGGCGGCCGGTGCCGGCGACGGTCTCCACGGCGCCGGTGGCCGGGTCGAAGGTGCGCAGCGCGTGGTTGACGGTGTCCGCGACCACCACCCGCCCGTCGGGCAGCAGCGCGATCCCCTGCGGCTCGCTGAAGGCGTCCGGGCCGAAGCCCCGCTCGCCGCTGCCGATCCGGCGCACCACGCTCTCGCCGTCCGCGGCGAGCTCCACCAGCCGGTGCCGGGTGGTGTCGGAGACCAGCAGGTTCCCGGACGGCAGCCGCAGCGCCTTCCCGGGGAAGCGCAGGTCGCCGGCGACCGGCTCGGGGGCCACGTACGGACCGTCGCCGCGGCGCAGCGTGCCCTTGGCGGCGTGCTCGGCCTCCAGCTCCTCGACCAGGCGCGCGATGGCGTGCGCGTGGCCCTCGCCGGCGTGCTGGGCGACGATGTAGCCCTCGGGGTCGATCACCACGAGGGTGGGCCAGGCGCGTACGGCGTACTGCTTCCAGGTCGCGAGCTCGGGGTCGTCCAGCACCGGGTGGTGCACCTCGTAGCGCTCGACGGCGTCGACGACGGCCGCGTGGTCGGCCTCGTGCACGAACTTCGGCGAGTGCACGCCGACGATCACGACGGTGTCGCGGTGCTTCTCCTCCAGCTCGCGCAGCTCGTCGAGGACGTGCAGGCAGTTGATGCAGCAGAAGGTCCAGAAATCCACAACAACGCACTTACCTCGCAGGTCAGCGAGGGTGAGCTCCTTCCCGCCGGTGTTGAGCCAGCCGCCCTTGCCGATCAGCTCGGGGGCACGGACACGGGCACGGCGGGGCGCGGGCGCGGGGGTGGGCGCCGGGGCTGCATCGTTCATGCTTCCAGCTTGCCACCCGCGTGCGAACGCCCCGTCACGGCCGTACGAAGCCGGGCGTGACGGGGGCGGGCGGGGGCGGCGGGCGGAGGTCAGGCGCGGCCGTGGGCCCGGCCGGTGTCCTTGATGAAGAGGCCGGCCACCGCGCCCAGGACGAGCAGGATCGGCATCATCAGGAGGGCGTGGCCGTAGTCCGCGAGGTCCGGGGCGTCGGGCAGGATGCGTCCGGGCACGGCCTGGAGGATGCCGCCGATGATGAAGCAGACCCCGTTGACGATGGCCGCGGAGCTGCCGACCAGGGAGCCGGGGACGGACTCGCCGGCGACGGTGAAGCCGAGCATGTGGGCGCCGGCGAAGAGGCCCACGGCGAACATGGTGACCACGGAGACGCTGTTGGTCTCCTTGGGGAGGTAGATCAGCAGGCTGATCGCGACGGCCTGGAGCAGCACGCCGACCACGGCGGGCACCCGCCGGTTGTTCCAGTGGTCGGACAGCACGTTGAACAGCGGGGCGCCGAAGGCCAGGCCGAGCCAGGACATGGCGGACAGCACGGCGGCGAGGGAGGCGTCGGCGCCGCGGGCCTCCATCACCCGGGGGCCCCACAGCACGCCCATGGCGAGCATGGAGCCGAAGGACACCCCGGCCAGCAGCGAGGAGAGCACGACGTTGCGGTTGCGGAAGCAGCTGCCGAGGTCGTGGAAGATGCCGGACAGCAGCGGCCGCCGCGCGGCCGGGGTGCCCGTGGTGGGCGTGGTGCGGGCGAGCTGCTCGGGGCCGGGCGACGGATTGCGCACCATGAGGGCGAACAGCACGATCAGGACCACGCCGGCCGCGCCGAAGCCGTTCAGCAGCTGCTGCCAGCTGACCATGGTGAGCTGCCAGGAGATGGCCGGCTGCCCGAACGCGGAGCCCAGCGAGGCCAGCGACTGCACCAGGCCGAACATGAGCCCGTAGCGGGCGGCGGGGAACCACTGGCCGCCGATGTAGCCGGCGCCGACGAAGCCGAACGAGGAGCCGATCGCGAGGACGATCTGGGCGGCGATCAGCGTGGCCATGCTGGTGGTCTGGGCGTAGAGGAACGCCCCGGCCGTCACGAAGGCGACGGCGATCGCCAGCAGCGGCCGGGAGCCGAAGCGGTCGAGCAGGGCGCCGGAGAAGAACTGGCAGAGCGCGAACGCCCAGGTGTAGATCGACCCGGCCAGACCGATCTGGGCCACGCTGAGCGCGGCCGTCTTCTGGATCTCCGGGGAGACCACGGCGTAGCCGGTCTGGATGGCGAACAGCCAGATGACGAAGACCGTGCACAGCCCCCAGACGACCCACGCCTCGACGCCGCCGATGGTCTTGTGCGGGCCGTGCAGCATCCGGGCGCCGGGGTGTTTGCGGTACTCGACGTCCGGAGCGGACGCCGGGCCCTGCGGGGTGGCGGTGGCCATGGTGGCTCTCCTCTGGTGGGCGGCGGCGGTCAGGCGGTGGAGGGCCCGGGGGCGGCGTCGCGGTCGTGGGCGAGGGCGCCGTTGACGTAGGTGGCGCGCACGGTCCGGTCGTCCCCCATCACGGCCAGCACGAAGAGGAGCTCCTCGATGTCCCCGACGCGCGAGGTGCGCTGCGCCAGCAGCGGGGTGGCCCGGGGGTCGAGGACGACGAAGTCGGCTTCGTGGCCCGCTTCGAGCGAGCCCACCTGGTGGTCGATCCCCAGGGCCCGGGCGCCGCCGAGGGTGGCGAGGAAGAAGGCCTTGACCGAATCCAGCGGGTAGTTGCACAGCTCGGCGACCTTGTAGGCCTCGTTCATGGTGGCCAGCAGGGAGAAGCTGGTGCCGGCGCCGATGTCGGTGCCCAGGCCGACGTGGATCGGGTGCCGGCCGTCCTTGGCGTCGTGGACGTGGAACAGGCCGCTGCCCAGGAACAGGTTCGAGGTGGGGCAGTGCGAGATCGCCGTGCCCGTCTCCGCGCACCGGTCGCGCTCACGGCGCGTGAGGTGGACGCCGTGGGCGAGGACGGCGCGGTGGCCGAGCAGGCCGTAGTGGTCGTAGACGTCGAGGTAGCCGGCGCGGTCCGGGAACAGCGAACGCACCCAGGAGATCTCCCCGGTGTTCTCGGACACGTGCGTGTGGACCAGCGCGTCCGGGTGCTCGCGCCACAGGGCCCCGGCCGCCTCCAGCTGCTCGGGGGTGCTGGTGGGGGCGAAGCGCGGGGTGATGGCGTAGAGGTTGCGGCCCTTGCCGTGCCAGCGCTCCAGGAGGGCCTTGGAGTCGTCGTAGCCGGAGCGGGCGGTGTCCAGCAGGGGCTCGGGGGCGTTGCGGTCCATCAGGACCTTGCCGCCCGCCATGCGCATGTCGCGCCGGGTGGCCTCCTCGAACAGGGCGTCGACCGAATCCGGGTAGACGGCGCAGAAGGTCAGCGCGGTGGTGGTGCCGTTGCGCAGCAGCTCGTCGCAGAAGGAGGAGGCCACCGTACGGGCGTATGCGGCGTCGGAGAAGCGCTGCTCCTCCACGAAGGTGTAGTGGTTGAGCCAGTCGATCAGCTGCGAGCCGAAGGCGGCGATGATGCCGGTCTGCACGTAGTGGACGTGCGTGTCGACGAACCCGGCGGTGATCACGTGGTCCGGGTAGTGGACGACCTCGGTTCCCGGCGGGATCAGGTGGCGCAGCGCGGCGTGGTCCCCCGCCGCGGTGATCAGCCCGTCCTGGCAGATCAGCAGTCCGTCGCTCTCGTGGACGAACGTCTCCTCGCGGCCCGCGAGGAAGGGGTCCCCCCGGAACCAGACGAGCGGGCCGCGCACCGCGGTAGCCGTCGATGACATCGCCACCTCCAGAGAAGGGCGCGCCGCCGTGGCGGAGCGCCCTCCCAGTCGACCGCGCGCCCCGCCGCGATGCCTGCCGGAGCTAGCCCGTTCGGGTGAGACCCGGGGGGCGGGGCGCAGGTCGCGCGGGGGCGAGGGGCGTGACGGCGGGGGCGGGGGCGGGGGCCCGGCGTCAGTGGAGGAAGGAGCGCAGGGAGGCGGTCAGGGCGGTGACGAAGGCGTCCTGGACGGCGGGCGGGAGCAGGTCCAGGGACAGGTACGGGTTCAGGTCCTCCAGCTCCACCAGCAGCAGCTCGCCCGAGGGCGCCCGGCAGGCGTCCACCCGCTGGATGCCGTGGTCCAGGGTGTTCCAGGCGATGAACGCGCGGGCGAAGTCGAGGTCCGCAGCGGTCGGCTCGTACGGCACGAGCTCCCAGCGGCGCGCCGGGTCCGGGGCGTACAGGGCGTACTGGAAGGCGTCGTCGACGAAGTCGAACGACACCTCGTACGCGAAGTCGACGCGCGGCTGGACCAGGACCTCGCCCGCCGGGCCCTGGGGGTCCGCGGTGAAGACGAGGCCGATGGAGTCGGCGCCCTGCTTCGGCTTGACCGCGTACTCGGCCGCCCGGGGCAGCTCCGCGAGCCGGGCCGGGTCGTCGATCGTCGGGATCACCGGGTAGCCGGCGGCGGTCAGGTCGAGGAGGTACTGCTTGCCCGCCATGTCGCCGCGGCCGCAGAGCGGGTTGTAGACGCGGGTCCCGGCCGCGAGCGCGGCGGCGCGGAAGGCGTCGTACGCCTCCTGGTAGTGCAGGACCGGGCCGCTGTTGCGGACGACCACCGCGTCGAACCCGGGCATCAGCGCGACGGCGTCCCGGGGGTGGCACAGGGCCAGCGGGAGGTGCTCGCGCAGCCGGGAGGTGAGGAATATGTCCTCGTCGCAGTAGCGGCGGCCGCGCGCCGGGTACGCCAGGTCGGTCACGTAGAGGAGAGGCATGGCAGCAACCTATCGCGGGCACGGATGAGCGCATGAAATACCTCGTACGGGACAAATTGCTGGCCATCGGCGACGACTACTGGATCGAGGACGAGGACGGCCGGCACGCCTTCCTGGTCGACGGGAAGGCGCTGCGGCTCCGGGAGAAGCTGGAGCTCAAGGACCCGGACGGGCAGATCCTGATCACCCTGCGGGAGAAGCTGTTCGCCTTCCGCGACGCGATGACCCTGGAGCGGGACGAACGGCGGCTGGCCGTCATCCGCCGCAAGCGGTTCTCGCTGCTCCGCAACCACTTCCGCGTGACGCTGGTGGAGGGCACGGAGCTCGACGTCAGCGGCCGCGTCCTGGACCGGGAGTTCAAGGTCGAGTACGAGGGCGAGCTGCTGGCCCTGGTCTCGCGGCAGTGGTACCGGCTCCGGGAGACGTACGCGGTCGACGTGGTCCGGGAGGACGCGGACGCGGCCCTGCTGATCGCGGTGGCGGTGTGCGTGATCCGCATGGCGGAGAAGGAACGCGACGGCGACGGCGCCGACGAGCCGTAGGCCCGCCGGGGCCGGCGGGGCGGGCGTGGCCGGGCGGCCGGCCCCGCTCCGCGTCCGCCGTTCGGTCGCTAGCCGTGCATGCGGCGGTCCTTCAGGGCCGGGAACTGGTCGCGGGTGTCCGGGACCTTCGCCGGGTCCAGGTCCACCGTCAGCACGGCCTCGCCGGGCCCCGCCTCCGCCAGGACCTCGCCCCAGGGGTCCACCACCAGGCTGTGCCCGGCCTGCTCCACGCCCGCGTGGGTGCCGGCCAGCCCGCACGCCAGGACGTACGCCTGGTCCTCCACCGCGCGGGCCCGGTTCAGCAGCGTCCAGTGCGACCGGCGCCGTGCGGGCCAGCCCGCCGCGACCACCATCGTGGTGGCCCCGGCGTCCACCAGGCCGCGGAACAGCTCCGGGAAGCGCAGGTCGTAGCAGGTGGCGAGGCCCAGGGTCTGCTCGGGCAGGGCCACGGTGGTCAGGGAGTCGCCCGCGGCCATCAGCACCGCCTCGCCCTGGTCGAAGCCGAAGCGGTGGATCTTGCGGTACGTGGCGGCCAGCTCGCCCTCCGGGGAGAGCACCAGCGCGGTGTTGTAGAGCGAGCCGTCGCCCGCGCGCTCCACCACCGAGCCCGCGTGCAGCCACACCCCGGCATCGCGCGCCGCCTTGGAGACGGCCTCGAAGGTCGGGCCGTCCAGCGGCTCCGCCTCGGTCTCGAACCGCTCGTAGGCGAAGGCCCCGACCGTCCACAGCTCCGGCAGGACCACCAGGTCGGAGCCGGCCTGCTCCCTGACGAGATCGGCCACCCGGGAGCGCCGGGAGGCCACCGACTCACCATCATTCACCGCGATTTGGATCAGCGAGGCGCGCACACTACCACCGTCCTGGCATTCAAGCCGTCAACTCGGGCCTACGATCGTCACACGAAAGCACTGCCGGGGTGCTCACCGGCAGCGTAGTTTTGGAAACCAAGCCCACACCTTCCACAACGCGCCACTGAACAGCACCGCGAGGGGTCCCGTTGACCGTCCATCCCAGCCTTCAGCCCTATGCCGACGCGTGGACGCATTCCATCGAGGCGATATCCGAGCTGGTCCTCCCGCTGCCGGAACGCGAGTGGAACCGGGCGACGCCGTGCCCGGGCTGGTCGGTCCGTGACGTCGTGTCACACATCATCGGCATCGAGTGCGAGCAGCTCGGCGACCCGCGCCCGATCCACACCGTGGCCCGGGACCTGCGGCACGTGGTGGACGAGTTCACCCGGTACATGGAAGTGCAGGTCGACGTACGGCGCCACCACACCGCGCCGGAGATGACCTCGGAGCTGGAGTACACGGTCATCCGGCGCATGCGGCAGCTGCGCAACGAGAAGCGCGATCCGGGCGCCACCGTGCGCGGGCCGCTGGGCGAGCAGGTGACCCTGGAGGAGGCGCTGCGGCTGCGCGCCTTCGACGTGTGGATGCACGAGCAGGACCTGCGCCACGCGCTGGCCGCGCCGGGTAACTGGGACTCCCCGGGGGCGTACGTGGCCCGCGACGCCCTGCTGGCCGGGCTGCCGAAGGTGGTCGCGAAGAAGGCGGGCGCCCCGGCGAACTCGGCCGTCGTGCTGGACGTGCACGGCCCGCTGGAGTTCATGCGGACGGTACGGGTCGACGCGCAGGGCCGGGGCACCCTCGACAAGGCGCCCTCGCTGGGCCCGGCCGTGACGCTGGTGCTGGACTGGGAGACGTACGTCCGGCTGGCGGGGGGCCGGGTGCGGGCGCACGCGGTCGCCGACCGGGTCAAGGTGGAGGGCGACCCGGAGCTGGCGGAGGCGATCCTGACGCAGTTCGCCGTCACCCCGTAGCCGCCCGGACCCCGCCCGGCCCGCACCCGCGACACCCGCACCGCCCGCGACATCCGCAACCGCCCGCACCACCTTCGCCGTCCGCACGCGCCGGGTCCTCAGGCCGAGGCCGGTTCGGGGGCCGGGGCGGTGGGGCCGCTCGGGGCGGGGGAGGCCGCGTGCGGCTCCCGGAGCCGCTCCCGTTCGCGTTCCCGGGCCAGGGCGCGCGGGCGCAGCCGCAGGATCTGGGTGAGGCCCAGCACCTCCAGGAAGAACACCGTGGAGAAGGCGATGCGGTAGTTGTCGCCGGTGGCGTCGAGCAGCACGCCCACCGCGAGCAGGGTGGTCATGGACGCGAGGAAGCCGCCCATGTTCGTGATGCCGGACGCGGTGCCCTGGCGTTCCGCCGGGTTGGCCGGGCGGGCGAAGTCGAAGCCGATCATCGAGGCGGGCCCGCAGCTGCCCAGCACCAGGCAGAGCGTGACGAGCAGCCACATCGGCGCCCGGTCCCCCGGGTAGGCCAGCACCGAGGCCCACAGCAGGGCGGTCACCGCGACGGTGCCCAGCGCCAGCGGGATCCGCGCCGACTGCCGGCGGCCGACGACCTGCCCGTAGACCAGTCCGAGCGCCATGTTCGAGGCGACCACGAGGGTCAGCAGCCCGCCCGCGGTGGTGCGCGACAGCCCCTGCGCCTCGACCAGGAACGGCATCCCCCACAGCAGCAGGAAGACCATCGCCGGGAACTGCGTGGTGAAGTGCACCCACAGGCCGAGCCGGGTGCCGGGCTCCCGCCAGGACTCGGCGATCTGCCGCCGTACGAAGCCCCCGGAAGCCCCGGGCCCGCCGGCCGTCCCGGCCGCCGCGGCCGCCCCGGCCCCGGGCTCCGACGCGGACGCCGAGGCGGGCGCGGGCGCGGCTTCGGGTGTCGGCACGGGTACGGGTGCGGCGGTCACCGGGCCGTGGCCCTCGGGGTGGTCGCGCAGGAACAGCACCAGCGGGACGAGCACGACGAGCCCGGCCACCGCGCTGCCGGCGAAGGCCGGCACCCAGCCGACCCCGTGCAGGACGGGCGCCAGCACCAGCGTGGAGACGAGGTTGCCGGCCATGCCGACCAGCCCGGCGAGCTGCGCCATCAGCGGCCCGCGCCGGGCCGGGAACCAGCGCGTGCCCAGCCGGAGCACGGAGATGAAGGTCATGGCGTCGCCGCAGCCCAGCAGGGCGCGGGCGGCCAGCGCCATCCCGTAGGACGGGGACAGCGCGAAACCGAGCTGGCCGGCCGTGAACAGGACGGCGCCCAGCGTCAGCACCTTCTTGGTGCCGAGCCGGTCCACCATCAGGCCGACGGGTATCTGCATGCCCGCGTAGACCAGCAGCTGGAGGAGGGAGAAGGCGGCCAGCGCGGAGGCGTTGACGTGGAAGCGGTCGGCGGCGTCGAGCCCGGCCACGCCCAGACTGGTCCGGAAGATCACCGCGACGAAGTAGACGGCCACGCCGATCGACCACACGGCGACGGCCCTGCGCCCGCCCGGCGGGTCCTTCACCACCGCATGCGCACCGGCGCTCATCGGCCCGCTCCGCGCACCAGCGCCTCGACCCGGCCGATGTGGCCGCGTACGGCGGCGGCCGCGGTGTCCGCGTCACCGGCCCGCAGCGCGGCCAGGATCTCGGCGTGCTCGGCGAGCGTGCGCTCCACCCGGTCGGGGTGCGCGTGCAGCAGGGCCACGCCCATCCGCAGCTGCCGGTCGCGCAGCTGGTCGTAGAGCCGGCACAGGATCTGGTTCCCGGCGCTGCGCACGATCTCCGCGTGGAAGCCGCGGTCGGCGGCCATCATCGCGGCGAGGTCGCCCGCCTCGGCGTGCCGGCGCTGCTCGGCGACCAGCCCGGCGAGCCGGTCCAGCAGTCCGGGCGGCGCCGGGACGGCCCGGCGGACGGTGAACTCCTCGACCAGCAGCCGGGTTTCGAGCACGTCGGTGATCTCCTGCGCGGACACCGCGAGGACCAGCGCGCCCTTCTTCGGGTACAGCCTCAGCAGCCCCTCGGTCTCCAGGCGCAGCAGCGCCTCGCGGACCGGGGTGCGCGAGACCCCGACGGCCTCGGCGAGTTCGCCCTCGGTGAGGAGGGTGCCGCCTTCGTAGCGCCGGTCGAGCACGCCGTGCTTGACGTGCCGGTAGACGCGGTCGGCGGCGGTGAGGGTGGTACTGGCGGACGGCATGCGCACAGCATAGATACAACATAGGTGCACGTCTGACCGCGTCCAGGATGTGGAACGGACGGCGCGGCCTCAGCGGCCGGGCGGCCCGCCATCGGGGGCCGGCGGGCCGGTCCCCACCTCCACGTCGAGCACGAACTCGTCGTACGGGGCCTCCTGCGGGTAGGCCGGCCGGACCTGCGCGAAGCGGATGCGGGCCCGGCCGCCGCCGGGCGCGCGCCCCCGCACGACGTACGCCCGCTCCACCACGGCCCCCGGGAGGGCCTCCGCCGCGCCCGTCCCGCGCGGCGCGGGCTGCTCCTCCACCCTCACGACGTCCGCGTCGCCCGTCACCTGCCAGGTCCACACGTACCCGCGCGCCCCCCGCCCGGCGAGCCGCAGCTCGTACGGCTCCCCGGGATCGAGCGCGATGCTCCGTACCTCCACCTGGTGCCCCGTTCTCCGCGGTCCGCTAGGCGGGGCCGATCACGGCCCCCTCGTGCCAGCCCGAGCCGTCCCGCCAGTAGTGCCGGAGCAGGCGGTCGGTGCGCAGGGCGACGACTTCCAGGTTGAACCCGAAACTGCCCTGGAGCATCCCGGTGACCGCGAGCACGTCGCGGCCGAAGACCGCGCCGCGGCTCCAGCCCGACCCGGAGGCGTTGCCGCGCCACCAGTGCTCGACGCGGCCGCCCGCGACGGCCACGCACAGCTCGTAGTTCCCCGCGGTGTGCTCGTCGGCCGCCCCGTACTGCCCCTCGACGAGGCAGGGCGCGGACACCGCGCCCGCGCCGAAGACCTCCCCGGGGCGCCACGTGAAGCCGTTCGCGTCGTCGCGCCACCACAGCTGCATCCGGCCGTCCTCCAGGGCGGCCACCAGCTCCAGGCGGCGGGAGCGGGTCTGGACGAGGGCGGGCCCGTAGTGGGCGACGCCGGAGGCGAAACGGCCGCCGTCGTACCAGGTCCAGGGGGCGCCGTTGATCCGCCACCAGTGGTTCAGCCGGCCGTCCGCGGTGCGCACCACCGCCTCGAAGTTGCCCGGTTTGCCGTAGTCGCTCTGGATCAGGGCCGGGGTCGAGCCGACCGCCGCGTCGCCCGGGCCGAAGGCGCCGCCGTCGCGCCAGGCGCCGCCGGACTGCTCGTAGTACCAGTGGCGCAGCCGGCCGCCGGTGGTGACGTGCAGGGACTCCATGTTCCGGTTGTAGGTGCTGCCGGTGAAGGCGGGCAGGCCGGAGGCGTCCTGCGCGAACTCCCCCGAGCGGGTCCACGCGAAGGGCGCGTCGCCCTCGCGCCACCAGTGCCGCAGCCGGCCGTCCGGGGCGGTGGCCACGAGCTCGAAGTTGCGGTGGGCGCGGCCGTTGCCGCTCTCGTAGACGTTGCCCGCGTGCAGGCGGCGCTTGCTCCACGGGTCGATGTTCGTGCCGTACAGGCCGCACTTGGCCCAGCGGTCGATGCCCGCCTCCCCGTAGGCGATCCGGCCGTACCCGCCGACGTGGTGGCCCGTCCCCCACGAGTTGCGGAACAGCCAGCAGCCGGCCGCGTCGTCGTAGCCGACGATCAGCACGCAGTGGCCGCCCGCGTACGGGCCGACGGTGTGGTGGTAGACGCCCGAGCCCAGCGCGAAGAAGTCCTCGTACACGTCGAAGCAGGCCGTCAGCGGGCCCACCGCGTCCAGCCACACCTTCTGCTGCTCCACGTCGCCGAGCCGGACGGGGGCGCCGATCCGCACCGTCCGGCCCGACCGGTCCCAGCTCGGCGTGTACTCGGCCCGCCAGGCGTCGCGGCGGGCGGCCGGCAGCCCGGCGGGCGGGACGCCGTACGGCCAGCAGTCCGGATCGGCGAGACCGCCGTTGGCCCTGATCCAGTCGAGGGCGCTCTCCGGGTCGCCGCCCTGCCCGCAGGCGCACTTCAGACCGTCGTGCACGTCCCCCGCGGAGCGCTCGGCCCACACGCAGTGCTCGATCCGGGCCATCGACTCCACCAGGCCGGCCGCCCCGAACGCCCAGCAGGAGCCGCACGGGTTCTGGTCCTTCACCCCGGTCAGCCACGGCCACCCCCAGCGCCCGCGCCAGTCCACCGCCGCGGGCCGGGCCGCCGCCGCGGCCGCCCCCGGGAGCAGGCCGTGCGCGGCACGACGCCGGGTGAGGTGCGGATTGCCGCTCTCCCGCCCGATCAGCGCCCGCAGGTCCACGGTGCCCGCGGCGGCCGCCGTGGTCAGCTCCGCCCCCGGATCCAGGCCCAGCGAGGGCCGCGGCAGCGGCTCGGCGTCGGCCAGGTGCTCCACGGCCGTCCACCGCGCCCCGTCCGCCGCGAGCCGCGCCCGCAGCTCCCCCACCGTCCCGACGGACTCCTCCGGCATGGCGGCCCCCCAGCTGCAACCGATCGATCCGAGATCCGCGAGCGTCCCTCCCGCGCCGGGGGGCGTCAAGGGGGTCCGCGCGGTCGCGCGGGTGCACGGGGGGCGTGCCGGGCGGACGTGGCGCGGGGGCCGGACGGGGCCGGGGTGCGGGTGGGGGCGGGGTGCCGGTGGGGGCGGGATGCCGGTGGGGGCGGGGTGCGGCCCGTCAGGCGCGGGCGGCCTCGCGGACCCTGCGGAGCGACGGGTTGACCATGGCCGGGCCGTCTCCGACGACCACGGTCGGCACGGTCTCGTTCCCGTCTGCCACGCCCCGCACGAAGGCCGCCGCCCCCGGGTCCCGCCAGATGTTCACCTTCCGGTACGGGACACGGGCGACGCGCAGGCGGAGGCGCAGCCTGACGCAGTACGGGCAGCCGGGCCGCCAGTACACGGTCACCGGCTTCACCGGACCGCGCCCGTCGGGCCGCCGGCGCGGCCGCACCGGGTGAAGACGTACGGGTTCATGTCCTGGCTCCCTCTGCCGATGGCTCCGATCGGCCCCGCGCGGGCGCGCCGCCCTGCGCCCCCAGTAGACGCGACACCCCCGGAGCGGTCAACGCGCCGGCCGCCGCCCGCGGCGCACTGCGCACCGCACCGCACCGCACTGCGCACCGCGGCGCGGTGCGAACTACCCTCCCCGACATGCCCGTTGACTGAACGGCATCTCCGAGGACACCGGCCGCACGGTCGCCGCCCGCGTCGCCGAGGACGCGGCGCACACCGGAGCCCGGCCCACCCGCTCGACTGACCCCGGCCCCGCGCGCGCCCCTCCCGCCCGGAGGGGCAGGGCGTGGGCTAGGCCGTCTCTTTCGGATCTTGTCGGCCGAGCCCGCGGCGTCTGGTGCCGTGCCTGGGCGTGCTGCCGGGGCGCTCGCGTACGGGACGTACGTGGTCGCCCCGGCAGTGCGGCCAGGCACGGTGCCAGGCGTCGCGGGCCCGGCAAGATCCGAAAGAGACGGCCTAGGCGCTGTTTCTCGGATCTCCTGACGTGAGTGGGGTGTTGGGGTCAGGCTTGCCGTATGGGTCGTGGGGATCTGACGAACGCGGAGTGGGACCGGCTGGTGTCGTTCCTGCCTCCTGGTGGTGCTCGTGGGGGCCGGTGGAGTGATCACCGCCGGGTGATCAACGGGGTGCTCTACCGGGTCCGGACGGGTGTGCAGTGGCGGGATCTGCCGGAGCGGTTCGGGCCGTGGGAAACCGTCTACAAACGTCATCGCCGCTGGTCAGCGGATGGTACGTGGGCGATGCTGTTGTCTCGGATCCAGGCCGCCGAGGACGCGGAGGGCCGGATCGACTGGGACGTGTCGGTGGACTCGACTGTTGTGCGGGCCCACCAGCACGCCGCCGGCGCGAGGAAGACACTGGCGGCCACTGATCCTCAAAAGGGGCACGTTCGGGGGACGAACCGGGTCGATCCGGTGTTGCGGAGACTGGTGGTCCGGCTCGAGGAAGTGGTCAGATCGGCGAGTGCCTGGGACGTTCCCGCGGCGGATTCACCACCAAGATCCACCTCGCCGCGGACGGGCGATGCAGGCCTCTCGCCCTCGTCCTGACACCCGGACACTACGGCGACGGGCCCCAACTCGAGCGGGTGCTGGAGCAGGTCTCCGTGCCCCGTCTCGGGGTCGGCCGGCCCCGCACCCGCCCCGACCATGTCCTGGCCGACAAGGCCTACACATCCCGGAGGAACCGCCGTTACCTGCGACGACGCGGAATCCGCCACACCATCCCCGAACGCCTCGACCAGCAAAGACACCGCAAGAACCGCGGTTCACGCGGCGGCCGGCCCACCGGCTTCGACAGCCAGCGATACAAGAAACGCAACACCGTCGAACGAACCATCAACCGCCTCAAGGGCTTCCGCGCCGTCGCCACCCGCTACGAGAAACGCGCCCACATCTACCTCGGCACCGTCACCCTCGCAGCCCTCATCATCTGGCTCCGCACATGATCCGGGAAACAGCGCCTAGGGGAGTCGGGGGCGCACCGCCTCCCACGCGTCCGCCGCCGATGCCAGGGGGTCGTCGTCCGCGAGATGGGGGCGTACGAGGGCCAGCCAGGGCAGCAGGTGCTTGATGCGGCGCAGGTGCAGGATGCGCGGGCGGGGCAGCTCGCGCCAGGCGCCGGCCTCCGCCAGGGCGGCCTCGGGGGTGCTGCCGAGCAGGGCCAGCACCTCGCGGCACAGGGCCGCCGGGTCGCCGCCGCGGCCCGGGCCGAACTCCCGCAGCAGGTAGCCCCGTACGGCCACCAGCTCGGCCCCGCGGGACGGTTCGTCCGCGCCCTCCGCGTCCGCGCGGCGCAGGGCGGCGGCCAGGGCCACCCGGCCCCAGCGCAGCCGGATACCGTCCGGGGCCCGCTCGTCGCGCATCCGGGCCGCGGCCAGGGTGTGCAGGGACCGCGGGCGGGGCTCCTCGTCCAGTGGCGGGCCGGTCGCGAGCCACTGCTCCAGCAGCTCCAGCGAGTGCCCGTCCGGCGGCACCGAGGTCAGCACCTGCCCCCGGCTGAGCAGGGCCACCACGGCGCCCGTCAGGTGGACCCTGCCGACGTGCCCGGCGCCGAGGGACGCGACCGGCCGCCCGTACCGCTCGATGCGGCGCAGCCCGAGCCGCAGCTCCCCCGCCGCGTAGACCTGTCCGGTGTGCGCGGTCCCGCCCACGCACCGGACCACGCACACCCCGCCCGTCACGTCGGCCTCCTCGACGGAGTACACCTGCAGTTCGGCGATCGGCACCCGCGCCCCCTTCCCGGCGGGGAGGCTACCGCCCCGGGGCCGGTGGCCGGCAGGCGGTCAGCCGGACTCTTCCTCCAGGACCAGGCGGACCTCGGTGGCCTCGTACCCGGCGCGGTCGAAGGCGGCGGCCATCGGGGTGTTCACGGTGTCCGTGGTCGCGGTGATCCGCTCGGCGCCGGCGGCCGCGTGGAAGCGGGTGATCTCGGCCAGCACCTCGTCGATCAGGCCCCGGCCGCGCTGCTCCGGTACGACGCCGAGGTAGCCGACGTTGCGGTGGTAGGGGGTGGCGGAGGGGATGGCCAGCCCCGCGAGGGTGCCGTCCGGGAGGTGGGCCAGGCGCCACCAGGAGCGCTCGCCCGGGCAGTCGCGGTAGAAGGCGAAGTCCGCGCGGGCGACCTCCTCGGGGGTCGCCGTGCGCAGTTCGTCGCGGGTGGCCAGGTCGAGGCTGCCGCGGGACAGCCGCACGAAGGCGTCGAGGAACTCCTCGTCCCCGCCCTCGCGGAAGACGAGCCGCCCGGTGGGCGGGGCGGTCCCGGCGGACGGGGTCCACTCGTAGCGCAGGCGCTCGATCTCCCGGGTCGGTCCGCAGGCGTGCGCGGCCTGCCGGCGCCAGGCGACCGCCTCGACGGCGGCCGGGTCGGCCCGCCAGTCGCGGGGCAGGGTGACGGTGTAGCCGGGGCGCGTGCCGAAGGCGGTGTGCCCGGCTTCGAGCAGCCCGGCCGCCACCGCGGCCGGGTCGGAGGTGCCCGCGCGGACGTGCAGGCAGTCCAGGGCGATCGGGTGCCCGCTGTCGGCGCGGCCCCACCACAGGGCGCGGGCCAGCACCTCCCCGTCCTCGTCCTCGGCGAACCAGGTCCACTCGGGGCGCATCCGGCCGGCGGCGAACTCCCCGCGGATCGTCGCGGGGGCGAGGAGGCGGACGGGCCCGCCGTCGCCGGGAAGGGCGGTGGCGCGGTCGAGGTCGGCGGGGTCGGCGGTGGCGGGACGGAAGATCATCCGCCGATGGTCACACGGGCCCACCCGGCCCTGCCAGGGGTCTGCGGGCGGCCCGCCGCGGGTGCCGGTGGCCGCGCGCGGCCCGGAACCCGGGCGGAGCGGCCGTTGCGCGCGGACGGCCGTTGCGCGCGGGCCGTTGCGCGCGGGCCGTTGCGCGCGGGCCGTTGCGCGCGGGCCGTTGCGCGCGGACGGCCGTTGCGCGCGGGCCGTCGCGCGCGGGCCGTTGCGCGCAGGCCGTTGCGCGCGGGCCGTTGCGCGCCGATGGCCGGCCTCCTGGTGCGGAGGCCGGCCATCGGCGGGTACGGCTACGGCTGCCGCTACGACCAGGTGACGAGGCGGCGGGGGTGCTCCAGGACGGCCGCGATGTCGGCCAGGAAGCGGGAGCCGAGCTCGCCGTCGATCAGGCGGTGGTCGAACGACAGCGCCAGGGTGGTGACCTGACGCGGCTTCACCTTGCCCTTGTGGACCCAAGGCTGGAGCTTGATCGCACCGACCGCGAGGATCGCGGACTCGCCGGGGTTCAGGATGGGCGTACCGGTGTCGACGCCGAAGACGCCGACGTTGGTGAGGGTGAGGGTGCCGTTCTGCATGTCGGCCGGCGAGGTCTTGCCCTCGCGGGCCGTGGCGACCAGCGAGGACAGCGACTGCGAGAGCTCGCCGAGGGTCTTGGCGTGGGCGTCCTTGATGTTCGGGACGATCAGCCCGCGGGGGGTGGCCGCCGCGATGCCCAGGTTCACGTAGTGCTTGAGCACGATCTCCTGGGCCGCCTCGTCCCAGGAGGCGTTGACCTCCGGGTTGCGGCGGACGGCCACGAGGACGGCCTTCGCGATGAGCAGCAGCGGGTTGATCCGCAGCCCCGCGAGGTCCGGATCCTCCTTGAGCTCGGCGACGAGCTTCATCGTCCGGGTCACGTCGAAGGTGATGAACTCGGTGACGTGCGGCGCGGTGAAGGCCGAACCGACCATGGCCTGGGCGGTCACCTTGCGGACGCCCTTGACCGGGACGCGGGTCTCGCGCGCCGACGGATCGACCGCGGCGGCGACCGCGGCCGGCGCCGGAGCCTGCGCCGCGGCCGGAGCCGGGACGGCAGCCGCGGCCGGCTGCGGGGCGAGGGCGGCGGCTGCCGCCGCGTGGACGTCCTCGCGGGTGACGACCCCGCCGTCCCCGCTGGGCACCACGGAGGCCAGGTCGATGCCGAGGTCCTTCGCGAGCTTGCGCACCGGCGGCTTGGCCAGGGGCCGCTCGGCGGACCCGGCGCCGTCACCGTCGTACCGCGCGCTGCCGTTCCGTGCGGTGCCGTTCTGGGCCGTGCCGTTCTGGGCCGTGCCGTTCTGCGCCGTGCCGTTCTGCGCCGTGCCGTTCTGCGCGGGCGCCGCGGGCGCGGGCGCCGCGGGCGGGGCCGCCGGAGCCGGTACCGCGGCCGCCGCGGGAGCACCCGCCGGGACCTTGCGCGGGCGGCGCTTGGTGGAGGCGGTGGAGACCCCGTACCCGACCAGGACGGGCTGCCGCGCCTCGGGCGCCGGCTCCGCCCGGGCGGCGGCCGGCGCGGGGGACGCGGCGGCCGGGGCCGCGACGACGGCCTCGGCCGGGGCCTCGCCGCCCTCCGTCCGCACCGAGATGATCACCTGGCCGACGTCGACCGTCACGCCCTCCTCGAAGAGGAGCGCGTGCACGACGCCGTCGAACGGCACCGGGAGCTCCACGGCCGCCTTGGCCGTCTCCACCTCGCAGACGACCTGCCCGTCGGTGACCGTGTCACCCGGCTGGACGTACCACTTGAGGATCTCGGCCTCGGTGAGGCCCTCGCCCACGTCGGGCATCTTGAATTCACGGATGGTCATGAACGTGGCTCCTCAGTACGCCAGCGAGCGGTCGACGGCGTCGAGCACCCGGTCCAGGCCCGGCAGGTACTCGTCCTCCAGGCGGGCCGGCGGGTACGGGGCGTGGAAGCCGCCGACGCGCAGGACCGGCGCCTCCAGGTGGTAGAAGCACCGCTCCGTGATGCGGGCGGCGATCTCCGAGCCCACACCGAGGAAGACCGGCGCCTCGTGGACGACCACGAGCCGGCGGGTCTTCTCCACCGACGCCTGGATGCCGTCGAAGTCCACCGGGGACATCGACCGCAGGTCGACGACCTCGACCGACTTGCCCTCCTCGGCGGCGGCCGCGGCGGCCTCCAGGCAGACCTTCACCATCGGGCCGTAGGCCGCCAGGGTGACGTCGGAGCCCTCGCGGGCCACCCGGGCCCGGTGCAGCTCGCCGGGGATGGCCTCGACGTCGACCTCGCCCTTGTCCCAGTAGCGCCGCTTCGGCTCGAAGAAGATCACCGGGTCGTCGCTGAGGATGGCCTGCTGGAGCATCCAGTAGGCGTCCGAGGCATTGCTCGGCGAGACCACCTTCAGGCCCGCGACGTGCGCGAACAGCGTCTCCGGGGACTCCGAGTGGTGCTCCACCGCGCCGATGCCGCCGGCGTACGGGATGCGGATGACGACCGGCATCTTGATCTTGCCGAGGGAGCGCGCGTGCATCTTCGCGAGCTGCGTGACGATCTGGTCGTACGCGGGGAAGACGAACCCGTCGAACTGGATCTCCACGACCGGCCGGTACCCGCGCAGGGCCAGGCCGATGGCGGTGCCGACGATGCCGGACTCGGCGAGCGGGGTGTCGATGACCCGCTCCTCGCCGAAGTCCTTCTGCAGCCCGTCGGTGATGCGGAAGACGCCGCCGAGCTTGCCGACGTCCTCGCCCATGATCAGGACCTTGGGGTCGGTCTCCAGGGCCTTGCGCAGCGAATCGTTGAGCGCCTTCGCGATGGTCAGCTTCTGTACGGCCACGGCGGTCACTCCCCACCCTCGAAGGACGCGAGGTAGGCGGCGAACTGCGCGCGCTCCTCGTCGACGAGCGCGTGCCCGTCCGCGTAGACGTTCTCGAAGATCGCCATGGTGTCGGGGTCGGGCATGGCGCGCACGGCCTCGCGCACCCGCTTGCCCAGCGCCTCGCTCTCCGCCTCCAGCTCCGCGAAGAACGCCTCGTCGGCGCCGCCGCTCGCCAGCAGGTGGGTCTTCAGGCGCAGGATCGGGTCCTTGGCCTCCCAGGCCGCGGTCTCCTCGTCCCGGCGGTACTTCGTCGGGTCGTCGGAGGTGGTGTGCGCACCCATCCGGTACGTGAACGCCTCGACCAGCGTGGGGCCCTCGCCGCGGCGGGCGCGGTCCAGCGCCCAGCGGGTCACGGCCAGGCAGGCCAGCACGTCGTTGCCGTCGACGCGAACGCCGGGGAAGCCGAAGCCCTGGGCGCGCTGGTAGAGCGGCACGCGCATCTGGCGCTCGGTCGGCTCGGAGATCGCCCACTGGTTGTTCTGGCAGAAGAACACGACGGGGGAGTTGTAGACGGCCGAGAAGGTGAACGCCTCGGCGACGTCGCCCTGGCTGGACGCGCCGTCGCCGAAGTAGGCGATGACCGCCGAGTCGGCGCCGTCCTTGGCCACGCCCATGGCGTAGCCGGTCGCGTGCAGCGTCTGCGAGCCGATGACGATCGTGTACAGGTGGAAGTTGTTGGTGTTCGGGTCCCAGCCGCCGTGGTTCACGCCGCGGAACATGCCGAGCAGGTTCGTCGGGTCGACTCCGCGGCACCACGCGACGCCGTGCTCGCGGTAGGTCGGGAAGACGTAGTCCTCGTCGTTCAGCGCCCGGGCGGAGCCGATCTGCGCGGCCTCCTGGCCGAGGAGCGAGGCCCACAGGCCCAGCTCGCCCTGCCGCTGCAGCGCGGTGGCCTCCCCGTCGAAGCGCCGGGTGAGCACCATGTCGCGGTAGAGCCCGCGCAGGTCCTCGGTGGTGACGTCGGCGACGAACGGAGCGAATTCCGCGACGTCGGGATGGTGCGCGGCGTCGACCCGGTCCCCTTCGGGCGTCAGCAGCTGTACGAGCTGGGGTGCGTCCTGCGTCTGTGCGGTGGCAGCGGCGGTCTTGCGGGCGGTCGCCCCGCCTGCCGCCCGCTTGGTGCCGCTGCTGCGTCGCGGCTTGCGCGCGGCAGTGCTCTCCACGGTCACGTGTGCTCCTCCGTCGGTCCGGCACCCGGGTTCTCCGGGGTCCAGTGCGGCTCACCTGTATCCGTACCCGCGCACGGGGTGGGTGCGCGTCGAGTACGGGATTCAGGCGTGACAGGTGCCCCGGCGCGTGCCCTGCGCAATGCACGTTACCCAGTGCGCCGCATAACTGCGAAACCCCGTTTGACCTGCGATTTTGCTTGGATTTCCAAGTAAATCCGCGGAAGCGGGAACAACCACTGGTCACAGCCTTGCAGGGGGCCGGAACAACGGCACGTTATCCCGGGTAACCCCGGCAGGGAAGGGGTGAGTGTGTGAAACTGACTTCGTGCGCGAAGACGGAAAAATCAAGGTATTCCTCCTGGACGACCACGAAGTGGTGCGTCGGGGTGTTCATGAGCTGTTGTCGGTCGAAGAGGACATCGAGATCGTCGGCGAGGCCGGTACGGCCGCCGACGCCCTGGTCCGCATCCCCGCCACCCGCCCCGACGTGGCCGTCCTCGACGTGCGCCTGCCGGACGGCAGCGGCGTCGAGGTGTGCCGCGAGGTCCGCTCGCAGAACGAGGACATCAAGTGCCTGATGCTGACCTCGTTCGCCGACGACGAGGCGCTGTTCGACGCGATCATGGCCGGCGCCTCGGGCTACGTCCTGAAGGCGATCCGCGGGAACGAGCTGCTCAACGCGGTGCGTGACGTCGCGGACGGGAAGTCCCTGCTGGACCCGGTCGCCACCGCCCGCGTGCTGGAGCGGCTGCGCGACGGCAAGAACGGCAAGGGCGACGACCGTCTGTCGAACCTCACCGACCAGGAGCGCAAGATCCTGGACCTGATCGGGGAGGGCCTGACCAACCGGGTCATCGGCGAACGGCTGCACCTGGCCGAGAAGACGATCAAGAACTACGTCTCCAGCCTGCTCTCCAAGCTGGGCATGGAGCGCCGCTCGCAGGCCGCCGCCTACGTGGCCCGGCTCCAGGCCGAGAAGCGCCGCTGAGCGGGGCCGCGCGGGCCCCGTCCGGCGCGGGCCGGGCGCGGGCCGGGCGCGGGTCGGTGCCATACGGCGCGGCGCGCCACTCGGGACCAACGTCCCCGATCATGGGGGCGGGCTCCTCTTTCCCCGCACGGGGCCGGTGCCCGACAGTGGACGGCATGTCCCCAGAGGAACTCCACGCCATCGAACTGCTGCGCCGGGTGCCGTACGGCCGGGTGGCCACGAGCATGCGCGCGCTGCCCTTCCTCGCCCTGGCCCGCCACATCGTGGTGGACGGCAGGGTGGTGCTGAGAATGCATTCCGGTTTCGGCCACCACCAGGCCTGCAACGGCAGCGTCGTGGCGTACGGGGCGGACAACTTCAATTCCCGGGACCCGCGGCTGTGGTCGGTCCAGTTCACCGGGACCGCGCGGATCGTCGAGCCGACCAATGCCGAACTGGAGCTTTTCGGTCCCGGTCCGCATTTCGTGGACGGCGCCGTCTTCGACCCGGTCTACATGCGGATCGAGCCCCAGTTCGTCACCGTGCACTCGCTCGCCGGGAATCCGGACCGCGTGTACCAGCACGCGCTCTGAGGGGCGCGCGCCGCCGGTCCGCCCGTCCGCGCCCGCGCGCCCGGGCTGCCCGTACGGGAAGGGCCCCGCGGAATCGCCTTCCGCGGGGCCCTTCCCGTACGCGCACCGCCGCCGCTCATTCGCCGGACGCGGGCTCCTCGGGCGGAGCCGACTTCGTCGGCGGCGGGGTGGTCGCCGGCGGCGTGGTCTTCGACGGGGTCGGGGTCGGGGAGGTGGACTTCGACGCCGTCGCGGACGGCGTCGGGCTGGCCGACGCCGACGGGGTGGGGCTGGTGCTCTGCGTGCGGTTGGTGCGGGTCGGCTGGGGCGACTGCTCGGAGTAGGTCCGCGACCCCTCCGTGCTGGGCTCGGCCGCCGTGCTCTGGTCCGGGCCGGGCGTGCTCTGCTGGCCGCTGGGGGCGCTCTGCGAGGTCCCCGGGGCGGGCGTCTTCTCCTTGCCGCTGCCGCCCACGCCGTTGAGCGCGTACGCCACGCCGCCCGCCACCGCGATGACCGCGAGCACCGCGAAGAGCCACATCTTCCAGCGGCCGCCGCCGTGCCCGCCGTCGTCGTAGCCGTCGCTGTGCGCGCCGTGGCCGCCGCCGCCCGGGAAGGCGGAGCCGTCGTCCGGGTTCAGCGGCGGCACCATCGGCTGCTGGAACTGCGAGGTCGTGGCGTGCGCCGCGTACTGCTGCTGGCCGCCGGACCCGCCCATGGGCATGGCCGTGGTGGCCGCCGGGCCCCGGCCGTGCGGCAGCGCCATGGTGACCGGGCCGGTGCCCCAGGTGCCGGTGTTCGGCCCCTGGTCGTGGAGCATCTGGAGCGCGTACTGGACCAGCCCGCGCATCTCCTCGGCGCTCTGGAACCGGTCGTCCGGGTCCTTGGCCAGGGAGCGCATGACGAGCCCGTCGAGCTCCTGCGGGATGTGCTGCCCCTCGGGCAGCTGGGAGGGCGGCACCGGCGCGTCCTGCACGTGCTGGTAGACCACCGACAGCGGGGTCTCCCCGGTGAACGGGGGCCGCAGCGCGAGCAGTTCGTACAGCAGGCAGCCCGTCGCGTACAGGTCGGAGCGGTGGTCCACGGCCTTGCCGAGGGCCTGCTCGGGCGACAGGTACTGCGGGGTGCCCATGACCATGCCGGTCTGGGTCATCGTCGACTGGACGCCGTGCAGGGCGCGGGCGATGCCGAAGTCCATCACCTTCACCGCGCCGGTCTCGGTGATGATGACGTTGGCCGGCTTGATGTCGCGGTGCACGATGCCGTGCTGGTGCGAGTACGCGAGCGCTTCGAGCACGCCCGAGACGATGATGAGCGCCTGGTCGGGGCCGGGCGCCTCCGCGCTGAGCAGCAGTTCGCGGATGGTGCGGCCCTCGACCAGCTCCATCACGATGTACGGCACGGTGTTGGGGCCGACCCGGTCCTCGCCCGAGTCGTACACGGCGACGACGGCGTGGTGGTTGAGCCCGGCGACGGACTGCGCCTCGCGCGTGAACCGGGCCTTGGACACCGGGTCCTCGGCGAGGTCCGCGCGCAGCAGCTTCACGGCGACGGTGCGGCCCAGGCGCACGTCCTCGGCGGCGAACACCTCGGCCATGCCGCCGCGTCCCAGGCGGTGGGTCAGCCGGTAACGGCCGTCGCCCACCAGGCCGCCGGCGCCCCAGTGCTCAGGACCGTCGGCCATCCCGGCGCCGTTTCCCTCGGGTTCGGGTGCCATCAGTCCTCGCCGTCGTCTCTCTCGGCCGCCGCTCAGCGGTGTCCTCTTCTTCGATGCTCCGGTGAACGCTACAGCCTCCGCACCGGTCACCGTTTGGACTAGGCCGCGCTGTGCCCGTGTGGTCACGGATCGGGCACCCCGCTTGACGTGTGCTTGCCCTCCGGCAGACTGGGCGCCACCTGCGCCCGGCCGGCGGCGCGGGCACACATCCCGAGGGGAAGCACCAGTCATGAGCCAGGACGGCACTCAGGGCCAGTACGCGGGCGGCTCGCTTGCCGGTGGCCGTTACCAGCTGCGGGACCTGCTCGGCGCGGGCGGCATGGCCTCCGTGTACCTCGCGTACGACTCGGCGCTCGACCGCCAGGTCGCCATCAAGACGCTGCACAGCGACCTCGGGAGGGAGCAGTCCTTCCGCGAACGCTTCCGGCGCGAGGCCCAGGCTGTAGCCAAACTGTCGCACACGAACATCGTCTCGGTGTTCGACACGGGCGAGGGCGAAGTGGCCTTCGCCGGCTCCGCGGCCGGCGGGGCGGTGATGCCGTACATCGTCATGGAGTACGTGGAGGGCATGCCGCTCGGCTCGGTGCTGGAGGCGGACGTACGGCAGTACGGGGCGATGCCGGCGGACAAGGCGCTGAAGGTGACGGCCGACGTGCTGGCCGCGCTGGAGACCAGCCACGAGATGGGGCTGGTCCACCGCGACATCAAGCCCGGCAACGTCATGGTGAACAAGCGCGGCGTGGTCAAGGTGATGGACTTCGGCATCGCCCGGGCCATGCAGTCGGGCGTCACCTCGATGACGCAGACCGGCATGGTCGTCGGCACCCCGCAGTACCTCTCCCCCGAGCAGGCGCTGGGGCGCGGCGTCGACGCCCGCTCCGACCTCTACTCGGTCGGCATCATGCTGTTCCAACTGCTGACCGGGCGGCTCCCCTTCGACGCCGACTCTCCGCTGGCCATCGCCTACGCGCACGTGCAGGAGGAGCCGGTCGCCCCGTCCTCCGTGAACCGCTCGGTGACCCCGGCGATGGACGCGCTGGTCGCGCGCGCGCTGAAGAAGAACCCGAACGAGCGCTTCCCCACCGCCGCGGCCATGGGCGACGAGGTGGCCCGGGTGCTGGGCTCGGGGCGCGCCGCGGCGCCCGCGATCGTGCCGGGCGCGACCGCGGGCGGCAGCGGCGCGGGCGTCTCCTCGGCGGTGTTCCCGCCGGTGGACGCGGGGTACTCGGCGCCGCCGCAGCACGCGGTGCAGCAGCCGTACCCGGCGCAGCACACGCCGGCGCCGTCCCCGTACGCCCCCCGGCACACGCCCGCCCCGCAGGCGCACGCCCAGGGCGGGTACGCCTACCCGCACGCCCCGGCGCCCGGGCCGCAGCAGTCGTACGGGCCCCAGACCCCGGCGCCGTACACGGTCTCCCCCGTGACGGGCTCCCGGGGCCCGGCGGGCGGGTCCGGCGGGCGGCGGAACGTTCCGGTGGTCGTGGGCGCGATCGCGGTGGCGCTGCTGGCCATCGGCGGCCTGGTGGCGGTGCTCACCAACCGCGGCGGGGAGGAGCCCGACGCGAAGGGCGGCTCGCCGGAGACCTCGGCGTCCGCGCCCGCGTCGGCGGCCGCGCCGGCCAGGGCCGGGTTCAAGGGGCCGGACGTCTCGCGCACGATCGACCCGGCCAAGTGCAAGGAGCCGACGAAGCACTACAGCGAGGCCGGCAAGTACCTGGCCCCGGACCTGAAGTACAAGAACCTGCGGTCCGTGAAGGAGTGCATCCAGGCCTCGGGCGGCAAGTACAAGATCGTGGAGAAGGACGAGGCGGTGTTCGGCAAGGACACCGTGCTCTCGCAGAACCCGAACGCCGGCGACAAGATCGACAAGGAGGGCACGGAGTACACGCTGACCGTGTCCACCGGCTACCCGGAGTAGCCGGCGGCGGGACGCACCGAACCCGCGCGACGGCGCGGAATCTGACACACCGGCATCCCGGGGACCCCGATGGGGCACCCGGGATGCCGGTTTTGCCCCACTATGTAAATCTGAGCGAGACATCTCGGTCGCTCGGTACGGAGGGGCTCCGTGAACGAAGGCTTCCGCCCGCCGCGACCGGCGCCCACGGCCCGCCCGGCAGGCACGGCCGAAGCGGTGCCCGCGGCCGAAGCGGCACCCGAGGCCCGTCCGGACCGCACGGCCCCGGCGCCGCGGGCGGCCGGGCGCGGCCGGAGGGCGCCGCTGGCCCTCCCGGCGCGCCTGCTGGCCTGCGCGGCCCTCGGCGCCGCGGCGTTCACCGCCGCCGCCCCCGCCCTCGCCACCCCCGTTCTCGCCGCGCCCGTTCTCGCCGCGCCCGCGTTCGCCGCGCCCGCGGCCGCTCCCGCCGACGACGGGCACGGGGAGCTGGCCGGCAGCGCCGCCGGCGTCGGCCGGGAGCACCCGGGCCGGCCCGCGGGGGCCCCGGTGAACCGCGAGGCGGTGGTCGCCTCGCGGCCCCTGACGGAGCGTGCGCCCGCCGACCGCCCCGAGGCCGTGCCGCCGTACGGCCTGACGCCCGCCGAACCCCGGCCGCAGGACCGGCCCGAGGCCGACCGGCCGCCGGGGACCGCGCCCCGGACCCCGCCCGGTACGCGGCCCGAGACCCGGCCGGAAGCCCCGCCCGAGGCCCGCGCCGAAGCCCACGCCGAAGGCCGTCCCGAGGCGCGCCCCGATGCCCGCATCGAAGCCAGGCCCGAAGCCCGGCCCGAGGGGCGGCCCGAAACCCGGCCCGAAGCCAGGCCCGAGGGGCGGCCCCGGGACCGGCCCTCGGGGACGGACCGGACGCCGGGCCCGCGCCCCACCGCGACCCCGGACCCGCTGCCGCGGCCGAGCCGGTCGGGGAGCACGCTCGGTACCGCCCCTAACGACCGGGCCGCCGACCTGGCCGCGCACATACTGCCGCTGGGCACCGGATTCGCCCTGATGGGACTGGGGCTGGGCTACCTGGGAGTGCGCCTGCGCCGCGGCCTGTGAGCCGCCCGCCCACCCGTCGACGGCCCGTCTCCCCCGGGAGGCGTACGTCCCGCGACGGTTGCGGAGCGTGAACATACTCGGTATACATACCCGGTATGTCGATCCGTCACGGCCTGCTCGCCCTGCTGGAACGGGGCCCCCGCTACGGCTCCCAGCTGCGCACCGAATTCGAATCCCGCACCGGCTCCACCTGGCCCCTGAACGTCGGGCAGGTGTACACGACCCTCGCCCGACTGGAGCGGGACGGACTGGTCGCCCCCGGCGGCGAGGACCCGGCCGGGCACACCCTCTACGCCATCACCGACACCGGGCGCGCCGAACTGCGCGCGTGGTACGAACGCCCCGTCGACCGCGCCCACCCGCCGCGCGACGAGCTCTCCATCAAGCTCGCCATGGCCGTGGGCGCCCCCGGCGTGGACATCCGCGCCGTCATCCAGTCCCAACGGCACGCCACGATCAGGGCGATGCAGGACTACACCCGGCTCAAGGCCCGGGCCCTCGCCGCCGTGGAGGGCGGCCGCGCCGGGGAACGGGACGACGTGGCCTGGCTGCTCGTCCTGGAGCAGCTCATCTTCCAGACCGAGGCCGAGGCCCGCTGGCTCGACCACTGCGAAGCCCGGCTCGTCCGGCTCTCCCTCCCGGCCGACGGGAGGGCCGCGGCGCCCGGAGCACCACAGGCCCCGCGGAACCCCGCCGGCACGGCCGCGGACCCCACCGCCCCGCACACCGCCGCGAGCGCCGGGAACACGGCAGCCGCCCCGACCACCACCGCCACGACGACGCCCCGCACCGCCCGCACGCGGCGGGGCTGAACCACCGTTCCAGGGGGAACCCTCATGCCCGACCAGCACCAGTCCCCGCCGCCCGTGCTCCAGTTGGACCGACTGGTCCGCACACACGGCAGCGGCGCCACCGAGGTGCACGCCCTGCGCGGCGTCGACCTCTCCGTCCATCCCGGCGAACTCGTCGCCGTCATGGGCCCGTCCGGCTCCGGCAAGTCCACGCTCCTCACCCTCGCCGGCGGACTCGACACCCCGACCAGCGGCCGGGTCCTCGTCGAGGGCACCGACATGACGGCGGCCAGCCGCAAAGAACTCGCCGCCCTGCGCCGCCGCAGCATCGGGTACGTCTTCCAGGACTACAACCTGATACCGGCCCTGACCGCCGCCGAGAACGTGGCGCTGCCCCGCGAACTCGACGGCACCTCGGCCCGCAAGGCCCGCGTCTGCGCGCTCGCCGCGCTGGAGGAGATGGGCCTGGGCCCGCTCGCCGACCGCTTCCCCGACGAGATGTCCGGCGGTCAGCAGCAGCGCGTGGCCATCGCCCGCGCCCTGGTCGGCGACCGGCGTCTGGTCCTCGCCGACGAACCCACCGGCGCGCTCGACTCCGAGACCGGCGAATCGGTCCTCGCCCTGCTGCGTTCCCGCTGCGACGCGGGCGCGGCCGGCGTCCTCGTCACCCACGAACCCCGTTTCGCCGCCTGGGCGGACCGCGTGGTCTTCCTGCGCGACGGCAGCGTCGTCGACGAGACGCTGCGCAGCCACGCCGACTCGCTGCTCTCCGGGCGGGCGGGCGGACAGTGATCTCCTGGTACCACTCCTGGATCGCCGCGATCCGGATAGCCCGCCGCGACGCCTGGCGCGCCAAGGGCCGCAGCGCCCTCGTCCTCGCCATGATCGCCCTGCCCATCCTCGGCGTGAGCGCCGCCGACCTCACCCTGCGCAGCGCCGACCTCTCCGCCGCGCAGGAACTGGACCGCCAGATCGGCTCCTCGGCGGCCAAGTTGTCCGCCGCGCACGTCGGAGGCCCGGTCCACCAGCATCCGGACGGCTCGAACTACGAGCCCGTCGGCGGCTACGACGACTTCACCCCGCAGGGCCGCAGCACGACGGACGGCACACCCGACCCCGTCCTCGCCGCGCTGCCCGCCGGGGCCGAGGCGGTCCGCGACTCCCAGGCGTACGCCAAGGTCCGCACCGCCCACGGGCTCCTCGACACCCAGCTGCGCGAACTCGACACGCACAGCCCGCTGGTGCGCGGCATGATCACCCTGGACCGCGGCCGGCTGCCCGCCGCGGCGGGCGAGGTCATCGCCACCAACGCCTTCCTGGAGCAGTCCGGACTCTTCGTCGGCTCCCGGGTCACCCCGCGCGGCGCACCGGCGCCGTACCGGATCGTCGGCGCCTACGAGCTCCCCTCCGAGCTCGGCAAGGCGGAGATCATCGCCCCGCCCGGCAGCCTGCTGGCCCCGCTGAGCACGGCGATCCGGGCCACCGGCGGCATCGACCTGCGGGCCCAGGACACCTACCTGGTCGCGGTCGGCGGCGACGGTTTCACGTGGAACATGGTCAAGGAGGCCAACGCCAAGGGCGTCCTGGTCGTCTCCCGCGCCGTCGTCCTCGACCCGCCGGCCGACTCCGACGTGCCGTTCTTCTCGCGGAACCCCGACCACGCGAACGCGAGCGACTCCGCGCGCACCGAGGAGGCGGCCATCGTGGTCACCGTCGTCGGCCTCGCCATGCTGGAGATCTGCCTGCTGGCCGGACCGGCCTTCGCCGTGGGTGCCCGCCGCTCCCGCCGCCAGCTCGGCCTCGTCGGCGCCAACGGCGGCGACCGCCGCCACATCCGGGCCATCGTGCTCTCCGGCGGCCTCGTCATCGGCGCCGCGTCCGCCGTCGTCGGCACCGCGCTGGGCATCGTGCTCACCATCGTGCTGCGGCCCGTCCTGGAGGACCAGCTCGGCGTCCGCTTCGGCGGCTTCGACTTCCGGCCGCTGGAACTGGCCGGCATCGCCCTGCTGGCCGTGGTGACCGGCCTGCTCGCCGCGATCGTGCCCGCGGTCACCGCCTCCCGGCAGACCGTGCTGGCCTCCCTGACCGGCCGCCGCGGCGTCCGCCGCGCCAACCGGGTGCTGCCCTTCATCGGCCTGACCGCCGTGGCCGCCGGCGCCGCCATCGCCCTGTACGGCACCTCCGCCCGGGCCGGCTCGACCGTCGTCGCGGGCGGCAGCGCCCTCGCCGAGCTCGGCATCGTCGCGCTCACCCCGACGCTGGTCGGCCTCTTCGGGCGGCTCGGGCGGTGGCTGCCGCTGTCGCCGCGGCTCGCCCTGCGCGACGCCGTCCGCAACCGCGGGCGCACCGCCCCGGCCGTGGCCGCCGTCCTCGCCGCCGTCGCCGGCACCGTCGCGGTCGCCACGTACGAGCACAGCAGGGACGTGCAGATGCGCCACGAGTACGTGGCCGACCTCCCGCACGGTGCGGGCGCCCTCGGTGCCGAGAGCAGCGCGTACAAGGAGGTGCCCGCCCTGCGCCAGGCCCTCGCCAAGCACCTCCCGCTGGCCCGGCAGGCCGACGTGGAGCGCATCGTCGTCGGCAAGCCCAGCTGCGAGGCGTACTCCACGGAGCCCGGCTGCGGCAAGGCGGAACCCCTCACGCCCAAGGACCAGCGCTGCCCCCTGTACGAAGCCGAGAACGGGCTCGCGTCCTTCACCCCCGACGAGGCCCGGAAGCTGCGCCGCGACTGGCGGTGCGCCCCGGACGAAAACGGCGGCGGGGGCGGGGGCGGGGCGGCCTACAGCGCGTACGGGACGGTCGTCGCCGACGCGAAGCTGCTGGGCGTCCTGGCGGTCGCCGACCCGGGCGCCGCGTCGGCCCTCGCGTCGGGCACGCCCGTCTCCTTCGACAAGCGGCTCGTCAAGGACGGCAAGGTGACCCTCCGGGTGGTCACGGACATGGCGGCGGCCGACGCCGCCCAGATGCGGCGCGAGGACCCGCCCGGCCAGGACAAGGTCCTGCCCGTCCACCAGGTCCCGGACGGCGTCGAAGGCTGGGGCATCCAGCTGGTCCTGCCGCCCGCGGCCGCCGAGGCGGCCGGCCTGGCCACGGTGCCGTCCGGCACCTTCTTCAGCCTCGACGGCGCGGCCACGGGCGAACAGCGGCAGCGACTCGACGCGGAGATCGACCGGCTGGGCGTACAGGCCGACGTCCGGATCGAGGCCGGTTACCAGAGCACCGACAATCTCGGCCTGCTCGCCCTGACCGTCTTCGCCGGCCTCGTCACCATCGGTGCGGCCGGCATCGCCACCGGTCTCGCCCAGGCCGACGCCGAAGCCGACCTCAAGACCCTGGCCGCGGTGGGCGCCGCCCCCCGCGTTCGGCGCACGCTCAGCGGCTTCCAGTGCGGGGTGGTCGCCCTGATGGGCGTCGTCCTCGGCTCGGCGGCCGGCATCCTCCCGGCGGTCGGACTGCGGCTGGTCCAGCTCCGGGAGCAGGAACACCTCCTCTCCGTGGGCGAGGAGATGGGCTACGGACCGCTCGACGCCGTCCCGTACGTGCCCATCGCCGTGCCGTGGGAGACCCTCGCCGGACTGCTCGTGGTGGTCCCGCTGGGCGCGGCCCTGCTGGCCGCCCTGGTCACCCGCTCCAGCGGCGCGCTGGCACGGCGCGCGGCCGGCTAGGCACGCGGAGTGATGCAGGTGCCCCCGTACAGGGTGGATCACGCCCGTACGGGGGCACACCGTGTGAGTACGAAGGTGTGCGAGACAATGACGGCATGGAGATGCCGAGGAGTGAACGGTCGCAGGACAGCCCCCCGCACGTCCTGATCGTGGGACAGGACGGGTCGGCGGTCGGCGGCGCCGATGACGAGTCGCGCGAGGTCCCGGTGACGGAGATGGTCGAACAGCCCGCCAAGGTCATGCGCATCGGAAGCATGATCAAGCAACTCCTGGAAGAGGTGCGCGCCGCGCCTCTCGACGAGGCGAGCCGGGTCCGGCTCAAGGACATCCACGCAGCATCCGTGAAGGAGCTGGAGGACGGCCTCGCCCCCGAGCTCGTGGAGGAACTGGAGCGCCTGTCCCTCCCGTTCACGGAGGAGGCCATCCCGTCCGAGGCGGAGCTGCGCATCGCGCAGGCCCAGCTCGTCGGCTGGCTCGAAGGGCTCTTCCACGGCATCCAGACGGCCCTGTTCGCGCAGCAGATGGCGGCGCGGGCCCAACTGGAGCAGATGCGCCGCGCCCTCCCGCCCGGCGCCTCCCACGAAGACGACGAGGACGCCGCCCACGGCGCGGTCCGCTCGGGCCCCTACCTCTGACCCCCACCCGGGAACAGCCCCCTCCTCCCGGGCCGCCCCGGCCCGGCCCCGCCGGCGTGTGAGCCGGTTTCGGCCCCACCCGGCACCGCCCGCGTTCGAGCCGGGCCCGCCCCCACCCAGCGCCGCCGGCGTGTGAGGCGCGGGGTCCGGGGCGGAGCCCGGGCGGGTCCGGGGCGGAGCCCGGGCGGGTCCGGGGCGGAGCCCGGGGAACGGCGGAAGGGCGGGGCGGGGAGACGGCCCCGCGCAGCGGCACCCCACCGCCCCGCACCGCGCACCCAGGGCACCGGGCCGGCCCCCCGGCACCGCACGAACCCGGACAGGCACAACGCCCCTCCGCAGGAGCCCCGCCGCCCCATACTCGTGGGCATGACCTACGACGCCATCGTCCTCGCCGGCGGCGCCGCGCAGCGGCTCGGCGGGGCCGACAAGCCCGCCCTCAGCGTCGGCGGACGCACCCTCCTCGACCGGGTCCTCGACGCCTGCCCGGACGCCCGCGCCACCGTCGTCGTCGGCGGCCGCCGCCCCACCGCCCGCCCGGTCCGCTGGACCCGCGAGGACCCGCCCGGCGGCGGCCCGGTGGCCGCGCTGGACGCCGGGCTGCGCGAGACCACCGCCGAGCTGGTCCTCGTACTCTCCGCGGACCTCCCGTTCCTGGACCGGGACACCGTACGGACCCTGCTGACCGCCGCCGCACCGGCGGCCCCGACCCCGGCCCCGCACGATGGCGCCCTGCTGCGCGACCCGGCCGGCCGGGACCAGCCCCTCCTCGCCGTCTACCGCGCCGCCCCGCTCCGCCGCGCGCTCGCGCACCTCTCCGCCGGCCGGCCCGACGGCCTCGGCGGCCTCCCGCTCCGCGCGCTGACCGCCGCGCTCGGCCTGGCCCGCGTCGCCGCGCAGCCGCTCGCCTCCTTCGACTGCGACACCTGGGAGGATCTCGCCGTCGCCCGCGCCCGGATCAGGGAGCATGGAACCGTGCTGGACCAATGGATCACCGCCGCCAAGAACGAGCTGGGCATCGACCTCGACGTCGACACCCGAACCCTGCTCGACCTCGCCCGTGACGCCGCCCACGGCGTCGCCCGGCCCGCCGCCCCGCTGACCACCTTCCTGGTCGGCTACGCGGCCGCCCGGGCCGAAGCCAGCGGCGCCGACCCCGCCCGGGCCGTCTCCGAAGCCTCCCGCAAGGCCTCCGACCTGGCCCTGCGCTGGGCCGCCGAGGCGCAGGCCGCCACCGGCCCCGCCGCCCCGGCCCCCGCCCCCGACACCGCCACCGCGGCCGACCCCCGACAGAACGGCTCCGGATGACCCCCACCGATGCCGACCGCGCCCCGGCCGGGGCCGCCGGCTCCGCCGAGCAGGCCCTCGAAGAGGCGCTGGCCCTGGTCAACCGCACCCCGGACGGCGGTGTCCCGCGCGCCGCGGCCTGGCCGCGGGCCCGGGACACCGCCGTGCATGCCGGGGCCGGGACGCGGGCCCGTACGCACCGGGTGCCCCTCGCCGACGCCCTCGGCGACGTACTGGCCGAGCCCCTGGACGCCCTGTCCGACCTGCCCTCCTTCGACACCTCGGCGATGGACGGCTGGGCCGTCGCCGGTCCCGGCCCTTGGGCCGTGCGCGACGGCGGTGTGCTGGCCGGCTGCGAGCGGCCCGAGCCCCTCGCGGACGGGGAGGCCGTACGGATCGCCACCGGGGCCCGCGTGCCCGCCGACACCACCGCCGTCATCCGCAGCGAGCACTGCCGCGAGAAGGGCGCCCAGCTCTTCGCCGACCGGTCCGTCCTGACCGGCCAGGACATCCGCCCGCGCGGTCAGGAGTGCCGCTCCGGCGACCTGCTGCTGCCCGCGGGCTCCCTCGTCACCCCGGCCGTGCTCGGCCTCGCCGCGGCCGCCGGCTACGACGAGCTGGCCACCCGGCCCCGCCCGTGCGTGGAGATCCTGGTCCTCGGCGACGAACTGCTCACCGCGGGCCGCCCGCACGACGGCCTCATCCGGGACGCCCTGAGCCCCATGCTCGCCCCCTGGCTCACCCGTGTCGGCGCCGAGGTCACCGGCACCCGGCGGTTCGGCGACGACGCCGCCGGCGCCGCCGCCCTGCTGGAGGCCGTCTCCTCCTCCACCGCCGACGTGCTGATCACCACCGGCGGCACCGCCGCCGGGCCCGTGGACCACGTCCACCCGGTGCTGGCCGAGGCCGGCGCCGAACTGCTCGTCGACGGGGTCGCGGTGCGCCCCGGGCACCCGATGCTGCTGGCCCGCATCGGCGGCCGGGCCGACGGCCGGTACCTGGTCGGGCTGCCCGGCAACCCGCTCGCCGCCGTCTCCGGACTGCTCACCCTCGCCGAACCGCTGCTGCGCGCCCTCGCCGGCCGCCGCGGGCGCCCCCGCTGGACGGCGGTCGTCCGGGGCGACGTACCGGGGCACCCGCACGACACCCGGCTGGTGCCCGTGGTGCTGACCGACGAGCACGCGGTGCCGCTGCGCTACAACGGCCCGGCGATGCTGCGCGGGGTGGCGGCCGCCGACGCGCTGGCCGTCGTACCGCCGCACGGCGCCCGGTCCGGTCAGGACCTGGAGATCCTGGACCTACCCTGGACCTCGGGGGGATGTTTCACGTGAAACTGCACGGCCACGACGCCATGGCCCGGGGGGCGGACGAAAAACTCGTCTCCCGGCGCATCAAGCTGCCCAAGCGCGTCGTCGAGAAGCCGCTCCGGCAGGTGACCAGGCGCCTGGTGATGGCCCTGTTCGTGCTCTGCCTGACGGTCCTGATCGTCTGGCTCGACCGCGACGGCTACCACGACAACGCCAACGACCAGGTCGATCTGCTCGACTGCGTCTACTACGCGACCGTGACCCTGTCGACGACGGGGTACGGCGACATCGTCCCGTACAGCGACAGCGCCCGGCTGGTGAACATCCTGCTGATCACCCCGCTGCGGGTGCTGTTCCTGATCATCCTGGTCGGCACCACCCTGGAGGTCCTCACGGAGCGCACCAGGGAAGAGTGGCGGCTGAACCGTTGGAGGAACACCTTGCGTGACCACACGGTCGTGGTCGGCTTCGGCACCAAGGGCCGTTCGGCCCTGCAGACGCTGCTGGCCACCGGCCTCTCCAAGGAGCAGGTCGTCATCGTCGATCCGAGCGCCAAGGTCATCGACATGGCCAACGCGGAGGGCCTCACCGGCGTCGTCGGCGACGCCACCCGTTCCGACGTGCTGCTGCGGGCCGAGCTCCAGAAGGCCCGTCAGGTCGTCATCGCCACCCAGCGGGACGACACGGCGGTCCTGGTCACCCTGACGGCGCGCCAGCTCAACCGCGGCGCGAAGATCGTCGCCGCGGTCCGCGAGGAGGAGAACGCGCCGCTGCTGCGCCAGTCCGGCGCCGACGCGGTCATCACCAGCGCGAGCGCGGCCGGCCGGCTGCTGGGCCTGTCGGTCCTCAGCCCGAGCGCGGGCACCGTGATGGAGGACCTGATCCAGCAGGGCAGCGGCCTCGACCTCATCGAACGGCCCGTCAACAGGTCCGAGGTCGGCAAGTCGGTGCGGGACACCGACGACCTGGTGGTGAGTGTGCTGCGCGGGCACCGGCTGCTCGCGTACGACGACGCGCACGCCAGCCCGCTCCAGCTGACGGACCGCCTCATCACCATCGTCCGGGCGTCACCGCGCAGTTCGCCGCCGCAGACCCTGGGGCCGGCCGAGTAGCGCGGCGCGGCGCGCGCGGGGCCGCCTGTGCCGAGGGGGCCGGTTCGCGTAGCCTCCGGGCCATGCATGCGATCACCATCGAGCAACCCGGCGGCCCCGAGGCCCTCGTCTGGACCGACGCACCCGATCCCGTCGCGAGCGAGGGCGAGGTGCTCGTCGAGGTCGTGGCCAGCGCCGTGAACCGCGCCGACGTCCTCCAGCGCCAGGGCTTCTACGATCCGCCGCCGGGCGCCTCCCGCCACCCCGGCCTGGAGTGCTCCGGGCGCATCACCGCCATCGGCCCGGGCGTGTCCGGCTGGTCGGTGGGCGACGAGGTCTGCGCCCTGCTGGCGGGCGGCGGATACGCGCAGAAGGTGGCCGTGCCGGCCGGCCAGCTGCTGCCGGTCCCGGCCGGCCTGGACCTGGTGACGGCGGCCGCGCTGCCCGAGGTGGTGGCCACGGTGTGGTCCAACGTGTTCATGGTGGCCGGGCTGCGCCCCGGCGAGACGCTGCTCGTGCACGGCGGCTCCAGCGGCATCGGGACCATGGCCATCCAGTTGGCGAAGGCGGTCGGCGCGAAGGTCGCGGTGACGGCGGGCGGGCCCGAGAAGCTGGCCCGCTGCGCGGAGCTGGGCGCGGACGTACTGATCGACTACCGCGAGCAGGACTTCGTGGCGGAGGTACGGGCGGCCACGGACGGGGCCGGGGCGGACGTGATCCTGGACATCATGGGCGCGAAGTACCTGGCCCGGAACCTGGACGCGCTGGCCGTCAACGGCCGTCTCGCGGTGATCGGGCTCCAGGGCGGGGCGAAGGCCGAACTGAACCTCGGGGCGCTGCTGGCCAAGCGGGCGGCGATCACCGCGACCTCGCTGCGGGCGCGGCCGCTGGAGGAGAAGGCGGCCATCATCGCGGCGGTCCGGGAGCACGTGTGGCCGCTGGTCTCGGCCGGCCGCGTCCGACCGGTGGTCCACGCCACCCTCCCCATGTCCCGGGCCGCCGAAGCCCACCGCCTCCTGGAATCCAGCAGCCACGTGGGCAAGATCCTCCTCACCCCCTGACCCCACCGGACCGCGGCCCCGGCCCGGAGCCCCGGTGGGTCCGGGCAGCGCGCGGGGGACGGCGGAAGGGCGCGGGCGGGGAGAGGGCGGGGCGGGGCTCCCGCCCCGCCCGCGCCGGGCTACAGGCTGCGCAGCAGGACCGCCGGGGACTCCACGCAGTCCGCGACGTACCGCAGGAAGCCCCCCGCCGTCCCCCCGTCGCACACCCGGTGGTCGAACGTCAGCGACAGCTGCACCACCTGGCGCACCGCCAGCTCACCCCCGTGCACCCACGGCTTCGGCACGATCCGCCCCACCCCGAGCATGGCCGCCTCGGGGTGGTTGATGATCGGCGTGGAGCCGTCGACGCCGAACACCCCGTAGTTGTTCAGGGTGAACGTCCCACCGGTCAGGTCGGACGGCGTCAGCTTCCCCGCCCGCGCCAGCTCGGTCAGCCGGGCGAACTCCGCCGACAGGGACTCCGGGCTGCGGCCCTGCGCGTCGCGGACCACCGGGACCATCAGGCCCCGTTCGGTCTGCGCGGCGAACCCGAGGTGGACCGCCGGGAGCCGGACGATCTCGCCCGCCGCCAGGTCCACGGTGGAGTTGAGCTCCGGGTACCGCGCGAGCGCCGCCGTGCAGATGCGGGCCAGCAGCGCGAGCACCGAGATCTTGGGGCCGCCCACCGCGTTCATCGCGGTGCGGGCGGCCATCAGCTCGGTTGCGTCGGCGTCCACCCAGCACGTCGCGTCCGGGATCTCGCGCCGGCTGCGCGAGAGCTTCTCCGCGACCACCGCGCGCAGCCCCTTCAGCGCGACCCGCTCGCCCTGGGGCGCCGCCCCGGTCGAGCCCGCCGCCGCAGCCGCCGCAGCCGTCACCGCAGCCGCCACGACCGGCGGGGCCTGGAGCGCCGCCTCGACGTCCGCCCGCAGGATCAGCCCCTCGCGGCCCGAGCCGCGCAGCGTGCGCAGGTCCACCCCGTGGTCCCGGGCCAGCTTCCGCACGATCGGCGAGACCACCGCCACGGGGCCGGACACCGCGACCGGAACGGTGACCGCGGCCGCCACCGGCGCGGCCGCGACCGATCCCGCCCCCGCCCCGGCGGTGGCGGGTCGCACCCGCCGCCGTCGGGCCGGGCGGGAGTGGTCGGTGCCGTAGCCCACCAGCACGTTGCCCGATCCGCCGGACTCCGGCTCGGCCTCGGCCCCCGTACCGGAAGCGGGCCCGGCAGCGGGCCCGGCCGGTGCGGCCGCACCCGTACCGGCGGCCGCGCCCACCGCCACGGTGATCAGCGGAGCCCCCACCGGGAGCTCCTCGCCCTCCGCGCCGAACCGGGCGGTGACCACGCCCCCGTACGGACAGGGCACCTCCACCATCGCCTTGGCCGTCTCGACCTCGACGACGGGCTGGTCGATGGCGACGACATCGCCCACCGCCACCAGCCAGCGCACGATCTCGGCCTCCGTGAGGCCCTCGCCGAGATCGGGCAGCTTGAATTCCATGACCTGCGGCATCAGTTCTCCCACTGCAGGCGGGCGACGGTGTCCAGGATCCGGTCCACGCCGGGCAGGTGGTGCTTCTCCAGCATCGGCGGCGGATAGGGGATGTCGAAGCCCGTCACCCGCAGCACCGGCGCCTCCAAGTGGTGGAAGCAGCGCTCCGTGATCCGCGCCGCGATCTCCGCCCCCGGGCCGCCGAAGCCGCCCGACTCGTGGACGACCACCGCGCGCCCGGTCCGCCGTACGGACTCCACGACCGTGTCCTCGTCGAAGGGGACCAGCGAGCGCAGGTCGACGACCTCCAGGTCCCAGCCCTCCTCGCGCGCCGCCTCGGCGGCCTCCAGGCACACGGGCAGCGAGGGCCCGTAGGTGATCAGCGTCGCGCTCGCGCCGCTGCGCCGTACGAGCGCCGTGCCGATCCCCGGCACCCGCGCCGGCGCCTCCGGCGACCAGTCGGCCTTCGCCCAGTAGAGCCGCTTGGGCTCCAGGAAGACCACCGGGTCGTCGCTGGCGATGGACGCGCGCAGCAGCCCGTACGCGTCCTCGACCGTCGCCGGGGTCACCACGGTCAGGCCCGGGGTGGCCACGTAGTACGCCTCGGAGGAGTCGCTGTGGTGCTCCACGCCGCCGATCCCGCCGCCGTACGGCACCCGGATGGTGATCGGCAGCGGCATCGCGCCCCGGGTGCGGTTGCGCATCTTCGCCACGTGCGAGATCAGCTGCTCGAAGGCCGGGTACGCGAAGGCGTCGAACTGCATCTCGACCACCGGCCGCAGCCCGTACATGGCCATGCCGACGGCCGCGCCCAGGATGCCGGCCTCGGCCAGCGGCGTGTCCGTGCAGCGGTCCTCGCCGAACTCCTTCGCCAGGCCGTCCGTGATCCGGAAGACCCCGCCCAGCGTCCCGACGTCCTCGCCCATGACGTGCACGGTCGGGTCCTCGGCCATCGCATCGCGCATCGCCCGGGTCAGGGCCTGCGCCATCGTGGCCGGCTTGGCCCTGGGCACCGCCGCGGCCACCGGCGTCGTCGTCGACGTCGTCATCACTCGCCCTCCGCTTCCAGCTCCGCGCGGAGCAGGGCCGCCTGCTCGCGCAGCCGGCCGGTCTGCTCCGCGTAGACGTGCGCGAAGAGGTCCATCGGGTCCAGCACGGGATCGGCGTTCATGGCCTCGCGCAGCGCCGCCGCCATCTCCTCGGCCGCCTCGCGCTCCACCCGCACCCCCTCCTCGTCGAGGATGCCGCGGGCGGTCAGCTCCCGCTCCAGCAGCGCGACCGGGTCGTGCGCCTTCCACGCCTCGACCTCGGCGTCGCCGCGGTAGCGGGTCGCGTCGTCGGCGTTGGTGTGCGCCTCCATCCGGTACGTGACCGCCTCGACCAGGGTCGGGCCGCCGCCGGCCCGGGCCCGCCGGACGGCCTCGGAGAGGACCTCGTGCATCGCCGCGACGTCGTTGCCGTCGACCAGCCGGCCGGGCATCCCGTACCCCACGGCCTTGTGGGCCAGGGTCGGGGCGGCGCTCTGCTTGGCGAGCGGGACGGATATCGCGAAGCCGTTGTTCTGCACGAGGAAGACCACCGGTGCCTGCCAGACGGCAGCGAAGTTCATCGCCTCGTGGAAGTCGCCCTCGCTGGTGCCGCCGTCGCCGACCATCGCGAGGGCGACCACGTCGTCCCCGCGCAGCCGGGCCGCGTGCGCCAGGCCCACCGCGTGCGGCAACTGGGTGGCGAGCGGGGTGCTCAGCGGTGCGATGCGCAGCTCGCGCGGGTCGTAGCCGGTGTGCCAGTCGCCCCGCAGCAGGGTCAGCGCCTGCACCGGGTCGAGCCCGCGCGCCACGGCCGCCAGGGTGTCGCGGTAGGACGGGAAGAGCCAGTCGCGCTCCTCCAGGACCAGCGCGGCCGCGATCTCGCAGGCCTCCTGGCCGACGGTCGAGGGGTACACGGCGAGCCGGCCCTGCCGGGTGAGCGCGGTGGCCTGGGCGTTGTAGCGGCGACCGCGCACCAGCTCGGCGTAGCACCGCCGCATCAGCACCGGGTCGAGCCGGTCCGCCGCCCCGGTGCCCAGCACCCGGTAGGGCTCCGGGTCCGGCAGCAGCGGAGCGGCGTCCGTACGGGGCCTCCAGGCGGGCGGCGGGGTGGACCGGTGGGACGCACCGGCACCGGGCAGCTCTTGGACCGTCATGGCGGCGTACACCTCCTCGTGGGAAGCGGGCGGGGAGGGCCCCGGATGTGAGGCGCCTCACCTACCGATTGTTCGGTTGTCCGCGCATTTTGGCTACAGGCGCCTCCAGGCTGTGGACAAACTGGCGGCGGGGCCCTGGGATGGGTGCAGGACGTCCAGGAGAGGGAGGCATCGGGCAATGCCGGATGAACAAATGGCCGGAGCGGGCTCCGCACCGGCCGCGCCGGGCGGCGCGCAGGGCGCACCCGGGACCCCGCCGGTGCCGCCCCGCCCGCTGGACCCGATCGACCGGTCGATCATGCGCCTGCTCCAGGCGGACGGCCGCGCGTCGATACGGTCGGTGGCCGAGCAGGTGCACGTCTCGCGCGCGAACGCCTACGCGCGGATCAACCGGCTCATCGACGACGGGGTGATCCGCGGGTTCACCGCCCGCGTCGACCACGAACGGGCCGGTCAGGGCGCCTCCGCCTACATCACGCTGAAGATCGTCCAGAACTCCTGGCGCACGGTCCGCGAGCAGCTGCGCGAGCTCCCGGGCGCCGCCCACATCGCCCTGGTCAGCGGGGACTTCGACGTCCTGCTCCTGGTGCACACCCCGGACAACCGCACCCTGCGCGAACTGGTCCTCACCCGCCTCCAGTCCATCCCCGAGGTGCTCTCGACGCGCACCCTGCTGGTGTTCGAGGAGACGGATCTGCTGGCGCCGGGCCCCGGCCCCGGCCTGCCCCCCGGAACGACGATCACGGAGGAGTAGGCCGTCCGGGTCACGGACGCCGCGCACCGGCCCGTGCAGCGCCGGTGCGCGGGCCGGCCCCGACGGCGCGCGGTCCGGCACCGCGCGGGGCCGGCCCGTGCGCCGGTCAGCCGCGGTTCGTGCGCAGGCCGTCGAGGGCCATGCCGACCACCGCGTCGGCGAGCTGGTCCCGGCTCGTGCCCGGGTGCGGGCGGTACCACTCGACCAGCGAGTTCACCATGCCGAAGAGCAGCCGGGTGGCGAGCCGGATGTCCACGTCCCCCCGCAGGTCGCCGTCGGCCGCGGCGGCCTTCAGCAGCTCGGCCACCTGCTGGTCGAACTCGCGGCGCCGCTCCAGGGCCCAGCGCTCGGTGCGGGTGTTGCCCCGTACCCGCAGCAGCAGGGTCACGTACGGCAGTTCGCCGACCAGCACCTCCACCGTGCGCCGGGTGACGTACTCGACGCGCTCGACCGCGCGGCCCCGTACCGCCCCGGGCTCCTCAAGGACGGCGAACAGGCCGTCCAGGGCGCGGCTGACGGCGCGCCGCAGCAGCTCCTCCTTGCCCGCCACGTGGTGGTAGATGGAGGACTTCGAGATGCCGGCGGCCTTGGAGAGATGCTCCATCGACGTGCCGTCGTAGCCGCGCTCGTTGAAGACCTGGACCGCGACGGCCAGCAGGGTCTCCGGTGTGTAGGTGTCCCGCTTGGCCGTGGTCACCGCACCTCCCCCTCCTCGTCCCCGTCGCCCTCGTAGCCGAGCTTGAACAGCGCCAGGGACGGAGCGTACCGGCCGCCGGGACAGCGTTCGTCCAGGTGGTGCAGCAGGTCGTAGGCCCAGTCGCGGCCGAGGCGCTCGTGCCATGCGGTCGGCCCCAGCGGGTAGTTGACGCCCAGGCGCATCGCGGTGTCGATGTCCTCGGCGGCGGCCACGCCGCGGGCGACGGCGTCGGCGGTGAGGTCGATCAGCATCGCCACGGTCCGGGCGACGATCATGCCGGGGACGTCGCCGATGACGGAGACGTGCTTGCCGAGCTTCTGGAAGAGGCCGACGGCCTCCGCGAGGGTCCGCGCGCTGGTGTCGGCGCTCGCGGAGAGCGCGATCCGGGTGCAGCCGCGGTAGTCCAGCGCGAGGTCGAAGTAGACGACGTCGGAGAACTCCACGGAGGTCTTGCCGTCCGCGAGCACCAGCTGGCCCTCGCCGGGCAGCTGGATGTACGGGCCCCCGTGCGCGGTGGCGGTGACCGCGATCCCGGCCTCCTCCAGCAGCTCGGTCAGCCCGGCGGCGGGCCCGAGGTCCCCGACGACGGTCACCGCCTCCGGCGCCTCCTCGGGCCCGGCGGTGTGCGGGGCGGGGACCGGGGCGTCCGGGCCGTACGGGAACCAGCCGTGGCCCGACTTCCGGCCGAGCCGGCCCGACTGGACCAGCCGGCGCTGGGCCAGGGAGGGGGTGAACTTGGGGCCGCGGAAGAAGGACTCCCACACCGAGCGGGTCACGGCCTCGTTGACGTCCTGCCCGATCAGGTCGGTCAGGGCGAAGGGGCCCATCTTGAAGCCGCCGCTCTCGCGCAGCACGGCGTCGATGGTGGCCGGGGCGGCCCCCTGCTCCTCGTACACCGCGAAGGCCTCGGCGTAGAAGGGCCGGGCGATCCGGTTGACGATGAAGCCGGGGGTGTCCGCGCAGCGCACCGGCGTCTTGCCCCAGCCCAGGACCGTCTCGTACGCGAGGTCGGCCGCCGCCCGGTCGGTGGCGAACCCGCTGACCACCTCGACGAGCGGGAGCAGCGGCGCCGGGTTGAAGAAGTGCAGGCCGAGGAAGCGGCCGGGGTGCGCGAGGCCGGCGGCGAGCTCGGTGACGGACAGCGAGGAGGTGTTGGTGGCCAGCAGCGCGTCCGGCGCGACCACCTGCTCCAGCGCCTGGAAGAGCGCCCGCTTGACGGCGGCGTCCTCGACGACCGCCTCGACGACCAGGGCCGCTCCTGCCAGGTCGGAGAGGGCGGCGGCCGGATCGACGCGGGCGACCGCGGCCTCGGCCGCGGCGGGGTCGAGGCGGCCCTTGGCGGCCATCCGCTCGACGCGGTCCTGCACGATGCCGACGCCGTCGGCGGCGAGCGCTGCGTTGATGTCGTAGATCAGCACGCGGTGACCTGCGAGGAGGGCGACCTGGGCGATGCCCTGGCCCATGGTGCCGGCCCCGATGACCGCCACGGTCCGGGAGCGCTCGATTCCTGTCATGACCCGATCCTCCCGCACCGACTTATCCACAGGCCGGTCGGGCCCTCTTGTCCCGACCGATCGTTCGGTTACTCTAACTCCCGTCTGCTCTCCTTCGCCCGGCTCAACGAGGAGTTGGTCCCTGATGGCCGCCGAACTCACCGTCCCCCAGCTGTCCGCCACGCACCGGCCCACCCTGGACCAGGCCCTGTCGGCGATCCGCAGCCGCGCCTACTGGTCCCCGCACCCCGAGCACCCCAAGGCGTACGGCGAGACCGCGCCGGCCGACGGGCTCGCCGCCTTCGAGGCCCTGCGCGGCACCCGGTTCGACCTGGACCAGCCCGGCACGGACGGCTGGACGGGCGGCGAGGTGTCGCCGTACGGCCCGGAGCTCGGCGTCGCGTACCCGCACGCCGACCCCGAGGTGCTGCTGCCCGCCATGCGGGCCGGCATGGGCGCCTGGCGCGACGCCGGACCCGAGACGCGCGCCCTGGTCTGCATCGAGATCCTGTCGCGCATCTCCGCCCGCACCCACGAGTTCGCGCACGCCGTCATGCACACCAGCGGCCAGGCCTTCATGATGGCCTTCCAGGCCGGCGGCCCGCACGCCCAGGACCGCGGCCTGGAGGCGGTGGCCTACGCGTACGAGGAGCAGACCCGCGTGCCCGGCCGGGCCGACTGGTCCAAGCCGCAGGGCAAGAAGGACCCGCTGGAGCTCGGCAAGACCTTCACGGCCGTCCCGCGCGGCATCGCCCTGATGATCGGCTGCAACACCTTCCCCACCTGGAACGGCTACCCGGGGCTCTTCGCCTCCCTGGCCACCGGCAACCCGGTCCTGGTCAAGCCGCACCCGCGGGCCGTGCTCCCGCTCGCGCTGACCGTGCGGGTCGCGCGGGAGGTGCTCGCCGAGGCCGGCTTCGACCCCAACCTGGTGGCGCTGGCCGTGGAGCGCCCGGGCGAGGGCATCGCGAAGTCCCTGGCGGTGCGCCCCGAGATCAAGCTGATCGACTACACCGGCTCCACGGAGTTCGGCGACTGGCTGGAGGCCAACGCCCGACAGGCGCAGGTCTACACGGAGAAGGCCGGCGTCAACACCGTCGTCCTGGACTCCACCGACGACTACCGGGGGATGCTGTCCAACCTGGCGTTCTCGCTGTCCCTCTACAGCGGCCAGATGTGCACCACCCCGCAGAACCTGCTGATCCCGCGCGAGGGCATCGCCACGGACGCCGGCCACAAGTCGTACGACGAGGTCGTGGCCGACCTCGCGGCCTCGGTCGGCGGCCTGCTCGGCGACGACGCCCGGGCCAACGCGCTGCTGGGCGCCCTGGTCAACCCGGACGTCAAGAGCCGGCTGGAGGCCGCCGCCTCCCTCGGCGAGGTGGCCCTGGCCTCCCGCGAGGTGGTGAACCCGGAGTTCCCGGACGCGGTGGTGCGCACGCCGGTCGTGGTCAAGCTGGACGCGTCCAAGCCCGACCCGGACGCGGCCTACCTCTCGGAGTGCTTCGGCCCGGTCTCCTTCGCGGTGGCCGTGGACTCCACGGCGGACGGGCTGGAGCTGCTGCGCCGGACGGTCCGCGAGAAGGGCGCGATGACCGTCGGCGCGTACACGACGTCCGCGGACACCGAGCGGGCGATCGAAGAGGTCTGTCTGGAGGAGTCGGCGCAGCTCTCGCTGAACCTGACCGGCGGGGTGTTCGTCAACCAGACGGCGGCCTTCTCCGACTTCCACGGCTCCGGCGGCAACCCGGCGGCGAACGCGGCCCTGTGCGACGGGGCGTTCGTGGCCAACCGCTTCCGGGTGGTGGAGGTCCGCCGCCAGGCCTGAGCCGGAACACCGTGACGTCAGGCCTTGGGGCGGGCCGTCAGGCCTTCGGGCCGCCCCAGTGGAAGAGGGCCATGGCGACGCTCGTGGCCAGGTTGTAGCTGGAGACCTGCGGGCGCATCGGCAGCGAGACCAGGTGGTCGGCGCGCGCCCGCAGCTCGGGCGAGATGCCGTGGCGCTCGGAGCCGAAGGCCAGCAGGGCGTCGTCGGGGAGGGTGAGGGCGCGGATGTCCTCGCCCTCCGGGTCGAGGGCGTACAGCGGCCCCGGCGGCAGCTCCGCCAGCTCGACCCGGTCCACGGTGGTCGCGTAGTGGAGCCCGGCCCCGGCCCGGACCACGTGCGGGTGCCAGGGGTCGAGGTCGCCCCGGGTCACCACGCCGGTGGCGCCGAAGCCCGCGGCGAGGCGGACGACGGCTCCGACGTTGCCGAGGTTGCGGGGGTTGTCGAGGACGACCACCGGCGCGGGACGCGGCAGCCGGCCGAGCGCGGCCCGTCCGGCCTCCCGGTCGGGCCGCGCGGCGAGGGCGGCGACCCCGGTGGGGTGCACGCGCGGCAGCAGTTCCTTCAGCGGCGCCCGCCGCACCAGCCGGGCCACCTCCGCCCCGACGTCCGGGGCCAGCCCGTCGGCGAGGGCCCGTACCGCGTCGGGGTCGTCGGCGACGGCCAGGCGCACGTCCGCCCCGAAGCGCAGGGCGTGCTTCAGCGCGTGGAACCCGTCCAGCAGGACGAGATCGCCCTGCCCGGCCGCCTCCCGCCACTGCCGCACCGCCGCGTCCGGGCCCGGCGCCGCGTCCGGGCCCGCCGCCGCGGCCCGTCTCACCGGCGCGTCCGGGCCCGCCGTTCGCCGCTCCGCCGCGGGCCGCTCCTCCGTCGGCCGCCCGGGTCCCGGCCCGTGTCGGTGCCCCTGCTCGCGCGCCTGCTGCCCCTGCTCGTCCATGCCCCGACCCTACGGCCGCCCGGACCCTCGGCCGCCCCGCGTCGGGGCCGCCCGAGGTCAGCCGGGGTCACCGGGGGACGGGGCTGGGGCGCGGCTCCGGTTCGCCCTGGGCCGGCAGCGGTGCGGCCGGCCCGTCCGCCGGCGGCCCCGCCCGCCGCCGTCCGGGCCGGAGCGCGGTGAAGCGGCCCCCGAGCCACAGCAGGAAGGCGGTCGGGAGGAAGACGGCATCGGCGGTGATCATCGCCATCGAGAAGAACGGCAGGCCCAGCAGGACCGCGATCCCGGCGTGCTCCAGCATCATCACGGCCAGCAGCACGTTCTTGAGCCGCCGGTTGAACAGCGTGAAGGGGAACGCGACCTGCACCGCGACCGTCCCGTACGACAGCAGCATCACCAGCGTTCCGCTGCTCGCCAGCAGCGCCGACAGCCCGGGCCACGGGGTGAAGTAGTCCAGCCCCAGCGGGTAGTAGAGGGCCGTCCCGTCCTGCCAGCGCGAACCCTGGATCTTGTACCAGCCGGCCGTCGCGTAGATCAGGCACACCTCGCCCATGATCACCAGCATCCCGGCGTTGTGCAGCAGGTTCGCCAGGACGTCGAGCGCCGCCCGCCCCTCCCCGCGCGGTTCGTAACGGTCGGCCATCCACCACAGCGCGGCGACCACCCACAGCGCCGCGAAGGCCGCGAGCCAGCCCGTGGTGAAGCGCCCCGTCGCCGCGCCGTACGCGAAGACCGCCCCCAGCACGCCCCACAGCACCGGCCCGGCCGCGCCGGCGGTCGCCGCGCCGCGCCGGCGGGCCCGGCGCGCGTCCAGCGACCACACCTGCGCGCACCGGGTCACGACCAGGTACATCGCCATCAGGTGGATGACGTTGTCCCCGCCGTCCCCCATGAAGACGCTGCGGTTCTGCAGCGACAGCACGCCGATCATGAAGACCACCGAGGTGGCCCGGGTGCGCCAGCCCAGCAGCAGGCCCACGCTCGCCAGTGCCGAGAGCGCGTAGACGGCCTCGAACCACAGGTGCGCGTCCGACCACATCAGCACGGTGAAGGCCCGGTTCGAGGCGATCAGCCGCTCGGCCAGGCCGAAGCTCCACGGACCGTCCGGCCCGTACAGCTCGGCCCGGTGAGGGAACTCCCGGATCAGGAAGAAGAGCCAGGTGCCGGCGAAGCCGATGCGGATCACGGCGCTCTGGTACGGCCCCAGGGCCCGCCCGGAGACCTCCGCCAGCGCCCGCCCCGCCGAGGCCCTCAGCCTCCTCACGCCGTCCACCACGACAGCTCCCGGTAGTACGTCCGGGTGTCGGTCTTCTCGTCGCTCCACGGCGGCGCGGCCACCGCCGTGGTCGCCGAGCGCAGCTGGATCCGCAGGATGTGGCCGCCCCGGTGCTCGGGGCGGATGCGGTCCAGCGCGATCCGCCGCAGGTACTCCTCGGACAGCTCGCCCCGCTCGCCGTCGGGCTTGTCGTCCTCGCCGTGCGAGCCCGTGAAGAAGTCCCAGGCCCGCCGCAGCTCGTTCTGCTCGGTGTGGCTCGGGAGCAGGCTGTGCCGGATGGCCGCGCCGTCCTCGGCGGACAGGTCGCGCCAGCCGGTGGTGACCAGCTCGCCGCCCGCGGTCCGCACCTGCGCCCGCGCCTCGACCGCGATGTTCTGCTGGAGCGGGTTGGGGGCGAAGAGCTTCCAGTTCTGTTCGAACTCGGGATAGATCCAGCCGTCGATCGTCCGCGCGTGCTGCCGGCTCACCGTGTTGGCGGGGGCGACGTGCAGGAAGACGAAGGCCAGGTGGGAGCAGGCCGCCACGGCCAGTGCGCCCAGGGCCAGGGCCGCGACGACCCGGTACGGGGTGCCGAGACCGGCGATCCCGGCCCGCCTCGGCGGCGCCGGAGCGGCGTCCTCGGCGGCCGCCTGCTCGTTCGAATCCATCCCGCCCCGATCATCCGGTGTCCACAGGGTTGACCACAGAGGTTGACACCCTACGGGCCGCAGACCCACCATTGAAGACGATGAACCGAACGATCGGTCGGTCGGGCGGACGGCAGATTCAGGCAGGGGGCCGGGATGGTGGCAGTGACCCCGGAGACGGGACAGGACAGGGCCCTCGGGCAACTGGCCGCGGCGTTCGACGCGGCCGTGGCGGCGGACGAGCGCGTCGAGCCGCGCGACTGGATGCCCGAGGCGTACCGCGCTTCCCTCGTCCGCCAGATGGCGCAGCACGCCCACTCCGAGATCATCGGCATGCAGCCCGAGGCCAACTGGATCACCCGCGCGCCCTCGCTGCGCCGCAAGGCGATCCTGATGGCCAAGGTGCAGGACGAGGCCGGGCACGGCCTCTACCTGTACAGCGCGGCCGAGACCCTCGGCACCAGCCGTGACGAGCTGCTCGACAAGCTCCACGCGGGCAGGCAGAAGTACTCCTCGATCTTCAACTACCCGACGCTGACCTGGGCCGACGTCGGTGCGATCGGCTGGCTCGTGGACGGCGCGGCGATCACCAACCAGGTGCCGATCTGCCGCTGCTCGTACGGCCCCTACGCCCGGGCGATGGTCCGGATCTGCAAGGAGGAGTCCTTCCACCAGCGCCAGGGGTACGAGCTGCTCCTCGCCCTCTCGAAGGGCACCGAGCAGCAGCACGCGATGGCGCAGGACGCGGTGGACCGCTGGTGGTGGCCCTCCCTGATGATGTTCGGCCCGCCCGACGACGAGTCGGCCCACTCGGCGCAGTCGATGGCCTGGCGGATCAAGCGGCACACCAATGACGAGCTGCGCCAGCGCTTCGTGGACATCGCCGTGCCGCAGGCCGCCTCGCTCGGCCTGACCCTGCCCGACCCGGACCTGAAGTGGAACGAGGAGCGCGGGCACCACGATTTCGGCGCCATCGACTGGGCCGAGTTCTGGGACGTGCTCAAGGGCAACGGCCCGTGCAACGAGGAGCGGATCGGCCAGCGGCGCCGGGCCCACGAGGAAGGCGCCTGGGTGCGCGACGCGGCCTCGGCGCACGCGGAGAAGACCGCGCGCCGGAGCGCGGCGCGGAAGACCGGACAGAGCGAGGAGGCACGGGCATGACGCAGAACTGGCCGCTGTGGGAGGTGTTCGTGCGTTCGCGGCGCGGCCTCTCGCACACGCACGCGGGAAGCCTGCACGCCCCGGACGCGGAGATGGCCCTGCGCAACGCCCGCGACCTCTACACGCGGCGCGGCGAGGGCATCTCGATCTGGGTGGTGCCCTCCACCGAGATCACCGCGTCCTCGCCGGACGAGCGGGACCCGTTCTTCGCGCCGTCGGCCGACAAGCCGTACCGGCACCCCACCTTCTACGACATCCCGGAGGGGGTGAGCCACCTGTGACCGGCACCGACACCACCGCCGACACCACCGCCGCCGTCCCCCGTGCGGCGGCCGCCCCCCTCGCCGCGGGCGCGGCCCGGGCCGCCGCGCTGTCGCTCGGGGACGACGCCCTGATCCTCTCCCACCGGCTCGGCGAGTGGGCGGGCCACGCCCCGGTGCTGGAGGAGGAGGTCGCCCTCGCGAACATCGCGCTCGACCTGCTCGGCCAGGCCCGCATCCTGCTCTCCCTGGTGGGCGACGAGGACGAGCTGGCGTTCCTGCGCGAGGAGCGCTCCTTCCGCAACCTCCAGCTGGTCGAGCAGCCGAACGGCGACTTCGCCCACACCATCGCCCGCCAGCTGTACTTCTCGCTCTACCAGCACGAGCTGTACGCAGAACTGGCCGGCGGGGACGGCCCGTTCGCACCGCTCGCGGCCAAGGCGGTCAAGGAGACCGCCTACCACCGCGACCACGCCGAGCAGTGGACCCTGCGGCTCGGCGACGGCACCGACGAGAGCCGGCGCCGCATGCGGGCCGCGCTGGACGCGCTGTGGAAGTACACCGGCGAGATGTTCCGGCCGGTGGCGGGGCTGGACGGCGTGGACCCGGCCGCCCTGGAGGCCCGCTGGCTGGCCGCGTTGACGGACGTACTGGAGCGGGCCGGGCTCGCCCTGCCCGAGGTCCCGCGCACGGGCGCCTGGGCGGCCGGGGCCGGGCGGCAGGGCCTGCACACCGAGCCGTTCGGCCGGCTCCTGGCCGAGATGCAGCACCTGCACCGCAGCCACCCGGGCGCGTCGTGGTGACCGGGACCACCGGGCCCCGCGCCCCGGCCGGGACCTCCGCCGCAGCGGCGACGGCCGCGACGACCCGGCTGGAGGCCGAGCTGGCCGCCCTCGCCGGCTCCGTGCCCGATCCCGAGCTGCCCGTGCTCACCCTCGCCGAGCTGGGCGTCGTACGCGGCGTGCGGATGGGCGAGGACGGCGCCGCCGAGGTCACCCTCACCCCCACCTACACCGGCTGCCCCGCCATCGAGGCCATGTCCTGCGACATCGAGCGGGTCCTGCACGACCACGGCATACCGGACGTGCGGGTGAAGACCGTGCTGGCCCCCGCCTGGTCCACGGACGACATCACCGCCGAAGGACGCCGCAAGCTCGCCGAGTTCGGCATCGCGCCGCCCCGCCCCCACGCGGCCGACGGGCCCGTCCCCCTCTCCCTCTCGGTGCGCTGCCCCCACTGCGGGTCCACCGACACCGAGCTGCTCAGCCGCTTCTCCTCCACCGCGTGCAAGGCGCTGCGCCGCTGCGTCGCCTGCCGCGAACCGTTCGACCACTTCAAGGAGCTGTAGATGGCCGAGGCACCCCGGCCGGCCGCCCGGCACGGCGCGTTCCACCCGCTCACGGTGGCCTCGGTCGAGCGCCTCACCGACGACGCGGTGGCGCTGGTCCTGCGGGTACCCGAGGCGCTGCGCGAGGAGTACCGGCACGCACCCGGCCAGCACCTGACCCTGCGCCGGCCCGCGGCCGACGGGCCCGAGGTCCGGCGCACCTACTCGATCTGCTCCGTGGCCCCCGCGCCCGACGGCCCGGGCCCGCTGCTGCTGCGGGTCGGGGTGCGGCTGGTGGAGGGCGGCGCGTTCTCCACCTTCGCCCACAAGGAGATCGCCGCCGGGGACGTGCTGGACGCCATGGTGCCGGCCGGGCGGTTCGTGCTCGACCCGGCCGCCGCCCCGGCCGGCGGGTACTACGCGGCGATCGTCGGCGGCAGCGGGATCACCCCCGTGCTGTCCATCGCGGCGACCCTGCTGGCCGCCCGGCCCGACGTACGGTTCTGCCTCGTGCGCAGCGACCGCACCGCCGCGTCGACGATGTTCCTGGACGAGGTCGCGGACCTGAAGGACCGCTACCCGGCCCGCTTCCAGCTCGTGACGGCGCTCTCCCGCGAGGAGCAGGAGGCCGGTCTGCCGTCCGGCCGGCTCGACGGGGAGCGGCTGACCGCCCTGCTGCCCGCGCTGCTGCCGGTGACCGCGGTGACGGGCTGGTTCCTGTGCGGTCCGTACGGCCTGGTGCAGGGGGCGGAGCGGGCGCTGGGCGCGCTCGGCGTGGCCCGGTCCCGGGTGCACGAGGAGATCTTCCACGTCGAGGACGCGGCGGCTCCGGCCCCCGTCGCCGCCGCGGCCGCTCCCGCGGCGGGGCGGGTCACGGCGCGGCTCGACGGCCGCTCCGGGACCTGGCCGGTCCGCGAGGGCGAGTCGCTGCTGGACGCGGTGCTGCGCAACCGCGCCGACGCCCCCTACGCCTGCAAGGGCGGCGTCTGCGGCACCTGCCGGGCCTTCGTGGTGGCCGGCGAGGTCCGGATGGAGCGCAACTTCGCGCTGGAGGCGGAGGAGACCGAGGCCGGGTTCGTGCTGGCCTGCCAGTCGCGTCCGGTGACGGAGGAAGTGGAGATCGACTTCGACCGCTGATCCGGCCGTCCTCCCCGCCCCTGTCCAATTTCAGGAACATGTTCTATCTTGACGCTCCGTCAGGGCAGGATCCACCGGGTGTGCGCGGGAGGACAGGCAGTGGACTTCACCTTCACCGAGGAACAGCAGGCCGCCGTCGAAGCGGCGAAGGCCGTCTTCGCGGACGTCGCACCCGACGGCGTGCCCAGCCCCGCCCTCACCCCGGGGGCGGTGGCCGAGGACTTCGACCGGCCGCTGTGGGCCCGCCTCGCCTCCTGCGACCTGCTGGGCCTGGTCGTCGCGGAGGAGCACGGCGGAGCGGGCCTCGACGCCATCGCCCTGTGCCTGGTGCTGCGCGAGGCCGCCCGGGTGCTGGCCCGGGTGCCGCTGCTGGAGCACTGTGCGACGGCCATGGCCGTCCAGGCCCACGGCGGGCCCGAGCTGGCCGCCGCCCTGCTGCCCGACGCCGCCCGCGGCGCGCTCGTCCTCACCGCCGCCGCGCACGGCCGATCCGGCCACGATCCGGCCGAACTCGCCGTCACCGCCCGCCGCGACGGCGCGGACTGGACCCTGACCGGCATCCAGACCGCCGTCCCCTGGGCGCACACCGCCGACTGGATCGCCGTACCGGCCCACACGGGGGAGGGGGAGGCGGTCCTCGCGCTCGTCCCGCGCACCACGGCCGGCCTGGGCCTCGCCGAGCAGTGCTCCACCAGCGGCGAGCGCCTCGCCGAACTGACCCTGGACGGGGTGCGGGTACCGGCCGCGCACCTCATCGACGCCCCGGGCGCCTGGGACGCGCTGCGCGGACTCCTGACCATCGGGACCTGCGCCCTCGCGCTCGGCCTCGGCGAGAACGTCCTCGCCATGACCGGCCAGTACACCGGCAAGCGCGAGCAGTTCGGCTTCCCGGTGGCCACCTTCCAGGCCGTCGCCGTCCAGGCCGCCGACCGCTACATCGACCTGCGCGCGATGGAGGTCACCCTCTGGCAGGCGGCCTGGCGGCTCGACGCCGCCACCGGCGGAGCGGGCGGCCCGCTGCCCAGCGCCGGCGACGTGGCGGTCGCCAAGATCTGGGCCTCGGAGGGGGTGCGCCGGGTGGTGCAGACCGCCCAGCACCTGCACGGCGGCATGGGCGCCGACACCGACTACCCGTTGCACCGCTACCACGCGTGGGCCAAGCAACTGGAGCTCCAGCTGGGCCCGGCCGCGGCGCACGAGGAGGCCCTGGGCGACCTGCTGGCCGCCCACCCCCTCGGCTGAGCGGGCGGGCCGCCCCCGCGGCGTTCCGGCGGCGTTCCGGCGGCGTCTAGAGGACGAAGGCCGGGGTCCCGTCGTCCGTGACCATCGGACGCCCGGCGCCGTCCCACGCCTGCATCCCGCCGTCGATGTTGACGGCGTCGACGCCCTGGCGCACGAGGTACTGGGTGACCTGCGCGGAGCGCCCGCCCACCCGGCACATCACGTGCACCCGGCGGCCGTCCTCGACGGCCTCGGTGAACTCGCCGAAGCGGGACACGAACTCGCTCATCGGAATGTGCAGAGCGCCCTCGACGTGGCCGGCCGCCCACTCGTCGTCCTCGCGGACGTCCAGGACGAAGCCTTCGGAGGGCACCGCGGCGGCGTCCACCGAGGGAAGCGGTCCGAAGTTCATGCGTGGCCTTCTCTCATCGCGGATGGGGAGGCCAAACCTATCCGACGGCGCCGCCCACCCCGGCCGGGGCGGCCGGAGCGGCCGCGGCGGCCGGCTCGCCGGCCCCGCACCGCCCCGGCCGGTGCCGCTCCCGCTGCCTGTGCCGCTGCCGCTGCCGGGTCCACCGTCCTACGGGGCGGTGAACGCCGCCAGCTCGGCCTCGCGCTCGGACACCCGCGCCAGCAGCTGTTCCGCGATCTCCTCCAGCAGCCGGTCCGGGTCGTCCGGGGCCATCCTGAGCATCGACCCGATCGCGCTGTCCTCCAGCTCCCGGGCCACCAGCGCCAGCAGCTCCTTGCGGCGCGAGAGCCACTCCAGCCGGGCGTACAGCTCCTCGCTCTCGCCCGGCTCGGGCTCCTCCGGCGCCGGACCGGCCGCCCACTCCTCGGCCAGCTCGCGCAGCAGCTGCTCCTCGCCGCGCCCGTACGCCGCGTTGACCCGCGCGATGAAGGCGTCCCGCCGCTCGCGCTCCGGCTCGTCCTGGGCCAGGTCCGGGTGCGCCTGCCGGACCAGCTCGCGGTAGAGCCGTCGCACCTCCTCCGAGGGCCGCACCCGCTGCGGCGGCCGCACCGGGCGGTCGGTGAGCATCGCACCCGCGTCGTCCGCGATCCCGTCGGAGCCCATCCAGTCGTGGAACAGCTCGTCGACCCCGGGCATCGGCATCACCAGCGCGCGGGCCTCGTGCGCCCGCCGCAGGTCCTCCGGGTCACCGGTGCCGGCCGCCTTCGCCTCGGCGATCAGCGCGTCCAGCTCGTCGAGGCGCGAGTACATCGGGCCGAGCTTCTGGTGGTGCAGCCGGGAGAAGTTCTCCACCTCCACCCGGAAGGTCTCCACCGCGATCTCGAACTCGATCAGTGCCTGTTCCGCCGCCCGGACGGCCCGCTCCAGACGCGCTTCGGGACGCTCCTCGGCGCCACCCCCCGCCCGCCCCTCGGCGAAGGCCCCGGAGTCACCGGGTACGGACTGCTCGGGCTGCTCGGACTGCTCGGTGTGCTCGCTCACCCGGCCAGCCTACGGCCCGCACGGCCGGCCGCCGGAGCCGTGTTTCACGTGAAACGTCCGGGGCGGTGTTTCACGTGAAACACCGCCCCGGACGGACCCGCGCTCAGACCCCGGACTCCGCCGCCACCCGGCCGGCCCGTACGGCCGCCACCAGGTCCGCGTGGTCCGCCTCGGTCCGGTCGGCGTAGGCCACCGCGAAGCCGGCCATCGCCTCGTCCAGCTCCGCGTTCTTCCCGCAGTACCCCGCGAGCAGTCGCGGGTCCACGCTGTGCGCGTGTGCCCGGGCCAGCAGGGCGCCGGTCATCCGCCCGTAGTCGTCGATCTGGTCCACGGCCAGCGCCGCCGGGTCGACGCTGCCCTTGCGGTTGCGGAACTGCCGCACCTGGAAGGGCCGGCCCTCCACCGTGGTCCAGCCGAGCATGATGTCGGAGACCACCTGCATCCGCTTCTGGCCGGCCACCACACGGCGCCCCTCGTGCTCCGGCGGCGGCGCCGGGAAGCCCAGGGCGGGCAGGTACGGCAGCAGCACCGAGGGCCTGGCCTCCTTGACCTGGAGCACCAGCGGCTCGCCCCGGTGGTCCAGCAGCAGCACCACGTACGACCGCGTGCCGACGCTGCCGGTGCCCACCACCCGGAAGGCCACGTCGTGGATCGCGTACCGGGCCAGCAGCGGCAGCCGGTCTCCGGTCAACGTCTCCAGGTACGGGCCGAGCGAGGCCGCCACGGCCGCCGCCTCCGCGTCACCGACCCTGCGCAGCACGGGCAGGGCGTCGACGAACCGGCAACTCCCGTCCTCCGCGGGCGCGGTGGACCGGGCCGCGAACCGGGCGGAGGTGTTGTTGCGGGCCTTCTGCGAGACCCGCTCCAGGGTGCCCAGCAGGTCACGGGCGTCGGCGTGCGAGACCAGCTCCTCGTCCGCGATGGCGTTCCAGGCGTCCATGGCCGGCAGCTTCGACAGCAGCCTCATGGTCCGCCGGTAGGCGCCCACCGCGTCCAGCGCGGCCGCCCGGCAGGTGTCCTCGTCGGCCCCGGCGACCCGCCCCGCGAGCACCAGCGAGGTCGCCAGCCGCTTCACGTCCCACTCCCACGGCCCGAAGACGGTCTCGTCGAAGTCGTTCAGGTCGATGACGAGTTCACCGCGGACGTCCCCGTACAGACCGAAGTTCGCCGCGTGCGCGTCACCGCAGATCTGCGCGCCGACCCCGGTCACCGGACCGCCCGACAGGTCGTGGGCCATCAGTCCCGCCGCCCCGCGCAGGAACGCGAAGGGGTTAGCCGCCATCCGCCCCACCCGTATCGGGGTCAGCCCGGCCACCCTGCCGACGTTCGACTCCTCCACCGCCCGTACGGCGTCCGGCCGGTCGGCCGGTGCCTCGAACCGCGCGTGCGCCGAACGCGGCACCCGCGTACGCAATTCCTTGCCGGCCCCCTTGGGCGATGCCTCCGCCACTCTCGGCGCGAAACCCGCCACCTCCGGTATCCGCTGCCCCGTCCCCGCCGCCATGTGCGCCGCCCCCACCCGTACGTTCGATCGCCTGAAGAACGGGCTGACCGTACCTACAGCCCGGCGTCCCTGGCCAGCAGTGCCGCCTGCACCCGGTTCTCGCAGCCCAGCTTGGCCAGGATGCGGCTCACGTACGTCTTCACGGTGGCCTCGCTCATGTGCAGCCGCCGTCCGGCGTCCGCGTTCGACAGGCCCTCGCCCAGCAGCGCCAGCACCCCGCGCTCCCGTTCGCTGAGCTCCGCCACCTGCCGGCGGGCCTCCTCGCCGCGCACCGCGGCCCTCCCCGAGGCGAGCTGGTCCACGACGTGCCGCGTCGCCCCGGGTGAGAGGTACGCGTCGCCGGCCGCGGCCGCCCGGACCGCGCCGATCAACTCGCCCGGCGCCGAGTCCTTCAGCAGGAACCCGGCGCTGCCCTGGCCCAGTGCCCGCAGGACGTTCTCCTTCTCGCCGAAGGTGGTCAGCACCAGCGCCCGGACCCCGGGCACGGCCCGCCCCAGCTCCGCCAACGCCGTCAGGCCGTCCATCACCGGCATCTGGATGTCCAGCAGCACCACGTCGGGCCCGTGCGCGCGGGCCAGGTCGACGGCCTCCCGGCCGTTCGCCGCCTCCGCCACGACCTCGATGTCCGGCGCCGAGGTCAGGATCATCCTGATCCCGGCCCGGATCAGCGGCTCGTCGTCGGCGATCACCACTCTGATCACTTGGGCTGTCACCCGCGCTCCTACTGGTCGACCTCGTACGCCTGCTTGTCCACGAGCTTGCCGTCTGTGAAGCAGAACCGGAAAACCAGGTCCTTCCCCAGCCCGCTGGGCTGGTCCCTCGCCAGCAGGGCCGTGCAGTCCGAGCCCTCCGGCCGGTCCGGCCCCTTCCGCTCCGCGCCCGCGACCAGGAAGCTGCCGCCGCTCGGCAGCCGGTCGCGCACGGTCTTCTCCGGCGCGCCCACCTGCACGGCGTCGAACTCCGCGCGGTCGATCATCGAATCGTCCATCGAGCCCACCAGCAGCGCCACCCCGGCGCCGCCGACGATCACCAGGAGCACCACCGCGGCGAAGGCGATGCCGCAGCCCAGCGCGAAGCCTCCGGTGCGGGTGCGCTCCGGCACGGCGAGCTCCCGGTCCACCACCGACCAGTCCATGGGCGGCACCGCCCTCAGGCCCTGGGCCCGCTGCCCGAAGTCGTCCGCCACCTCCTCGACCCCGGCCGGCTCCGCCCCGTACGGCAGCACGCCCGCCACCCGGAACCCGCCGCCCTCCACCGCGCCCGCGTGCACCATCCCGCCGACCAGCCGGGCCCGTTCGCGCAGCCCCGTCAGCCCCTGCCCGCCCGAGACCACCTCGCCGGCGCCGGGGCCCGCCGCGGGACCGTTGGCGATCTCCACCACCAGCGAGTCGTCCTCGTACCGCAGCTCCACCGCGATCGGGGCCCCCGGCGCGTGCTTGTACGCGTTCGTCAGCCCCTCCTGCACGATCCGGTAGGCGGCGTGGTCGCACGCCGCGGCCAGCGGCCTCGGCTCGCCCGTCACGGTCAGCCGTACGTCCGTCCCCGCGCCCCGCGCCGCCTCCACGACGCCGCCGATCCCGGCGACCCCGCGCGCCGCCGGCTGCGCCGCCTCCTCCACGGGTACCGGTGCCTCGATGCCGTCCCGCAGGATGCCGACCACCTCGCGCAGCTCGTGCATCGCCGCCACGGACGCCTGGCGCAGCACGCCCACCGCTTCGAGCTGCCGGTCGGTGAGGTGCGGGTCCACCTCCAGCGCCCCCGTGTGCACCGAGATCAGCGCCAGTTGGTGGCCCAGGCTGTCGTGCATGTCCTGGGCGATCCGCTGCCGTTCGCGCAGCCGGGCCTGCCCGGCGACCATCGCCCGCTCGCGCAGCAACTGCGCGTTGCGCTCCTGGAGCGCGCTCAGCAGGGTGCGGCGCTGGGACCAGTAGCGGCTGGCGAGGCCCGGGATCACCGTGGTCGCCAGGAACATCAGCGTGGTGAAGATGACCACGAGCAGTGGGCGCATCTGCGACCACTCGTGCAGGACGCCGAGGCCGACCGATGCGAAGAAGGCCAGCGTGAACGCGGCCGCGGCCCGCCCCACCCCGATGATCCGGCGCCCCGCCGACCAGCCCAGCAGCATCGTGACCAGGATCGTGCCGGGCAGGAACGCACCGAGCGCCGCACCCGTCACCAGCGTCGACGCGGGCAGGCGCCGCCGCAGCAGGGTCAGCGCCACCACGACCGCGGCGCTCGCCAGCATCCGGAGCCCGGAGCCGTTGTCGAGCTCCTCGACGCCCAGCCCGACCAGGGCCAGCACCCCGGCGACCACCAGGTCCCCGGCCAGCATCCGCCGGGTCCAGGGCTCCGGGCCCTTCAGCCAGCCCAGCCCCGCACGCGTCCTCGCCATGGCATCCACGGCACCGACCCTAGACAGCGGCCCCGGTCCCGGCCGTCCTCTTTCGTCGCGCCGTCCCCGACGAAAGTCGTCACCGCGGCCGCCGGGTGTGAAGTTCTCACGGTCCGGGGGGCGTCAGGTCACGGCCGACCGGTGTCGACGTACCTGTCCCGGCCGGGGGTCCGGGTGCGAGCCTGTGGGAGGTCACCGAAGGGAGCGGGCATGGAGCGGCTGGAGATCGGATTGCTGGGGCCCCTCGTCGTCACGGTCGGCGGCAGGTCCGTCGTACCCAGTGCCGCGAAGCAGCGCAGGCTGCTCGCGCTGCTGGCCGTGAACCTGGGGCGCGAGGTGAGCATGGGGACGATCGTCGAGGAACTGTGGGGCGGGTGCCCGCCCAGCGGTCCGGCCGCGGCGGTGCAGACGTACGTGAAGCACCTGCGGCACCGCATCGCGGCCGTCACGGGCGCCGACCCCAAGGAGATCGTCGCCACCGGCTACGCGGGCTACCGGCTCGGCTCCGCCGGGGCCCGGGTCGACACCCGGGAGTTCGAGGCGACCGTGGCCGACGCCAACCGGGCGCTGGCCACCGGGGACGACGAGCGGGGCGCCGGGCTGCTGGGCTCCGGCCTGGCCGCGTGGCGCGGCCCCGCCCTGTGCGACGTCCAGCGGGGCGGAGTGCTGCGGGCGGAGGCGCTGCGGCTGGACGAAGTACGGCTGGCCGCGCTGGAAGCCCGGATCGCGGCGGAGCTGCGGCTCGGCGCGCACACCCGGCTGGTGAGCGAACTGACGGCGCTGACCTCGCTGTACCCGCTACAGGAGAACCTGCACGCCCACCTGATCCTCGCGCTGTACCGCAGCGGACGGGCATCGCGGGCGCTGGAGGTCTTCCGGCGGCTTCGCTCGACCTACGTGAGCGAGCTGGGCATCGAGCCGTCGCGGCGGCTACAGGAACTGCACCGGTCGGTGCTGGGCTGCGATCCGACCCTGGACGCACCGGTTCCGAGTCTGGTCACGCTGTAGTGACGACGTGAGATCTTCATGGCCACCGTATGACTCAGTGGCTGTCCCGGGGCCGGGGCCCGGCCCCATACTCGACGAATCCCGCCGCCCGGCAAGAGAGGTGCGATATGCGGCGCACGACTGGGGATGCCCCAACCGTCCATCTCTGGTCGCTGTCCGAGGACGTGGTCGTCGACCAGGGCGCGGGCGGCGACGCGCTGCTGCTCACCAGCCGCTGGGGTCAGGACCGGCTCGACCGGCCCAGTCCCGCGGTGCGCGAGGCGCTCCGCAGGATGGAGCTCGGCCCGGTGCTGCTGGGCAACGCCGTGAGCGGGACGGAGGAACTGCGCCTCCTCACGCTGCCCACCCTCACCCGGCTGTCCCACCTGGTGGTGCGCACGCTCGGCGTGGACGACCTGAAGGGGCCGCTGCTGTCCGTGTTCCCGCTCTCGCCCGCGGCGCCGTTCGTGTTGATCCGCCAACCCGGCGAGCGCCGGGTCCGGCTGCCCCGCCACGTGGCCCTCACCGTGCCGGAGTCGGGGACCGGATGCGTACTGGAGTCCGTCGACTCGACGCACCGGGTGGTGCTGCACCGGCCCGAGGCGGCCTGGGTGGCGATGATGCTGGCCTGGCCGACCACCCTCGCGGCGGCGTCGGCCGCGCTGCCGCTGCCGCCGAACGTCACCGAGGACATCTTCGGCTACCTGTCCGCCGCCGGGATGGTCGCTCCCGCGGACGAGCCCGCCGACGGACCCGCCGACGGACCCGCCGCCCGGTCCGCCTAGGACCCGCAGGGCCCGCCGGGCCGGCCCGCACGGCGCCCGCCGCGCCCGCCGCGCCCGCAGCACCCCGCAGGACACGGCCGGCATCGCGACAGCGGACCGACGAACCGTCAGGGCCGTCAGGCCGTCAGGGCCGTCAGACCAGCCAGCCCGCGTCACGGGCGATGCGGATGGCGTCGACCCGGTTGCGCGCGTTCAGCTTCGCCACCACCGTCGTCAGGTAGTTGCGCACCGTCCCGGTGGACAGGTGGAGCTCCCCGGCGATCTCCGTCGCCTCGGCCCCCTGCGCGGCCATCCGCAGCACCTCGGTCTCCCGGTCGGTCAGCGGGCTCTCCAGCCCGCTCCACGCGGCCAGGGCGAGCTTGGAATCGATGACCCGCTGGCCGGCCACCACCCGGCGGATGGCACTGGCCAGTTCCTTCGGCGAGTCGTCCTTGAGCAGGTAGCCGGAGACCTGGGCCGCCAGGGCCCGGCGCAGGGTCCCGGGCCGGCCGAGGCTCGTGAGCATCAGCGTCCGGCACTCGGGCAGGTGCTCGTGGATCTGCACGGCGGCGCTCAGCCCGTCGAGACCGGGCAGGTCGATGTCGATGATGGCGATGTCCGGCTTGACGTCGAGGGCGGCGGCGAGTATCTCGTCACCGCGCTCCAGTTCGCTGACGACCTCCAGGTCGTCCTCCAGGTTGAGCAGGGCGACGAGCGCCCCGCGCACCATGTTCATGTCCTCGGCCAACAGGATTCTGATCACCTTGCGAGCCCCCCCGTCCGCGCGGTCGATCTTGCGCCGTCGAGCATAGCAACGTGGCCGGATCCGGGCAGCGTCCCGAACGGGAACCCGTCACCTCAGGCGACGAGCCGCGGCCCGTCGTCCGTCACCGAACCCTCGTCGTCCCGGGCCGGACCGCCTTGCGCGGGGACGCGCGCGACCAGCCGGAACACGTCGCCCGGACCGCGGTCCACCATCAGTTCCCCGCCCACCGCGCGCAGCCGGATCTCCAGATTGCCCAGACCGCTGCCGCTGTGCGGGGAACTGTCCCGGTACCCCTCGGTGACGCCGTCGTTGGTGACCGAAAGCGTCATCAGGCCGGCCTCCTCCACGGCGGTGATCTCGCACTGCGCGGCCCGGCTGTGCCGCAGCACGTTGGTGACGGCCTCCCGCAGCACGGTCGCCAGGACCGTGTCCACCGGTGAGCTGACCCGTCCCATCCGGACGTCGGTCACCGCCTCGACCTCGGCGGCGCTCAGCACCGACCGGGCCGAACCGATCTCCTCCTCCAGCGACATGTCCCGGTAGCCGCTCGCGACCCGCCGTACGTCGGCCAGCGACTGGCGGGAGATCGCGAGGACGTCCTCGACCTCCTGCTTGGCCTTGGCCGGATGGGCCAGGATCAGCCGGTGGATGAGCTCGCCCTTGAGCTGGATGGCCGAGAGGCTGTAGCCGAGCAGGTCGTGCAGGTCGCGTGCGAAGCGCAGCCGTTCGCGCGTGACGGCGGCCCGGGTCAGCTCGTCGCGGCTGTCGTGCAGGAACCGGACCAGCTCCGAGAGCCGGCTCAGCCCGAAGGTGACCAGCCCCGTCAGCAGGGTGGTCTGGACGAGGTAGACGCTGTCGAGCATCGGCCGCCCCTCCAGCACCGGGGGCACCAGCATGCTGACGCCGACCAGCCCGTACAGGGTCCAGCCCAGCCGCGGGGGCAGGAGCAGCAGCAGGGAGCCCGCGAGGAACCCGGCCATCGCCCCCCACTGGGACTTCAGGGTGATGAGCGGCAGGTACGTGAAGAGCGCCTGGACACCGAGGGTCGCCGCCCGGCGCACGGCGGGAGCGTGCCGCGCGCCGGGCCGGGAGTGCAGGAGCTGGAGCCCGAAGACCGCGCCCAGGCAGCCCATGGCGGCCGCCAGGCCGCGTCCTTCGACTCCGGCACCGATGATGTTGAGGATCGTGATGCCCACATAGCAGAGGATCGCGACAATCAGGATGACCTCGGCCATGCGCGGAGCGGGCAAATCCCGACTTCGGCGCAGAATGCCCTCGACTACCACCGCCTCCGGCAGTTCACCCGAGGACTTGCGGCGGTGAGTCATGTCAATCCCCCTTCGGAACTTCCCTGCTTCGGGTCCAGCGCGAGCATAGGCCAGGGATTCCGGGGAAGGGCGGGATTCTCTCGTTCATACGAACATCGGGATGGGGTTGAGCTGGTCGTATGGTGTGGGAGAAGCCAGTCGGCCGAGGGAGACCGGAACGTCGAAAAGGCGGCCGGGAGCGAATCGGGCCCAGAAGTGGCGCAGTCCGGGAACGATGACTTTCACAACCGGAAGTTTCAGATCCGGGCGGGTCTGGTCCAGAACGAGCAAGTCCATCCCCATTCCCCGTACCAATTCGGTGATCATGTGCACATCATCGAGTAGATTCTCATTGCGCATCGGCGTCCAGTTCGCCGGAGTTCGCGCCGCCGCCTCCGGATCGGGGCGCAGATAGGGCTGGTTGGCGACCGTCGCCAGGTGCCACCAGGACAGCGGCTCCGGATCGGTGATCCGGTAGCCCGAGCCGTCCGGACGGACGTCGCTCACCGCGGGCAGCAACTGGCCCATCTCCGAGAGCGCCCGGCGCAGCGCCACCCGCGGATCGAAGTGCGCGCCGAAGCCGAAGATGACGTCCTGGTCGGGCTTGTCCGTACGCCGCGACAGCGCGGCCATCACCGGTATCCCCAGGTCGGAGGTGAGGTCGAGGACCCACACCTCCCGGTTCGCCCGTCGGTAACCGGCACGGACCCGCTCGGTCCACTCCTCCGCGAAGGCGTCCAGGTCCACCCCGGGCTGGCGGGTCCGGTTGTACCACCACAGGGCCACCGCGTCCCGCTCCACCAGCTCCAGGAAGCCCTGCACCACGGCGTCCTCCGGGCTGCTGCCCGCCGCGTTGCCGTTGGAATCCGCCCACAGCCCGTCCCAGGGAGCGCCCTGCGCCCCCGCCCCGCCCCGCTCGAAGTACAGCATCGAGGTGGGCAGCAGCCGCTGGACGCCCCCGGTGAGCGACCACACCGGGGTCCATTCGGTGGGCCGGGCCTCGTCGAAGGGCGTGGAGACGTAGTGGAACCGGGAGTGCTGCGCGTTCCAGTACTCCCGCTCCGCGTGCTGCCGGCCGGCGTACAGCTGGCAGTCGTTGGGGTGCACGGCGGCCGCGCCCAGGGCGCGCAGCGAATCCCGCAGGACCGGTTCGTCGCCGTGGCGGGTCCCGCTGTAGCGCTCGACCGCCTCGCACAGCGCGCTGGTGCGCGCCTCGTCGTCGGTACGGCCCTTGCCGCCGTTGAGCGCGCGCAGTCCGGAGCTCAGCCCGGCGTACGACGCCGACTCCATCGCCAGGTTCTGGCCGGACACGTAGGAGTGGACGAAGTCCGGGGCCCCGGACGACCGCCGGATCTCCTTGACGACCCCGGTCACCGGGTCCACCAGGTGCCCGTACGTCCGGAGCATCTGCGCCGCCGTCAGGGCCCGGTCGCCGCCGCCCGTCCCCGCGGCCTTGGGCCGCGCCGCGGGGACGAAGGGGGCCATGACCCGCCGGGCCACCAGCCCCGGGTCCCCGCAGCCCGCGCACTGGGGGAGCCGCACCACCGGGTGGGCGGCGGTGCGCAACCGCAGCGTGTCCAGCGCCTGCACCTGCCCCTGCTCCGGACTGCGCAGCCCCACCAGCCATTTCGCGGTCTCCAGGACGGCGATGTGCACCGCCAGCGCCGTACCGGCGGCCAGTCCGGCCGCCGGCCGCGGCACCGGACCCTCCAGGCCCAGGGCGCGCCGCACCGGCAGCTCGGAACGGCGGTGGCCGCGCAGCCGTACGGCCAGGCAGTGCCAGCAGGGGCCGGAGCCCGGCTCGAAGAACGGGCCGACCCACGGGTCCGTGCCGCACAGCTTCACCGGCAGCCACGTCCGGCCGGCGGACCGGTGCGAGGCGTCCGCGGCGGCCAGCGCGGGCGAGAGGTAGTCGTCGCACAGCACCAGGACCAGGGCGGCGGCCCGCGGATCCTCGGTGACCGGGATGCCCGACGCCCGGCAGGCGTCGGCCACCGGACCCGGGTCCAGGCCCGTCGGGGCCTCGATGGCGACCGACGCCCGGGCCAGCTCGGCGGCGGCCCGGCCCCCGTCCAGACCGGCCAGGTCCCAGTACGCCTCGGCCTCTTCGCCCCGGGGCACCGCCGCCGTCCCGGCCGCCCCCGCGGCGGCCGGCACGGTGAAGCGGATCAGCCCGGCATCGGCCAGGGCGAGCAGGGCCGCCTCGGCGTCCTCGGGGCCCAGGACCCGCGCGGCCTCACGCCGCACGGCCCGCACGGTACGGGTCCCGTCGAGCAGCGGCACGAGGACCTCGGCCTCGCTGCCGTGCAGGGCGGTCACCCCGCGCCGGGACACCAGGTAGGCGGCGTCGTCCGGTACGACCGTCGGTCTCAGGTGGGACTTGAAGCCCACGAACGCGCCCTCGTCCGCCGGCAGCGCGGCCGGACGCTCCGTTCCGGCCGCGTTCATGCCCCCAGCCGTCCGGCGGTCGGGGCCACCGGGCCGGTCACGCGCGTCAGGGCGCAGATCGAGAAGAGGACGACCGGAACCTCGGGCAGCGCATCGAGGTTCTCGATCACCAGGCCCCGTCTGAAGGAGCGGGCGGGGAGGGTCGCGGAGTCGGTGGAAAGGGTGCGGGCGCCGGCCGTAATGCTGGTCATGGCGGTGAGTTCCCTCTGCGTCGTCGGGAGCGGTTCCTGTCCGTTCGCTGACGATTCTGCGAGGAACGGCTGAGCACTGACAGTGCCCGGCTCACCACCGCGAGATGAAGATCTCACATGGGTGCGCGGCACCCCCCGGAGCACCGCCCCGACGGGGTGCGGACCGGTCGTGCGGGCGGGCCGCGCGGCGGCGGCCGGCCTTTAAGCGAGCGCTTGATGACGATGTTGCCCGCATCCGCTCTCCCTACGCTCGAATTCCCCTCGGGGCCCTCCCCGTTCCCTTTCCCCGTACCCGCGGGGGCGACCGCCCCCGCGAGGAAGAAGGTCCACGTGAACGCCACCGCCGAGGCCCCGCCGTACGGCCGAATCCTTCGGCTCGAAGAGCTCCTGGAGGCCGCCTGCGTCCGCGAGGACGACGTCGAGCGGGTGCTGTTCCTGGCCACCCACCAGTCCTGCGAGATCTTCTTCGCCGTCGTGCTGCGCCACCTCCAGGACGTGCGCGAGGCCCTGGACGCGGGCGACGGCTTCCTCGCGGCCCGCCGGGCGGCCCCGCTGCCCGTCATCTTCCGTACGCTCGTGGGCCAGTTCGACGGGCTGGCCACCCTCACCCCGGCGGCCTTCGAGGCGATCCGCACCGCCCTGGGCGAGGCCAGCGGCTTCCAATCCGCCCAGTTCCGGGAGATCGAGTACCTCTGCGGACTGCGCGACACCCGCTTCCTGAACACCGCCGGGTTCAGCGCCGCCGAGCGGGAGCGGCTGCGCACCCGGCTGGAGGAGCGCTCCGTGCAGGAGGCGTACCGCGACTACACGGCCGGCGGTCCGGACCGCGAGGCCGCCGACGCCGCCCGGCGGGCGCTGCTCGACTTCGACGAGGCGATGGCGCTGTGGCGGGCCCGGCACGCGGTGCTCGCCGAGCGGTTCCTGGGCGGCACCGCCGGCACCGCCGGCTCCGACGGGGCCTCGTACCTGTGGGCGGCGGCCCGCCGCCGGGTGCTCCCCGAGGTGTGGGCGGAACTGGCGTGAGCACCGCCGGACTCGACCTCGACTACTCGCCCAGCTCCCTCGTCCCCGACCTCGACGTGCACCTCGCGCGGTACGCCGCCGACAGCGCACGCGCCCGGGAGACCCTGCCGGCGCACCTGGACCTGCCGTGCGGACCGCTGCCGGAGCAGCGGCTCGACCTGTTCCCCGCGGCCGACCCGGGGGCGCCGCTGGTGGTCTTCGTGCACGGCGGCTACTGGCAGGAGCTCAGCAGGTCCGAAGCGGCCTTCGCGGCGGCGGACTTCGTGGCCGCGGGCGTCTCCTTCGCGGCGCTCGGCTACGGTCTGGCGCCCGGGTACGGGATGCGCGCCATCACCGCCATGGCCGCCGACTCCGTACGCCGTGTCTGCGCGGGCCGGGCCCGGCTGCCCGGCGCCCCCTCGGCCGTGCACCTCGCCGGACACTCCGCCGGGGCCCACCTGGTGGCCTCGGCGCTCCTGGACACGGCCGGCTGGCGTGCGGCGGGTCTGGACGCGGCGGCCGAGATCGCCTCCGCGACGCTGGTCAGCGGCGTGTACGCGCTGGAGCCGCTGACGGGCACCTACGTCAACGACGCGCTCGGCATGGACGCCGCCGAGGCCCGCGAGCTCAGCCCGCTGCTCCGGCTGACCGCCGGGGCCGCGGCGCTGCCGCCGCTGGTCGTGGCCCGGGGCGAGCGCGAGACGGCGGCCTTCGGGCGGCAGCAGGCGGAGTTCGCCGGGGCCGCGCGGGCGGGCGGCGCGGACGTGGCGGAGCTGGTGGTGCCCGGACGGCACCACTTCGACCTGCCCTTCGACCTCGGGCGGCCGGACACCGCCCTCGGGGCGGCCCTCGCCCGCCGGATCCGGGGGTGATCCGGTCCCTGCTGCCCGCCGGAGCCGTCGGCGCGGATGCCTTCGGGGACGCCCCCGAAGGGGTGCTGCTGCCGGCCGAGGAGGCGGCGGTGGCCGGCGTCGCGGCCGGGCGGCGGCGCGAGTTCGCCACCGTACGGCACTGCGCCCGCCGGGCCCTGCGCGAGCTCGCCGGGGACCGGCCCGGCGGGGCCGCGCGGGATCCGGTGGCGCTGCTGCCCGACCGGGACGGCGTGCCCCGCTGGCCCGGCGGGACCGTGGGGAGCATGACCCACACCCGGGGCTACCGGGCCGCCGCCGTCGCCCCGGCCGCGCGCGTGACCCGGCTCGGCATCGACGCGGAGCCGGACCGGCCGCTGCGCGCGGGGGTGCTGGAGACCATCGCGCTGCCGGCCGAGCGGTCGGCGCTGGCGGCCGCCTCCGGGGCCGGCGGCGCGTGCCGGGACCGGCTGTTGTTCTGCGCCAAGGAGGCCGCGTACAAGGCCTGGTTCCCGCACGTCCGGATCCGGCTCGGCTTCCGCGACGTGGAGATCGTCTTCGACGCCCGGGCCGGCGCGCTCCCGGCCGCCGGGCTCCCCGCCGCCGGGGCCCCGGCCGTCCTGGGCGGGTTCCGGGCGTACGTCCGGCACGGCTCCGGAGACGTGCTGCGGGGCCGCTGGGGCGCCGGAAGCGGACTGCTCGTCGCGGTCGTCGCCGACGACGCGGACGACGCCTCCGTCGAAGCGGCCCACGGCCCGCCGGGTGCGGACCGTGGACATTAGGCAGCCGCTTAAGAGCCTGTCCCGCCCCGGCCGGACCCTCCTAGCCTGCACAGAGCCCGCCCCGGGGCCGGTGGAGCCCCGCCCCCGCCCGCGCGGAACCACAGGAGGAGCGATGGTCCCAGCACCCCACCCCAGCTCGATCGCCGGCGACGTCCGGCCCGTCGCGGCCGAGTCGTTCGTGCACCTGGTCCGCGGCCACGCCCGGACCCGCCCGGACGCGGTGGCCGTACGCTCCGGCGACCAACGGATCACCTACCGGCAGTTGTGGCGGCGGGCCCTCGCCGTCGCGGACGCCCTGCGCGAGGCCGGGGCCGGCCCCGGTGACCGCGTCGCCCTGTGGGCCGACCGCACCGCCGGCACCGTCGCCGGTGCGCTGGGGGTGATGGCGCTGGGCGCGGCGTACGTGCCGATCGACCCGACGCACCCCGGCGAGCGGACCGCCTCCGTCCTGGCCGGAGCGGCCCCGGCCGCCCTGCTCCACGACGGCGCCGGCGGCGGGGCGCTGCCCGCCCTGAACGTGCCCGTGCTCGACGTGCGGGAGCTGCCGGACGCCGCCGGGCTGCCGGAACCGCCGCTGCCGGGGGCGCGGGACATCGCGTACGTGGTGTTCACCTCCGGCTCGACCGGCACTCCCAAGGGCGTCATGGTGCCGCACGGTTCGCTCACCAACTACGTGGCCTGGTGCGGCGACCTGGTGGCCGGGCCGGGCAGTGGCAGCCCGCTCTTCGGCAGCCTCGGCTTCGACCTGGCGATGACCTCCCTGTGGGTGCCGCTCGCCCAGGGCCGCACGGTCACCACGGTCGCGGGGATCTGGGACCAGCAGACCCTGTTCGGGGAGCGCGAGGACCCGTACGCCTTCGTCAAGATGACCCCCTCGCACGCCCGGTTCTTCGACGTCCTGGCCGAGCCGCCGCGCTACGACCGGGTCACGCGCCTGCTGATGTTCGGCGGCGAGGCCCTCGACCCCGCCCTGATCGCCTCGCTCGCCCCCCGGCTCGCCGGGGTCCGGCTGGTCAACCACTACGGGCCGACCGAGACCACCATCGGCTGCTGCGCGTACCGCTTCGACCGCGACCGCCTCCCCGCGACCCCCACGGTGCCCATCGGCCGGCCCGCCTGGAACACCCGGGCGTACGTGGTCGACGAGGCACTGCGCCCGGTGGCTCCGGGCGCCCCCGGCGAGCTGGTGATCGCCGGCCGGGCGGTCGCCGCCGGGTACCTCGGGGGCGCGGGCGGCGGGAAGTTCCTCGACGAGCGGGAACTGGGCGGCCCGGCCGGGGAGCGGGCCTACCGCACCGGGGACACCGTGGAGCTGCTGGCCCGGGGCGCGCTGCTCTACCTCGGCCGCGGCGACGACCAGTTGAAGGTCAACGGCCACCGGGTGGAACTGGGCGAGCTGCGCCACCACGTGCTGGCGGTGCCGGGCGTCGCGGACGCCGCCTTCGACATCGTGCGCGGACCGGTGGACACCCTGGAGCTGTTCGTCCGGCTCGGCGGGCGCGGGCCGCGCCCCGACGCGGAGGAGTTCTCCGCCCTGGTCCGCAAGACCCTGGCCGGGGCGCTGCCCTCGGCGCTGGTGCCGGGCGCCGTGCACCTGGTGGACGAGATCGTGGTGAACGCCAACGGCAAGACCGACCTCGCCGCGACCCGCGCCCGGACCCGCCGCTAGCCGGGCGGACGGACGGGGGCGGGTCACACCGGAGGGGTTACCAGATCACCCGCGGACGTCAGACGCAGCTCAGCGCTCCGTCAGCGCCGTCCGGGATCCTCGCAGGGCGGGCCACGGCCCCCCGCCGTCGAACGGCGCGGGGCACCGGGGGTGTCCTGTCGCTCGGGCCGCGAGCCGGCCGGGCGACGGGGCACCCCCAAGCCCGTACCCGACGACTCGGATGACGGAGTGAGCGACGTGTCGAACCCCTTTGACAACCAGGACGGAACCTTCCTCGTGCTGGTGAACGACGAAGGCCAGCACTCCCTCTGGCCCGCCTTCGCCCGGCGCCCCGAGGGCTGGACGGTGGCCCTGGCCGAGGGCCCGCGCGACGGCGCCCTCGCCTACGTGGAGGAGCACTGGACGGACATGCGTCCGGCCGGGCTCCGCGCGTCCGCCGGCGCCGGATCCGCCTGAGCGGGCGCCGGTCCGGGGCGGAGGGACGACTGTGGACGTAGACATGGCGATCCGCGCGGAAGGGCTGCGCAAGAGCTACGCCGGCCACGAGGCACTGGGTGGCGTGGACCTGGAGGTCCCGGCCGGCACCGTACTGGGCCTGCTCGGTCCCAACGGCGCGGGCAAGACGACGACCGTACGGATGCTGGCGACGCTGCTCGAACCGGACGGCGGACACGCGACCGTCGCCGGGTACGACATCGTGCGCGAGCCGCGCGAGGTGCGCCGCCGGATCGGACTGGCCGGCCAGTACGCGGCGGTGGACGAGATGCTCACCGGCCGCGAGAACCTCGAACTCATCGGCACCCTCGTCCACCTGGGGCGGGCCGCGGCCCGCACCAGGGCGCAGGAGCTGCTGGAACGGTTCGACCTGACCGCGGCCGGCGACCGGCAGGCCCGCACCTACTCGGGCGGCATGCGGCGGCGGCTGGACCTGGCGGCCTGCCTGGTCGCGACGCCGTCCGTGCTGTTCCTGGACGAGCCGACCACCGGGCTGGACCCGGTGAGCCGGATGGGCCTGTGGACGGTGGTGCGGGACCTGGTCGAGGACGGGGTGACCGTCCTGCTGACCACCCAGTACCTGGAGGAGGCCGACTTCCTCGCCGACCGCATCGCGGTCATCGACACCGGCCGCGTGATCGCGGAGGGCACCCCGGACGAGCTGAAGCGCAAGGTCGGCGAGGAGCGGCTGGAGGTGACCGTGGCCGTGCCCGGCCGCCTGTCGGACGCGGTGTCCGCGCTGCGCCGGATCACGGCGGCGGAACCGGTCGTGGACACCGCGCGCGGGGTGGTCTCCATCCCGGTCGGCGACGGCCTGGGCACGATCGAGTCGGCCGCCGGAACGCTGCGGCTGGAGGGCGTGGAGGTCTCGGACTTCGCCCTGCGCCGGCCCACGCTCGACGACGTCTTCGTCACGCTCACCGGCACTCCGGCCTGACCCGGCCGGGCACCCGCACGGCGGACCGCGGCCCGGGCACGGGGCCGGCCGCCGGCGCGGGCGCCCGGCCCCACTTCGACGACGGAAACCTAGCGGTACCACGGGGGCTCCACTGTGCAAAGGATCCATTTCACCGCCGCTGACGTCGCCCGCACCCGCCTGAAGATCACCGCGGGACCGCTGGTCGAGTCGGCCTTCGCCTACGGACTGCTCGGACGGGGCGTCAGCGCCCCGTTCGCGCGCTGGCGCAGCCAGGTCGGGGACCGGCTGCGACCCGGCCCCGGCCTGCCGGGCGCACCCGGCACGGACGGCGAAGCCGCCTTGGGCGTCCTGCTGCGGATCATCGAACAGGGCGCTGCGGGCGGTGAGCTCACCCGGGTCTGGCAGACCGCCGTGGCCCCGTACTGGGACCACCTGCTGGCCTTCCTCGAAGTCGAGTGCGAGGCACGGGGCCGGGTGCTGATGGGCGGCGGCGCCGAACTGCTGCTGACCACGCTGCACTCCCGGATCACCTGGCGGGCGCCGGTGCTGGAGATCCACGACGGGCCCGACGAGGACATCCGCCTGGACGGGCGCGGCCTGGTGCTCGCGCCGTCGGTGTTCCTCGCCCACCGGGCCGGCCGCGTCACGCGGAGCCTGGATCCGTCCGCTCCGGTGGTGCTGGCGTTCGGCGCGCCGCCGGACAGCCACCAGGCCACCGCCCTGTGGGACAAGCCGGACGGCAGCGGGCAGTCGCTGGGCGCGCTGGTCGGGCAGACCCGGGCCGCCGCGCTGCACGTGCTGCGGGCCAGCTGCACCACCACCCAGCTCGCCGACCGGCTCGGCATCTCGGCCGCCGGCGCCAGCCAGCACACCGCCGTGCTGCGCCGCACGGGCCTGATCACCACCCGGCGCGTGCGCAACACCGTGCTGCACACCCTGACCCCGCTGGGCGCGGCGCTGCTCAAGGGCATGACCGCGCAGGCCCCGGCCGCCGCCCGGCACCGGCCGCCCGCCGCGGCCGCTCCGGCCGGCGTCCTCCAGCACGCCTCCTGACGTCCCGCGCACCCGCCGCGCACCGCCGGCGGTCCCACCGTACGAAGGCCGCCCCCGGCACGGATCTCCGTGCCGGGGGCGGCCTTCGTACGGGCGGTGCGGGGGCTACTCCTTGATGCCCGCCAGGTCGCCGGGCCGGCCGCGCAGGACCGCACCGGCCGACAGCAGGGTGGTGGCCAGGGTCAGTCCGAGGGCGCCGCCGACCACGGTGACGATGATCCACGGGGAGCCCGTCGGGAGCGCCGTGCCGAGCACGCTCATGCTGAACGGCACCAGGGTCAGCAGCGCCACCAGCAGGCCGAGCACGATGCCCGCCACGGAGACCAGGACCGCCTCCATCGCCATCATCTGCATCACCTGCCGGCGGGTGGCGCCGATCAGGCGCTGCAGCATGAACTCGCGGCGCCGCTCGGTGGTGGCCAGCACCTGCGTGTTGACCAGGGCGATCGTCGCGTAGCCGACGACCACGGCGAGGACCAGGTAGGCCATCCAGGACTGGGTGTCGCTGTTGTCCGCGGCCACCGCCGTCAGCGCCTGCCGGTCGGTGACCCGCAGTCCGGGCTGCCGTTCGGCGAGGGTGCGCAGCGAGGCCTCCAGGGCGGCCCGGCCCGTGCCCGGCGCGGCGCTCACCATGATCTGCGGGACCAGTCCCGCGTCGGTGTGGCCGACCAGGACGGACGCCGGGACCAGGGCGGTCTCGTAACCGCGCTTGCCGTCGACGGTGGCGACCAACCTGAGGTCGACCCGGGTGCCGTCGCCCAGCCGCATGGGCACGGTGTCACCGATCGTGCGGTCGGCGGCGTAGCGGGCCGGGAGGGCCACGGTGGCGCCGCGCAGCGCGTCCAGGCTGCCGGAGGCGGCCCGGAAGGACGTCGTCGCGGCGATGCCCTCGGGGGTGACGCCCTGCATCGACACCTCGGTGGGCTGCGGTGCGCTCGACTCGCCGTCGCCGCCGTTCAGGGTCGGGTCGACGGGTACGTCGGGCTCGATGAAGCCGAGGCTCGGCACCTGGGCGGAGGCCGCCGCCACCCCGGGCAGCCCGCGGATCGCGTCCACCGTCTCCAGCGGCATGCCACCGGAGGCCGAGGTCACCACCGCGTCGGCCCGCAGGCTCTCCTCGAACGCCTGGTCGGCGCCGTCGGCCTGGGTGGTCTGCATGTAGATCAGGCCGACCGCGAGGCCGGTGGCCAGCATGACCGGCATCACCGCCGCCGCGAGCCGGGCCGTACGGGCCTTGGCGTTGCGGGTGGCGAGGTGGCCGGAGAGCCCGGACACCGCGCGCACCGGCCGGCGCAGCGAGGCGGTGATGCCGCGGGCCAGGACCGGGCCGAGGAGACCGAAGCCGGTCGTCCACACCATGGCCGCCGGAGTGGCGACGCTGCCGGCGTCCGGGCCGTCCATGCCGGCGGTGCCCACGGCCAGGGCGATGCCGCCGATCAGGCACAGCAGGCCCAGCACCGATCGGAAGCCGCTGAACCACCGGCGCTGGAGGCCCGCTTCGGCGAGCGCCTCGGTGGGCCGGGTGCGGGCCGCGCCGTTGGCGGCGATGAACGCGGCGCCGACCGCGGTGATCAGGGCGGTGCCCACGCCGACGATCAGCGGGACGGACCCGGCGCGGAAGACGATCGATTCGGGCACCACGCCCGCGTCGGCGAAGGCGCCCAGCAGCCAGCGCCCGACACGCGGACCGGGGATGCAGGCCAGCGCCGTCGCGATGGCCGCCAGCAGTACGGTCTCGCCCAGGATCAGCCGCCGCAGCTGGCCCGGGGTGGTGCCGATGGCACGCAGCAGCGCCATCTCGCGCTGCCGCTGCTGGATGGACAGGCCCAGGGTGGAGGAGGCGACGAACACCGTGACCATGGCGGACAGCCCGCCGAAGGCGGCGGCCAGCGGGATCAGGTCGCTGCCGTCGTCGATCACGCCCGGGTCCTCGGCGCGGCCCCGCTCGTCCCCGGTGAGCACGGAGACCGGCGCCCCGGCGACCGCCTTGCGGACGCCCTCGGCGACCGCGGCGGTGTCCGCGCCGGCGGCCGGGAAGACGCCGATGTTGTCCACGGTGCCGGACAGTCCGGCGGCGGACCGGGCGTCCAGGGCGGCGGCGTCGGAGAGGAAGACCCCGTCGTCCTCGCCGTTGCCGGCCGCCAGGCCGGAGACCTCGTACGCCTTCGAGGCGCCGCCGGAGCGGATCTCGACCCGGGAGCCGGGGCTCAGGCCCGCCCGCTGCGCGAGACGGGTGTCCACGACGACCTGTCCGGCGCCCGCGGGCGCGGCGCCCTGGGTGATCCGGTACGGGGTGAGGGCGGCGGAGGCCCAGCCGTGGCCGGTGACCGCGGTCACCGGTCCGCCGCCGGGCGGCGCGAGGGAGCCGGGGAAGGACACGTCGGCGGCGGCGCCGGCCACTCCCGGGACCGCGGCGATCTTCGTGGTCAGGGCCGCGTCGAAGCGGACCCGCTCGGGGAAGACCAGCTCGCTGGAGGTGCCGAGGTAGCGCTGCTCCCCGGTGACGACGACGGGGGCCGCGGCCAGCCGCTGGGGCGGGGCCGCGTTGTGGATGCCGGTCTCCAGCAGGCCGCCGCAGGCGACGACGATGGTCGCGCCGAAGAACAGCGCGATGAACGAGGCGATGAATCCGCCCTTGTGGTAGCGCAGGGTGCGCAGCGCGATCCTGATCACCGCGGCGCCCCCTGTCCCGTCGCCGCGGCCGCCGGACGGGTGCCCCAGGCACCCAGGTGGGTCATGCGCTCGGCGACCTGGTCGGCGGTGGGCCGGTCCAGGTGGTCGACGATCCGGCCGTCCGCGAGGAACAGCACCCGGTCGGCGTGGGAGGCGGCGACCGGGTCGTGGGTGACCATCACGATGGTCTGGCCGGCCTGTTCGACGGCCTCCCGCAGCAGGGTCAGCACCTCGCGGGCCGTGTAGGTGTCCAGTGCGCCGGTCGGCTCGTCGCCGAAGATGACCGCCGGCCGGGTGATCAGCGCCCGCGCGATGGCGACGCGCTGCTGCTGGCCGCCCGAGAGCTCGCCCGGACGGCGCTTCTCCCGGCCGCCCAGCCCGACCCGCTCCAGCACCTCGGCGACCGCGCCCTTCTGGGGGCGCTTTCCGGCCAGCCGCAGCGGCAGGGTCACGTTGTCCAGCACGGACAGCGCGGGCAGCAGGTTGAACGCCTGGAAGATGAAGCCGATCCGCTCGCGCCGGAACGTGGTCAGCTCCCGCTCCTTGAGCTTCGCCAGGTCCACGCCGTCCAGCAGCACCGAGCCCGAGGTGGGACGGTCCAGACCCGCCGCGCAGTGCAGGAAGGTGCTCTTGCCGGAGCCGGAGGGTCCCATCACCGCGGTGAAGGTGCCCCTGTCCAGGCCGATGCTCACGTTGTCGAGAGCGGCGACCTCGTTCTTCGCACCGCCGTAGACCTTCCGTACGGATTCGAGGCGGACGACGTGGCGACCCTGCGGGTCCGGTGTCCCTGTCATGGGTTTTCCTTCTGCTGGAAGCCGGCCCCGGGGAGGGGCCGGCTGGGGTGAGGGGTCGGGTCGGACGGGACGGGTCAGCTCTGCGACCAGGAGCGGAACTGCCGCTGCCCGTACAGGAGCGGCGGCAGGCTGTGCTGCCGGGTGATGCGGCGGGCGCCGCCGTAGACCGTGACGTGGTCGCCCATCGGCTGGGTGAGGACGACCTCGCAGTCCGCGATGGTGTGCGCGTCGCGGACCAGGTGCGGGCCGCCCGCGCCGGGCGCCTGCTCCCAGGGGACCAGCGCGAACCGGTCCGGATTGCCGGAGGCGAACAGTTCGGCGGTCTCCCGGGCCCGCGCGTGCAGGAAGTTGACGGAGAAGGAGCCGGAGGCCAGCAGCGCCCGCAGGGTGGGGCTGCCGGCCCGGAGGTTCACCAGCAGGGTCGGCGGGGCGAGCGAGACGCTGGTCACCGAGGAGCAGGTCATGCCCCACGGTTCGCCGTCCGGGTCACGGGTGGTGACGGCGCAGACTCCGGTGGGGAACTCGCTCATCAGCGAGCGGAAGGCGTCGGGCGACGCCTGCGCGCCGGCCGCCGCGGTGGGCTGGGTGGTCATCGGGTGCTGCCTTCCATCGCCAGGGCGAGTTCGGGTGCGGCGGGGCCGGCCTGCCCGGCCGGGTCGGGCGCGCGGCGCTCCCGGTGGTCGAGGAGACCGAGGAGCGGCCCGGTCAGGGCGGTGGTGGCCAGCGCCATCACGACCAGCGCGAGGACCATCGGCCCGGTCAGGATCCCGGCGCTGAAACCGGCCTGGAGCACGATCAGTTCGGTCAGCCCCCGGGTGTTCATGAGCACGGCCACCCGCCGGGCGTCGGCCGGCGGCCGGCCGCCGATCCGGGCACCCGCGTACGCGCCGAGGCACTTGCCCGCGCAGGCCAGCAGCACCGTGGCGCCGATCAGCAGCCAGGAGGCCTGCGAGAAGCTGCCGTTCAGCACGGTGACGCCGGTGACCACGAAGAACGCGGGCACCAGGAAGCGGCCGGCGCGGGCGATGCCGTCGACGGCGGGCGCCCACGGCGCGCGTGCGTCGCGGGGGATCGCGAAGCCCACCAGCGCGGCTCCGACGATGGCGGTCATGCCCATCTTCTCCATGACGATCGCCACCGCGAGGGTGGCCGCCGCCAGGACGACGGCGACGGTGCGCGGCGTCCTCCCGTACGCCCGCCGGGCCGGCGCGGTGCGCAGCGCGCCGCGGATCGCCAGCGCGCAGGCTCCGCCGACCGCCAAGGCGAGCACCGAGCGGAGGAAGCCGGCGAGACTGCCCTCGCCGAGGCTGATGGCGAGCATGCACAGCAGCCAGCCCACGGCGTCCACGGTGATGGCCGCGCCGAGCGCGACCCGGCCCGCGGAGGATTCGCTCATGCCGCGGTCGGTGAGGATGCGGGCCATCACCGGCACCGCGGTGATGGACATGGATACGGCGATCATCAGGACGAACGCGGCCAGGGGGGCGTCCCCGCGGGCCGCGGTGTCGTCGGTCAGCAGGACCAGGCCGGCCAGGAGCAGGCCGCTGACCAGCGGCGGGACCAGCGAGCCGGCCGCGACCCAGGCGGTGGTGCGGCGCGGCTGCGCCCCCGGGCCGGTCTGCAGCCGGTGGGCCAGGCCGACGAGGAACAGCGCGAGGGCGGCCTTGGAGACGAGCTTGAGGGTGTCCAGGACCGGAGCGGGGAGCACGGCGTCGAAGGCTCCGGGGCCCATCACGTGCAGGGCGGCCGGGCCCGCGAGCAGGCCCAGTGTGATCTCGCCGATCACCTCCGGCTGGCGCAGCAGACGGGCCGCCGCCCGCCCCGCCCACGCCAGCAGCAGGATCACGGCCAGCAGGGCGAGGACGTGCGCGGTGCGGGTCAGGATGTCGATAACTTCCATGTTTTCAGAGCCCTTTCCGGCCGCGGGACGGCCCTCAGCCGCGCATCCGGGCGAAGTAGTCGTAGGCCTTGGGAAGCGACTCGGTCAGCTGGCGGGTCTTCTCCCGGATCGCCTCGAACTCGCGCTCCGCTGCGGTCGGATCGGCCAGGGCGAGGGCCGGGGAGGGCTTCAGGTCGATGCCGCCCATGCCCAGGAGGATGCACATGTAGGAGTACGGCGGCAGGCCGTGGTAGTAGGGGAAGACCGTCTCGGAGTCGGGGAGCTGCGTCTTCCACTTCTCGATGCGGGCGGCCAGGGACTCCGGGATCGCACGGGTCTTCGCGTCGCGCCAGTACTGGGTGTCGTTGCGCTTGGCCGCGACGTAGTGCAGGACCAGGAACTCGCGCACGCCGTCCATGACGTGGGCGATGGAGTCGTTGTAGAGCTCGCGCTGGACCGGGTTCCAGTCGTCGCCGGGGAAGTTCTTGGCGAGCTGCTCGATCGCGTGGTGGATGAAGAAGATGCCGGTGGACTCCAGGGGCTCGACGAAGCCGCTGGACAGGCCGATGGCGACGCAGTTCTTGACCCAGGAGTTCTCGCTGCGGCCGATGCGCATGGTGATGTGGTTGGCCGGGACGTCCGCGGCGGCCGGGCCGACGAACTCGCGCAGCGTGCGCTCGGCCTCCTCCGGCGAGAGGTAGTCCTTGGCGTAGACGTAGCCCGTGCCGACGCGGCCCATCAGCGGGATCGTCCAGATCCAGCCGGCGTCCTGCGCGGTGGCGGTGGTGCAGGGCAGGATGCCGCGGCGCTCCATGTCCATCGGGACCTGGAGGGCGACGGCGCTGTCGTTGGGCAGCGTGTCCTTGTACGAGATGAAGGGCGTCTCCAGGGCCTTGTTCAGGAGCAGGCCGCGGAAGCCGGTGCAGTCGATGTACAGGTCGCCGGTGATGTCGCCGTGGTCGGTGGTGGTGACCCCGGAGATCCAGCCGCGCTCGTCGAGGGTGACCTGCTCGACGTGGTCGACGACGTGCTTCACGCCGCGCTCGACCGAGTACGTCGTGAGGTACTTGGCCAGCAGCGACGCCTCGAACTGGTAGGCGTAGGGGAACTGCGTCTTGCCCTGGTGCTCGACCATCGTCAGGCCGGCCATCTCGTCCGCGCCCTCGACGAACGGCGAGTCGATGAGCGTGCCGTCCTCCTTGCGCGGGCTGAGGCCGGCGTCGATGACCGAGGCCATCACGAAGCAGTCCTTGTCGAAGCGGTCCGTCGGGCCGTTGCGCAGCCACCAGTCCGTGAGCGGGAACCCGTTGACCGACCGCATCTGCTCGAACGGGTGGTAGAAGTAGTGGCCCTCCTCCCGCCAGTTCTCGAACTTGACGGCGAGTTTGTACGTGGCGTTGCAGGCGGGCATCCAGTCCTTCTCCTTGAGTCCGAGGAACTCGAAGAAGTGGCGGATGTCGCTGAACGTCGCCTCGCCCACACCGACCGCGCCGACGTGGCCGGACTCGACCAGCGTGATGTCGATGCGGTCGCCGAACGCGGCCTTGAAGTACGAGGCCGTCATCCAGCCCGCGGTGCCGCCGCCCACAATGACGATCTTGTTGAGCATCCTGTTGACTCCCCTGTAGCTGACTGATCGCGGATGACCGGAGCCTAGGAACGGGCCGCGGGCCGGCACAGACCTTTAAGTGCTCGGCTAATGTCGCTGGCAGGGGGCGAATTCCGGACACCTCGCGAGGCGTCAGCGTGGTGTCAGGGAAGGTGGGCAGTATGCCGACAGGACTACTCCACGGCAAGAGCAACGGACCGGCCATACCATGTGGCCGATTTCCGGCTGCCCCGATGGTATTTCCCCCGATCGGTTGACCCGGGACACGATGAGGGCCTGCCGAACACAACGGGGGTTTACAGAAATGGAAATCAACATACTCGGTTCCGTCTCCCTCACCTGGGGAGACCGCACCTACGCCATGGCCTCGAAGCGGGTCACCTCGCTCCTGACGTTCCTCGCCCTCTCGCCGCGCACCACGGTCTCCTCCGACCAGATCGAGGACGAGCTCTGGGCGGACCAGCGCATGACCAACGCGCGCAACGCCCTCCAGGCCAACGTGCTGCGCCTGCGCAAGTACCTGGAGTCCCTCACCGGGATCAAGGGGACGGAGCTGATCCGCACGGTCGGCAGCGGCTACCTGCTCGACCTGGCGCCCGAACGCGTGGACGCCCACCGCTTCCTGCGGCAGGCCGAGGCCGGCGCCACCCTGGTCCACGAGGACCCGGCGCGGGCCATCACCGAGCTGGAGCGGGCGCTCGCCCTGTGGCGCGGGCCGGCCCTGATGGACTCCGTCGACGGGATCCGCATCCGGCTGGCCGCCTCGCACCTGGAAGAACGCCGGATCACCGCGTACGAGGACCTGATCACGGCCATGCTCACCGCCGCCGCCCACCGCATCTCGGTGCCGGAGCTGCGCCAGCTCGCCGTCGAACACCCCGAGCGGGAACGGCTCAGCGAACTGCTGATGCTGGCCCTGTACCGGGAGGGCCGGCAGGCCGAGGCCCTGGAGGTGTTCCACGGCGCGCGCCGCCGGCTCGCCGGCGACCTGGGCCTGGAGCCCGGCCGCGCCCTGAACCGGGCCTACCAGGCGATCCTGGAGCAGGACGACGTCCTCGGGGAGCCGCGCCAGGCCCTCGTCTACGCCGGCGGGCGGGCCTGACGGACGGCGCGCGGCCGACGCACCGCTGACGCCCCGCTGTCCTCCGGCTGACGTTCCGCGGGCGCCCCTTGCCCCGAAGCGGAACGCCGATACCGTGAATCGACGGGTTCCGTCCGAGCGACCCCGCCGCCCGACGCCCCTTTTTCCGGCATTTCCGGAAGGGTCGTCCGGCGGCGCGGAGCACGCGGACGGAATTCCGCTTTCCGGGAACCGCCTACGGGGGCAGGACATGGAACTCGAATTGCGTCACGCTCGCATTGTCGTCACGATCAGCACCACCGGCAGCATTTCCGCCGGAGCCCAGGAACTCGGCCTTCCGCAGCCGAGCCTCACCGCACAACTGCGCCGCATCGAAAGGGCGGTCGGCGGCGACCTCTTCGTCCGCTCCCGGTCCGGGGTGAGCCCGACCGAGCTCGGGTCGCGGCTCGTCCCGCGCCTGGCCGACCTGGTCCGGCGGGCCGACGAGGTGATGGCCGAGGCGGTGGCCGCCACCGGTGGCCCGCTGTGCCTGGGCAGCACCGAATGGACCCCGCCGACGCTGCGCGAGGCCCTCCAGGCCGCGCTGCCCGACACCGCCGTGCAGACCCGGACGCTGGACCCGGCGGCCGCGCTGCACGCCGTGCGGCACGGCACGCTCGCCGCCGCGCTGGTGTCCCGGGCCCCCGGCCCGCCGGGCGACGGCGCCCGCGGGGACGTGGACGGGGACGGGGACGGCAGTGGCTCGGCCCTGGGGCGGACCCTGATCGTCCGCGAGCCGGTGTGGCTCGCCGTCCCGCCCGGCCATCCCCTCGCAGCGGACGGCCCGGTGGACGCGGCCGGACTCGCCCGGTTCGCCGGCCGCCCGGGGACGGCCTGGGTGCGCTCCGCCCCGGACCACTGGTTCGCTCCCGTGGAACGGCGCCTGCTGGACGGCTCCGGCCCGGCCGCCGGCCGGGTGCTGCACCACGTCAACAGCCACCAGGAGGCCATGCACTGGGTGCGCGACCACGGCGTGGCCGCGCTCACCACGCCCTCCGGGGCCCTGCCAGGAGTGGACCTGGTGCCGGTGGCCGGAACCGAACGGGTCGAGCTGGCGCTGGTGTGGCGGGCCAGCGCCGTCTCCCGCGAGACCCTCCGCACCCTGGTCGACACCCTGCGCGCGTACTACTGCGCCTACGCCCGCACCAGGCCCGGCTACTGGGAGTGGATCCGGCGCCACCCGGCCGACTTCCGCGAGCTCCGCCGGCACCTTCCGGAGCCCGTCGACGCCTGAGCCCGGCCGGCCCCGCGGGAGTTCAGCGCGCGGTCAGCGGCCGGTCAGCCACGGCTCAGCGGCGGGTCAGCCCCGGCTCAGCAGCGGGTCAGAACCACGTCAGGGCGGCGTCAGGGCCGTCCGCCAGCATCGGCGGCATGACAACCGCAGCGAACCACCTCGACATCGAAGCCCGCGACCGGATCAAGGAGATCATCTGCGACATCCTCGAAATCGAGCCCGAGGAGATGACCGACACCAGCCGCTTCAAGGAGGACCACGAGGCGGACTCCATGGGCGCCATCGAGATCCTCTCCCAGCTGGAGCGGGTCTTCGGCACCGACATCGACCAGGCCGAGCTCTCCCGCATGGTCAACCTCGCCGCCGTCGTGACGGTCGTCGAGGAAGCCATCGCCGCCCAGTCCGACCCGGCCAACTAGGCCACGGCGCACACGACGACGGGAGCGCAGGGTGTACGACGACGAGCGGGCGCCGCGCCGGGTGGTGATCACCGGCCTCGGCACGGTCACCAGCATCGGCCTCGGGGTCACGGCCTTCCTGGACGGACTGCGGTCCGGCCGCAGCGGGGTCAAGCCGATCACCGCATTCGACACGACGGGCTTCGCCCACGCCAACGGGTGCGAGGTGGACGACTTCGACCCCGCGGACTGGATCCACCGCACCGAACCGGCCGAACTGGGCCGGGCCACCCAGTTCTCGATCGCCGCCGCCCGGATGGCCGTCGAGGACGCCGGGCTGACCCCAGGGGACCTCCGGGAGCGCAAGGTCCTGATCTCGGTCGGCACCACCGACGCCGAGTCCCGGGACCTCGACCTGCTCGTCGGACAGCAGCTGGAGCACGGGCCGGAGCAGCTGGACCACCGCGTGGTGCGCCGCGCCCAGGCCGGCCGGCTCTCCAGCGGCATCGTCCGCGAGCTCGGCCTCGTCGACGTGGAGGCCCTCACCATCCCGACCGCATGCGCGGCGGGCAACTACGCCATCGGCAGCGGCTTCGACGCCATCCGCGACGGCGACGTCGAGGCCGCGCTGTGCGGCGGTGCCGACGCGGTCTGCCGCAAGACCTTCACCGGGTTCTACCGCCTCGGCACCATCGCCCCCGAGGTCTGCCAGCCGTTCGACAAGGACCGCAAGGGCATCCTCACCGGCGAGGGCGCGGGCATCCTGCTGATGGAGAGCCTGGATTCGGCGCGGGCGCGCGGCGCCCGGATCTACGCCGAGGTCCTCGGCTACGGCCTCAGCTGCGACGCCCACCACCCCGTCGCCCCCGACCAGGACGGCCTGGCCCGGTGCATCGAGGTGGCGCACGCCAACGCCGGGGTGAAGGCGGAGGACATCGACTTCATCTCCGCGCACGGCACCGGCACCCACGCCAACGACGTGACGGAGGCCGGCGCGATCCGCCAGGTCTTCGACAACCCGCCGCCCACCATCTCCATCAAGTCCATGATCGGCCACTCGATGGGGGCGGCGAGCGCCCTCGCCTCCGCCGCCTGCGCGCTGGCCATCACCGAGGACTTCATCCCGCCCACCATCAACCACCGCGAGACCGACCCCGAGTGCGGCCTGGACTGCGTGCCCAACGAGGCCCGCCCCGCCCGGCTGAACGTCGTGCAGAACAACGCCCTGGCCTTCGCGGGCAACAACGCCGTGCTGATCCTCGGCCGGTACGAGGAGGCCGTCTGATGTCCCCGACCCCCCTGGTCATCTCGGGCTGGTCGGCGGTCTCGCCGTTCGGCGTCGGCCGCGACGCCTTCCGCGGCGGGATCTCCGCCGGCCGCACCGCGGTCGCGGCCGTGGACCGCGAGGCCTTCCCCGGCCCGTTCGCGGAGGGCGCCGTCGTCCCCGACTTCACCGCCGCCAAGTACGTGGGCAAGAAGGGCACTCGGACCATGGACCGGGTCACCGCCATCGCGGTCACCGCCGTCGGCGGCCTCATCGAGGGCTTCCGCGACGAGCTCGCCGCCCGGCCCGAGCAGACCGCCTTGGTCCTCGGCACCGGCTCCGGCAGCGTGCAGAGCATCATGGACTTCACCCGCGACGCGCTGGCCGGAGAGCGCCCGTACCACGTGGACCCGGCCCGCTTCCCGAACACCGTGATGAACCGGGCCGCGGGGCAGAGCGCCATCTGGCACGGCATCAAGGGCCCCAACACCACCGTCGCGGGCGGCTCCCTGACCGGCCTGCTCGCCTTGGGCTACGCGCTGCGGCTGCACCGCGGCGGCCACTGCTCGCGGGTGCTGGTCGGCGCCGCCGAGGAGTACTCCACCCAGCGCTCCTGGCTGGAATGGCACGGCCGCGCCGAAGCGGAGCGCGACACCCCGCTCGGCGAGGGCAGCGCCGTCTTCCTGCTGGAGACCGCCGAGGACGCGGCCCGGGCCGGGCGCGGCGCGCTGGCCCGGGTCGGCGCCACCGGCTTCCGCGCCTTCCACGAGCCGGACGGGGCCCGCGAGGCACTCGCCACCTGTGTGCGCGGCGCCCTGGAGAGGGCCGGGGTCGCCCCCCGCGACGTACGGCTGGTGGCGCCGCTGGGCGCCGGCGGTCCGCTCGTCGCGCAGGAGGAGGCCGCCGTCACCGACGTGCTCGGCGAGGACGCCGACCCGCGGTGGGTGCGCATCCGGCCGCTGGTCGGCGACACCTCCGCGGCCTCCGCCGCGCTCCAGCTGGCCGGCGTCCTCGCCGCGGCCGGCGACCACGGCCTGGCCCCCGGCGAGGCCGCGCTGGTCACCGGCGTCGAACGGGACGGCCAGGTCGGCTGCGCGGTCCTCATCGGCGACTGACCCCCCGCACCCCGGCGGCCGGCCGGGGGCACACGCGACCCCCGCCCCGGCCGGCCGCCGGCCCGTCCCGCGCCCGCACCGAGCCCCGTACCCGCACGACGGGCCCCGCCCCGGCACCCGCCCCCACCGAGGAGAAGCACGCACATGTCCGCAACTGAACGCCGTGTCGCACTGGTGACCGGGGGCTCCCGGGGCATCGGCCGCCACGTCGTGTCCCGGCTGGCCCGCGACGGCTACGACGTGGCCTTCTGCTACCAGTCCGACGAGAAGGCCGCCGAGACCGTGGCCGCCGAGGCCGCCGGGGCCGGCGCCCGCGTGCACACCGCGCGCACCGACGTCCGCGACCACGACGCCGTCCGTGACTTCGTCCGCTCCGCCGAGAAGGCACTCGGCCCGCTCCACACGGTGGTCTCCTGCGCGGGCATCGTCCGCGACAACCCGCTCGTCATGCTGTCGCCCGACGACTGGGACGCGGTGCTGCGGGTCAACCTGGACGGCACCTACAACCTGTGCAAGGCCGCGGTGTTCGCCATGATGAAGCGCCGCGCCGGCTCCGTGATCACCCTGTCCTCGGTGGCCGGCGTGTACGGCAACGCGACGCAGACCAACTACTCCGCGACCAAGGCCGGGATCATCGGCTTCACCAAGGCCCTCGCCAAGGAGAGCGGCCGCTACGGCATCCGCGCCAACGCCGTCGCCCCCGGCTTCATCGAGACCGACATGCTCTCCGGCCTCGCCCCGGAGCACGTGAAGAAGATGACCGAGCGCATCCCGCTCGGCCGGTTCGGCCGCCCCGAGGAGGTCGCCGACCTGGTCTCCTTCCTCGCCTCCGACCGCGCCTCGTACATCACCGGACAGGTCTTCGGGATCGACGGCGGCCTCGTCGTCTGACGCCGCCCGCCCCGGCGCGCCCGGCCCCGGCCCCGCCCGGCCGGGCCGCACCCGTCCCTCCCGCCCCGCAGCCAGGCCGACCGAAGGGTCCACCGTGCCCAAGAACAAGACGCCCCGCTTCTACTTCTCGCTGCGCAGCCCGTACTCCTGGCTGGCCTACCGCGAGATCACCGCCTTCCACCCGGACCTCGTCGAGCGCCTGGAGTGGGTGCCCTTCTTCGAGCCCGACGAACTGAGCGCCCGGCTGCTGGCCGAACAGGGCGGCCGGTTCCCGTACTCGGAGATGTCCCGCGAGAAGAACCGGTACGTCCTCCAGGACGTCGGCCGGCTCACCAAGGCCCGCGGCCTCACGATCACCTGGCCCGTGGACCGCGACCCGGTGTGGGAGGTCCCGCACCTGGCCTACCTGGTCGCCGCCCGGCACGGGCGCGGCCACGCCTTCATCGACGCCGTGTACCGGGCCCGCTTCGGGCGGGGCCGGGACATCTGCGATCCGGCCACCATCGAGGACATCGCCTTCGAGATCGGGCTCGACCCGCGCGAGCTGGCCCGGGCCAGCACCGTCCCGGAGGTACGGGCCGAGGGCATCCGCGTCCTGCTCGACGTCTGCCGGGACGGGGTGTTCGGGGTGCCCTTCCTCGTCCACGGCTTCAGCCGGTTCTGGGGCCTCGACCGGCTCGACGACTTCGTCGCCCACCTGCGCGACCGGGAGGAGCCGGCCGCGTCCGTCCCGCAGCCGCTGTCGGCGATCGGCACGGGCCGGGCGACCGACGACGCCCACGCGGGCGGCTGCGGCTGACCGCGCCGGCCGGCCCGCACGGACCGGACCGGCGCGCTCCACCGCGCGTCAGGGCGCCATCAGTTCGTTTTCAGCCAGCCGTCAGCGCCTGCGGCAACGATCGTGCCCGTGACCGGGCCGACAACGGAAACCTTCGCTAGGGGATAGCCATGACGCACGTTCAGACGGTCGGCGGCCTTCCGCTCACCGCCGGCCAGAAGGACATCTGGTTCGACGCGAAACTCTCTGGCGGGGGAGCCACCTACAACACCGCCATCTACTGGGACATCGAGGGCCCGCTCGACCACGGCCTGCTGCGCACCGCACTGGAGCGGCTGGTCGCGGAGTCCGAGTGCCTGCGCACGCGGTTCACCGAAGTGGAGGGCGAGCCCCGCCAGTTCGTCGAACCGCTGTCGTCCCTGCCCCTGACCGAGACCGACGTCAGCGGCGCCCCCGACCCGGCGGCGGCCGCGCACGCGGCGATCCGCGCCGACCTGCGGGTGCCGTTCGCCCTCACCGCCGAGGACCGTGCGGCCGGCGACGGCGTCCGCAGCGCCGACGACGCCTTCGAGCCGCTGTTCCGGCTGAGCGTCTTCACGCTCGGTCCCGACCGCGCCTTCTTCTGCCTCCTCAACCACCACCTGGTCTCCGACGGCTTCAGCTACGTCATCTACTGGCAGCGGCTCGGCGCGATCTACGAAGCCCTGCTGGCCGGCGCCGACCTCGACGAGGGCCGCTTCCCCGCCCTGACCACCCTGCTCGACGCCGAGGCCGCCTACACCGGCTCGGCCCGCGCCGAGCGCGACCGGGCCTACTGGGAGGAGCGGTTCACCGACCGGCCCGAACCGATCAGCCTCTCCACCGGCGACGCCGAACCCGCGCAGACCTTCCTCCAGGAGCAGGGCGTCCTGCCCGAGACCGTGGCCGAGCGGCTGCGCGCCGTGGCCTGGGAGTCCCGCGTCACCTGGCAGACCGTGCTGGTCGCGGCCCTGGGCGCGTACACCGGCCGGATGGCGGGCACCGAGGACGTCCTGCTGTCCCTGCCGGTCACCGCCCGCGTCGGCGGCGACACCCAGAAGGTCCCCGGCATGGTGGTCAACTACCTGCCGCTGCGGCTCGGCGTGGACACCGCCACCACCCGCGCCGGCCTGCTCGCCGACGCCTACCGCTCCTTCTCGCAGGCGCTCCGGCACCAGCGCCACCGCGTCAGCAGGATCCGCCGCGCCATGGGCCTGCCGAGCGACGACCGCCGCCCCTTCGGCCCGTTCCTCAACATGATGCCGCAGGTGGAGAAGCTGGCCATCGGCCCCTGCGCGGCCACCATCCACAGCCCGTCCACCGGTCTCGTCGACGACCTGGAGTTCACCGTCGCCGACAAGGGAGACGCCGGCATCGGCATCGACCTCAACGGCAACGAGGCCCGCTACGCGCGCGCCGAGGTCCGTGCCCACCTCGACCGGTTCGTCCGCTACCTCGACCGGTTCCTGACCGCGGCGGCGGACGAACCGCTGTCCGGCCTGGAGCTCCTCGCCCCCGGCGAGGCCGCCGACCTGACCGCCGCCCTCACCGGCCCCGTCCGTCCCACCCCGTACCTGGGTGTCGTCGAGCGGATACGGGCCCGCGCCCTGGCCGCCCCCGACGCCCCGGCCGTCACCGACGACACCGGCACCCTCGACTACGCCGGGCTCGTCGGCCGCGCCGGCGCGCTCTCCCGCCACCTGACCGGCACCGGCCCGGTCGCCCTGCTCAGCGAGCCCGGCCGCGACTTCGTCACGGCGGAGGTGGCCGTGCTCGGCGCCGGGCGGGCCTTCGTGCCGCTCGACCCCGGCGCGCCGCTCCCCCGTCTGACCGCGCTGCTGCGCGACAGCGGAGCCGGGTACGTGCTCACCGACGCCGCCCACCGGGACCTCGCCGAGCGGGCCGCCGCGGCCGCCGGCGACGGCGCCCCGCTGCCCGTGCGCGAGATCGGCACCGAGCAGGACCCCTTCGACGCGCTGCCGCCCGTCCTGGGCGGCCCGCAGGACCTCGCGTACGTCATCTACACCTCGGGCTCCACCGGCAAGCCCAAGGGCGCCATGGTGCAGCGCGGCGGCATGGTCAACCACCTGCTCGCCAAGATCGAGGAACTGTCGCTGGACCACACCGACGCGCTCGTCCACAACGCCCCGGTCACCTTCGACGTCACCGTCTGGCAGACACTGACCACGCTGCTCGTCGGCGGCCGGGTCCGCGCCTTCAACCGCGCCGACGCCGCCGACCCCGACGCGCTGTTCACCGCCATCGGCGCCGAGGGCCTGACCGTGCTGGAGGTCGTCCCCTCCCTGATGCGCGCCACCCTCGACGTGTGGGACGCGGCCGGCTCCGCCCCCGCGCTGCCCGCCCTGCGCTGGATGATCTCCAACGGCGAGGCCCTCCCGGCCGAGCTGTGCAGCCGCTGGTTCGCCCGCTTCCCCGGCATCGCGCTGGCCAACCTGTACGGCCCCACCGAGTGCTCCGACGACGTCACCCACGCCTACGCCCGCGACCGCGACGCCCTCGACGCGATGGACGCGCCGGTCGTCCCCATCGGCCGGCCGCTGCGCAACACCCGCCTGCACGTCCTCGGCGACGACCTCACCCCCGTCCCGCGCGGGGTCCGCGGCGAGCTGTACATCTCCGGCGCCGGCGTGGGCCGCGGCTACCTCGGCGATCCCCGCCGCACCGCCGTCACCTTCCTGCCCGACCCCTTCGCGGGCGACGGCTCCCGCATGTACCGCACCGGCGACCTGGTCGAACTGCGCCCCGACGGCCAGCTCGCGTTCGTCGGCCGCCGCGACCACCAGGTCAAGATCCGCGGACAGCGCATCGAACTCGGCGAGGTCGAGGCCGCGCTGCGCGCCCTGCCCGGCGTCGCCGACGCGGTCGCCGCCGCCGTGACCGACCCGTCCGGGCACAAGCGCCTGGTCGGCTACCTGGAGCCGGAGGCGGGCGCCGCCCCGGACACCGGCGCGCTGCGGACCGAGCTCGCCGGCCGGCTGCCCGAGGCCCTCGTTCCCACCGTCCTGGTCACGCTGGACGCGCTGCCGCTCACCGCGCACGGCAAGGTGGACCGCAAGGCGCTGCCCGCGCCCGACCCGGTCGGCCCGCAGGGCTCCGTACGCGCCCCCCGCACCCCCGCGGAGGCCGTCGTCTGCGCCGTGCTGGCCGAGGTGCTGGGCCTGCCCGACGTCGCCGTCGACGACAGCTTCTTCGCCCTCGGCGGCGACAGCATCAGCTCCATCCAGGTCGTCAGCCGGGCCCGCCGGGCCGGGCTGGTCATCACGGCCCGCGACGTCTTCAAGCACCGCACACCGGCCGCCATCGCCGCGGCGGCCCGCCCCGTGCCGTCGGCCGCGGCGGCCGTCGCGGACGACGGCACGGGCGAGATCGAGCCGACCCCCATCTTCGACCGGCTCCGCGAACAGCTCTCCGAACTGCCCGACGCCACCAGGGAGTTCGCCCAGTACGTCGTCGTCAACGCGCCCGCCGGACTGACCCCCGGCGTCCTGGAGCCCGCCCTCCAGGCCGTCCTGGACCGGCACGACGCGCTGCGCCTGAAGCTCACCTCCCCGGTACCGGGCCTGTGGGCGCAGGAGGTCCTGGCGCCCGGCTCCGTCACCGCCGCCGACACGGTCACCCGCGTCACCGTCCCCGCCGGCGCCGACGGCGCGGCCGTGCTCGCCGAGCACACCGCCGCCGCCCGGGCCCGGCTGCGCCCGGAGACCGGCCTGGTCGTCCAGGCGGTCCTGCTGGAGGAGGCCCCCGGCGCGGGCGGCCGCCTGCTGCTCGTCGTCCACCACCTCGCCGTGGACGGGGTGTCCTGGCGCATCCTGCTGCCCGACCTGGAGGCGGCCTGGCGGGCCGTCACCGAGGGCCGCGCCCCCGCCCTCGACCCCGTCCCCACCTCGCTGCGCACCTGGGCCAAGGCCCTGTCCGCCGAGGCCCGCACCGCCCGCCGGGCGGCCGAACTCCCGCTGTGGAACGCCCAGGGCGCCGGCTCCGCCGAGATCCTCGCCGACCGGCCGCTGGACCCGGCGGCCGACACCTGGGCCACCGCGGGCCGGCTCCGCCTGGAGCTGCCCGCGAAGCTCACCGCCGACCTCCTCACCCGGGTGCCCGCCGCCCTGCACGCCGAGGTCAACGAGGTGCTGCTGACCGGCCTCGCGCTGGCCGTCACCGGGCGCACCGGAGCGCGGGGCACCCGTACCGTGGTCGAGCTGGAGGGCCACGGCCGCGAACAGATCGGCGACGGCCTCGACGTCTCCCGCACCGTCGGCTGGTTCACCAGCGCCTTCCCCGTCGGGCTGGACGTCGGCGCGCTGGACCGGGCCGAGGTCGCGGCCGGCGGCCCGGCCGTCGCCACCGCCCTCAAGCGGGTCAAGGCCGCCCTGCGCGCCCTGCCCGACCACGGCATCGGCTACGGCCTGCTGCGCCACGTCAACCCGCAGACGGCGCTCGTGCTCGCCCGCGCCGCCGTGCCCCAGATCGGCTTCAACTACCTGGGCCGGTTCGCGGCCGGCGAGGGAGCGTGGGCCATCGAGACCGGCGGCGCCGGCCTGACCGCCTCCCCCGCCACCCCGCTGCGCCAACCCCTGGACCTGGTCGCCCTGACCGAGGACCGGCCCGGGGGCCCGGTCCTGGTGGCCGAGTGGACCTGGCCGGCCGACGCCCTGGCCGAGAGCGCCGTACGGGAGATCGCCGAGGAGTGGTTCGCCGCGCTGCGCGCCCTGGCCGCGCACGCCGCCGCCCCCGGCTCCGGCGGCCGCATCGCCGCCGAGTTCCCGCTCGTCGACGTGACGCAGTCGGAGATCGACGCCTGGGAGCGGGAGCTCGACGGGCTCACCGACGTCCTGCCGCTCTCCCCGCTCCAGCGCGGCCTGTTCTTCCAGGCCGAGTTCGACCGCCAGGGCATGGACGCCTACACCCTCCAGGTCGTCATGGACATCGGCGGCCCCCTCGACGCCGCCGCGCTGCGCGCCGCCGCCACCGCACTGCTCGACCGCAACCCGGCGCTGCGCGCCCGCTTCCGCGAACGGGAGCAGGGCGACCCGGTGCAGCTGATCCCGGCCTCCGTCGCACTGCCGTGGACCGAGCACGACCTCACCGCGGCCGCCGACCCCGAAGCCGAGGCCGCCCGCCGCACCGACGCCGAGTGGCTGGACCGCTTCGACGTCACCGGGGGCCCGCTGACCCGCTTCACCGTCTACCGGCTGGGCGCCGACCGGCACCGCGTCGTGTGGACCACCCACCACATCCTGGTGGACGGCTGGTCGCTGTCGGCCGTCCTCGCCGAGGAGCTCGTCACCCTGTGGGGCAACGGGGCCGACCTCGGCGCCCTGCGCCCGGTGGCACCCGGCCGCGCCTACCTGGAGTGGTCCGCCGCCCAGGACAAGCCGGCCGCCCGCGCGGCCTGGGCGCGGGAGCTCGACGGGATCGAGGAGGCCACCCGGCTCGGCCCCGCCGACCGGGCGCGGGTCTCCGCCCTGCCCGGGACGTACACCGCGGAACTGCCCGCCCGGCTCACCGCGGCCCTCACCCCGTGGGCCCACCGGCGCGGCCTGACCATGAACACCGTGGTCCAGGGCGCCTGGGCCGCCGTCCTGGGCAGCCTCACCGGCCGCTCCGACGTCACCTTCGGCGCGGTCGTCTCGGGACGGCCCGCGGACCTGCCCGGGGTCGAGCAGATGGTGGGCGCGTTCCTGCACACCCTGCCGGTCCGGGCCCGGCTCGACCCGGCCCTGCCCTTCGAGGAGATGCTGGCCGGGCTCCAGGACCGCCAGCTCGGCCTGGAGGAGCACCAGCACCTGGGCCTGGCCGAGGTGCAGCAGGGCGTCGGCATCGGCGAACTCTTCGACACCGTGGTCAGCTTCCACAACTACCCGGCGGGCGCGCTGGACGCCATCGGCTCCCACGTCCCCGGTCTGACGATGCGGGACTGGAAGGCCCGGGTCATCGCCGAGTACCCGCTCGCCGTGGGCGTGTTCCCCACCGCGGGACAGGGGCTGCGCGTGGAGGCCCAGTACCGGCCGGACGTCTTCGACGCCGCCCGCGCCGAGGTCTTCGTCGACCGGTTCGCCCGCGTCCTGGAACAGCTCGCCGACGCCCCGGACACCCCGCTGGGCCGGATCGACGCGCTCACCGACGGCGAGCGCGAACAGGTGCTCGGCACCTGGTCGGGCGCGGCCGCGGCCCGCCCGGCCGTCGCCACCCTCGCCACCACCTCGTTCGAGCGCTGGGCGGGGCTGTCGCCCGCCAAGCCGGCCGTCTCGCTCGGGGCCGAGGAGCTCGACTACGCCGCGCTCAACGACCGGGCCAACCGGCTGGCCCGGCTGCTGGCCGAGCGCGGCGCCGGTCCGGAGCAGCCCGTCGCGGTGATGCTGCCGCGCTCACCGGAGCTGGTCGTCGCCGCCCTCGCCGCCCTCAAGGCCGGCGCGGTGTTCCTGCCCGTGGACGCCGACTACCCGGCCGACCGCATCGGCTACATGCTGGAGGACGCCCGCCCGCCGGTCCTGCTGACCGACACCGCGACCCGCTCCCGCCCGGCCGGCCTGCCCGACCTGGCCGCCCTGGGGGTCACCCCGGTGCTGCTGGACACGGCCGAGACGGCCGCGCACCTCGCGGAGCTCGGCGGACACGACCTCACCGACGCCGACCGGGTGGCACCGCTGCACCCGGAGAACACGGCGTACATCATCTACACCTCGGGCTCCACCGGCCGCCCCAAGGGCGTCGCCGTGGCCCACACCGGACTGATGTCGATGGTCTCCAGCCTCTCCGACCGGTTCTGGCTCGACCACGACGTCCGGGTCCTGCAGTTCGCCTCGTTCAGCTTCGACGCCTCGGTCTTCGGCATCATGCTGGCCCTGCTCAACGGCGGAACCCTGGTCATCGCCGACGAGGAGGCCCGCACCCCGGGCCGGCCGCTCGTCGACCTGATCAACGAGGCCCGGATCAACCTGGTCGCGCTGCCGCCCGTCGTGGTCGGCGGCCTGCCCGCCGACGCCGTCCTCCCCGCAGACCTGCGGCTGGTGGTCACCGGAGAGGCGGTCCCGGCCGGGGTCGTCGAGCGCTGGGGCGGCTCGGTCCGGCTGTTCAACGGCTACGGGCCCACCGAGGCCGTCGTGGGCTGCACCGTCGCCGGCCCGCTGGCCCCCCGGGCCGGCCGGCCGCCGATCGGGCGGCCCACCAACGCCCACCGGGTCTACGTGCTCGACCGCGAACTGCGGCCCGTCGCCCCCGGTGTCACCGGCGAGCTGTACGTCGCGGGCGGACTGGCCCGCGGCTACCTGGCGCGGCCCGGACTGACCGCGTCCCGGTTCGTCGCCGACCCGCACGGCCCGGCCGGCACCCGCATGTACCGCACCGGCGACCTCGTGCGCTGGCTGCCCGGCGGCGACCTCGACTACCTCGACCGGGTCGACGACCAGGTGCAGCTGCGCGGCATCCGCATCGAACTCGGCGAGATCTCCGCCGCCCTGCTCGCCCGGCCCGGCGTCGAACAGGCCGTCGTGGTCATGCGCGAGGACGAGGCCGGCGAACGCCGCCTGGTCGCGTACGTGGTCGCCGCCGGGGCCGGCCCCGAGGACACCGCGCAGCTGCGCGAGGCGCTCGCCGCCGAACTCCCCGACTACATGGTCCCCTCGGCGGTGGTGGCCCTGGAGGAGCTGCCGCTCACCGCCCACGGCAAGCTGGACCGCGCGGCCCTGCCCGACCCGGACCTGGGCGCGGCCTCCCGCGGCCGGGCCCCCCGCACCCCCGTCGAGGGCGTCCTGTGCGGCCTGTTCGCGGACGTCCTCGGCCTGGAGCTGGTCTCCGTCGACGACGACTTCTTCGAGATCGGCGGCCACTCCCTGCTGGCGACCCGCCTGGTCAGCCGGGTCCGCTCCACCCTCGGCGTCGAACTCCCCATCCGCGCCCTGTTCGAGGCCCGGACCGTGGTGGCCCTCGCCGGACAGGTGGCCCGCGCCGCGCAGGCCCGGCCCGCACTGGGCCCGGCCGCCCCGGGCGGCGAGCGCCCGCTCTCCTTCAGCCAGCAGCGCCAGTGGTTCCTCAACCGGCGCCAGGGCCGGGCCGACGGCTCGTACAACAGCGCCATGGCCTTCCGGCTCACCGGGAAGCTCGACACGGACGCCCTGCGGGCGGCCCTGCTCGACCTCGCGGACCGGCACGAGGTGCTGCGGACCGTGATCCCCGAGCAGGACGGGGTGCCCGTGCCCCGCGTCCTGGACGCGGCGTCCGGCGCACCGGACCTCACGACCGTGTCCGTCTTCTCCGACCAGCTCGACACCGCGCTGGCCGCCGAGGCCGACCGCGGCTTCGACCTGACCGGGGAGACCCCGCTGCGGGTGCGGCTCTTCCCCACCGGCGGCGACGGCTTCGTCCTGCTGATCGTGCTGCACCACATCGCCTTCGACGGCTGGTCGATGGAGCCGCTGCTCGACGACCTCGCCACCGCCTACCGGGCCCGGACCGGCGGCCGGGCCCCGCAGTGGGAGCCGCTGCCGGTGCAGTACTCCGACTTCGCCGTCTGGCAGCGCGAGCTGCTCGGCGATCCGGCCGACGAGGACGGCCTGGGCGCGCGGCAGCTCGACTTCTGGCGCGACGCGCTGGCCGGCCTGCCGGAGGAACTGCCGCTGCCGACCGACTTCCCCCGCCCGCAGGGCGGCGGGAGCGCCGGTGACACGGTGATGTTCGACGTCGACCCGGAACTGCACGGGGCGCTCGCGGAGCTCGCCCGGGCCACCGGGACCACCGAGTTCATCGTCTACCAGGCGGCGCTCTCGGCCCTGCTGACCCGGTGGGGCGCCGGCACCGACATCCCGCTCGGGGTGTCCGTCGCCGGACGCACCGACGACGCGCTCGGCGGACTCGTCGGCATGTTCCTCAACACCCTGGTGCTGCGCGGCGACACCAGCGGCGACCCCACGTTCCGGGAGCTCCTGGAGCGGCTTCGGGAGACCGACCTGGCCGCCTACTCGCACCAGGACGTGCCCTTCGACCAGGTCGTGGACGCGATCAGGCCCGGCCGCGCGCTGGGCCGCCACCCGCTGTTCCAGGTCTCGCTCACCGTGCAGCACGACGGGGTGCGCGTCCCGGACCTGGTCGGACTGAGCGCCGAACCCGCGTACGTCGGCTCCGACCAGGCCAAGCTCGACCTGGTGCTGGAACTGTTCAACTGGCCGGGCCGGGACGGCATGCGCGGCCTGCTGACCTTCAGCACCGCCCTGTTCACCCGGGACACCGCCGAGCGGCTCGTCGAGCAGTTCGGGCAGGTGCTGCGCACCGCCGCCGCCGACCCCGGGGTGCGCGTCGGCGAGCTGGAGGCCGAACGCGCCCCCGTGCCCGCCGCGGCGGACGCGGCGGCGGCCACGGCGGCCACGGCCACCCTGACCGGGCTGGTCGCCGCGCGGATCGCGGACGCCCCGCGGGACACCGCGGTCGGCTCCGGCTCCCGGGCCCTGTCCTACGGGGCGCTGGACGAGCGCGCCGGGCACCTGGCGCACCACCTCGTACGGCGCGGGGCCGGCCCCGGCCGGGTCGTCGCCCTCGCGGTGCCGCGCGCCGCCGACCAGGCGGTCGCCGCGCTCGCGGTGCTGCGGACCGGCGCGGCGTACGTACCGGTCGGGGCCGAGGAGCCGAGCGACCGGGTCCGGGAGCTGGTGGAGGCGACCGCCGCGGTGGCCGTCCTCACCACCGAGGGCCTGGCCGGGAGGCTGCGCAGCAGTGGCGTACCGGTCCTGGTGCTGGACTCCGCCGAGTTCCTCGCGGCCCCCGGCGGCCCGGAGCCGGCGCCGCTGCCGGCCCCGGACCCGGACGGGCCCGCGTACCTGGTGCGCGGCGCGGACGGCGGTGCGCACCCGGCGCCCCCGGCCGTCCCCGTCCGCCACGCCGAAGCGGCCGCGCTGGCCGCCCGGCCGGGCGCCGGCCTGTGGGCGGCCCTGCTCTCGGGCGGCGGCGCGATCGCACCCGACCGGCCCGGCCGCGACTGGTCCGCGCCGGACCCGGCGGCCGGTACGGCCGGTACGGCCGGATCACCCGGCGCGGTGGCTCCGGGCGGGGACCCGGGCGACGACCCGGCCGTGGCGGGGCTGTTGCGGATCGTCCACGACGTGCTCGCCACCGACGCCGTCACCGCCGGGGAGAACTTCTTCGACGCGGGCATGGACAGCATGAAGTCGCTGCGGCTGGTCAGCCTGGCCCGCAAGGCGGGCCTGGGCCTGAGCATCGCGGACGTCTTCGTCCACCAGAGCGTGGCCGCCCTGGCCGCGAGCCTGCGCCCGGCGGACCCGGAGCCCGCCCCTCCCGCACCGGCCCCCGCGGCCGTCCCCGCGCCCGCGCCCGAGTCGATGCGCAGCAGCGCCCGGGGCATGGCCGAGGCCATCGCCGAGGCGGACGGGATCGGGCACGTCGAGCACTTCACCCCGATGCTGACCATCCAGCCCGACGGCGACCGCACCCCGCTGTTCTGCGTGCACAGCGGCGTCGGGCTGTCCCTCTCCTACCTGTCCCTGGTGCCCTACCTGCACCCCGACCAGCCCGTGTACGCCCTCCAGTCCCCCACCGTGGTGGACGGCGCCCCCCTTCCGGAGAGCATGGAGGAGAACGCGGCGGCATACGTCCGGCTGATCAAGGAGGTCCGGCCCGAAGGCCCGTACCACCTGCTGGGCTGGTCGTTCGGCGGGCTGCTCGCGTACGAGATGGCCGTCCGGCTGCGGGCGGCCGGCGACGAGGTCGGCGTGCTCACCGTGCTGGACTCCTTCCCCCGCACCGACGCGGCCGACGAGCGGGACGAACAGGTCCGGCTGGGCTGGCTGCTGGAGGGCATCGGCCACCACCCCGACGAGTTCGGCGGGCGCCGGCTCGTCCCGGACGACCTCTACGAGGCACTGCGCCGGGACGGCAGCCCGCTGGCCCGGCTGGGCCGCGAGCGGCTCGCCCGGGTGGTGGACCTGATGGGCCGCCACCAGATCCTCAACACCCGCTACGAGCCCGGGGAGTACGCGGGCACCGTCGACCTCTTCCTGGCCGAGCGCTCGCCCTGGGGCGAGGTGACCGACAAGGACGTCCTGTGGAAGGAGCTCATGACCGGCTCGGTACGCGTGCACCGCGTCGACTGCGCGCACGACGACATGCTGGACCCGGAGCCGCTGACCGTCATCGGCCCCGCCCTGCGCGACGCCCTCGACGCGTGGACGGCGGGTGACCGGTCATGACGACGACCCTCCCCCGCCCGGCCGCCGAACGGCCCCGGGCCGCCGGAACCGGGACGCCGCGGCTCGCGGCGGCCCGGCCGGCGGGCCCCCGCACCCTGCTCACCGAGACCGGCGCGATCGTCGGCCGGCGGCTGCGCCGGATGCGGCGGGCCCCGGGCCGCTCGATCGGCGTGGTCCTCAACCCGCTGCTGTCGCTGATCATGCTGGGCTACCTCTTCCGGGACGCCATCACGCTGCCCATGGGCGGCGACTACGTCGAGTACGTCTTCGCGGGCGGCGCGGTCCAGGTCGGCCTGGCCTGTGTCGGGCCGACCGCGGTCTCCCTCGCCCTGGACCTCCAGGGCGGCCTCGTGGACCGGTTCCGGTCGCTGCCCATCAGCCGGTCCGCGGTGCCGCTGGGCCACACGTTCGCCGACTGGCTGGTGGGCCTGGCCGGCCTGGCCGTGACCGCCCTGACCGGGCTGGCGCTCGGCTGGCGCCCGCACACCGGGTGGCTGTCCGTCGCGGCCGGCTTCGCACTGATCGCCGTGTTCATCTACGCGATGCTGTGGCTGGGCGTGCTGCTGGCACTGACCGTGCGCAGCGTGGAGACCATCAGCGTCGTGGCCCCGTTCATCGTGGTCGTCCTGCCCTTCCTGTCCAGCGCCTTCCTCTCCCCGCAGTCCATGCCGGCCGCGCTGCGGCCGCTCGCGGAGTGGAACCCGGTCACCGCCGTCATCGCGGCCTGCCGCGACCTGTGGGGCAACCCGGACACCGCCGCGACCGGCTTCGCCGGCGCCCACCCGCTGATCGTCGTGGCCGTGACCCTGACCGCCCTGTTCGCCGTCTGCACCACCGTCAGCCTGCGCCGATTCCGTACCGCGGGCTCGTGAACCCGCCGCCTGGAGGAATGAGCACCATGCCCGTGAGCACCCCGCCCGTACCGCACCCGGCCCAGGCCGCGCACCCGCCGGTCCCCGGCGCCGACGCCGCCCCCGCGGCCCCCCGCGTGCCCGACCTCGCCGCACTCGACCTCACCGACCCGCAGACCTTCCTGGACGTCGACCCGCACGCCATGTGGCGCCGGTTCCGCGACGAGAGCCCCGTGCACTGGCACCCGGCCGGGCCGCGCACGCCCGGTTTCTGGGTGGTCTCCCGGTACGCCGACGCCGTCGCCGTGTACCGGGACAACAAGCGGTTCACCTCCGAGAAGGGCAACGTCCTCGCCACCCTGCTCCAGGGCGAGGACTCCGCCTCCCGCAAGATGCTCGCCGTCACCGACGGCGTCCGGCACCGCGAGATCCGCAACGTGATGCTCAAGTCCTTCGCGCCGCGCGTGCTGGAGCCGGTCGTCGCCGGCGTCCACGCGCACACCCGCGCCCTCCTCGGCCGGGCCCTGGCGGCCGGCCGGCTGGACTTCGTCTCGGACGTCGTGGACCACATCCCGATCCAGACCATGGGCGACCTGCTCGACATCCCGCACGCGGACCGCCCGCGGCTGGTGGAGTGGAACACGCGGACCCTGGCGCGGCACGGCTCCGGCGACGACGAGTTCGAGTCCCTCATGGCCCGCAACGAGATCATCATGTACATGGGGGAGCTGGCGGCCGAGCGGCGCCGCAATCCGGGCGACGACGTCCTCAGCACCCTGGCCGCCGCGACCGTCGACGGTGAGCCGCTCACCGAGGACGAGATCGTCCTCAACGCCTACAGCCTGATCCTCGGCGGCGACGAGTCCACCCGGACCTCCCTCATCGGCGGCCTGATCGCCCTCGCCGAGAACCCCGAGCAGTGGCGCCGGCTGAAGGCCGGGGAGGTGTCAGCGGACACGGCGACCGAGGAGATCCTGCGCTGGACCACCCCCGCCATGCACTTCGGGCGCCGCGCCCTGGTCGACGTACCGCTGGGCGACCGGGTCGTCCGGGCCGGCGACGTCGTGACCCTGTGGAACACCTCGGCCAACTTCGACGAGCGGGCCTTCGCCGACCCGGACCGCTTCGACGTCGGCCGCAGCCCCAACAAGCACGTGGTCTTCGGCCACGGGCCGCACTTCTGCCTCGGCGCCTTCCTCGGCCGGGTGCACGTCAAGGCCATGGTGGAGGCGCTGGGTTCGATGGTCGACGACATCACCCTGCTGGGGCCGCCGCAGCGCCTCTACTCCAACTTCGTCCGCGCGTACAGCGCCCTGCCCGTCGCCCTCACCGCGCGGACGGCGCCGGACCACGACACCCCGACCCGCACCGGCAAGGAGAACCACTGACATGCGCCACGAGACACGCACGGCCGGCGGCACCACCCTCGCCGTCCTGTACGCCGACACCCCGTCCGCCGACGTCCGCCGGCGGGCCGAGGAACTGCTCGGCGAGCACGGCGCGGTCCTCGTCCGGGGCCTCGGGCTCACCGACGCGGACGCCTTCCACGGCGCGGTGACCCTCTTCGGCGACTCGCTCATCGACAGCTACCGCGGCGGGAACACCCCCCGGGCGGCCGTCTCCGACGGCGTGTTCACCTCGACCGAGTACCCGGCCCGCTTCGACATCTCCCTCCACAACGAGATGTCGTACGCGCGGTCCTGGCCCAGCCGGCTGTTCTTCGGCTGCCTGACCGCCCCCGAGACCGGCGGCGCCACCCCGGTCTGCGACGGCGGGGCGCTGCTCGCCGCGCTGCCGCCCGAGGTGCGCGAGCGGTTCGCCTCGGGCGTGGTCTACCGGCAGCACCTGCACGGCGGGTTCGGGCTCGGCAAGTCCTGGCAGGCGACCTTCGAGACCGAGGACAGGGCGGTCGTCGAACGGTTCCTGGAGGACTCGGGCGCGCGGTACGCCTGGACCTCCGACGGCGGCCTGCGCGTCAGCCAGCACCGTCCCGGCGTCCGGCACAACCCGCGCACGGGCGCCGACACCTGGTTCAACCAGGCCGACCAGTGGCACCCCTCCAACCTGCCGGACGACGAGGCGGAGACCCTGCTGTCGCTCATCGACGACGTGGACGAGCTGCCGCACTGGGTCACGTACGGCGACGGCACCCCGCTGTCGGACGACGACCTGGCCCACGTGCGCAAGGCCCAGCGCGAGAACCGGCTGGCGGAGCCCTGGCAGGTCGGCGACATCATGATCGTGGACAACATGTCGGTGCTGCACGGCCGCGAGGCGTACACCGGGGACCGGAAGATCGTCGTCTCCATGACCTGACCGGCCCCGGCCGGGACACGGCGGAAGGGGCCCGGCACGCGAGAGCGCCGGGCCCCTTCCCGTCCCCGGCACCGGCCGGTTTCACCGCACCCTTAAGGACGTGGCCGCCCGGCGCCCGCGCCCCTAGGGTCTGAGCCGATGGCGCCCGTGGTGCCCCGTGGAGCCCGGCGGTGTCCGGGCGAGGAATGGACGGAAAGCATGAACGCGCTCGACGGGATCATCGAAGGCGTACGCGCCGGCCTGGCGCGGCGGCGGAGCCGCGTTCCGGAGTGCGAGCTGCGCGACCTCGCCTCGGGGGTCCGGCCGGTCCCCGACTGCGCCGAACTGCTGCGCGGCACGGACGGACTGAAGGTGATCGCGGAGGTCAAGCGGGCCAGCCCGGCGCGCGGCCGGCTGGCGGCGATCGAGGACCCGGCCGAGCTGGCGGCCGCCTACGAGGCGGGCGGCGCGGCGGCGGTCAGCGTGCTGACGGAGGAGCTGCACTTCGCCGGTTCGCTGGCGGACCTGGACGCCGTACGGGCCCGGGTGGGGGTGCCGCTGCTGCGCAAGGACTTCGTCGTCGACCCGTACCAGGTGTGGGAGGCGCGGGTGCACGGCGCCAGCCTGGTGCTGCTGATCGTCGCGGCGCTCGAACAGCCGCTGCTGGTGGACCTGGTGGCGCAGGCGGCGGAGATCGGACTGACCCCGCTGGTGGAGGTGCACGACCAGGCCGAGGCCCGCCGGGCGCTCGACGCCGGGGCCTGGGTGATCGGGGTCAACGCGCGCGACCTGAAGACCCTGGAGATGAACAAGGGTGCCTTCGCCGCCATCGCGCCGGACATCCCGGAGAACGTCGTGCGGATCGCCGCGTCCGGGGTGCGCGGCCCGCGCTGCGCCGTCGAGTACGCGGAGCTCGGCGCGGACGCGATCCTGGTGGGGGAGGCCCTGGTGACCAGCGGCCACCACCGGGAGGCGGTGGCCGCCCTGGTGGCGGCGGGCCGCAGCATCAACGGAGGCCGGCCGGACGGCCCGAGGTTCCCGCGGCTGCCCGGTTCTCCCGGTCCCGCTTTTCCGTGACGGCCGCCCAGCGCTCCAGCACGGCCGCCGCCGCGCCCGAGTCCACGGCCCCGGCCGCCCGCGCCACCCCGTCGGCCAGCCGGGCGGCGACCGGCCGCCCGTCGGGGGACAGCGCCGCCAGTCCGGCCGCCGCCGACAGCAGGACCGCGTCCCGGACCGGTCCGCGGGCCCCGGCGAGCACCTCGCGGGCGACCCGCGCGTTGTGGACCCGGTCACCGCCCCGCAGTGCGCCGGCCGGCGCGCGGGGGATGCCGATGTCCCGCGGGTCGAAGGTCTCCGCACGCACCCCGGAGTCCGTGACCGACCACACGGTGGAGGTGGTGGTGACCGTCAGCTCGTCCATCCCGTCGTCGCCCCGGAAGACCAGCGCGGACACGCCGCGCCGCCACAGCACCTCGGCGATCAGCGGAGCCAGCCGGGCGTCGGCGACCCCGACCGCCTGCGCCCGCGGATCGGCCGGATTGGTCAGCGGGCCCAGGGCGTTGAAGACCGTGCGCACGCCCAGCTCGCGGCGGGGGCCCGCGGCGAACCGCATGGCCGGGTGGAACAGCTGCGCGAAGCAGAAGGTGATGCCGGTCTCCTCCGCGACCTCCGCGACGTCGGCGGCGGCCAGGTCGAGGCGGACGCCCAGCTCCTCCAGCACGTCGGCCGAACCGCAGGCCGACGACGCGGAGCGGTTGCCGTGCTTGACCACCAGGGCGCCGGCGCCGGCGGCCACCACCGCCGACATGGTGGAGACGTTCACGCTGTGCGAGCCGTCGCCGCCGGTGCCGACGATGTCGAGCGCGGGACCGGGCACCGACAGGGGCACCGCGTGCCGGCGCATCCCGGACACCAGCCCCTCCACCTCCTCGGCGGTCTCCCCCTTGGCCCGCAGGGCCGTCAGCAGCCCGGCGAGGCGGACGGGGCCGGCCTCGCCGGACATCACCCGGTCCATCGCCCATTCGGTTTCCCGCGCGGACAGGTCCCGGCGGTCCAGCAAGGCGTTCAGCAATTCCGGCCAACCAGTCACGAATATCTCCCAAAGGGGCTCGAAAAGCAGCGGGAAAAAGTCACCCGCCCAGTGTGGGAAATAGCGACCCCGCTTTCCAGACCACTATCCCGGGCCGCAGCCGGTCCAATTCGGAAAGAACCGAAGGAGAAAGCCGGTGGCCCTGCACGCCGCTGTCACGCTCGTCAGGGAATCCGAAATTCCGCTGACGGCCCAGATCCAGCGCTTCCTCAAGAAGGAGGTGACCGAGGGAACCCTGCACCCCGGCACGCGCCTGCCCTCCAGCCGCCGCCTCGCCGACGACCTCGGCGTCTCCCGCAGCGTCGTCGTGGAGGCGTACGGACAGCTCGTCGCGGAGGGCTACCTGGAAGCCGTACAGGGCGCCGGCACCCGGGTCGTGCGCCACCTCGACCGCGCCGTGCCCGGACCGCCCGTGCCCTCGCTGCTCGACGACGGCCACGCCGGCCGCCGGGACCCGGCCGTCCGCTGGGACCTGCGCCCGGGGGGCGGCAACGTACCCGACTTCCCCCGCCGCGAATGGCTCGCCGCCTACCAGCGGGCCCTGCACGCCGCCGACCCGGCCGCCCTCGACTACCCGCCGCTCGCCGGAGACCCGCGGCTGCGCGTCGAACTCGCCCGCTACCTGGGCCGGATGTGCGGGGTGCGCAGCACGCCCGCCCAGGTCATGGTGACCGCCGGCTTCGCCCAGGCGCTGGGCCTGCTGGCCGCCGTGCTCCCGGGGCTGGGCACCACCGCGCTCGGCATCGAGAACCCCGGCCATCCCGGCCAGCGCCGCTTCGTCCACGAGAGCGGCCTGCGGTCCCTGCCGCTGCCGGTGGACGGCGAGGGCCTCGACGTCGCCGCGCTCGCCGCCTCCGGCGCGCGGGCCGTCCTGGTCACCCCGGCGCACCAGTTCCCCACGGGCGCTCCCCTGTCCGCGCGCCGCCGCGAGGCGCTGGTGCGGTGGGCCCGGGACGTGGACGGGCTGATCATCGAGGACGACTACGACCGCGGCCTGTGGTACGAGCGGGGCGCGAGCCGGCCGCTGGCCCTCCAGCGGCTCGCCCCCGACCACGTCGTCTACGCGGGCACCGTCAGCAAGACCCTCGCCCCGGGCCTGCGCCTGGGCTGGCTCGCCGCCCCCGCCCCGCTCCTGGAACGGCTCCGCCGCGCCCGCGCCCGCCAGGACCTGGGCACCGACGTGCTGACCCAGCTGGCGTTCGCCGAGTTCCTGCGCGGCGGCGCGTACGACCGGCACCTGCGGAGGCTGAACGCGCTGTGCCGGACCCGCCACGACGCCCTGCGCGAGGCCGTGCGCCGGCACCTGCCCGGAGCGGCCGTGGCCGGCCCGGCCGCCGGACTGCACGCGTACGTGACGCTGCCCCGGCACACCGACGAGGCGGCGCTGGTGGCCGGGGCGCTGCGCCGCTCGGTGCTGCTCTGCGGCGCCGCCTCCCACCACGCCCGCCCCGGCGAGGGGGCGCCGGCCCTGGTGGTGGGGCACGCGCACCTGCCGAGGTCGGGCGCGGAGCAGGCGGTCCGGGAGCTGGCGGCCGTGCTCAGCGGGCGGTGAGCGCGCCGGCCCGCATCGCCAGGAAGTTCTCCATCATGGCCAGCCCTCCGGTGGTCATGACGGACTCCGGGTGGAACTGCACCCCCTCCACCGGCAGCGTGCGGTGCCGCAGCCCCATCACGTAGCCGTGGTCGGCGGCCACCGCGGTGGTCACCAGCGGCTCCGGCAGCGGGTCGGCGACCAGCAGCGAGTGGTAGCGGGTGGCCTCCAGACCGTGGCCCAGCCCCCGGAACAGGCCCTCGCCGTCGTGCCGGACGGTGCTGGTCCGCCCGTGCATCACCTGACCGGCCACCTCGATCCGGCCGCCGTACGCCAGCCCGATCGCCTGGTGCCCGAGGCACACCCCCAGCAGCGGGACCCGGCCCGCGAACGCGTGCACCAGCTCCACGTGCCCGGACTCGGCGGGATGCCCGGGGCCCGGACCGAGCACCACCGCGTCCGGCTCCAGCCCGGCCAGCTGCTCCGGCGTCCGGGTCCGCGAGCGGACCACCTCGGTGTCCGCGCCCAGGACCCGCAGGTACTGGTCGATGATGTGGACGAAGCTGTCGTACGCGTCGATCAGCAGCACCTTCACGGCAGCAGCTCCTCACCGGTGAGCGCCCAGTAGGCGGCCCCCATCTTCGCCAGCGTCTCCTGCCACTCCGACTCCGGCTCGGACTGGGCCACCATGCCCGCCGAGCTCTGCGTGGAGTACGTGCGGCCGTCGTGCTCGATCGTGCGGATGCACAGCGCGAGTTCGCTCCACCCGCGTACGTCGACCAGCCCGACCGCGCCCGCGTAGGCACCGCGCCGCTCCCGCTCCAGACCGTGGATGATCTCCATGGCGCGCACCTTGGGCGCGCCCGACATCGTCCCGGCCGGGAAGGTGGCCCGGACCGCGTCCCAGACGCCGACCTCCGGGGCCAGCCGGCCCGAGACGGTCGAGACCAGGTGGAACACGTGGGAGTAGGCCTCGACCTCCATCAGCCGGTCCACCGGCTGGGTGCTGGGCAGGGCGACCCGTCCGATGTCGTTGCGGCACAGGTCGACGAGCATGATGTGCTCGGCCCGCTCCTTGACGCTCTCCCGCATCTCCTTCACCCGCTGCCGGTTCACCCCCTCGTCGGGTCCCCGGCGGGCCGTGCCGGCGATCGGGCGCATCACGATCCCGCCGTCCTCGATCCGGAAGAACAGCTCCGGGCTGGCCCCGATCAGGGTCCGCCCGGCCTGCGCCGCCAGGTACATGTACGGGGAGGGGTTGCGGCCGCGCAGCCGCCGGTAGACCTCCAGCGGCGTCAGGTCGCTCTCCACGTCGATGCGGTGGCCGATCTGGATCTGGTAGACGTCGCCGACGCCGATGTGCTCCAGGCAGCGCGCGGCCCACCCCAGGAAGGTCTCCCGGTCGACGCTGTCGCGCACCGAGCGCGGCCGGGGCGCCGGCGGCAGCGCCCCGGCCGCCCCGGATCCCCCTCCGGTCGCGGGCGGTTCGGGCAGGTCCGGCAGCGCGGGCGGTTCCGCGAGGCCGGCGAAGGCCGGGCTGTCGGCCCGCAGCAGGCGCACCCGACCGTCGGCCACGCCGTACCAGACGGTGTCCCGGAACAGGGTGAGCACGATGTCCGGGCGCCCGCCGCCGGCGTCACCGCGCTCCGGCAGCTCCTCCATGTGCCAGGCCGACTCGTACGCCAGCGTGGTCAGGAACCCGAAGGCGTATCCGGTGTCGGGCAGTGCGGTGGTCACCGAGAAGAGGCCCTGCACCCGGGCGAGCGCCTCCCAGACCCGGGCCGGCCCGCCGGACCGGAAGACGTACGGGCCGTCCGGGAGCGGGTGGTGGGCCACCGGGCAGCCCGCGGCGGGCCCGTCCGTGACCAGCCCCGCGGCCTCCACCGCGCCGGCCAGCGCCCGCTTGAGCTCCGGTGTGGCACCCTCGACCTCGACCCGGTCCGCGTGGACCCGGACCTCGGCGAGCCGCCCGAACCCCACGACCGCCGACCGGCGGTCCGCGGGCGCCCCCTCCAGGCTCTCGAAGAGGAACACCTCCTCGGCCGGGAGCACCGCGCGCAGCGCCGCGTACAGGTCCAGCGGAGCGTGCCGCGCCAGCTCCCGGGCGACGACCCGCACCTCCACCCGGTCGCCGCCCGGACCTCCCGGACCGTTCCGTCCGCTCGAACCGCTCGCATCCCACACAGCGAACTCCCCCTCGATCTGATGTCCGTCGAATTGAGTGAACCAATGAGCCGCGAACCATCGCCAGACCAATTCCGGAGTTCCGATGCGGTCCATTCAAAAAATGCTTGACCATTCCGCCGCGACAATGGGTCACTGAGGCCATGAGACAAACGGAGAACATTTCCTCCTGGCGCAATTTCCCGGCCGCCCAGCAACCCGACTGGCCCGACCCCGCCGCCCTGCGCGCCGTCACCGGCCGGCTGGCCGAGGCGCCCCCGCTCGTCTTCGGCGCCGAATGCGACCAGCTGCGCCTGCGGATGGCCGCGGTCGCCCGCGGCGAGGCCATCCTGCTCCAGGGCGGCGACTGCGCCGAGACGTTCGACCGGGTCACCACCGACTCCATCCGCGGCAAGCTGAAGACCCTGCTCCAGATGGCCGTCGTGCTCTCCCACGCCACCGCGCTGCCCGTGGTCAAGGTGGGCCGGATGGCGGGCCAGTACGCCAAGCCCCGCTCCGGCGCGCACGAGGAGCGCGCCGGCGTGACCCTGCCCTCCTACCGCGGCGACGCCGTCAACGGCCTGGAGTTCACCGCCGCCTCCCGCACCCCCGACCCGCGCCGCCTGCGCGACGCGTACGAGGCCTCCGCCCGCACCCTGAACCTGATCCGCGCCCTGACCACCGGCGGCTTCGCCGACCTCCACCAGGTCCACGCCTGGAACCGGGGCTTCGTCGCCGGCTCCGGCACCGGCGAGCGCTACGAGGCCCTCGCCGACGAGATCGACCGCACCCTCGCCTTCATGCGGGCCTGCGGGGTGGACACCCGCGAACTGGGCACCGCCGAGTTCTTCGTCGGCCACGAGGGACTGCTGCTCGACTACGAGGCCGCCCTCACCCGCACCGAACCGGAGACCGGCCGCACCTACGCCGCCAGCGGCCACCTGCTGTGGATCGGCGAGCGGACCCGCGACCCGGACGGCGCCCACGTGGAGTTCTTCTCACGGATCGACAACCCGATCGCGGTGAAGCTCGGCCCCACCACCACCGCCGACAGCGTCCTCACCCTCCTCGACCGGCTCGACCCGGACCGCGCGCCCGGCCGGCTGACCTTCGTCGTCCGGGCCGGCGCCGAGCGGATCCGCGACGTGCTGCCCACCCTGGTCGAGAAGGTCGCCGCCGAGGGCGCCCTGCCGTGCTGGGTCAGCGACCCGATGCACGGCAACACCGTGACCGCGCCCAGCGGCCACAAGACCCGCTCCTTCGACACCGTCCTCGACGAGGTGCGGGGATTCGTCGAGGTCCACCGGTCGCTGGGCACCCACCCCGGCGGCATCCACATCGAGCTGACCGGCGACGACGTGACCGAATGCACGGGAGGCGGCAACACTGTCCGGCCCGAGGACCTGCCGCACCGCTACGAGACGGCCTGCGACCCCCGCCTCAACCACACCCAGTCCCTCGACCTGGCCTTCCGGCTCGCCGAGATGTACCGCGGACGCGGGCCGCTCACCCCTGCCGCGCACGCAGCGACTCCGCGATGATCCCGAACGGCGGCCGCCCGGCGAGGTAGAAGTGCTCGCCGGGCACGGTCAGCGCCCGGTACGGCCCCCGGGTCGACTCCCGCCAGGCGGCGCTCTGCGCGGCGGTCACCCGGGGGTCCGACTCCCCGACGATCGCGGTCACCGGGCAGACCAGCGGCGGCCGGGACCGCCCCTCGTACGCGGCGAGCATCCGGAAGTCCGCCCCGATGTACGGCATCACCAGCTCCACGAAGCCCCGGTTCTCCAGCAGCTCCGGGTCCGTGCCGCCCAGTTCGACCAGGGTCCGGCCGATCGACTCCGCGTCCCACGCCGCCGCGGCCACCGGGTCCCCCGCCATCAGCTGCGGCGCCCGGGACCCCGAGGCGAAGAGGTGCTCCACCCCCGAACCGGCCTCCTCCAGCGCCCGGACCACCTCGTACGCGACGATCGCGCCCATGCTGTGCCCGAAGAACGCCGTCGGCCGGCCGTCCCCGGACGCCAGCAGCTCGGCGGCGATCTCCCGCGCCATCGGCACCAGTTGCTCCGCGCAGTCCTCGGAGAACCGCTCCGCACGCCCCGGATAGCAGACCGCCTGGACCTCGTACGCGGCCATCCCCCTGCCCCAGGACCGGAAGAAATAGGGGGAGCCGCCCGCGTGCGGGAAGCACACCACCCGCTGCGCCGCGAACGGCCGCGCCCCGACCACCTGTGTCCACACCATCGCCGCCACCCCTGCCCACCCGCCGCACCCGGCGTCCGTACGTCTCCGACGGCGCGATGGTCCTGCCCGGCGCTGACGCCGCGCTGACATCGCGGGGACGGCGCTGTCAGTGGCCCGTCAGAGTCCTTCAGCACAGTGGCAGGCGTCCGCCACGCCGACCTCTGCCCCGGGAGATTCCATGACGGCGACCTCCGCCTTCCCCTCGATAGCCGAAGCGACGATGATGCCGCGCGTCATCCGGCTCGGCCCGAATCTCTACGGCGCGGCCTTCACCCTGATGAAACTGCTCCCGGCCCACCACATCCTCCGCGAGGCCGAACAGCGGGGCGAGCTGGGCCCCGACACCGTCATCGTCGAAACCACCTCGGGCACCTTCGGCCTCGCCCTGGCCATGCAGGCCGCGCTGATGCGCCGCAAGCTGATCCTGGTCAGCGACCCCGCGATCGACGCCCACCTCTACCGGCGGCTCACCGACCTCGGGGCCCGCGTCGAGATCTGCCACGAACCGGCCGAGGTCGGCGGCTTCCAGGAGGCCCGGCTGCGCCGCCTCGCCGAGATCCGCGCCGGCCTCCCGGACTCCTTCTGCCCCGAGCAGTACGGCAACCCGGGCAACCCCGGCGCGTACCGGCTCGTCGCGGAGCAGCTCGCGCAGACCCTCGGCACGGTGGACGCGCTGATCGGCCCGGTCGGCTCCGGCGGCTCCATGTGCGGCACCGTACGGGCGCTGCGCGAGCGCACCCCGCACACCGAGGCCATCGGCGTGGACAGCCACCACAGCGTGCTCTTCGGCCAGCCCGACGGGCCCCGCGAGCTGCGCGGACTCGGCAACAGCCTGTGGCCCGCCAACCTCGACCACCGGGTCTTCGACGAGGTGCACTGGCTCACGGCCGGCGAGGCCTTCGCCTCCACCCGCGCCCTGCACGCCCGCCACGCCCTCTTCCAGGGGCCGACCAGCGGCGCCGCCTACCTCGTCGCCCGCTGGTGGGCCGAGCGCAACCCCGACCGCACCGGCGTCGTGATGCTCCCCGACGAGGGCTACCGCTACCAGGCCACCGTCTACGACGACAGCTGGCTCGACGCCCAGGGCCACCCGCTGCACGAGCGGCCGGGCGCCCCCGCCGCCGCCACCGGCCCCGACGCCGCGACGGCCGACCGCTGGACCCGGTTCGCCTGGGACCGCCGGGCCTACGAGCAGGTCCCCGGCGCCGTTTCCCGGCACACCGCCGCCGCGCGGCCGGCGGAGGTCGGCGCGTGAGCGGGTCCGCGGCCACCGGCACCGGCCGGCTCGAACAGGGCCTGGGCGCACGCACCCGCCGCGTCGTCTACGGCGAGCCCGGACCCGCGGCCGTACGCGGCGAGCTGGAGGCCACCAGCACCGTGGACCTCGCCCACGTGGTCATGCTCCGCGAGAACGGGCTGCTCCCCGGCCCCGCGGCGGCCGCCCTCCTCGACCGCATCCGGCGGCTGCGCGCCGACGGCTTCGCCGAACTGACCGGCCGCCAGGCCCCGCGCGGCCTGTACCTCATGTACGAGGGCCACCTCGTGGAGGAGCTCGGCCCGGACGTCGGCGGCAAGGTCCACACCGCCCGCTCCCGCAACGACATCAAGGCCACCGTCACCGCGATGCGGCTGCGCGCCGAACTCACCGACCTGCTGGGCGAGCTGCTGCGGCTACAGGCCGCACTGCTCTCCCGGGCCCGCCGGCACGACGACGCCGTGATGCCCGTCTACACCCACTTCCAGCCCGCGATGCCGATCGGCTACGGCTACTACCTGGCCGGGATCGCCACCGCCCTGGACCGCGACCTCGACGCGCTGCGCCACACCCTCGGCGCGCTCGACCGCTGCCCGCTGGGCGCCGGAGCCGTCGCCGGCACGGACCTGCCGATCGACCCCGCCCGCACGGCCGGCCTGCTGGGCTTCGGCGGCCCCACCCTGCACGCCACCGACGCGGTGGCGGCCCGCGACACCCTGCTGCGCGCCCTGGGCACCGTGGCGTCGGCGGCGGTCACGCTGAGCCGGCTGGCCACCGACCTCCAGCTGTGGAGCACCCAGGAGTTCGGCTTCGTGGAGTTCCCCGAGCGGCTGGTCGGCGGCAGCTCCGCGATGCCCCAGAAGCGCAACGCGTTCCTGCTGGAACACGTCAAGGCCAAGGCCGCCTGGGCGATGGGTGCCTGGACCGCCTCGGCCGCCGCCGCCAAGTCCACGCCGTTCACCAACTCCATCGAGGTCGGCACCGAGGCCGTCGCCGTGGCCTGGCCCGCGCTGGCCGCCGTGCGGGACTCCGTCCTGCTCTGCCAGGTCCTGGTCTCCGGGGCCCGCCCGGTCCCCGCCCGGATGGAACAGCGGGCCCGGGAGGGCTTCACCACCGCCACCACGATCGCCAACCGGCTGGTCGGCGCGGGCGTGCCCTTCCGGACCGCGCACCACGTGGTGGGCCGCGCCGTGCGGGACGCCCTCGCCGCCGGCGAGCGCGAACTCACCAAGATCGAGACCCCCGAGGGGGTGACCGACCTCGACGGCGGCCTGCCCTCGCCCGCCGAGGCCGCCGCCGCCCTGAACCGGGGCGGCGGCCCCGGCGAGACCGCCGCCGTCGTCACCGCGCTGAGGGACCGGCTCGCCGGGCACGGAGACTGGATCACGGCCCACCGGGAGGGGCTGCGCGAGGCCGCGCGACGCCTGGACGCCGCGGTGGAAGCCGTTGTCGCACGCTACGGAACGGGAGACGCACGATGAACGGGGACGGCGCCGCCTTCGCATTCCTGGAGAGCAACACCACCGGCACCGGGCGGGAGTTCTGCGCCGCCGCCCGGGCCCGGGGGATGCGGCCCGTCCTGCTGAGCCGGGATCCCGGCCGGTACCCGTACGCCGCGGCGGACGGCGTGGACACGGTCGTGCTGGACACCGCCGACCCGCAGGCCGTCCTGGAGGCCTGCACCCGGCTCGCACCGGCCGCCATCGCCTCCAGCTCCGAGTACTTCGTCGACCTGGCGGCCCGCCTGGCGGCCAAGCTGGGGCTGCCGGGCCCGGACGGCGACGCCGTCGCCCGCTGCCGCTCCAAGGACACCCAGCGCGCCGTGCACGCGGCCGCCGGGGTACCCGTCCCGGCCTTCGCGGCGGTCACCGGGGCCGCGGAGGCCGCACGGGCCGCCACCCGGATCGGCTTCCCGGTGGTCCTCAAGCCGGTCAGCGGCTCCGGCTCGGCCGGCGTACGGCTCTGCGCGGACCCGGAGGAGACCCGCGCGTGGGCGCGGCGGCTGCTGGCCGACGGCTCGGCCACCGTGCTCGTGGAGGAGGCCGTGCGCGGGCCCGAGTTCTCCGTGGAGACCTTCGACGGCACGGTGGTGGCGGTGGTGGCCAAGCACGTGGGCCCCGAGCCGTACTTCGTGGAGACCGGGCACGACGTGCCCGCCCCCGTCCCGCCCGCCACCGCCGAGGCGCTCGGCTCCACCGCCGTGCAGGCGGTCGCCGCCCTGGGCCTCGGCTACGGGGCGGCCCACACCGAGCTGCGGCTCGGCCCCGCCGGGCCGGTGGTCATCGAGGTCAACCCGCGCCTGGCGGGCGGCATGATCCCGGTCGCCGTCCGGGCCGCGACCGGCGTCGACCTGGTCGACGCCGTCATCGCCCGGGCCGCCGGACAGCCCGCGGCCCCGCCCGGCCCGGCCGCCGGCCACGCCGCCGTCCGCTTCGTCCGGGTGGCCGCGGAGGGCCGGGTCACGGCCGTCGACGGCCTGGCCGACGCCGCCGCCGCCCCGGGGGTGGCCGCCGCGGCCGCCACCACCGCGGTCGGCCGCGAGGTGCGGGTGACGCACTCCTTCCAGGACCGCCTGGCCTGCGTGGTGGCCGCCGGCCCCGACCCCGCGACCGCGGCCCGCCGCGCCTCGGCGGCCGCCGCCCTGATCGACATCACCGTGGAGGACACCCCCCGATGAAAGGCGCCCCGCCCCCGACGAACCCCACCGCCCCGCACCCCCCGCCCCCGGCACCCCCTTCACCCCCACGACCGCCCGACCCGCACCCACCCCGGCAGCCCCCGCACCGACCCCCACCCGCAGCACCCGCCCACTGCCCGGCACCGGCACGCACGAGCCCGCCCTCGACACCCCCTTCACGCCCACAACGGCCCCGGCCGCACCCACCCCGGCAGCCCCGGCGCCGAAGCCCGGCGCGCGGGGAGGCCCGGCCACGGTGCCGGCCGCCCCGCCGGGTCCCGCGGGCCCGGCCACCGGTCCGGCGGCGGCCTCCGCCCCCGGCGCGTGCGCCGCCCGAGGAGCGACCGGCCCGCGGACGGCGGCCGTGACCCGCGCCGCCCCGGCCGCCCCCGACGCCCCGGCGGCGCCACCCGGCACCGGCGCCGCCCCGGAGGCCGCGGCCGCGAGCCCCCGGTTCACCCGGGTGCCCCGCTGGGTCGCGGCGGACGCCCCGGACGAGGACGACGCGGCGGGTACCGGCGCCGCCCGCCACGTGGTGCCCGTACCGGACGGGCTGGCGGCGGCGCTCGCCCGGACGGCCGCCGCCCTCGGCGCCCGCCCGGAGGCGCTGCTCGCGGCCGCCCACGCGCGGGTGCTCGCCACCGTGGCCGCCGAGCGCTCGCTGCGCACCGGCCTCGCCGACGGCCCCCGCCTGCGCGAGCTGCGCCTCACCGTCGCCCCGTCGAGCTGGGCCGAGCTCACCGCGGCGGCCGCGGCCGCCCTCGGCCGGGCCGAGCCGCTCGACGGGCCCCTCGACGGACCGGGCCCCGAGGCCGTCCTCGACCTGGCCGGGGACACCCGGTCCCCGCTCGGCCCCGGCGAGAAGCTCCGCGTCCGCTGGAGCACGGCCGGGACCCGCCCGCGGCTGGAGCTGCGCCACGACCCCCGCGCCCTCGACGCCGCGTACGCGGAGCGCCTCGCCGGCTACCACCTCACCGCCCTGCGCCTGCTCACCGACGACCCCGCCGCCCGCCACGACCGGCAGAGCCTCCTCTCCCCCCGGGAGACCGAGACCCAGCTCCACGGCCTGGCCGGCCCCCGCACCGAGCTGCCCGACGCCGTCCTCACCGACCTCTTCGACGCACGGGTCCGCCGCCACCCCGACGCCGTCGCCGCCCGGCACGGCGCCCGCGCCTGGACCTACCGCGAGCTCGGCGCCCGCGCCGACCGCGTCGCGCGGGCGCTGCTCGCCGCCGGCTCCGGGGCCCAGGACGTCGCCGCCGTCGTCATGGACCGCTCGCTCGAATGGATCGCCACCGCCCTCGGCGTCCTCAAGGCCGGTGCCGTCTACCTCCCGATGGGCCCGGACCTGCCCGTGGACCGGATCGCCGCCCAGTTGTCGGCCGCCGGCGCCTCCTTCGTCCTCGCCGACCCCGCCACCCGGGCCCTCGCCGAGCGCGCCGCCGCCGCCGTCCCGGCCCCCCCGGCCGTGCTGTGCGCCCGGGAGGCCCTCGCGCCGCTCCCGCCCGGCGACCCCGCGGACCTCCGCGCCCCCGCCCGCGTACGCCCCGACGACGCCGCGTACGTGTACTTCACCTCCGGCTCCACCGGCGAGCCCAAGGGCGCCGTCTGCGAGCACGCGGGCCTCCTCAACCACCTCCTCGCCAAGGCCGCGGACATGGGGCTGACGGCCGACGGCGCCACGGACGGCACGGACGGCGCGGGCCCCACCTCCGAGGTCGTCGCGCAGACGGCCCCGCAGGGCTTCGACATCTCCCTCTGGCAGTTCGCCGCCCCCCTGCTGACCGGCGGCGCCACCCGCATCGTGTCCACCGACGTCCTCCTCGACGTGGACGGCTTCCTCGACGAACTCGCCGAAGGCCGCGTCACCGTCGCCCAGACCGTGCCCGCCTACCTGGAGGTGCTCGTCCGGCACCTGGAGCGCCACCCCCGGGACCTGGGCGCCCTGCGCACCGTGTCGGTGACCGGCGAGGTCCTCGCCCCCGACCTGGTCCGCCGCTGGTTCGCGCTCTGCCCCGACATCACCCTGGTCAACGCCTACGGCGCCACGGAAGTCTGCGACGACACCCTGCACGAGGTCCTCGACCGCGCCCCCGCACCCGGCCGCCCGGTCCCCCTCGGCCGGCCCCTGCCCAACGTCCGCGCCTACGTCCTGGACGAGCACCTCGCCCTGGTCCCGCTCGGCTCCGCGGGCGAGATCGCCTTCTCCGGCGTGTGCGTCGGCCGCGGCTACGCCCACGACGAGGACCGCACCCGGCAGGTCTTCGTACCCGACCCGTTCCGAGCCGGCACCCGCATGTACCGGACCGGCGACTTCGGCCGCTGGCTGCCCGACGGCCGCATGGAGTTCCTCGGCCGCCACGACGAACAGGTCAAGATCCGCGGCTTCCGCATCGAACTCGGCGAGATCGAGCACCGGCTCCTCGCCGTGCCCGGCGTCCGCGAGGCGGCCGTCGCCGTCGTCGGCGACGCCGGCGTCCACCGGCACCTCGTGGCCTTCTTCACCACCGACGACGACGCCACCGGCCCCCCGGTCGGGCACGCCCGGGACCGGCTGGCCGCCGAACTGCCCGACTACATGGTGCCCAGCTACCTGCACCCGCTGCGCCGGCTGCCGCGCACCGCCAACGGCAAGGCCGACAAGAAGGCCCTCGCCGAGCTGGCGAGCACCCTCGGCCACGGCGGCGACGGCCACACCGGACCGGCCACCGCCACCGAACGCCGGCTCGCCATGCTCTGGGCGGAGGTCCTCGGCGTCCCGCTGGAGCGCATCGGCCGCCACGACAACTTCTTCTCGCTGGGCGCCAGTTCCCTCGCCACGGTCCGCGTGTCCGTACGGCTCGACCGGGCCCTGTCCCTGACGGAACTCGTCGCCCACCCGGTCCTGGCCGACCTGGCGGCCCTCCTCGACGGACGCGACCGCGGCGAACCCCGCGAGCCGGCGCCGCCGCTGCTGCACCCGCTGCTCGCGGTCCGCAAACCGCGCCACACCCTCGTGTGCCTGCCGTACGCGGGCGGCAGCGCGCTCAACTTCCGCGCCCTGGCGACCGAGTTGGAGCACGACGGCATCGCGGTCCTGGGCGCGGAGCTGCCCGGACACGACTTCGCGGCCGAGGACGAGCCGCTGGAGGAGCTGACGGCCCTCGCCGCACGGGCCCGCGACGAGATCCTCGCGCGGGTCACCACGCCCGTACTGCTCTGGGGCCACTCCTCCGGCGCGGCCACCGCCCTGGAGACCGCCCGGCTGCTCCAGGAGGCCGGCCGGCCCGCCGCCCGCGTCTTCCTCGGCGGCCGGCTGCTGCCCGGCGCGGACGCGCTGCGGGCCGAGCTGGCCGAGGTGGCCGGGGCGGACCGGGACGAACTGCTCGGCCGGCTGCGCGCCGACAACGCGTACGTGGAGCTCGACGCCTACAGCCCCGAGCGGGCGGCGGCCGTGGACCGGGCCTACCGGCACGACACGGCCACCGCCAACCGGCACCTGCTGCGCGTCCTGGACGCCCCCGCGGCGCACCGGATCGAGGCCCCCGTCGAGGTGGTGCTGGCCCGTGACGACGCGTGGACGGCCGGCGACCCGGACGCGTACCGGGCGTGGCGGGCGGTCGGCGACCGCGTCACCCTGCACGAACTGGAAGAGGGCGGACACTACTTCACCGGCACCCGGCCCGCGGAGACCGCCGACGTGGTGAGGAGGACCACCGGATGAGCACGACCCAGACGGCAGCGCCGGTCAGCCCGGCGCCCGTACCCGCCACCGGCTACCGGAAGGTGGCCGCGACCGGCGTCAGCACGGCCTTCGGCACCTTCGGCGAACTGCTCCAGGGCGTCCTGCCCGAGGAGGACGGCAACTTCCTGGTGACGCTGCCGGTGGCCCGCTGGTCCATGGCCCGGTTCGAGATCCGGCCGGACGGGCCGGGGCTGGAGGTGTGGCCGCCGCACAAGAAGAAGGCGCTGCGGCTCACCGGCATGATCCTGGAGGACGAGGGGCTGGCCCCCGTCGGCCTGCTGCGGATCGACAGCACCCTGCCCGAGGGCAAGGGACTGGCCAGCTCCTCGGCCGACCTGGTGGCCACCGCCCGCGCCGTGGCCAACGCGCTCGGCATCCCGATGCCGCCGCGCCGGATCGAGCGCTACCTGGCCCGGATCGAACCCACCGACGGGGTCCTCTACCCGTCCGTGGTCGCCTTCCACCACCGCAGCGTCCGGCTGCGCGCCCGGCTGGGCTCCCTGCCGTCGATGGCGGTGGTCGGCGCGGACGAGGGCGGCGCGGTGGACACCGTCGCCTTCAACGCCATCCCCAAGCCGTTCACGGACGCCGACCGGCGCGAGTACGCCCGGCTCCTGGACCGGATCACCGGCGCGGTCGCCGCCCGCGACCTGGCCGAGGTGGGCCGGGTCGCCACCGCCAGCGCCCGGATGAACCAGGTGCTGCGCCACAAGTGGTCCCTGGAGCCGATGACCGCCATCTGCGAGGAGGTCGGCGGCCTGGGCGTGGTCGTCGGCCACAGCGGCACCACGCTGGGCATCCTGATGGACACCGACGCCCCCGACTGCCCCGCCCGGCTCGCCGTGGCGGCCCAGCTGTGCCGGGAACTCGTCGGCAACGTGACGGTCTACCGCACCCTCAGCTTCGACTGATCCGCCCACCGGGAGCACGGCCCCCGGGACGAGCGACTACGCTCGTCCCGGGGGCCGTTGCGCGTGCGGCGAGGACATCGCCCCCGCTCCGCTTCGGGCCATCCCCGTTGTCCACCAGTCGGTGGACCCAAGGTTCAACCGGTCGAGCCTGTCGCTGTCATACCTGCTCCGACCAGCATGTATCCCATGACGAACCCCACTGTACGCATGGCCCGATGGAGTGCCCGCAACCCCTGGCGGGCCATCACCGGCTGGCTCCTCTTCGTCGTCCTCTGCCTGGGGGCCGGGATCGCGATCGGGTCCAACCCCGCGGCCAGCGAGGACTTCCGGATCGGCGAGGCCGGCCGCGCCGAGGCCATCGCGGCCGAGGGCGGCCTCCAGCTGAAGCCCACCGAACGGGTGCTGATCCACGCGAAGCCCGGTGGCGGCGCCTTCGACCGCCCGTCGGCCGAGGCCGCCGCCCGCGACGTCGCCGCCCGGATGTCCGCGCTCCCCGAGGTCTCCGCGGTGGGGGAGCCGGTGCCCGCCTCGGACGGCTCCGCGCTCCGCGTGGACGTCACCATGAAGGGCGCCGAGTTCGACGCCAAGAAGCACGTGGACGCCCTCCTCGCGCAGACCGCCGCCGTCCAGGAGGCCTACCCCGGCCTGTGGGTGGAGGAGGTCGGCTCCCCCTCCATCAGCAAGGGCGTCGACGGGCTCCGCGGCGACGACCTGGCCCGCACCGAGGTCATCGCCCTCCCCGTCACGCTGATCACCCTGCTGATCGTCTTCAGCTCCATCGCCATGGCCCTGGTCCCGCTGCTGCTGGCCCTCTCCTCGATCATCGCCGCGGTCGGCCTGTCCATGCTCGCCTCGCACGTCTTCCCGGACGCCGGCGTCGGCACCAACGTGATCCTGCTGATCGGCCTGGCCGTGGGCGTGGACTACACGCTCTTCTACCTCAAGCGGGAACGCGAGGAGCGGGCCCGGGCCGGCGGCCGGCTCAGCCCGCAGGCCGTCGTCGAACTGGCCGCCGCCACCTCCGGCCGCGCGGTCGTCGTCTCCGGCCTGGCCGTCGCCGTCTCCAGCGCCACCCTGTTCCTCGCCGACGACGTGATCTTCTCGTCCATCGCCACCGGCGCCATCGTCGTCACCCTGGTCGCCGTCCTCAGCTCGCTCACCGTGCTCCCCGCCCTGCTCGCCAAGCTCGGCGAGCGCGCCGACCGCCGCCGGGTCCGCAAGGAGGCCCGCGCCGCCGCCCGGGGCCGCACCCCGGACGTCAAGCAGCCGAAGACCGGCACCGGCCGCATCACCGCCGCCGTACTGCGACCCACCACCAGGCACCCCGTCGCCACCCTGACCGTCGCCACCCTCGCGATGGTCGCCCTCGCCCTGCCCGTGCTGAACCTGAACCTCACCGAGATGGGCCGCGACACCCACTCGCGCTCCATCCCCGCCATGCAGACCTACGACCGCGCCATGGCCGCGTACCCCGAGCTCAACTCCACCCACCAGGTCCTCGTCAAGGCCGACGCCGACCGCCGCGACGAAGTGGCCGCGGCCCTCACCGCCCTCGCCGACCGCGCCGCCGCCGATGACCCCGCCATCAGCGGCCGGCCGGTCCTGCGCACCTCCCCCGACGGCCGGATCAGCATGCTGGAGATGGCGGTCCGCCACCCCGTCGGCAGCGTCGAGGCCCACACCTCCCTGAAGAAGCTGCGCACCGAGCTCATCCCCGCCACCGCCGGCGCGCTCACCGGCGTCGAGACCGCCGTCACCGGCGACGTCGCCCGCAACGCCGACTACCCCGCGCACCAGAAGCAGAAGCTGCCGCTGATCATCGGCGCGCTGCTGCTGGTCACCTTCGCGATGACCGTCTACGCCTTCCGCTCCCTCGTCCTGGGCCTGATCGGCATCGTCCTCAACCTGCTCTCCGCCTTCGCCTCGCTCGGCCTGCTGGTGCTCGTCTTCCAGAACGAATGGGCCGAGGGCGTCCTCGACTTCGACTCCACCGGCTCCATCGGCGCCCGGGTCCCGCTCTTCCTCTTCGTGATCCTCTTCGGGCTCTCGATGGACTACCAGGTCTTCGTGATCAGCCGCATCCGCGAGGCCGCCATGAACGGCACCCCGACCCGCCAGGCCGTCCTGGACGGCATCGGCAGCTCCGCCGGCGTCGTCACCAGTGCCGCCGTCGTCATGGTCACCGTCTTCGCCAGCTTCGCCGCACTGCACCTGATCGAGATGAAGCAGATCGGCTTCAGCCTCGCGGCGGCCGTCCTGCTGGACGCCTTCGTCATCCGCATCCTGATCCTCCCCTCGCTGATGCTGCTCCTCGGCGAGTGGAACTGGTGGCCGTCGCGCGGCATGCGCCGGGCGGGCGTCCGCGCTTCAACGGAACGTCAGCCGGCGAACGTAGGCTGACCGCATGAGCGAACGGCCGCACCCCACCGACCGGTTGACCGTCCAGAAGTTCCACAGCTGGTACACCGCGGCCTGGGTGCTCCTCGGCCTGATCCCCTCGGTCATCGGGGTGGAGAACGACTCGGGAGCACCCAAGTGGGGGGCCCTGGCCCTGCTGGCGGTCCTCGCCTCCTGTTACACGGCCGTCCGCCGGTTCCCGGACAACCCCGTCCTGCGGCCCCAGGCGTACCTGGCCCTGCTGGCCCTCGGCCTGGGGGCCATGGGCGGGCTCCCGGGCGGCGGGGCGGCCCTGTTCATCGTCTCCCTCCCGCAGTTCTGGCTCTTCGCCACCGCCGCCCGCTCGGCGATCGTCCTCAGCGGCGCGGCCGCCGCGGCCACCGTCGTCGGCAGCACCCTGCGCAGCGGCGAATCCCTGACCGGCAACGTGGTCTTCGTCTTCATCGGGTACGCCGCCTCGGTCCTGACCGGTCTGCTGATCCACCGCCTCGTGGCCGACGGGGACGCCCGCGCCGGACTGCTGGGCGCCGAACTGGAGAGCGCGCAGGCCCGGCTGGCCGAGGCGCACCGGCAGCAGGGCGCGGCCGACGAGCGGGAGCGCATCGCCCGGGAGATCCACGACACCCTCGCCCAGGGCTTCGCCTCCATCATCGTGCTGGCGGAAGCGGCCCGCTCCACCGTCACCTCGGACCCGGAGCGCACCGCCCAGCAACTGGTCTCCATCGAGCAGACCGCCCGGGAGAACTTCGCCGAGGCCCGCGTGCTCGTCGGCTCCGCACCGGAGAGCGGACTGGCCCCCGGCTCGGTGGCGGTCACCCTGCGCCGGACCCTGGACCGGTTCACCCAGGACACCGGCCTGACCGTCGAGGCGGAACTGCCGCCGGACGTGGCGTGCGACCAGCAGACCCGCATCGCCCTGCTGCGCTGCACCCAGGAGTCGCTGGCCAACGTCCGCAAGCACGCCCGCGCCACCACGGTCGGGGTCGTCCTCACCCAGTACCCGCACGCCATCGAGCTGGAGATCACCGACGACGGAAACGGCTTCGTCGTCGAGGACTCCCGCGGCTTCGGCCTCGACGGCATGCGCAAGCGCCTCGCCGAACTGGACGGCGACCTCACCGTGACCAGCTCGCTCGGGGACGGCACCCGCATCCTCGCCACGATCCACACGAACGGACAGCCCTGAGATGAAGACGACGCCCGACACCGACCCGGCCGCCGGGAACGGCGAACGCATCCGGGTCATCGTGGTGGACGACCACACGGTCATGCGGGCCGGGGTCGTCGCCCTCCTCGCCCCCGAGCCCACCCTCACCATCGTGGGCGAGGCCGACAACGGCCGGGAGGCCGTCGCCCTCGTCGAGGCCCTGCGGCCCGACGTGGCCCTGATCGACCTGCGGATGCCCGTGATGGACGGGGTCGCGGCCACCGCCGCCGTCGTGGCCGGACCGGCCGCGACCCGCGTGCTCATCCTCACCACCTACGACACGGACGTGGAGATCGAGCGGGCCGTCGAAGCCGGTGCGATCGGCTACCTGCTGAAGGACACCACCCGCGAACAGCTCGTGAGCGCCATCCACTCGGCGGCCCGCGGCGAGACCGTCCTGGCCCCGCGGGTGGCCGAGCGGCTGGTGGCCCGGATGCGGCAGCCGGCCCCGGTGGCCCTGACCGCCCGCGAACTGGACGTCCTGAGCGCGGTGGCGGACGGCCTGTCCAACTCCGACATCGGCCGGCGCCTGGTCATCGCCGAGGCCACGGTCAAGACCCACCTGCTGCGGGTCTTCGCCAAGCTGGACGTCAGCGACCGCACCCACGCCGTCGTCACCGCCATGGAACGGGGCCTCCTGGTCCGCCGCGAACGCGACTGACGCGGCAGCCGGCCACCCGCCCCGGCCCGGCCGCACCCGCCCGGGCCGGAGGGACACGCGTCACACCGGAGCACGGCATCCGACGAGACACAGCCCACACCGGGACGCCGCACGCACCGGGACAACACGAAACGGCCGCCACCGCTTTCGCGATGACGACCGTTTCGTCGATGTGGGCGAGGGGGGATTTGAACCCCCACGTCCCGAAGGACACTGGCACCTGAAGCCAGCGCGTCTGCCGTTCCGCCACTCGCCCGAGCGGCTACCAGTGGATCTTCCCTTTCGGGCCGTTCCCCTGGCGACGTCGAAAGATTAGCACGTGGACCGGGGTGGATTCACATCGCTTTCCCGGCGCCCCCGCACGCCGCCGGAGACCGCCCCTCCCGCACTCCGCTCCCGGTGCGGGACACTGTGCGTGGAGCGCCCCTACGATCGCTTGTGAGGACCAACACTCCTCCACACAGGACCGATGGGGAACCAGCCGAATCCGCCGCGCGTGGATACGATCAGTAAGCAGTACAGGGCGACAACGACGGAGGAGGTGCCCCATGGGAGTTCTGAAGCGGTTCGAGCAGCGACTCGAAGGTCTGGTGAACGGCACCTTCGCCAAAGTCTTCAAGTCCGAGGTCCAGCCGGTCGAGATCGCCGGCGCCCTCCAGCGCGAGTGCGACAACAACGCCACCATCTGGAACCGCGAGCGGACCGTCGTCCCGAACGACTTCATCGTGGAGCTCAGCGCCGGCGACTACGACCGCCTGAGCCCCTACTCCGGGCAGCTCGGCGACGAGCTCGCGGGCCTCGTCCGCGACTACGCCAAGCAGCAGCGCTACAGCTTCATGGGCCCGATCAAGGTCCACCTGGAGAAGGCCGACGACCTGGACACCGGTCTCTACCGGGTCCGCAGCCGTACGCTCGCCTCCAGCACCTCGCAGGCCCCCCAGGCCGGCGGCCAGCCGGACCGGGAGCAGGCGCAGGGCGGATACGGGTACCCCCCGGCCGCCGCCCCGCCCATGCCCGCCGGGCCGCCCCCCGGCGGCGCCGGACGACGGCCCGCTCCCGGCGGACCGGCACCCGCGGCCTCCGCGGGCGGCTCCCGGCGCCACTGGATCGAGATCAACGGCACCCGCCACCAGATCTCGCACGCCACGCTCGTACTCGGCCGAAGCACGGAAGCCGACGTGCGGATCGACGACCCCGGCGTCTCGCGCCGGCACTGTGAGATCCGGACCGGAACGCCCTCGACGATCCAGGATCTAGGGTCCACCAACGGCATCGTGGTGGACGGGCAGCACACCACCCGCGCTACGCTCCGCGACGGCTCGCGGATCGTCGTGGGCAGCACCACCATCATTTACCGGCAAGCCGAAGGGTGAAGCGGGGGCAATGTCAGAGCTGACCCTGACGGTCATGCGGTTGGGTTTCCTAGCCGTTCTGTGGCTGTTCGTCATCGTGGCCGTCCAGGTCATCCGCAGCGATCTCTTCGGTACGAGGGTGACCCAGCGCGGCTCGCGCCGCGGCGGTGCCACCGGCGCCCCGCAGCAGCAGGCCGGCCGCCAGGCCGCCCCGCCGCAGCAGCGCCAGCGCCGTGGTGCGCCGACCAAGCTCGTCGTCTCCGAGGGCACCCTCACGGGCACCACGGTGGCCCTCGCGGGCCAGACGATCACGCTGGGCCGCGCCCACGACTCCACGATCGTGCTGGACGACGACTACGCGTCCAGCCGCCATGCCAGGATCTACCCCGACCGTGACGGCCAGTGGATCGTCGAGGATCTCGGGTCCACCAACGGCACGTATCTCGACCGGACCCGGCTGACCACCCCGACGCCCATTCCGCCGGGCGCCCCGATCCGCATCGGCAAGACCGTCATCGAGCTGCGGAAGTAGTACGAGAATGAGCGAGCGGAGCGAGCGAGCGGCGGCGATCCGTCCCACTGGGGACACGGACCCGAGCGCGCTCCCGACCGGAGGGTGGGCAGTGTGGCTCGAGACCGGTTGCACCCGGAGGCAGCGTCGACAGGGCAGGTGCGCATGAGTCTGTCCCTGCGGTTCGCCGCCGGATCGCACAAGGGCATGATCCGGGAGGGGAACGAGGACTCCGGCTACGCCGGACCGCGCCTGCTCGCGATCGCCGACGGCATGGGAGGCCAGGCCGCGGGCGAGGTCGCCAGTTCCGAGGTGATCTCCACCCTCGTCCAGCTCGACGACGACGTCCCGGGCTCCGACATCATCACCTCCCTGGCCGGCGCCGTGCAGCGGGCCAACGACCAGCTGCGCGCCATGGTCGAGGAGGACCCGCAGCTGGAGGGCATGGGCACCACCCTGACCGCCCTGCTGTGGACCGGGCAGCGGCTCGGGCTCGTGCACGTCGGCGACTCGCGCGCCTACCTGCTCCGCGACGGCGTCCTCACGCAGATCACCCAGGACCACACCTGGGTGCAGCGCCTCGTCGACGAGGGGCGCATCACCGAAGAGGAAGCCACCACCCACCCGCAGCGCTCCCTGCTGATGCGGGCGCTCGGCAGCGGCGACATCGTCGAACCCGACCTCTCCATCCGCGAGGTCCGGGCCGGCGACCGCTACCTGATCTGTTCCGACGGCCTCTCCGGCGTGGTCTCCCACCAGACCCTGGAAGAGACCCTCGCCGACTACCACGGCCCCCGCGAGACCGTGCAGTCCCTGATCCAGCTGGCGCTGCGCGGCGGCGGACCGGACAACATCACCTGCATCGTCGCGGACGTCCTCGACACCGACAGCGGCGACACCCTCGCCGCCCAGGTCAGCAACACCCCCGTCGTCGTCGGCGCGGTCGCCGAGAACCAGCACCAGCTCTTCGACGGCGGCAACGCCATGCAGACCCCCGCCGGCCGCGCCTCCGGCCTCGGCCGCCAGACCCCGCCCCCCGGCGCCTTCGGGCCCCCCGGCAGCGGCGAGGCCCCCGGCTACGCGGAACACGGCCAGGGCGGCGGCTACGGCAGCTTCGGCGACGCCGACGGCTACGACTCCGAGTACGAGGACACCTACGACCACCCGCGCAGGCGCCGCGGCAAAGGGCGCAAGTGGGCCACCCGTACCCTGACCCTGCTCATCGTGGCGGGCGTCATCGGCGGCGGTCTGTACGCCGGCTGGCGCTGGACCCAGACCCAGTACTACATCGGGGTCAAGGGCGAGCACGTCGCGCTGTTCAAGGGCATCAGCCAGAAGCTGGGCCCGGTCGGGCTCTCCCAGGTGGAGACCGACCGCCCCGACATCGAACTGAAGTACCTCCCGCCCTTCAAACTGAAGCAGGTCCAGGCCACCATCAGCGAGAGCGGTCTGGACGGCGCGCGCGAGAAGATCGACGATCTCGGTCTCCAGGCGTCCGCCTGCAAGAAGGACGAAGAGCGCCGCAACGCCGAGGCGCAGAACAACCAGACACCCGGCCCCACCCTGACTCCCGCGGAGCAGGCGCTGGTCGGCCTGTGCGGAAAGCAGTAGACACACGCGGGCACAGGGGGCCCGCCACACCATGAGCGTTGTCACCAACACGACCACCATCGGCGCCATCGAGCTGCCGAGCCGGCGGAACACCGAGCTCCTGCTGCTCGCCTTCGCCGTGGTCATCCCGATCTTCGCCTACGCCAACGTGGGCCTCGCGATCGACGGCAAGCTGCCGCCCGGCATGTTCGTCTACGGGCTGGGCTACGCCGCGCTCGCCGGCGTCGCGCACCTCGTCGTGCGCCGGTACGCGAAGTACGCGGACCCCCTGCTGCTCCCGTTGGCCACCCTCCTCAACGGGCTGGGCGTCGTCCTCATCTGGCGGCTCGACCAGTCGGAGCGGCTGCAGAACCTCGCGAAGCGCTCGTACGGCAGCTTCTCCCCCTCCGCGCCGAACCAGATGATCTACACGGCGCTCGCCATCGCCCTGTTCGCCGGCGTCCTGCTGCTGCTCAAGGACCACCGCGTCCTGCAGCGCTTCACGTACATCTCGATGGCCGGCTCGCTGGTGCTGCTGATCCTGCCCGTCATCCCGGGGCTGGGCGCCGACGTCTTCGGCGCCAAGATCTGGATCAGCGTCGGCGGGTTCTCCATCCAGCCCGGCGAGTTCGCGAAGATCGTCATCGCCGTCTTCTTCGCCGGCTACCTCATGGTCAAGCGCGACGCCCTGGCCCTGGCCAGCCGCCGCTTCATGGGCCTCTACCTGCCGCGCGGCCGCGACCTCGGCCCGATCCTGATGATCTGGGCGATGAGCCTGCTCGTCCTCATCTTCGAGAACGACCTCGGCACCTCGCTGCTCTTCTTCGGCATGTTCGTGATCATGCTGTACGTCGCCACCGAGCGGACCAGCTGGATCGTCATCGGCCTGCTCATGAGCATCGGCGGCGCCGTCGTCGTCGGCGCCACCGCCAGCCACGTCAAGGCCCGCGTCAACGCGTGGCTCGACCCCTTCGGCTGCTACAGCACCTCCGGCGCCTGCGAGCAGGTCGGACAGTCGATCATGAGCTTCGGGTCCGGCGGGGTCCTCGGCGCCGGCTGGGGCCAGGGCAACTCCGACCTCATCGGCTTCGCCGCCAACTCCGACTTCATCTTCTCCACCGTCGGCGAAGAGCTCGGGCTCACCGGCGTGATGGCCTTCCTGCTGCTCTACGGACTCATCATCGAGCGCGGCGTGCGCACCGCGCTCGCCGCCCGCGACCCCTTCGGCAAGCTCTTCGCCGTCGGCCTCTCCGGCGCCTTCGCCATCCAGATCTTCGTCGTCGCCGGCGGCGTGATGGGCCTCATCCCGCTCACCGGCATGACCATGCCCTTCCTCGCCTCCGGCGGCTCCTCCGTCCTCGCGAACTGGGCCCTCATCGGCATCCTCATCCGGATCAGCGACACCGCACGCCGACCTGCCCCGGCCCCCGCACCGTCCCCCGACTCCGAGATGACCCAGGTGGTCCGCCCGTCATGAACAAGCCCCTGCGCCGCATCTCGCTGTTCTGCGGGCTGCTCGTCCTCGCGCTGCTGATCCGGACCAACTGGCTGCAGTACGTCCAGGCCGAGGAACTCAGCACGCGCAAGGAGAACCGCCGGGTCCAGATCGCCCAGTACGCCACCGAGCGCGGCAACATCATCGTCAAGGGCAACCCGATCACGGGCTCCGCGGTGACCAACGGCAGCGACTACAAGTTCAAGCGGACCTACACCGAGGGCCAGCTCTGGGCCCCGGTCACCGGCTACGCCTCGCAGGCCTTCGGCTCCACCCAGCTGGAGTCGCTGGAGGACGGCATCCTCACCGGCAACGACGACCGGCTCTTCTTCGACCGCACCATCGGGATGTTCACCGGGGAGAAGAAGCAGGGCGGCAACGTCATCACCACCCTGAACCCGGACGCCCAGCGGGCCGCCTTCGAGAAGCTCGGCAACCGCAAGGGCGCGGTCGCCGCGATCGACCCGCGCACCGGCGCCATCCTGGCCCTGGTCTCCACCCCGTCGTACGACCCCTCCCGCTTCGCCGGCAACTCCAAGGACGACGAGAAGGCCTGGGTCGAGCTGAAGGACAGCGAGGACAAGAACCTCGTCAACCGCGCCCTGCGCGAGACCTACCCGCCGGGCTCCACCTTCAAGGTCGTGACGGCCGCCGCCGCCCTGGAGCACAAGGTCGTCGACGACATCAACGCCCCGACGGACACCCCCGAGCCGTACATCCTGCCGGGCACCAAGACGCCGATGGTCAACCACGCGACCGGCTGCGAGAAGGCCAGCCTGAACAAGGCCCTCGAAGTGTCGTGCAACTCCGTCTTCGCGAACATGGGCGACAAGGTCACCCGCGACAAGATGGTCGAGACCGCCGAGAAGTTCGGCTTCAACAACGACAAGATCGACGTCCCGGTCCGCGCCTTCGCCAGCGTCTACGACAAGAAGATGAGCCGCGACGGCAACGCCCAGAGCTCCATCGGGCAGTTCAACACCGCCGCCACCCCGCTCCAGATGGCCATGGTCACCGCCGCCATCGCCAACGACGGCAAGCTGATGAAGCCGTACATGGTGGACCAGCTGACGGCGCCCAACCTCGACCTCGTCGAGAAGCACGAGCCGCAGGAGATGAGCCGGCCGCTCAGCGCCGCCAACGCGCAGAAGGTCCAGCAGATGATGGTCAACGTCGTCGAGACCGGCACCGGCGGCAACGCCAAGATCAAGAACACGGTGGTCGGCGGCAAGACCGGCACCGCCCAGCACGGCGAGGGCAACAAGAAGCGCCCGTACGCCTGGTTCATCTCCTACGCCGAGCTGCCCGACGGCAGCTCGCCCGTGGCCGTGGCCGTCGTCATCGAGGACAGCGAGGCGAGCCGCGAGGACATCAGCGGCGGCGGCCTGGCCGCGCCGGTGGCCAAGGCCGTGATGCAGGCGGTCCTGGGCGGCAAGGGGTGACGGGCCGCCCGGGGGAGTGACCCGTGTCACCGTCCCGGGCCCCCGGGGCAGCGCACGGTACCGGTCCGGTATCAGCCTGTGGCCACGAGCCGATCACGGACGCTCGGCCGGTAGCCTTTGCGCGAACAGCACACCGCCGGACCACACACAGGTGCGGTCGGGACTGACGGAGAGGGCTGGAACGTTATGGAAGAGCCGCGGCGCCTCGGCGGCCGGTACGAGCTGAGCCACGTGCTCGGCCGTGGTGGCATGGCCGAGGTCTACCTCGCCCACGACACCCGGCTCGGCCGTACCGTCGCCGTCAAGACCCTGCGTGCCGATCTCGCGCGCGATCCGTCGTTCCAGGCCCGGTTCCGGCGCGAGGCCCAGTCGGCCGCGTCGCTGAACCACCCGGCGATCGTCGCCGTCTACGACACCGGCGAAGACTACGTCGACAACATCTCCATCCCGTACATCGTGATGGAGTACGTCGACGGCTCCACGCTGCGCGAGCTCCTGCACTCCGGCCGCAAGCTGCTGCCCGAGCGCACGCTGGAGATGTGCATCGGCATCCTCCAGGCCCTGGAGTACTCCCACCGGGCCGGGATCGTCCACCGCGACATCAAGCCCGCCAACGTCATGCTGACCCGCACCGGCCAGGTCAAGGTCATGGACTTCGGCATCGCCCGCGCCATGGGCGACTCCGGCATGACCATGACGCAGACCGCGGCGGTCATCGGCACCGCCCAGTACCTCTCGCCGGAGCAGGCCAAGGGCGAGCAGGTCGACGCGCGCTCCGACCTCTACTCCGCCGGCTGCCTGCTCTACGAGCTGCTCTGCGTCCGGCCCCCGTTCGTCGGCGACTCCCCCGTGGCCGTCGCCTACCAGCACGTACGGGAAGAGCCCCAGCCGCCGTCCAACTTCGACCCCGAGATCACGCCCGAGATGGACGCGATCGTGTTGAAGGCGCTGGTCAAGGACCCCGACTACCGCTACCAGTCCGCCGACGAGATGCGCGCGGACATCGAGGCCTGCCTCGACGGCCAGCCCGTCGCCGCCACCGCCTCCATGGGCGCGGCCGGCTACGGCTACCCCGACCAGGGCCACGGCTACGGCCACCAGGGCGGCTACGACCAGCCCACCACCGCGCTGCGCACCGCCGAGGGCGGCCAGACGGCCATGATGGCGCCCATGCCTCCGGGCGGGGGCGACGGCGGGTACGGGTACGCAGACCAGGGCCACGGCTACGACCAGGGCCCGCACCGGCGCCAGAAGAAGAGCAAGGCGTCCACGATCCTGCTCGTGGCGGCCGGCGTCCTCGTCCTGGTCGGCGCGATCCTCATCGGCCGCTCCCTCTTCAGCGGCGGCGCCGACAACCGGCCCTCCGTGCCCAAGCTCGTGGGCCAGACCCTCGAACAGGCGCAGAAGAGCGGCGACAACGCGGGTGTCAAGGTCGTGCAGGACGGCGAGACGGAGTGCGAGGCGCAGCCCAAGGGCGCCGTCTGCTCTCAGGTGCCGGCGGCCGACACCAAGGTCGACCAGGACTCCACGGTCAAGGTGAAGATCTCCTCGGGCGCGCCCGCGGTGCCGGTGCCGGACGTGCTGCGGGTGCAGTTCGACGACGCGGAGAAGACGCTCAAGGCCAAGGGGTTCCAGGTGGAGCGCAAGCTCCAGGAGTCCGAGAGCACCGCAGGCATCGTCCTCGACCAGAACCCCAAGGCCGGCAGCCAGGCCAAGAAGAACGACGTCATCACGCTGACCGTCGCCAAGGAACTCTCCAAGGCCGAGGTGCCGGACCTGCTGGGCAAGACCCGGGAGCAGGCGGTCAAGGCGCTGCAGGACGCCAAGCTGAAGCTGGGCAGCGTGACGGAGACGGAGTCGCCGGCGGCTCCGCCGAAGACGGTCATCCAGCAGCAGTACCCGGCCGGTGAGCAGATCGAGGTCAACAAGACGGTCAACATCACCATCGCCAAGGCCGCCCAGCAGACCCAGGTCCCGAACCTGGCGCAGAAGACGGTGGCCCAGGCCAAGGACGAACTGGCCTCCAAGGGGCTGAAGTTCGGCCGGGTGATCTCCGGACCGTCGGACGACGACTCGATGGTGGTCTTCTCCGACCCGGGCGCCGGCACCCCGGTCAACACCGGTACCGAGGTCAACGTGATGACGGTCCGCGGCCAGGGCGGGAACAACAACGGCGGCGGCAACGGCAACAACGACGGCTTCATCGGCGGCCTCGGCGGCCGCTAGGCGGGCCGGGACCCAGGCCCCGCCCGCGGACGAAAGGCCCGGCCCCCCTCCCCGGGGGCCGGGCCTTCGCGTTGCAGCCCGCACAGCCCCGCCCAGGGGCCTTGTCGGGGCTCTGGACCGCGGCCGCGGCGAGTGTCGCGGCCCCGAGTTCCGGTCCGGGCCCGACCCGGGCCGTCAGCGCAGTTCGGCGGGGGGCGTGCGCTGCGCGTCCACCTTCTCCGTCCGCACCAGCTCGCCCCACACGATGTAGCGGTACTTCGAGGTGTAGACGGGCGTGCAGGTGGTCAGCGTGATGAAGCGGCCCGGAGCGGTCCGGCCCGATTCCCTGGGGACCGGGTTGATCACGTCCACGTTGTACTTCGAGGTCTGGCTCAGCTCCGCGAAGGCCTTGTAGACGTACCAGGTGTCGCGCGTCTCGAAGACGATCGCGTCGCCGGTGCGCACCTTGTCGATGTTGTGGAACTTCGCCCCGTGCCCGTCCCGGTGCGCGGCGAGCGCGAAGTTCCCGGTGGCGTCCCACGGCAGCGCCGACTTGACCGGCTCGGTGTAGTAGCCGGCGACCCCGTCGTCGAGGACGTCGGGCGCGGTGCCCGCCTTGACGAGCACCTCGCCGTTCTTCATCGCCGGCACGTGCAGGAAGCCGACGCCGTCCCCGGTGTCCAGCGCCCCCGGCTCCGCGGGCCTGTCCGGGGCGGGCGCCTGCCACTGCCGGCGGATCTCGTCGCCGCGGGTGGCGGCCTGGCGGTCCGCGAGCACGTTCGTCCACCACAGGGAGTACGCGACGAACAGGCCCAGCACCAGGCCCACGGTGATCAGGACCTCGCCCAAGAGGCTCAGGAACCCGGCGAGCACGCTGCGGCGCGGCGCCCGCACCTCGCCGGTGTCGGCCGCCGCAGGGGCGGGGCCGTTGCGGCGGTGGCTGGAAGGAGACACTGCGGTTTCGTCCTTAGGGCGGCTACGGGCTGGTCAGCGCGGGGGGCGGCCCCTCGCTGCGGGGGCGTTCCCCGGTCATCCTGCCCCATACGATCATCCGGTAGGTGCTGGTGAACTCCGGGGTGCAGGTGGTCAGCGTGAGGTACCGGCCCGGGGCGGTGAACCCCGAGCCCTCGGGGACCGGCTTGATGACCGACACGTTGGTCGGCGGGGTCTGCGCCAGCGACGAGGTCATCTCGTACGTGTAGTAGGCGTCCCGGGTCTCGACCACCACCTGGTCGCCGGGGACCAGCCGGTTGATGTAGCGGAACGGCTCGCCGTGCGTGTTCCGGTGCCCCGCCACCGCGAAGTTGCCCTGGGGGTCCGCCGGCATCGCCGTCTTCAGCGCGCCCTCGGAGTAGTGCCCGACCATGCCCCGGTCCAGCACCTTGGCCTTGCTGATGCCCTCCGCGACCGGCACCTTCACGTCCAGCTTGGGGATGTGGAGGATGGCGAAGCCCTGCCCGGGCTCGAACGCCGTCACCGGCGGGGCGGCGGAGCCGTCGGCGGGGGCGTGCTCCCAGGTCTGCCGGAGCGAGCCGGCGGCCCCGCTGGCCGTCCGCTCGGCCAGCAGGTTGGTGTACCAGAGCTGGTAGGCGACGAACATCAGCATCACCAGGCCGAGGGTGATGAACAGCTCGCCCGCCAGCCGGCTGGCGACGACCAGCGGGCCGCCCGACGCCGGCCGCCCGCGCCGCCGCCCGCCGCGCCGCCGCCCGCCGCGCCGCCGCGTCTGCCGGGCGGCCCGTTTCGCGGCCTCCTGGGCGGCCCTGCGTCGCGCGGCCCGGCCCCCGGTGGGTGCGGGCGGCGCGAGCGCGGTCACGCGAGGGCCTTGCCCACCACCGGGGCCAGCCCCACCGAACGTTCCACGGCGCCCGCGTCCCCGCAGCGGACCAGCCAGTTCGCGAGCATCAGGTGCCCCCACTCGGTCAGCACCGACTCGGGGTGGAACTGCACGCCCTCGACGTCGGCCTCCCGGTGGCGCAGGCCCATGATGATCCCGTCCTCGGTCCGCGCCGTGACCTCCAGCACGTCCGGGAGGGCCAGCGGCTCGGCGGCCAGCGAGTGGTAGCGCGTCGCGGTGAACGGCGAGGGCAGTCCCTCGAACACGCCCAGGCCCGCGTGCACCACGGGGGAGGTCTTGCCGTGCAGCAGCTCGGGGGCCCGGTCCACGACCCCGCCGTACGCCACGGCCATCGACTGCATGCCCAGGCAGACGCCGAACACCGGGACGCCGGTCGCGGCGCAGTGCCGGACCATGTCGATGCAGACGCCCGCCTCTTCCGGCGTGCCCGGCCCCGGGGAGAGCAGTACGCCGTCGAAGCCGTCCTGCGCGTGCGAGAGCTCCACCTCGTCGTTGCGCAGCACCTCGCATTCGGCGCCGAGCTGGTAGAGGTACTGGACCAGGTTGAAGACAAAGCTGTCGTAGTTGTCGACAACCAGAATGCGCGCGCTCACGGAGTGGCTCCCGATCCCTCGTCCACCGTCACGTCGTTGAACGGCAGCAGCGGCTCGGCCCACGGGAAGACGTACTGGAACAGTACGAACACCACCGCGAGGACCAGTACGAGTGAGATCAGCGCGCGCACCCACGCGTTGCCCGGCAGATGCCGCCAGATCCAGCCGTACATGGCGCCTGTCGCCCTTTCGTCCACGATCGTCCCACGCACCGCGGGGGCGGTGTGCGACCAGACTAAAGGCAGCGGCCCGGCGGGGTGGGCGCCCTCGGCAATCCCCTCGGACCGGACGGGCCGGCCGGCCGCGCACCGGCCGGTTCCGGCCGTCAGCCGCGGCGCGTGCCGGTCAGTTCCGCCCACACGACGAGCCGGTGGCTGTGGCCCCACTCGGGGTCGCAGGTGGTCAGGGTCAGGTAGCGGCCGGGGGCGGTGAAGGGCGACTTCGGGGGCACCGGGTCGACCACGGCCACGTCGGTGGGCAGGGTGCGCAGCGGGCCGCCGCGGATCGTGTAGGTGTACGTGGTGGTCGCGTCCTTGAGGATCACCTCGTCGCCGGGGCGCAGGTCGGGAAAGTCCTTGAAGGGGTCGCCGTAGGTGCGGCGGTGGCCCGCGACCGCGAAGTTGCCGAGCCCGCCGAGGGGGGCGGTGCCCGCGTAGTGGCCGAGGCCCTTCTTGAGGAGCTCGGTGCCGGTGCCCTCCAGGACCGGCTTCCTCCAGTCGGGGCCGAACCGGGGCACGTACATCTCGGCGAAGGCCCGGCCGGCGGGGTGGCCGGCCTGCGGAGCGGCCTGCGGAGCGGCCGTCGCGGACGGGGCGGACGGGGCGGACGGGCCGGGCGGGGGCGCGGGGGCCGAGGGGGCGGGGGAGGCGGCGGCCGCGGCCCAGCCGTCGCGCAGCCGGGCCATCTCGCCGTCCATGGCCCGGTCGGCCTTGACCCCGGTCCAGAAGAGGACGTAGACCGTGAAGAGCACGATCAGCGTGCCGGCCGTCAGGCACAGCTCGCTGAACGTCCGGACCAGCAGCCGCAGCAGGCCGCCGGGGCGGGGCCCGTCAGGAGGTCGGTTCCACCGGCTTCGCATAGTGGAGGTCCACTGTGCCGGAGTAGCCGGGCAGTGTCAGGGCCTTGTGCTCGTCGACTTTCCAGCCGAGCCCGTAGGCGGTCACGTACAGCTGGTAGTTCTGCAGCGCGGGGGAGGCCCCCAGGGCCTTGCGGAGCGCGCCGGGGTCGCCGACCGCGGAGACCTTGTACGGGGGCGAGTAGACGCGGCCCTGGAGGATCAGGGTGTTGCCCACGCAGCGGACGGCGCTGGTGGCGATGAGCCGCTGGTCCATGACCTGGACGCCCTGGGCCCCGCCCTGCCAGAGGGCGTTCACCACGGCCTGGAGGTCCTGCTGGTGGATGACCAGGTCGTTGGGCTGCGGCTCGGGCACGTTGGGGATGCGGGCGGTGGCGTTCGGCGGGGCGTCGTCGAGGGTGACGGTCAGGCCCCTGCCGGACAGCTCCTCGGTGCCGGAGGCCTTGCGCAGGGCGGCCAGCTTGGCGTCCTCGGCCCGGGTGCTGCCGTCGTCGCGCTCGGCGAGGGCGTCCACCCGGGTGCGCACCGGTCCGAGGCTGTCCTCCAGCTCCGCGTTGTTCTGGCTGCGCTCGCGGATGAGGTCGGACAGCTTGAGCAGGGAGGCGTCGGTCCGGATGTTCGTACCCTTGGACGTGTTGAAGCTGGTGACGAAGATGAGGCCGGCCAGGGCGAACACGGCGGCGGTCAGCAGCCGGACCGGTCTGGCCCGGCGACGGGGACCCGCGGAGGAGTCGTCGGAATTGCGCAACGTACCCTTCTCCTTCAACGCCACAGGTCCACTACGCTAACGGACGCCCGGGGCAGGCAAGGTCCCCAGCCCATCGACAGGAGAGCCCCTCGTGCCGAAGTCTCGTATCCGCAAGAAGGACGACTACACGCCGCCGCCGGCGCGCCAGCCGCAGGCCATCAGGCTGACGAACCGCAGCTGGGTCGCCCCGGTCATGCTGGCACTTTTCCTGATCGGGCTCGCCTGGATCGTGGTCTTCTACGTGACCGAGACCCAGATGCCGATCGAGTCGCTGGGCAATTGGAACATCGTGGTCGGTTTCGGATTCATCGCGGCGGGATTCGGCGTTTCCACGCAGTGGAAGTAGCACCTTCCGGTCCCCGAGGGAAGCTCTCCCCAAGAGTTATCCACAGCGTCATCCACACCTGAGGAAAAGACAGAAGATCTGTGGATAACTCTGTGGAGAGTTGACGCCGGTGTGATCAGGTGAGTTCGGCCGTACGGACCAGCACCACGGCCGCCACCAGCAGGAACACCACCGCGCAGGTCCCCCACTGGATCAGCGCGCGGGTCCTGCCCGTGGCGGGCCGGAGCATCCCCACCCCCACCAGCGCGCCGGTGACCAGGCCGCCCACGTGCGCCTGCCAGGACACGGTGAGGCTGCCGCCGAGGGGCACGAAGGTCAGCACCAGCATCAGCCCGACCATGACCAGCACCGGCCGCATCTCGTACCGCAGCCGGCGCGCGAGCACCACGGTGGCTCCGAGCAGGCCGAAGACGGCGCCGGAGGCACCGAGCGTCGGGGTGTTCGGCGCGGTCAGCAGATAGACGAGGGCGCTGCCGCCCAGCCCCGACAGCAGGTAGACGGCGAGGTAGCGGGCCCGGCCCAGCGCCGCTTCCAGCGGCCCGCCGATCACCCACAGGCCGATCATGTTGCCGATGATGTGCCACCACTCGACGTGCAGGAACACCGAGCTCAGCAGCCGGTAGTACTCGCCGGTGGACACGCCCTCGACCGGGGCCCCGAAGTAGGTGACGTACCGGCCGAGCAACTCCAGGTGCACCACGGCCGTCGGCACCGCGAGACCGAACAGGAACACGGCCGCGTTCAGGCCGATCAGGACCTTGGTGACCAGGTGCGGATCGGCGGCCACCACCCCGCCGGCGAGGGTGCGCGGCGCGTGGGCCGCGGGCCCGCGCCCGGTGCCGGAGCCGGAGCCGTCCCGCACGCAGGTCGGGCACTGGAAGCCGACCGAGGCACTGATCATGCACTCGGGGCAGATGGGACGGGAGCAACGGGTGCAGCTGATCCCGGTGGCGCGGTCCGGGTGGCGGTAGCAGCCCGGCAGACGGTCGGTGTCCATCGGTCCCCTCGGTCGGCGGCGGGACAGGCGCGCCCCGCCGGTCCGGTATGTGTATCCAGGACGGACGGGCGGGGCGGAAAGGTTCCCGGCGGGCGCCCGGGGCGGGTGCGCCGGGCGGTGCGGGTACGCCGGGCGGGCGCGGCGGGGCAGCTGCGGTCAGCGCTTCTCGACGACGACCGACTGGATCACGACGTCGTCCACGGGGCGCTCGGTGCGCGGATTGGTGGGCAGGGCCGCGATGGCGTCCACGACGCTCCGGGAGCCCTTGTCGGTGACCTCGCCGAAGATGGTGTGCTTGCGGGTCAGCCAGGCGGTGGGGGCGACGGTGACGAAGAACTGCGAGCCGTTGGTGCCCGGCCCGGCGTTGGCCATGGCCAGCAGGTACGGCTTGGTGAAGGCGAGGTCGGGGTGGAACTCGTCGGCGAACTGGTAGCCGGGGCCGCCGGTGCCGTTGCCCAGCGGGTCGCCGCCCTGGATCATGAACCCGCTGATGACGCGGTGGAAGACGGTGCCGTCGTAGAGCGGGTCCGTGGTCTTCTGGCCGTCGGTCGGCCGGGTCCACTCACGGCCCCCCGTGGCCAGCTCGACGAAGTTCCGCACGGTCTTCGGAGCGAAGTTCTCCAGCAGCTCGATCTCGATGTCGCCGTGGGTGGTCTTCAGGGTGGCGTAGAGCTTCTCGGCCACGGATTCTGCCTTCCATAGTCATCACTGTCGGTCCCCGATACTCCCACGGAGCGCAGCGGAGCACAGAAATCCTCCACTCGGATGCCCTGTCGCGCATGCCCGTCGGCCGCGCGGCAGGCATGATCCGACAAAGGGTGGAAAGGTGAACCGTGTCCGCCACCGAGGAGGAGGAACCCCGTGACCCGCAAGGACAGCGTGCGCCTGGCCGCCGAAAGCGCCAGGGAGACTGTGCGGCACGCGTCGGAAGTGGTGGCGCCGTACGCAGAAACCGCCAAGGATGCCGCGGTGCACTACGCGCATGAGGCGAACGAGCGACTGGCGCCCAAGGTCTCGTACGCGGCCAACGAGGCCGCGCGACAGGCCCGTACGACCTACGACTCCCATGTGCACCCCCGGCTCCGTCAGGCGCGCACCCACGTACCGACGAACGTGGACCGGGCGGCGACCCGGGCCGTGAAGCAGACGCGCAGGGCGGCGCGGCAGGCGGCCGACTACACCCAGCCCCGGTTCGAGAGCGCGCTCGCCGCGGCCACCCCGGTCGCCGAGGAGGCCGCTTCGCGGTCGACGGCGGCCTTCGCGGCGCTGCGCGGCCAGGTGTCGGCCAAGGAGGTGCAGCGGCTGGTGCGGCGCCACGAACGGCGGGCCCGCGCGGGTCGGCTGTTCAAGGGCGTCGCGATCGCCGGCGTGCTGGCCGGCGGCGCCTACCTGGCCTGGAAGTGGTGGGACCAGCAGTCCAACCCGGACTGGCTCGTCGAGCCGCCCGCCGCCACCGAGCTCTCGTCGCGGGACTCCGCGGCGGCCAGCTTCGACGACGAGCTGGCGGAGAAGGAGCGCGAGGCCGGGCCGGGGTCGGCCCCCGAGGACAAGCGGCTCTGACGCCGCGCGCACATGACGCGGGCCCCGCGACCGGAAGACCGGTCGCGGGGCCCGCGTCATGTGCGGGGTGCGGGGCGGCTCAGTGCGGGAGGGTGAGCAGCATGCCCGGGCGGACCAGGTCCGGGTGGGCGCCGATGACGCCCCGGTTCATCGCGTACAGCTCGCGCCAGCGGGCCTCGTTGCCGAGCTCGCGGCGGGCGATCAGGGCGAGCGTGTCCCCGGCCCGGACGGCGTACGTGCGCCGCGCGGCCGCCGGCCCCGGCGCCGTGGGGGCAGCGGGTACGGCCTTGTGCGCGGCCGAGGCGGGCGAGGGGGTGTGGGGGGCGCCGGAGCCCCGGGGCGGCGCGGCCGGACGCGGCGGCGCGGTGGGCGGCCTGGGGGCGACCGGAACGGCCTTGTGCGCGGCGGACGTCGGGGACGGGGCCGCGGGCGCGGGCTTGGGCGGCGCGGCCGCCGCCATGCGGTCGGCGGCGGCCCGGGTCGCCGAGGCCGCGTCGGCGGCGGAGCTCGGGGGACGCTGCGCGGACCCCTCGTCCCGCTGCTGCCTGTCGGGCTTCAGGAAGTCGAAGATTCCCATGTCTGTACGCCTCCGGCGGGCTGGGTCCCCCTGGGCGGAGGGCCTCCTCCCACTGTCCGCCACGGGGCGCCGGGCGGCCCGGCGACGGGCCCGTCCGGGGGACGGCGCCCGGCCGTCACCGACGGGCGCGGCGGCCGGGACCGGGGCTCTGCGACGGGCCGCCCACCGCCCGCACGGAGCCCGCGCTCCCGCCGGACCGCCCGCGCCGCCACGCCGCTGCGACGGGACGTTTCACGTGGAACACCGCGGGGCCGCCGAGCCCCGGCCGCCGTACGCTTCGGCCGCCGGCGCACGCACCGCACGGAACGAGCCGACCGGGCCGGGAGCTGTCTGTAGCGTGGCACCGCAACGGTTCATCGGCCCGGGGGGCGCCGACAGCGTTCTGTGCGCCCCTGTCGGAACAGACAGATCGGGAGTGCTGCGTGCTCACCACCATGATCACTGGCGGGACCGGCTTCGTCGGCAGCCACGTCGTCCAACAGGCCCGGCTCCGGGGCGCGGCCCTGACCCTGATGTCCCACCGCCGGCCCGTCCCCCCGGCCGCCGCACCCGAAGCCCGGGTGGTCCGGGCCGACCTCGCGGACCCCGGCTCCCTGGGCGGGGCCTGCGAGGGGGTCGACGTCCTCGTGCACTGCGCCTCGCAGATCGGCGGCACCCCCGAGGACAACGAGAACGTCAACGCCCGCGGCACCGAGGCCCTGGTCGCGGAGGCCCGCCGGGCGGGCGTCTCCCGCATCGTCTACCTCAGCACCGCCTCCGTGTACGGACGCGGCAGCTTCCGGGGCGCCCTCCCCGAGCAGCTGGCCCCCGCCCCGGAGTCACCGACCTCCCGCAGCCGACTGGCCGCCGAGGACGCGGTCCTGGCCGCGGGCGGCATCGTCCTGCGCCCCCACCTGGTGTACGGGCGGGGCGACGCCTGGGTGGTACCGGGCCTGGTGCGCTTCCTGCGGGCGCTGCGCGGCGCGGCCGCCGGGTGGAACACCCGGATCTCGGCGATCTCCGCTCCCGAACTGGCCACGCTGCTGGTGGGGTTGGCGCTGATACCGCCCGGCCGGCTGACCGCGTCCGTCTACCACGCCGCACACCCCCGGCCGGTCACCGCGGCCACCCTGCTGGACACCGTGGCCGACTGCGCCCAGCTCCCGCGCGCGGCGGGCCGGCTGACCCTGGCCGAGGCGCGCGAGCGCCTGGCCCGCGACGCGTGGGCCGCGCACCGGCTGGACATGCTGGCCACCGACCACTGGTTCGAGAGCGCCCCGGTCTGGGCCGACCTCGGCCAGCGGCCCGGCCCGGGCTTCGAGGAGGAGTTCGCCAAGATCCGCACCTGGTACCGGGACAGCATCCTCGCCCCCTGACCCCCCGCCCCCGGCACGCGAAAAACCCCTCCGCCCTGCGTTCGTGCAGGTCGGAGGGGTTTCCTCGCGTGGAGCCTAGGAGATTCGAACTCCTGACATCTGCCTTGCAAAGGCAGCGCTCTACCAACTGAGCTAAGGCCCCGGGACAGGGCACGGCCGTACCCCGTACGAGGTGAGGTCGTTCCGCGGAACAGAGTACCGGGTGTACCCCCTCATCTCGCAAAATGATAGGGACTCCCGCCCCACGACCACGCTCCGTAAGATGCTCGCGAGGTTCGCACCAGCGAAGGGGAGTAGTAAGAGTGGACGCTGTACAACAAGAGGCCACGGCGAGAGCCAGAGAGCTTCAGCGCAGTTGGTACGGGGAGCCGCTCGGAGCGCTCTTCCGCCGGCTCATAGATGACCTCGGCTTGAACCAGGCCCGCCTCGCCGCCGTCCTCGGACTGTCGGCGCCCATGCTCTCCCAGCTGATGAGCGGCCAGCGCGCCAAGATCGGCAACCCCGCCGTGGTCCAGCGGGTCCAGGCCCTCCAGGACCTCGCCGGCCAGGTGGCCGACGGAAGCGTCAGCGCCGCGGAGGCCACCGACCGGATGGACGAGATCAAGAAGACCCAGGGCGGCTCCGTCCTCAGCAACAGCGGTCAGACCACGGCCGGTTCCGGCGCCCCGACCGTCAAGCGGGTGGTCCGCGAGATCCAGTCGCTGCTGCGCTCGGTCTCCGCGGCCGGCGACATCATCGACGCGGCCGACTCCCTCGCCCCGAGCCATCCCGAACTGGCAGAGTTCCTCCGGGTCTACGGCGCGGGCCGCACCGCCGACGCCGTGGCCCACTACGAGGCCCACCAGAACTGACGCGCACGCGCACGGGCACGACGGGGGACGACGGGTGACGGGGGACGGGCGCAGCGATGGGTGAGGTCTTCGCCGGTCGGTACGAGCTGGCCGATCCGATCGGACGCGGCGGCGCGGGCGCCGTGTGGCGCGCCTGGGACCACCGGCGGCGCCGGTACGTCGCCGCGAAGGTGCTGCTCCAGAGCGACGCCCACACGCTCCTGCGCTTCGTGCGGGAGCAGGCGCTGCGCATCGACCACCCGCACGTCCTGGCCCCGGCCAGCTGGGCGGCCGACGACGACAAGGTCCTGTTCACCATGGCCCTGGTCGGCGGCGGCTCCCTGGGCCACGTGATCGGGGACTACGGCCCGCTCCCGCCCCGGTACGTCTGCACCCTGCTCGACCAGCTCCTGTCGGGACTGGCCGCGGTGCACGCGGAAGGCGTCGTGCACCGCGACATCAAACCGGCCAACATCCTGCTGGAGGCCACCGGAACCGGGCGGCCGCACCTGCGGCTGTCCGACTTCGGCATCTCGATGCGCAAGGGCGAGCCGCGGCTGACCGGGACCGACCTCGTGGTCGGGACGCCCGGCTACTTCGCCCCGGAACAACTGCTCGGCGCCGAGCCCGACTTCCCCGCCGACCTCTTCGCGACGGGACTGGTCGCCCTCTACCTCCTCCAGGGCCGCAGGCCCGACTCCCGGCGCCTCGTCGAGCACTTCCTCGCCCACGGCGCCCCCGGCGCCCCCGAGGGCGTGTCCGCGCCGCTCTGGGACGTCCTGGCGGCCCTCCTCCACCCGGACCCCCGGCACCGGTTCCAGACGGCCACGGGAGCGCGCAAGGCCCTCGCCGAGGCCGTCGAGCTGCTGCCCGCCGATCCGGACGGGGACCCGGTCGAGGTGTTCGACCAACTCGGCCCGCTCCCGGCCGGATTCGGCCCCGGAGGCCCGCTGGGCACCTCCGCCGTGACCCCCGGTGCGCGCACGCTCGCCACCGTGCCCGCCCCGCCCGCGCCGGCGGCCGCTCCCGCCCCGGACCGCGCGGCGGCGCGGCCCGACCCGCGCGCCACACCCCCGGACCGGGCCGCTCCGGCGCCCCCGTCCGCCCGAGGGGCGACCCCGGCGCCGCCCGCCGGGGCGACGGCCCCGCCGCCGACCGCCCCGCCCCCACCGGGCGCGTACGGCCCCTCGGAGACGGGCAGCTTCCACCTCCCGCCCCCGGCCGTGCCGGCTCCGGCCCCGCCCGCGCCCCGGAGCCGCGGCGTCGCCCCGCCCCCGGCCGGGGTGCAGGCGGCCCTGCTGCTCACGGCGCTGCTCTGCTACGCGGTGGGGGTCTGGGCCCTCATCCGGCTGCCGTAGCGGCCCGCCCGCGCCGGGCGAGCAGCAGCCAGCCGCCCAGCACCAGCAGCAGCAGGGTCCCCACGCCGAACCCGGCCCCCGCCACCACCCGCAGCACGGACCGGTCCGCGGCCGCCCGGGCCTCCTCGGGCGCGGTCAGCCCGCCCTCGGCGGCCGCCCGGTCACCGGCGCCGACCCCGAACCCGCCGGCGGCGGGGTCCTCCCGGTAGGCGGGCGCCTTCGCCGGGGTGCCGATGACGTCGGTCCGCAGGGTCAGCGGCACGGGCCGGGCGTCCTCGGTGAACTCGGCCACCTTCCCGCCCAGGGTGACGGCGAGGTAGTACCAGCCGGCGACCGACGCGTCCCGGACCGCCCGGTCCGAGGAGAAGCGGTTCTCGTAGGCGACGGGCGGGGTCTTGCCCAGGGTGGCCGCCGCCTGCTTGCCGTCGTACGGAGTGTCCTCGGACGCGACCAGGCTCCGGTACGGGCTGTAGAGCCTGACGGTCAGCCCGTCCGACGCGGAGCCGTACGGCTTGGTGAGCGCGGCCGCGGCCAGCTCCGCACCCGCGCCCAACTGCTGGCCCCAGTCCACCGGCACCCGGTAGTAGCGGGTCTGGCCCGGCCTCAGCTCGTCCCGCCACACCCCCGCGCCCAGCGCCCGCGCGTCGTTGAAGCCGGTGCCGCCCGAGCGGGGCACCGCGTCGGCTCCGGGCAGGACGGGAGCGCCCGAGGGCCAGGCGCTCGGCGCGGCCGTGGGACCGGCCGCGCCGCGACCGGGCTCGCGCTGCACCCGCAGCTCGACCGGCCACGCGCTCCGGTCGGAGCCCTTGGCCGCGGTCCGGGTCACCTTCGCGTAGTACGTCCCGGCCGTCGCGCAGTCGGCGTCCTCGCCGCCCCGGCGGACGCCCGCCGCGGCGAGCGGCACCGGGTCGCGGCCGAAGGAGGCGCGGCCGGCACTGCCCGGGCAGGTCCGCCCGGCGGTGGTCATGACCTCCACCTCGACGCCGTCGCCGTAGCCGACCACGGCGCCCGGCCCGGGCCGCACCACCGCGGAGACGTACACGTCGGACCGGTCCTGCTCCAGGACGAGCCGGTAGACGCGCTCACCGGGGCCGAGTTCGTCCGCGTAGACGCTCCCGGCCTCCAGGCGCGGGGCGTCCGCCGTGGAGGGCGTGCCCGTCACCCGGCGGGCCCCGTCGGCGGTCCGGTACGGGGGCAGCGGCTGCGGAGCCGCCCCCTGCGCGCACGCCGCGCCCGGCAGGACACCGGCCACGAGCCCCAGGGCCCCCGCCCCCACCAGCGCCGTTCTCCGCATCCGAGCCATCGCGTCCACCCCGAATTTGCCAGCGCAAGCAAAATCTTTGCGTACCAGAACTTTTCGTCACAGAGCAGCACGAAGCCCCGGCGGCAGCGGCAGCCGGGGCTTCGTGGGGATCAACCGTGGGTCTCACACACCGGAACCAGAGGGCACGGAGTCAGTTGCCTCCGTCCACAGGTCCTGCTCGGCGCGGTCCGCCTGGATCTGGCGGTACACGAGGAGCCCGCCGATGGCGGCCAGTGCGACCAGGAGCAGCTTCTTCACCGCGCGACCTCGTCTTTCGTTGACGTAGGGGACTTCTGGCGCCCAACAATACACACCGACCGATACCGATCGGTGACCTGGCAACCCGCCAACCGGCCCTACGCAGAAGACCCCCGGGCCTGGGGCCCGGGGGTCTTCGACACTGTGGGGCTAACAGGATTTGAACCTGTGGCCTCATCCTTATCAGGGATGCGCTCTAACCAACTGAGCTATAGCCCCATCCGCGCTGCGCGCTGACTCCTGAAGGTTAGCGCACAGACCCGGGAGGTCCAAAATCGGTTAACCGCGGGCGTAGCCGCAGGTCACTCGTCCTCGGCGAGCGTCAGCTCGACACCGCCGACGAAGCCCGCCGACAGGTTGTAGATGAACGAGCCGAGCGTGGCGAGCGCGGTCGCCAGCACCACGTTGATGGTGGCGATCACCGAGGAGAAGACCAGCACGCGCGGCAGCGACAGGAACGACTGGAGGTCGAACCCGTTGCTCTCGTTCGAGCCGGTCGCCTCGCTGATCGTGCCGCCGACGGTCGAGAAGACGCCCATGGCGTCCATCACCATCCACAGCACCACCGCGGCGACGATCGTGCAGATGCCCAGCGCGATCGACAGCAGGAAGCTGACCTTCATCACCGACCACGGGTCGGCCTTGGCCACCCGCAGCCGCGCCTTGCGCGTCCTGGGCGTCGTACGCGCCCCCGTGCGCGGGGCGCGCTGTGCGGCCGGCCCGCCGCCGCCCCGCGGCGCCCCCGGGCCCGGGGGCGCCGCGTAGGCCTGCGGCGGCTGGTACGGCTGTGCGACCCGTTCCTGGCCGGTGGCGGCTCCGCCGCCCGGCTGCGGTCCTCGGGTGTCCGTCACGGTTCCCCCCTGGGAGTCCGCGGCAGGGCCACGGGCACCGTTCGCTCCAGTCTTGGCCGGTCCGGCGCCCGTGGCTCCACTCACGACTTACTCCTCGTGCTCCCCGGCCGAGGGCTGCGTGCCCTCGGCGGCCTCGGCGGCCTGTCCGTCGGCCGCCTCGGTCCCGATCTCTGTCTCGATCTCGTCGACCTCGTCAGCTTCCTGACCGGCCTCGGCGTTCCGAGCGATGCCCACCACGGCATCGCGCTTGCCCAGGTTGATCAGCTGGACGCCCATGGTGTCACGGCCGGTCTCCCTGACTTCGTTGACGCGCGTACGAATCACACCACCGCCGAGCGTGATGGCAAGGATTTCGTCCGTTTCGTCCACAACGAGCGCTCCCACGAGCGACCCGCGGTCCTCCACGATCTTCGCGGCCTTGATGCCCAGACCGCCACGCCCCTGCACGCGGTACTCGTCGACCGGCGTCCGCTTGGCGTAGCCGCCGTCGGTCGCGGTGAAGACGAACGTACCGGGCCGGACCACGCTCATCGAGAGCAGCTCGTCGCCCTCGCGGAAGCTCATGCCCTTCACGCCCGAGGTCGCGCGGCCCATCGGGCGCAGTGCGTCGTCGGTCGCCGTGAAGCGGATCGACTGCGCCTTCTTGCTGATCAGCAGCAGGTCGTCCTCGGCGGACACCAGCTCGGCGCCGATCAGCTCGTCGTCGCCGCCGGCCTCCGTCTCGCGGAGGTTGATGGCGATGACACCACCCGAACGGGGCGAGTCGTAGTCCTTCAGCGCCGTCTTCTTCACCAGGCCGCCCTTGGTGGCCAGGATCAGGTACGGCGCCGCCTCGTAGTCGCGGATCGCGAGGATCTGGGCGATCTTCTCGTCCGGCTGGAAGGCCAGCAGGTTCGCCACGTGCTGGCCGCGGGCGTCGCGGCCGGCGTCCGGCAGCTCGTACGCCTTCGAACGGTAGACCCGGCCCTTGTTCGTGAAGAACAGCAGCCAGTGGTGCGTGGTGGAGACGAAGAAGTGGTCGACCAGGTCGTCCTGCTTCAGCTTCGTGCCCCGCACGCCCTTGCCGCCGCGCTTCTGCGACCGGTAGTCCTCGGTCTTGGTGCGCTTGACGTAACCGCCGTGGGTGATCGTGACGACGATGTCCTCTTCGGCGATCAGGTCCTCCATGGACATGTCGCCGTCGAAGGGCACCAGCTTGGAACGCCGGTCGTCGCCGAACTTCTCGACGATCGCGGCCAGTTCGTCGCTGACGATGGTGCGCTGGCGCTCTTCCGAGGCCAGGATCGCGTTGTACTCGTTGATCTTGGCCTGGAGCTCGTCGTGCTCGGCGACGATCTTCTGCCGCTCCAGGGCCGCCAGGCGGCGCAGCTGCATCTCCAGGATCGCGTTCGCCTGGATCTCGTCGATCGACAGCAGGCCCATCAGGCCCTCGCGGGCGATCTCGACCGTGTTGCTGCGCCGGATCAGCGCGATGACCTCGTCGATCGCGTCCAGCGCCTTGAGCAGGCCGCGCAGGATGTGCGCGCGCTCCTCCGCCTTGCGCAGGCGGAACTTGGTGCGCCGGACGATGACCTCGATCTGGTGCTGCACCCAGTGCCGGATGAACGCGTCGATCGACAGCGTGCGCGGCACGCCGTCCACCAGCGCCAGCATGTTCGCGCCGAAGTTCGTCTGGAGGTCCGTGTGCTTGTACAGGTTGTTCAGCACGACCTTGGCGACGGCGTCGCGCTTGAGCACGATCACCAGGCGCTGGCCGGTCCGCGAGGAGGTCTCGTCGCGGACGTCGGCGATCCCGCCGACCCTGCCGTCCTTCACCAGGTCGGCGATCTTCTGCGCCAGGTTGTCGGGGTTGGTCTGGTACGGCAGCTCCGTGACCACCAGGCACTGGCGGTTCTGGATCTCCTCGACCTCGACCACCGCGCGCATCGTGATGGAGCCGCGCCCGGTCCGGTACGCCTCCTCGATGCCCTTGCGTCCCACGACCAGGGCGCCCGAGGGGAAGTCCGGGCCCTTGATCCGCTCGATCAGGGCGTCCTGGAGCTCCTCGTGCGAGGCCTCCGGGTGCTCCAGCGCCCACTGGGCGCCGGACGCGACCTCGCGCAGGTTGTGCGGCGGGATGTTGGTGGCCATGCCGACCGCGATGCCGGCGCTGCCGTTGACCAGCAGGTTCGGGAAGCGCGCCGGCAGGACCGTGGGCTCCTGGTTGCGGCCGTCGTAGTTGTCCGTGAAGTCGACGGTCTCCTCGTCGATGTCCCGGAGCATCTCCATGGCCAGCGGCATCAGCTTGCACTCGGTGTAGCGCATCGCGGCGGCCGGGTCGTTGCCCGGGGAGCCGAAGTTGCCGTTGCTGTCCACCAGCGGCATGCGCAGCGACCACGGCTGGGCCAGGCGGACCAGGGCGTCGTAGATCGAGGAGTCGCCGTGCGGGTGGTAGGTGCCCATGACGTCGCCGACGACGCGGGCGCACTTGTAGAAGCCCTTCTCGGGCCGGTAGCCGCCGTCGTACATCGCGTACAGCACGCGGCGGTGGACCGGCTTGAGGCCGTCCCGCACGTCGGGCAGGGCGCGGGAGACGATGACGGACATCGCGTAGTCGAGGTAGGAGCGCTGCATCTCCGTCTCAAGCCCGACGGGCTCGATCCGCAGCACGGGCTGCTCCTCCGCGGGATTCTCGGCGGTGGGGGTGGTTTCGTCGGCCATTGCTGGTCAGAGGTCCTTTCAGGCGGTCAGCTGAGCCGACTCAGATGTCGAGGAAGCGAACGTCCTTGGCGTTGCGCTGGATGAAGGAGCGCCGGGCTTCGACGTCCTCGCCCATGAGCACCGAGAACAGGTCGTCGGCCTGCGCCGCGTCGTCCAGGGTGACCTGGCCGAGCACGCGGTGGTCCACGTCCATGGTGGTGATGCGCAGTTCCTCGGCGTTCATCTCGCCCAGACCCTTGAAGCGCTGGATCGAGTCTTCCCTGATCCGCTTGCCGTTCTGCTTGCCGAGCTCCACCAGGGCGTCGCGCTCGCGGTCGGAGTACGCGTACTCGAAGTCGTCCCGGCCCCACTTGATCTTGTAGAGCGGCGGACGGGAGAGGTACACGTGCCCGGCCTCGACCAGCGGCCGCATGAAGCGGAAGAGGAAGGTCAGCAGCAGGGTGTTGATGTGCTGGCCGTCGACGTCGGCGTCCGCCATCAGGATGATCTTGTGATAGCGGAGCTTCTCGATGTCGAAGTCCTCGTGCACGCCCGTGCCGAAGGCGCTGATCAGCGCCTGGACCTCGGTGTTCTGCAGGATCTTGTCGATCCGGGCCTTCTCGACGTTCAGGATCTTGCCGCGGATGGGCAGGATGGCCTGGTACATCGGGTTGCGGCCGGACTTGGCCGAGCCGCCGGCCGAGTCGCCCTCGACGATGAAGATCTCGCACTTGGTCGGGTCGTTCGACTGGCAGTCGGACAGCTTGCCCGGCAGCGAGGCGCTCTCCAGCAGGCCCTTGCGGCGGGTCAGGTCGCGGGCCTTGCGGGCGGCGACGCGCGCGGTGGCCGCCTGGATCGACTTGCGGATGATGTCCGCGGCCTCGACCGGGTTGCGGTCGAACCAGTCGTTCAGGTGCTCGTGCACGACCTTCTGCACGAAGGTCTTGGCCTCCGTGTTGCCCAGCTTGGTCTTGGTCTGGCCCTCGAACTGGGGCTCGCCCAGCTTGACCGAGATGATCGCCGTCAGACCCTCGCGGATGTCCTCGCCGGCGAGGTTGTCGTCCTTCTCGCGCAGCAGCTTCTTGTCGCGCGCGTAGCGGTTCACCAGACCGGTCAGCGCCGCACGGAAGCCCTCCTCGTGCGTACCGCCCTCGTGCGTGTGGATCGTGTTCGCGAAGGAGTAGACCCCCTCCGTGTACTGCGAGTTCCACTGCATCGCGATCTCGACCGAGAGCATGCGCTCCTTGTCCTCGGCCTCGACGTCGATGACGGTCGGGTGGATCATCTCGCCCTTGCGCGAGTTCAGGTACTTCACGAAGTCGACGATGCCGCCCTCGTAGTAGTACGTGACCGTGCGCGCCTTGTCGTCGTCGGCCTCTTCGGCCGAGTCCGCGCCCACCGTGGCCTTCGCCGACTCGCGCTCGTCCGTCAGCGAGAGCGTCAGGCCCTTGTTGAGGAAGGCCATCTCCTGGAAACGGCGCGAAAGGGTCTCGAACGAGTACTCGGTCGTCTCGAAGATGTCCGGGTCGGCCCAGAACGTGACCGAGGTGCCGGTCGCGGCCGTCTCCTCGTTCTGCTGGAGGGCAGCCGTCGGCGCACCGAGCTTGTAGTCCTGGGTCCAGCGGTAGCCGTCGCGCCGGACCTCGACCGCGACCTTGGTCGACAGGGCGTTCACGACGGAGACGCCGACGCCGTGCAGACCGCCGGAGACGGCGTAGCCGCCCCCGCCGAACTTGCCGCCCGCGTGGAGGACCGTCAGCACGACCTCCACGGCCGGCTTGCCCTCGGACGGCACGATGTCGACCGGGATGCCGCGGCCGTTGTCGACGACCTTGACCCCGCCGTCGGCGAGGATCGTCACGTCGATGGTGTCCGCGTGCCCGGCCAGCGCCTCGTCGACCGAGTTGTCGACGACCTCGTACACGAGGTGGTGCAGACCGCGCTCACCGGTGGAGCCGATGTACATGCCGGGCCGCTTGCGGACCGCGTCCAGGCCCTCGAGGACCTGGATCTGATTGCCGGTGTACTCGACGGGGTCACCGTTGTCGCCGGCTGTGGACTGGTTGTCGTTGGGGTTGCCGGAATCGGCCACGAAGCGCCCTTTCTGGCACAGCACAGGCCGTACTCCGGGCCAGCAGGCATGCGAGCGGGAGCGGCTGCGTCGATCTGCGTTTGTCAGCGATCCCGCAAGCGGGCGGGATTGGCTCCAGTCTACCGGTACCACGGACATGAATGGGGGTTTGCCGGTACCTGAGTACGCATGTGCCGCCCTGAACCCCTTCTGTCCGACTCCCCATATACGGGAAGGGGCTCAAAGAGGCTCACACGGGCACCCAGAGCTTCGACCTGTCAACCTCCGACTACCGTGAGGGACACCACCCGACACCACCCGACCGACCCCCACCGACGCCCGGCCGACGGCCCCGCCACGCCAGCCCCGCCGGCGTTCGAAGCCCGGTCCACTCCAGCCCCGCCGGAGCTTGAAGCCCGGTCCGCTCCAGCCCCGCCGGAGCTTGAAGCCCGGTCCGCTCCAGCCCCGCCGGCGTGTGAGCCCCGGGTCCCGGCGGAGCCGGGCTCACCCCACCGCACCCGCACCGGGATCCCGGCCGCGGCGACCACGACGACCACCGCACCCGGCACCGCGCAGCGGACCGGCAGTGGACCCGCACCCCGGATCAGCCGTACGTGTCCCCCGGCCCGGTACTCCCCGGCGCACGCCACGGCCCGTACCCCCGCGGCCGCCCGCCGGGCCCCCGCACCTTGATCATCCGTACCGTCCCCTGCCCCAGGTCCGCGTTCAGCCGCGCGACCAGCTGCGGGGCCAGCAGCTTCAGCTGCGCCGCCCACGCCGAGGAATCGCACCGCACGACCAGTTCACGGTCCTCGTAGCGCTCCGGTTCGCAGTGCGCGGCGATCTCCGGGCCGACGATCTCCGGCCAGCGCTCCATCACGCCCGCCACCGCCATCGGCATCTCCCAGCCGCGTTCCGTCCGCAGCCGGTCCAGCGCCGCCATCAGCGGCATCGGGTCGCGCCCGTCCGCACGCGCGCCCGAGCGCAGCCCCGGGTGCTGCTGCCGCCTGCGGCCGCCCGCGGCGTTGCCCCGGGCCCGGGCCTGCTCCCGCGCCGCCGCCAGTGCCTGCCGCGCCAGGTCCACGCCGGAGGGCTCCGGTGCCTTGCGCGCTTGATCGCCCTGGTCGTTCACAGCCGGGTCACCTCACCGCCGGACACCCCGAACCGCGCTCCCACCAGCGCTCCCGGGACGTCGTCGTCCACGGCCGCCGTCACCAGCACCTGCTCGCCCGGCGCCACCAGCTCCGCCAGCCGCTCGCGCCTGCGCACGTCCAGCTCCGCGAAGACGTCGTCCAGGATCAGCACCGGCTCGCTGCCCTCCGAGCGCAGCAGCTCGTAGGAGGCCAGCCGCAGGGCCAGCGCGTACGACCACGACTCGCCGTGGCTCGCGTACCCCTTCGCCGGCAGCTCCCCCAGCCGCAGCAGCAGGTCGTCGCGGTGCGGTCCGACCAGCGTCACGCCCCGTTCGATCTCCTGCTTGCGCACGTCCGCCAGGGCCGCGAGCAGCACCTCGTAGAGCGCCTCCCGGGTGCGGGCCGTCCCGTCGTCCACCCCTTCGCCCGCCGAGGAGCGGTACGCGAGGCCCAGCGGGCCGCCGCCGGGTGCGAGCTGCTCGTACGCCTTGTCCGCCAGCGGCAGCAGCGTCGCGATCAGGTCGAGGCGCTGGGCCAGCAGCTCGGCGCCCACGCGGGCGAGGTGCTGGTCCCACACGTCGAGGGTGGACAGGTCCATGGTGCGCCCGCCGTGCCGGCGGGCCAGGGCCGCGGACTTCAGCAGGGTGTTGCGCTGCTTGAGCACCCGCTCGTAGTCGGAGCGGACCGCCGCCATCCGCGGCGAGCGCGCGGTGACCAGTTCGTCGAGGAAGCGGCGGCGTTCCCCGGGGTCGCCCTTGACGAGCGCGAGGTCCTCCGGCGCGAACAGCACCGTGCGTACGATGCCCAGCACGTCCCGCGGCCGGACCTGCGAGGAGCGGTTGATCCGGGCCCGGTTCGCCCGGCCGGGGTTCAGCTCCAGCTCGACCAGCTGCCGGCGCTCGCCCTGGGTGACCGACGCGCGGACGATCGCCCGCTCCGCCCCCATCCGGACGAGCGGGGCGTCGGAGGAGACCCGGTGGCTGCCGAGCGTGGCCAGGTAGCCGATCGCCTCGACGAGGTTCGTCTTGCCCTGGCCGTTGGGGCCCACGAAAGCGGTGACGCCCGGGTCGAGGGGAACCTCGGCCCGGGCGTACGAGCGGAAGTCGGCCAACGAGAGATGCGAGACATGCATGACGGCGCCGACCTCCCCCGGCTTCCTGCTCCTGCTGTTACTGCGGTGAGCTGCTAGTTCTTCTCGACCGCGTGGCCGCCGAACTGGTTGCGCAGCGCGGCGATCATCTTCATCTGCGGGGAGTCGTCCTGGCGCGAGGCGAACCGCGCGAAGAGCGAGGCGGTGATCGCGGGCAGCGGCACGGCGTTGTCGATCGCCGCCTCCACCGTCCAGCGGCCCTCGCCCGAGTCCTGCGCGAAGCCGCGCAGCCGCTCCAGGTGCTCGTCCTCGTCGAGGGCGTTCACGGCCAGGTCCAGCAGCCAGGACCGGATGACGGTGCCTTCCTGCCAGGAGCGGAAGACCTCGCGGACGTCGGTGACCGAGTCCACCTTCTCCAGCAGCTCCCAGCCCTCGGCATAGGCCTGCATCATGGCGTACTCGATGCCGTTGTGGACCATCTTCGCGAAGTGGCCCGCGCCGACCTTGCCGGCGTGCACGGAGCCGAAGTCGCCTTCGGGCTTGAGGGCGTCGAAGACCGGCTGGACCCGGGCCACGTCCTCGGCGGAGCCGCCGTACATCAGGGCATAGCCGTTCGCCAGGCCCCAGACGCCGCCGGAGACGCCGCAGTCGACGAAACCGATGCCCTTGGCGGCCAGCTCGTCGGCGTGCTTCTCGTCGTCGGTCCAGCGCGAGTTCCCGCCGTCGACCACGACGTCGCCGGGCGAGAGGAGCTCGCCGAGCTCGTCGACGGTGGACTGGGTGGCCGCGCCCGCCGGGACCATCACCCACACCACGCGGGGGGCCTGCAGGCTGTCCACGAGCTCCCGGAGGCTGTGGACATCGGCGAGGTCCGGGTTGCGGTCGTATCCGATGACGGTGTGGCCTGCGCGGCGAATGCGCTCGCGCATGTTGCCGCCCATCTTGCCGAGACCGACGAGACCAAGCTCCATCAGGTGGTTCCTTAAGCGTTGTGGCCGTCTGTGCCGGGGGTCCCCTGCTTCCCGGAGACACCCCAGGCCCCGAGCCTACGCCGGGGCGGCCCGCCCGGCTCAACGGGGCGCGGGGGCCGCGCCGTGCGGTCCCGGGACCCGGCCGCCGGGGGGCGGAGCGGGTCCCGGGCCGTCGGCGCCGCGGGCGTCAGCCGGAGAGGCGCACCGGCATGATCAGGTACTTGTACGCCTCGTCGGCCTCGGCGTCGACGGCGGGGCGGCCGCTGAGCAGGGCCGGCTTGGTCGAGGTGGTGAAGCTCAGCTGGGCGGCGGGGGAGTCGATCGCGCTCAGGCCGTCCAGCAGGAAGGTCGGGTTGAAGGCGATGGAGATGTCGTCGCCCTCCAGCTTCGCGTCGACGCGCTCCACAGCCTGTGCGTCGTCGCTGGAACCGGCTTCGAGGATCAGCACGCCCTGCTCGAAGCTCAGCCGCACCGGGGTGTTGCGCTCGGCGACCAGGGCCACGCGCTTGACGGCCTCGACGAACGGGGCGGTCTCGATCACGGCGACGGAGTTGAACTCGGTCGGGAAGAGCGTGCGGTACTTCGGCAGGTCGCCTTCCAGGAGGCGGGTGGTGGTGCGGCGCCCGGCGCCCTCGAAGCCGATCAGGCCCTCGCCCTGGCCGGAGCCGGAGAGCGCCAGGGTGACGGTGTCACCGCTGGTCAGCGACTTGGCGGTGTCGAGGAGGGTCTTCGCCGGCACCAGCGCGACGGCGGAGGCCTCCGGGTCCTCGGGCTTCCACAGGAACTCGCGGACCGCGAAGCGGTAGCGGTCGGTGGAGGCCAGGGTGACGCGGTCGCCCTCGATCTCGATGCGGACGCCGGTCAGCACGGGCAGCGTGTCGTCGCGGCCCGCTGCGATGGCGACCTGCGCGGCGGCCGAGGCGAAGACCTCGCCGGGCACGGTGCCGGTCGCGGTCGGCATCTGCGGCAGCGCCGGGTACTCCTCCACGGGCAGGGTGTGGAGGGTGAACCGGGAGGATCCGCAGACCACGGTCGCCCGTACACCGTCTGTGGAAATCTCCACCGGCCGGTTGGGGAGGGCGCGGCAGATGTCGGCGAGCAGCCGTCCGGAGACCAGGACCGTGCCGTCCTCCTCCACGTCCGCCTCGACGGAGACCCGCGCCGAGACCTCGTAGTCGAAGCCGGACAGGCTCAGCTTGCCCTCCTCGGCCTTCAGCAGAAGGCCCGCGAGAACGGGCACCGGCGGCCGGGCCGGGAGGCTGCGGGCCGTCCAGGCCACCGCCTCCGCGAGTACGTCGCGCTCCACCCGGATCTTCACCGGAACCGCCTCCTGCTGTTGCTCGCTCGTCTTGCCGGCCTTCGTCGTCGGCTCGTCGATGCCTCGACCGATGCCGGGGACCAGTCTGACGTACGGCGCCGACAGCCGCTGCGGCCGGCGGTCAAGTCGGGAGCGGGGAGTCGGGACGGTCCACCGACGAGTTGTGCACAGGGCCTGCTTGAAAACCGAATCCGGCCTGACTCTGTATGGGAGTAGTAGTAGGGGCTGTGGATACAGTGGATAACCCCGTTTTCCCAGGTCAGCACGCGTTTTTTATCCACCGGCCCTGTGGGTGGCACCCGTGGACAACCCGGTGCTCCTGTGGAGAACGAAAAGTTCTGCACAGCCCGTCCCCAGGAAGGCCCCACTACTCCACAGGTGTGTCCCCAGCTTTTCCCCACTACTCCACAAGCCAAACGTCTACATCCGTGTGACCGCTTTCACTCGGGGCGGTGATCGGGGGTGGCGCGTTGCCGAACAGTGGACAACGGTGTGGAGAAGCCCCCGCATCCTGTGCACAGGATGCGAGAACCTGTGGGTCGCCGGTGGACAGAGCCGTGGACGGTGCTGTGGACGAATATTTTGTCCACAGCCTGTGGATGACGCTTGCGCACAATTCCACAGGGGTCTGAACTGCCCTGATGGTCCCTCACCCCGTACGCCTGTGGACAGATTGTGGATGACGGAACGCGTCCCCAGGCTGTGGACGGAAGAAAGTCCGCGAATCTGTGGATGACTTGCTCCCGCGGGGGCGTATTCGAACAGGTCAGAGGCGCGCGAACGACGAAGGGCGCCCCCGTGACGACCCGGGAGCGCCCTCTGAACACGCGTGAAGGGGCCCTGGAGCGGCTCCCGACGAGCCGGCTCAGGCGTTCTTGATGCGGTTGGTGAGCTCCGTGACCTGGTTGTAGATGGAGCGCCGCTCGGCCATCAGGGCGCGGATCTTGCGGTCCGCGTGCATGACCGTCGTGTGGTCCCGGCCGCCGAACTGGGCCCCGATCTTGGGCAGCGAGAGGTCCGTGAGCTCCCGGCACAGGTACATGGCGATCTGCCGGGCGGTGACCAGGACCCGGCTGCGCGAGGACCCGCACAGGTCGTCCACGGTCAGGCCGAAGTAGTCGGCGGTGGCCGCCATGATGTCGGAGGCGGTGATCTCGGGCGCGCTGTCCTCGCCGCCCGGGATCAGGTTCTTCAGGACGTCCTCGGTCAGGCCGAGGTCGACCGGCTGCCGGTTCAGGCTCGCGAAGGCCGTGACCCGGATCAGCGCCCCCTCCAGCTCGCGGATGTTGCGCGAGATGCGGGAGGCGATGAACTCCAGTACCTCCGGAGGGGCGTTGAGCTGCTCCTGGACGGCCTTCTTGCGCAGGATCGCGATCCGGGTCTCCAGCTCGGGCGGCTGGACGTCGGTGATCAGGCCCCACTCGAAGCGGTTGCGGAGCCGGTCCTCCAGGGTGACCAGCTGCTTGGGCGGCCGGTCGGAGGAGAGCACGATCTGCTTGTTGGCGTTGTGGAGCGTGTTGAAGGTGTGGAAGAACTCCTCCTGCGTCGACTCCTTGCTCGCGAGGAACTGGATGTCGTCGACGAGCAGGATGTCCATCTCGCGGTACCGCTTGCGGAAGGCGTCGCCCTTGCCGTCGCGGATGGAGTTGATGAACTCGTTGGTGAACTCCTCGGAGCTCACGTACCGCACCCGGGTGCCGGGGTACAGGCTCCGCGCGTAGTGCCCGATCGCGTGCAGCAGGTGCGTCTTGCCCAGGCCCGACTCCCCGTAGATGAACAGGGGGTTGTACGCCTTGGCGGGAGCCTCGGCCACCGCGACCGCCGCGGCGTGCGCGAAGCGGTTGGAGGCGCCGATGACGAAGGTGTCGAAGAGGTACTTGGGGTTCAGCCGGGCGGTCGGTTCCAGCGGGCCCGGCGCCGAACCCCCGGACGGCGCGGGCGCCGCGGGCCGGCCCGGCGCCTGGCGCTGCGCCGGCTGCTGGTCGTACGGGTGGGACTGCTGCTGCTCGTACTGGTGGGAGGACCGCGACGGCGGGGACTCGTACGGAGACTGCTCGTACTTCTGCTGCTCGTAGGAGCCCTGGTCGTAGCCGGAGGGCTCGGACTGCTGGAGGTAGCCCGGCTGCGGGGAGGCGTAGGGGTCGCGCTCGGGGAAGCCGCCGAGGCGCGGCTGCTGCCAGCCGTAGTCGTCCTGCTGCCCGCCGCGCGGCCAGGAGCCGGGCTCGGGGCGCTGCTGCTGGTAGTCCGGGTAGGCGGGCCGGCCGGTGGGCAGCTGGTCGTCGCCGGGACCCCCGCCGGGGCGCTGGCCGCCGTACGGCTCGTACGCGTCCCGCTGCTGGCCGGAGGAGGGGCCGGGCGCGGGCTCGCCGGCGGAGTCGTCCACGGTGATGGCGATCCGGATCGGACGGCCGCACTCGCGGCTCAGCGCGTCGCTGATCAGCGGGGCGAGGCGGCCTTCGAGGACGCGCTTGCCCCATTCGTTGGGGACGGCGAGCAGCGCGGTGTCGGCGACCAGTGCCAGGGGCTGGCACCGCTCCACCCACTGCTTGTCCTTGGGCTCGATACCCGGCTGTCCCTCCCCGAGGAGCTTTTCGAGCACCCTTGGCCACACTGCGGCAAGATCGGCAGGTACGTCAGCCACAGAGCACGCTCTCTCACAGGGAGTCCCACGAATGTGTGGTTCTTTGGGACGGTCGGGACGAAAAATCCGGGATCAGACAACGGTAGTCAGGGCGGCGGGTACGGTTCAAGTCGTTGTCCACAGCCTGTGCACAGTGTGGGGCACCGTAGGCTCGGTTTGACCGGATGGCGTAGCCGCGCGTACCGTAACGAGGTCGAGTTGTCGATGGCTGCTGCCGCCTGCCTACCGATGGGCGAAGGTCACTGATAGTGATCATTTAGCGGTGCCACTCGGGCGAACACGCGAATTTCCTTCGTGGGCGCACGGTGACAGCCAGGCGATGTCCCGCCACAACGATTCATTCTCTGGAGCCCCCGAGTGAGCAAGCGCACCTTCCAGCCGAACAACCGCCGTCGTGCCAAGACCCACGGCTTCCGTCTCCGGATGCGTACCCGTGCCGGTCGCGCGATCCTCGCGAACCGTCGTGGCAAGGGCCGCGCCGCCCTTTCCGCGTAACCACAAGCCGGTCGTGACGTCGTGCTGTCTCCCGAACATCGGCTGAGGCGGCGCGAGGACTTCGCGAGCGCGGTACGCCGAGGTCGTCGGGCTGGTCGCCCGCTCCTCGTCGTCCACCTACGTACAAGCGGTGCAACGGACCCGCACGAGTCGGGGGAGACTGATCCCTCGACGCGTGCGGGTTTCGTCGTCAGCAAGGCCGTCGGCAACGCCGTCGTCCGTAACCGGGTGAAGCGCCGTCTGCGCCATCTTGTCCGCGAGCGGCTGTCCCAGCTGCCCGCCGGTAGCCTGGTGGTGGTGCGTGCGTTGCCCGGAGCGGGCGACGCCGGCCACGACGAACTGGCCCGGGACCTGGATGCCGCACTGACGCGGCTCCTGGGAGGCGTGGCTCGATGAAGTACCCGCTGCTCGCTTTGATCAAGCTGTACCAGTGGACCATCAGTCCGCTGCTCGGGCCGGTGTGCCGCTACTACCCGTCGTGTTCGCGCTACGGGTACGCGGCCATCGACCGGCATGGTGCGGTGAAGGGGACGGTTCTGACCGCCTGGCGGATTCTGCGGTGCAATCCGTGGTCCCCGGGCGGTGTGGATCATGTCCCACCCCGGAAACGCCCGCGTTGGCACGAGCAGCTGCGCAGTGCGTTGCGTAGATCTCGCCATGCTCAAGGAGCCTGATTAGTGGACACGATTGCAGGTCTGTTCAGCTTTATCACCACGCCCGTGTCGTGGATCATCGTCCAGTTCCACACGCTGTACGGGGCGATCTTCGGCGCGGACAGTGGATGGGCCTGGGGCCTGTCCATCGTGTCCCTGGTGGTCTTGATCCGTATCTGCCTGATCCCGCTCTTCGTGAAGCAGATCAAGGCGACACGGGGCATGCAGGCGCTCCAGCCGAAGATGAAGGCGATCCAGGAGCGCTACAAGAACGACAAGCAGCGCCAGTCCGAAGAGATGATGAAGCTGTACAAGGAGACGGGTACCAACCCGCTCTCCTCGTGCCTCCCCATCCTGGCGCAGTCCCCGTTCTTCTTCGCGCTCTACCACGTGCTCGCGGCCATCGCCAACGGCAAGGAGATCGGCTACATCGACGGCCCGCTGCTGGCCAGCGCCCGTCAGGCCCACATCTTCGGGGCGCCGCTCGCGGCCAAGTTCACGGACAGCGCCGAGAAGGTCGCCTCCCTGAACGCCTCGATCACCGATGTGCGCGTCGTCACCGCCATCATGATCATCCTGATGTCGCTGTCGCAGTTCTACACGCAGCGCCAGCTGATGCAGAAGAACGTGGACCTCTCGGTCAAGACGCCCTTCATGCAGCAGCAGAAGATGCTGATGTACATCTTCCCGGTGATCTTCGCCGTCATGGGCATCAACTTCCCCGTCGGTGTCCTCGTCTACTGGCTGACCACCAACCTGTGGACCATGGGTCAGCAGATGTACGTGATCAACCAGAACCCGACGCCGGGCAGCAAGGCCCAGGACCAGTACCTCACCCGCCTGCTGAAGCACGTCGGCTCCCACGGTGACGTCAAGGGGCGGAGCAAGAAGAAGATCGTCGCGGCGATCGTGGCCAAGGGCCCGGACCGCAACGACAACGAGCGCAAGTTCATCGCGGCCCTGACGAAGCAGGGTCTGGCCGCCCAGGCCGACGGCTCTGTGGTCAAGAGCGTCGAGGCCACGGCGGACGCGGACGCGGCGAGCGGTGGTGCGGCCAAGCGGCAGCAGCCCAAGCGGCAGTCGAAGTCCCAGCGTCACACGCCCAGCAAGCCCTCTCCCAAGAAGTAAGAAGGAGCCCCTCCCGTGACGGAAGGCACCACCACCGCTGCCGCCGAGGGTGGCGACACCCTGACCCGCCTTGAGCAGGAGGGCGAGATCGCGGCCGACTACCTCGAGGGTCTGCTGGACATCGCCGACCTGGACGGCGACATCGACATGGACGTCGAGGCCGATCGTGCCGCGGTGTCGATCGTCGGAGACTCGTCCGGCCGCGGTCTGGAGAAGCTCGTCGGTCGTGACGGCGAGGTCCTGGAAGCGCTGCAGGAACTGACCCGCCTCGCCGTCCACCGGGAGACCGGGGACCGCAGCCGGCTGATGCTGGACATCGGCGGGTTCCGGGCGAAGAAGCGCGAGGAGCTGGCCGCGCTGGGAGCCCAGGCGGCGGCGGACGTGAAGGCGTCCGGCGAGCCCCTGAAGCTGGCGCCCATGACGCCGTTCGAGCGGAAGGTCGTCCACGACGCCGTGGCGGCCGCTGGTCTGCGGAGCGAGTCCGAGGGCGAGGAGCCGCAGCGCTTCGTCGTAGTGCTTCCGGCCTGATCGGCAGCACGAGTGGTCGGCCCCGTCTGTGTCGCAGGCGGGGCCGATGTTTGTCAGCCTGGCATGTGAACGACGCAGCATCGTGAAGACGTGGTTCTTCAGAACCATGCGGTACGGAAGGACGGTCCCCGTGACGGAGGCAGCTGAGCTTCCCCCGGCGCCTGAAGAGGCGCGCGCGGTGTTCGGTGAGTTTTTCCCGGAAGCTGTGCGGTACGCGGAGCTGCTGGCGGACGCGGGAGTCAAGCGGGGCCTGATCGGGCCGCGCGAGGTGCCGCGGCTGTGGGAGCGGCATCTGCTGAACTGCGCTGTGCTGTCGGAAGTGGTGCCCCGGAACGTCACCGTGTGCGACGTGGGCTCGGGTGCCGGCCTGCCCGGCATCCCGCTCGCCCTGGTGCGCCGGGACCTCAAGATCACCCTGCTGGAACCCCTGCTCCGGCGGACGACCTTCCTCCAGGAAGTGGTGGAGCTGCTCGGCCTGGACCACGTCACGGTGGTGCGCGGGCGGGCCGAGGAGGTCCTCGGCAAGCTCCAGCCGGTGCATGTGGTGACGGCGCGCGCGGTCGCCCCGCTGGACCGGTTGGCGGGCTGGGGCGTGCCCCTGCTCCGTCCGTACGGGGAGATGCTGGCGCTCAAGGGGGACACGGCCGACGAGGAGCTGGTGGCGGCCAAGGCCGCGCTGACGAAGCTCGGCGTCGTGAAGACCTCGGTGCTCCAGGTGGGCGAGGGCGTCGTGGACCCGCTGTCCACGGTGGTCCGCGTCGAGGTCGGCGAGAGCCCCGGCGGGGTGAGGTTCGCGGCCAAGCGGGCCAAGGCGGCCCGGGTGGGACGCGTGCGCCGGCGGCGCTGATCACGGCGACGCGCGGGACCTGCGGGGAGATTTCGCCCGAGTTGGGACCTATGGGCAGGGATGCCGGAGTGTCGTGGAGGCCCGGAGACTCCGTCCGGGCATCGTGTTTCACGTGAAACGTCGCTCTCTGCTGCACGGAATCATCAGCCGCGGTCGTGCGGCCGCGTCCCCCCGCCACGCCAAGGACGCGAGGGGGACGGAGTTGTCCACAACGGTGGATTCATCCACAGGAGTACGGGCCCCGCTGGTTCGCGACCCCGGTGACATGGCAGGCTCTGTTCATCGCGAGCCTGATGCCGAGGAGAGTGACACCGTGCGGTCCGACGCCAACCTCGCGGGGCCGATGGCCGATCCGGTCCCCGGTCCCCGCTCTGAAGCGGCGGGCGAGGATGTTTCACGTGAAACATCGCCTCCGCCCCTGGTAGACAACGACACCCCCATCGGCCGGTCGGCCCAGCTGGCCGTGGAGGCACTGGGGCGCGCCGGTGAGGGTCTTCCGCGGCCGGACCAGACCCGGGTCATGGTGGTCGCCAACCAGAAGGGCGGGGTGGGCAAGACCACCACGACCGTCAACCTGGCGGCCTCGCTGGCCCTGCACGGGGCGCGGGTCCTGGTGATCGACCTCGACCCCCAGGGCAACGCCTCCACCGCACTGGGCATCGACCACCACGCGGACGTGCCGTCGATCTACGACGTGCTCGTCGACAGCCGGCCGCTGCTGGAGGTCGTCCAGCCGGTGGTGGACGTCGAGGGCCTGTTCTGCGCTCCCGCCACCATCGACCTGGCGGGCGCCGAGATCGAGCTGGTCTCGCTCGTCGCCCGTGAGAGCCGGCTCCAGCGGGCGATCCAGGCCTACGAGCAGCCGCTCGACTACATCCTGATCGACTGCCCGCCGTCCCTCGGGCTGCTGACCGTGAACGCCATGGTGGCGGGCGCGGAGGTGCTGATCCCCATCCAGTGCGAGTACTACGCGCTGGAGGGGCTGGGGCAGCTGCTGCGCAATGTCGACCTGGTGCGGGCCCACCTGAACCCGGCGCTGCACGTGTCGACGATCCTGCTGACCATGTACGACGGCCGGACCAGGCTGGCGTCGCAGGTGGCGGAGGAGGTGCGCAGCCACTTCGGCAAGGAGGTGCTGCGCACGAGCATCCCGCGATCGGTGCGCATTTCCGAGGCGCCGAGCTACGGCCAGACGGTCCTCACCTACGACCCCGGTTCCAGCGGTTCGCTCTCCTACCTGGAGGCGGCCCGGGAGATCGCGTATCGCGGGGTGGGCATGCAGTACGACGCCCGGCAGGCCCATCTGGGCGCGGGCACGAAGAGCACGCAGAGCGTGGCGGAGGGGATCATCCAATGAGTGAGCGACGTAGGGGTCTGGGGCGGGGGCTCGGTGCGCTGATTCCCGCGGCCCCGCAGGAGAAGACGCCGCCGGTGATCGGTGGCGGGTCGGCGTCCGCCTCGGCGGTGCCGGTGCTGACCTCGGAGCGGGGGGTGGCGGCGGCCAAGTTCGCGGCGCTGGCCCAGGCCGATGTTTCACGTGAAACATCGCGCGCCGAGGCCGCGCCGGCGAGCGAGCCGGAGCCGGCGGCGCCGGAGCCGCAGGGAGTGGCGGGGGCTACCTTCGCGGAGCTCGCGATGGACTCGATCACCCCGAACCCGCGGCAGCCCCGCGAGGTGTTCGACGAGGACGCCCTCGCCGAGCTCGTGACCTCCATCCAGGAGGTGGGCCTGCTCCAGCCGGTGGTCGTGCGCCAGGCGGCCCCCGGCCGCTACGAGCTGATCATGGGTGAGCGGCGCTGGCGGGCCTGCCGGGAAGCCGGGCTGGAGACCATTCCGGCGATCATCCGGGCGACGGACGACGAGAAGCTTCTGCTGGACGCGCTGCTGGAGAACCTGCACCGGGCGCAGCTCAACCCGCTGGAGGAGGCCGCGGCCTACGACCAGCTGCTCCAGGACTTCAACTGCACGCACGACCAGCTGGCGGACCGGATCGGGCGTTCGCGGCCGCAGGTGTCCAACACGCTGCGGCTGCTGAAGCTGTCGCCGTCGGTCCAGCGCCGGGTGGCGGCGGGCGTGCTGTCGGCGGGGCACGCCCGTGCGCTGCTGTCGGTGGACGACTCCGAGGAGCAGGACCGGCTGGCGCACCGGATCGTGGCCGAGGGGCTCTCCGTGCGGGCGGTCGAGGAGATCGTGACGCTGATGGCCTCGGATCCGTCGAGCCCGGTGAAGCCCAAGGGTCCGCGGGCCGGTGCCCGGGTGGCTCCGGCGCTCAACGAGCTGGCGACGCGCCTGTCGGACCGGTTCGATACGCGGGTGAAGGTGGATCTGGGCCAGAAGAAGGGCAAGATCACCGTCGAGTTCGCGTCGATGGAGGACCTGGAGCGGATCCTGGGAACGCTGGCCCCGGGCGAGGGCCGCGTGCTGGAACAGGGTCCGTCCGGGGAGTGAGCGCGGGCGGGTGACCGCGGCCCGTGAGGGGCGGCCCGTGTCGGGGAACCGGCAGGGGCCGCCCCCTTTGCCGTGGCCGCTCGGGCCCTGTGTGCTGTCGGATGGAGAGGTCCGGTGGATACGATGCGGTCATGGGTCGTCGGCTGGTACCGCTCACGCTGGACAACCTCCGTGACCTTCCCCGGCGTTGCCGGTCCTGCGTGTTCTGGGAACTCGATCCGGTCAGCGGTGAGGCGTCCGTGAACGCCGGTACCGCGGAGCAGGAGAAGGAGGCGTGGATCTCGGCCGTCCTCCTGGAGTGGGGATCGTGCGGCCGCGTGGTCTACGTGGACGAGGTGCCGGTGGGCTTCGTCCTGTACGCGCCGCCCGCGTACGTACCGCGGGCCACCGCATTCCCGACGAGCCCCGTCTCCCCCGACGCCGTGCAGCTGATCACGTCCTGGATCATGCCGGGGTACCAGGGTCAGGGCCTGGGCCGGGTGATGGTCCAGACGGTGGCGAAGGACCTGCTGCGGCGCGGGTTCCGGGCGATCGAGGCCTTCGGGGACGCCCGGTGGGAGGGACCGGCCTGTCTGCTGCCGGCGGACCACCTGCTCGCGGTGGGCTTCAAGACGGTACGGCCGCATCCGGTGCATCCGCGGCTGCGGCTGGAGCTGCGCTCGACGCTGTCGTGGAAGGAAGACGTGGAACTGGCGCTGGACCGCCTGCTGGGCGGGGCGCGCAAGGAGCCGGCCCTCAGGCCGCTGTGACCCGGACGTGCGAAACGGGGCCGCCCTTTCGGGAGCGGCCCCGTTTCACGTGAAACATCGTCGCCGTCAGACGGCCTTGACCTGGACGAAGTCGGCGAGGTCACGCAGGATGGCGGCCTTCGGCTTGGCACCGACGATGGTCTTGGCGACCTCGCCGCCCTGGTAGACGTTCAGGGTCGGGATGGACATGACGCCGTACTTGGCGGCCGTCGCCGGGTTCTCGTCGATGTTCAGCTTGACGATCTCGATCTGGTCGCCGTACTCGGCGGCGATGGCCTCGAGGGACGGCGCGATCTGACGGCACGGTCCGCACCAGGCGGCCCAGAAGTCCACCAGGACGGGCTTGTCGCTGTTGAGGACCTCGGCGTCGAAATCGGCGTCGGTCACGTTCTTCAGGGTGCCGGCCACAACGGCCTCCTTCTCCTGCGGGGTGTGGGGTGTGCGGGGTGGTGTGGGGGTCAGACCGACGCGTGGGCCTTCTCGGCGTCCGCGAGTGCCGCGAGGAAGCGCTCGGCGTCGAGAGCGGCGGAGCAACCGGTGCCCGCGGCGGTGATGGCCTGACGGTAGGTGTGGTCCACGACGTCGCCGGCGCCGAACACGCCGGTCACGTTGGTCCGGGTGGAGGGCGCCTCGACCTTGAGGTAGCCCTCGTCGTCGAGGTCCAGCTGGTCCTTGAAGAGCTCGGTGCGCGGGTCGTGGCCGACGGCGATGAACAGGCCGGTCACCGGCAGCTCGGAGGTCTCGCCGGTCTTGGTGTTGCGCAGGGTCAGACCGGAGAGCTTCTGCTCGCCGTGGATCTCGGCGACCTCGCTGTCCCAGGCGAACGTGATCTTCGGGTCGGCGAAGGCGCGGTCCTGCATGGCCTTCGAGGCGCGCAGGCTGTCGCGGCGGTGGACGATCGTGACGGACTTGGCGAACCGGGAGAGGAAGGTGGCCTCCTCGATCGCGGTGTCGCCGCCGCCGACGACGGCGATGTCGTGGTCCTTGAAGAAGAACCCGTCACAGGTGGCGCACCAGGAGACGCCGCGACCCGAGAGGGCGTCCTCGTTGGGCAGGCCCAGCTTGCGGTGCTGGGAGCCGGTGGTGACGATGACGGCCTTGGCGCGGTGCACGGTGCCGGCGGTGTCGGTGACGGTCTTGATCTCACCCGTGAGATCCACGGAGACGATGTCGTCCGGGACCAGCTCGGCACCGAAGCGCTCCGCCTGGCCGCGCATGTTGTCCATGAGGTCCGGTCCCATGATCCCGTCGCGGAAGCCGGGGAAGTTCTCCACCTCGGTGGTGTTCATCAGGGCGCCACCGGCGGTGACCGCACCCTCGAAGACCAGGGGCTTGAGCGAAGCGCGTGCGGTGTACAGGGCGGCGGTGTAACCGGCCGGCCCGGAGCCGATGATGATCACGTTTCGAACGTCGCTCACGGGTTTCTTCCTCGTCTCTGCGGACTGCCTGTTGCCTACCGGGGGCCGGTGCGGACTCTCACCCCACCCAACCGATCCTACGGCTCATGCATTCCCGGTCCGTTCGCCGTGCGGGGCCACCGGTTCAGCTTCGCGGATAGGTCTGCGTGAGCAGTACTCTTCCCGGCTCGGCGGAGGCGACCGACGCGCAGGCCGTGTCGACCAGGTACGCGTCCACCCGGGCGCCGTCGCCCGGGTGCGGGAGGACCAGGAGGTAGACCGGCGCGCCCTGGTAGCTCCCGGGCGCCGCGGCGAGAGGGGCCTCGGAGCGTCCGGTGCCCTGGCGCACGCACGCCGGGACGGGTACGGCGCGGCGGTCGTCGCCCGGGGCCAGGCCCGGGCCGGGCGTGGTGTTCTCGGTGCCGAAGGTGTTGTTCTCCTGCTCCCCCGGCGCCGTCCGCTCCCCCGGTACCGTCTGGGCGCCCGGACCGGAGGCCAGCAGCTGCCGGACGCTGTCCCGCAGACCCTGGGCGGTGTAGCCGCCGTCCTCGGAGGGGGCCTGGGCCGCGGGGCTGGACGCGTCCTTGCGGGCGGCCGCGTCGTGGGCCGGCTGACCGGAGAGGTCGGTGAACAGGAAGACCCCGAGGGCGCAGGCACCGGCCGCGACGAGGCCGGTGAGGACGGCGATCCGGCGCCGGGCGCGACGGCGGCCGGGACCGGTTGGGCCGGCCGGGTGACCCGAGGGCCGCCGGACGGCGGTCGCGCCGGCCGGGACGGTCGATGTTTCACGTGAAACATCGGCGTTCCCCACCGGGGTACGGGGCTCGGCCGCAGAGCCGGAGCGGGGTCGGGTGGCGTCGAGCAGGGCCTCGGCGGCGAGGGCCGCGTCGATGCGTCCGGCGACGTCGGCGGGCATCCGGACCGCGCCCTGGGGGGTGCCGAGCAGGGCGCGGATCTCTTCCAGGGAGGCGCGGACGTCCGCGCACAGGGCGCACGTGTCGAGGTGGTGGCGGACCTCCGCCGCACGGGAGGGGGACAGGAGGCCTTCGGTCAGGTCGGAGATCTCCGAGACGTCCGGGTGCCGGATCGTGCCGGTGGTGGGGCTCACGGTCGTCCACCTCCGCCCTTCACAGTGTCTGCGTCTGGATGCCTGGGTTCTGCCGCTGGTGGGACGGACGGGCCCGGCGTCCGGTTCCTTCCCCGCTCCGCGCCGCCGTTATCCCCGGCCCCGGTGCGCAGATGAGTGAGGAGCGGCAGGAGTTTGGCCCGGCCCCGGGCGCAGCGGCTCTTCACGGTGCCGGTGGGGACGTCGAGGATCCGGGCGGCCTCGGCCACCGGGTACGCCTCCATGTCGACGAGGACGAGTGCGGCCCGCTGGTCGGCCGGGAGGGTGCGCAGGGCGGCCAGGAGCTGGCGGTGCAGGTCCTCCCGCTGGGCCGGGGCCTCGGCCGACTCGTGGGGTTCCAGGAGCCGTTCCAGACGGTCCGTGTCGTCGAGGGGGGAGGTCTTGCGGGAGGCGGCCTTGCGGGCGCGGTCGAGGCAGGCGTTGACGGTGATCCGGTGCAGCCAGGTGGTGACGGCCGACTCCCCGCGGAAGGTGTGTGCGGCCCGGTAGGCGGAGACGAGGGCGTCCTGCACGGCGTCGGCCGCCTCCTCCCTGTCCCCCAGGGTCCGCAGGGCCACGGCCCACAGCCGGTCCCGGTGGCGCCGGACCAGCTCGCCGAAGGCGTCGGGGTCCCCACCGGTGTGGAGGGCGAGCAGATCCCCGTCGCTCTCGTCGCCGGTCCTCGCGTCGTGCATCACACCTCGCCTCCCGGAGGGAGATTACGGCCTGGGCAGGCGAAACACGAGGGTCCGCCGTACCGGTGGTGCGCCGGTGCCCGCCCGTCCGCGCCGGTCAGGAGCCCTGGCCGCGGATCTGGATCTCGTTGATGCCGCCCCGGTACCCGCCCTCGCCGTCGGACGGCAGGTCGATGATGTGGACCAGGACGTACCGGGTGCGGACCGGTTGGTCGAGGGTGGCGCTGAAGTCCTTCTTCGCGGTGTCCGCCTTGGTCAGCCGCTGCGAGAACTCGGAGAGGAGGTCGGGGCCGGACGCGCCCGCGGGCGCGGCCAGGACCTGGAGCTTCTGCCCTGCCGCGGAGAGCTTCAGGTCGATGCCGGTCACGTTCTGCTCGCTGCCGAGGTCGACGATGATGCCGCTGCCGTCCTTGCGGCCGGGGAGGTTGCCGAAGTTGGAGTGGCCGAAGTACTGCGGCGTCACCCACCCCGAGCCCGCGCTGCCGTCGATGGCACGGGGGGCGTCCTCGGGCTTCACCTGGTCTTCCCCGCCTATGGCGATGACCGAGGCGTGGGCCGGCTTCAGGGGCTTGCCGGCCTCGGGCGGCTTGGGGTTGTCGTCCCCGCCCGGCTGCGGCGTCTGACCGGTGTCGCTGCTGCTGCCCTGGTTGGTCCGGCCCAGCAGGGTGTCGGCCAGCTGCCAGCTGCCCAGGCCCAGAGCGGCGATCAGAAGGGCGGCGACGCCCCACTTGAGGACCTTGCCCGTCCGGCTCTGCAGCGGCGGCGGCGGTACCACGGTCACCGGCTGGGTGGTCGGCATGCCGGCCGGCGCGGGCCGGCCGTAGCTGCCCTGCTGGTACGTCGTGTGCTGGTACTCCGGCGGGGCCGTGAAAGCGGGCTCCGGCGGCCGGATGCGGGGCATCGCGGCCACGGTCTTGGCCAGCTCCTCCGGGGTGGTGAAGGCCGGCTCCTGGCGGGAGGCGGTGGCCCCGTCGTTGGCGAGGGCCCGCATGGCGAGCTCGCCCAGCCCGCGGTGGACCCCGGCGCGCACCTGGTCGGGGGCGATCAGGCCGACCCCCTTGGGCAGCCCGGTGAGGCCGTAGGCGTCGTTCTCGTACGGCCAGCGCTGGGTGAGGGCGGCGTACAGGAGGGCGCCGACGGCCTCGGTGTCGGCCCGCTGGGGAGTTTCGCTGGTGATGCCGCGCAGTGCCGCGTTCACGGCGAGGCCGCGGATGCGGTACTGGCCCGACGACGTGCGCAGTATCGCGCTGGGGGTCAGCCGCAGGTGGGCGAGGCCCTCGCGGTGTGCGGCGGCCATGGCCTGGGAGATCTGGCTGACGAGCTGGTACGCCTCGTGGGCCTCCAGCGGGCCGGCGGCGAGCAGCGCGGTGAGCTCGGTCGCGTCGGGCAGCCATTCGTGGACGACGTAGACGAGGTCGTTCTCCTCCACGGCGTCGAGCACCTGGACGAACCGGGGATCGCCCAGGAGGGCCGAGGAGCGGGCCGCGGCCAGGACGGAGCGGGCCCGCGGGTGGTCGGCGGGCAGCAGGTGGACGCCCACGGCCCGGCGCAGCTTCTCGTCCATCGCGCGCCAGCTGCTGAATCCGTCCACACGGGTGACGCACTCCTCCAGGCGGTAGCGCCTGGCGAGCTTGTGGCCGCTGTGGAGTTCGGGGGCGGCCGCGGGGGCCGCGCCGATCCGTTCGCCGTCCTTTTCTGGCATGGGTCCGTCCGCGGCTCGTCCGTCCTGGATGTCCGCCCCGTCGGCCGTGGCCTTGACCGCGTCTGCGGCCAGCGGCTCGTCGCCGCTGTTGTCGGCCACGTCGACGGCGGCCGTGCTGCGTTCCGCCACCGTCGGTCCCGCCTCCCCATCCGTTGCGCGCTTCGGGTCAGTCTGCGAAGCCATGCCAATTGTGCCCACAGTCCGACGCTATGCACGACACACGATGGGGTCCAACGGTTGTGCGCATCAGCGCCCCAGACGTCCGCGCACCATTCCCACCATCGCGTTGAGTTCATCGATCCGCATCCGCTTGGCGGCGATGAGGAACACCGCCGCCAAGGCGATCGCGCCGGCCACGAGGGCGGCCGCGGAGCCGCCGACGCCGCCGCCGAGCCACTGGGTGACGCCGTAGGCCGACGCACCCGCCACCGCGGCCGCGGGGACGCACGCGCCGGTCAGGCGGGCGTAGGTGCGCATCACGTGCGCTCCGTCGAGGTCGCCGCCGAGCCGGGTCTTCAGACGGCGCCAGGCGACGCCCACGCCGACCGCGTAGCCCAGCCCGTAGGCGGCGGCCATGCCGACGACGGCCCACCGGGCGGGGAGCAGGAAGAACGAGGCCGCGGAGCCGGCGGCGTTGACCGCGGCGACGATGACCGTGTTGTAGAAGGGCGTCCGGGTGTCCTCGTAGGCGTAGAAGCCGCGCAGGACGACGTACTGGACGGAGTAGGGGATCAGGCCGAGGCCGAAGGCCATCAGGACGTACCCGATGTTCTGGGCGCCGGCGCCGGAGCCCGCGTAGAGCAGGGTGGCCATGGGGACGCCGAGGGCGAGGAACGCGAAGGCGCACGGGACGATCGCCACGGCCGAAGTGCGCAGCCCGTAGGAGATGTCGTCGCGCACGGCGGCCGCGTCCCCGTCGTGGGCCGAGCGGGAGATGCGCGGCAGGACGGCGGTCATGACGGAGACGGTGATGATCGCCTGCGGCATCTGCCACAGCAGCAGTGCGTAGTTGTAGGCGGTGATGCCGGTTCCGGGGTGGCCCTGCTTCTCGGCGACGGACCCGGCCCAGGTGGCGAGCTGGGTGACGACGACGAGGCCGATCTGGTTGGCGAGGACGAAGAAGAACGTCCACTTGGCCAGCCGGGCGGCCTTCCCGAGGCCGTGGCCCTTCCAGTCGAAGCGCAGCCGGGGGGTGAACCCGGCGTCGCGCAGGTACGGCAGCATCGCGAGGGCCTGGACCGTGAGCCCGAGCAGGGTGCCCAGGCCCAGCAGGCGGACGCCCTCGGGGGTGACGGTGGAGGCGTTGACGCCGGAGGTGGTGAAGCCGCCGAACGCGAAGATGAAGGCGCCGAAGGTGGCGATGACCACGATGTTGTTGAGGACGGGGGTCCACATCATGGCGCCGAACCGGCCGCGGGCGTTGAGGATCTGACCGAGCACCACGTGCACGCCCATGAAGAACATGGTGGGCAGGCAGTAGCGGGCGAAGGCGACCGCGACGTCCATCTGCTGCGGGTCGGAGGCGATCTTCGGCGACATCATCGTGATGAACACCGGTGCGGCCAGCACGCAGATGGTGGTGATGCCCGCGAGGAGCACCACGACGAGGGTCAGCAGCCGGTTCGCGTACGCCTGTCCGCCGTCGCTGTCGTTCTTCATGGCCCGCACCAGCTGCGGGATGAAGACGGCGTTGAGCGCGCCGCCGCCGACCAGCACGTAGATCATCGTGGGCAGCGTGTTGGCGATCTGGTACGTGTCGTTGAAGGTGCCGACGCCGATGGCGCCGGCGATGACCAGGGTCCGCAGGAAGCCGGTGATGCGGGAGACGATCGTGCCGGCGGCCATCAGCGCGCTGGACTTCAGCAGGCCGGCGGCGCGCCCGGCGGGCTTGGCGGGGGCCGGGGCGGCCACGGGCGCGTCCTCGGCCGGGGTGCGGGGCGCCGCCTCCTGGTCCCGGTAGAGGTGCGCGAAGGCGTCCGGTGCGGGCTGCTGGTCCACGGCGTTCGTCACCAGGGAGTCGACGCCGACGAACTGGGTGGTGGTGGCGTGGTCGCCGTACGGCAGGTGGCGCGAGGGGCCGTCCGGCTCCGGCGGCGGGGTCTGGGCCCACACGCGCGGATCGGGGGCGTAGGAGGGCGCGGACGGCGCAGCGTAGAGCGGGCCCGGCTCCTGGAAGGTGCCGGGCGGCGGAGGCGGGTGCGAGGCCCTGTCGTAGAGGACCTCGGTGACGGGGTCCTGGGCGGACAGGTCCTGTGACCGGTACGGGTCGTAGTCGTACGCATCCTGGACATACGGGTCGTGATCCGGCGCGGGCGCGGGCGCGGGAACCTGCCCGGGCACCGGGGTGCCCGGAGCAGCGCCCTGGCCGGGCGCCGGCCCACCAGTGCCCTGCGCGCGGTCACCGTCGTACGGCGCGTTCATCGAAACCCCACCTCATCGTCCCCAGGCCGACCGGCCACGGCATCGCTCAACGGTCCACTGTCTCACCCGTTCCGGACCGGTCCGCGCTTTGCGGTCCGGTGTCCGGGGACTCGTCACTCGGCTGCGTGCTCTCCTCGGCGGCCGCGCGCGCCGCGACGCGCTTGCGGCTGGCGTACATCTTGATGCCCGCCAGCACCAGCAGGAGCACGCCGCCGGCGATGACGAGCATCACGGTGGAGGTGATCTCGGTGGCCTCGACGGTGAACGTGCGCGCCTTGCCGTAGGGGACGCCGTCCTTGGTGAAGAGCTGGGCGGTGACCTCCACCGGACCGCTCGCCGTGGCGCTCGCGTCGAACTTGACGGTCTGGCTGTGGCCGCCCTGGACGGTGACCTCCTGCTCGGACTCGCCGCTGCCGCTGAACATCAGACGGGTGGGGTTGGCGGACTTCACCCGCAGGACCAGGTCGTGGACGTTCTGGACCAGGCTGTTCTGGACGCTGACCGGGATGGTGGCGCTGTGTCCCGACAGGGTGGCGTCGGACTTGGGGATGACCTTGACCTTCTCGGTGAGGCCGATCAGGTAGTCCTGCACCTGGTCCCGGTAGAGCTTGGCCTGGTCGGGCCGGCCGCGCCAGGAGGTGGACATCTCCCGGTTGGTGGAATTGCCGAAGGGGATCTCCACGCGGTCGGGCATGGTGAGGATCACCTTGAAGTGGTCGAGCGTGTTCTGGGTGGTGCGGATCTTCTCGAAGGCCGACACCGGCAGCTCCTGCTTGCGCAGGGCCTCCGGGTACTGGCCCGCGCCCGGCACCAGGGTGGCGGCTCCGGGGTCGGGCTTGGCCGCGGCGGCGGATTCGAGGTCTCCGGGCTGGGTCCAGCGACCGCCCTGGAGTCCGCGCAGGGCGGTGGCCATGGTGTTCACCTGGCCGACCGAAGGCATCCGCTGCGGGGTGACCACGAAGCTGCGCTGCTCGTCGGTCTTCTGCAGGTTCAGGGCGAGGGTGTGGGCCAGGAACTGCTGCACCGCGAGGGTGGAGTCCCCGGCCTTGAGCATGTCGCCCTCGAAGGCGGTGGAGAGCTCGGCGTCCGCCACGACCGCGGTGGTGCCCGCGCCGATGGGGCGGGCGGCCGAGGGGGTGTAGCCGAGGCTGCCCGTCTCCGTGAGGCTGTCGCTGCGGGCGAGGACGTTGCGGGCGCCGGCCGAGGTGGCGACGTTGACGATCGAGGGGTCGATCGCGCCGTTCACGGGCCAGGAGAAGTCGGTGGAGGCGGGGACGTGCAGGACCGTCTCCACGGCCTGCCGCGCCTTGTCCGTGGCCGGCCGAAGCTGGCCCAGGGTGCCCGACACGTCCTTGCCCTGGTGGGCGAGGGAGGCCAGGTCGGGGTCGGCGAAGGGCAGGGCGACGACCTTCTTGCCCTGCACGGCGGCTTCCAGCGAGCTCAGCCACTGCTCCGCGACGGCCTTGTTGCGGCCCTGTACGAGCTTGCCGTCGGGCCCGCGGACCCGGTAGCCCTTGGTCATCGCGTCGACCGTGGTCAGCAGGTCGGGGTCGATGACCCAGGTGATCGGCAGGTCCTTGCCGAGGGAGACCATCTGCTCCAGGCGGCCGCCGGGCCGGAGCTCCTCGGCGAGCGAGTCGTCGAGGAAGACGGGGGTCTGCACCTCGTCCGAGCCGGTCTCGGCGGTCACCCGGGTCTGGGCGATCAGCGGCCACGCGTAGGTCAGCTGGGACCGCTTGGCGGCGGCCTCCGGCTGCCAGGGCAGGAAGGTCCGCCCGATGCCGAGGACCTGCTGGGAAGGCCGGCTGTCGGTCGCCCCGGACAGCGAGACGCCGAGCTGGTAGACGCCGTCCTTGTCCAGCTCCAGCTTGTTCACCGGCACCGTGAGGGTGAACTCGTGGCCGACCTTCGAGGGCAGCGAGGGGATCTTCACGGCGTAGGCCTGGTCGATCTCGCCCGGATCGGTGCCGGCCCGGAAGGCGCCGCGGTCGGCGGCCTCGTCGATGGAGGAGCGGTCGGCCAGGACGGGCCCGACCCGCAGCCCCACGTGGGCGTCGTTGATCGCTTCGGATCCGTTGTTGACGACGGTGCCGGAGATCGTGAGGGTGTCCCCCTTGACCGGTGCCGCAGGCGCCATGGAGGTCACCTGGACGTCCACCGAGGAGGCCGGAGCGGCCTCGGCCTCGGGGGCGGGGGAGTAGATCAGCGCGGCGACCACGGGCGTCCCCGCCAGCAGCACCACCGCGCGTCGCAGCCATCGGCGCCGGACGGGGGCGGGCCTCGCCCCCTGGATGTCTGCCGCCTCGGCCACGCGTTAGCCCGTTCCTCGAAGTGTCAGTGGTCGTCGTCTGTGCGTCTAGGCATGGTAACGAGACCCGCTGTGCGCGAGTGCCGCCCCTTGCTCCACATGATCGGCTCAGGCCCGGGCCGGGCGTGTAACGGGGGTGCCACAAAACGGGGAAGCCCGGGCCGGGCCGGGCACGTACCCTTTTCTGTTGTGCCGAACGCCAACGAAGACACCCCCAGTGCCCTGAGTCAGGTGCAGCGCCGCGCGGTGAGCGAACTGCTGCGGATCGCCCCTGTCGCCGACGAGCTCGGCCGCCGATTCCAGGAGGCGGGCTTCCGCCTCGCCCTGGTCGGCGGGTCCGTCCGCGACGCGCTGCTGGAGCGTCTCGGCAACGACCTCGACTTCACCACCGATGCCCGCCCCGAGGACGTCCTGAAGATCGTCCGGCCGTGGGCCGACTCCGTCTGGGACGTCGGCATCGCCTTCGGCACCGTCGGATCGCAGAAGGACGGCTTCCAGATCGAGGTGACCACCTACCGCTCCGAGGCGTACGACCGGACCTCGCGCAAGCCCGAGGTCTCCTACGGCGACTCCATCGAGGAGGACCTGGTCCGGCGCGACTTCACGGTCAACGCCATGGCCCTGGCCCTGCCGGAGCAGGAGTTCATCGACCCGCACGGCGGTCTCGACGACCTGGCCGCCGGCCTCCTGCGCACCCCGGGCACCCCCGAGGACTCGTTCTCCGACGACCCGCTGCGCATGCTGCGGGCCGCCCGGTTCGCCGCACAGCTCGACTTCGAGGTCGCCCCGGAGGTCGTGGCGGCGATGAAGGCGATGTCCGACCGGATCGAGATCGTCTCCGCGGAGCGGGTGCAGGGAGAGCTGAACAAGCTGATCCTCTCCGCGCACCCGCGCAAGGGCCTGGGCCTGCTCGTGGACACCGGCCTGGCGGACCGGGTGCTGCCCGAGCTGCCCGCACTGCGGCTGGAGAGCGACGAGCACCACCGGCACAAGGACGTCTACGACCACTCGCTGATCGTGCTGGAGCAGGCGATCGCGCTGGAGGAGGACGGCCCCGACCTGGTGCTGCGGCTGGCCGCCCTGCTGCACGACATCGGCAAGCCCCGGACCCGGCGGTTCGAGAGCGACGGCCGGGTCTCCTTCCACCACCACGAGGTGGTGGGCGCGAAGATGACCAAGAAGCGGCTGACCGCGCTGAAGTACTCCAACGACATGATCAAGGACGTCTCCCGTCTCGTGGAGCTGCACCTGCGCTTCCACGGCTACGGGGACGGGGAGTGGACCGACTCCGCCGTGCGCCGTTACGTGCGCGATGCCGGTCCGCTGCTGGAGCGGCTGCACAAGCTCACCCGCTCCGACTGCACCACCCGCAACAAGCGCAAGGCCAATGCCCTCTCCCGGACCTACGACGGACTGGAGGAGCGCATCGCGCAGCTCCAGGAGCGCGAGGAGCTGGACGCGATCCGGCCCGACCTGGACGGCAACGAGATCATGCGGGTGCTGGACGTCGGCCCCGGGCCGCTCATCGGCAAGGCGTACGCCTTCCTGCTGGAGCTGCGGCTGGAGAACGGGCCGATGGGGCGGGACGCGGCCGTCGCCGCGCTCAAGGAGTGGTGGGCAGCCCAGGGCTGAGCCGGCAGACCTCGGGCGGCGTACCGCGGCGTTCCCGGCCGGTGTTTCACGTGAAACACCGGCCAGGAGGGTGCGGAACGCCGCCCGAGGTCCGGACCGCGGGTGCTGCGGGGACCGCGGGCGGGTACCGCGTGAATCAGGCGCGACGGGGTCGATGTTTCACGTGAAACGTCGCCCCTGCCGCTCCAGCAGGACCGCGGTCGCCGCGTAGAGGGCGGACACGCAGAGGATCAGGGTCGGGGACCGCCCGTCGGCGGGGAGCATCAGCGAGGCCACGGCCGCCGCCCCGACGAACGCCACGTTGAACAGGACGTCGTAGACCGAGAAGACCCGCCCCCGGTACTCGTCGTCCACCCGGGACTGCACGACCGTGTCGGTGGCGATCTTGGCGCCCTGGGTGGCGAGGCCCAGGACGAACGCGGCGACCAGCATCGGCCCGGGAGCGAAGAACAGGCCGAGCGCGGGAACCAGGACCGCGGCCCCGGCGGCGCAGACGGTGATCGAGCCGAGGGTGCCCAGGCGGCGCACCGCCCAGGGCGTGATGACGGCGGCGGCGAAGAACCCCGCCCCGGAGACGCCGACCGCGACGCCCAGCAGCGCCAGCCCGTCGGCCTCGTCGGCGGACCAGGCGTAGCGGCACAGCATGAGCAGCGTGACGAACAGGGCTCCGTAGCAGAAGCGCATCAGGGTCATGGCGGTCAGCGCCCGGGCCGCGTCGCGCCGTGCGGCGAGGTGCCGCAGCCCCTCGGCCATGCCCCGCACGGTGAGGGCGAGCCCCTCGGCGACCGACGGGTGGCGCCGGCCGGGCGGATGGTCGGGTCCGAGGAGTCCGACGGCCAGCCGCAGGGAGGCCAGACCCGCGAGCAGGTAGAGGCCGGCGCCGACCAGGACGACGAGGGCGTTGGACCCGGAGGCCAGCACCCGGACCAGGAAGGCCAGCCCCCCGCCCGCGACGGCCGCGAGGGTGCCGGCGGTGGGGGAGAGGGCGTTCGCGGTGACCAGCTGGCCGGCGCCGGCGACGTGCGGCAGCGAGGCGGCGAGCCCGGCCAGCACGAAGCGGTTGACGGCCGTCACGGAGAGCGCCGAGGCGTAGAACAGCCAGTCGGGCACGTGGGCCACGATCAGCAGCGCGGTGCCGCAGGCGAGGACGGCCCGCAGCAGGTTGCCGTAGAGGAAGACCTGGCGGCGGCGCCAGCGGTCGAGGAGCACTCCGGCGAAGGGGCCGACGACCGAGTAGGGGAGCAGCAGGACGGCCATCGCCGAGGCGATGGCACCCGGCGAGGCCTGTTTCTCCGGAGAGAAGACCACGTAGGTGGCGAGAGCGACCTGGTAGACGCCGTCGGCCGCCTGTGAGAGCAGCCGTACGGCGAGCAGGTTGCGGAAGTCCCTCAGGCGCAGGAGTACGCGCAGATCACCTACGACAGGCATGAGGGCAAGGGTCACACACGCGGAGGGTCCCCGGGCACGCGGCCCGGGGACCCTCCGCGGAAGAACAGCCGAAGTCCAGGTGTCCCGGGGACCCTTGGACCCGACCGGCGCGCTGCGGCGCCGAGCGGGGACCGGCTAGCGCTCGACCTCGCCCTTGATGAACTTCTCGACGTTCGCGTAGGCCTCGTCGTCGAAGTACTGCACCGGCGGGGACTTCATGAAGTAGCTGGACGCCGACAGGATCGGGCCGCCGATGCCGCGGTCCTTGGCGATCTTCGCGGCGCGCAGGGCGTCGATGATGACACCGGCGGAGTTCGGGGAGTCCCACACCTCGAGCTTGTACTCCAGGTTCAGCGGGACGTCGCCGAACGCACGGCCTTCGAGGCGGACGTAGGCCCACTTGCGGTCGTCGAGCCACGCGACGTAGTCGGACGGTCCGATGTGGACGTTCTTCTCGCCGAGCTCGCGGTCGGGGATCTGCGAGGTGACGGCCTGCGTCTTGGAGATCTTCTTCGACTCGAGGCGGTCGCGCTCAAGCATGTTCTTGAAGTCCATGTTGCCGCCGACGTTGAGCTGCATGGTGCGCTCGAGCCGGACGCCGCGGTCCTCGAAGAGCTTCGCCATCACGCGGTGCGTGATGGTGGCGCCGACCTGCGACTTGATGTCGTCGCCGACGATCGGGACACCGGCCTCGGTGAACTTGTCCGCCCACTCCTTGGTGCCGGCGATGAAGACCGGGAGGGCGTTGACGAAGGCGACCTTGGCGTCGATGGCGGCCTGGGCGTAGAACTTCGCCGCAGCCTCGGAGCCGACCGGCAGGTAGCAGATCAGGACGTCGACCTGACGGTCCTTGAGGATCTGGACCACGTCGACCGGAGTCTCGGCGGACTCCTCGATCGTCATGCGGTAGTACTTGCCCAGGCCGTCCAGGGTGTGGCCGCGCTGCACGGTCACACCGGTGTTCGGGACGTCGCAGATCTTGATGGTGTTGTTCTCGCTGGCGCCGATGGCGTCCGAGAGGTCGAGGCCGACCTTCTTCGCGTCGACGTCGAACGCGGCGACGAACTCGATGTCACGCACGTGGTAGTCGCCGAACTGGACGTGCATCAGACCGGGGACCTTGGCCGCCGGGTCGGCGTCCTTGTAGTACTCGACGCCCTGCACCAGCGAGGCGGCGCAGTTGCCTACGCCGACGATGGCTACGCGAACCGAACCCATTCCGGTTGCTCCCTGTTTGTTCTCGGACGAGGTCTGCGAGATGCAGGCCTCATTTTGCAGTTTCGTCGGACGGACCGGGTCGTCTCTGATCCCGTCCCGCCCGCTCGCTCTCGATGAGCTCGTTCAGCCAGCGCACTTCGCGTTCGACGGACTCCATGCCGTGCCGTTGCAGCTCGAGCGTGTAGTCGTCGAGGCGCTCCCGTGTGCGGGCGAGTGAGGCGCGCATCTTCTCCAGGCGCTCCTCCAGCCGGCTGCGGCGGCCCTCCAGCACCCGCATGCGCACTTCTCGTTCGGTCTGGCCGAAGAAGGCGAAGCGGGCGGCGAAGGACTCGTCCTCCCAGGTGTCGGGGCCGGTGTGGGAGAGCAGCTCCTCGAAGTGCTCCTTGCCCGCGGCCGTCAGCCGGTAGACGATCTTGGCGCGGCGCCCCGCGAGCGAAGCGGCGAGAGCGTCCTCCGGGGCGTTGCCCGGCTCCTCGATCAACCAGCCGTTGGCGACCAGCGTCTTGAGGCAGGGATAGAGCGTCCCGTAGCTGAACGCCCGGAACACCCCCAGTGAGGTGTTGAGCCGCTTGCGCAGCTCGTAGCCGTGCATGGGGGATTCGCGAAGCAGGCCGAGGACGGCGAATTCGAGGATGCCTGAGCGCCTGCTCATCCGCTGTCCCTCCTCCGGCTCTGGGTCTTTATGCCGAGCTGATGTATCGACTCGATACATCCAGACGATAGAACGGGTGGCCTCCTCCGACAAGGGGCGACGTGGTGACCGGCGTCACATCACCAATTCGCAGGAGGCAAGTTGCCTGTTTTGGGGTGAACTTCGGCACTGAACGGCTTTTGAGCGTGCGTAGTCTGTGCGCCAAGACACCGGGGGAACCGGGATTCACCCGCCGCTTCCAGGCCACTCGCCTGCCCGAGGAGTAGTCGTTCGATGAGCGAGCACCGCCGCAAACCGCCGCAGCCCCAGGGTGGTGGACGTGCCTCGGCCCGCCGTGGCGCCCAGCAGCCGCCGGCACGGGCCGCCGGGGCGAGACGTGACGTCCCCGCCGCCTCACACAGCGGTCCCTACGCAGAGCAGCCCGCCCCGGGCGGCCGTGCGGAGGCCCGCAGGGCTGCCCAGAGAGGCGCCGCGGGGCGTGGGAAGGGCGCCGGGAAGGCCGGCCGCGGCACGGGCCGGCCGGACAAGCGGCTCATCAACTACCCGCGGTCCGACCGGGACGGCTGGAAGCGCTTCGTGCCGTCCTGGAAGTTCGTCAGCGGCACCTGTGTGGGGTTCTTCGCGATCATCGTGGCCGGCGCCGGCATCGGCATCGCGATGGTGAACAAGCCCGACCCCAACAAGGCGGCCCAGGCGCAGAACAACGTCTTCCTCTGGGCGGACAACACCCAGATGGTCGCGACCGGCGGTTCGATGAACCGGCAGATCGTCACCATCGGCGAGATCCCCCTGTCGATGCAGAACGCCGTGATCGCGGCGGAGAACCAGTCCTTCGAAACGGACAAGGGCGTCGACCCGATGGGCATCGTCCGCGCCGTGTGGAACATGGCCAAGGGCGGCTCCACCCAGGGCGGCTCGACGATCACGCAGCAGTACGTGAAGAACACCTACCTCGACTCCGACCAGACGCTCAAGCGGAAGGTCACCGAGCTCTTCATCTCGATCAAGCTCGGTGTCTCGGAGGAGAAGGACACGGTCCTCGCGGGCTACCTGAACACGGCGTACTACGGCCGCGACGCTTACGGCATCCAGGCCGCGGCCCGCGCCTACTTCGGCAAGGACGCCAAGGAGCTCAACCCCTCCGAATGCGCGTTCCTGGCCTCCATGCTCAAGGGCCCGAACCTGTACAACCCGGACGGCGGCATCGGCACCGCGGCCACCCCCGAGCTGAACGAGCAGCGGGCCCGCAAGCGCTGGGCCTGGGTCCTGGACCGCGAGGTCGAGGTCGGCCGGATGACGAAGGAGGACCGGGCCAAGTACAAGGACTCCGACTTCCCCGCCCGCGTCGAGTCCGAACAGGCCCGGGGCATGTCCGGTCAGATCGGGTACCTGGTCGAGACGGCCAAGCAGTACGTGATGAAGACCAAGAACATCAGCGCCGAGCAGATGGCCCTGGGCGGCTACCGGATCAGGACCACCTTCCAGAAGCCGAGGGTGGACGCGCTGGTCAAAGCGGTGGAGGACACCCGCGACAACTTCCTCGACGAGAAGAAGCGCCCCGAACTGGACACCTTCGTCCAGTTCGGCGCCGCGTCCGTCGACGTGAAGACCGGCGCGATCGTGGCCCTGTACGGCGGTCCGGGCTGGGACAAGAAGTACTTCAGCAACAACGCCAACACCATCGGTGTCCCGGTCGGCTCGACCTGGAAGCCGTACGTCCTGGCGGCGGCGATGGAGTACGGCACCCAGAACTCCAAGGGCCAGGGCATCTCGGTCGACAGCAAGTACATGGCCGACGACCTGACCGTGATCAAGAACCGCCAGGGCAAGCCGCTGCTCGACAACGCGGGCAGGCCCTTCAAGCAGAAGAACGAGAGCCCGACGGCCTTCGGCTTCGTCACGCTCAACGAGGCGATGGAGAAGTCCATCAACGTCCCCTTCGCCCAGCTGGTCTTCGACGTCGGCCACACCAAGGTGCGCGAGGTGGCCAAGTCGACGGGCATCCTCGAAGACTCGATGGACAAGGCCGACAACGCCTCCTTCGCGCTCGGCACCTCGACCCCGAGCGCCATCCGCATGGCCGACTCCTACGCGACCTTCGCCGCCTCCGGCACGCACCGCGAGCCGTTCTCCGTGAGCGAGGTCGTGAAGGACGGGGAGCCGCTGACCGGCTTCGAGGCGCCCGCGGACCAGCGGGCCATGGACAGCGCCGTCGCCGACAACGTCACCAAGGTCCTGGAGAACGTGGTCCAGAACGGCACCGGCACCAAGGTCAAGAAGCTGGGTCGGCCCGCCGCCGGCAAGACCGGCACCACCGACCAGAACAAGTCGGCCTGGTTCGTCGGCTACACCCCGGAGCTGTCCACCTCCGTGGCCCTGTTCCGCACCGACCCGAACTCGGCGGACAAGAAGCTGATCTCCATGAACGGCGTGGGCGGCACGGACTCCATCCACGGTGGTGACATCCCCGCCGTGATCTGGACCGAGTACATGCGCGAGGCGCTCAAGGGCCTGCCGGAGAAGAAGTTCCCCGAGCCCGAGGACATCGGCGTCGTCGCGGACTCCGCGGGCGCTCCGTCCCCCTCGCCCTCGCCTTCGCCCTCCCCCACCCCGAGCCCGACTCCCACCCCGACGACGCCCTCCCCCACCCCGAGCCCCACCCCCACCCCGTCCAACGGCGGCAAGCCCTCCTGCAAGCCGTGGGAGCTGTACTGCGACCCGAACACGGCCGGCGGCACGGGCAACGGCGGCAACGGCAACGGAGGCAACGCCGGGAACGGGAACGGCGGCAACGGCAACGGGGGCAACGGGAACGGCGGGCTCATCGGCGGCGCCGACGGCGGCACCAGCTCGGGCACGTCACCGACGCCCACCGGCAAACCCGGCCGCCCCGGAGGCTCCACCGCGGGATGGCCCCCGGGCCGCCCCGAGGAGTGATCCACCCGCGGCACCGCGTGGGGAAGGCCGTCGCACCCGTTGCGGCGGCCTTCCCCCGTGTCCGGCCCCGTACGGCAGGATGAGCGCATGACGAAGGTGCAAGAGGACCTCCCCGTGCTGCCCACCCAGCAGGACGAGGTCGCCGCTGCCGGCAGCGAGTTCCTGGGCGGGCCGCTGGGCCGCCATGCCCGGCTCGGGGGCCAGTGGCTGGGACCGGTCCGCGTCGTGGTCCTCGTCGCGATCGGCATGTTCGCCCTGGGCATGGTGCAGAAGCTGCCCTGCTACGACTGGGCGTGGTTCCGGGGGGCGGGCTCGCAGTACACCCACGCCTGCTACTCCGACATCCCGCACCTCTACGCGGTCCGCGGGTTCGCCGACAACCTGACCCCCTACTTCGACCGGCTCCCCGGCGACATGGAGTACCTGGAGTACCCCGTGCTCACCGGGCTCTTCATGGAGATCGCCTCCTGGCTGACCCCGGGCAGCGGCACCATGCAGCACCGCGAGCAGATGTACTGGATGGTCAACGCGGGCATGCTGATGGCCTGCACCGCCGTCATCGCCGTGTGCGTGGCCCGCACCCACCGGCGCCGGCCCTGGGACGCCCTGCTGTTCGCCCTCGCACCGGCCTTCGCGCTCACCGCGACGATCAACTGGGACCTGCTGGCCATCGCCCTGACCGCGGCCGGGATGCTCATGTGGTCCCGCGGCCGGGCGGTGCTCTTCGGCGTCTTCATCGGTCTGGCCACCGCCGCCAAGCTCTACCCCGCGCTCTTGCTCGGGGCACTGTTCGTGCTGTGCTGGCGGGCCGGAAAATGGCGTGAATTCGGCTACGCCGCCCTCGGTGCGGCAGGGGCCTGGCTCCTCGTCAACCTGCCCGTCATGCTCTTCGCCTGGGACGGCTGGACGAAGTTCTACACCTTCAGCCAGGAGCGGCCCATCGACTTCGGCTCCGTGTGGCTGCTGATCTCCCAGCGCTCGGGCAACCCCCTCGACGGGGCGAACACCTACGCGACCGGGCTGACGCTGCTGCTGTGCGGGGCGATCGGGCTGCTGGCGCTGACCGCGCCCCGCCGCCCGCGCTTCGCCCAGCTCGCGTTCCTGGTCGTCGCCGTGTTCATCCTGACCAACAAGGTCTACTCGCCGCAGTACGTGCTGTGGCTGATCCCGCTCGCCGCGCTGGCCCGGCCGCGCTGGCGCGACTTCCTGATCTGGCAGGCCGGCGAGGTCGTCTACTTCTTCGGGATCTGGTTCTACCTCGCCTACACGAGCAGCGGCGAGAAGCACCAGGGCCTGCCCGTGGAGGGCTACCAGCTGGCGATCGCGGCGCACCTGCTGGCCACGCTCTACCTGTGCGCGGTCGTCGTGCGCGACATCCTGCTGCCCGAGCGGGACGTCGTACGCCTGGACGGCTCGGACGATCCCTCCGGCGGGGTCCTGGACGGGGCCGAGGACGTGTTCGTCCTCTCGGACGCGGCGAGGGCGCCGCGGTACGCGGCGCCCTCGGAGGGACAGCGGGTCGACTGGGGCGCGGGCCCCGGGGACTGACCGCGCCGGGCCCTGTCCGGGCCCCGGCACGGTGCGGGCTCAGGTGTCCAGGCTCAGGTGTCCAGCGCGCGGTCGAACTGCGTCGTGGTGTGGCGCAGGTGCGCCACCAGCTCGTCGCCGACCTTGGGCTCGGTGGCGTCCGCCGGCACGAACAGGATCGACACCTGCATGTGCGGGGGCTCCGCGAACCAGCGCTGCTTGCCCGCCCACACGAACGGCGAGAGGTTGCGGTTGACCGTGGCCAGGCCCGCGCGGGCGACGCCCTTGGCACGCGGCATCACGCCGTGCAGGGCCTTGGGGGCCTCCAGGCCCACCCCGTGCGAGGTGCCGCCGGCCACCACGACCAGCCAGCCGTCGGAGGCGGCCTTCTGCTGCCGGTAGCCGAACCGGTCGCCCTTGGCGACGCGCGTGACGTCGAGGACCGCGCCGCGGTACTCGGTCGCCTCGTGGTCGCCCAGCCACAGCCGCGTGCCGATGCGGGCCCGGAAGCGGGTCTGCGGGAACTGCTGCTGGAGCCGGGCCAGGTCCTCGGCCCGCAGGTGGCTGACGAACATGGTGTGCAGGGGCAGTCGGGCGGCGCGCAGCCGGTCCATCCAGCCGATGACCTCCTCGACCGCGTCCGAGCCGTCGGGGCGGTCCAGCGGCAGGTGCAGGGCGAAGCCCTCCAGCCGGACGTCCTCGATCGCCGCGTGCAGCTGGCCGAGGTCCTGCTCGGAGATGCCGTGCCGGCGCATCGAACTCATGCACTCGATGACCACCCGGGCGCCCACGAGGCCGCGCACCCCGTCCAGCGAGGACACCGAGCGGATGACCCGGTCGGGGAGCGGCACCGGGTCCTCGCCCCGCCGGAAGGGGGTGAGGACGAGCAGGTCGCCGCCGAACCAGTCCTTGATGCTGGCGGCCTCGTACGTCGTCCCGACGGCCAGTACGTCGGCGCCCATCCGGGTCGCCTCCTCGCACAGCCGCTCGTGGCCGAAGCCGTAGCCGTTGCCCTTGCAGACCGGGATCATCCCGGGGAACTGGTCCTGGATCTGCTTCTGGTGCGCACGCCAGCGCGCGGTGTCGACGTAGAGCGTGAGCGCCATGCCCGTCCGGAGCCTCTCTTGAGGAGCTGCGTGGTGCAGCGGTGCGTGGGGTGGTGGGGTGGGTGGATGGGGGTGGGGGTGGATCAGCGGCGCGACATGTAGAGGTCGAGCGCCTTGTGCAGCACCTTGTTGAGCGGGAAGTCCCACTCGCCGACGTACTCCACGGCCTCGCCGCCCGTGCCGACCTTGAACTGGATCAGGCCGAACAGGTGATCGTTCTCGTCCAGCGTGTCAGAGATTCCGCGCAGGTCGTAGACGCCGGCGCCCAGTGCGTACGCGTCGCGCAGCATGCGCCACTGCATCGCGTTCGAGGGCCGCACCTCGCGCTTGTGGTTGGCGGACGCGCCGTACGAGTACCAGACGTGCTGGCCGACGGTGAGCATCGTGGCGGCGGCCAGCGGCTCCCCCTCGTGCGTCGCGATGTACAGCCGCATCCGGTTGGGGTCCTCGGCGTTGAGGGCCGTCCACTGGCGCTGGAAGTAGCTGAGCGGGCGCGGGCGGAACTTGTCGCGCTCGGCGGTGATCTCGTACAGGTGCTGCCAGGTCGGCAGGTCCTCGTAGCCGCCTTGGACGACCTCGACGCCGGCCTTCTCGGCCTTCTTGATGTTGCGGCGCCACAGCTGGTTGAAGCCCTTGAGGACGTCGTCCAGCGAGCGGTTGGCCAGCGGGACCTGGAAGACGTACCGGGGCTGGACGTCGCCGAAGCCGGCGCCGCCGTCCTCCGCCTGCTGCCAGCCCATGCGGCGGAGCTTGTCGGAGACCTCGAAGGCGCGGGGCTCGATGACCGAGGCCTCCACGTCGCGCAGGCGCTTGACGTCGGGGTCCTGGATGCCGGCCTTGATGGCGGTCGAGTTCCAGCGGCGGATGACGACGGGCGGGCCCATCTTCACGGTGAAGGCGCCCTGCTGCTTGAGGTGCGCCAGCATCGGCTGGAGCCACTCCTCCAGGTTGGGGGCGTACCAGTTGATGACCGGGCCCTCGGGGAGGTACGCGAGATACCGCTTCACCTTGGGCAGCTGGCGGTACAAGACGAGGGCGGCGCCGACGAGTTCGCCGGAGCCGTCGAACCAACCGAGGTTCTCCGAACGCCACTCGTTCTTCACGTCGGCCCACGCCGGGACCTGGCAGTGGCTCGCCGAGGGCAGGCTCTGGAGGTAACCCAGATGCTGCTCTCGGCTGATGGTCCTCAGGGACAGGCTCATGCGGGGCGTCTCCTCCGGCGGCTTCGCTGGCTATGGCGCGAAGCCTACTGCGACAGGGGCGCGACCCTTCTGGGGGACGGGCCGGAGGCCCGCGCCGGACTGTGACCGGCCCGGGCCCCCGGGTGGGGCGGAGGTGCCCGGTCAGCCGGCCCAGCCGCCGAAGAGACCGCCGTGCGCCATGCCGAGGTAGAAGCCCACGGCCGAGGCGCCCAGCCCGATGATCAGTGCGAAGCGCTCGCGTGTCGTCACCGAGATGAACTGTCCGTACGCGCCGGTGAGGATCCCGATCAGCCCGGCCCACGAGCTGAGCAGGTGCAGGTTGTGGAAGAAGCCCGTGACGAACGCCACGGTGCCGAGGACCAGGGTGACCGCCATCAGGGTGTCCTGAAGCGGGTGGGGCTTGCCGTCGGTCGCGAGGAGCGAGATCGAGGACTGGGGTCGAATGGCCTGTGCCATCGGAAGGCACCTCCTGGCTGAAGCAGAGCGGTGCGCGGGGCCGCCTCCGGCAGGAGCCGGGGGCATAGCACCGAGCACACCCGATGCATACAGATTGTGGCCCTCTGCTGCCGGATTTCAACCGGAAGGAGTCGACGGGGTAGTCTGTACGGTCTGCGCGGTGTCTGTTCTCGGACACCGTGCGGCACGCATCACGACCCTCCTGCCACGGAACGACCGTGGCCGCTGAGTCCAAAGGAGGTGGGTTCCACATGCGTCACTACGAAGTGATGGTCATCCTCGACCCCGATCTCGAGGAGCGCGCTGTCTCCCCGCTGATCGAGAACTTCCTCTCCGTCGTCCGTGAGGGCAACGGAAAGGTCGAGAAGGTCGACACCTGGGGCCGTCGTCGTCTCGCTTACGAGATCAAGAAGAAGCCCGAGGGCATCTACTCGGTCATCGACCTCCAGGCCGAGCCTGCGGTCGTCAAGGAGCTTGACCGACAGATGAACCTGAACGAGTCGGTTCTCCGGACCAAGGTCCTTCGCCCCGAGACCCACTGAACTTCGGTTCAGCGGTAATCGGGACCGAGTAGCACAGCAGCCCAGCAGCACATCCCCGCCGAGAGGTTCATCCATGGCAGGCGAGACCGTCATCACGGTCGTCGGCAATCTCGTCGACGACCCCGAGCTGCGCTTCACCCCCTCGGGTGCGGCGGTCGCGAAGTTCCGTGTCGCGTCCACTCCCCGCATCTTCGACAAGCAGACCAACGAGTGGAAGGACGGCGAAGGCCTGTTCCTGACCTGTTCGGTCTGGCGTCAGGCGGCCGAGAACGTCGCCGAGTCCCTTCAGCGGGGCATGCGCGTCATCGTGCAGGGCCGCCTGAAGCAGCGGTCGTACGAGGACCGCGAGGGTGTCAAGCGCACGGTCTACGAGCTGGACGTCGAGGAAGTCGGCCCCAGCCTGAAGACCGCCACGGCCAAGGTCGCCAAGACCACGGGTCGCGGCGGCCAGGGTGGATACGGCGGCGGCGGACAGCAGCAGGGCGGCGGCGGTGGCAACTGGGGCGGAGCCCCCGGTGGCGCCGCTCCGCAGGGCGGCGGAGGCCCCTCCGACGACCCGTGGTCGTCCAGCGCGCCGGCCGGTGGCCAGCAGCAGGGCGGCGGCGGGGGCGGCTGGGGTGGAAACTCCGGCGGCTCCGGCGGTGGCTACTCGGACGAGCCGCCCTTCTAGGGCAGCTCGAACCCCCACTTCTTGATCACACAGGAGAGACACCATGGCGAAGCCGCCTGTGCGCAAGCCTAAGAAGAAGGTCTGCGCGTTCTGCAAGGACAAGACCGCGTACGTGGACTACAAGGACACGAACATGCTGCGGAAGTTCATTTCCGACCGCGGCAAGATCCGTGCCCGCCGCGTCACCGGCAACTGCACGCAGCACCAGCGTGACGTCGCCACGGCTGTGAAGAACAGCCGTGAGATGGCACTGCTGCCCTACACGTCCACCGCGCGATAAGGAAAGGGTGACCGACTAATGAAGATCATCCTGACCCACGAGGTTTCTGGCCTCGGTACCGCCGGCGATGTCGTCGACGTCAAGGACGGTTACGCTCGCAACTACCTGGTCCCGCGTGGTTTCGCGATCCGCTGGACCAAGGGTGGCGAGAAGGACGTGGCGCAGATCCGCCGCGCCCGCAAGATCCACGAGATCGCGACCATCGAGCAGGCCAACGAGTTCAAGGCCAAGCTTGAGGCCGTGAAGGTTCGCCTGGCCACCCGCGCGGGTGACGCCGGTCGTCTCTTCGGTTCCGTTACCCCGGCCGACATCGCCACGGCGATCGAGTCCTCGGGTGGCCCGAAGGTCGACAAGCGCCGCGTCGAGCTGGGCTCGCCGATCAAGACCCTCGGTTCGTACCAGGTCTCCGTGCGTCTGCACGCCGACGTGGCCGCGAACGTGGGCGTCGAGGTCGTCGCCGCCTAAGGGCTGCAACACGAAGGGCCGCACCCCACGGGGTGCGGCCCTTCGTCGTGTGCCGGGCCGGGCGGCGGCCGGTGTTTCACGTGAAACCCGGCCGGTGTTTCACGTGAAACAGGGTGTGGACCGGGAGCCGCGACGTTTCACGTGAAACATCGCCCGGGCCGCGCCGCGCGTCGGCCGCCCGCGGTCCTAGCGGGTGGCCCCGGCGACCAGCCAGCGGCCCGAGCGGGCGCGGAGCTGGAGGGTGACCATCCGGACCAGCATCATCAGCGTCATGGCCCACCAGAGCGTCGTCAGGCCGCCGCCGAGCGAGGGGACGAGCAGGGCGACCGGGGTGAAGACGGCCAGCGTCAGCAGCATCGCCCAGGCCAGGTAGCGACCGTCGCCCGCTCCCATCAGCACCCCGTCGAGCACGAAGACGATGCCGGAGACGGGCTGGGAGACGGCCACCACCAGCAGGGCGGGCAGCAGCGCGTCCTCGACCGCCGGGTCGCCGGTGAACAGCGGGACGAACACGGGCCGGGCGGCGGCGACCAGCAGGCCGAGCACGAGGCCCGAGACGATGCCCCACCGCACCATGCGGCGGCACACGGCCTTGGCGCCCTCGGTGTCCCCGGCGCCCAGGTAGCGGCCGATGATGGCCTGCCCCGCGATGGCGATGGCGTCCAGGGCGAAGGCGAGCAGGCTCCACAGGGAGAGCAGGATCTGGTGCGCCGCGATGTCGGCGTCGCCGAGCCGGGCGGCGACGGCGGTAGCGATCATCAGGACGGCCCGCAGCGACAGGGTGCGCACGAGCAGCGGCGCCCCGGCCTGGGCGCAGGCCCGTATGCCCGTGGCGTCCGGGCGCAGGGAGGCGCCGTGCCGCCGGGCGCCCCGTACGACGACCACGAGGTAGACCGCGGCCATGGCGCACTGGGCGATGACGGTGCCCCATGCGGATCCGGCGATGCCGAGGCCCGCGCCGTACACCAGCGCCACGTTCAGGACGCCGTTCAGGGCGAAGCCCCCCACGGCGACGTAGAGCGGCGTACGGGTGTCCTGGAGGCCGCGCAGGACACCCGTGGAGGCCAGGACCACGAGCATGGCCGGGATGCCGAACGAGGAGATCCGCAGGTACGTGACGGCGTACGGGGCGACCGTGTCCGAGGCCCCGAAGAGGGAGACCAGCCAGGGAGCGGCGGGCAGCACCACCGCGATGACGAGGGCCCCGAGCAGGAGGGCGAGCCAGATGCCGTCCATGCCCTGGCGGATGGCCGCGCGCAGGTCGCCGGCGCCGACGCGGCGGGAGACGGCCGCGGTGGTGGCGTAGGCGAGGAAGACGAAGACGCTGACCGCGGTGGTGAGGAGGGCGGCGGCGATGCCCAGGCCGGCCAGCTGGGGGGTGCCGAGGTGCCCCACGATGGCGCTGTCGGCCATCACGAAGAGGGGCTCGGCGACGAGGGCGCCGAAGGCGGGAACGGCCAGAGCGAAGATCTCTCTGTCGTGTCGTCTCGGCGCGGCCTTCGGCGTGGCGGGGGCCTGTGTCATGCGCTCAATCTAATCTTCCACAGGTAATGGATGCAAGGCTCTTTGGAGCCTTACCGAGGCGCTGACTTGGGCGTTCTTCGCAACCCGTTGGAGGCGATCTTGAGACAGTGGCCAAGAATTTTCTCCCCCACAGGGGTCAACCCAAGAAACCCCAGGTCAGAGTGGGTAACGGGGTGGGCCGGGTGATTTTGTCCACAGCACTGTCCCCCGGTCCGTACACAGCTTCCGTGGAGTTACCCACAGCATTGGCGCCGTCGTCCACATCTCATCCACACAGCCTGTGGATAACAAGATTGGCTGACGCCGCTCGCGGCCCTACCGTGGTGCGTTGCCCGACTCGCCGAGAGCCGATTCGGGTGCCCCAAATGTCAGAGCCGTGTCGTAGAAAGAGTGACACGGCGAGGTCCGCGTTGCGGACGGGAGGAGGCGGCCCGGTGAGCATCCCCGAGCCCATGGACGACCCTTGGGCCGACAGCGGTCCGGGGGACCGTCTGCCCACCCGTTCGCGCCGCGGTGGAGAAGGCCGCGGCCGCGGTGACGAGCAGCACGAGCGGGGCCGCGAGGGGGGCTCCTGGGACGGGGGCGGGGGCGGCGGCTTCGAGCGGGTCCCGCCGCAGGACCTCGACGCGGAGCAGTCGGTGCTCGGCGGCATGCTGCTGTCGAAGGACGCCATCGCCGACGTCGTGGAGGTCCTCAAGGGACACGACTTCTACCGGCCCTCCCACGAGACGATCTACCAGGCCATCCTCGACCTGTACGCCAAGGGCGAGCCGGCCGACCCGATCACCGTCGGCGCGGAGCTGACCCGGCGCGGCGAGATCGGCAAGGTCGGCGGGGCCTCGTACCTGCACACGCTGGTGCAGTCGGTGCCCACCGCGGCGAACGCCGAGTACTACGCGGAGATCGTCCACGAGAGGGCGGTCCTGCGCCGCCTGGTGGCCGCCGGTACGAAGATCACGCAGATGGGGTACGCGGCCGACGGCGACGTCGACGAGATCGTCAACAGCGCCCAGGCCGAGATCTACGCCGTCACCGAGCAGCGCACCTCCGAGGACTACCTGCCGCTGGGCGACATCATGGAAGGCGCCCTCGACGAGATCGAGGCCATCGGGTCGCGCAGCGGCCAGATGTCGGGCGTCCCGACCGGGTTCACCGACCTGGACTCGCTGACCAACGGCCTGCACCCCGGCCAGATGATCGTCATCGCGGCCCGTCCCGCCATGGGAAAGTCCACGCTCGCGCTGGACTTCGCGCGGGCCTGCTCGATCAAGAGCAACCTGCCGAGCGTGATCTTCTCCCTGGAAATGGGTCGCAACGAGATCGCGATGCGCCTCCTCTCGGCGGAGGCGCGGGTGGCCCTGCACCACATGCGTTCGGGAACCATGACCGACGACGACTGGACCCGGCTGGCCCGCCGGATGCCCGACGTCTCGGCCGCCCCGCTGTACATCGACGACTCCCCCAACCTGTCGATGATGGAGATCCGGGCCAAGTGCCGCCGGCTCAAGCAGCGCAACGACCTCTCGCTCGTCGTCATCGACTACCTCCAGCTGATGCAGTCGGGCGGCTCGCGCCGTCCCGAGAGCCGCCAGCAGGAGGTCTCGGACATGTCGCGAAACCTCAAGCTGCTGGCGAAGGAGCTGGAGGTCCCCGTGATCGCGCTCTCCCAGCTGAACCGTGGTCCCGAACAGCGCACGGACAAGAAGCCGATGGTCTCCGACCTCCGTGAATCGGGCTCGATCGAGCAGGACGCCGACATGGTGATCCTGCTGCACCGCGAGGACGCCTACGAGAAGGAGTCCCCCCGGGCCGGCGAGGCCGACCTGATCGTGGCCAAGCATCGAAACGGCCCCACGGCGACGATCACCGTGGCCTTCCAGGGCCACTACTCCCGCTTCGTGGACATGGCCAACACGTAGCATCCGATCATGGATGAGCTCATCGAGGACCGTGACCTTCTCCCCGCGACCCGGCGTGCGTTGAGCCACCGGGTGGCCGTGGCGCAGAGCGAAGGGCGGGCGCCGTCCGTGGTGGCCGCGGTCGCGCGGGGGAGCGGGATCGTCTGGGAGGGCGCCCGGACCTCCGTCGCCGGGCCCGGCCCGGACGGGAACGTGCAGTACCGGGTCGGGTCGATCAGCAAGACGTTCACGGCCGTTCTGGTGATGCGGCTGCGCGACGAGGGGCTGCTCGACCTCTCCGATCCGTTGGAGAAGCACCTGCCCGGGACGGGCGTCGGCGAGGTGACCGTCGCCCAGCTGCTCTGCCACACCGGCGGGTTGGCCGCGGAGACGCCCGGTGCGTGGTGGGAGCGCACCCCCGGGTCGACGCGCCCCGAACTCGCGGACGTCCTGGGCGAGGACCCGTTCCGGCACGCGCCCGGCCGCCGGTACCACTACTCCAACCCCGGTTACACGCTGCTCGGTTCGCTCGTCGAGGCGCTGCGCGGGAAGCCGTGGGCGCAGGTGCTGCGGGCGGAGGTGTTGGAGCCGCTCGGTCTGGACCGCACGGGGGAGGTGCCCCGGGCGCCGCACGCGGACGGCTGGGCCGTGCATCCGTGGGCGGACGTGATGATGCCGGAACCGCTGGAGGACCTGGGCCTGATGGCCGCGGCCGGGCAGCTGTGGTCGACCACGAGGGACCTGGCACGGTTCGCCGGCTTCCTGCTGCGCGGTGACGAGCGGGTGCTGAGCGCCGCCACGGTACGGGAGATGCGCGCGGCGGCGTCGCCGCCGGAGCCCGGTGTCGCCGAGGCCGGATACGGCCTGGGCCTGCAGCTGGCGGTGCACGGCGGCCGCCGGCTCGCGGGGCACACCGGTTCGCTGCCGGGGTTCGTCGCGGCGCTCTGGATCAGCGAGGCGGACGACGTGGCGGCGGTGGTCCTGGCGAACTGCACCTCGGGTCTGCCCGTCGCGACCGTGGCCGCAGACCTGCTGGCGATCGTGGCCGAGGCCGAGCCGAGGTTCCCGGAGCCGTGGCGGCCGCTGCGGGAGGCCGATCCGGTGGCCTTGGAGCTGTGCGGGCCCTGGTACTGGGGCACTTCGGCCCAGGTGGTGCGACTGACGGCGGACGGGGCGCTGCAACTGGAACCGGTCGGCGCCACCGGGCGGGCGGCTCGCTTCCGCGCGGAGCCCGATGGCAGCTGGCGCGGGCTGTCCGGCTACTACGCGGGGGAGACCTTGCGGGCGGTGCGCCGGGAGGACGGGTCGGTCAGCCACCTCGACCTCGGGTCCTTCGTCTTCACGCGGGAGCCCTACGACGCCGGGGCGCCGGTGCCCGGCGGGGTGGACCCGGGGGGCTGGCGCGGCATCGGCTGACGCGGCGGCCGGGCGCTCGGGGACCGGTGGCCGGGGCCGGAGCTCGGGCCGGGTGACGCGCCCGACCCGGCCTCGGACGGGTCAGGCGACGAGCTCGCGCTCCAGCGGGGTCCGGAAGCGCGGGGTGATCCTGGCCGCGCCCAGCCAGTCCGCCAGGCGGCCGGCCTCGTGGGCTATCGCCTCCTCGGCGGCGCGTCCGGGGCGGCCCAGCAGCCGCCAGACGACCTCGCCGTCGGCGCGTTGGGCCCACCCGCCGACGATCTCGCCGTTCCACCAGACGGTGGGGCCGATGTTGCCGGCGTAGTCGAAGAGGGCGGGCCGGTGCGCGGGATCGAGGTGGAAGCTCCGGTCGGCCCAGCCCATCCCGCTGGGGTCGAGGCCGGGCAGCAGCGCCGCCCAGGGCTCGGGGGCGGGCTCGGGACCGGTGTCACCGGGGCTCACCAGGGCGGTGGCGCCGTCCTCCAGCCGTACCGGGTCGGGCCCGACGGCGGCGAGGGCCGTGCGGACGTCGGTCAGGGTCCAGCCCGTCCACCACGCGAGGTCCGCTTCGGTGGCCGGGCCGTACGCCCGTAGCCAGCGCCCGGCGAGCTCCGCGCGGGCTTCCGCGGCGGGCAGGGCGGGCCAGGGCGCGGTGTGGACCCAGCGGTACTGGCTGGAGGTCCACGATCCGCGCGGGCGGTCCCGGCGGATGCGCCCATCCGCGGCCAGCAGTCGGATGACCCGGGTGGCGATGCCGGTCCGCGCCTCGTACTTCTTGCCCCGGCCCAGAGTGATCTTCAGGCGGAGGGCGGGCACGGCGGCGGACAGCTGGCTGCCGGTGGCGGGGCCCGCGGTGTCCAGCGCGGCGAGGGCGGCCTCCTCGGCCCCGGCCAGCCAGTCGGCGTCCAGGCCCTGGCCGTCCTCTGCGAGGTGCTTGAGGAGGGTGCGCCGCTCCTTGGCCGCGATGGCGCGGGCCGTGGAGGCGTCGACGTACGGCGCCAGCGGGGCGGAGACCGCGAAGAGAGTGTTGCGCATGCTGAGCAGGCGGACCAGGCTGACGTCTTCGTAGAGCGCCCGTTCGATCACCTCGGGGCCGCCCTCGGTCAGCCGGGCCCGGGCGGAGAGGAAGACCGTCGAGGCGTCCGTGGCGTGCAGGGCGACGACGCAGTCCGCGGCCTGCGGCACCGTGGCGGCGCGGACCGAGGGCGCCAGGCGGTGGCGCCGGCCGAGGCGGTGGCGGCGTTCCGCGGTGCTGATCAGGGGGAGGGCGGAGTTCACCCTCCCGATCGTAGGCCGGACCGCCGTGCGGCGGTCCGGTTCGCCGAACCTGCCCGTCCGACGCGGTCGTTCAGAGAGAGAGCTTGAACCCGACGTGCGAACCGGTGAAGCCGAGGCGCTCGTAGAAGCGGTGGGCGTCGGTCCGGGTCGCGTCCGAGGTGAGCTGGACCAGGCTGCAGTGGTCGGCCCGGGACTGCTCGATCGCCCATTCGATGAACCGGGTGCCGAGCCCGCTGCCGCGTTCGTCGGCGTGGACGCGGACGCCCTCGATGACGGAACGGGTCGCGCCCTGGCGGGAGAGCCCGTGGACGATCGTGAGCTGGAGCGTGCCCACGACCCGTCCCGCGCGGACGGCGACGACCACGTGCTGGTTCGGGTCCTCGGAGAGGCGCTTGAGGGCCGCGACGTACGGAGCGAGGTCGTCGGGGGATTCCCGCGTCGCCCCGAGCGGGTCGTCGGCCAGCATGGCGACGATCGCCGGAAGGTCGGCCTCGGTCGCGGGGCGGATGGTCAGCTCGGAGGCATCGCTCATGCCGGGTTGTCCTTTCTCAGCCGGCGGCCACGGTGAGCGGCGCCCAGCGACGGGTCCAGTCACCGGGCGGGCCGGGGATGTCTCGGGTCATGACGGTGTTGGAGGACACGGACTCCAGGCCGCGTTCCTTCAGCCAGCCGCGGAGTTCCTCGTGCCGTAGGTCGACATCGGTGCGCAGCGGCCGTTCGGTGCCCGCGGCCAGGGCCGTGACGAGGGCGCGGGCGGTGTCGGTGTCCCGGGCGATCAGCGGGCCCACGACGTGGGTGTCCATGTTGGGCCAGGCCGCGGCGTAGCCCGTGAGCGTGCCCTCGCCGTCCTCGGCCACGAGGAGTTGGTCCGCGAAGGCGGGCAGCCGGACGATCATGTGGGTGCGATCGGTGCCGAAGACCTCGGCGTCCAGCGCCAGGATGCGGGAGAGGTCCTCCACGCCGGCCGGCCTGACGGTGGAGCCGTCGTGGGAGTCCACCGTCCCGTCGGGCCGGAAGGTGCCGCGGAGCATCTCGGCGCGGCCCGCGGACGCGAAGCCGAGCTCTTCGTAGAGGGGTCGGCCGTAGGGGGTGGCGTGCAGGGTGAGGGGCACGCCCTTGAGGACGTCGTCGCAGACGTGCCGCATCAGACGGCGGCCCAGGCCCCGGCGGGCATAGCGGTCGGCGACCAGCACCATGCCGATGGCGGCGAGCTCCGGCGCGGCGGGAGTCTGTCCGTACCGGGTGACGACACAGGCGGCGGCCAGTCCCTGCCCGTCCGGGGCGTCGATGCCGTAGCCGTCACCCGCGGCGAGGAGCAGCCCCCACTTGTGGACCTCGCGGGGCCAGCCGCGGTCCTCGGACAGGTCGGCGCACCGGGGGAGGTCGTCCATGGTCAGTGGCCTGATGGGTGCCTCGGTGATCTGTGGTGGTGTCACCGACTCAGAGTGGATCATCGGCCGGGAGTCGTCCAGGGGGTTTGACGAGGCGATGTTCCACGTGAAACACGGACCGGCGTTTCACGTGAAACATCGGCCGGTGTTTCACGTGAAACCACGAGACGTCTCACGTGAAACACGGTGGGGCGTCCGATACGGACGGACTAATCTCGATGTCCATGCCCCTCCTGCACCTCTTCGACCTCGACGGAACGCTGATGTACGGCTCGGCGGCGCCGGTCGAAATCTCCCGCCAGCTCGGGCTGGGCACCGAGATCGCCGAGCTGGAGCGGGCGTTCGCCGCGCTGGAGATCGGCCCCCAGGAGTTCTCGGTGGCCGCCCACGCCCTGTGGTCGGAGCTGACCCCCGCGCACGTCAGGGCGGCCTTCGACGGCTCTCCCTGGCTGGCCGGCATCCGGGAGGTGTGGCAGGAGATCCGGGAGCGGGGCGACTACTGCGCGGTGATCTCGCTGTCGCCGTCCTTCTTCGTGGACCTGCTGCTGGAGTGGGGCGCGCACGCCGCGCACGGATCGCTCTATCCGGAGGTGCCGTTCACCCGCCCCGTGGAGGTGGCCGGGATCCTGACGCCCGAGGCCAAGGTGACGGTGGCGGACCGACTGTGCGAGCGGTTCGGTGTCACGCGGGGCGACTGCGTCGCGTACGGGGACTCGATGACCGATGCCGTGCTCTTCGACGTCGTGCCGGTGTCCGTGGCGGTCAACGCGCGTCCTTACCTGGCCGAACGGGCCACGCACGTCTACACGGGCCGGGACCTCAGAGAGGCCTTCCAGCTCTCCGGATCGGCCCGCCCGCAGGCCACGGCATCCTAGGGGGAGCGGGGGTTCGAAACGCGGATTTTCTCCATTTCCCCGCAGGGCCCCAGGCGGGCTGGCACGCTGTGGAGCCCGGAACCCGGAACCACGGATCGACAGGCCGTGGGTGTGCAGACCGACCGAGATGCTCGAAGCGAGGCACCGCATGGACGCTCCGCCCACCAGATCGGCGAGACGGGAGACGGCCCGGATACCCTCCGGCGGCGGTACGGCCGAGCCCTCACCGGACGCCGTGCTCATCCGCAGGACCCTCGCGGAGATCGAACCCGTAGCCGACAGGATGACCTCGTACTTCTACGCCCTGGTGTTCATAGGCCACCCGGAGCTGCGCAGCATGTTCCCGATCGCCATGGACGTACAGCGCGACCGGCTGCTGAAGGCCCTGCTGACCGCCGCCGAGCACATCGACAACCCCGCGGTGCTCCTCCCGTACCTGCGCAGGCTGGGCACCGGGCACCGCAAGTACGGCACGCTGCCCGGCCACTATCCGGTGGTGGGCGAGGCGCTGTTGGGGGCTCTGGCCCGGTACGCCGAAAGGTCCTGGGGACCGGAGGCGGAAGCCGCCTGGGTGCGGGCCTACACCGCGATCTCGCAGACCATGATCGATGCGGCGTCGGACGACGAGGTCGCCGCTCCGGCGTGGTGGCACGCCGAGGTGGTCTCCCACGAACTGCGCACCCCGGACATCGCGGTGCTGACGGTCCGCCCCGACCAGCCCTACGCCTTCCTGGCCGGCCAGTACACGAGCCTGGAGACCCCGTGGTGGCCGCGGGTCTGGCGCCACTACTCCTTCGCCTCGGCCCCGCGCACCGACGGCCTGCTCTCCTTCCACGTGAAGGCCGTCCCCGCGGGCTGGGTCTCCAACGCGCTGGTCCGTCATGCCAGGCCGGGCGACGTCTTACGCCTGGGTCCGCCCGCCGGATCGATGGTGGTGGACCACAGCACGGACAACGGAATGCTCTGCCTGGGCGGCGGCACCGGCATCGCGCCGATCAAGGCGCTGATCGAGGACGTGGCCGAGCACGGCCAGCGCCGCCCGGTGGAGGTCTTCTTCGGCGCCCGCTGCGACAACGACCTGTACGACAAGGACACCCTGCTGGGCCTCCAGCGCTCGCACCCGTGGCTCTCCGTGCGCCCGGTCGTCGGCGACGGCCTGTCCGGACAGCTGCCGCACGCCGTGGGCGAGCACGGGCCGTGGAGCTCGTACGACGCGTACGTCTCCGGACCGCCCGCCATGATCCGCAGCGGAGTCGACGAACTCAAGCGGATCGGCATCCCCGGCGAGCGCATCCGTCACGACGCGGTGGAGGAACTGGCGGGCGTGGCCGGCTGAGGGCCCCGGGGCCGAGCCCCTCAGCCGTCTGCGGCGGAGCCCCGAGGCTCCGCCGCGCCCGGCCGGCGGGAAGGTCAGCCCAGGTCGGGGGCGTGCATGGCGCGCACCCCCTCGATGTTGCCGTCGAGGTAGTGCCGCAGGGACAGCGGGACGAGGTGGACGGCCGCGATGCCGACCCGACTGAACGGCACCCGGACGATCTCGTACTCGCCCTCGGGTTCGTCGATCTCGGGACCGTGCCGCTGGCTGGGGTCCATGGATTCCAGGTGGCAGACGAAGAAGTGCTGCACCTTCACGCCGGTGACCCCCCGTTCGGCGATGTGCTCGACGGTGTCGACGAAACAGGGGACCACATCGGTGATCTTCGCGCCGAGTTCTTCGTGCACCTCTCGGTGAAGGGCGTCGACGACCGTGGCGTCGGAGGCTTCCACTCCCCCGCCGGGGGTGAGCCAGTACGGATCGACGCCGGGCTTGGTGCGCTTGATGAGGATCAGGTCGTCACCGTCGAGCAGGATCGCGCGGGCGGTGCGTTTGACCACGGGACGTTCGGTCATGGGAGAAGAGTGGCCCACCGCTCCGCTTCTGAAACGCGCCACGGGCCGGAAACGGGGTCTCACCAGCGCACGGCGGCGCGCAGCAGCCTGTCGTGGGCACGCGCGAGATGGGCGAGGGCGAGGCTCCCGGCCCGTACGACGAGGAACCAGGTGCGCAGCGGCGGCACGGCGGGCTCCGGCAGGGCCACGATCCGGCCCGCGTCGAGGGCGTCCTGGCAGAGGTAGCGGGGCAGGACCGCGCATCCCGCGCCGGCCCGGACGCACTCCAGGACGGCCCGCAGATCGGGCGCCACGACGGTGGCGGCGGGTGGCCGGGCGTCGGGGTGGGTGTCGAAGACGGCGGACCAGTAGCGGGTGGCGAGCGGCAGCGTTTCGTGGACTTCGACGAGCGGGATGCCGTCGAGTGCGGCGGGCCCGTCGGCGCGCAGCCGCTCGGCATCGACGAAGGCGGCCCAGTAGGGCGCCGCGACCAGGAGGTGTTCCTCGTCGCACAGGGCGGTGGCGGTGAAGGGCCCGCCCCGGGGCTGCGCGGTGGTGACCACGAGGTCGTGGTGGCCGGCGGCCAGCCCGTCGAGGGCCTCCTCTGCCCGGGAGGGGAAGGCTGTGCGCAGCGAATGGCCCTGGCCGACCAGGGGTGCGAGGGCCGGCAGTACGCGCAGGCAGAGGAATTCGGGAGGCCCGGCGATGTGCAGGGTGCGCAGCGCCCCCGCGGCCTCCAGCTCGGCTTCGGTGATCCGCAGCAGCGCGTCGAGGTGGGGCGCGGCCTTCTGGGCCAGTTCGTCGCCGACGGCCGTCGGGGTGACGCCGCGGGCGCGCCGGTCGAACAGGGGCCGCCCGAGCTGCCGTTCCAGGATGCGTATCTGCGAGGTGACCGCGGGCTGTGACAGCCCGAGCAGCCCGGCGGCCCGGGTGAACGAGCCGGCGCGGTGAACGGCGACGAAGGTCCGCAATAAGGCCAGGTCCACAGCGGTACCTCTCGGTGGGGGCCTTCAACTATAAAGAGGGCGATGGGTCCCTGTCGTTACCGTGATTGGACTCTGACGCACAGTCAACTAGCCTGGTGATGTGGTTCTTCGCGCGCGGAACCCGGGGCGGTCCGAGCCACCAGGGGGGAGGCTCGGACCGCTTCCACCGCCCCGTCAGCCGGCGCCGCCCGCGATGTCGAGGGCCCGCAACACGTCCGCGGTCAGGTCGTCGGTGTCCTCTGCTCCGGCGGAGAAGCGGATGAACCCCTCCGGCACGGCGTCTCCACCCCACCGTCCGCGCCGCTCGGCGGTGGACCGCACCCCGCCGAAGCTGGTCGCGTCCTCGACCAGGTGCAGGGCGGCCATGAACCGTTCCGCGTGCGCACGATCGGGAAGCGTGAAGGAGACCACCGAACCGAAGCCCCGCATCTGCCGGGCGGCCGTCTTGTGCGCGGGGTCCGCGGGCAGACCGGGATAGCGCAGCCCCGTCACGTCGGCCCGGCCGGTCAGTGCTTCGGCGACGGCCAGCGCGTTGGCCCACTGGCGCTGGGCGCGCAACTGGATGGTGGCCAGGGAGCGGTGCGCCAGCCAGGCCTCCATCGGGCCGGGGATCGCGCCGACGATCTTGCGCCACTGCCGTACCCGGGCCGCCAGCTCCGACGAGCGGCAGACGACGTACCCGAGGAGCAGGTCGCCGTGGCCGGTCAGGCCCTTGGTGCCGCTGGCCACGGAGAAGTCCGCCCCGAGCTCCAGCGGCCGCTGGCCGAGCGGGGTGGCGAGGGTGTTGTCGACGGCGACGAGGGTCCCCCCGGAGTGGGCGGCGTCGACCAGGCGCCGTACGTCGCAGACGTCGAGGCCGGGGTTGGACGGGGTCTCGATCCACAGCAGCCGGGCGCCGTCGAGGACCGCGAGCTGGGCGTCCTCGCCGGTGGGGGCGGTGCGCACGTCGATCCCGTACGCCTCCAGCTGCTCCCGGAGCAGGGGCAGCGCCTGGTAGCCGTCGTCGGGCAGGACGACGGTCTCCCCGGTGCGCGCGTGGGCGAGGAGGACCGCGGAGACCGCCGCCATCCCGGAGGCGAAGACGACGGTGTGCACCTCCTCGCCGGGCGCCTCCAACTCGCCGATGGCCCGTTCGAGCAGGGTCCACGTGGGATTGGTGTCGCGCCCGTAGGTGTACGGGCCCTCTACGTCGCCGGGCAGGTGGAAGTGGGCGGCGAACACGGGCCCGGGCAGGGTCGGTTCGTTCTTGACGGGGTCGGGCAGACCGGCCCGTACGGCCCGGGTGCCGTCGCCGAGCGGCGGGGTGCGGTCGTGGTCGTTCACGCGGGGGTCTCCTTCATGGCTTCGCGCACGGCGTCGAGCAGGCCGGGGCTCGCGGCCTCGACCAGCTCCAGGCACTCCTCGAACCCGTCGAGGGACCCGTAGTAGGGGTCCGGCACGTCGGTGTCCGAGGCCGCGGCCGACGGGTCGTAGGACCGCAGCAGCCGGACCTTGGCGGTGTCCTGCGGGGTGGGGGCGAGGTCCCGCAGATCGCGCAGGTGGCCGGCGTCGAGGGCGATCACCAGGTCGAGCCGGGCGAACCAGGACGACCGGAACTGCCGGGCACGGTGGTTCTGGGCGTATCCCGCCGACTCCAGGACGGCAACGGTGCGCGGATCGGCGCCGTCGCCCTCGTGCCAGCCGCCGGTGCCGGCGCTGTCGACCTCCACCAGGCCGTCGAGCCCCGCCTCGGTCACGCGGGCGCGGAAGACGGACTCGGCCATGGGCGAGCGGCAGATGTTGCCGGTGCAGACGAAGCACACGCGGTACACGGGCGCCCGCTCAGTTCTTGTCGGGCAGCAGCATGTTCACGGCCCAGGAGACGACGGAGATGATCAGGCCGCCGAGGACCGCGGTCCAGAAGCCGTCCACGTGGAAACTGAGGTCGAGCTGCCGGGCGAGCCAGGAGGTCAGCAGCAGCATCAGGGCGTTCACGACGAGGGTGAACAGGCCGAGGGTGAGGATGAACAGCGGCAGCGAGAGCAGATTCACCAAGGGCTTGACGAGGAAATTGACCAAGCCGAAGACCAGCGCGACCAGAATCAGGGTGAGGGTGCGGTGCCCGAGGCTGCTGCCGTCGTCGAGGCTGATGCCGGCGAGCAGCCAGATGGCCACGGCCAGCGCCGCGGCGTTGGCCAGCGTCTTGACTACGAAATTCGTCATGTGTCTGATCGTTGCAGAGAAGATCCCGCCGGAACATCCGCAGATCAGCGGATGCGACGGCGCGACCGAGTCCAAGGGGTACGAGGACGATGAAGGCCTTCCGGCTGGATGAGCTCGAAGCGGAGCGGGCGGCCAACGACGGCGCCTACCTGCAGTTCCTGCGCGAGCGGAACATGTCGGTGGGGCTGTACGCGCTCGACGCGGGCCAGGGCGACCCGCAGGCACCGCACCGCCAGGACGAGGTGTACTTCGTCGTGAGCGGCCGTGCCTCGATCACGGTGGGGGAGGAGACGACGACGGTGGCGCGCGGCAGCGTCGTCTACGTCCCGGCCGGGGTCCCGCACAAGTTCCACCACATCACCGAGGACCTGCGGGTGATGGTGGTCTTCTCCCCGCCGGAGGGCTGAGCAGAGGGCTCGGGCCCGCCCGGTTCCCGAGGGTCGCGCCCCCGGTCCCCCTAGGGGGCGGATCAGGGGAGGGCGGGGGCTCGCGGGCCCCCGGCCGGGACCCCGGCCTCCTAGCATCGAAAGCAGGACATCAGCGAACGATGAAGAAGAGGTCGAGGACATGGACGGCATCCGACAGGTATTCGCGGGCATGCCCTGGTGGGTCAAGTGGGTCGCCGTGCCGTTGCTGGCGCTTTTCGTCTTCGGCGGTGTGATCACCAGCATCCTGGGCGCGTTGATCGGCCTCGTCTTCAAGCTGCTGCTCTTCGTCGGCCTCGTCGCGGGACTGGTCTTCGTGGTGAAGAAGGTCCGCGGGGATTCCTCGAAGTCCTCGGCCGGGGACTGGTAGCGGGTCCGGGTCCGGGGCCGGCGGTTCCGCGATTGGGCCAGGTGAGGGAACGTGGAGCGCGAAACCGCTCACACCGGGGGAATCGGCCGATAGAGTCGCAATCCGTGCCGGTACCTGGGCACCGAAAGCTGGTAGCACCGCCCTGACCCGCGGTTACGTCGAGCAGCCGCCGAACACGACCCCCAGGAGCCACGGCAGACGCGGGGGCGGCCCCCGCGGAGCGGGCCTCTCCGAGGCCCGCGGCCACGCCTGGGGGTGAGCTTTGGCTTCGGTTCACAATCCCGGTGTACCGACCCTGATCGGCTCGGTGCAACGGGCGCTGAGGCTGCTGGAGGCCGTCGGCTCCCACCGCGACGGGGCCCCGGCGAAGCAGCTGGCGCGCGAGGCCGGGCTCCCGCTTCCCACCGCGTACCACCTGCTGCGCACCCTGACGCACGAGGGCTATCTGCGCCGGGAGAGCGGGGTGTTCGTCCTCGGGGCCGCTGCCGGGCGGCTGGCCGGTGGAGGGCTCCAGCAGAAACGTCGCGGCATGATCGTCGATGCCCTCGCGCACTTCCGCGACGCGGTCGGGGCACCCGTCTACTTCGCGGTCTACCGCGAGGGCGAGATCGAGGTCGTGGGCGTCTCGGACACCCCGGACCGGCCGGCCTGCGAGGAGTGGGCGGACTTCCGGGATACCGGGCACGCACACGCCGTCGGGCAGTGCCTGCTCGGCCAGCTCGACGAGAAGACCCGCCGGGACCACTACGACCGCCACCCGGTCGAGGCGCTCACCTCATACACCGTGCGCGACCTCAGGTCCTTGGAAGAGCGGATCGCGTCCCTCGAACGGATGCAGCCGGTGACAGAGCGTCAGGAGTACGCGCTGGGGACGGTGTGTGCCGCCATCCCGATTACCGCGGGAGACGTAGCCGCAACCCTGGCCATTTCCCTTCCCTCGCATGAAGAAGGCCATTTGATGGCACTTATTGACCGACTCAGGGCGGAAGTGGGTGCATTGTTGAGCACCCTCTCGTTCTCTATCAGTATCTGAAAACTCACTCCTTGTGATCTGCTAGCGCTTCCACCACTCTTGTCAAGAGGCCCTGGGGGACCATTCCTGGCCACTTCCACTACAGCGGGGTAGGCAATGCGCGAGTCGGTACAGGCAGAGGTCATGATGAACTTCCTCGTTTCCGAGGAGCTCTCGTTCCGCATCCCGGTGGAACTGCGCTACGAGGCCCGCGACCCCTACGCGGTCCGCCTGACGTTCCACCTCCCCGGAGATGCCCCGGTGACCTGGGCGTTCGGCCGGGAACTGCTCCTCGACGGCATCAACAAGCCGTGCGGCGACGGCGATGTGCACATCGCGCCCACCGACCCCGACGAGCTGTCCGACGTGCACCTCAGGCTGCAGGTCGGAGGCGACCGGGCCCTGTTCCGCGCGAGCGCGGCGCCGCTCGTCGCCTTCCTCGACCGCACCGACCGGCTGGTCCCGCTCGGCCAGGAGCGCAACCTGGGCGACTTCGAGGAGCACCTCGACGAGGCGCTGGACAAGATCCTGTCGGAGTCGCGGCAGAACGAACAGAACGCCGGCTGAGGCCGCCCGACGGCGGCCGGCACCTGCCGGAGCGGGCCGACGCGCGCCGGAGTCGGCCTACGCCTACCGAGCCGGACCGACGCCGACCGACGCGCGCCGAGCGGTACCGGCGCCGACCGACGTCGGGGCCCTCCCGGCGCGCTCCCTCAGCGCTTGCGCCGTCGGCCCCGGCCGCCGCTGCGGCCCGGCCCGGAGGACGCGGCCGCCCCGGCCGGCGCCGCCCGGTCGGCGGACACCACCAGCGCGGCCAGTGCCGTCGTCACCGGGACCGAGGCCACGAGGCCGATCGAGCCCACGAGGGTGCGCACGATCTCTTCCGCGACCAGCTCGCTGTTGGCCACCGATCTCATGCTGCTGTTCGCGATGGAGAAGAGCAGGAGCAGGGGCAGCGCGGCGCCGGCGTAGGCCAGCACCAGCGTGTTCACCACGGACGCGATGTGGTCGCGCCCGATCCTGATGGCCGCCTTGTAGAGACCGCGCGGCCCCAGCGAGGAGTCGGCCTGGTGGAGTTCCCACACGGCGGAGGTCTGGGTGACCGTCACGTCGTCCAGTACGCCGAGCGAGCCGATGATCACGCCCGCGAGCAGCAGTCCGCTCATGTCGATGTTCGGGTACAGCCCGTGGATCAGCCCGGTGTTGTCGTCGGTGTTGCCGCTGAGGAACGCCCAGTCGATGAACAGCGAGCCCAGCAGCCCGATCAGCATCAGGGACACCAGAGTGCCCAGGACGGCGACCGAGGTGCGGGCCGTCAGGCCGTGACACATGTAGAGCGCGATGAGCATGATCGCGCTCGCTCCCACGATCGCGACGACCAGCGGATTGGATCCCTGGAGAATGGCGGGGAGGATGAAGAGGGTCAGCACGCCGAAGCTGATGACCAGCGCGATCAGCGCGAACAGCCCCCGCATCCGCCCGACCAGGACGACGGCCACGGCGAAGATCCCGGCCAGCAGCGCCATCGGGAACTTGCGGTTGACGTCGATCACCGAGTACTGGAGGTCCCGCGGCGCGTCCGGGGCGTAAGCGACCACCACCTCCTGGCCGTTCGCCAACTGGCGCGGTGCGCCGGGCTGGACGATCTCCACGAAGGTCCGGCCCTTCTCCGGGCCCGTCCGCACCTCGATCGTGGCCTTCTTGCACTCGCCGGTCTGCTCGGCCCGCGCCTCGCGGCCCTGCGGAGTGGACGTGTCACCGGTGGCCGGCACCTGCGAGGCGTTGACGGATTTGCAGTCGACCTGTGCGAGGGACACGACCGCCCCCTGCTGGGTCTGGCGGTCGAAGCCGACCCCCGACCGCTCGTGCGCAGGCGCCCCGCCCGGCCACAGCACCACCAGACCGACGACGACAGCCGTCGCGAAGGGGATCAGTACCGCCGCGATGACCTTGCGGAGGTGCTTCGAGACGGGCGCTGCCGGACCGTGGTGGTGGCTGTGGGAGTGGCCGGTGGACTGCGCCGGACCTGCGTGCGCAGGGTCGGTGTGATCAATGTGGTCTGTGGGCTTGGTGGGGGGCTGCGGCGAGGACGTCACCGGCTGATCATCGCAAGAGATGAGGGGGCCCACTGTTCAGCACGCCCTAGAGGACGCTAGCGTGGGGGCACCTTTGCACAACGCGGGAGCTCGGAGCACCGGGCTGAGAGGACGCTGATCACCGTACGCGCATGACAGATGCGCACGGGAAGAGGCTGCGTCGACCGCCGAACCTGTTACCGGGTAATGCCGGCGTAGGGAGATCAGGTCTCATGACCATTCAGGATGCACGCACGCCTGCCGTCAGCCAGGACGCCGAAGGCCGGACCGAGCGCCAGCCGGGCTGGCACAAGGGTTACGTCGCGGGCTCCCGCCCCGACATCCGGGTGCCGGTCCGCCAGGTCCACCTCACCAACGGCAAGGACGTCACGCTCTACGACACGTCCGGACCGTACACCGACCCCCAGATCGAGACCGACGTCCGAAGGGGTCTCGCGCCGCTGCGCGAGAACTGGATCATCGGACGCGGAGACACCGAGGAGTACGCGGGACGCCCCGTGCGTCCCGAGGACGACGGGATCAAGCACACCTCGCCGCGGGGCGGCCTCAAGAACCTCGACGCGGTCTTCCCCGGCCGCCCCCGCCAGCCGCGCCGAGGCCGGGGAGGCGCCGCCGTCACGCAGCTCGCGTACGCCCGCCGGGGCGAGGTCACCCCGGAGATGGAGTACGTCGCGATCCGCGAGAACGTCTCGCCCGAGGTGGTCCGCGAGGAGATCGCCGCGGGCCGCGCGGTACTCCCGGCCAACGTCAACCACCCGGAGATCGAGCCGATGATCATCGGCAAGCGGTTCCTGGTGAAGGTCAACGCCAACATCGGCAACTCCGCGGTCACCTCCTCCATCGAGGAGGAGGTCGACAAGATGACCTGGGCCACCAAGTGGGGCGCCGACACGGTCATGGACCTCTCGACGGGCCGCAACATCCACACCACCCGCGAATGGGTGCTGCGCAACTCCCCCGTCCCGATCGGTACCGTCCCCCTCTACCAGGCACTGGAGAAGGTCGACGGCCGGGCCGAGGAACTGACCTGGGAGATCTACAAGGACACCGTCATCGAGCAGGCCGAGCAGGGCGTCGACTACATGACGGTCCACGCCGGCGTGCTGCTGCCGTACGTGCCGCTGACCGCCCGCCGCAAGACCGGCATCGTCTCGCGCGGCGGTTCGATCATGGCCGCGTGGTGCCTGGCGCACCACGAGGAGAACTTCCTCTACACGAACTTCGAAGAGCTCTGCGACATCCTCGCGACGTACGACGTCACCTACTCGCTGGGTGACGGCCTGCGTCCGGGCTCCATCGCTGACGCCAACGACGCGGCCCAGTTCGCGGAGCTGAAGACCCTCGGCGAGCTGAACACCATCGCCAAGCGGCACAACGTCCAGACCATGATCGAGGGGCCGGGGCACGTCCCCATGCACAAGATCAAGGAGAACATCGACCTCCAGCAGGAGATCTGCGAGGAGGCCCCGTTCTACACGCTCGGCCCGCTGACCACGGACGTGGCGCCCGCCTACGACCACATAACCTCGGGCATCGGCGCCGCGATGATCGCCTGGTGGGGCACGGCGATGCTCTGCTACGTCACGCCCAAGGAGCACCTGGGCCTGCCGAACCGCGACGACGTGAAGACCGGCGTCATCACGTACAAGATCTCCGCGCACGCGGCCGACCTGGCCAAGGGGCACCCCGGGGCCCAGGAGTGGGACGACGCCCTGTCGGACGCCCGCTTCGAGTTCCGCTGGGAGGACCAGTTCAACCTGGCCCTCGATCCGGACACGGCCCGCGAGTTCCACGACGAGACCCTGCCCGCCGAGCCGGCCAAGACCGCGCACTTCTGCTCCATGTGCGGTCCGAAGTTCTGCTCGATGAAGATCTCGCAGGACATCCGCCGCGAGCACGGAGGGGACCTCAAGGCCGAGGAGATCCAGGCGGGCATGGCGGAGAAGTCCGCCGAGTTCGCGGCCACCGGCAACCGCGTCTACCTTCCGATCGCCGACTGACGCACGCCCAGGAGAGCGCCTCCTCAAGGGCCCAAGGCCCTTGAGGAGGCGCTCCGCGTGCTTGCGCTGCAGCGCGCTCCAGCTCCTGGAGTGCGTCGCCATGACCATGTGATACCGAAGCCTCGGCGGCACCGGCATAGAGGTCAGCGCACACTGCCTCGGCACGATGATGTTCGGGGCGGTCTGCAACCCGGACCACCAGGAGTGCGCCCGGATCGTCCGCGCCGCGCTCGACCAGGGCATCAACGTCGTCGACACCGCCGACATGTGCTCCTCGGGGGAATCCGAGGAGAACGTCGGCAAGGCGCTCAAGGGACGGCGGGACGAGGTCGTCCTGGCCACCAAGGTGCACTTCCACATGGGCGAGGGAGAACCCGGTGAGGGCCGCGACCGCAGCGGTAATTCGCGCCGGTGGATCGTGCGGGGCGTGGAGGACAGCCTCCGGCGGCTGGACACCGACCGGGGGCGTGGCGCCGGCCCTCCCTGGCCGAGGCGGCCCAACGGCGCCGTCCCCTGGAGGACCGGGCCGCGGGATGGGCGACCCGGCCGCACGTCCGGGGCCGTGTACAGCCGTTGTTTCACGTGAAACAGGGATCCAGGGCGGATGTTTCACGTGAAACACGGGCACCGCCGTCCGGGCCCGGGACGGTCCCGGCCCGGTGGCGGCCCGGTGGCGTCCGCACGGCCGTGACGGTCAGTCCGGCTGGTGTTCCGGGCCGCCGAAGTCCGGGCTCGTGAAGTCAGGAGGCGAGTAGCCGGGCCGGGGGCCCTCCGACGCGCTACCCGGACTCGTGAAGTCGGGCGCCGTGTAACCCAGGTTGGGAATGCGTCCCCTGCGGGAGGGCGGCGTACCGGGGTTCCGGCTCGGGTCGGCCAGCGCGTCCCGGAGGAACGGCATGATCCCGCGCTCCAGGAGGGCGTGGCGCCATGCCTCGCGGGCCCGGGCCACCTCGTCGGGAACCGTCTCGGTCTCCTCGGGCACCACCTCGGTGGAGCTGTTGCGGACCGCCGTGACCAGCAGGCCGATCACGGCGAACAGCAGGGAGGCCGCGGTGAGGGCCCCGAAGAGCCAACCGGCCGTCAGCATGGTCCGGGCGAACGCCGGCTCCGGGTCGATCGTCTTCAGGCTGTAGCCCACGAGCAGGAAGATGAGCATGGCGGTGCCCGCCAGCACCGGCGCGAGCACCGCGACGACGGCGCCGGCCCCCGCTCCGTCACCGCTCTGCGCGCCGTCCTCCCCGTCCGCCGATCCGGGGGTGGAGAGCAGTTCGTCGCGCCGTTCCCCGCGGATCTTCACGTAGTGGTCGTACTCGGCCGCTGCCGCGGCCACCAGGAGCGCCGTGGCCCCCATGGCCATGGTGCGCAACTGTTCGGCGTTCAGACGTTCGCCGATGGTGGCGAGCTCGGGCCGGTCCGGCGCCGTGCGCAGCGCCTCGTCCAGGAGGCGGTCGAACTCCGGCCGGTCTTCGGTCAGCAGGTGCGGAGCGCTGGTCATGTGCATCCCCCGATGCTCCGTGGAAGCCGGTCCGCCCGTGGAGAACCGGGCGCCGGCACAAACGGAGGAGAGCCTGCTACGGATAGAGCGATGGTAGAGCGCCCCCGCCTTCCGTCGACAGGGGCTTTCCGGAAAATACCCTCGGGCGAGAGCCCTCAGTCGTCCAACGGCAGTCGTACGACCAGCAGTTTGCCCGCCATCGTGACCCCGCCGTCCATCGCGATGGCCAGTCCCTGCGCGTACACGTGCGGGCCGTTCACGGCCTCCGGGCCGCGGGCCTCGTCACCGTCCTCGGCGCCCACCTCGCCGAGCAGGTAGGGGATCGGGCTGTGCCCGTGCACCACCCGGCTTCCGCCGTAGGTGCCGAGGAGTTCGCGTACGGCCTGGGGGCCGGTGTCCTCGTCGCGGAAGGCGAACCGCTTGGTGAACTTGCGGAAGAGGTCCCAGGTGACGTCGGCGTCGTTGCGGTTGAGGAGTTCGTGGATGGTGTCGTTGACGTCCTCGACGGAGTCGCCGTAGTCCAGGTAGGCCGTGGTGTCGGAGTGCAGCAGGAGGTGGTCCTCCTCCAGCACGGCCGCGTCCAGCCGCGACATCCACTGCAGGTGGACGTCCTGCAGGCGCTCCATGTCGGTGCGCTGGCCGCCGTTGAGGAGCCAGGCGGCCTGGAAGGTGGCGGTGCCCGCCCCGGAGGCCACGGGGGTGTCCCCGAACCGCTTGGCGCCGATCAGCAGGAGCTCGTGGTTGCCCATGAGCGCCTTGCAGTAGCCGCCGGCGGCGGCGGCCTCCGCGGACAGCCGCATGACGAGGTCGATCACCCCGATGCCGTCGGGTCCGCGGTCGGTGAAGTCGCCGAGGAACCAGAGCCGGGCGTTCCCGGCGGACCAGCGCCGCTCGTCGTCGATCAGGCCCTGGGTGTGGAGCTCGGTCACGAGCTCGTCCAGGTAGCCGTGGACGTCGCCGACCACGTAGAGGGGCCCGGGACCGCCCGGTACGGGTTCCTGGGGGACGTACTGGATCTGGACCGTGTCCCCGGGGCCGCCGATCGCGCCCCGCCCGATGACGGGCAGGTCGCGCTGGGTCGGCGTGTAGCCCTCCGGGTCCTCCGGTTCGGGTGCGTGGCCCATCGCGGGCGCGGACGGAGCGCCCCCGCCGTAGTACGCCGGGTACCCGCCGTAGACGGGCGCCTCGTCGGCGTACCCGCTGGACACGGCGTACGGGGCCGGTTCGGTGACCGGGACCCGGAAGTCCCGCAGCGTCTCCGTCCGGACCGCGGGTCCCTGACCGGCCCCCTGAGTCATCGACCCCTCCACCACCGTCGCGCTGCCGTACACCTGCGGACCCTCCTGACCTCCGGGGAGGAGGGTCCGTGATGTCGTGCGCCCATCATAGGAATGCGGCTCGCGCTCTGTGACGCACCAGGGGTGGTGAATCCTTTCCGGAGCCGCTTGTTCCTACTGTTTTCTCCCGATATCGGTGTTGCTGAAATCCTCAGCGCGCCGACGAACACGCCGTGGGGGTGGTGTGGCGGTCAGTCCTGGGCAGGTGAACGGGGCGGGCTGACGGTCGTGCGCGGCTGCCTGCGCTGCGACGACGTGCGGATGATGAGCTCGGTCGGGACGACCTGTTCGACGGGGCGTCCGGTGTCCACGCCCTCGATGGCGTCGATGAGCAACTGGACGACGGCGGTGCCGATGCGGCGCGGTTTGAGGGACAGGGTGGTGATGGGCGGCTCGGTGTTGGCGTACACGGTGGACTCGCTGCAGCAGACGAGCAGCAGGTCCTCCGGTACGCGCAGTCCGTAGCGCCGGGCGGCGGCGAGCAGGTCGGTGCCGTTGGGGTCGAAGAGCCCGTAGACGGCGTCGGGCCGGTCGGGGCGGGCGAGGAGCCGGTCGGCGGCCACGGCGCCCGCGCACGGGTCGTGTGCCGGGTAGGACTCGTACACGGGGTCCTGCCCGACCCGTTCGCACCAGCTCAGGTACGCGGTGGTGGAGAGCCGGGTGTAGGTGTCGGTGGTGGTGCCGGTCAGCAGCCCGATCCGGCGGGCGCCGGCGGCGGCGAGGTGGTCGAGCAGGTTGAGTACGGCCGCCTCGTGGTCGTTGTCGACCCAGGCGGTGACGGGGAGGGTGCCGGCCGGGCGGCCGTCGGATACCACGGGCAGGCCTTGGCGGACCAGCTCGCTGACGACGGGGTCGTGGTCCGAGGGGTCGATGACGACGGTGCCGTCGAGGGCGACGTTGGACCACACGTCGTGTCGTGAGGTGGCGGGGAGGATGACGAGGGCGTAGCCGCGGGCGAGCGCGGCCGAGGTCGCGGCCCGGGCCATCTCGGCGAAGTAGGCGAATTCGGTGAAGGTGAAAGGTTCATCCCCGTACGTCGTCACGGTCAGGCCGATGAGGCCCGACTTGCCGGTACGGAGGGTGCGGGCCGCGGCGGACGGGCGGTATCCCAGTCGGTCGGCGACCTCGCGGACGTGGCGGCGGGTGGCGTCCGGCAGCCGCCCCTTGCCATTGAGCGCGTCGGAGACGGTCGTGATGGAGACGCCGGCCGCGGCGGCGACGTCCCTGATGCCGGCACGGCCCTGTCGGCCGGCGGCCCGCCGGGTGGTCTCGGTCCGGCTCACCTGATGCTTCCCTGCTGCTGTCATGGCGAGCCGATAGTAGGGCTCGGCGGGGAGGGTGGTCCGGCTGCATATGCACGCGTTGACAGGCACGATTCTGCATGGTTCGCCACCTTCAATGACCTTGCAAACAAAGGTATTTGGGTGCGAAAGGCGGTCGTGGCGCTAGTCGTCGGGTCCGTGCATGCCAAGCCGGGGTGGTCTCGGCTGGGCTTCAACTCACCTGCACGAGGGACGCGCGCCACGGCGCAGGCCACCGGCGCGCGCATATATGCGCGCGCTCCCCCGCATTCCAGGCGCCCCCATTCTCTGATCCCGGGAATCCTCATAAGGTGAGCAGTATTGAGTCGGCGGCGACGTCGTACGGGACGGTCGAGGAGGACCTGCGGTGAGCGAGAAGAGCCCGAGGCTGCGCGCCGAGCTGGACGGCATTCCGACGTACAAGCCGGGCAGGCCGGCGGCCGCCGGGGGCCCCGTCGCGTACAAGCTGTCCTCCAACGAGAACCCGTACCCGCCGTTGCAGGGGGTGCTGGAGAGCGCGGTCGCGGCGGCCGGAAACTTCAACCGCTACCCCGACATGGCCTGCACCGGGCTGGTCAACGAGATCGCCGAGCGCTTCGGGGTGCCGGTCGAGCACGTGGCCACCGGTACCGGCTCGGTGGGCGTGGCCCAGTCGCTGATCCAGTCCACGGCCGGCCCGGGCGACGAGGTCATGTACGCCTGGCGCTCCTTCGAGGCCTACCCGATCATCGCGCAGATCTCCGGGGCGACCTCCGTCCAGGTCCCGCTGACCGAGGGGGACGTGCACGACCTGGACGCGATGGCCGAGGCGATCACCGAGCGGACCCGGCTGATCTTCGTCTGCAACCCGAACAACCCCACCGGCACCGCGGTGCGCCGCGCCGAGCTGGAGCGGTTCCTGGACCGGGTGCCGTCGGACGTCCTGGTGGTGCTGGACGAGGCGTACCGCGAGTTCGTGCGCGACGCCGACGTGCCGGACGGCATCGAGCTGTACCGCAGCCGCCCGAACGTCGCCGTGCTGCGCACGTTCTCCAAGGCGTACGGACTGGCCGGGCTGCGCGTCGGCTTCGCGGTGGCGCACGAGCCGGTGGCCGCGGCGCTGCGCAAGACCGCGGTGCCCTTCGGCGTCAGCCAGCTCGCCCAGGACGCGGCGGTGGCCTCGCTGCGCGCCGAGGACGAGCTGCTGGGCCGGGTCGGGTCGCTGGTGTGCGAGCGGAACCGGGTGCACGAGACGCTGCTGGCGCAGGGCTGGACCGTCCCGGACACGCAGGCGAACTTCGTGTGGCTGCGGCTGGGGGAGCGGACCGCCGAGTTCGCGGCGGCCTGCGAGAAGGCCGGTGTGGTGGTCCGGCCCTTCGCGGGCGAGGGCCTGCGGGTCACGATCGGTGAGACCGAGGCGAACGACCTCTTCCTGCATACGGCGGGGGCCTTCTTCAAGGGCCTCTAGGGCCTGAAGGACCCGTTCCGCAGGGGCTCTGGGACCGCGAGAGCCGTACGGGTGCGGCAGCAGCGGCCCCTCGGAGCGTGGTCTGGCAGGTGACCGGTGGGACGGGAGGGCCCGGGGGGACGTACTAGGCGCGTTCCACCCGGATGGGATCGCCGTCGCGGACGGTGGACAGCAGGCGGGGGTCGCCGTCGAGCGAGCCGAGCACGTTGCACGGACTCGCCAGGCGGCTCTCGCCTCCGCGCGAGACGGGCGTGGGGCCGTAGGGGAGCGCCAGGGCGTCGCCTTCGGTCCAGAAGGCGACGGTGCCGGGCTCGACCACCTGTCGGGCGTCGTGTTCCAGGGTGACGGACACCCCGGTGTCGAAGTAGACCTCCTCGCCCCAGGTGCGGGCGGACGCGGAGATCGGGAGGGCCTCGGCCAGCGCTTTGCCGGTCGGGGTCTCCTCAAGGGTCGCGGTGAGCTGGCCCGCGGGCCATGAGATGCGTATCTGCATGAGCCGCATTCAACAATCTGTTGAATGCGTTGGCTAGAGGGGACCCCCCTGGAAAGATCCGGAAGTCGGTGCGCCATAATGCTTGTGAATGTGAACGCGTTCACAAGCGTGTCCTGTTCCTCCCGTATTGAGTGGGACACAACAGGCTTACCGCGGCTGTGACCACGGCGACCCGAAGGAGACGACGACGTGGACCTGGCTCTGGCGCCGGAGACCTTGGCGCGATGGCAGTTCGGTATAACCACCGTCTACCACTTCCTCTTCGTCCCCCTGACGATCTCGCTCGCCGCCCTCACGGCCGGTCTGCAGACCGCGTGGGTGCGTTCGGAGAACGAGAAGTACCTCAGGGCCACCAAGTTCTGGGGGAAGCTGTTCCTGATCAACATCGCGATGGGTGTGGTCACGGGGATCGTGCAGGAGTTCCAGTTCGGCATGAACTGGTCCGACTACTCGCGGTTCGTCGGTGACATCTTCGGGGCGCCGCTGGCCTTCGAGGCGCTGATCGCCTTCTTCTTCGAGTCGACCTTCATCGGCCTGTGGATCTTCGGCTGGGACAAGCTGCCCAAGAAGATCCACCTGGCCTGCATATGGATGGTCTCCATCGGTACCATCCTGTCCGCCTACTTCATCCTGGCGGCGAACTCCTGGATGCAGCACCCGGTGGGGTACCGCATCAACGAGGAGCGGGGCCGGGCCGAGCTCACCGACTTCTGGCTCGTCCTCACCCAGAACACCGCGCTCACCCAGTTCTTCCACACCATCACGGCCGCGTTCCTCGTCGGCGGCGCGTTCATGGCCGGCATCGCCGCCTACCACCTCGCGCGCAAGAAGCACGTCCCCGTCATGCGCAGCTCGCTGCGGCTCGGCCTGATCGTCATGATCATCGCCGGCATGGGCACCGCCATCAGCGGCGACCTGCTCGGCAAGGTCATGTTCAAGCAGCAGCCGATGAAGATGGCCGCGGCCGAGGCGCTCTGGGACGGCGAGGCGCCGGCACCCTTCTCGATCTTCGCGTACGGCGACGTCGACAAGGGCCACAACAAGGTCGCCGTCGAGATCCCGGGCCTGCTGTCCTTCCTGGCGAACGACGACTTCACCTCCTTCGTCCCCGGCATCAACGACGTCAACAAGGCCGAGCAGGAGAAGTTCGGCCCCGGTGACTACCGCCCGAACATCCCCGTCGCCTACTGGGGCTTCCGCTGGATGATCGGCTTCGGCATGGCCTCCTTCAGCCTCGGCATGCTGGGGCTGTGGCTCACCCGCAAGAAGTTCCTGCTGCCGCCGGGTCTGCGCACCGGTGAGGACGAGGTCCCGCACCTGGTCCTCTTCAGGAACTCGCTCAGCCCCCGGTTCACCCACCTCTTCTGGGTCGTCGCCCTGTGGACGATGGGTTTCCCGCTGATCGCGAACTCGTGGGGATGGATCTTCACGGAGATGGGTCGGCAGCCGTGGGTGGTGTACGGGGTGTTGCGGACGCGGGACGCGGTGTCGCCGAACGTGTCGCAGGGTGAGGTGTTGACGTCGATGATCGGTTTCACGTTGCTGTACGCGGTGCTTGCGGTGATCGAGGTGCGGCTCATGGTCAAGTACGTGAAGGCGGGTCCGCCGGAGCTGACGGAGGCGGATCTCAATCCGCCGACGAGGATCGGCGGGGACGACAGGGATTCCGACCGGCCGATGGCCTTCTCGTACTGAGCCCAGGAGGCCTTCGCATGCAACTCCACGACGTGTGGTTCGTTCTGATCGCGGTCCTGTGGACCGGTTACTTCTTCCTGGAGGGCTTCGATTTCGGTGTCGGTGTCCTGACCAAGCTGTTGGCGCGTGACCGTACGGAGAAGCGGGTCCTGATCAACACGATCGGGCCGGTGTGGGACGGCAACGAGGTGTGGTTGCTGACGGCGGGCGGGGCGACGTTCGCCGCGTTCCCCGACTGGTACGCGACGCTGTTCTCGGGTTTCTACCTGCCGCTGCTGCTGATCCTGGTGTGTCTGATCATCCGGGGTGTCGCGTTCGAGTACCGGCACAAGCGGTCCGAGGACCGGTGGCAGACCAACTGGGAACACGCCATCTTCTGGACGTCGCTGATCCCCGCGTTCCTGTGGGGGGTGGCCTTCGCGAACATCGTGCGGGGGGTCAAGATCGACGCGGACAAGGAGTACGTCGGGACCCTCCTCGACCTCCTGAACGGGTACGCGTTGCTGGGCGGGCTGGTGACGTTGACGCTGTTCACGTTCCACGGGGCGGTGTTCACCTCCCTGAAGACGGTCGGTGACATCCGTGACCGCTCGCGTCGCCTGGCCGCCTGGCTGGGTGCGGCGACCGCGGTGCTGGCGGTGGTGTTCCTGGCGTGGACCCAGGCCGCGCGCGGGGACACGGCGAGTCTGGTGGCGGCGGTGGTGGCGGCGCTGGCGCTGCTGGCGGCGTTGGGCTGCAACCTCGCCGGGCGTGAGGGCTGGGCGTTCGCCCTGTCGGGGATCACGATCGCCGCGACCGTCGCGATGCTGTTCCTGACCCTGTTCCCCAACGTCATGCCCTCCTCCCTCGACCCGGCCTGGAACCTCACCGTCACCAATGCCTCGTCGAGCCCGTACACCCTGAAGATCATGACCTGGTGCGCGGGCGTGGCCACCCCCGTCGTCCTGCTCTACCAGGGCTGGACCTACTGGGTCTTCCGCAAGCGCATCGGCACCCAACACATCGCCGACGCCCACTAGCCCGCCCGCCCGCGGAGCCCGACCACCTGCCTGACTGACCCTGCCCCTGGGGGATGTTTCACGTGAAACCGATCGACCCGCGCCTGCTCCGGTACGCCCGCTCCACCCGCCTCTTCCTCGGGGCGGTGGTTGCGCTGGGCCTCGTCGGGGCGGCGCTGGTCGTCGGTCAGGCGATGCTGATCGCCGAGGTGGTGGTCGGCGCCTTCGAGGACGGACTGTCCGGCGCGGCCCTGCGCACTCCCCTGCTGCTGCTCGCGGCCGTGGCGCTCGGACGCGCCCTGGTCGCCTGGCTGACCGAGCTGGCCGCCCACCGGACGGGCGCCGCCGTCAAATCGGAACTGCGGCGCCGACTCCTGGATCGGGCCGCCGACCTGGGCCCCGGCTGGCTCACCACGCAGCGCACCGGCTCGCTCGTGGCCCTGGCCACGCGCGGGGTGGACGCGCTCGACGACTACTTCTCCCGCTACCTGCCCCAGCTGGGGCTCGCCGTGGTCGTGCCGGTGGCGGTGCTCGCCCGCGTGGTCACCGAGGACTGGGTGTCGGCGGCCATCATCGTGGTCACGCTGCCCCTCATCCCCGTGTTCATGATCCTCATCGGCATGGCCACCCAGTCCCGGATGGACCGCCAGTGGCGGCTGCTGTCCCGGCTGTCGGGACACTTCCTCGACGTGGTGGCCGGCCTGCCCACCCTGAAGGTCTTCGGACGGGCCAAGGCCCAGGCCGAGTCGATCCGCAAGATCACCGACGACTACCGGCGCGCGACGATGCAGACCCTGCGCATCGCGTTCCTCTCCTCGTTCGCACTGGAACTGCTGGCCACGCTGTCCGTGGCCCTGGTGGCCGTGACCATCGGCATGCGGCTGGTCCACGGCGAGCTCGACCTCTACACCGGTCTGGTCATCCTGATCCTGGCACCCGAGGCCTACCTGCCGCTGCGGCAGGTGGGAGCGCAGTACCACGCGGCCGCGGAGGGGCTGGCCGCCGCCGAGGAGATCTTCACGGTGCTGGAGACCCCCGTCGCCCACGCGGGCGGCGAGAGCGCGCTGCCGAACGGCGCCCCCCTGCGGATCGAGGTCGACGGGGTCGCCGTCCGCTACGAAGGCCGCGGTGAGGCATCTCCCGGCCCGGTCTCGCTGAGCGTCGGACCGGGCGAGTGCGTCGCCCTCACCGGCCCCAGCGGCGCGGGCAAGTCCACCCTGCTGCAGGTGCTGCTCGGGTTCGTGGCACCGACGGCCGGTCGGGTGCGGATCGCCGGGGTGGACCTGACCGAACTCGACGCCGACCGGTGGCGCGAGCGGATCGCCTGGGTGCCGCAGCGGCCGCACCTCTTCGCCGGAACCATCGCGGAGAACGTACGGCTGGCGCGTCCGGGGGCCTCCGACGACGAGGTGGCCGCCGCCCTGCGGGACGCCGGGGCGTGGGAGTTCGTCACCGCCCTGCCCCGCGGGGCCGCAACCCTGCTCGGCGAAGGCGGTGTGGGGCTGTCCGCCGGACAGCGCCAACGGCTCGCCCTGGCACGGGCCTTCCTCGCGGACCGGCCGGTCCTGCTGCTGGACGAACCCACCGCCGCCCTGGACGGCGAGACCGAGGCGGCGGTGGTGGACGCCGTCCGCCGGCTCGCCGCCGGGCGCACCGTACTGCTGGTCGTGCACCGGCCCGCGCTGCTCGCCGTGGCGGACCGGGTCGTGGCACTGGCGGCGGTGGACAGCCCTGAGCGGCCGCTCCCCCGGGCCCTCGCGTCCGGCCGGGACGGGGCCGCCGGGGCCGGTTCGGGCGCGCCGGACGCCGCCGCCCCGGATGCCGGGGAGTGGATCCTCGGTGCGGCGCCCGAGCGGGTTCGGGCCGGCGGCGCCGCGGACTCCGGCGGGGCCGATCCGCTGCGCCGGGTGCGGGCGGTGGCCAGCGCCTGGCAGGGCCGGTTCCGGCTCGGGCTGTTCCTCGGGGCGCTGGCCGTCGGGTGCAGCGTGGGCCTGATGGCCGTGTCCGGCTGGCTCATCTCGCGCGCCTCCGAACAGCCGCCCGTGCTCTACCTGATGGTCGCCGTCACCGCGACCCGGGCCTTCGGCCTGGGACGGGCCGTCTTCCGGTACGCCGAGCGGCTCGTCTCGCACGATGCCGTGCTGCGCATGCTCGCCGACCTGCGGGTATCGGTGTACCGGCGGCTGGAGCGCATCGCCCCGGCCGGGCTGCGGGAGCACCGTCGCGGGGACCTGCTGTCCCGGCTGGTGGCCGACGCCGACACCCTCCAGGACTACTGGCTGCGCTGGCTGCTGCCGGTCGGCACCGCCGTGCTCGTCGGTACCGGGTCGGTGGCCTTCACCGCCTGGCTGCTCCCCGAGGCCGGAGCGGTGCTCGCGGTCGGGCTGCTCGTCGCGGGCCTCGCGGTCCCGGCGCTCAGCGGGGCGACCGCCCGGCGCGCCGAGCGCAGGCTCGCCCCCGCAAGGGGCGAGCTCGCCACCCGGGTGGCCGATCTGCTCACCGGTACCGCCGAGCTGGTCGTCGCCGGTGCGCTCCAAGGCCGCAAGGACCGGACCCGGGAGAGCGACGGCGCCCTCACGCGCATCGCCGCCCGTGGCGCCGGCGCCACCGGGCTGGGCAGCGGACTGTCCTCCCTGGTCTGCGGGCTCACCGTGGTGGGCGCCGCGGCCGTCGCCGCCAACGCCGTCCAGGACGGACGACTCGGCGGGGTGGCCATGGCCGTCGCCGTCCTCACGCCCCTCGCCGCGTTCGAGGCCGTCAACGGCCTGCCCCTCGCCGTCCAGTACCGGCAGCGGGTGCGCCGCAGCGCCGAGCGGGTCTACGAGGTCATCGACGCGCCGATCCCGGTCGTCGAGCCGGCGTACCCCGCCCAGCCGCCCGCCTCGCCGTTCCCGCTACGGCTGACCGGCCTCACCGCCCGTCACCCCGGGCAGGAGCGGGACGCGCTGCACGGGCTGGACCTGACCCTGGAGGCCGGCCGCCGCATCGCCGTCGTCGGTCCCTCGGGCTCGGGCAAGACGACGCTGGCCCAGGTCCTGCTGCGGTTCCTCGACCCTTGCGAGGGCGCTTACACGGTGGGCGGTATCGACGCCCGCTCGCTCGACGGAGACGATGTGCGGGCACGCGTGGGCCTGTGCGCCCAGGACGCCCACATCTTCGACAGCTCCGTACGGGAGAACATGCGGCTGGCCCGTACCGGGGCGAGCGAGGCGCAACTGCGCGGGGCGCTGGCGGCGGCCCGGCTGCTGGAGTGGGCCGAGGGCCTGCCGGACGGGCTGGACACGCTGGTCGGCGAGCACGGCGAGCGGATCTCGGGCGGCCAGCGCCAGCGCCTGGCCCTGGCCCGCGCCCTGCTCGCCGACTTCCCGGTCCTGGTCTTGGACGAGCCCGCAGAGCACTTGGACCTGGCGACCGCGGACGCCCTGACGGCGGACTTGCTGGCCGCGACCGAGGGCCGCACCACCGTGCTGATCACCCACCGGCTGGCCGGTCTGGAGGCGGTGGACGAGGTGCTCGTACTGGACCGCGGCGAGGTGGTCCAGCGGGGCGGCTACGCGGATCTGGCCGCCACCGAGGGGCCGCTGCGCCGACTGCTCGAACGGGAACGGCAAGCGGACGGAATGGTGGCCGACTTTCCTCAATAAATGGGACTAACTAGGCTCAAGGGCATGTCAGCGCAGGAGTCGCAGGAATCGCCGGACCGATCACCGGGAACCCCGGACCCGCTGGAGGCCGCCACCCAGGCCACCCGGAGTCTGCAGGGCCTGTCCACGGAGCTCACGGCCCGGGTCCCCCAGTTGTTGGAGGCCATGCGGTCGGTCGGTACGGGGTTGGAACTGCACTCGACGCTGGACCGCATCTGCGAGACGGCGGCCGAGCTGGCCAACGCCCGGTACGCGGCGATCGGTGTCGTCGACACGGAGGGCCGGGGCCTCTCGGACTTCGTCACCTTCGGGATCAGCACCGAACTGGCCCGGAAGATCGGCCACCGGCCGGACGGCAAGCGGGGCCTGCTCGGCGCCCTGATCTCGCACCCCGACACGGTGCACCTCTCCGACCTGACGAAGGACCCGCGCTCCGCCGGATTCCCCGCCCACCATCCGCCGATGAAGACCTTCCTCGGCGTTCCGATCCGCGTCCAGGGAGAGATCTTCGGCAACCTCTACCTCGCGGAGAAGAACGGCGGCGGCGAGTTCAACGACTACGACGTCCACATGGTCCGGGTGCTCGCCACCGAGGCGGGCATCGCCATCGGCAACGCCCGGCTCTACGAGGCCGCCACCCAGCGCGAGCGCTGGATCGACGGGTCGGTGGCCGTCACCACCGCCCTGCTGTCGGGCGGAGACGCGGACGACGCGCTGGCAGTCGTCGCCGAGCAGGCCCGTCGCCTCGCCGATTCCGCCGCCGGGATCGTGATGCTGCCGGCCGAGGACGGCGGGATGGAGATCGTCGCGGTCTCCGCCGAGAACCCGGCGACCTCGCTCGGCGTGGTGATCCCCGCCGAGAGCCCGGTGGTGGACAAGCTGCTCCGGGGCGAGCCGGTCTTCGTGGACGACGCCGCTGCCGATCCCCGCATGATCAGTCGGCTGACCAGCCAGTACGGGCCGTGCATGATGCTGCCGCTGCACAGCGGGGGCCGGGTGCTGGGAGCGCTGGTCACCCCGCGGGCCCGCGGCAAGCGGCCGTTCAGCGAGTCCGAGCGGACCCTCGCCACGCAGTTCGCCTCCCAGGCGGCGCTGGCCCTGATGATGGCCGAGGCGCAGCGCGACCGGGAGCGGCTCGCCGTGTTCGAGGACCGCGACCGCATCGCGCGCGACCTCCACGACCTGGTCATCCAGCGGTTGTTCGCCACCGGGATGATGCTGGAGGGCGCCCAGCGCCGGTCCATCGTCCCCGAGGTGCGCGACGGCGTCGGCAAGGCCGTGGACGAGCTGGACGTGACGATCCAGGAGATCCGCACCGCGATCTTCGCCCTGCAGCAGGGCCCGGCCGAGGCTCCGTCTGGGCTCCGCACCCGGGTGCTGCGGGAGATCAACATGGCAGCGGTGCCCCTGGGGTTCAAGCCCGCGCACCGCTTCCTCGGCCCCATCGACGCGGTCGTCGGCGAACTGGTCGGAAAGAACCTGATCGCAGCGCTCCGCGAGGCCCTTTCCAACGCCTTCCGGCATGCCGAGGCCTCGCGGATCGAAGTGGTCCTGGACTCCACCGTCACTCTGGCAGACGGCCGGCCCGGGGTGCGTCTGGAGGTCGCGGACGACGGGGTGGGCATCGCGGAGGGCGGCCGTCGCAGCGGTCTGCGGAACCTGCGCCGGCGGGCGGAATCGCTGGGCGGGGCGAGCTCGTACGGTCCCGGCATCGGCGAGGACGGCGGCGGGACCACCCTGGTGTGGGAGGCCCCGCTCTGAGGCGTGTCCGCGCCGTCGCACCGGGTCCGCGGGAGCCGGCGCCGAGGTGGCTCGGCAGCACGGGGCGGCCGGCTCCGCGAACGGCGTTCTAGAGGGGCGTCCGCGGCTGTGCCGCGGCGCGCTCGGCCAGGATGCGCTCGATGACGACGGCGACCCCGTCCTCGTTGTTGGCGGTCGTGCGGCCGGAGGCCGCCGCGATCACGTCCGGGTGGGCGTTGCCCATCGCGTACGAGGTGCCGGCCCAGCCGAGCATCTCCACGTCGTTCGGCATGTCGCCGAAGGCGACGACCTCGGCCGGGGAAATGCCCCGTTCGGCGCAGCACAGGGCCAGCGTGCTCGCCTTGGAGACACCCGGACCGCTGATCTCCAGCAGGGCGGTCGGGCTGGAGCGCGTGATCGAGGCGTAGTCGCCGGCCGCGGAGCGGGCCAGGGTGAGGAACTCGTCCGGCGCGAGCTCGGCGTGGTGCGCGAGCAGCTTGAGCACGGGCTCGGCGCTTCCTTCCGCGTCCTCGTAGAGGAGCTTCTCGGCCGTCGCGACGTGGGCTCCGGGGTCCTGGAAGAAGGGCGGGTAGTCGGGCTCGTAGGTGATGCCGGTGGTGAGTTCGACGGCGAAGGTGATGCCGGGGACGGCGGCCCGCAGGGCCTCGACGACGGAGATCGCCACGGTTCGCTCCAGCGGCCTGACCCGCACGAACTCCGGTTCACCGTGCAGGTCGACCACCGCGGCGCCGTTGGCGCAGATCGCGAGTCCGTGGCCGTGGACGTGGTCGCTGACCACACCCATCCACCGGGCCGGGCGTCCCGTCACGAAGAAGACCTCGATCCCGGCCTCCTCGGCGGCAGCGAGCGCGGCGACGGTGCGGGGCGACACCGACTGGTCATCGCGCAGCAGCGTGCCGTCGAGGTCGGTGGCGATCAGCCGGGGCATGGGGAAGGGCCCTTCCGGGCGCTGGGGAGCCGAGGTCACGGCTCCATCTTCGCCCATGACCCCCAGCGGACGGACCAAGATCGAGACGTCCTGCCGGAACGGCCGGTGTTTCACGTGAAACATGGCCCGGAGCCGCCTCGTGTTTCACGTGAAACATCGATCCGAGGCGCGCGTGTTTCACGTGAAACACGCTCGTGGGCGTCCGTGGGCCGCGGTAGAGCCCCTGCGCACCGCGTGCCGACGAGGTGCGGGCGCCGTTGCCCGACCCGTAGGCTCGAACGCATGAGTCTGCGTCTGAGTACGGTGATCCTTCCGGTACGTCGATGGCACGAGGGCGGCCGTGACCAGTGGCAGCGGGCCGAGCGCCTCGGATTCCACACCGCCTACACCTACGACCACCTCTCCTGGCGGACGTTCCGCGACGGCCCGTGGTTCGGCGCGGTGCCCACGCTGACCGCGGCGGCCGCCGTCACCGAGCGGCTGCGCCTGGGCACGCTCGTCACCTCGCCGAACTTCCGCCACCCGGTGACCCTGGCCAAGGACCTCATCAGCCTGGACGACGTTTCCGCCGGGCGGATCACCCTGGGCATCGGCGCGGGCGGCAACGGCTTCGACGCGACCGCGCTGGGCCAGGAGCCCTGGAGCCCGCGGGAGCGCGCCGACCGCTTCGCCGAATTCGTGACGCTGCTGGACCGGCTGCTGACGGAGGGGGCGGTGAGCGACCGGGGCACCTTCTACTCCGCCGACGAGGCCCGCAACATCCCCGGCTGCGTGCAGTCCCCGAGGCTGCCGTTCGCCGTCGCCGCGACGGGCCCGCGCGGCCTGAAGCTCGCCGCCCGCCACGGCCAGGCCTGGGTGACCACGGGTGATCCGAAGCTGTTCGAGGAGGGCACTGCGGCCCAGTCGCTGGAAGCCCTGCGCGGGCAGATGGCGAAGCTCGACAAGGCCCTCGCCGAGATCGGGCGGAACCCCGGGCCCATGGAGAAGATCCTGCTGACGGGCTTCACCCCCGAGCGCAACACCCTGCTGCAGTCCGTGGACGCGTTCGTCGACTTCGCCGGCCGCCACCGTGAGTTGGGCTTCACCGAACTGGTGGTCCACGCGCCGATCCCGGACTCCGACTTCGCCGCGGACGAGACCGTCTTCGAGAAGATCGCGACCGAGGCCCTGGCACAGCTGGACGGCTGACGGCTGACGCGGTCGTCGGCGCCGCCCCTCGGAGGCGGCGCCGACGACGGCTCAGGCCGTCAGCTGAGTGACCACGCGTTGGGCCGCGGGCAGCAGCCATTCGGGCACGGTCTCCTCGGGCAGCGCGCCGACCTCGTCGATCAGCGCCGAGATCCTCGCGGCTCCGGCCGCGGGACGGCCCCGCTCCTGCTCCGTCCAAGCTGCGTTGTTCAGGCACTGGAACCGGTCCCGCAGGTACTCCGGGCCCAGCTCGGCGTAGATGCCCGCCGCCCGGTCCCACAGCTCGATCTCCTCCACGCGCAGGGCCTCCACCTGCGCCGCACCCAGCCTGCCCGCAGCTGTTGGATCCCCGTCGTCCACGCTCCCGTCAGCGTCAGCGTCAGCGTCGGCGTCGGCGACGTCATCATCGTCGTCCTCATCGGCGTCCTCGCCGACCCGCCGGTCCAGTACCTGTGCCAGCTGGTGCCAGGTCTGGGCGAGCTCCGGGCGCAGTTCGGCGCTGTCCGCGTCCGGGGCGAGGGCCGCCGCCTCCAGTACCGAGACGGCCTCGCCCATCAGCGCGCGGGCCCTGGCCACCCCCGCGTCCCCGACCTCCTCGCGCAGGCCCAGCCAGGCCAGGGACCTCAGGACCCGGACCTCGGACACCGGGGCGTCCCCGGTCCGTCGGTACAGCTCCAGTGCCCGCCCGTACGCGGCCGTCGCCTCCACGGGCAGCCCCGCGCCCGACAACGCCTCGGCCGCCGAGTGCGCCAGGTTCGCCTGGGGACGCGGGTTCTCCCAGTCCGCCGCCGCCTCGGCCGCCAGCAGGTACTGCTCGGCCGCGGGCCGGGGCTCACCGAGCTCGCGCAGCAGGTCCCCCAGGAACTCCCTCCCGAACACGGCCTGTTCCGCACCGTGCTCCAGCAGGTCGGGCAGCGCCGACTGCAGCACCTCGGCCGCCTCGGCGGTCCGCCCGTCCCGCGCGTACGCCCGGGCCAGCATCAGCCGGGCCTGCGCCCCGCCGTCGGCGCTCAGGCCGGCCTGGTCGAACCAGTGGGCCCCGGCCAGGGCGTGAGCGGCCGCCTCCCGGACCGCTTCGCCGCGCCGCAGCAGGATGTCCGCGAGGGTCAGCCGTACGGCGCCCTGCGCCTCGGCGTCGACGACTTCGGCGGCGTGCTCCAGCCCGGCCCGGGCGGCCTCCTCGGCCTCCGCGGGCCGGCCCAGCGACATCAGGACCCCGGCCCGCAGGGTGAGCGGGTCGACCGCCTGCCACGGCCGGCCGGCCGCGACCGCCCGTACGGCGGCCGCCGCCAGCAGTGCCTCCGCCCGCTCGGGGTCGCCCTGCGAGAGCGCGAGGCGGCCCAGCATCTCCTCTGCCTCCGCGACCAGGTCGGCCGCGGTGTCCGCGTGGGCCGCGACGAAGGCGGTCAGCTCCGCCACCAGCTCGGCGTGGCCGTCGCCCGGAGCGTCCGCGTGCTCGTGGTCGTGCGGCGCCTCCACCGAGCGCAGGTATGACTCCACGCGGATCTCCGAGAGCTCCACGAGCGCGATCCGCCGGGCCCGCAGCGGCTCGTCGGCGTCCAGTGCCGTCGCGGCCCGGGCCGCAGCCCGGAACAGCTCCCGCACCTCCGCGGGCGCCGCCCCGGACTGGGCGGCCGTACCGGCCAGCCGCAGTTCGGCCAAGGCGGCGCGCTCGGCCCGGCCCAGCGCGCGGTACGCGTCCCGTACCGTCCCCAGCAGCTGCGGCGCCTCCTCGGCCCCGCGACGGGCGGCGGCCAGGGCGTGGTGGTCCGCCAGGTCGGCCGAGACCAGTGGATCGGGCTCCGGCCGGGCGTCCTGGCGTACGGCCACCTCGGCCCAGAGGGCGCCGGCGCCGGGGTGCCCCACGTCCCGGGCCCGCCGGGCCCGTTCCACCAGCTCGGTGAAGTCCGCGGGCGGGGCCGCGGGCCCGGACCGGGTGACGGGCGCGGAGGGCGGAGCGCCCGGCCCGGAGGGCGACGGCGGCAGCGTGGCACTGCGCACGCCCAGCGGCAGGACGTCCACCAGCGGCTCCCGCCCGACCCGGGCCAGGAACCGGTCGGAGATCCGGCTGGTGCCGTTGCGGGCGTCGAAGCGGCGGGCGATGTCGAGCGCACCCGCGTACAGCACTTCGTGCAGCTCGGAGACGGTGCGCGGGACGCCCTCGTAGGGGACGGCGGCGCTGCCTCCGTGCCCCAGCTGCTCCAGTCGGCGCAGCAGCACGAGGACGCCGCCGTGGAAGGCCAGTTGGTCGTCGACGTTGGCGAGCGGCGCGACGTGGCCGGCGTGTTCGGCGAGGATCTCCAGGCCGCGGGACTCGTTTCCGGTGAGCGCGCAGAACTCGATGTGCTTTCCGATGGTGGGCAGCAGGCTTTCGTTGCCCCGGGCCATGCGGTAGCCGCGCAGGTGGTGCGCGCGGGCCTCGTCGGCCCGGCCGAGCCGCAGCAGCGGCAGCAGGGAGGTGGCGAGCACCCGGTGGGGCTCCTCGGCGCAGGTCAGATCGCCTTCCAGCACCGGCTTCCAGAGGTCCAAGGCCTCGTCGTCGTTGCCGTGCAGGACGGCGTACTGGCCCTGGCCGTTCAGCTCGCAGGCCTGGCAGTCGCTCATGTCGTCGCGCTCGGCCGCCAGCCAGCGGCCGAAGGCGCGCTCCGCGCGGTCGTCGTCGCCGGTGGCGTGGGCGAGCCAGAGCTCGGCCTCGCGCACCGGACGCTCGCTGTGACCCGCGATCCGGTAGCGGCGCTCCATCTCGTCGAGCCAGCCGGTCGCCGACTCCAGCGGGATGCCCGGGGAGTCGGAGATCGCCGTGGCCACCCACTTGAACTGCCAGTACAGGGAGTGCGCCTCCCATGCGGAGAAGGCCCCCGGGTCCTTGTCGTACTCCTGGAGCAGGCGGGCGAAGGGGACGACCATCTTCGACGATTCGGAGCTGTACAGGTAGGCGTTGATCAGGTTGTCGAGTGCGCTGCGGAAGAGTGCCGGGTCGCCGCAGGCCTCGGCGGCGGCCGCCAGTACCTCGGCGTGGGCGTTGCGCGCGGCGCCGTTCGGGGCCTCGGCGTTCTCGGCCAGGCCCCGTTCGATCTCGTCGCGGGTCATCGCGGTCACTTCGGGTCCTCCGGGGTGTCGGTGGCGTGGGTCGCCCATTCCAGGAGCCCGAGGAAGGCCCGGTTGAGCAGCGAGGAGTCGGCGGGCCGCAGGGGGCGCTGGGACATCAGCAGGGCCTGGCCGTAGAGCGATTCCACGGCGGTGGCCGTCAGCTCCGCGTCGGGGAGCGCGGAGATGCGCCTGATCAGCGGGTTGTTGTGGTTGAGGACCAGCCGGGCACGGGGGGCCGAGCCCCGCAGCGACCCGAGGATGCCGGTCCACAGGGAGTCGGCGCCCTCCAGCGCGGCGGTCCGGTCGCGCTCTTGGCGCGCCTGGCGGTCGTCGAGGTAGAGCGCGGGCACGGACACGGGCTGGAAGGCGCGCAGCACCACGTCGCAGCCCTGGGCTTCCAGGCGGGTGCGCGCGGTGGAGAGGAAGGAGGCCAGTTCGAGCTCGGCGGCGGTCGGCACCGGGTCGAGGCGCTCGGTGACGGCCCCGGCGTCCAGTTCCGCGACCTTGAGCTCCGGGCGTACGGAGGGCAGCAGGGCCAGCAGGTCGGCGTCGTAGGTGTAGCCGGCGTTGACGACACCGAGTCCGTGGGCCGCGGCGATCGGCGCGATCTGCCGGAACTCCTCGACGGTGCGGGTGAAGTGGATCTCGCTGTGGGCCGCCGTGAACTCCACGAGGCTCATCGGGCCGTCGCTGGTCTCGAACGGAAGCCACGGCAGCATCAGGGCGAAGAGCTCCGCATCGTGCCGCGCCATCGACTTCACACCGAGGTGGTGGACGCGGAGGAACGCCGCCAGCCGCTCCGGGTCGCTCGCGGCGAGTTCGGCGAGCCAGCCGCGGACGCTGGTGCCGAGGGCGTCGCGCACGGCGGACAGGGTCTCGTCGTCGTAGAGGTTCTCGCGCGAGGCGGTGGGGCGCAGCGTGTCGGTGTCGACGACGGCGCGTACGAAGAACGCCCAGTCCGGAAGCAGGTTGTCGGCCCGGTCGGTCAGCAGCATGCCCTTGAGGTGGACGCGGTGCCCGGCCCGGTGCGCGGGGCTGGTCGGCTCGGGAAGGACGTACGCCACCCCGCGCACGCCGGCCACCGGCAGGTCGAGGTCGATGGTGTCGAGCGGGGTGAAGCCGAAGAGCTCCGCACAGTGCCCGGCGAGCGCGACGCGCCGTGCGACGGGGGTGGGGAAGGCCCGGTCCCAGACGGCGGGGCGGTCGGTGACGGGACGCGGCGCACCGCCCAGGCCGTCGTCGAAGGTGATCTCGTACGGCAGCAGGGAGCCGTAGTCGCGGGCCAGTTGCTCGACCTTGGCCGGGACGGTCCACTCGGCGGCGCCCGGTCGGGCCTCCAGTACGACGGTGGTGCCGGGCTCCGGGCGGGCTTCGTGGGGCAGTTCGCGGACGGTGTAGGAGCCGTCGTCCGCGGCGAGCCACTCGACGGGCGCGGCCTGGGGGTCGCGGGCGGAGCGGGTGACGACGCGGATCTGGCGGGCCACGACGAAGCAGGCGAGCAGGCCGATGCCGAACTGGCCGAGAAACTCCCGGCGGGCGGTCTCCAGGCCGTGCTCGCCGCCGCGCTTGGAGCTGCGGCCGATGGTGGCGAGGAGGGAATGGGCCTCGTCGGCGGTGAGGCCGATGCCGCTGTCCTCGATGGTCACGCGGCCGTCGGCCGCCGCGAGCCGGATGTGGACACGGGCCCCGGGGTCGAGGGCGTGGCGGGCGGTGACGGCGTCCACGGCGTTCTGCAGCAGCTCGCGGACGTAGACGCGCGGGCTGGAGTAGAGGTGGTGGGAGAGGAGGTCGACCAGGCCGCGCAGGTCTACCTGGAAGTTGTGGGCGGCGGACGGCGGTGCCGACGGGGGCGGGGACGTGGACGTCATAAGGCGTCACCTCGGTGCGTCAGGGATGGTTCGGCGATCGCGAGGTACCCCCCTCACGGATCCCGGAGTGGGAACAGAGTAGGGGGATGATCTGACAATGCCCTCCTGAATTCCGGTCCGTGGCAGCCGCTTTCGCCCCGCACGCGGGCCCGATCCGGACCCGCTCGGGCAGCCATCGGCGCACGAGGCCCGATGCGCTACGAGAAGCGCAGGAACCCCGGCGGTACGGCGTCCACCAGCCACACCCCGTTGGCACTCACCCGGAAGACGTGGCCCGCCGCGCGCATCGCCGCCGCGTCCACGGCCAGTACGACGGGCCGGCCGCGCCGTGCGCCGACGCGGGTCGCGGTCTCCCGGTCGGGCGACAGGTGCACGTGGTGACGGGCCATCGGGCGCAGGCCCTCGGCGCGGATCGGCTCCAGGGCGGCGGCGACGGTGCCGTGGTAGAGGTACGCGGGCGGCTCGGCCTCGGGGAGGTCCAGGTCCACGGCGACGGTGTGGCCCTGACTGGCGCGGATGCGGGTGCCCTCGACGGCGAACCGCTGCTTGTCGTTGGCGGCCACGACGTGGTCGAGCTCGGCCCGGGTGAGGGCGAAGCCGTGACCGGCGGCCGCGCGCAGCAGGTCCTCCACTTCCACCCATCCCCTGGGGTCGAGCGTCAGCCCGATCCGTTCCGGTTGGTGGCGCAGGTGCTTCGAGAGGTACTTGGACACCTTCACGGTGCGTCTGTCGTCCATGGCCCCAGGGTGCCCCGTCGGGCGGCCGGGGGGCCGGGCATTTCCGGGTGCGGGTGCCCGGTGCGCTGTGGACACCCCCTATCGGCGTTCCAGGACACGGAATACATTTTCCGCCAAGACGTCCGTTCCGGGGGAGGAACCATGACAGCCCGTACGTCCCTGCCGCGCCGGGCGGCCGCCGAACTGATCGGCACCGCCGGCCTGCTCGTGGTCGTCATCGGCTCCGGCATCCAGTCCGCCCAGCTCAGCGTCGACAGCGGTGTCGCCCTCCTGGCCAACTCGCTGGCCTCCGGCATCGGCCTCGGGCTGATCATCACCCTCTTCGGACCGCTGTCCGGCGCCCATCTCAACCCCGTGGTCACGCTGACGTCCTGGTGGGCCCGGCGCACCGGGGGCGAGGGGCTCGGCGGGCGGGACGCACTCGCCTACACCGCCGCACAGCTCGTCGGGGCGGTCGGCGGCGCCGTCCTCGCGGAGACCATGTTCGGCCGGACGCCCGGTGTCTTCGCCACCCAGGTGCGCGACGGCGGGCACCTGCTGATCGGCGAGGTGGTGGCCACGGCCGGCCTGGTCCTGGTCATCCAGGGCCTGGGCCGTACCGGTCGGCAGAGGTTCGTCCCGGTCGCCGTCGCCGCGTACATCGCCGCCGCGATCTGGTTCACCTCCTCAGGCTCCTTCGCCAACCCGGCCGGTACGGTCGGGCGCAGCTTCAGCGACTCCTTCACGGGCATCGCCCCGCAGTCGCTGCCGGGCTTCATCGGGGCCCAGCTGGTCGGCGGCGTCCTCGGCATGGGCCTGGTCGGCCTGCTCTACGGAGGCCCCCGCACCGGGCGCGTGACGGCGCCCGCGGAACCGGCCGGGGCCCTTCCCGAGACCGGCCCACCGCCGCACACGTCGGACGCGGAACCGGACGCGGAGCCGACCATGGAACCGACCGCGGAACCGGACGCGGAGCGGCGCCCGGAGGCGGGGACGGGAACGGCCGCCGCACCGGCGGTTTCCTAGAGGGACGGTCGAGGCCGAACGGCGACGAGCCCGGGTTTCCCACAGGAGAGGGAAGTTGTCCACAGCCGTTTGGGATGGTTTTGGCGGCAAAAGCATGATCCGCCCTGTGGACTACGCTGTGGACAGCCGTGTGGACAGCGGCCGTTTCACAGGCCCGAGCGGATGGTTCTCCCGGACCCGGACCCGGACCCGGACCCGGGTACTGGTCCGGGTCGCGGTCGCCCGCGATGCGGCCCCGCCCCTCCCGCCCCTCCCGACGCTACCGGTCCTCCCGGCTCGCCAAGGCGTTCATGGTGCGGGCCTGGAGCTCGCGCTCCGTCGCCGCGCGCACGAACTCCGCGACGTTCTCGGCCCCGACGAGCTCTTGGACCGCCCGCACCGTCTGCGCCGGAAGGGCCACCGGGGCCGACCCGGACGGCTGGGCGGCGCCGGCCGCTCCCAGGTGCTGCTGCAGGTGGCGGGTGGCGAAGAGGCGCATGGCCCGGGCCAGCTCGGCGTCGACCGTCTGCTGGGCCAGCGGCCGCAGCCGACGCACCATCGTGGCCGCCTCCGCCGCATCGGAGTCCGTGGGCGGCACCTGCCCCAGGTAGCGAGCGAAGACGTGTTCGGTGGTGAACTCCAGGAACCGCGAGGCTATGTGCTCCACCTGCCCGCGCAGCTCCCGAAGGTGTCCGGTGATCGCCGGCAGCGGCACCCCGGCCGCGTACAGTTCGGCCGCGACCGCCAGTTCCTGCGGGGAGGGGACCAGGAACTGGTCCGGGCGCCCGGGGATCGCCTCCAGCACCCCCAGGTCGCAGGCCTCGCCGACCGCGTCGTCGTCCGGCTGGCCGCCGAACCTCTCGTTCAGCTCCGCCCGAGTGATCCGGGCGGCCTCCTCGTCGGTCCACGGCCCGTGCACCTCGGCGACCAGGCCCAGCACACCGCCCAGCCCGCGCCCCGCGTCCCACGCCTCCAAAAGCTCCTTGATGGACGCCAGGGTGTAGCCGCGGTCCAGCAGGTCCGCGATCTGGCGCAGCCGCGCCAGATGCGTGTCACGGTAGACGTTGGACCGGCCCCGCCGCTCCGGCTTGGGCAGCAGACCGCGGTCCTGGTACGCCCGGATCGTGCGCACCGTGGCCCCGCTGTGGTGCGCCAGATCCTCGATCCGGTACTCGGCTACCGCCTGCTCGGACAATCCCGGCTCCCTACGACATCGCGGCTCGGCCGACCGCGCCCGCTGCGGCCCGGGCGGCAGGCGAAGCCGCGAGGTACTCGACCGCCCTGCGCAGCGAGCCCTCCTGCGAGGGATGGTACGACCGCCGGAAGTAGCGGGGTATGGCCGTGCCGAGCTCTCTCCACGGCGGCAGCAGTCCGCGCGCCACCGCCCGGTTGTGCGCGCGCAGCGAATAGCGGGCCCGACCGGCCAGTTCCGGGTCGTTGCGCATGAGGTACGCGGCGCCCCACATCCACAGCCACGCCAGTACGGGGGCGACCACCACCATGCCCTCGATGCGGCGTGCGTACCGGGGCAGACCGGAGCCCCCGCAGTGCTGGTACAGGTCGAAGGCGACCGAGCGGTGCTCGACCTCCTCCGCGCCGTGCCAGCGCAGCAGGTCCAGCATCACCCCGTCCGCCCCGGCCCGGTCGAGCCCTTCCGCCCGCAGCACCCAGTCGCCGAGCACCGCCGTGAACTGCTCGACGGCGGCCACCACGGAGAGCCGGAAGCGCAACCACTCCTGCGCCGTGACGGGTGCTCCGAAGGGCGGGGTCTCGCCGAGCAACCGGTCGAAGAGGAGGTCCACGTACGTCGTGAACCCGTCCGTCGGAAGCCGCTGTTCGGCCAGGTGGTCGAGCACGTACGCGTGCTGCACGCTGTGCGTGGCCTCCTGGCCCATGAACCCCTCGACGTCCTTGCGCAGCTCGGGATCGGTGACCAGCGGCAGGCCCTCCCTGAGGACCTTCACGAACCACCGCTCCCCGGCCGGCAGCAGCAGGTGCAGAACGTTGATCACGTGGGTGGCGGTCGGTTCGCCGGGTATCCAGTGCAGCGGGGTCGTCCCCCAGTCGAAGGCCACCCGCCGCGGAGCGATCGGATACGGGTCCGCAAGCGGGTGCGGCTCGGGGCGGTCACCGCCGGCCGCGTCCGTCCCCGACCCCGCTCCCGTCCGCCGGGTCACAGCGGGGGCTCCAGCTTCGCGAAGGCCCGCAGCGTGCGCGGGGCGAAGCGGGACATCCACAGCGCGGCCTTGGACTCCGGGGTCACCGGCACCACGGCCTCATTGCGCACCACGGCCCGCAGGATCGCGTCGGCGACCTTCTCCGGCGGGAAGTTGCGCAGCCCGTACAGTCGCGAGGACCGCTGCTGACGGCGCTTCTCCTCGGCCTCGTCGACCCCGGCGAAGCGGGAGGTGGCGGTGATGTTGGTGTTCACGATGCCGGGGCAGATCGCGGAGACGCCGATGGACTTCGACGCCAGTTCCGCGCGCAGGCACTCCGACAGCATCAGCACCGCCGCCTTCGAGGTGCTGTACGCGGGCAGCGTCTTGGAGGGCAGGTAGGCGGCGGCGGACGCGGTGTTGACGATGTGGCCGCCCTGGCCGCGCTCGGCCATCTGCCTGCCGAAGATCCGGCAGCCGTGGATGACGCCCCACAGGTTGACGTCGAGGAGCTTCTTCCAGTCCTCCGCACTGGTGTCGAGGAAGGCCCCGGACAGGCCGATCCCGGCGTTGTTGACCAGGACGTCCACGATTCCGTACTCGGCGGCCACCTTCACCGCGAGCTTCTCCATGGCCTGTTCGTCACCGACGTCCACACACTCGCCCCAGGCCTCGGGGGCGCCGACCAGCCGGGCCATCTCGGCCGTGCGCGCGGCGCCCTCGCCGTCCCGGTCCACGGCCACGATCCGGGCGCCGGCCTCGGCGAACGCGAAGGCGGTGGCCCGGCCGATGCCGCTGGCCGCACCGGTCACCAGCACCAGCTGGCCCCCGAAGCGATCCGCGTACCGCCCCGGGGCGCGCTGCTCGGGGGCCCGGCCGGCCGGCTCCTCCCGACCGGTCACGAACTCGGTGATCCAGGCGGCCAGCTGGTCCGGCCGCGTCCGGGGCACCCAGTGCTTGGCGGGCAGGGTCCGCCGCACCAGGTCCGGGGCCCACCGCTCCAGGTCGTCGTAGAGGCGCTCGGACAGGAAGGCGTCGCCGGTCGGGGTGATCAGCTGTACCGGGACGTGCGCGTAGGCGTCGGCGCGCGGCCTGCGCAACCTGGGCCGCACGTTGTCCCGGTACAGCCAGGCCCCGTGCGCCGCGTCGGAGGGCAGCGAGGCCGTCGGGTACGCGCCGGCCGGCACCTTCTCGACGCGCTGGAGGATCGCGGGCCACCGCTTGCCGAGCGGCCCGCGCCAGGCGAGCTCCGGCAGCACGGGCGTGTGCAGCATGTACACGTACCAGGACTTGGCTCCCTGGCCGAGGAGCTGGGCGGCCCGGCGCGGGGTGGGCCGCGCCATCCGCTCCTTGATCCAGTGCCCGAAGTGGTCCAGGGAGGGCCCCGACATCGAGGTGAAGGAGGCGATCCGTCCCTCGGTGCGGGCGACCGTCGCGAACTCCCAGCCCTGGACGGAGCCCCAGTCGTGGCCGACCAGGTGCACGGGCCGGTCCGGGCTGACCGCGTCCGCGACCGCCAGGAAGTCGTCCGTCAGCTTCTCCAGCGTGAACCCGCCCCGCAGCGGCTGCGGTGCGGTGGAGCGCCCGTGGCCGCGCACGTCGTACAGCACCACGTGGAAGCGGGCGGCCAGCCGCTCCGCCACCTCCGACCAGACCTCCTTGCTGTCCGGGTACCCGTGCACCAGCACCACGGTCGGCCGGTCCGTCTCGCCGAGCTCGACGACGCAGAGCTCGACCCCGCCGGTGCGCACCCGGCGCTCGCGCGCGCCCGCCAGTCCCATCCCGTTCATGCCGCCATCTCCTCAGCCCAGCGCCGCACGTGCGGCAGATCCTCGTCCAGCCAGAACGCGCTCTCCTCGGGGTCCCGGGAGTCGGTGACCACCAGGATCTCCTCGAACTTCGCACCGGTGCCCCGGAACCCCAGGTGCGGCTCCACCGCCCACAGGCCCGGCTGCGGCGGATGGTCGGAGAAGCGGTACGGGCTCCACAGCGGGGACCACCCCTCACGGTGCCCGTGCAGGGCGTCGCCCGCCAGCCCCTTCAGCGACTGCGTGCCGAATCCGAACGCCGTGGGCGACCAGCGCCGCTCCCGGACCCGGTCGATCTTGTGGGCGATCACGCCGAAGGGGTACGCGCGGTGCCGGTTGGCGTAGCCCTGCCGCGTCATCAGCCGTTCGACGTTCTCGTATATCTCCCGCAGGGAACGCCGCTCGCGCACCTGCTCCAGGATCAGCACCCGGTGGGCCCGCAGATCCGCCATGAGCCGGTCCTGCACCGGATTGAGCCCGAGGCTCCCGGAGTAGCCGATGTCGGCCGAGTAACCCCGGTAGACCGGCGCCATGTCGAGGATGAACGGCATCCCCGGCTCCAGCTTGCGGTTCGTCGGGAAGAACTGCAGCGGGAAGCGGAAGTTCGCGAAGGCCGTCCGGTCCCCGAACCAGGCGAACGGGAGGTGGAACCAGTCCCGCACGCCCCGCTCGCGCAGCCACTCGCGCTGCATCCGCGCGGCCTCCCGCTCACTCACCCCGGGCCGCAACTGCGCGGCGACCGCCTCGGCGCAGGCGTACGAGAGCCGCTGCACCTCTCTGAACCCGTCGAGATCGGCGGTGAGTTGCGCGGTGCGGTGCTTGGTGTCCCCAGCCATGCCCAGTCCGTCCCTGTAGCCGTACGCGCCCGTAACTTGACACTGATGAATGTGACAATGGCCGGAGATCACGTCAAGGCCCGTGCACGGACCTGTGGACAAACTTGTCCGGGTCACATCAGCCTTCGGTACCGCCCCGTACGCCTCAAGACGGAGACGGGGTCCCTCTCCAGGTCTGACGTTTCGAGCGAGCCACACCACTAACGTCGAACCCGTGACTGTCATCGCGACCGAAAGCCTGAGCAAGCGGTACCCCCGAGTGACCGCCCTCGACCGGCTCTCCCTGGACATCGGGCCTGGTGTGACCGGCCTCGTGGGTGCCAACGGAGCCGGCAAGTCCACGCTGATCAAAATTCTGCTGGGACTGTCCCCCGCCACCGAGGGCAGCGCCGCCGTGCTCGGCCTCGACGTCACCACGCATGGCAGCGCCATCCGTGAACGCGTCGGCTACATGCCCGAGCACGACTGCCTGCCACCCGACGTCTCGGCCACCGAGTTCGTCGTCCACATGGCGCGCATGTCCGGGCTGCCGCCGACCGCGGCCCGGGAGCGCACCGCGGACACCCTGCGCCACGTCGGGCTGTACGAGGAGCGCTATCGCCCCATCGGCGGCTACTCCACCGGCATGAAGCAGCGCGTCAAGCTGGCCCAGGCGCTGGTCCACGACCCGCAGCTGGTCCTCCTCGACGAGCCCACCAACGGCCTCGACCCGGTCGGCCGCGACGAGATGCTCGGACTGATCCGCCGCGTCTACACCGACTTCGGCATCTCCGTCCTGGTCACCTCCCACCTCCTCGGAGAGCTGGAGCGGACCTGCGACCACGTCGTGGTCGTCGACGGCGGCAAGCTGCTGCGCTCCAGCTCCACCAGCGACTTCACCCAGACCACCGCGACCCTCGCGGTCGAGGTCACCGACTCCGACGCCCACCCGGACGGCACCGCAGCCCTGCGCAAGGCGCTCGGCGAAGCGGGCCTGACCCTCCACGCGGGCGAGGAGGAGGGCCTGCCCGGCGCCGGCCACATCCTGCTCGTCGAAGCCACCGGCGAGCAGACCTACGACACGGTCCGCGACACCGTCGCCGATCTGGGCCTCGGCCTGGTCCGCATGGAGCAGCGCCGCCACCACATCGCCGAGGTCTTCCGCGACGACCGGCCCGCCCACGCGGCCCAGTCCGCGCAGACCGCCCAGCCCGCGCCCGCGGCCCAGCCCGCGCACACCGCCCAGCAGAAGGGAGCCGGTTCCGATGGCGCCTGACACCTCGACCCAGATCCACAACATCGGCTACCGGTCCTACGACGGGGCCCGGCTCGGCCGCGGCTACGCCCGCACCTCACTGTTCTCGCAGTCCCTGCGGGGCGCGTTCGGGCTCGGCCGCTCGGCCAAGTCCAAGGTGCTGCCGATGATCCTCTTCGCGGTGATGTGCATCCCCGCGCTGATCATCGTCGCCGTGGCCATCGCGGTCCCCGGCTCCACCGAGCTGCCGATCAAGTACACGACGTACGCCTTGACCACCCAGGTGGTCATCGGCCTCTTCCTCGCCTCCCAGGCGCCCCAGTCGGTCTCCCGGGACCTGCGCTTCAAGACCGTGCCGCTCTACTTCTCGCGGCCCGTCGAGCGGGTCGACTACGTCGTCGCCAAATACGCGGCGATGGCCTCGGCCCTGTTCATCCTGACCGCCGTACCGCTGCTGATCATGTGGATCGGCTCGCTGCTGGCGAAGTTCGACTTCGGTGACCAGACCAAGGGATTCGGACAGGGACTCGTGTCTGTCTTCATGCTGTCGCTGCTCTTCGCGGGAGTGGGCCTGGTCATGGCCGCGCTCACCCCGCGCCGCGGGTTCGGCGTGGCCGCCATCATCGCCGTGCTCCTGATCCCGTACGGCGCGGTGACCGCCGTCCAGGGCATCGCGTACAGCACGGGCAACGCCGGAGCGATCGACTGGATGGGCCTGTTCTCCCCGATCACCCTGATCGACGGCCTCCAGACGGCCTTCCTCGGCGCGACCTCGGCCTTCCCCGGGGGCGAGGGCCCCTCGGCCGGTACCGGCGCCGTCTACCTGCTCGTCATCCTCGGCCTCATCGCCGGCTCCTACGCCGCACTGATGGCCCGCTACCGGAAGGCCGGGCTGTGACCATCATCGACATCGACCACACCTCGCGCTGGTTCGGGAACGTCGTCGCCGTCAACGACGTGACCATGCGCATCGGGCCCGGCGTCACCGGGCTCCTCGGTCCCAACGGCGCGGGCAAGTCCACGCTCATCAACATGATGGGAGGCTTCCTGGCCCCCTCGACCGGCACCGTCACCCTCGACGGCACGCCGATCTGGCGCAACGAGCAGGTCTACCGGCAGATCGGCGTCGTGCCCGAACGCGAGGCCATGTACGACTTCCTCACCGGCCGCGAGTTCGTCGTCGCCAACGCGGAACTGCACGGGCTCGGCGACGCGGACGCCCAGCGGGCACTGGCCACCGTCGAGATGGAGTACGCCCAGGACCGCAAGATCTCCACGTACTCCAAGGGCATGCGCCAGCGCGTGAAGATGGCCTCCGCCCTGGTCCACGACCCGTCCGTGCTCCTCCTCGACGAACCGTTCAACGGGATGGACCCGCGCCAGCGGATGCAGCTCATGGACCTGCTGCGGCGCATGGGCGACGCCGGACGGACCGTGCTGTTCTCCTCGCACATCCTGGAGGAGGTCGAGCAGCTCGCCTCCCACATCGAGGTCGTGGTCGCCGGCCGGCACGCCGCCTCCGGCGACTTCCGCAAGATCCGCCGCCTGATGACCGACCGCCCCCACCGCTACCTCGTCCGCTCCTCCGACGACCGGGCCCTCGCCGCGGCCCTGATCGCCGACCCGTCCACGGCCGGCATCGAGGTCGACCTCAAGGAAGGCGCCCTGCGCATCCAGGCCGTCGACTTCGGGCGCTTCACCGAGCTGCTGCCGCGGGTCGCCCGCGCGCACGGCATCCGGCTGCTGACGGTCTCGCCCTCCGACGAGTCCCTCGAGTCGGTCTTCTCCTACCTCGTCGCGGCCTGAAGGAGCTGGCACCCATGTACAACCCCACCGTCGCCCGGCTCACCTACCGGGCCCTGCTCGGCCGCCGCCGGGCGCTGATCCTCTTCCTGCTGCCGGCCCTGCTGATCGTCATCGCCATCGCCGTGCGCGCCCTCACCGGTGTGGACGACAAGGTCGCCGCCGACCTGCTGGGCGGTTTCGCCCTGGCCACCATGGTCCCGCTGATCGGCGTCATCGCCGGTACGGGCGCCATCGGCCCCGAGATCGACGACGGCTCGATCGTCTACCTGCTGTCCAAGCCGGTGAAGCGCCCGACGATCATCATGACCAAGCTGATCGTCGCCGTCGCCGTCACCATGGCCTTCTCCGCGATCCCCACTCTGATCGCCGGCTTCATCCTCAACGGCAACGGCCAGCAGATCGCCGTCGCGTACACGGTCGCCGCCCTCGTCGCCTCGATCGCCTACAGCGCGCTGTTCCTGCTGCTGGGCACGGTCAGCCGGCACGCGGTCGTCTTCGGCCTCGTCTACGCGCTGATCTGGGAGTCGCTCTTCGGCAGTCTGGTCTCCGGGGCCAAGACCCTCAGCGTCCAGCAGTGGGCCCTGTCGCTGGCCGAGAAGATCGCCGGCGAGGGATACGTCGACGCGACCGTCGGCCTGCCCACCGCCGTGGTCCTGCTCTCCGTCGTCACCGTCGGCGCCACCGTCTACGCCGGGCAGAAGCTGCGCCGGCTCACCCTCGCCGGCGAGGAGTAGCACCGCGCCGCTCCCACCGAACCCGCGGTGCACCTGTGCCCCGCCCGGCCCACCGGCCGGGCGGGGCACAGCCGCGCGCGGCATCATCGGGGCATGATCGACCACCCCGAGCCCGAGCCTTCCAGGCCCCTGCGGTCCTGGATACGCTCCTCGCCCGGAACGCACCTCTGGTTGCTGATCATCGCGATCACCAGCGTCATCGTGGTGATCGCCCCCGACCGGGTGGAGAACGTGCTGCTCCACCGCAACAGCAGCAACATCCACCAGCTCGTCCAGCATCCCCTCCGGGCGCTCCTCAGCAGCGCCTTCTGGATCGAGGACCCGGCCTCGCTGGCCCTCTACGCGGCCCTCTTCGAGCTGTTCCACGCGCCCGTCGAACGCTGGCTCGGCACCCCGCGCTGGCTGCTGATCGTCGCGACCGCGCACGTCGTCGCCACTCTGGTCAGCCAGAAGGTCCTGCTGACGGCCATCCAGGACCATCGCGCACCGCGCAGCATGACGCACGTCGTGGACATCGGCGTCAGCTACGGTCTCGCCGCCGCCGCGGGCGTGCTCACCTACCGGCTGCCCGGTCCCTGGAGATGGTTCTACCTCGCCGGAGTGGTCGCTTTCTTCGGCCTCCCGCTGGCCACCGGCGGCACCTTCACCGACCTGGGCCACGCCATCGCGCTCTCCGTCGGGCTGCTCGCCTGGCCGCTCACCCGGCACGGTGTTTCACGTGAAACACACCCGACGTTTCACGTGAAACGCGGCTAGTCGGCTTTCGCCTCCCTGCGCCTGCGATACGCCGAAATTCGGTGGTACGCGGCTTCCGTCCGGGGCAGAGTGAGCCGTGCGGGGAGCAACAAAAGGTCCGGGGCAACCACTTCGAGCGCGCCGTCCGGCGCGGGCTGTCCCGGACCTCTCGTACGTCGTGCGGAGCCACCGCAGGTCAGGCGGCGCCCAGCAGGCGCTCCAGCACCACCGCGATGCCGTCCTCCTCGTTGGACGTCGTCACCTCGTCGGCCACCGCCTTCAGCTCCGGATGGGCATTGGCCATGGCCACGCCGTGCGCCGCCCAGCCGAACATCGGGATGTCGTTGGGCATGTCGCCGAAGGCGATCGTCTCGGCCGCCTTCACGCCCAGCCGGCGCGCGGCCAGCGACAGACCGGTGGCCTTGCTCAGGCCGAGCGGGAGGATCTCCACCACGCCGGGACCCGCCATCACGATGTCCACCAGACTGCCCACCGTCTCCCGGGCCACCTTGACCAGGGCGTCGTCGCCCAGGCCCGGGTGCTGGATGTACAGCTTGTTGAGCGGGGCGGCCCACACGGCGGTGGTGTCTTCCAGGTAGACGGCCGGAAGGCCCTCCTGCACCTGGTAGCCGGGCCCGATCAGCACGTCGCCGTCCACCCCGTCCCGGCTGGCCGCGAGCGCCAGCGGGCCGATCTCGGCCTCCAGCTTCGACAGCGCCAGCCCGGCCAGCTGCCGGTCCAGCGTCACCGAGGTCAGCAGCCGGTGCGTCCCCGCGTCGTAGACCTGGGCGCCCTGCCCGCACACGGCGATCCCCCGGTAGCCGAGGTCGTCGAGCACGTGCCGGGTCCAGGGCACGGCCCGGCCGGTGACGATGATGTGGGCCGCGCCCGCCGCGGTCGCGGCGAGCAGCGCCTCACGGGTGCGTTCGGAGACGGTGTCGTCGCCGCGCAGCAGCGTGCCGTCGAGGTCCGTCGCGACGAGCTTGTACGGGAACGGGGCCGGGCTCACTTGGCGATCGGCTCCAGGAACTCGCGGCCGCCGAGGTAGGGACGGAGCACCTGGGGCACCCGTACCGAGCCGTCGGCCTGCTGGTGGTTCTCCAGGATCGCGACGATCGTGCGCGGCACGGCACACAGGGTGCCGTTCAGCGTGGAGAGCGGCTGCGTCTTCTTGCCGTCGCGGTAGCGGATCGACAGGCGGCGGGCCTGGAATCCGTCGCAGTTCGAGGCGGAGGTCAGCTCGCGGTACTTGCCCTGGGTCGGGATCCACGCCTCGCAGTCGAACTTGCGGGAGGCGGAGGAGCCCAGGTCACCGGTGGCGACGTCGATCACCTGGAAGGGCAGCTCCAGACTGGTCAGCCACTGCTTCTCCCACTCCAGGAGGCGCTGGTGCTCGGCCTCGGCCTCCTCCGGCGCGACGTACGAGAACATCTCGACCTTGTCGAACTGGTGGACGCGGAAGATGCCGCGGGTGTCCTTGCCGTAGGTGCCGGCCTCACGGCGGAAGCAGGGCGAGAAGCCCGCGTACCGCAGCGGCAGCTTGTCGGCCTCGATGATCTCGTCCATGTGGTACGCGGCGAGCGGGACCTCGGAGGTGCCGACCAGGTAGTAGTCGTCCTTCTCCAGGTGGTAGACGTTCTCCGCGGCCTGGCCGAGGAAGCCGGTGCCCTCCATGGCCCGCGGGCGGACCAGCGCGGGGGTCAGCATCGGGATGAAGCCGGCCTCGGTGGCCTGCGCGATGGCCGCGTTGACCAGCGCCAGCTCCAGCAGGGCGCCCACACCGGTCAGGTAGTAGAAGCGCGAGCCCGACACCTTGGCGCCGCGCTCGACGTCGATGGCGCCCAGCGATTCGCCGAGCTCCAGGTGGTCCTTGGGCTCGAAGCCCTCGGCAGCGAAGTCGCGGATGGCGCCGTGCGTCTCCAGGACGGTGAAGTCCTCTTCCCCGCCGATGGGGACGTCCTCGTGGACGATGTTGCCGAGCTGGAGGAGCAGCTGCTTGGCCGCTTCGTCGGCCTCGTTCTGCTCGGCCTCGGCCGCCTTGACGTCCTGCTTGAGCTGCTCGGCCTTCTTCAGCAGCTCGGCCCGCTCCTCCGGAGAGGCCTTCGGGATGAGCTTGCCGAGCGACTTCTGCTCGTTGCGCAGTTCGTCGAAGCGCATGCCGGAGGACCTGCGGCGCTCGTCGGCGGAGAGCAGTGCGTCGACGAGCTCGACGTCCTCTCCACGGGCGCGCTGCGAGGCGCGGACACGGTCAGGGTCTTCACGGAGCAGCCGGAGGTCAATCACCCCTCCAGGCTACCGGGCCGGGGTTCCGGGGATCACACCGATATCACGCTGCGTGGCGCTATGCCCCAATTGCCGCTAATGGATAAGTCTCGACGGCTGGCCGGAAGTGATCCTTCTCGGTCGGCCGATAAAACTGCCGCCATTCACCGGAAAGGGGCACAAGGGCGGCGGGGCGGCAGGCCGTGAGCAGGGCCGCGGTCCGTTCCTTGTCCACAGGAATGGGCTGCGGCAGCAGCTTATCCACAGGGTGTGTGCGGAATCTGTGGACACCGGAATAGATCAATCCCGATCGTTGGTCGGCCGGGACGAATCAGGGTTCAAACCACCCTCACACACTCATTCGGGTGGGAATGACTCGTCCCAAAGAGTTGATCGGTGATACAGGGGTGACGCCGTTCACCTACCGCTCTCCAGCGCGAAACCTGGCGCCCCTACCGATTTGTCGACCTTGTCGAGCTGTTCTGTCGACTTGTCCCCAGGCCCCCATCCCGGCCTGTGGATAACTCTGTGGACAGTGGACGAACTCCTACGCCCTGCCGTCGAGGCAGCGCGCCAGCCAGTCCGAAGCGGCCGTGAAGTCACCTTCCGCGGTACCCGCGCGGGGCGGGCGCACGTCACCCAGAGCGACGCCCGCGCGCGGGTACGAACCGAGGAAGCGGACCTGCGGGCAGGTCCGCTTGAGGCCCATGAGGGCTTCGCTGACGCGGCGGTCGGAGACGTGGCCCTCGGCGTCGACCGCGAAGCAGTAGTTGCCGATGCCGGCGCCGGTCGGCCGGGACTGGATCAGCATCAGGTTCACCCCGCGCACGGCGAACTCCTGGAGCAGCTCCAGCAGGGCACCAGGGTGGTCGTCGCCGAGCCAGAGCACCACGGAGGTCTTGTCGGCGCCCGTCGGCGCGGACGGCCGGGCCGGCCGCCCGACGAGCACGAAGCGGGTCTCGGCGTTCTCGGCGTCGTGGATGTCGGTGACCAGCGGGACCAGCCCGTAGGTGGCGGCGGCGAACTCGCCGGCGAAGGCGGCGTCGAACCGGCCCTCCTGGACCAGGCGCGCACCGTCCGCGTTGGAGGCGGCCGACTCCCACACGGCATCGGGCAGGTTGGCCCGCAGCCAGTTGCGCACCTGGGGCTGGGCGACCGGGTGCCCGGTGACGGTCTTGATGTCCGACAGGGCCGTCCCCGGCCGCACGAGCAGCGCGAAGGCGATGGTGAGCAGCACCTCGCGGTAGATCATCAGGGGCTCGCCGGAGGAGAGCTCGTCGAGCGTGGCGGTGACCCCGCCCTCCACCGAGTTCTCGATCGGGACCAGCGCGGCCGCGGCCTCGCCGGTGCGCACGGCGTCCAGGGCGGCCGGAACCGACACCATCGGGACCAGTTCGCGGGTCGCGGCTTCGGGCAGCGTGCGGAGGGCGGCTTCGGTGAACGTGCCCTCGGGACCGAGATAGGTGAAGCGGGTGGCCGTCATGTGATCAGCCTAATCCTGGGCGGTGCCCGCAGGAGGCGCTGTTCACCCTTCGAGCAGCCGCTGTCCGACGTACTCTCCGGCGCGGGGGCCCGGCGGTACGGCGTACAGGCCGCTCGACTCGTGCCGGATGAACGCCGACAGCGCGTCCCCCCGATCGAGCTTGCGCTGGACGGGGACGAACCCGCGCAGCGGGTCGGCCTGCCAGCAGATGAAGAGCAGCCCGGCGTCGGGTGCGCCGTCGGCGTCGATCCCGTCGTGGAAGGAGAAGGGGCGCCGCAGCATGGCCGCCCCGCCGTTCTGTTCGGGGGCGGAGATCCGCGCGTGCGCGTTGGACGCGATGACGGGCTTCCCGTCGGGGCCGAGCTTGTCGAGGGCCATCTCGGTGGTTTCGCCGCCGCCGGTGAGCGGGGCGCCGGTGGCCTTGGTCCGGCCGATCACCTGCTCCTGCTGGGCGGTGGTCTGCCGGTCCCAGTCGTCGAGGAGCATGCGGATGCGCCGGACGACGGCGTACGAGCCGCCGGCCATCCACGCGTGCTCGGCCGGACCGGGGCCCGCGTCCGGCACGAAGATCCGCCGGTCGAAGTCGGGCTCCGCCGGCTTGGGGTTCCCGGTGCCGTCGACCTGGCCCATGAGGTTGCGCGCGGTCATCGGGGTGCCGGTGGCGCCGGGCGACCGGTTGAAGCCGTTCATCTGCCAGCGCACGCGGGCAGCCGTTCCCGCGTCCTTCTGCAGGGCCCGCAGGGCGTGGAAGGCGACGAGCCCGTCGTTCGCGCCGATCTGGACCCACAGGTCGCCGTTGCCGCGCCGCTCGTCGAGCCGGTCGGCGGAGAAGGCGGGCAGTGGATCGAGGGCGGTGGGGCGGCGGGCGGTGAGGCCGGTGCGCTCGAAGAAGGAGTGGCCGAACCCGAAGGTGACGGTGAGGGAGGACGGGCCGGCGTCGAGGGCGATGCCCGAGTCGGCGGAACCGGCGACCTCTCCCGCCATGAGCAGGCGGGCCGTGTCCGACCAGCGCCGCAGCAGGGCCGCGGCCTCGGGACGCCCGGCGCCCGGGGCGAGGTCGAAGGCGAGGAGGTGGCCCTTGGCCTGCAGGGGCGTGGTGATGCCGGACTGGTGGTCGCCGTGGAAGGCGACCTGCGTGGACCCGAGCGAAGCGAGGCTGCCCGCCGCTCCCGTGGCGGCGCCGCCCGCGGGTCCGGCCAGCGCGGAGTGGGCCATGGCGCCGCCGGTGGCGCCGAGGGCGAGGCCCGCGGCGCCCGCTGCGCCGACGGTGCCCAGCAGCCGGCGCCGGGAGATCTCGATGTCGGGGTTGCTCTCGGTCACGCTGTTCAGCCGATCTTCACGGTCTTCTGGACGGTCGTCTGGTCGATGTCGGAGGAGCGGACGGTGACGTCGATGCGCCATTCGCCCGACAGGGGCAGCTGCACCCCGGACGCCGTCCAGTGTCCGGGAGTGGCCCGGTCGGGAAGGACGGGCAGGGGGCCGACGTCCTTGGCCGGAAGAGTGAAGGACACCTTGATCTCCGGCAGGTCGAAGGGCTGGCCGTCGGGGGTGTCGGCCCAGAGGTGCAGGGTGTTGGCGCCGACCCGGCCCGGATCGAGTTCCAGGCGGACGGTTCCCTTGCCGTTCGCACCACCGGTGTCGAACGGCAGGCTGACCTTGACGGCGCGGTCGGGAACGGCGGTGGAGACCCCACCGCGGCCCGTCTCCTGCTCCGCCGCACGACCCGGTTCCGTGCTGGTCAACACGGTGGTGACGGCGAGCAGGACCACGGCGACACCCGCCTCGGCGAGCACGGAGCGGCGCAGGCCGGCCCGGCCGGGGTCGGCGTCACGGACCTGCTTCTCCCGGGCGTTCTCACGGGCGGCGAGCTGCCGGGCGAGTTGCGCGGCCCGCTTCGGGTCGGCCGCTCCGCCGGAGCCGGCCGGGGCGGCGCCGCTCGTGGTTTCACGTGAAACACCGCCCCCCGTTCCACGTGAAACACCGGCCTTGGTTTCACGTGAAACACCGCGCTTCGGGGGCGGGGTCGGGGCTGCGGCCGTGGCCGGGCTCGCCGTCGCCGTTGCCTTCGCCGGCTCGCGTACGGGTTCCGCGGGCTCCTCGGCGAGCCGGGCGGTCCACCTGCGGGACAGGTAGGCGATGGCGACGAGGACGGCGACGAGGCCGACCTTGAGCAGCAGCAGCCGGCCGTAGTCGGTGCCGGTGAGGGCGGACCAGCTGCCGAGCTGGCGCCAGGACTGGTAGACGCCGGTGACCGCCAGCACCACCACGCTCGTGAACGCCACCTTCGAGAACCGCCGCACGGCGTCGCGTTCGATCCCGGGCACCTTGTACAGGGCCACGAGCAGCGCGGCCAGACCGCCCAGCCAGGTGGCGACCGCCATCAGGTGGAGGATGTCGGCGGGCATGGCGATGACGGGCTGGATGCCGGTGGACGCGTGCTCGGACAGCGCCCAGGTCGCGGCGATGCCGCCCGAGACCACGGCGCCGCCGATGGCCAGGCCGAAGGTGAGGTCGCTGGTGTCCTCGGCCTCTTCGGCGGTGCCGGAGCCCTGCTGGCGCCGGGCGTAGACCCCGAAGAGCACGGCGATGAACAGGGCCGCGGCGCCCAGCAGGAGGAGCCGGGAGATGAGCGAGGCGCCGGTCTTGGTCTCCAGCACGTCCCTCAGCCCGCCCAGGTCGAACGCGTCGGCGAACTTCCCGGAGCCGGTGTAGGGGGTACGGAGCACCAGCATCGCGAGCGTGGCCGCCGTCAGCGTGACCCAGGCCCGCACCACGAGCTTCTGGAGGGGGCGCTCGCCGGCGCCGCGGCGCCAGCAGAGCAGGATGAAGGCGGCGCCGCCGACGAGGACGGTGAAGCCCGCGTAGGCGACGTAGCGGGCGATCCCGTACGCGATGCCGACGGGACCGCCGCCCGCCCCGGCGGCGGGAAGGGCGACGCTGGTGGCCGAGGGCGCGCCGACGGAGAAGGTGAAGGCGCCGGCGATGGGGTGGCTGTCGGCCGAGACGGCCTGCCAGGCGACGGTGTAGGTGCCGTTGGGAAGGCCGGAGTGCAGAGCGGTGCCGTAGCGGATGGTGTTCCCGCTGCACATGTCGCGCAGTTCTCCGGTGTCCACGCGCCTGCCCTGGGGGTCGAGGACGCGGATGGAGTCGTCGCCCATGGCGACCTGCTCCGAGAAGGAGAGCGAGACCTGGGCGGGCGCCGTGGCGACCACCGCCCCGTCCTTGGGGTCGCTCGCGGTGAGTGCGGCGTGTGCCGAAGCCGGGGAGGCCGCGGTGAACAGGGTTGCCAGCAGGGCTGCGAGGACCAGCGCGAGCCGCGGCAGGAAGGCCGGGGCAGGGGCGCGGACCGCGGAATGGGCGGGGGCGGTGGCCGTCATGGCGTGTCGATTCCTCGGTCCGTCAGTGGGCGTTGGAGTTCTGCGCGGTGTACGTCCGTTCCTTCACGTCGAGCTCGACCTTGACGGGGTCGGCCTTCTCGAAGTGCAGCTCGACGGTGACCTTCTCGCCGACCTTCGGAGTGCTCTTGAGCCCCATGAACATGACGTGGTTGCCGCCGCGCTCCAGGTTGAGCTCCCCGTTGGCCGGCACGTCCATCGACGGGACCTGCTTCATCTTCTGGTCCTTGGTCTCGTGGATCTGCAGATCGTCCGAGAGCGGGGAGGTGATGCCGGTGAGCTTGTCGGCGGTCTTGGAGCCGTTCTTGATGACCATGAAAGCGCCGGCCATCTTGTCGTTGACGGGCTCGGGCATGAAGCCCCCGCTGACCGTCATCGCGGGCTTGTCCCCGTCCGCCCCGCCGTCGTCGGAGGAGCAGCCGGATATGGCGAGCGCTGCCGTCAGGGAGAGGGCGGCGGCGAGGGCTCGGGTGGTGCGGGTGTTCACGGGTTCTCTCCCTTGACGATCTTCGGCAGGTCCTTGGTGTAGTCCTCGACTGTCGTGCCCTCGCCGTAGAGGACGTAGCCCTCGTCGGTCTTGGGCGAGAACGCGATGACCTGGGCGCCGTGCATGGAGACGACGCTGCCGTCGGCCTCCTTCTTGGCTGCCTCGATACCGATGCCGAGCGCGCGCGCGGCGGCCTGGATGGTGGTGAAGTCCCCGGTCAGCCCCGTGAAGGCCGGGTCCTGGGATCTCAGCCACGAGCCGAGGGATTCGGGAGTGTCCCTTTCGGGGTCGGTGGTCACGAAGACGACCTGGAGGTTGTCCTGGTCGGCCTTGGGGAGGGCCTTCTTGGCGACGGCGATGTTGCTCATCGTCAGCGGGCAGACGTCCGGGCAGTTGGTGTAGCCGAAGTAGATGAGCGTCGGCTTGCCCTTGGTCTGCTCGCGCAGGTTCCACGGCTTGCCCGTGGTGTCGGTGAGGACGAGCTCCGGCTTGGTGAAGGGCCGGTCCAGGAGGGTCGCGGCCTTCCCGGTGCTCTGCCCGCCGGCGATCTGGGTGACCGAACCGGACGGGGCGGGCTCGCCGCCGCAGGCGGTGAGGGTGAGGGCGGCCACCGCTGCGAGAGCGGCGGCCGTCACACGTGTGGTGCGCATGAGGAGATGTCCCTGGGATCGGGGATTGTCGAGTGGGTACGGAAACGGCGGGACCCGCGTGAGGATGCGGCGGGTCAGGCGGAGCGGCGGCGCGCGGCGACGCCGAAGGCGACCCCGCCCAGGCCGATGACGATGCCCGCGATGCCGAGGGCGCGCGCGGTGGTGTCGGAGCCGTGGTCGGAGGCGGCCTCGTCGTGACCGCCCTTCGCCTCGCCGCCGTTCTTCGCCGGGTCGGCCGACGCGTCACCGGCGTCGTGGTGGTCGGCGCCCGTGGCGGCGGTCAGCTTCAGGACGGGCGCCGGGTTCTGCGGCTCGGCCGCGCCTTCCTTGGTCTCCTCGATCCACCGGACGACCTCGCCGTTGTCGTAGGTCTGGATCGCCTTGAGGACCATCTGGTCGGCGTCCTCGGGGAGCTTGCCGACGGACAGCGGGAACTGCTGGAACTTGCCCGACTCGATCTTGCCGCCGGACCAGGTGACCTTGGTGACGGCCTTGGTGATCTGCTTGCCGTGCACGGTGAGCGGCTTGGCGAGGTCGCTCGTCTCGACCTTCACGGTCCAGCCGGGAACGTCCTGCGGCATGACGGACGTCAGCGGCTGGTCGGCCGGGAAGTTGACCTCCAGCTGGGTCGTCGAGGCGTCGTCGCGCTCGTTGGGCACCTTGAGGCTGATCGTCGCGTACCCGCCCTTGGTGGCCTCGCCGGGCTGCACGCTGACGTGCGCGAAGGCGGTGCCGGACAGGACGAGGACGCTGCCGGCGGCGAGGGCGGCGGCGAAGGAGAGACGAGAGGTCTTCATGACGGGAACACTCCACGGAGGCAGGGGTGACGGTGGCTCCGCGCACGGACGCGCGCGGAGTTCGCGGCACGGGTGCTCCCGCCGGGTGTCCGGGGAACGAAGGTGCCGCGTCAGGCTGCGAGGACGAGCGCCACGGGCGGCCCGCGCCTGATCACGGTGTGCTGGAGTGCTTCGCGGCCGGTGGCCGCGGCCGGCGCGTCACCGGTGCGCGGCGCCCGCGGAGCGGGCCGGGCGCCGGAGGGGAGCCCGGCCTGGAGGGCCCGTACGAAGGCCAGCGCGACGCGCAGCGGCTGCAGCGGGGCGGCGTCGGCGGAGAGCCGGGACAGTTCGACGAGCCGGAACAGCGCCGCGTCGCCGCGGCCGAGCAGCAGGCCGGCGCCGAGCGCGGCCAGCAGGTGCCCGGCCAGCATGGCCGGGCTGAACAGGCCGGGGTCGGGCGCGGCGGTGGCGGCCTGGCCGAGGTGGGCGTGCGCGCTGTGGGCGTGGGCCGCGGCCTGACCGGCCAGGGCGGCCGGGTCCAGCCCGGCGGTCTCCAGGATCTGCCGGGCGTCCGCGGGGCTGAGCGGTACGGAGTTGCCCCCGCACACCAGCCGTGCGGCGAGCGCGGCGAGCGAGCCGTCGGCGGAGCCGGCGGGTGCCTGCGCGGCCGCGCTGCCGTGCTGGCCGAGGCCGAAGAGCGCGTGCAGTGCGAGCTGTCCCGCGGTGAGCGCGGTGGCCAGGCCGGGCAGGGTGCGGCGGCGTCCCGCGAGCGGGGCGGCGATCGAGAACACCCCGAGGAAGCCGATGCAGAGCGCCCACCACGGCACGGTCGCGCAGGACGCCAGGGCGTGCCCGGTCGCGGACAGCACGACACAGACCGCGGTGAACACCGCGGCCCGGATCAGCCGGAGGCCCGCTCCGGCCTGCGTCACGTGGGGGGCAGTCATGGCCGGGACATCATCGCACTGCGCTTAGCCCCTCCATACGGCAGGTCCGGAAGGTCCCTTGAGTCCCCTTGGACGGACGCCACAGGTACGGGACAAGCAGGACGAACGGACCGCTCACGCCGTCCGGATCGGCGTCCGGATCGAGGCCCGGATCGGGGTCGACACGGGTCTCGGCCGCGGCCGACGACCGGTGTACGGGGACGCCGTCCGCTTACACCGCGGCCCCGGAGCGCCACATCGACCGAACGAGGTCAATGTGCGCACCAACGGCCGTACGGCGCTTACCACCCCCCGCGGGCGGCAATACGTAACCGTATGAGCATCTGGTGGTCTGTCCACTTGAGGCGCGAAGCCGCGAGCGTGCCGCTCGCCAGGCGGCTGCTGCTGGGGACGATGGAGACCGCGGGGGTGGACCCGGACATCTCCTTCGACCTCTCGGTGGCGCTGACCGAGGCCTGTGCGAACGCGGTGGAGCACGGCGGAGGCGCCGGCGACCTCCCGGACGGTGCCGAGGCGTACCACGTCACGGCCTATCTGGACGGGGACCGCTGCCGCATCGAGGTGGCGGACTCGGGCCCGGGATTCCCCGCCGCGACGGTGGCCCGCCGCAGACCCGCCCTGGCCGAGCACGGCCGGGGGCTGCACCTGATCGCCGAACTCGCCGACCACGTCCGCTTCCGCAACCGCCCCGGCCGGGGCGCCGTGGTGAGCTTCGACAAGATGCTGAAGTGGCGCGACGACTCCCTCCTCGGGGCGGTCTAGGTATTGATCATGAGCGTTGTTAACAGGGCCGCCCCCAGGCCGCCCGCCCATCGGCGCACACGCACCCCGGGTACGCCGATGGGCGGGACCCCGGCCGGGGTCCCGCCCATCGGCGGTGGTGCGGGGCGGGTCAGCCCTTCAGGCGCGCCATCCAGGCCTCGACCTCGACCGAGGCGCGGGGCAGCCCGGCCGACAGGTTCCGGTTGCCGTCCTCGGTGACGAGGATGTCGTCCTCGATCCGGACGCCGATGCCGCGGTACTCCTCGGGCACGGTCAGGTCGTCGGCCTGGAAGTACAGGCCGGGCTCCACCGTCAGGCACACGCCGGGCTCCAGCGTCCCGTCCACGTACGCCTCGGTGCGCGCGGCGGCGCAGTCGTGGACGTCCATGCCGAGCATGTGGCCGGTGCCGTGCAGGGTCCAGCGGCGCTGCAGGCCGAGCTCCAGGACGCGCTCGACCGGGCCCTCCAGCAGGCCCCACTCGACGAGCTTCTCCGCCAGCACGTGCTGCGAGGCGTCGTGGAAGTCACGGAACTTCGCGCCCGGCTTGACGGCGGCGATGCCCGCCTCCTGGGACTCGTACACGGCGTCGTAGATCTTGCGCTGGATGTCGGTGTACGTGCCGTTCACCGGCAGCGTGCGGGTGACGTCGGCGGTGTAGAGGCTGTGGGTCTCCACGCCGGCGTCGAGCAGCAGCAGGTCCCCGGAGCGGACGTCGCCGTCGTTGCGGACCCAGTGCAGGGTGCAGGCGTGCGGGCCGGCGGCGCAGATCGAGCCGTAGCCGACGTCGTTGCCCTCGACCCGGGCGCGCAGGAAGAAGGTGCCCTCGATGTAGCGCTCGGACGTGGCCTCGGCCTTGTCGAGCACCTTCACGACGTCCTCGAAACCGCGGACGGTGGAGTCGACGGCCTTCTGCATCTCGCCGATCTCGAAGTCGTCCTTCACCGCGCGGGCCTCGGAGAGGTAGACGCGCAGCTCCTCGTCCCGCTCCTTGGTGACCTTGTCGGTCAGGGCGGCCTCGATCAGGGCGTCGTGGCCGCGGACGGTGCGCACCGGGCCCTCGGCCTCGGCGAGGGCCTCGGCGAGCTCGCGGACGTCCTTCGCGGGAACGCCCAGCAGCTGCTCGGCCTCGGTGAGGGAGTGGCGGCGGCCGACCCACAGCTCGCCCTGGCCGGACAGCCAGAACTCGCCGTTCTCACGGTCGGAGCGGGGCAGCAGGTAGACGGTGGCCGTGTGGCCGCTCTTCCCGGCGGGCTCCAGGACCAGGACGCCGTTCTCGGTCTGGTCGCCGGTGAGGTACGCGTACTCGGTCGAGGCGCGGAAGGGGTACTCGGTGTCGTTCGAGCGGGTCTTCAGCCGTCCCGCGGCGATGACGAGGCGGTCGCCGGGGAAGCGGGCGGACAGCGCGGCGCGGCGGGCGGCGGTGTGCGCGGCCTGGGGGATCGGCTCCAGTCCGCGCAGTTCGGTGTCGGCCCAGCCGGTGCGCATGCTCGCCGCGAGTTCGTCGCTGACGCCCGGGTACAGACCGTTCTTGCGCTGCTTGTGCGTCTTCTTGGGCTGCTCTTCTTCCGGGGTCTCCGGGGTGAGCTCGTCAGCCACGTCTTCTCCTCAGCTACGACAGGCACGGACCTGGGTGTGGACCCCGTCCATCGTATGGGTGAGCGGACGGCGCACAGGAGGGGGTGTGCCATATCACTCAAATCGGGCGGCCAGCAGGACGACGTCCTCGGCGACGTCGGCGGCTTCCCCTTCGGGCAGCACGGTCCGCAGGATGTGGTCGCAGAGCGCCGCCGGATCGTCCCGGGCCGCCCGCGGCACTCCGGACGCGGCCGCGTGCAGCCGGGCGTAGGCCCGGTCCATCGCGTCGCCGGTACGGCGCAGCAGCCCGTCCGTGTAGAGCAGCACCGTTTCTCCGGCAGCGGGCTCGATCTCCACGCTCGGCGCCTCCCAGCAGGACAGCATCCCGAGCGGTGCGGAGAGCGAGGTCTCCAGGTACTCGGTGCGCCGCTCCCCGATCAGCAGCGGCGGGGCGTGTCCGGCCCCGGCAAGGACGATCTTGCGCTGGGCGGGCTCGCAGTAGGCGAAGAGGGCGGTGGCCGAGCGCGCGGGTTCGGTGAGGCGCAGCAGCAGCTCCAGGTCGGACAGGACCGCGACGGGGTCCTCGCCCTCCATGACCGCGTACGCGCGCAGGGAGGCGCGCAGCCGGCCCATCGCGGCGACCGCGCTCGGCCCCGAGCCGGTGACCGACCCGACGGCCAGCCCCAGCGCGCCCTCGGGCAGGGGGAGCGCGTCGTACCAGTCGCCGCCGCCGCGCGGGCCGGTCCGGTGGCGGGCGGCCAACTGGACGCCGGGGATCCGCGGGAGCCGGCTGGGCAGCAGCTCCTCGGCGACGGTGGCCAGGCGGGCGCGGGAACGCTCGACCTCCAGCATGCGGGCGATGTGCTCGGCGGCGTACCGGACGTAGAGCCCGACGAGGTCGCGCTGGCGGTCGTCCGGCTCGGCCTGCTCGTCGTACAGCCAGACCGCGGCTCCGAGCCGGCCGGTGGCCTCGGCGGTCAGCGGCAGGGCGTAGCTGGCGGCGTAGCCGAGGCGGGCGGCGACCTCGCGGTGGCGGGGGTCGGCGGGGGAGCCGAGACCTCCGGCGCCTGCCGGGGCGCCCGGCTCGGGGAGCACCTCGGAGCCGCCCTGGGCGTCGGGGAGCCCGTCGAGGATGCGGCCGTAGGAGGTCGCGCTGCGCGGCACGGTCTCGATGTGCCCGAGGTCCGCGTGGCCGAGGCCGAGGCCGATCGTGGAGCGGGGGCCGAGGCCGTCGGAGGGTTCCAGGACGATCAGTGCCCGTCGCGCGCCGACCAGGGTGGCGCCGGCGCGCAGGAACTCGCGGAGGGAGGAGTCGAGGTCACCGGCGCGGGCCAGCCGCTCGGTGAGCTCGTGGAGGGTGGTGAGGTCGGAGACCATGCCCGCGAGGCGGTCCTGGATGATGCTGCCGGCGAGCGGCGGCGGGACCGCCTCGGGAGCAGTCCGGGGCGCCGCGGGTGCCGCAGTGTGCGGTGACGCGGTAACTGCTGGATCGATTCCAGCCACTTTCGGCAGATGCGGGGCGCTCATGGCGTCCGCCTTTCCACCTGGTGCGATTCGCCAAATAGCATCGCAAACCCCCAGATCGTGCTGCGCGCCATCAAGGAATCCACATCTACACGCACATGAGGACGCATGTCCAGCATCGCCCAGGTCCCAATTCTGGTGTTCGGTGGACGGCAACTCACGGTCGAGCCAAGGCTAGAACTTGGCCGGAAAAAGCTGGATCCCGACGGTTTTTGCGGTCGACTGGGCGGGCTGGCAGGACGCAGGGATGCAGCGGGGTACGTAAACGGCAGTATCCAGGGGCAGTTGGCCCCTGCCGGCACGTGCGGGGAAGCTGCGGAGCAGCTGCGCGGAACCACCCGGCGCGGGGCCGTCGTCCTTAGCGGCGGCAGCAGGTCCCGGTGCCGATGCGGGTTCCGGTGCGGTCGCGTTCCGCCCCGGCCGGACGTTTGATGGAGCCGTAGGAAAACGGTACGAACCGGTACGAACCGTGTGAACCTGCTTCTGGCGGACAGTGACGCGAAACGTGTACGTGCGGTGAGATGCCCCGTACATGGTGTGATGTGGCCCTCGACGTTCAACGGAAAGGAACGAGCGCTCATGCGCGAGATCCTCGGAAGGCGTCTCCAGTGGCTCCGCGACCGGATCCAGTCCCTGCGCCCCGCCCCGGCGCCGAGCGGACCGCCGGCTCTCCTCGACGCGGCGCTGACCTGCGCCACCGCCTGGGAGTGGCCCGTGCTGCCCGGCGTCGGCCGTTCGAGCACGGACGGCTCGCGGTGTGCCTGCCCCGATCCCGACTGCGTCGTCCCCGGCGCGCACCCCTTCGACCCCGGCCTCCTCGCGGCGACCACGGACCCCCGGATGGTGACGTGGTGGTGGACCAACCGGCCCGCCGCACCGGTTCTGATGGCCACCGGCGGGGCCGCGCCCTGCGCGGTGAGCCTGCCCGCCACCGCCGCGGCGCGCGCCCTCGTACGCCTCGACGCGCAGGGCCTGCGGCTCGGTCCGGTCGTGGCCACGCCCACGCGCTGGTCGCTGCTGGTGGCCCCGTACTCCCTGGAGCGGCTCGGCGAACTGCTCTACGCCAAGGACCACGTGCCCTCCTCGCTGCGCTTCCACGGTGAGGGCGGCTACCTCCTGCTCCCGCCGTCCGCAGCGTCCGGCGGCGGCGAGGTGCGCTGGGAGCGCGAGCCGCGCGCGGCGGACCGCACCCGGCCCCGGTCCGTGCGCGGGCCGCGGACGGCGGCGGGTGACACCGTGCGGACCCTCTGGCTGCCGGACGTCGAGGCGGTCGTGGACGCGCTCGTCGAGGCGAGCACCGGGGCGCCGGGCGGCGGGAGCCGGCTCGCGTACTGACCCCGTACGGCACCCGCGGATCACTCGTACGGGTGCCGACGGGGCCGGTTTACCGCGGAATTGGGCGCGGGGATCTCCGCGCCCCATTCCGGGATCGCTATCTTCGGCGAATGAATCTCCGCCTGATCGGTATCGGCGCCGGTGTGTTGATCATCTTGTCGCTCCCGCTGGCCGGGGCGATCGCCGGGCCGGATTACGACGGTCGGGAGGACGGGAAAAACGGCGGCCTGTTCTCGGCGCTCGGGCTTTCGGACGGGTCGCGCGCCGCGGCCGGCCCGGCCGCCGGACGCGCCCCGGCCGCCGGACGCGCGGAGCCCGGTCCGCCGCGGCAGCCGCGCACGGACTCCCGCTGCGGGCCCGAACTCACCTCCCCCCACGGGCTGGAGGCGCAGACCTGCGTCCTGGTCGGCGAGGGCCGCACCTGGGGCCGCAGCTACTACCGCAACACCGGCGGCCGCGCGCTCGACGCCGTACTGACGGTGATGGGGCCGGCCGGGCGGACGGTGCAGATCCGGTGCGAGGTCGCGGCGGGCGACGAGCCGGGGCTGTGCGAGACCCCGCGGGAGCCCTCCAGCGGAACGCCGGACGCCTACTCGGCCGTTGCGGAGTTTGCAGTTCCGGATGATGAAGGTGCACTACTGCTGCGGTCCGGGAGCAACTCACCAGCACCGGGCGACGGTTGAGACCGTCGGGAAAACAAGCGCCCGGTCGCTGGCGACGGGGGATGCACCAGCGACCGGGCTACAAGAACGGTAACAAGAGATCGCCTGTTCGCAAATTCGATCTCTGATATTCAGACACCGATTTGCAGACGATTAGCGGGAGTTGTGACTCCGGTCACCGGCCCCGTCCCGCCGTGCGGGTCAGCTGAGCGTGACCTGGCGGTTGGTGAGGCCGCCGCGCGCCCGGCGCTCCTCCGTGGTCAGCGGCGCGTCCGAGGCCAGCGCCCCGGCGAGCCGCTCCGCGAACTCGGCGGCCGGCTTCTCCACGTCGTCCGCGGTGACGCCGGTCGGCAGGTCCCAGACGGGGACCACCAGTCCGTGCGCCCGGAAGGAACCGACCAGTCGGGTGCCTTCGCCGAGCGAGGAGGTGCCGGCCGCGTGCAGCCGCGCGAGGGCGTCGAGCAGCTTCTCCTCCGGGTGCGGCATGACCCAGCGCAGGTGGTTCTTGTCCGGGGTCTCGCACCAGTAGGCCGCGTCCACGCCGGCCAGCTTGACGGTGGGGATGGCCGCCGCGTTGGCGCGTTCGAGCGAGGCGGCGATCTCCGGGGAGGCGCTCTGGGCGCTCTCCGATTCCGGAATCCAGAATTCGAAGCCGCTGTGCACAACCGGCTCGAAAACGCCGTCGACGTCCAGCAGGTCCTGGAGCCGCGGACCCTCGGCCGGCACCCGGCGGGCCGGAACGGGCGTGCCCGGCTCCGCGGCGAGGGCGCGCTCCAGGGTGTCGGCCATGTCGCGGCCGAGGTCCCCGGTGGAGGACTCGTTCTGCAGACCGAGCAGGACGGACCCGTCCTCGCGGCGCAGCGCCGGCCAGGCCATGGGCAGTACGGTCACCAGCGTGACCGACGGAACACCCTCGGGCAGGCCGCCCTTGAGGGTCAGCGGCACGGTGGCCGCGGGGACGAGCTCGCGCAGCGCGACCCAGTCGCACTCGCCCGGCAGGCCCTCGAAGGGGCGCTGGACGTGCTCGGTGACGGCGTGCGCGGCGGCCGCGCCGTGGCAGGCCTTGTAGCGGCGACCGGAACCGCAGGGACAGGGCTCGCGGGCGCCCACCACGGGGATTTCACCGGTGTTGAGCTGCGGCTTTGCAGTCTTGGCTGCGGGGCGCTTCTTGGCCATCGTGGGTGTCTCCCGGTTGCGGCGGTACGGCGTCGTGTCTGGGCGCGAGCCTAGCCGTTCGCACCGCCGCGGCCGGTGGGTGCGGCCGGGAGCGGGGTCGGGAGCGCGGTCGGCGTGCGCTCCCGAAGGGGCTCGGTTCAGGCGGCCGGATCGTCGAAGGCCGCGTCGAAGCCGAGGGCCTGCGGCGCAACGCGCGTAGCGAAGTCGCCGCGCCGGGGTCCGCAGGCGAGCACCACCCAGACGGTGACCTCGCCCGCCGCGCCGTCCCGGACGCCCCACTCCTCGGCCAGGGCGCCGACGATGGTGAGCCCGCGACCGCCGCGCGCGGTGACCGAGGGCGTGGCCGGCACGGGGCGGGTGGGCCCGCCCCCGTCCGTGACCTCGATCGTCAGCCCTCCGGCCGCGTCGACGCGCCAGGCGGCGCGGACCTCCCCGTCCCCCAGCTCCCGTCTGCCCAGGGGCCTGCCGTGCCGGCAGGCGTTGCCGAGCAGTTCGGACAGGACCAGTACGGCATCGTCCACGACCGGGTCCGGCACCCCGCCGCGACGCAATTCCTCGCGCATCCGGTGCCTCGCCTCGCCCACGCCCGCAGGACCATGGCGTATGTCCATGCACGACGACGTGGGCACTTCCTGTGCCACCATCAACGCCACCCCCGGAACCTCCTTAGCCCCACGCATGGTCTGGATGCCCCAATGGCCTGGACCGGAAACCGCCGTGGCGGAGCCCCCTGACGCATTCATGACGAACCGGGGCCGGGCGGATGCGCCGGGGCACACCCTGTGATTGGTGAGTCGCCCGGGGCGAGTGGGCAAAGAGGGACGTCAGCGTCCCAGCTGGGACAGAACCTGACGGGGTCTGTTCGTGATGATGGCCTCTACACCGAGGTCAGCGCACAGCTGAACGTCTTCCGGCTCGTTCACCGTCCACACGTGGACGGGATGTCCGGTGGCCTGGAGTTTGCGGATGAAGGCGGGGTGGTTGCGCACGATCCGCATGCCCGGACCGGCGATGCGCACTCCGGCCGGCAGCCGTCCGTCCCGCATGCGGGGGGTGATGAACTGCATCAGGTACACGGTCGGCACCGTCGGCGCCGCGGCCCGCACGCGGTGGAGGGAGCGCGCGGAGAAGCTCATGACCCGGACCGGATGGGGTCCCTCGGCGGGCGGGGCGTCCAGGCCGAAGCGCTTGAGTAGGAAGAGGAGGCGCTCCTCCACCTGTCCGGCCCAGCGGGTCGGGTGCTTCGTCTCGATCGCCAGCTGGACCGGCCGGCCGGCGTCCGCGGCCAGCTCCAGCAGGCGCTCCAGGGTGAGGACCGAGGTGCGCTCGGGGTCGGCGTCCCAGTCGGGGGACTCCTCGCGGTCCTTCCAGGACCCGAAGTCGAGCGCGGCGAGATCGGCCAGCTCCAGGGCGGAGACGGCGCCGCGGCCGTTGGACGTACGGTTCACGCGGCGGTCGTGGACCAAGACCAGATGGCCGTCGGCGGTGAGCCGGACATCGCATTCGAGCGCGTCGGCGCCGTCCTCGATGGCCTTGCGGTAGGCGGCCAGGGTGTGTTCGGGGGCATCCTCCGAGGCGCCGCGGTGGGCGACGACCTGGATGGGGCGCGGCATTGCGTGGGTCACCGGGTCATGGTGCCACCGGGAGGGCGTCGGGCGACGCGGCCGCATTCTGCGAGCAGCTCGAAATGTCGGATATAAAGAATGGCGGGAGACTCACAGGTCCGGCTTACAGTGCCCTGACGGGTCATGGGAAAGGCTTTGCCCAGGAACTTGTACGGCTCGTCGAACGTTCAGTCGGACCGATGTAAGACCAGAGAACACCGAAGCCGTGTGTGACGAGGAGAGAGCGCTGTGAGCACCGAGAACGAGGGCAACGCGGCCCAGACGCCCCCCGCGGCCCCGTCCGCACCACCTGCTCCGGCCTCCGAGACGCAGGCGACGGCCCCCGCGCCGCAGCCCGCGCCCGCGCCGGCACCGCACCACCCGGCCGACGCCCGCCCGACCGACGGACCGCCTGCGGCGGCCGTTCCGGCGGCCCCGGCCCAGCCCCCCGCGGGACCGCCCGCCGCCGATCCGGCGACGCAGCAGCTCCCCCCGACGGCCCCGCCCGGCGCCGAGCCGACCCAGCACCTCCCGCACACGCAGCCGCCGCAGGCCCCGGCGCAGGCTCCGGCGCAGGCTCCGGCGTACGGGCAGGACCCGGCTCCGGCCTACGGACAGGCTCCGGCCTACGGACAGGCTCCGGCGCAGGGGCAGGACCCCGCTCCGGCCTACGGAGAGCCCCAGGCCGGGGCGCAGGCTCCGGCCGCGCACGGCGCCGGGGGCTGGCCGCCCCCGCCGCCGACCGTTCCGGCGTACGGCGCGGGCGGCGGCCACGGCGGCGCCGCCTGGGGAACCACGTACGCGGACGGGAACCCTCCGCCCAAGAAGAAGGGCCGCGGCGGCCTGATCGCGGGCGTCCTCGTCGCGGCCCTGCTCGCGGGCGGCATCGGCGGCGGGGTCGGCTACTGGGCCGCGGAGCGCAGCGACAACGGCAGCGGCTCCACGACGATCAGCGCCGGCAACACGCCCAAGGACCTCAAGCGCGACGCGAACTCCATCGCGGGCCTGGCGTCCGGCGCCCTGCCCAGCGTGGTCACCATCGAGGCCTCGGCCGGCGACGGCGAGGGCGGCACGGGCACCGGCTTCGTCTACGACCAGCAGGGCCACATCCTCACCAACAACCACGTCGTGGCCTCCGCCGCGAACGGCGGAAAGCTCTCCGCGACCTTCTCCGACGGCAAGAAGTACGAAGCCGAGGTAGTGGGCCGCGCGCAGGGCTACGACGTCGCCGTGCTCAAGCTGAAGAACCCGCCGGCCGGCCTCAAGCCGCTCCCGCTCGGCGACTCCGAGAAGGTCGCCGTCGGCGACCCGACCATCGCGATCGGCGCCCCCTTCGGCCTGTCCAACACGGTCACCACGGGCATCGTCAGCGCCAAGAACCGTCCGGTCGCCTCGGGCGACGGCTCCGGCGGCAAGAACTCGTACATGAGCGCCCTGCAGACGGACGCCTCGATCAATCCGGGCAACTCCGGCGGCCCGCTGATCGACGGCCGCGGCGCGGTCATCGGCATCAACTCCGCCATCCAGTCGGCCGGCAACGGCGGCTTCGGCGGCGGCCAGGCCGGCTCCATCGGCCTCGGCTTCGCCATCCCGATCAACCAGGCGAAGAACGTCGCCGAATCGCTGATCAAGACCGGCAAGCCGGTGTACCCGGTGATCTCGGTCTCCGTGGACCTCCAGGCCAAGGGCGACGGCGCCAAGATCTCCGAGCAGGGCGCGGCCGCCAACGACCTGGTCGACCCGAACGGTCCGGCCGGCAAGGCGGGACTCAAGCCCGGCGACGTCATCACCGAGTTCGGCGGCAAGCCGGTCGACAGCGGCCCGTCCCTGATCAGCATGATCTGGACGTACAAGCCGGGCGACACGGTGAAGCTGACCTACCTGCGCGGCGGCAAGCCGACCACGGTCGACATCACCCTCGGCTCGCGGGTCGGGGACAAGTAGCGGTCGGCCGTTGGCCTGATCGGAGAGGGGCCGCAGGCGGGAATCCGACTGCGGCCCCTCCCAACGTCCGCTTATGCTTCGCTCGTGTTCGATTCTCGGCACATACGGACGTTCCACGCCGTCGTCACCTCCGGGTCCTACTCGGCGGCGGCCCGCGCCCTCGGGTACACCCAGCCCGCCATCACCCAGCAGATGAAGGCGCTCGAACGCTCCGTCGGCACCCCGCTGTTCACCCGGGTGGGACGCCGGATGCAGCTCACCGAGGCCGGCGAGTCCCTGTCCCGCCACGCGGAGGCCATCCTCGGCAGCCTCTCCGCGGCCGAGGCGCAGCTGACGGCCTACGCCCGCCTGCGCACCGGACGGGTACGCCTGTGCGGCTTCCCCAGCGCCAACGCCACGCTCGTCCCGGACGCCCTGAGCGGCCTGGCCGCGGAGCACCCGGGCATCCAGGTGGAACTGCTGGAGGGCGAGCCGCCGGGGTCCCTGCGCCGGCTGGAGCGCGGCGAGTGCGACATCACCCTGGCGTTCACCTACCCGGGCCTGCACGAGGAGGTCCCGGAGGAGGTGGCCGAGATCAGGCTGCTGGAGGACCAGCTGACGGTGCTGCTCCCGACCGGGCACCCGCTCGCCCGGCGCCGGGCCGTGCACCTCGCGGACCTCGCCGGGGAACGGTGGATCGCGGGCTGCCCGCGCTGCCGGGCGAACCTGCTGCACGAGTGCGCGGAGCTGGGCTTCGTGCCCGACATCCGCTTCGCCACCGACGACAACCTGGTGGTGCAGAGCCTGGTCGCGCAGGGGTTGGGCGTGGCGATGATGCCCGCGCTGGTACTGCCCTCGCTCTCCCTCAGCCGTGTCTGCGGCCGGGCGCTCCAGCCGGCCGCCCGCCGCCACATCGCGGCCTACGTCTACCGGGACCACCTGCGGGTACCGGCGACGGCGGTGGTGCTGGACGCGCTGCGACGGGTCGCGGCGAACCGGGTCGGCTGCTGACCGATCCATAAGCGGGACTTGGGATTTCGGGTCACAACTGTCGTTGGACGCGGGGGAAGGACCGCAGGACGCTGCGGGCATGACCACCACGACGCCGGCCCGCACCACCACGAGGATGGCCGCCCTCGTCCGTGAGATCCGCTCGGTCGTCGACCGGGGCCTGGCGCCCGACGTGACCGCGTACCTGGTGGGCGAGGTGCTGGCCCCGCACCTGGGTGCCGCCGACCTGCTGACGCCGGCGCAGCGGGAGGGCGACCCGGAGCGCTACCGCCAGCACGTCCTGCACGCCGAGTCCGACGGGAGCTTCTCGGTGGTGGCCCTGGTGTGGCTGCCCGGTCAGGAGACCTGCATCCACGACCACGTGTCGTGGTGCGTGGCCGGCGTGCACCAGGGCGCGGAGAGCGAGCGGCGCTACCGCCTGGTGCCGGGGACCGGGACGGGCACGGGTGCGGGGTCCGGATCGGGTGGCGGGTCCGGTGGCGGGTCCGCGCGGCTGGTGGCCACCGAGGACGTGGTCAACGGGCAGGGCGACGTGTGCGGTTTCGCCCCGCCGGGCGACATCCACTCCGTGCGCAACTCCTGTGCCGGTACCGCGATATCCCTCCACGTCTACGGCGCCGACGTGTCCCGGCTGGGCACGAGCATCCGCCGCGTCTACACGCTCCCCGTCGGCTGATGGCCCTCCTCAACCGCCCCCAGGGCGCGCCGGTCCGCCGTGTTTCACGTGAAACATCCACTCCTTGGCCCGGGTTGGCCGCGGCCGCGGCCGGAGCGCTGGTGGCGTGGCTCGTCCACCGGGCGGTGCCCGCGGTACCGATGCTGACCGCCGCGGTGGTGCTGGGCATCGCCGCCGCGCACCTTCCCGGCCCGCGCGTCTTCGTACGGGGCACCGCCCGCCCGGGGCTCTCCCTGGCCGGGCGGCGACTGATGCGGATCGGCATCGTCCTGCTGGGCCTCGGGCTGGGGCTCGACCAGGTGGTGCGGCTGGGCTGGGCGACCGTGGCCATGGTGGCCGGGGTGGTGGCGGCCACCTTCTTCGGCACCCTGTGGCTGGGTCGCCGCCTCGGACTCCCGGGCGACCAACCCCTGTTGATCGCCACCGGGTACTCGATCTGCGGGGCCTCGGCGATCGGTGCGGTGAGCGAGGTCTCGGGCAGCGACGAGGAGGACGTCGCCGCCTCGGTGGCCCTGGTCACCCTGTGCGGAACGCTGGCCATCGCGGTGCTGCCGCTGCTCCAGGGACCGCTGGGACTGTCGGACCCGGAGTTCGGGCGCTGGGTCGGCGCGAGCGTCCACGACGTCGGGCAGGTGGTGGCCACGGCCCAGGCCGCGGGCCCGGGAGCCCTCGGCGAGGCCGTGCTCGTCAAGCTGATGCGGGTGGCGCTGCTGGCCCCGCTGGTGGCGGCCGTGGCCTTCTCCGTACGGGCCCGGCGGCGCGGAGTGCGCACCGCCTCGGGCCGCAGGCCGGCCCCGGTGCCGCTGTTCGTGGCCGGGTTCCTCGCGGCGGCCGCCCTGCGGGCCACGGGGGTGCTGCCCGACGCGGCGCTGGAGTGGGCGCACACCGCCCAGGAGGCGCTGCTGGCCGCGGCCCTGTTCGGACTCGGGAGCGCGGTGCACCTGCCGACGCTGGCCCGGACCGGCGGGCGGGCCGCGACGCTGGGTCTCGGGGCCTGGGTGGTGGTGGCCGGGGTGTCGTACCTCGGGGTGCTGCTGACCCTGTGAGCCGTGCAGGGGGAAGGAGTTGGCCAATTCCTGGCCGGAACCGACCGAACGTTCCGACCGCCTCCTGACATCGACACCCGCCCGTGCCACTCTGCCCCGACATCCCCCACCGCGCACCGCGCACCGCGTACCGCTGACCCGCATCGGTACGGCGCACTGCGTACCCGCATCCGCACCCGTACGGCGCACTCACACCCGTTGGGCGCACTCGCACCCGCACCCGTACGGCGCATCCCGCACCGCGCAGCACCGTTGCACAGCCGATCCGCACCGACCGCTCTTCACCCCCGCCCTGCCCCGGACCGGGCACGGCCGAAGGAGTCCTGCGTGAATCGTCGTCGCACCGTCCTGTCCACCCTCTTATCCGCCGGCGCCCTCCTCGCGGGCGCCCTCACGGCCGCGCCCCCTGCCGCCGCCTCGGACGCGCCCGCGTCCGCCGCCTTCCGGCAGCAGCACGTCCAGGGCTTCTGGAGCGCCGAGCGCATGCGGGGCGCCACCCCGCTCGACGTCACGGCGGCCCCGGGAGCGGCCCGTACCCCGGTCGCCGCCCCCGCCGCCCGACCCACCGCCATCGCCCCGACGGCCCCGGCCGCCGCCTCCCCCACCGCGTTCCCGCAGGGGGGCGGTGCGTGGACCGGCGGTGGGGCGGTCGTGAAGACCTCGGGCCGGGTCTTCTTCACCATGGGCGACCGGACCGCGTCCTGCTCCGGCGACTCGATCACCAGCGCCAACGGCAGCACGGTGATCACGGCCGGCCACTGCGTGAAGTACCAGGGGGCCTGGCACACGAACTGGGTGTTCGTCCCGGCCTACGACAACGGCAACGCCCCCTACGGCCAGTGGTCGGCCACCAAGACGTTCGCCACCGACCAGTGGGCCGCGAGCGAAGACATGAACATGGACGTCGGCCTCGCCGTCGTCGCACCGCTGAACGGCCGCACGCTCAGCCAGGCGGTGGGAGCCCAGGGCATCCTCTTCAACGGCGGCTACAACAAGAGGATGTACTCCTTCGGCTTCCCGGCCGCGGCCCCGTACGACGGCACGAAGCTCGTCTACTGCAGCGGCAACAGCGGCAAGGACTTCCTGCTGACCAAGGACCACAGCCTGTCCTGCAACATGACCGGCGGCTCCAGCGGCGGCCCCTGGTTCCAGGACTTCGACGAGGCCACGGGCCTGGGCACCCAGGTCTCGGTCAACAGCTTCGGCTACACCTTCCTGCCGAACCGCATGTACGGCCCGTACTTCGGCAACGAGGCCAAGGCGGCCTACGACAAGGCCCAGACGGCCTGATCCACCCCGCCCCGGCCCCCGCCACGGCCCGGTACTCTGTACCGGCCAGGTGGGTTGCCCGAGCGGCCTAAGGGAACGGTCTTGAAAACCGTCGTGGCAGCGATGTCACCGTGGGTTCAAATCCCACACCCACCGCACCGCGTCAGCGCCATGCTGACCGGAAGGGGCGCCCCTCACGAGGGGCGCCCCTTCTGCGTGGGCGCGGCCGGGCTGCGATCCGGCGGGTCGCGTCCTTCGCCGCGCGAAGTCCGGCTCCGGTGGGCGAAGGCGCACAGCGGATTCTTCGGGTTGCCGTGCCGACGCCAGCGTGCCGGGAGGTGCCGTACCGGCTCTGAACTGGCTCTTTGTTTGCGAAAGTCGAGAGATGTGCCCGTGTAGGGAGGGGGCCTTCCAGGCGGCTTTGGGCCTTTTGAGTGGTGTTTGTCGGAAGATCGGCGCGCGTGGCGGGCGTCGTGCGGTTGCGGCCACATCATGACGAATGTATTCAGATCCGCCCGTCCGAACATCCCGAAATGAGGCAACCGTCATGGCCCACCGCACCACCGTCACCTCGATCTGGACCGCCGTCCTGGCCGCACTCGTGGCCCTCCTCGCGTCCCTCGGCTTCGGCGGCAAGGCTGCCCCGGCCGTCGCCGGTGTCTCCGCCCCCGCCGTCCCGGCCCCCGCGGCCGTCACCGCGCGCCGGGCGGCCGTCACGGCCCGGCGGACCTGGAGGGCGATGATGCGGGGAGGTTCGCTCCCGCCCACCATCAAGCAGCGGATCCGCGCCGAGGCCCATGGCAAGACCCCGTCCGTCCGCCGCTCGACCACCGCCGCCGCCATGGGAGCCGGAGCCGGAGCCGCAGTCGCAGTCGGAGCCGCAGTCGGTTCGGGTTCGCCCGCCGGAATCGTGACCGAGGTCGGAGCCCCCGCCGGCGCCGCCCGGGAAGCGCTCGCCCTCGCCGCGTAGTTCCGTCCGGAGCGTAGGACCCGTAGGACCCGTAGGACCCGTAGGACCTGTAGGACCTGTAGGACCTGTAGGACCTGTAGGACCCGTAGGACTTGTAGGACCGGTAGGACCCCGTAGGACGCGTAGGTCATGAGAGCCACGTAGGACTCGTAGGTCTCGTAGGTCTCGTAGGACTTGTATGACTCGTAGGACATGCAGGGAAGCCGTGACGAGCCGGTGTGGCAGGCGCACGAGCCGCCGTCGCTGAGCAGACGTACGGAAGTCGAGACACGAAGGCATGAAGTCCGTTATCCACAAGCGGACTTGCCGGACGTGGTCGATTGAGAGCGGGACCTGTCGCCGGCCAGTGGTGCGCGCCGAGGAGTCGGTGCGGACGGGTTCGTGCGTACAGGAGTGGTGAGAGAAGCGACCGGCGCTGGAGCCCGGACCCTCGTGGGCCGTGGAGCGCGCCGGGTGGCGCCCCTGTGTGGGGCGCGGACGGACTGCCCCGGCGGATGCCGGGGGCGTGCAGGGGGCGCAAGGCTTGGTACGGCAGGGCCGCATGCCCGGGAGACGGTGGGATCCCGGAGGGCGCGGCTCTTTTCGGCATGTCCGCACACCGTCAGTTTGGCGGAACGCTTCGCCCCTTGCGCGGCAAGGGTTTCAGCGGGCCCGGGTGGGGTGATCTGCGCCGTCGGGGGCGCGAATGAGGTTTATCCGATGTTGGTCATACTTGCGGGGGAATAGTGGTCTCCGGTCTGGTTCGCCGGGGATTCGGTGGGCAACTCTGGTTCCGCGACGTCGTCCCACACGGAACGGCCGAGGCGGTAGGCCAACTGCTCCGGCACAAGTCCCACTTCGAAGTCCCACTTCGGTTTTCTGGAGGATTCACACATGGCAAGCATCCGTACCGCCCGCGTCATCGCCACCGTCGCCGCCCTGCCCCTCGCCGTCGCCCTCTTCGGCGGAGTGGCCACGGCCGACAACGGCTCCTTCGCGAACGACGGATCGAATGCGAGCGTCGCCAGCATCATCGGCAGTGGTGTGGGCGGCAACAACAACGGGAACTCGTCGACCTCGCAGCAGGTGGCGACCGGCTCCGGTGCCTCCAACCAGAACAACACCGCGCAGGTGAACGGCTCGGCCCTCACCCCGATCCACCAGTCGAACTCGAACGTATCGGTCAACTTCCATCCCTGGTGGTAAGGGCGGCTTGACCCCTTCGGGCTGATGAGGGCGCCCGCGCGACCGGACCGGCTGGGGTCCGTCGGCGCGGGCGCCCTCGCGCGTGCCCTGCGGGCGCCGGCGCACGCCCGCCCCTTTGCGGCCTTGACACCACGGGTAAATCTGACGGACAGTCAGGTGCACTCGATGTTGTGATGCCGGGAGGCCAGTGCCGTGCACCTCGCCCCGACCGAAGGCCAGTTGAGGCTCCGCACCGAACTGCGGAACTACTTCCGCGACCTCATGCCGGACGGAGCGCCCGAGGACCCCGGCGGGCAGCGGGAACTCCTGCGCCGCATCGGAGCCGACGGGCTGCTCGGCCTCGGCTGGCCCGTCGAGTACGGCGGCCAAGGCCGGGGAGCGGAAGAGCAGTTCGTCTTCTTCGACGAGGCATACCGGGCCGGCGCACCGGTCTCCATGGTCACGCTCAACACGGTCGGGCCGACCCTGATGAAGTACGGGACTCCGGAGCAGAAGGACTACTTCCTGCCCCGGATCCTCGCCGGCGAGCTCGTCTTCGCCATCGGCTACTCGGAGCCCGAGGCGGGTACCGACCTCGCCGCGCTCCGTACCCGCGCCGTGCGCGACGGCGGCCCGGACGGGGACTGGGTGGTCGACGGGCAGAAGATCTTCACCTCCAACGCGCAGAACGCGGACTGGATCTGGCTGGCCTGCCGCACCGACCCGCAGGCTCCCAAGCACAAGGGCATCTCGATCGTCCTGGTGCCCACACAGGCACCAGGGTTCTCGTGGACCCCCATCGAGACGGTCGGCGGCCTCACGACCACCGCGACGTACTACGACGCGGTGCGCGTGCCCGCCGGCCACCTCGTCGGTCCGGAGCACGGCGGCTGGGGCCTGATCACCAACCAGCTCAACCACGAGCGCGTGGCCCTCGCCGCCATCGGCATGCAGGCCGAGGACTTCTACGACGCCGCCCTCGTCCACGCCCGCACCCCGGACCCGGCCACCGGAGCACGGCCCGCCGATCTCCCCTGGGTACGGTCGCGCCTCGCCGAGGCGCACGCCCGGCTGGCCGCCGTACGCCTCCTGAACTGGCGGCTGGTCCAGGACGTCGGCGGCGGCGACCTGGCGCCGGGGGACGCGAGCGGTGTGAAGTTCCTGGGCACCGAGTCGACCGTCGAGGTGTACCGGATGTGCCAGGAGGTGGTGGGCGAGCAGGCCCTGATCCGGGGCCCCGGGGCGGAGGCGTTCGGGGGCGGCGAGCTGGAGCGGATGAACCGGGCCGCCCAGATCAACACCTTCGGCGGCGGGGTCAGCGAGGTCCAGCGCGAGATCGTCGCCATGATGCGGCTCGGCATGAAGGGGAGGAAGCGATGACGGCGGACGCGGCCGGCGGGGGCGGGTCGGACGGAATACCCGGCACGGTCGGAGCGAGCGGTCCGGGCAGTACGGGAGCTGCGGCTCGGCCAGGTGGTGCGGGTGGTGCAGAGGGCACGCGCGGGCCCGGGACACCAGAGGCACCAGGGTCACCAGAGGTACCTGGGGCACCGGCGACGGCCCCGGGCTCCGCGGTCCGGGAGGGCTTCGGCGACGCGGGTCCGGTGGACGGGGTGGCGCGCGAGCGCGCGGCCGGTGTTCCGGGCGGGCCCGAGGCCGGGCCCGCGGACCCGTTCCACCGGCGGTTGGCCGCCTTCGAGGGGTCTGCGGCGGCGATCGGCGGCCGCGGCAAGGACCCCGTGAACGCTCCGATGATCCGCCACTGGTGCGAGGCGGTGGGCGACGCCAACCCGGCCTACACGGGCCCGGACGCCATCGCTCCGCCGACCATGCTCCAGGCCTGGACGATGGGCGGCCTCTCCGGCCACGGCGACCGCACCTCCGCCTACGACGAGTTGCTCGCGCTCCTCGACGGAGCCGGATACACCTCCGTGGTCGCGACCGACTGCGAGCAGGAGTACCGGCGCCCGCTCCGCCCCGGCGACACGGTCGCCTTCGACGCCGTCATCGAGTCCGTGTCGCCCCGCAAGACGACCAGACTGGGCACCGGCCACTTCGTCACCACGCGCATGGACGTCCGGGTCGACGGCGAGCTCGCCGGTACGCACCGCTTCCGCATCCTCAAGTACGCACCGGCCGCCCGCCCGGACGGGCGGGCCCGTAGCGCCGAGCGGCCCGCGTCCGGTGCCCGGCCCCGGGCGAGCCGTCCCCGGCCGGTGGTCAACCGCGACAACCAGGGCTTCTGGGACGGGGTGCGCGACCGCAAGCTGCTGATCCAGCGCTGCACCGGCTGTTCCGGCCTCCGTTTCCCCTGGCTGCCCGGCTGCCATGCCTGCGGCTCCCCGGCCTGGGACACCGTCGAGGCCTCCGGCGCGGCCACCGTCTTCAGCTACGTCGTCATGCACCACCCGCCCTTCCCGGCCTTCGACCCGCCGTACGCGGTCGCGCTCGTCGAGCTCGCCGAGGGCGTCCGGATGGTCAGCAACATCACCGGTGTCCCGTACGACAAGGTCCGCATCAGCCTGCCCGTCCAACTGGAGTTCCTGACCGTCGACGACGGTCTCGTACTCCCCGTCTTCCGCGGGAGCGAGGCCTGATGGACTTCCACCCCACCGAGGAGCAGGCCGCCGCGGCCGGCCTCGCCGCACGGATCTTCGGCGACCTCGCCACGCACGAACGCCTCGCCGCCGCCGGCACCGGCAGCGACGCCGAGCTGTGGAAGGCACTCACCGCGGCCGGGCTGCCCGCCGCCGTGGAGGACATCGGCCTGCTCGGCCTGGTCCTGCTCCTGGAGGAGCAGGGCCGTAGCACCGCGCAGGTCCCCTTCGCCGCCACCTGCGCCTACGGGGTGCTGCCCGTCGCCGCGCACGGCACCGTCGAGCAGCGCGCCCGGCTGCTCCCGGCCCTGGGCACCGGCGAAGCCGTGGCCACCGGAGCGTTTCCGAACCGCGGCCGGATCACCGCCGATCGCGGTCCCCTGGCCGCCGCCACCGCCGACACCGGCCGCCGCACCGCACAGGGCGGCGTCCGGCTCACCGGAACGGCCCCGGCCGTGCCCTGGCTGCGCGAGGCCACCCACGTACTGGTGCCGGACGCCGACGGCGGGCTGTGGATCGTGCGCACCGACGCACCCGGCGTCCGGACCGCCCCGGTGGAGACCACCGCCCCCTGGTCGGCCGGCCGGCTGACACTGACCGCCGCCGAAGCCGAGCCCCTCGGCGCCGCCGGGGCCTACGAGGCCGTGCTCGCGACCGCCCGTACGGCCTTCGCCGGACTCCAGGCGGGCGTCTGCGCGGGGTCGCTCGCCCGGGCGGTGGAGTACACGGGCGTCCGAGAGCAGTTCGGCCGGCCCCTCTCCACGAACCAGGGCGTGATGCTGCGCGCGGCCGACGCGTACATGGACACCGAGGCGATCCGGGTCACCACGTACGAGGCGGCCTGGCGCGTCGACGAGGGCCTGCCCGCGCGCGAGCACGCGCTGACGGCGGCCTGGTGGGCCTCGGAGGCGGGCAAGCGGGTCGTGCACGCCGGCCAGCACCTGCACGGCGGGATGGGCGCCGACCTGGAGCACCCCGTCCACCGGCACTTCCTCTGGGGGCGGCAGCTGGACGCCTACCTGGGCTGCGGCAGCGAACTGCTGGCCGAGCTGGGCGACGCACTCGCGCAGGAGGGCTGAGACATGCGGGGTGCCGGAGACGCCGAATGCACCGAACACACCGAAGAGATCGAATACATCGAACACACCGAGGACACCGAGGACGCGGGAGACGCAGGGGCCATGGCAGTCGGCGCGATACGGATCGGCACGGAGCTGCCACCGCTGGAGATACCGGTCACCCGCACGCTGATCGTCGCGGGCGCGATCGCCTCCCGCGACTACCAGGACGTGCACCACGACGCGGAACTGGCCCGGGAGAAGGGCTCCCCGGACGTCTTCATGAACATCCTGACCACCAACGGCCTGGTCGGCCGCTACATCACCGACCACCTCGGCCCCCGGGCCGTCCTGCGCAAGGTGGCCATCCGCCTCGGCGCCCCCAACTACCCGGGCGACACGATGACCCTCACTGGTACCGTCACCGCGCTCGACGGGGACACCGCGCAGGTCCGGGTGGTCGGCGCCAACGGCATCGGCCACCACGTCACCGGCACGGTCACGGTCACGCTGGCCCCGGGGAGCCCGGCATGAGCGCCCGCACCCGCGACGAGCTCGGCGGCCGCGCCGCGATCGCCGGCATCGGCGCGACCGAATTCTCCAAGGACTCCGGGCGCAGCGAGCTCACCCTCGCCGTCGAAGCCGTGCACGCGGCCCTCGACGACGCCGGGCTCACCCCGGCCGACGTCGACGGCATGGTCACCTTCACCATGGACACCAGCCCCGAGATCACCGTCGCCCAGGCGGCCGGGATCGGGGAGCTCTCCTTCTTCTCCCGCATCCACTACGGCGGCGGCGCGGCCTGCGCCACCGTGCAGCAGGCCGCCCTCGCCGTCGCCACCGGGGTCGCGGAGGTCGTGGTCTGCTACCGGGCCTTCAACGAGCGCTCCGGGCGCCGCTTCGGCTCCGGCGTCCAGCAGCGCGAGCCCTCGGCGGAGGGTGCGGCCCTCGGCTGGTCGCTGCCGTGGGGTCTGCTGACACCCGCGTCCTGGGTGGCCATGGCCGCACAGCGCTACCTGCACGCGTACAACCTGACGCCCGAGGCCTTCGGGCACGTCGCCGTCACCGACCGCAGGCACGCCGCGAACAACCCCGCCGCCTACTTCCACGGCAAGCCCATCACCCTGGCCGACCACGCGGCCTCGCGCTGGATCGTCGAACCCCTGCGGCTGCTGGACTGCTGCCAGGAGACCGACGGGGGCCAGGCCCTCGTCGTCACCACGGCAGAGCGGGCCCGAGACCTGCGGCAGGCACCCGCCGTGATCACGGCGGCCGCGCAGGGCGCCGGACGCCGCCAGGAGGCCATGACCTCCTTCTACCGCGACGGCCTCACCGGCCTGCCGGAGATGGACGTGGTCGCCCGCCAGCTGTGGCGCACCAGCGGACTGCGGCCCTCGGACATCGACGTCGGCATCCTCTACGACCACTTCACCCCCTTCGTGCTGATGCAGCTGGAGGAGTTCGGCTTCTGCCGTCCGGGCGAGGCCGCGGATTTCGTCGCCGCCGACGCGCTGCCGCTCAACACCCACGGAGGCCAGCTCGGCGAGGCCTACCTGCACGGCATGAACGGCATCGCCGAGGCCGTCCGCCAGCTGCGCGGCACCTCCGCCAACCAGGTGCCGGCAGCGGAGCACGTCCTGGTCACGGCCGGGACCGGGGTCCCGACCTCCGGTCTGATCCTCGGCTCCGACGGCTGAGACCCCGGCTGCGGCGGGCTCCGCCCTCCTCCACCTTCAGGAGGTGGAGCCCGCGCCGCCCCTACAACCTGAGGTGGACCCCCCTTCGGCACCTGCGGCCGATCCCAGGGAGCGGCCGCGCTCCTAGCGTGGAGACATGACCACCCCTGTGTGCACGCTCGCCTCGAATCCGACGCCGTACCCGTCGTTCTCGGCGTACGTCCGGACCCGGGGCACGGCCTTGATGCGCACCGCGCGCTCCCTGACAGCCAACCCCTGTGATGCCGAGGACCTGCTCCAGACGGCGCTCACGAAGACGTACGTCGCCTGGGACCGGATCGAGGACCACCGGGCACTGGACGGCTACGTCCGTCGGGCCCTGGTCAACACCCGCACCTCCCAGTGGCGCAAGCGCAAGGTCGACGAGTTCGCCTGCGACGAGCTTCCCGAGACCGACGAGCCGCCGGCCGCCGATCCCGCGGAGGCCCAGGCGCTGCGGGACGCGATGTGGCGCGCGGTGACCCGGCTCCCCGACCGGCAGCGTGCCATGGTCGTCCTGCGCTACTACGAGGACCTGAGCGAGGCGCAGACCGCCGAACTGCTCGGGGTCTCGATCGGCACGGTGAAGAGCGCCGTGTCCCGCGCGCTGGTCAAGCTGCGCGACGACCCCGAGCTCACCCCGGTCCGCTGAGCGCGCCCGACGCGGCGGTGCGCCGGTCGGCCGCACGCTGTTTCACGTGAAACAGCGGTCCGTGTTTCACGTGAAACACGGACCGTCGCACGTTTCACGTGAAACATCCGGGGTCGTTTCTACTCTCGGGTAGTGACATGCCGACCGGTACGTGCGCAGAATCGGCAGCATCCGAAGCCGCCGCAGCGCCGCAGCGCTCACTGGGAGGACGCTTTGCTGAGCACCATGCAGGACGTACCGCTCCTCGTCACCCGCATACTTCAGCACGGGATGACGATCCACGGAAAGTCCCAGGTCACGACCTGGACCGGGGAGGCCGAGCCGCACCGCCGCAGCTTCGCCGAGATCGGTGCCCGCGCCACCCGCCTCGCGAACGCCCTGCGCGACGAGCTCGGAGTCCGCCAGACGGACCGGGTCGCCACGCTGATGTGGAACAACTCCGAACACGTCGAGGCCTACTTCGCGATCCCGTCGATGGGCGCGGTCCTGCACACGCTGAACCTGCGGCTCCCTCCCGAGCAGCTCGTCTTCATCGTCAACCACGCCGCCGACCGGGTGGTGCTGGTCAACGGCACGCTCCTGCCGCTGCTCGCCCCGCTGCTGCCGCACCTGCCGACCGTCGAACACGTCGTGGTCTCCGGCGTCGGCGACCGCTCCGCGCTCGACGGGCTGGAGGTGCGCCTGCACGAGTACGAGGACCTCCTCGCGGGCCGCCCCGACACCTACGACTGGCCCGAGCTGGACGAGCGGCAGGCCGCCGCCATGTGCTACACCTCCGGCACCACCGGGGACCCCAAGGGCGTGGTCTACTCGCACCGCTCGATCTACCTGCACTCCATGCAGGTCAACATGGCCGAGTCGATGGGACTGACCGACAAGGACACCAGCCTCGTGGTCGTGCCCCAGTTCCACGTGAACGCCTGGGGGCTGCCGCACGCCACCTTCATGACCGGCATCAACATGCTGATGCCGGACCGCTTCCTGCAGCCCGCCCCGCTCGCCGAGATGATCGAGCGGGAGAAGCCGACGCACGCCGCGGCCGTGCCCACCATCTGGCAGGGACTGCTGGCCGAGGTCACCGCCAACCCGCGCGACCTCACCTCCATGAAGCAGGTCACCATCGGCGGCGCGGCCTGCCCGCCCTCCCTGATGGAGGCGTACGACAAGCTCGGCGTGCGCCTCTGCCACGCCTGGGGCATGACCGAGACCTCCCCGCTCGGCACGATGGCGCACCCGCCGGCCGGCCTGAGCGGCGAGGAGGAATGGCCGTACCGGATCACCCAGGGCCGCTTCCCGGCGGGCGTCGAGGCCCGGCTGGTCGGGCCCGGCGGCGACCACCTTCCCTGGGACGGTGAATCGGCGGGCGAGCTGGAGGTCCGCGGCACCTGGATCGCGGGCGCCTACTACGGCGGGGCCGCCGCGGAGCCGGTCCGCCCCGAGGACAAGTTCAGCGCCGACGGCTGGCTCAAGACCGGCGACGTCGGTGTGATCAGCTCCGACGGCTACCTGACCCTCACCGACCGGGCCAAGGACGTCATCAAGTCCGGCGGCGAGTGGATCTCCAGCGTGGAGCTGGAGAACGCGCTGATGGCGCACCCGGAGGTCGCCGAGGCGGCCGTCGTCGCCGTCCCGGACGACAAGTGGGGCGAGCGTCCGCTGGCCACCGTCGTCCTCAAGGAGGGCGCGACCGTGGACTACGCCGCGCTGCGCGCGTTCCTCGCCGGGTCCATCGCCAAGTGGCAGTTGCCGGAGCGCTGGACGCTGGTCGAGGCGGTGCCGAAGACCAGCGTCGGCAAGTTCGACAAGAAGGTGATCCGCAAGCAGTACGCGGACGGCGCGCTGGACGTCACCACGCTGTCCTGACCCCTGACCCCTGACCCCTGACCCCTGACCCCCGACCTCCGCGGCTCCGGTCCGGTTCAGCCCTTCGTGAGCCAGGACCGGAGCAGCCTGCTGACGGCGGGCATGGCCGCGTAGGTCATCAGGGTGCTGAAGACGACCGCGAACGCGGCCGTCCGCAGGACGAAGTTGACGTCCACCAGGTACGGCCCGAGCACCGCGTTGCCGACCAGCGAGATCGGGAAGATGGCCAGCCCGGAGCTGATCGCCATCTTCCACCGCGGCGGCGCGGGCCGGGTCGTACCCGGCTTCGCGAACCACGTCTCCATGCCCTGCAGTTCGCGCCGGGCTATCTCCGTGTGGTGGTGGCCCAGGCAGTTGGAGAACCACTCGGCCCGCTCCGCCGAGTCCTGCCAGCGCCGGAACGCCGCCTGATCGCGGAAGCGGTGCACCAGGAACCACGGCCCGCCCTCCACCGCCGGGCGGAAGAGCCCGTACCCGAGGTGGTCGGGGAACCGCGCGGCCGTCTCCAGGATGCCGTGGGCCCAGGCCTCGAACGTCTCCTCGTGCCCGGGCTCCACCTGCCGCGCGATCAGCAGGTTCACCTCCCCGTTGTCGGCGGGGACGGTCTGCTCGTTCGTCTGGGTGATGGCCATCGGGCCAGGATGACTAGTTGGTCCCGATCTTGGCCAGCAGGTCCACGATGCGGCCCTGCACGTCGGCGGAGGTGGCCCGCTCGGCGAGGAAGAGGACGCTCTCGCCGGAGGCCAGCCGCGGCAGTTGGGCCCGGTCGATGCCGGTCGCCGTGTAGACGACCAGCGGTGTCCGGTTCAGCTGCCCGTTCGCGCGCAGCCAGTCCACGATCCCGGCCCGCCGGCGGCGCACCTGCATCAGGTCCATGACGACCAGGTTGGGCCGCATCCGCGTGGCCAGCTCCACGGCGTCGGTGTCGGCGCCCGCCCGCGCGACCTGCATCCCGCGCCGCTCCAGGGCGGCGGTCAGGGCGGTCGCGATCTCGTCGTGCTCCTCGATCAGCAGCACCCGGGAGGGGTGCTGTTCGCTGTCGCGGGGCGCGAGCGCCTTGAGCAGGACGGCCGGGTCGGCGCCGTACGCCGCCTCCCGCGTGGCGTGCCCCAGCCCGGCCGTGACCAGGACGGGCACCTCGGCGGCCACCGCGGCCTGCCGCAGCGCCTGCAGGGCGGTACGGGTGATCGGCCCGGTCAGCGGGTCCACGAACAGCGCGGCGGGGAACGCGGCGATCTGCGCGTCCACCTCCTCGCGGGAGTGCACGATCACCGGACGGTAGCCGCGGTCGCTGAGCGCCTGCTGGGTCTGCACGTCCGGCGCGGGCCACACCAGCAGCCGGCGCGGGTTGTCCAGCGGCTCCGGCGGCAGCTCGTCGTCCACCGGCCGCGGTACGGGCCGGTTGACCACCTCGACGGCGCCGCCCGGGCCGTCCAGCGGCTCGGGACCCTCGTCGGAGCCCGCCTCGGGAGCCCCTATGGCGAACGCCCGGCCCTGCGGCGCGGGCTCGGCGAGGCGGCGCCGACGGCCCGAACCCGTGCCGTTCGGGTCCACCGAGACGCCCTGGCCCAGGGTGCCGAGGGCCCGCACGCTGATCGGTTGCGCCGCCTGACCCTCTTCCGGCGCGCCCTGCGGCTGCCGGGCCCCGGGGACCGGGGTGGCACCGGAGGCGTCCTCGTCCTCGGCGGCCGTCCGCGCCGCTGGGGCCGGCCAGGCCGGTGTCGCCGGGAGGGCACGCCGACGCCCGGTCGGCGTGACGGGCTCCGCCACGGCGTCGGCGCTCGGTGCGGCGGCCTCGGGCTCGGCCCCGGGCGCGCCCAGCACCCGGCGTCCGCGCCGTCCGCCGGGCGCGTCGGAGTCCGCCTCGGCGGGAGCGGGAGCCGGGTCGGCCGCAACGGGAGCCGGCGGGGCGGGCGGAGCCGGCGTGGGACCGGCCGGCAGGGCGAAGCCGCCTTCGGGGGCGATGGGCCGGGAGGGCGCCTGCCCCGGAGCGGACGCCGACCGCAGCCCCGTCGCCGGCACGGGGCCCGCGGGCTGCGCGGGACCCGCCGCGCCCAGGGCCCGCCGCCGTCCGGCGGGGTGGTCGGCCGCCGGAACCGGCGGCAGCGTGGGCACCGCGGCCCCGGGAGGTACCGCAGCCGCGGGAGGCACGGGCGGGAGCGCGGGTACGGGAGGCAGCGCGGGCACGCCCGAGCCCCGCGGCCCCCCGGGCCGACCCTGGCCCGCCGGCCCGTCGCCACCGCTGTAGCCACCACTGTTGCCGTTGCCGTTGCCGTTGCCGTTGCCGCTGTCGTCGCCGGCCCGGCCGCGCCGGCGTCCGGTACCGAGTCCGGCCGGGTTCACCGGGGACTGGTCGAGTCCCGAGCCGCTCTCGCCTTCCGCCGCTCCGCCCGCCCTGCGCCGTCCCGCCGACAGCGCCAGCGCGCCGCCGCCTTCGGGGCCGGGGGCGTTCGGCGTGCCGGGGCCGGCGGCCTCGGCCGCGTCGTCCAGGAAGGCGTCCACACCGCGCCGGGCCCGTCGTCCGGCGGCGGCCTCCGGGGCGCCGGGCCCGTTCGGGGCGTCCGGGCCGGGCTTGCCGGCCGGGGGCTCCTGGGCCGGCTCCGGCAGGGTCACCGTTCCGGCTCCCGAGCCCAGGGGCAGCTCCAGCACGTAGGCCCCGCCGGGCGCGCCCGGCACCTCGACCGTCTGGAGCACACCGCCGTGCGCGGCGACGATGCCCCGCACGATCGGCTCGTGCACCGGGTTCCCGCCCTCGTACGGTCCGCGCACCTCGATCCGTACGACGTCACCGCGCTGCGCGGCGGCCACCACGATCGTCGAGTCCCCGTACCCGCTGCCCTGGGCCGTCTTGCCGGTGGCGTCCACCCCGGCGACGTCCGCGACCAGGTGCGCGAGGGCGGTCGCGATGCGTTCCGCGTCCACCTCGGCCTCGATGGTCGGCGCGTGCACGGCGAACTGCGCGCGCCCCGGCCCGATCAGTTCGACCGCGCCGTCGACGCCGGCCGTGACCACCCCGTTGATCAGGACCTTCTTCTTCCTGAGCCGGTCGCCGCCGGAGTCGAGGCGCTGGAAGCCGAGCACGTTGTCCACGAGCGTGGTCATCCGCGAGTACCCGGCGGCCAGGTGGTGCAGCAGCTGGTTGGCCTCGGGCCACAGCTGTCCCGCGTCGTCGGCGGCCAGCGTGGCCAGCTCCCCGCGCAGTTCGTCCAGCGGGCCGCGCAGCGAGTCGCCGAGGACGGCCAGCAGCTGGGCGTGGCGTGCGGCCAGGGCGTCGTAGGGCCGGCGGTCGGTGAAGGTCATGACGGCGCCGACGAGCTGCTCCCCGTCCCGTACGGGCGAGGTGGTCAGGTCCACGGCGACCGGCTGCCCGGCCTTGTTCCACAGCACTTGGCCGCGCACCCGGTGCTTGCGCCCGCTGCGCAGGGTGTCGGCGAGCGGGGACTCCTCGAAGGGGAACGGCGAGCCGTCCGCCCGGGAGTGCTGGACCAGCCCGTGCAGTTCGCGGTTGCCGAGGTCGGTGGCGCGGTAGCCGAGGATCTGGGCGGCGGCCGGGTTGACCAGGACGACGCGGCCGTCGGTGTCCGTGCCCACGACGCCCTCGGCGGCGGCCCGCAGGATCATCTCGGTCTGCCGCTGGGAGCGGGCCAGCTCGGCCTCGGTGTCCACGGTCTGGGAGAGGTCCCGTACGACGAGCATCAGCAGTTCGTCGCCGGTGTAGGCGGGTTGCGGCTCGCGGTAGGCGTCGCGCCCGTCGAGGTGGGCGCTGGTGACCTCGACGGGGAACTCGCTGCCGTCGGTGCGCCGGGCCGTCATCCGGGTGGGCTTGGTCCGGCCGCCCTCGTCCTCGCCGGGCCGGCGCATGGAGCCGGGGATCAGCTTGGAGTCGAACTCCGGCAGCAGGTCCAGCAGCCCGCGGCCGACGAGCCCGGTCCCCGGGCTCTCCATGACTTCGAGAGCGATCGAATTGGCGTTGACGACCGTGCCGTTGGCGTTGACGAGCAACAGCGCGTCCGGAAGGGCGTCGAGTATTGCTGCGAGGCGAGCAGCGCCTCGGGATGGCCTGCTGCTCACGACGAGCTTCCTCCCTGACCACAACTACCGGCAAGTCACGGGAGGAGTCTAAGGCCACCGCCCCGCGGCGGGGTGGCGGATGCGGGGTGGATACCGCCCATCCCGCACATCCTCCCAGGTCAGGAACGCCCACTCGGAAGCAGAGGTTCCAACTCGTCCCAACGGCTGATTTCGCATCCGTTGGTGCGGCGGAAGGTCGCGTCCACCTTCTGTCCGTGCCAGGTGCCGGTGATCCGGGCGGTGGCCGGGCCTCCGTACTGCATGGTGCAGATCTGCCGGTCGGAGACGGGGGCGAACGGATTCCTCCCCTCCTGCGAGAGGTGCTCCAGCCGGGCGCAGGCCTGCTCCTTCTGGGGGTGGTCGCCGCCGGCGGGGTCGCATTCGAGCCGGTACTCGCGGTCCAACCGGGGGTTGCCGGTGTCGGTCATGGCGATGGTGAGGCGGTCGGGTGCCGTCAGCAGCCCGGCCAGGGGCAGCGGGGGCAGCGGCCCGGCCGCCGCGGCGGCCAGGGCGGAGGTGACGGCGAAGGCGGCGAGACGCAACATGGGCACTCCAGGTCGTCCGTACGTCGTACGCCTGACCAACGACGCGCGTGCGCCGATGTTGCGTGCCGGAGGGCTCTAAGGCTTTGCCCTACGGCCTCGCGGCCTTGTACCGTGGGACCGGATTGGTGACCGGCCCCGCGCCTGTGTCATCATCTGCACGCACCTTCGTACGCGAGGGTGTGCTGGAGGCGTCGCCTAGTCCGGTCTATGGCGCCGCACTGCTAATGCGGTTTGGGGCTTACCCCCCATCGAGGGTTCAAATCCCTCCGCCTCCGCACCTGAGAAGCCCCGGTCCGCATGGACCGGGGCTTCGGTGTTTTCCGGACGCGCCGACCGTCCGCTCCGACCTGTGTGCGAGCCCGCCGCCCTCATCCGGATGATCTTCTTCCAGGGCGTTTCCGCAGGTCAAGCGTGGTTTGGCCAATGGATTTCGCGTCCCGGCGAGGTCCATGTATTGTTGTTCTCGCAAGGCCAACGGGGCGCAAAACCCCAGCAGGCCAAGCACTCGTAGCTTAACGGATAGAGCATCTGACTACGGATCAGAAGGTTGCAGGTTCGAATCCTGCCGAGTGCACAGCAGCTCAGAGGGCCCGGACGAAAGTCCGGGCCCTCTGGCGTTTCCGCCGTACAGCAGCGAAGTACAGCAACCGCCTCAGCCGCTGCCACCCATCGCGGAGGACAGCCGGTCCAGGGCGTCCCGCACGTCCTCGTCGCCGGCCGCCGCGTAGACCTCCATCGTCATGGTGATCTGCGAGTGCCGCAGAATTCGCTGCGCCACCTTCGGGTGGACCTTGAGCACGACCAGGAGCGCCGCGCACGTGTGCCGGGTGTTCCGCAGCGGGATCACGCGAAGGCCGGCGCGAAGTGCCCGCAGGCCGAACATCCGGGTCAGGTTCCCCGGCTCGATCGGGGTCCCGTGCTTCGTCGTGAAGATCAGCCCGTGGCTGTCCTGCCACAGCTCCCCGGCAGCCTTGCGATCACCGAGCTGCTGGGCCCGCCGCATCCGGAGCGCCTTCAGGCAGAGCGCCGGCAGCGGCAGGAAGTCGTCCGACTCCTCCGTCTTGGTCTCCCGGTGCAGGATCTCCCGCCCGGCCCGCTGGATCTGGTGATCGACGTACAGCTCCCCGGCTTCGAGGTCGACGGACTTCCACGTCAGGCCCAGCACCTCCCCGCGTCGCAGCCCGAGGCAGAGCACGAGCACCCAGGCGGCGAACAGGTGGTCGTCCCGGTCCGCCGCATCGGCGAGGAACTGGCCGGCTTCGGCCACGGACCAAGGCTTGATCCGGCGACGCCGGGGCTTGGGCACCTTCACGAGGGAGGCCACGTTCTTGCCGATCTCCTCCTCGGTCACGGCGTGCGTCAGAGCAGCCCGCAGGGCATCACGCGAGCCCTGGATCACGCGCCGGGACGGGTACGACTCGCAGCACTCCCCGATGGCACAGCACCGCCGGCTTGCGGTGGCGCGCTTCGCGTCCTTGCCCTGGGCGCAGCACTGGCAGATGGCCGACAGCTTGGTCAGCCACTCGCGGACGTCTCGGACGGTCAGCTTGTCGAGCCGCTTCGTGCCGAGGTGCGGGGCGATGTAGAGCCGGACGTACCCCTCGTACGAGACGTAGGAGAGCGGGGCCAGGTTGGGCTTCACGATCGAGTCCAGCCAGTACGAGAGGAAGACGGCGAGCGTCCGGTGCCGAGTCGCGACCGGTCCCTTCTTCGCCTCCGCGTGCAGGTTGAGCCACTTCTCGTGGACCTCTTCGCGGGTCTTGCCGTAGGCGTACTTCCGGGCCCGCTTGCCGTCCGGCTTTGTCACCCAGACGTAGGCGGCGTAGCCGTTCTTGTACGGGTAGATCGAGCCCTCGCCGTTGCCGCGCTTGCCGCTCATGCCGCCCACCCTTCAGCGCCGGCGGAGATGCGGTCGACGTACTCGTCCACCCAGGCCGGAAGGATGCGGCGGTTGCGGCCGATCTTCACCGAACGGATCTCCCCGGTCAGTACGAGCATCTTGGTCTTGGACAGGCCGAAGCCGAGCATGTCGGCGACCTCGGCGCTGGTGTGCCACTTCCGTTGGATGACTACGGCAGCCACGCGGTCTCTCCTTCCAGTTCGGCCCGCATCTCGTGGGCGTGTTCGCGGTTGTGCTGGAGGTCCCGGCGGACGTTGGCGGCGAGCCAGGATTCGCCGGGGGTGGAGCCGTGGCCGGCGTAGGACCAGTGGGCGATCACGAGGAGGGTTGCCTCGGGGTGGTCGTCGGGGTCGGGCAGGCCGAGGGAGGCGCGCTGTTGGGCGGCTCGGTAGTCGGCGCGGACCTGGCGTAAGGCGCCGAGGGTGGTCGAGTAGCGGCGGGACTTGGTGGAGAAGTGGCCGCGGAAGCCGAGCATGTGAGCCCAGGCCCGTAAGCGCCGGTCGGGGTAGGCCCGGTCGAGGTCCATGCAGGCTTCCATGAGCCGCCGGGGGTGGTCGGGCACGCCGAGGAGGAGTAGGGCCTCCTTGTTGCCCACGGGGTGGTCCACGGTTCCGGTGGTCTCAGCGGCTTTGGTGGCGTACTTGGCGACGTAGGAGGCGACCGCCTGTTCCGTCAGGTCCTCGCCGTTGCCGAAGGCGCCGATGGGCTGGACGTCGAGCTGATCGCCCCACAGCAGTACCCGGTCGTCAGGTACGCCGTGGTCCGGAGCGGCCGGCACGACCACGCGGGCGCGAGGGGATGCGGCCCGGATGGCGTCGGTGAGCAGGTCGAGGGTGGCCCACGGGGGCGGGGGGCTGTCGGGGCCGTCCGGTCCGTCGAAGCGGATGACGGCGTGGAAGTGGACGGCGCCGCGTTTCTGGTACTCGGCGACCTTGCCGAAGGAGACGCGGGACTGTTCGCGGGCGGCTTTCTGGGTGAGTCCGGCGCGGGCGGCGATCTCGCGGCGGAGGTAGATCGTGAAGTAGCGCCAAAGCTCGGAGGCGTGGTTGTTCCACAGCACGGCGCCCGCGTAGTCGTACGTGGTCGGGTCGAGCGGTGTTCCCAGTTCCTCGGCGCCCTCGGGGTGCCGGGTGCCGCAGCGGCAGGGCCGGTTGCCAGGCCGGTTGTGGACGGGGCCGAAGGAGGGGGCGGTGAGGGTGGCGAAGACCCGAGGGTGATCGCGGATCGTCTCGGGGGTGCCCTTGGCCGGGTCCCCGGTGAGGCCGGCGCGGATGAGGTGGTAGGTGTCGCCGGCGTAGGTCCAGGCGCAGGCGGGGCAGCGGGAGGCCCGGCGGTTGCCGCAGGCGACGCGCAGGACCCCGCCGGGTTCGGTGTCGGTGGTGTAGGCGTGGATCACGGTGTGGGTGGCGGGGTGGAGGAGCTTGGTCCCGCCGGAGAGGCGGATCGGGGCGGCACATCCTCCGGTGCGGCGGATCTGTTCCTGGAGGCGGTCGAAGCCGGGATCCCCGGCCACCTTGAGCAGGTCGCTCAGGGTGGCCGGGTCCAGGCCCGCCGCAGTGGCGGTGTCGGTCACGCGGCCACCTCTAGTCGGGCCGGTACCAGCGAACGCAGGACGGCGGCGGCGAGAGGCGCGGGGACGGCGTTGCCGATCTGCTCGAACTGCTTCGTGCGGGAACCCGCCCACGGGTAGTCGGGGACGAAGCCCTGAAGGACGGATGCCTCCATGACGGACAGGCGCCGGACCGGAGTGCCGTCGGCGTCGATCCAGGAGACGTCGTTAAGGGCCTTGGCGAACAGGAGGGTAGGTGCGGGCTGGTCGAGCCGGCGACGGGTCGAAGCGGGCCGGTTGCCGACCCGGAGCATCCACGACCGGGCACGGCCGGTGAGCGCCCAGGAGGGGCCGGTGGTGGGGAAGCGGCTGCCGCCGGTGGTGTGGTTCCCGCGAGTGATCACGTCTCCCGGCGGGCATCCCAGCACGTCGCGCATGGTCCGCCAGGACGGGAGACCGTCGTTGAAGAGATCGGCCGGAGTGCCGCCGTCGGCGTGCGTGGGTGCCGGCGGAAGGGCGGGGCGAGTTCGGGAGGCGATGAGGAAGGCACGGCGCCGGGTCTGCGCCAAGCCGAAGTCGGCGGCGTTGAGCACGCCGGCCCACACCGAGTAGCCGACGCCGGCCAAGAGACGCGCGGTGTGCTCGAAGAGCGGCAGCACCGCGGGTACCTCTTCCAGAGCGATCCACTCCGGGCGCAAGTCGAGGGCGTAGCGCAGGGGCTCGACGACGAGCAGCGAACGCAAGTCCGTGCAGCTGGCCCGCAAGGTGCTGCGGGTATCGTGCCCGCGGGCGAGGTCGTCCAAGACCTGGTGGCACATGGGCAGATCGGTGTTTCCGGCGCGGAGGCCGGCGGCGCTGAACGTCTGGCAGGGCGGGGAGGCGATCAGCCCGGTCACCTTCCCGCGGAGCGGGGCGGTGGGATAGGCGGCGACATCGGCACGGATCGTGCGGTGCCCAGCGGCGGCGCGGGTCGCGCAGACCGCGCTGTCGATCTCGATACCGATGTCCCGGTGCCCGAGCGAGCGCAGTCCCTCGGACCAGCCTCCGGGGCCGGCGAACAGATCTACGATCTGGGGACTTGTGGTCACGACTTGGCCCCCTTCGTGTGGGCGGCGCCGTGGTTGGCGGTCCAACCGGAGACCAGGGCACCGACCTGGGCGTCGCCCTTGGCGGTGGCGGAGGCGCCGCAGTGGCAGACGGCGGACGCGGTGGCGGGCTCGGACGGGGAGGGCTTGCTCACGTGCAGGCCGGGCGCGTTGTTCGCGGGCGTGAGGTTCGGCACGGGGCTCACCTACCGATCCGGACGGGCACGGCGAGAACGGTGTGGCCGAGTCCCTGGCAGGCGCGGCAGTGGACCCGGATGGTGGTCCGCGCGCCGTCAGGGGTCCGGGTGCCGGTGGTGATCGTGGCGGTGGCGAAGCCGTCGCAGTCGCGGCAGACGGGCTTGGGCTGGGAGTGCTGGGGCATGATGAGGCTTCCCTTTCGGGTCCGTTGGAACTGGAGGGGGTCCAGGCGCCCGGGGCGGCGGAAGTTTGGCGACCGAGGCCGCCCCGGGGGCCGTTCAGTGCTTGTGCATGTCCTTCACGAGCAGACGCAGGACCACCGCGATTACGGCGACGGAGACGCCGGTGATGGCGACCGCCAAGAGCATCGAGACGAGGACAGCTCCGACGACGAGGACGACGGCGCCTCCGCCGGCGGCGAGGGCGACCGCGCTGCCGGGGGTGAGCTGGACCGTGGTGCGGGCTGGGGCGATGGGCGCCGCAGCCGAGTTGTGGCGGTCGCGGCCCATCGGCGCGGACTCACGGGTGGACTCGACGCCGGAGGGCTGTGCGAGCGGGGTGACTATGCCGGTCGGGAGCGGGTTGACCGGGATGCGCGATCGAAACATGGTGGGATCTCCCTACTTGGTGATCGGGTCGATGAGCGGGGCGAGGAAACTGTTGGCGAGGAGGTAGCCACCGATGAGGATCACGGCCACGAGCCACAGCGGCGGGCGGATGAGCTTGTAGCCGAGGACGCCGACGACGATCAGGGCGAGCCAGAGCGGTACGTCCATGACGCGGGTCTCCTTGTGATCAGCGCGGGTTGCAGCGGTGGGTGCGGGCGGCGAGTTCGGCGCCGGCGCGACTGCGGTAGTCGGCAGAGAAGTCGCAGCCGGGGGCCGTGCAGACGGCGGTGTGCAGGGTGCGGCCCCGGCCGTCGCTGTGGCTGCCGACCCTCACGGGGCCGATGCGTATGACCTGGTAGAAGCGGTTCGGGCGCACGGGTCTGTCTCCTGTCGTGTCAGGTGAGTTGGACGGCGATGGCATCCGCCAGCGCGGGCGGGACGCCGAGGCGATTGCGCAGAGTCGCTGTGTCGATCGGGGTCCCGGTCTGTGCCTGGTGGGTGTCCGCGATCTTCTGGGCGTGGTCGAGCAGGGCGGGCGGGACAGGCACGGCGGGCGGGAGCGGAGCGGGCTCCGGCGGTGCGGACTGCGGAGCGGGATCGGGCGGCGGCAGCTCATGAGCCGGTTCCGGCGCGCGCTCCACGGTCACGTCCGGCGAGGGCTCGACGTGGGGCTGGTCCGTGGGCTCCGGCTCCCGGACCGGGGCGGGAGCGTGTGCGAGGAGCGTGCCGCCGAGGAAGGCGAGTGCAGGCCAGCCGGCGACGAGGATGCGCAGCCAGGGCGGGACGTCGTTCAGGTCGAGTAGTCCGGCGGTGGCCACGTTGGCGCCGAGCGATGCGACGAGGGCGATGGCGAACCACAGCCAGGCATCGCGATTCTCCGTGTCCGTACGCATCCGGCGCCATGCGGCGACCAACAGCAGGTCGACGCTGACCGGGTATGCCCAGGCCTTCCAACCGTCCTGTCCGGCCGCAGCTGCCAGATCGTGGAGATGGGCGAAGGACAGTGCTCCGGCGATGACGGCCTGGATGAGCACGGGGTCGAGGCGGAAAGTGCGGGACACCGGGTCACCTCCTTTCGGGGAGACCGGTGCCGATTCCTGTGCTCCGGCACCGGCGGATTCGGGGAAGGGTCAGGCGGTGCCGGCGCCGAGGCAGGTCGGGCACAGTCCGGTCTGCGTGGCGCCGATTTCGCGGCGCTTACGGCCGACCCGGACGGTCGTGGTGGTCTCTCCCGATCCGGCGCAGGTGTCGCACTTCTCGGCGGCCGGGGTGGGCTTGGGCGAGCGGCTCCGTCGGGTCGGGGTCTTCTGCTCGGGGGTCATGGCGGTTCCCTTCGGCTTCGGGCATGGGTCGGGTAGGGACCTGACGCGAGGCGGTCGCGCCGACCGAGGGGAGGGGGTGCTAGTCCGTGGCCGGGATCGGCTTCACGAGCGGAGCGGATCCGGCGGCCGGGACCACGGTGCGGATCACCGGCCGGTACGGGGCGAGAGCGGGAAGGGCCGGGGTCAGGTGCGCGAACTGCGCGCAGGTCTCGGCCGCCTCCTCGGCGCTCAAGTCAGGGGTGCGGATCCGGGACCAGCCGCCCGAGGAGTCACCGGCCACCGCGACACCGGGCTTGTCGGGCGGGATCGTCGTAACGGCGACGACCGCGTCCGGGGCGATGTCGCCCAAGCCCATGTCGGCGGTCTGCTTGTCGTTGACGCGGTGCACCACCCGGCCGGTGAGCTGAGCGCGGAGCGTGGTGGCGCCCTTGCCGAGTTCGGAGCCGAAGCGCTGGCCGCAGATTTCCAGGTAGATGCCGGCGGCGCGAGCCATCTGCCCGAGGCGGATCAACTGCGTGACCATGCGGTCCCGGCGTTCTTCGTCCTTCTTCACGGCCACGAGGAACAGCTCAGCCACCTCGTCCACGAGCAGGACGATCGGTACCGGCCGAACCTTGTCGGGCAGCGCCCACAGATCGGCGGCCCCGTATTGGCTCAGTAAGTCGAAGCGGCTTTCCATCTCGTCCACGAGCTCGTTGAGGAGGCCGGATGCCTCCTCCGGCGTGACGGCGAGAGCCGACAGGCGGGGCGCGTAACGGCGTTGTTCGACTCCTCGTTTGCAGTCGATGCCGACCAAGGCGACCGGCAGCCGGGCGAGCCCGGCGATCAGGTTCCGCAGGTACATCGTCTTGCCCGACTGGTTGGCGCCGAGGGTCAGCGCGTGCGGGACCTTGAGGTAGTCCCGTACGAACGCGGTGCCGTCCTCCCGGAGCGCGACCGGGACCACCATCTGCCCGATCGGATGCCGTCGCGGCATCTTCACCTGGCGCAGTACGTCGTAGCCGGTCATCCGCAGCTCCACGAACCCGGGCTTCGTCTCGACCACGTGAACGGAGTGGACGCCCCAGGCGTGCCGCAGCCGTTCGGAGGCCGCCATCACGTCGGCGGGCTCCAACCCGGCCGGAAGACGCAGGGTGACCCGCATACCGGTCGAGGAACCCCGTACGCGGCGGACGCTGGGCGGAACGGGCTGCACGTCGCTGCGACGGGCGACGTTGCGGACGAGGAACGCCCGCAGGCGGGACGGCTGAACCGTCAACCCGCACACGTCCATCGTGGCCCGGTACGTCACCGCGAACCGCACACGCGCCACGGGCAGACCGGCCACGGTCCAGAACACGCGCGGGGCGCGAAGCCTCGCGTATCCGAGACCACCGCCCGCCCCGGCGAGGGGGAGGCCGACCTCCCATAAGGTCGTCAGGTCGGCCATGATCAGGCCCCGGCCGTGAGGGCGACGGCGCGGAACGAGATGCCGTGCCGGGTCTGGCCGTTGAACGTGTTCTCCCAGTCGCGGGCCTTGAGGCCGATCACCGACACCGGCATGCCCGGCATCAGGCCTTCGGGGAGGCCGGTCTCCGGGACGGTCACCTGGTAGAGGTTGCCCTCTCCCTCGTCCGAGATCAGCAGGCCCACCGTGGAGAGGCCGGCGCCGGTCTCCCGGTCCATCGCCCGCTCACCGGTCTGCTTGCTCACGAGCTTCGGGGTCGGAGCCGTGGCCACGAACACCACGGCGGTCGACGTGTCTACCTTGAACGACGGCATCTCTACCTCCAGCGTTGTCGTAACAGCCCAAAGAGGACTGCTCGTTGGTCGCTGTCCTAGGACTGCGAGCGCTTGAGTAGATAGTGCAGCGCAGTCCCAGGACTGTCAACAGTCCTGGGACTGTGTTTGACTTGATGGCGACGAGAGAGGAAGAGATGGCGCCGAAGTGGAGAGAGCTGGCCGACAAGCTGGCCGATCAAATCAGGCGGGGCGAGTTCGCCCCGGGTCAAAGGTTGCCGCAAATCAGAGACTTGGTTGATGCCGGCGAAGGCTCGAAGACCACGGTCCACTCCGCGTACAGGGCGCTGGAAGCGGAAGGCCTGGTGACCTCATCGCGGGGACACGGAACCGTGGTGCGGCAGCAAGTTCCACTCAAGCGGCTCGGCGTCGCCCGGTACGACAAGGCGAAGTGGCGAGACGGGGACGAGGTCGCGTTCATCGCGGACCGTGTGGCCTCAGGGCGGCCGTACCGCCGCAACGAGCAGACGCAGTCAGTCAGCCTCGTTGAAGCACCCCCCGAAGCCGCTGCCGCGCATGGGCTACCAGCCGGCGCCCAGGTGTACGCCCGCGCACGGTTGGTGAAGGAGGGCGACCAGCCCACTCATACGCTGACCAGCTACTACCGGCCGGAACACGTCGAAGGCACCCGCATCGTGGATCCCTCCCCCGGTCCGGCCGGCCGTGGTGGAGGATTCCGGGTGCTGTACGACGCGGGTTACGAGATCGACCACATGAAGGAGCAGATCTTCGCCCGCACTCCCACGGCCGACGAGGTGAAGCTCTTGCAGCTCCCCCAGGGGGAACCGGTGGTAGAGCTGCACCGGACGACCTACACGGCGGACGGCACCGTGGTCGAATTCGCCCTCGGCGTTCACGCTGCATCACGGTTCGCCTGGGAATACGACTTCCAGGTGCCGGACTCGGCGAACGACAGGGAAGGCCAGGAGTGATCTCGACCCAGGACTGGGCAGACACCCGACTCATCTGGAGCTACCACCAGATGGGCCACGTCCCGCGGCCGTGCTCGGTCGCGATCGGTCTCGGCAGCCACGACCTGGGCGTAGCCGAGACGGCGGCCGAGTTCTACGAGCGCGGCATGGCCCCCCTGCTCGTGTTCACCGGAGCCACCAGCCCGACGACACGCGAGCGGATGCCCCGCGGTGAGGCCGTTCACTACCGCGAGAGGGCGTTGGAGCTCGGCGTTCCCAGTTCTGCCGTGTTGGTCGAACCGCGAGCCCGGAACACGGGCGAGAACATCACGTTCTCTCGCGAGCTGCTGCACGAGGCCGGCGTCGATGTCACCTCTGTCTTGCTGATCAGCAAGCCGTACGAGGAGCGCCGTGCGTACGCCACGGCCCGAAAGCTCTGGCCCGGAGTGGAGATCGTCAGCGCGTCCAGCCCGATGAAGCTGGAGGACTACGTCGACTCGATCGGCGACGCTCGGCTGGTCATCGACATGCTGGTCGGAGCGTTGCAGAGGTTGTTGGTCTATCCCGAGCAGGGATTCATGATCAGCCAGCCCGTCCCGGACGAAGTAACCGAGGCGTACGAGCGACTCTGCCGGCGGGGCTTCACGAGCCGCCTCCTGCGAGACGATGCCGGTCAGGCGCGGAGCCAGACGCGTCGGTGACGAGCGACGCCGTGGACGTGCTCCACTTGCTCAGGTGTGAGCGCCCCGGCGAGCGGCCCCAGAGCGGCCACCTCCCTCTCCTGGTAGACGCGTACGGCGTACTGCGCCGCTGTTCGGTCCAGGGAGGCTATGCCGACGAAGACCAGGACCGGTTCGACGGGGACCTCGAAGGCGCAGTACCGCCCCAAAACCTTCCGAACGAACTCAGCCTCGGACTGGCTCGCCGCGGCGTAGGGGCGCGGCGGCCCGCCGTTGATCTTGGCCATCGAGTCGCCTACCCAGACCGAGGCGTCCCGGTGGTGCTTGGTGTTGATGGTGAACACCCCGCCGGGACCGATCATCAGGTGGTCGATGTCGCCGCCGTTGCTCTTCTCGATGCCGTGGAGCACCCGCCAACCCAGCGGGACGAGGCGCTCCAGCTCCCGACCTACCCGGCGTTCGCCTTCCAGGCCGGCGTACCAGCTGTCCCACTCCGTAGCCTGCCGCAGTAACTTCGCCTTCAGCCGCTGCACCGTCGACGGTCCTCGCTCGGCGATCGTCCCGACGAGTCGGGAGCCGGGCCGATTCCTGGCCAGGTCCTCGCTGGGGCTGAGGGGTGGGACTGACGCCGGCCGCTCGGATCGGTGGGGCGGGGATGTGGGAGCGGGGTGCCCTGACTGCCGGGGAGGCGCCGCCGGGCTGGCCTCACGCGGAGGGGCCGCGGGGCGGACGACGAGCACGTCACCCAGGTGCAGCCGCAGGAGTGCAAGCGCTCCGTCCTGGTACTTCGGAATCTTGATCGTCACGGCCTTGGTCGATCGATCTGCCCACGCCACGGCTGTGCCGTCCGGCAGATTCACGTAGAGCCGGTCCCTGCCATGCCTTTTCCACGGATGGACCGTCAGTTCGCTCATCAGTCGCCCCCCGATTGCCGTCCCCACATACATGCCAACAGGCGGTGGACAGATCGGCAAGACCGCCGGAGCAGCACGAGCTGTTACAGGTTTCTCTACCTCATCAAGCACCCGGCTGCGCTTCGCTCCGCCGGGCGGGCTTCCCGGCTCCGCTCGGGGCGACGCTCCTGCCTTCGGCCCGCTCCGCCCCCGCTGCGCCGACGCCCGCCCCTGCAAGGCGGGATAGGCCCAAAGGCATGAGGCAGTCCCCTACGGGCCCGCGGTGCCATCACTCACCGACATGCCTCCGGCGGGGGCCTCCGGCTCCGGGATGCGGGGGCGCCATTGGCGGGTGCCGGCCCGTGGAGGGTTGAGGCGGGGAACTCCCATCCCATCTGCCATCGACCCAGGACAAGCCGAGCAGACACGGCACCGGGCGTCCAGGTCGTTCGTCCAGTTGGGCGCTCCACCTGGACGCCCGGCACCGCGCCCGCTCAACGTGTCATGGGCCGACGGCAGACGGGATGGGAGTTGGGGGTGAGTCGTGGGCAAGGCCGGCGGACCACTCCCCTCGACGGCTCAAAGTCAAACCGCCCCGCATGCCCTGAGGCTTCCTCTAGCATCTTGCTGTGCTTCGATTGCTGATTGACACCTCTGTATGGCTGAACATTGCGAAGCGGCGTGATGGTCAACAAATCATCGTCCCTTTGCGTGTCCTGCTGCACCAAAACAAGCTAGAGATCTTGGTGCCCGCGCTCATATTGGACGAGTTCGACCGGAACAGGCCCCGAGCCGAGGCTGCAACAGCCCAAAGCGTGAAGGAGAGGTTCAGGCTCCTTCGCCAGGACTTGCAGGATTACGGCGACGACGAGGCTCAGCGTTGGATCGCGGAAATGGCGCACCAAATCCCGCATGCAAGTGCGCGATCGTTGCAGAATTTCTCCGAGATCTCCGACCTGATACGTCGAGGGACCCTTCTGGAGCCGAGTCCAGAAAATCACACGTCGGTCGTCCGGAGAGGCCTTGAGAAAAAGGCTCCGCTCCACCAGGACAAGAACAGCGTCGCGGACGCGCTACTGATCGAGCAGTACACCTCTGCCCTGCGGGCCGATGAGGGGGCGTGTGGTGAGTATGTTTTCGCGACGGCCAACTACACCGATTTCTCCGTCCCTAAAGGAGATCGACGGCAGCCCCATCCGGACCTAGCGGAAGTTTTCGAAGCGGCCAACTCTCACTACGTATACGACGTCGACGGCCTAGTGGCGACTCTGGGTGAAAAACTCGGTAGCGATTACCTCGAAGAGGCCGAAGAGGTGGAGTTCATCCAGGCCGAAACTCCCACCCGATCGCTGGCGGATATTCTCGCGGCCCAGGAGGAGTACTTCGAAAAAATCTGGTACGGCCGAAGCGTCATGCGCGACACGGAGGATGGGCAACTCCAGCCAGGGACATCTGAGTCCCTGGAGCGCACCATCTTGGCTGCCCGGCGGCGCATCGAAGAGAAATATGGCTCAGAGAACCTCCCTCCCGTCGACGACTGGGAATGGGGTCTCATGCACGGCAAGCTATCTGCTCTGCGCTGGGTCCTGGGGGACGAATGGGATTTTCTTGACACGTGATCTGTGGCGCAAAGGGCGGGGGGTCGCGGGGAAGGCTCCATAGCCACCCCCGCCGGGGTCCTGCGGTACAGCAGCGCGGTACCGCAACCGCAGCAACCGTCCCCGTCCAGCGGCGTTCCTCCGGGGCTCTGAAGTGGCTGGTATGACCGTCACTGACCGATCCGGCTAGAGCTACGGATCAGAAGGTTGCAGGTTCGAATCCTGCCGAGTGCACAGCAGGCGAGAGGCCCTCAGGAGAAATCCTGAGGGCCTCTCGCGTTTTCCCGGTCCGGGGGCCGTCGGCCGGGGCCGGGTCCTCCTCGGTGGGGACGGGGGACCCCGGGAAAAGTGGGGGTGGGGTCGGTCCTGCGGGGGAGGCGGCGGCCGGCCGGGCGTCGGTACGGTTTCGGGGATCGTTCGGAATCGGTACGAGGGGGACCCCGTGGGACTGTTCGGGAACGCGCACACCGTCGACTCCGTGTCGGCGCAGCGGGACTACGCGCGGCTGCTGGGTCAGGGGGAGCAGGTGCACGCCGCCTACCTGCTGATCCGGGACACGATCCTCTTCACCGACCGGCGGCTCGTGCTCATCGACAAGCAGGGGCTCACGGGGAAGAAGGTGGAGTACCACTCCGTCCCCTACCGGAGCATCACGCACTTCTCCGTGGAGACGGCCGGCCACTTCGATCTCGACGCCGAGCTCAAGATCTGGATATCGGGGACCGCGGCGCCGATCGAGAAGACCTTCACCAAGGGCGTCGACATCTACGAGGTGCAGGCGATCCTCACCCAGTTCGTCGCCCGGTAGGGCGGCCGGCCCCGGGCGCCGCCGGGTGCGGTGACGGGCCGCCGGTTCGGGTGAGGTGGACCGCGCCGGATGTCGTTCCCTTCGCGGCCTGCCGGGTGAATGGTGTTCGGTCTCAGGGTGGGATGACAGGAACGGGTACCGTCTTCGCGAGGGCCGACGGGCCCATGGGAGGAAGATCGCGTGGACGACATCGACCGGGCGCTCGTCCTGCGCCTGCAGCAGGACGCGGGCCAGTCGTACGCCACCCTGGGCGCCGCCGTCGGGCTGTCGGCCGGGGCGACGCACGAGCGGGTGCGCAAGCTGCGCGAGCGCGGGGTCATCCTGCGGACCACCATCGACGTCGACCCGGGCGCGGTCGGCAGCGGGGTGCTGGCCTACGTGATGGTGGACTCCAACGCCTGGATGGGCGAGTCCGGCGGCGCGTTCGCCGCGATCCCCGAGATCCAGGAGGCGCACATCATCGCGGGCAGCGCCTCGGTGCTGGTCAAGGTCCGCGCCGCCTCGACCGGTCGGTTGCAGGACGTGCTGCGCCGGCTCTACGCCATCGAGGGCGTCAGCGGGACGCACGCCACCGTCGTCCTGGAGACCTTCTTCGAGCGGTCCCTGCCGCTGTGACCTGGTGGTGCACCGGGATCAGGTGGAGCGGGGGCGGTCCCGCCATCGGGTGGTACGCGCAGGGGCGCGGCGAGCGTACGAGCCCGCTCGCGTACGGGCGGCGGCTGGCCTTCTCGGCGTGCGGCGAGCGGCGCTGCCAGGGCGTGTGGCGGGCCGGGAAGAGGACCCCGTGCCCCACCTCCGCGACCGTCCCCGGCCGGACCGGCCGGGCGCAGTGCCCCGAGTGCGCGCGCCTGGACCGCTCGTTCTCGGTGGCCGCCGACACCCGGGCCGACGATCCGCGGACCTACCGGGTGTACCTGGCCTGGTTCGGGCCCGGGCTGGTCAAGGTCGGCATCACCGCGGAGGAGCGCGGCGGCGTACGGCTGCTGGAGCAGGGGGCGGTGGCCTGGAGCTGGCTGGGGCGCGGGCCGCTGATGGCCGCGCGCCGCACCGAGGAGCTGCTGCGCGCGGCCCTGGGGGTGCCCGACCGGATCGCGTACGCCCGCAAGCGCGCCGTACGGACGCACCCGCCGCCCGCCGCGGAGCGGGCCGGGGAGGTCGCCGAGCTGCACGCCCGGGCGGCCGGCCTGGGGGGCTGGCCGGAGTCGCTGGAGCGGCTGGGGTGCGAAGTGGTCGACCACGCGGAGGTGTTCGGGCTGGCGGGGCTGCCCCCGGCCGCCCGGGTGATCACCGCGATGGTGTCCGGCGCGGCCGTCGACGGGACGCTGGCGGGCGCGGCCGGACCCGATCTGCACTTCGCCGACGGGCTCGTGGTGGACACCCGGCTGCTGGCGGGCTGGGAGCTGGCCGTACCGGCCGGCGGGACGGTGGCGGCGGCGCCCTCGGTGGAGATCCCGTCCGGCGGCGCACCGGCGGCCGAGCAGGACGGGTTGTTCTGACCCGGCGGGTCCGTTCCGGGCGGACGGCCGTCCGCGGCCGGTCGGCCCGCACGGCGCCGGTCGGCCCGCACGGCGCCGTGCCGCCCGGGCGGCCCATGGTCAAAACTTGGATCCCTTTGGCCGTCCGGGGCCGCATCCTGTGGACACGCGGCGGGGCGCGGCCGAGGGTGGTGGGCATGACGAACCAGCCGGCACCGGCCTTCGAACCCCCGTATCTGATGGCCGTATTCAGCAATGTCCGCAGCTCCGACGCGAGCGGCTACCCCGAGGCCCTCGCCCGGATGAACGAGATCGTCTCGGCCAATCCGGGCTTCCTCGGCCACGAGTCCGCCCGCACGCCCGGCGGGCTCGGCATCACCGTCGCCTACTTCCGCGACCACGAGGCCCTGACCGTCTGGCGCGAGGACATGGAGCACCGGGCGGCGATGGAGCGCGGCCGGACGGACTGGTACGACAGCTACACGCTGCACGTCGCGACCGTCGAGCGGAGCCACGGCTTTGTCCGCAACGGCTGAGGCGGTCCGCGCCTTCCGGGAGCGCCTCGGGGTGCCCGGACTGGTCGACGTCCACACGCACTTCATGCCCGAGCGGGTGCTGGCCAAGGTGTGGGACTACTTCGACGCGGTCGGCCCGCTGACCGGCGTCGAGTGGCCCATCACCTACCGCTACGAGGAGGAGCGGCGGGTCGCGCTCCTGCGGGAGTTCGGCGTACGGGCCTTCACCGCGATGCTCTACCCGCACAAGCCGGCGATGGCCGCCTGGCTCAACGCGTGGTCCGCCGAGTTCGCCGCCCGGACCCCCGACTGCCTGCACACCGCGACCTTCTTCCCGGAGGAGGGCGCGCCCGCGTACGTCCGCCGGGCCGTGGAGGGCGGGGCCCGGGTCTTCAAGGCGCACCTCCAGGTGGGCGGCTACGACCCGAACGACGAGCGGCTCGACCCGGTCTGGGGCCTGCTCGCCGAGACGGGGACCCCCGTGGTGGTCCACTGCGGGTCGGGGCCCGTGCCCGGCAAGCACACCGGGCCCGGGCCGGTGTCCCGGCTGCTGGCCCGCCATCCCCGGCTGCCGCTGGTCGTCGCCCACATGGGGATGCCCGAGTACGCCGACTTCCTCGACCTCGCCGAGCGGTACCCGGAGGTCCGCCTGGACACCACGATGGCCTTCACCGACTTCGCGGAGCGGTTCGGGGGCTTCCCGCCGAAGGAGCTGGGGCGGCTCGCGGACCTCGGCGAGCGCATCCTGCTCGGGACCGACTTCCCGAACATCCCCTACCCCTACGAGCACCAGCTCGCCGCCCTGGAGCGGCTCGGGCTGGGCGACGGCTGGCTGCGCGCGGTCTGCCACGACAACGGCGCACGGCTGTTCGGGCTCCCCGGCTGAGGGCGCCGCCGGCCCGTCCCGTTTCTCAGGGAATTCACAGGTCGGGGCAAGAACGCTCTCAGAGGCGCGGTGGAGCGTGTCGGTATGACTGCGACGACCACCTCCCACGCGTCCATGTCCACGAGCAACCCCGCGGCCCTGGTGCGGCCCGACGGCGGGCCCTGCCGGGTGCTCGTCGTCGACGACGAGGCCTCGCTCTCCGAGCTGCTGTCCATGGCCCTGCGCTACGAGGGCTGCGAGGTCCGCAGCGCCGCCGACGGGGCGACGGCGGTGCGGGCGGCCCGCGCCTTCCGGCCGGACGTCGTCGTCCTCGACATCATGCTGCCGGACATGGACGGCCTCGCCGTCCTCGCGCGGCTGCGCCGGGAGCTCCCGCAGGTCCCGGTGCTCTTCCTGACCGCCAAGGACTCCGTCGAGGACCGGATCGCGGGGCTGACCGCGGGGGGCGACGACTACGTCACCAAGCCGTTCAGCCTGGAGGAGGTCGTGGCGCGGCTGCGCGGGCTGGTCCGGCGGTCCGGGGCCGCGCAGGCCGCCCGCGGCGGCTCGGTCCTCGCCGTCGGCGACCTCCGGCTGGACGAGGACAGCCACGAGGTGGTCCGGGGCGGGCTGGACGTGCACCTGACCGCCACCGAGTTCGAGCTGCTGCGCTACCTCATGCGCAATCCGCGCCGGGTGCTGAGCAAGGCGCAGATCCTCGACCGGGTGTGGTCCTACGACTTCGGCGGCCAGGCCAACGTGGTCGAGCTGTACATCTCCTACCTGCGAAGGAAGCTGGAGAGCGGTCCCGGCATGGCCCCGATGATCCACACCCGGCGCGGCGCCGGCTACCTGATCAAGCCGGCCGAGTAGTGGCCCGGCGCCGGCCCCGGCCCGGGCCGCCGGGCCGCGGGCCGCGGCGTGCGCGCCGGCCGTGGTCGCTGCGGACCCGGCTCGTCGTCTCGGCGGTCGTGCTGATCGCCGTCGTCGGCGCGGCCATCGGCACCGTCACCACCCTCGCCCTGCGCTCGTACCTCGTCGACCAGCTCGACGCGCAGCTGTCGGGCTCCGTCCGGATGGCCGGCCGCGGTCCCGGAGCGGCGAAGGCCGCCCGGGAGGGTCTCGCCTTCTCCCTGCCGCCGGGCAGCCCCCTGGGCGCGGCCGGCATCCGCGTCGACCCGGACGGCAAGGGCGTCGTGGGCACCCGCAACGACCCGGTCGAGGGGGCCGCGTACGACCACGGGCAGAGCCTCACCGAACCGCAGACCGCCGCTTTCACCCGGGTCGCCCGCGAGGCGGTCCGGGGCCGGAGCGGGCCCACGGACCTGGAGCTGCCGGGCCTGGGCGCCTACCGGGTGCTCGCCTCCCCCGACGGCACCGTCGTGCTCGGCTTCCCGCTGCGCGGGGTGGACTCCATCGTGGGCACCCTGGTCGCCGTGGAGGTCTGCGTCACCCTGGCCGGCCTGATCGCCGCCTCCCTCGCCGGACAGGCCCTGGTCGGGGTCGCCCTGCGGCCGCTGCGCCGGGTGGCCGCCACCGCCACCCGGGTCTCCGAACTGCCCCTGCACAGCGGTGAACCCGCGCTCCACGAACGGGTCCCGGACGCCGAGGCGGACCCCCGCACCGAGGTGGGCCAGGTCGGTGCGGCCCTCAACCGGATGCTGGGCCACGTCTCCTCGGCCCTCACCGCCCGCCAGCAGAGCGAGACGCGGGTCCGCCAGTTCGTCGCCGACGCCAGCCACGAGCTGCGCACCCCGCTCGCCTCCATCCGCGGCTACGCCGAACTGACCCGCCGGGGGCGCGAGGAGCCGGGCCCCGACACCCGCCACGCGCTGGGCCGCATCGAATCCGAGGCCACCCGGATGACCGGGCTGGTCGAGGACCTGCTGCTGCTGGCCCGGCTCGACGCGGGACGCCCGCTCGGCACCGGCGACACCGACATCGACCTGGCCCCGCTCGTGATCGACGCGGTGAGCGACGCCCGGGCCGCGGGCCCCGGGCACCACTGGCGGCTGCGGCTGCCCGACGAGCCGGCGACCGTCCGCGCGGACCCGGCCCGCATCCAGCAGGTCCTCGTGAACCTGCTCGCCAACGCCCGCACCCACACCCCGCCCGGCACGACCGTCACCGCGCGTGTTTCACGTGAAACATCCGGCGTCCGGCTGCTGATCGAGGACGACGGGCCCGGGATCGCCCCCGCCCTGCTCCCCCACGTCTTCGAGCGCTTCGCCCGCGGCGACGCCTCCCGGTCCCGGGCCGCGGGCTCCACCGGGCTCGGCCTCGCCATCGTCCAGGCCGTGGTCGAGGCGCACGGCGGGCGGGTCGGGGTGCGCAGCGAGCCGGGAAGCACCTGCTTCGAGGTCCTGCTGCCCCCGGCCGGCCCGGAAACGGCCGCGGCCCCGGGCCCGGCTGCCTGCGGGTCCACCGGTACGGCCGCGGCCGCGCGCTCACAGACGGGCCACAGGCTCACCACACAGCGGTGACAGGCCGGCCCGCGAGGGTCGGGCCATGCCAACCGACGCCTCTCCCGCGGCCCTTCCGGTACGGGCGCCCCTCGCGCCCGTACCCGGCCGGCCCGTCCTCGACGTGGTGATCCCGGTCTTCAACGAGGAGGACGACCTCGGCCCGTGCGTACGCCGGCTGCACGAGCACCTCACCCGCACCTTCCCGTACCCGTTCCGGATCACGGTCGCCGACAACGCGAGCACCGACCGGACCCCCGAGATCGCGGCCGGCCTCACCGCGGCGCTGGAGGGCGTGCGCAGCACCCGGCTGGAGGAGAAGGGCCGCGGGAGGGCGCTGCGCACCGTCTGGTCGCGGTCGGACGCGCCGGTCCTCGCGTACATGGACGTGGACCTCTCCACCGACCTCAACGCCCTGCTGCCGCTGGTGGCGCCGCTGATCTCCGGCCACTCCGACCTCGCCATCGGCACCCGCCTCGCCCGTTCCTCCCGGGTGGTGCGCGGGGCGAAGCGCGAGTTCGTCTCCCGCGCCTACAACCTGCTCCTGCGCTCCTCCCTCGCCGCCCGCTTCAGCGACGCGCAGTGCGGGTTCAAGGCTGTCCGCCGGGACGTCGCCGAACGGCTGCTGCCGCTGGTGGAGGACTCGGGCTGGTTCTTCGACACCGAACTGCTGGTGCTCGCCGAGCGGGCCGGGCTGCGCATCCACGAGGTGCCGGTGGACTGGGTCGACGACCCCGACTCCACCGTCCACATCGTCCGCACCGCGGCCGAGGACCTCAAGGGCGTCTGGCGGGTGGGCCGCGCACTGGCCGTCGGCGCGCTCCCGCTGGACCGGCTCGCCCGCCCCTTCGGGGACGATCCGCGCGACCGCACCGCCCTGCACGGGGCCGACGGGTCCGGGGGCGTGGACGGCGGGCTGGCCCGCCAGCTGCTCGGCTTCTGCGCCGTCGGCGCCCTGTCCACGCTGGTCTACCTGCTGCTCTACTCCGCCTTCCGGTCCGGCACCGGGCCGCAGACCGCCAACGGCGCCGCCCTGCTGCTCTCCGCCGTCGCCAACACCGCCGCGAACCGCCGGTTCACCTTCCGGGTGCGCGGCCGGGACCGGGCCGTGCGCCATCAGGCCCAGGGGCTGGTCGTGTTCGCCATCGGACTGGCCCTGACCAGCGGCTCCCTGGCCGCCCTCGGCGCGGCGACGGCCCGGCCCGCGCACAGCACCGAGCTCGCCGTCCTGATCACCGCCAACCTCGCCGCCACCGTGCTGCGGTTCCTGCTCTTCCGCGCCTGGGTCTTCCCCGAGCGGCGCGTGCCCGCGTTCCCTACGTCCAAGGACAGCCGATGACCACGGCCGCATTCCCGCTCCTCCCGCCCGACGCCTCCGGTGCGACCGGGTCCCCCGGTTCCGCCGGAGCCGGGGCCACGACCACCGCCGCGGGGGCCCCGGGGCGGCCCCGCTGGGAGCGGCCCGCCCTCGCCGGGCTGCTGATCGCCACCGCCGTCCTGCTGCTGTGGGACCTCGGGGCCTCCGGGTACGCCAACTCCTTCTACTCCGCGGCCGTCCAGGCGGGCAGCGAGAGCTGGAAGGCCTTCTTCTTCGGCTCCTCCGACGCCGGCAACTCGATCACCGTCGACAAGCCCCCGGCCGCCCTGTGGCCGATGATGCTGTCGGTCCGGCTGTTCGGCCTCGGGTCCTGGCAGGTCCTCGTCCCGCAGGCCCTGATGGGCGTCGCGACCACCGGGGTGCTGTACGCCGCCGTCCGCCGCCAGTTCGGCCCGGGGGCCGCACTGCTGAGCGGCGCCGCGTTCGCGCTCACCCCCGTCGCGGCGCTGATGTTCCGCTTCAACAACCCCGACGCGCTGCTGACCCTGCTGATGACCGTCACCGTGTACTGCGTCCTGCGGGCCCTCGACGGGGCGCACACCCGCTGGCTGGTGTGGGCCGGCGTCGCGGTCGGCCTCGGCTTCCTCACCAAGACCCTCCAGGCCTTCGTGATCCTGCCGCCGCTCGCCCTGCTGTACGCGCTCTGCGCGCCGACCCGGCTGCGCAGGCGGCTGGGCCAGCTGCTGGCCGCCGGGGCCGCCATGGTGCTGGCCGGGGGCTGGTGGGTGGCGGTCGTGGAGCTGTGGCCGGCCGGCTCGCGCCCGTACATCGGCGGCTCGCAGACCAACTCCTTCCTGGAACTGACCCTCGGCTACAACGGGCTGGGCCGGATCAACGGCGACGAGACCGGCAGCGTGGGCGGCGGCGGTCGGGCCGGGGGCGGCGGGGGAGGCTGGGGGGAGACGGGCGTCGACCGGCTGTTCTCCGGGGCCATCGGCGGCCAGATCTCCTGGCTGCTCCCCGCGGCCCTGGTCCTGCTCGTGGCGGGCCTCGTGGTGACCTGGCGGGCCCGGCGGGCCGCCGACTCGCTGGAGGGCATGGCCCGGGCGGCGTTCCTCGCCTGGGGCGGCTCGCTCCTGATCACCGCGCTGGTCTTCAGCTCCATGCAGGGCATCTTCCACGAGTACTACACGGTCGCCCTGGCACCCTTCGTCGCCGCGCTGATCGGCATGGGCACCGCCGTCCTGTGGGAGGAGCGCGGCAGCCGGACCGCGTCGCTCACCCTGTCCGGGGTGGTGGCCCTGACGGCGGTCTGGTCGTACGTCCTGCTCGGCCGGGCCACCGGCTACCTGCCGTGGCTGCGCTGGACGGTGCTGGCGGCCGGGCTCCTCGCGGCGGCCGCGCTGCCGTTCGCCGCACGGGCGGGCCGGCCGCTCCGGCGGGCGGTGGCGCTGCTGGGGGTGGCGGCGGCGCTGGCCGGGCCGCTCGCGTACTGCATGACGACCGTGGCGAGCGCGCACACCGGTTCCATCGTGACCGCCGGACCGGCGGTGGCGGGCGGCCGGGGCGGTCCGGGCGGGATGCGGTTCGCCCCCGGAGGGGAGCGGGCGCGGGGCGGTCTCGGCGGCGCCCCCCCGGCCGGCGGCGCCCCGCAGGGCGGTCCGGGCGGTCCGGGCCGGCCGGCCCCGGGCGCCCAGGGCGGCATGCAGGGCGGTCCGGGCGGCGCGGGTACGCAGGGCGGGCCCGCGGGGGCCGGGTTCGCACGGGGCGCCGGCGGTCAGGGCGGTCCGGGCGGGCTGCTGGGCGGTACCAGGGTCACGGCGGAGGCCGCGGCGGCCCTGCGCACCGGCGCGGGTTCGTACACGTGGGCGGCGGCCGCCATCGGGTCGCAGAACGCGGCCGGCTACCAACTGGCTTCGGGCGAGCCGGTGATGGCGATCGGCGGCTTCAACGGCAGCGACCCGTCGCCGACCCTGGAGAAGTTCCGGGCGTACGTGAAGGCGGGGAAGATCCACTGGTTCATCGCGCAGGGCGGCTCCGCGACCGGCGCCGAGACGGGTGCGGGGGCCGGTGCGGCCGCCGGCGGACGCGGCGGGCCCTCCGGCGCCACCGGTACGGCCATCGCGACCTGGGTCGAGGCCACGTTCAAGGCGACCATGGTCGGCGGGGCCACCTTCTACGACCTGACGGCGCCGGTCTCCGCCACGCCCTGACCCCGGGTCACGTTCCGATCCCCGCCCCGTCCCCACCTCAGCCCCGCCAGACCCGGGAGCACGTCACCGGGTCCGGCGGGGTTCTGCGTGCCCGGACGCGCCGTTGCGGGCACCCCCTAGCATCAAGAGGGCGGACCGGGCATTTGGGACCGGTCCCCCTGGCGTGAGGAGGGTGCCTCCATGGTGACCGCGGCCGATTCCGGTGCGATCCGCAGCAGCGTGTGGCTGGCCGCCGGGCCCGCCGCCCCCGCCCGACGCCGCGGCGAGGCGCCCTCCGGCCTGGACCGCGAGCGGATCACCGCGGCCACCGTACGGCTGCTCGACGCGGAAGGGCTGGCCCGGTTCTCGATGCGGCGGCTCGCCGCCGGACTCGGGGTCACCGCGATGTCCCTGTACCGGTACGTGGACACCAGGCACGACCTGCTCGAACTCGCCCTGGACAGCGCCCTGGGCGAACTCGCCCCGCGACCCGGCCCCCCGGGCACCGGACCGGCGCGCACCGGTCCGGACGCCGACTGGCCGGTCCGGCTGCGGGCGCTCGCCCGCGGCTACCGGCGGGTGCTCGTGGACCATCCGTGGGTGGCCCCGCTCACCGCCGCCTATCCCAACATCGGCCCGCACGCCCGGGCCTTCGACGCCGCCCTCCGACGGCTGCTGGACGCGACGGGCCTGACGGACACCGCGCGCACCGGTGCGCACCTGGCCGTCTCGCAGTTCCTGCACGGCTGCGGGGGCGCGGTGCGGCGGGCACCCGAGGAGGACTTCTGCCTCGCCCTCGACGTCCTGATCGCCGGCATCGAGGCGAAGGCCACCGCCTGAACCCGGGAGTCCGGGTCCGGGCGGTGGCCCGGTGCCGCGTCGCCGGGCCTACGGGCCGGCCGACCTGCCTTTCCTGCTCAGGCCTTGGCCTCCGCGGGCTCCGGGGCCCCGGTCGCGGCGGCGGGCAGCGAGCTCGCCGCGGGGGCGTCGGCGGCCGGCTTCGACTTCAGTGCGACCTCCTTGATGAACACCACCAGCACCAGTCCGAGGAGCGCGAACGGGGCGGCGTACAGGAAGACGTCGCCGACGCCGTGTCCGTACGCGGACTCGACGACCTCGCGGAACGGCGCGGGCAGCTTGGCGAGGTCGGGGATGCCGCCCCCGGCGGTGCCGCCGTGGCCCAGGGCCGCGGCCTGCGGGCCCAGGGCGGTCAGCCCGTCCTGGACGTAGTGGGTCACCCGGCCGGCCATGACCGCGCCGAGTGCGGAGACGCCCACGGCGCCGCCGAGCGAGCGGAAGAAGGTGACGACCGAGCTGGCCGCGCCGAGGTCCTCGGGGGCGACCTGGTTCTGGGTGGCGAGGACCAGGTTCTGCATCATCATGCCGAGACCCAGGCCGGTCAGCGCCATGTAGAGCGCGATGTGCCAGTACGGGGTGTCGTACCGCAGGGTGCCGAGCAGGCCGAGTCCGGCCGTCAGGAGCACGCCGCCGGCGACGAGCCAGGCCTTCCACCGGCCGGTCTTGGTGATGACCTGGCCGGAGACGGTGGAGGAGACGAAGAGGCCGCCGATCATCGGGATCGTCAGGACCCCGGACATCGTGGGGGACTCGCCGCGCGCCAGCTGGAAGTACTGGCTGAAGAAGACGGTCCCGGAGAACATCGCGATGCCGACGAACAGCGAGGCGGCCGAGGCGAGGGAGATGGTCTTGTTGCGGAACAGGCGCAGCGGGATGATCGGGTCGCTCGCCCGGGACTCGACGAGGACGAAGAGCAGGCCCAGTGCGACGGAGCCACCGGTCATGGCCCAGGTCTGCCAGGACACCCACGCGTAGGAGTCCCCTGCCTGGGTCACCCAGATGAGCAGCAGCGAGACGGCGCCGCTGATGAGGAAGGCGCCCAGCCAGTCGACCTTGACGTCGCGCCGGACCACCGGGAGCTTCAGGGTCTTCTGGAGCACGATCAGAGCGATGACCGCGAAGGGCACGCCGACGTAGAAGCACCAGCGCCAGCCGAGCCAGTCGGTGTCGGTGATGACGCCGCCGAGCAGCGGGCCGCCGACGGTGGCGACGGCGAAGACGGCGCCGAGGTAGCCGCTGTAACGGCCGCGCTCGCGCGGGGAGATCATCGCGGCCATCACGATCTGCGCGAGGGCGGACAGGCCGCCGACGCCGATGCCCTGGACCACGCGGCAGGCGATGAGCGTGCCGGTGTTCTGGGACAGGCCCGCGACCACGGAGCCGAGGACGTAGATCACGAGCGATATCTGGACCAGCAGCTTCTTGCTGAAGAGGTCGGAGAGCTTGCCCCACAGCGGGGTGGCGGCCGTCATCGACAGCAGGGCCGCGGTGACCACCCAGGTGTACGAGGACTGGGTGCCGCCGAGGTCGCTGATGATCTGGGGCAGGGCGTTGGAGACGATCGTGGAGGACAGGATCGCCACGAACATGCCGAGCATCAGCCCGGACAGGGCCTTCATGATCTGCGGGTGGGTCATGGACGCGCCGTCGGACGTCGTCTCCGACTGGCCGCCGCCTCCCCGCACACCGGGGGGTGTGGTCGTAGCCATGTGTTTCCTTCTGTTCTAGAAGCTCGAACGGAGTCGGGCCAGCAGGGTGTTGAGTACGTCGATGTCCTGGGCGGACCAGCCGGCCAGTGCGCGTTCCAGCGCGGCCGTGTACCGCGCGCCGAGCTCGGCGAGGAGGGTCCGTCCGGCGGGGGTGAGCCGCAGGATGCGGCAGCGCGCGTCGCCGGGGTCCCTCTCGCGCTCGATCCAGCCGCGGTCGGCGACGTGGGCGACGTGCCGGCTGGTCACGGAGATGTCGATGGCCATGAGCTCGGTCAGCCGGCTCAGCCGCATCTCGCCGTGCCGGTCGAGCACGGTGAGGACGGCGGCGGCGCCGGGCGGGCAGTCCGGGGGCAGGATGCGGGCCAGATCGCGCTTGACCGCGCCGATCCCGGTGAGCTGGCGCGCCAGTTCCGCGTACCGGGTGGTGCTGTTCGCAGCGGCGGACGTGGTCACCTGCTGCCCCCTCCCATCTTGTTGCTTAGGGCAACCATAGAAGAGGATGGTTGCTACAGGCAAATGAATCGGAGGCCGGGGCGGTAAAGGAATCGGAAAACCGGCTAGGGTCCGCTCCATGGCTGCGAACCACAACTCACAGGGCCCCGAGGGCAACTACGACCCCGCGGGCAGCACTCAGATGTTCCGGGCGTTCGTCGACGAGGCCGCACCGGCCCGTCAGGCGGGCCCCGGAGCCCGCCAACAGCGCCGCGCGGCGCAGCAGTCCGACTCGAAGAAGGGACTGTGGATCGGGGTGGCCGTCGGGGTGGTCGTCGCCCTGGGCGCCGTCCTCTGGGTCGTCCTGCGCTGACCCGGTCCGGGCTCCCCGCCCGGCGGTGACGCCTCCCCCGGCGGGGCGCGGCTCAGTTCCAGGTGGCCGTGGCCTCGCGGGTCTCCACGTGCATGCCCAGCGGGACCCGCCAGGGCTCCAGGCACACCGTGTAGGCCCGCGTCTTCGACGTCCCGCCCGCGATGGGCGCGGGCAGCGGCCGGCTGGTGGTGAGGGTGGCCCAGTCGACCCCGAGGGCGCCGATGACGTGCGTCGCGAAGCGCACCGTGCCGGAGCGGGCCGCGGTGGTACCGGTGTTGGTGAAGGTGACGGTGACGCGCTCGCACCAGCGGTCGGCCGCGGCCGCCCTGGCCGGCGGCGACAACGTCAGCCGGGCCGGGGTGGCCGGCGGTGGCGGCGGGGCGTTCGGCGTGGTGCCCGGCCCCGGACCGCCGGAGCCGCCGGTGCCCGAACCGCCCCCCGTTCCCGAACCGCCCGTTCCCGAACCGCCCGTGCCGGTGCTCGGCGGGCCGCCCGGGGTGCCGGAACCGCCGGCCGCACCCGGCCGGGCGGAGGTGTTGGACGGGGCGCCGGCGCCGGGGCGCGCGGAGTCGCCGCCGGGTGCGGGGCCCGGGGCGGAGCCGTCCGGCGGCCCGGCCCCCGCCGGGCGCGCCGACGCGGAGGGTCCGGCGGCCGGGTCCGGGCCGCCGAGCCGCTGGAACTCCACCGGCCCCCCGGGCGGTACGTTCCGGCCCGTGCCCCGTTCGGGACCCGGGGCGGCGGCGCCCACGGCCACGTAGCCGTCCCGCGGCGGACCGCCGCAGCCGGTGAGTCCGGCGGCGGCGACGGCCGCGGTGCACAGGGCGAGCAGCGCGGCGGCGCGGGGTCCCGTTCGCATCGCGCCAGTGTCACTGACGCACCGTCAATTGAGAACCCCGAGGACCCCGAGGACCCCGAGGACCCCGAGAACCCCGAGGACCCCGAAACCGAGGACCGACGGCTCCGGGAGCCCGGCTGCCCCGCTGCCCGGGTTATTCGCCGATCAGGCCGACGCGCAGTTGCGCGAGGGTGCGGGTGAGCAGCCGGGAGACGTGCATCTGGGAGATGCCGACCTCCTCGCCGATCTGCGACTGCGTCATGTTGGCGAAGAACCGCAGCATGATGATCTGCCGTTCCCTGGGCGGGAGTTTGGCCAGCAGTGGCTTCAGCGATTCGCGGTACTCGACGCCTTCGAGCGCGGTGTCCTCGTAGCCGAGCCGGTCCGCGAGCGAGCCCTCGCCGCCCTCGTCCTCGGGGGAGGGCGAGTCGAGCGAGGAGGCCGTGTAGGCGTTGCCCACGGCCAGGCCGTCGACGACGTCCTCCTCCGAGACCCCGAGCACGGCGGCGAGCTCCGGCACGGTCGGCGAGCGGTCGAGCTTCTGGGCGAGCTCGTCGCTGGCCTTCGTGAGCGCGAGGCGCAGTTCCTGGAGCCGGCGCGGGACGCGGACGGACCAGGAGGTGTCCCTAAAGAATCGTTTGATCTCGCCCACGACGGTGGGCATGGCGAACGTCGGGAACTCGACGCCGCGTTCGCAGTCGAACCGGTCGATCGCCTTGATCAGGCCGATGGTGCCGACCTGGACGATGTCCTCCATCGGCTCGTTGCGGCTGCGGAAGCGGGCCGCCGCGTAGCGCACGAGGGGCAGGTTCAGCTCGATCAGGGTGTCGCGCACGTACACCCGGTCGGGGCTGTCCGCGTCCAGGGCGGCGAGCCGCTGGAAGAGGCTGCGGGACAGGGTGCGGGTGTCGATGGCTTCCGAGCGGTCGGACACAGCCGGTGCCGGGCTCTTGACGAGCGTGAGCACCTTGGAGCTGCCCTGGTCTACGGACATGCCACCCCCTTGAGGTCGCGGACGGTCGCGTGCGGCGCGCCCGTCGGAGGAACGCAGCCTCCACCTGAATACCGGAGGCGGGGCTGCGGCAAACGCGGTTCAAGCAGAATGTCACATGTCGGCAACACGCTGTAGCGCCAAGTCGACATATGTCTCCAGTGACAGACGGGGTCAGAAGTGGATCATCCCGTTCTGTCGGGAAACATGTGAATGATCTCCACTCGTTCCGGTTACGCCTCGATCCTGTTTGCGGATCTCAGCCGCGCGAAGCTCCGGGCGAGCAGCCGGGACACGTGCATCTGGGAGACGCCCAGCTCCACGCTGATCTGCGACTGCGTCAGGTTGTTGTAGTACCGCAGGAGCAGGATGCGCTGCTCGCGTTCGGGCAGCTGGACGAGGAGGTGGCGCACGAGGTCGCGGTGTTCGACCCCGGCCAGCTCGGGGTCCTCGTAGCCGAGGCGGTCCAGCAGTCCGGGCATGCCGTCGCCCTCCTGGGCGGCCTCCAGCGAGGTGGCGTGGTAGCTGCGGCCGGCCTCGATGCAGGACAGCACCTCGTCCTCGGTGATGCGCAGCCGCTCGGCGATCTCGTGGGTGGTGGGGGTGCGGCCGTGCAGGGTGGTGAGGTCCTCGGTGGCCGCGTTCACCTGCACCCACAGCTCGTGGAGGCGGCGCGGGACGTGGACGGTGCGGACGTTGTCCCGGAAGTACCGTTTGATCTCGCCCACGACGGTGGGCATGGCGAAGGTCGGGAACTGCACGCCGCGTTCCGGGTCGAAGCGGTCGATGGCGTTGATCAGGCCGATGGTGCCGACCTGGACCACGTCCTCCATCGGCTCGTTGCGGCTGCGGAAGCGGGCGGCGGCGTACCGGACCAGCGGCAGGTTGGCCTCGATGAGGGCCGCGCGCACCCGGGTGTGCTCCCGGCTCCCCGGCTCCAGGTCCTTCAGCTGCCCGAAGAGCACCTGCGTGAGGGCCCGGGTGTCGGCGCCCCGGCTCGGCGGTCGCGGCGGGACGGGCGGGGCCGTCGCCGCCGTCTGCTCCTGCGGTGCGCCCTGGGTTTCCCGGGCCGGCTCCTGTTGCGGCGGCACCTGGGATTCCGGGGAGGGCGGGTGCCCGGCCGTGGGCGGGGCCGGGTGCGGGGCCGAAGGGGGAGGTGACGGCGCGGGCTGGTGGGAGGACGGCTGCGGGGCGAGCTGGGGGGGATCCTGTTGGGGTGGAACCTGAGGCGCAGTACTGGCCGGCACGGTCACGCCACCCCTTCGGTCGTCTTCGGTCCACTCATCCGTCAAAAGCGGTCATAGCATCACAACACATGTGCACTGTGTTCAAGCACCGTATATAGCCGTGTTGTGGGCAAGTTGGGCATATCGGGGCAATCTGGCCAAGTGGGGGTATGTGAAGAAGCCCCCCACCCGTCGGAGTGGGGGGCCGGGACGTCCGGGAACCGCTTCGGCGTACGGGTTCAGCGCACCAGTTCGGTCATGAACCGGCCGATCCCGGAGGCGGCATCCGATATGCCCTGGAAGCCTATTCCGACCATCTCGGCGGCCCGCGTGGGCTGGGTGATGATCACGAAGAGGACGAACACGGCGAGGACGCCCGTGATGAGTTTCCTGGTGTCCATGAGCGGTGTCGGCCTCCCCAACCGGTCCTGCTGAGTCGGGTGAGTCTAACCGTTCGGGTTTGGACACTCACCAGGCCTTTAAGGACCAATGACCCGGCGGTCCGGGCCCTTTGCCGCCGCGGGAGCGGCCGCGGCGGGCGCAGGATGGGTGGTGAGCCCACCGGTTCTGGCAGGAAACCGGTGGGTGAGGGACAGGACCTCACTGCGGGGTCCGAGCCGCAAGCTTCCCCCCTGACTGCGGCCCGGACTGGCAGGTTCCGTCCTCTTCGGGGGGAGTGGCTTGTCCCCCCGATGCCACTTCCCCCGTCCCACGTGTTGAAGGTCCCGGCTCAGGCCGGGGCCTTCTTCGCGTGGGCGGGGTGCTACTCCAGGCCCCCGGCCAGATCGACGACGGGCTGGACCGGGGCGATGACGGGCGCCAGCTGGTTCGGGAGCTCCATCAGCGCGTTGAGCTCGTTGGCGCCCTTGCTGAGCTTCGAGCCGATCTCCTGGACGGACGTGGGCTGGGCCCCGGCCGGCATGCCCGGAGCGGCGGCCGGCAGGTCCGGCAGGGTGAGCGGGGCGACGGGGGCGGCCGAGGCGGCGGGTGCGGCGAGGCCCGCGGCGGCCCCCGCGAGGGCGATGGCGGCGAGGATGCGCTGGGTCTTGGTCATGCCGTGACAACGGCCGAGGGGGCGGCCGGTCACGCGGCTGTCCTCCGGACAGGCCCCGGAGCACACCCCGAGCGGAGAACGCCGAGAGCCCCGACCCTTGCGGGGCGGGGCTCTCGGTTCCTGAGCGGTAGCGGTGGGATTTGAACCCACGGATAGCTTGCACCATCACACGCTTTCGAGGCGTGCTCCTTCGGCCGCTCGGACACGCTACCGAGAGAGAGCTTAGCCCAAGGTGACCCGTGCGATGAAATCCGTCCCCGTCACCGGTTCCGGAAGAAGTCCGTCAGCTGCTGCGCACATTCCCCGGCGAGGACTCCGCCGACCACTTCGGGCCGGTGGTTGAGCCTGCGGTCCCGTACGAGGTCCCAAAGGGACCCGGCCGCGCCCGCCTTCTCGTCCTCGGCGCCGTAGACCACCCGCGCCACGCGCGACTGCACGAGCGCGCCCGCGCACATCACGCACGGCTCCAGGGTCACCACCAGGGTGCAGCCCGGAAGCCGCCACTGCCCGACCGCGGCCGCCGCCCGGCGCAGGGCCACCACCTCCGCGTGCGCGGTGGGGTCGCCGGTCGCCTCGCGCTCGTTGTACCCGGTGGCGAGGAGTCCGCCGTCCGGGCCGAGCACGACGGCGCCGACCGGCACGTCGCCGGCCGGCACCGCCCGGGCGGCCTCCGAGAGCGCCAGGCGCATGGAGTCCCGCCACGGGTCCCGTACGGGATCGGGGCCGTGCTCGTGGTGTGCGTGGTGCGGGTGGGTCACTAGCGGACGGCCTCCAGGACCTCGGTGGCGCCGAGCGAGTCGGCGATCTCCGAGAGGGCGTCCCCGTCCAGGGCCATCAGCTGCTTGTGGGTCACCCCGAGGTCGTCCAGGAGCCGAGGGTCGCCGAGCGGACCGGCCGTGACCGGCTCCGGGCCGGTGCCGTCCGGCCCGTCCTCGTCGTCCCCGTCGTCCGCGAACGCGGTGAGCGGCTCCTCCTCACCGTCCTCGGTGCCGTCCAGGTCGAGTTCGTCGAGTTCGTCGTCCTCCTCGTCGCTGCCCAGCAGCTCTTTGGTCAGCATCGAGCCGTAGGAGCTGCGGGCGGCCGCGGCGGCGTTCGATACGAAGTACCGCGGGTCCTCCTCGCCGTCCACGCGGACGACGCCGAACCAGGCGTCCTCCTCCTCGATGAGGGCGACCACCGTGTCGTCGTCGACAGCGGCGGAACGGGCGAGATCGATCAGATCACTGAGGGACTCGACGTCGTCGAGTTCCATGTCGCTCGCTTCCCACCCGTCTTCGGTGCGCGCGAGCAGTGCGGCGAAGTACACCGTGACTCTCCCACTGGTCTTAGGCGTGCCGGTTGGAGGTCCCCCCGGCCGGAGGATGGGGTGGACGGCCCGTGGTGCGCGTGGGTCCGTGCCCCGCCCAATCGGCATCGTGGCAGAAACAGCGGCATTGCGAGAGGTCTTCCGCGCTTGCGTCGTGCCGCGCCGTCCGGCGGACGACGCGTACGAGGGCCCTGGGGCGGGCGCGTCGCAGGGTTCCGGGGGCTCCGGCGGACCCGGCCGCGACGAACCCGCCGCCCGGCGTGGCCCGGCCGTGTCGGCGGCGCCGGAGCGTGCCGGCGGGGCCCGGGGGCAGGCTCCGGCGGCGGGCACGGGCCCCGGTTCACCAGCGGAATGTGCGCATGCGCATCTGCTGGCGCATACGGGCGGCGCGGGCGCGCCGGGGCTGGACGCGGTCGCGCAGTTCGCGCGCCTCGTTCAGGTCCCGCAGGAACTGCGCGCGGCGCGCCCTGCGCTGCGCCGCGCTCTCCGGCGTTTCGTCCGCGTCGCTCTCGTCGCTCGGCTGAGTGTCGGGCATCGGCCACCACCCCGGGCTGATCCGGTCGTCCTCCTTCGCCGGCGCGAAGCAGACCCCCCAGGGCCACCTTCCCCCGGCCGGCCCGTTTGATGCCACCCCCGGCGCAGGTCAGGCCGGTGGCGGCCGGCGGCGGGTCAGCGGCGGGTCAGCCGTCGTCCGACAGGGTGGGGACGACCGCCACCGGGCCGTGGGCGTGCTGGAGCACGGCCGTGGCGACCGAGCCGATCATCATCGACAGGGCGGTGCGCCGCGGGTGGTGCCGTCCGACCACGACCAGCGCCGCGGACCGGGAGGCGTCCACCAGGCGGCCCGCGGCGTCCCCCGGTACGGCGGCCTGCTCGACCGGTACGTCCGGGTAGCGGGTGCGGAAGGGGGCCAGGCGCTCGGTCTGGGAGCGCAGCATCTCCCGCTCGGCCGGCACGGCGTCCCCGTCGTCCGGCAGCCCCTCGGGCGGGATCACCGCGAACGGGCTGTCCACCACCATGGTCGGCGCGGGCGGGACGACGTACGCGGAGACCACCTGGACGGTGGTCCCCCGGGCGGCGGCCTCCGCGAACGCGAAGTCGAGCACGTCGGCGGGGGTCTCGGCGGCGTGCAGCCCGAGCACCACCCGCCCGGTCGAGGCGTCCGGCGCGGCGCCGGCGCCGCGCTCCGCGTGCGGGACGACCACCACGGGGCAGGGGGCGGTGGTGGCCACGGCGCGGCTGTTGGAGCCCAGCAGCAGGCTGGCGAAGCCGCCGCGGCCCCGCGAGCCCATCACCAGCATCAGGCCCTCGGCCCCGATGACCCGCAGCGCCTCGGGCACGGAGCCCTCCAGCGGCTCGTACCGGATGGGTCCGGGCCGGTCGGGAGCCGTGTCGAGCAGGGCCCGGATCCGGTCGCCCACCGGGTCGGCGAACTCCTCCGGCTGCCGGGGGTCGTGCAGCGCGGAGCGGCGGCCGGCGTACAACTGGGCGTGGTCGGGCAGTACATGGGCGACGAGCAGCCCGGTCCCGCGGCGCAGGGCCGCCGCCCGGGCCCACTCCAGGGCGCGGAGGCTGTGCTCGGAACCGTCGACGGCCGCGATCACCGGTGCGTTGCTCATCAGTCCAGCGTGCTGGGCATCCGGGCGCCCCGCATCTCCGGGTCGCCTCCCGGTTCGCGCCCCGGGTCGCGGACGGGGCCGGGCCGGTGCGTCCGCGCCGGGGGGACGCGATGCGGGTCCGCCACCGCGTAGCCTTTTGGGTGCGGGTCGCGTCTTGCGGCCGTTTTTGCAGGTCGCAGGTCGAAACCCTGAAGCTGAGTTTTGGAGGATGTTGTGCGTTTGCAGGTCGTCGACCACCCCTTGGTGGCGCACAAACTGACCACCCTGCGCGACAAGCGCACCGACTCCCCCACCTTCCGCCGCCTCGCCGACGAGCTGGTGACCCTGCTCGCGTACGAGGCCACCCGGGACGTGCGCACCGAGCAGGCCGACATCGAGACCCCGGTCGGCCCCACGACCGGGGTGAAGCTCTCCCACCCGCGGCCGCTGGTGGTGCCGATCCTGCGCGCCGGGCTGGGCATGCTCGACGGCATGGTGCGGCTGCTGCCGACCGCCGAGGTGGGCTTCCTGGGCATGGTCCGCAACGAGGAGACCCTGGAGGCCTCCACGTACGCGACCCGCATGCCCGAGGACCTCTCGGGCCGGCAGGTCTACGTGGTCGACCCGATGCTGGCGACCGGCGGCACGCTCGTCGCGGCGATCCGGGAGCTGATCAAGCGCGGGGCCGACGACGTGACGGCCGTGGTGCTGCTGGCGGCCCCGGAGGGCGTCGAGATCATGGAGCGCGAGCTGGCGGGCACGCCGGTGACGGTGGTGACGGCCGCGGTGGACGAGCGGCTCAACGAGCAGGGCTACATCGTGCCGGGGCTGGGCGACGCGGGCGACCGGATGTACGGCTCGGCCGAGTAGGGCGCACCGCCCGTGCGCGGCCCCCGGTCCGCGTAGGGGGCCGCGTACGCCGGAGCGCCGGTCCCGGAGGTCCGGGACCGGCGCTCCGGTCGTGCCGCCCGGCCGCCGCCGGAGCCGTTCAGCAGTTCTTCGCGGAAGCGGGCGCCGGGTCGGCCAGCAGGGCCAGTGCCTTGTCGGCGTCGGCCGGCGTGCTCAGCTGGGTGAAGGCGGTGCCGAGGATCAGGTCGATGTCGGCGCCCTCGCGGGTGTCGGTCTGCTGGGTGGTGCCGGCCAGCTGGGTGCCGAGGACGGAGTACGCGGCCTTGTCCGTGGCCGCGGAGCCGACCAGTGTGCCGGTGCCGGGCACCTTCTTGTCGAAGTCGGCCGGGGCGTTGCCGACCTTGCCGATGAGGAACCCGCGTTTCTTCAGTTCGTCGCCGACGGCCTTGGCGAGCCCGGCGCGCGGGGTCGCGTTGTAGACGTTGACGGTGATGTCACCGGGCTTGGGCAGCACCACGGCCGGTTTCGCGGGTGCGGTGGCGGCGGCGGGTGCGCCCTTCACGGCGGCCTTCGCGCTCGCGGTCGGACAGTCCTTGGCGCCCGCGGCGATGTTCCGGTCGGGGCCGTCACCCCGGAACACGCCGATGAGCTGCAGTGCCCCGTAGCTGATCACGGCGAGGGCGAGGGCCGCGCCGAGTACGGAGAGGACGATCCTGCGGAGGCTCCGCTTACGGCTCATGCGGGGGTAAGCCGTGCCCGTGACGCGGTACTTTCCGCCCATGCCGGGGGGAGTGAGCATGCTCATGGGCGCAGCGTAGTGCCGCTGCGCGGGGATGCCCACTCGATGATGTGCTGATACGTCAAGGGCGACCCGAAAGGCGCAATCCGGGAGAAGCCGCAGCTGAGCCCGGGCGCCGGCGGCGCGGGCACGGCGTCGGGCCGTCGCGGGGAGGCGTCAGTCCATTTCGAGGACGCGGGCGTGCAGCACCTGCCGCTGCTGCAGGGCCGCGCGCACGGCGCGGTGCAGACCGTCCTCCAGGTAGAGGTCGCCCCGCCACTTCACGACGTGCGCGAACAGGTCCCCGTAGAAGGTGGAGTCCTCGGCGAGCAGCGTCTCCAGGTCCAACTGCCCCTTGGTCGTCACCAGCTGGTCGAGCCGGACCGGGCGCGGCGCGACATCCGCCCACTGCCGGGTGCTTTCCCGGCCGTGGTCGGGATACGGCTTTCCGTTACCGATGCGCTTGAAGATCACACGGAAAGCCTACCGGGCCGGTGCCTGCGGGCGCAGCCTCGTGCCAGGGGTGCAAAAGTGGCAAGCAGCGCCAATTCGGGAGTGATGCATGAGCGAGAGCACCGACCCAGACGCCGCGGGCCCTCGGGGCGCGGCCGCGCCCGCCCGGCCTCCCGTGCCCGCGGAGCCCGCCGCGGCCGCGCCCGGCGCCGGGACCGGTCCGGCCGCGGAGATCGCCGCCGGGTACGCCTTCGCCGGGCCCGCGCTCGACCTCGGGGCCCTGCTCTGGGACGGCGCCTGCCTGCCGCAGCACCAGATCCGCATCCCGCTGTCGATGCTCAACCGGCACGGGCTGGTCGCGGGCGCCACCGGCACCGGCAAGACCAAGACACTCCAGCTCGTCGCCGAGCAGCTCTCCGCCCAGGGCGTCCCCGTCTTCCTCGCCGACATCAAGGGCGACGTCTCCGGGATCTGTGCGCCGGGCGTCCCCGGCGACCGGGTCGCACGGCGCGCGGCCGACGTCGCCCAGGAGTGGGAGCCGACCGGGTACCCGAGCGAGTTCTACTCGCTCGGCGGCCTCGGCACCGGCATTCCGGTGCGCGCCACGGTGACCGCCTTCGGCCCGGTGCTGATGTCCAAGGTGCTCCGGCTCAACCAGACGCAGGAGCAGTCGCTCGGCCTGATCTTCCACTACGCCGACGCCAAGGGCCTGGAGCTCGTCGACCTCAAGGACCTGCGCGCGGTCACCGCCTTCCTCGTCTCCGACCAGGGCAAACCGGAGCTCAAGGGGATCGGCGGCCTGTCGACGGTGACCGCCGGGGTGATCCTGCGCGCGCTCACCGCCTTCGAACAGCAGGGCGCCTCGGAGTTCTTCGGCGAGCCCGAGTTCGACACGGCCGAGTTCCTGCGGACGGCCGCCGACGGGCGCGGGCTGGTCTCCGTACTGGAACTGCCCGCCGTCCAGGACAGGCCGCAGCTGTTCTCCACCTTCCTGATGTGGCTGCTCGCCGACCTGTACGCGGACCTGCCGGAGGTCGGCGACCTGGAGCGGCCCAAGCTCGTCTTCTTCTTCGACGAGGCGCACCTGCTCTTCAACGGGGCGTCCAAGGCCTTCCTGGAGTCGATCACGCAGACCGTGCGGCTGATCCGGTCCAAGGGCGTCGGCGTGTTCTTCGTGACGCAGACCCCCAAGGACGTGCCGGCGGACGTGCTGGCGCAGCTCGGCAACCGGGTGCAGCACGCCCTGCGCGCCTTCACCCCGGACGACGCGAAGGCCCTGAAGGCCACGGTCAGGACCTTCCCCCGGTCCGGCTACGACCTGGAGGAACTGCTCACCGGGCTCGGCACCGGCGAGGCCGTGATCACCGTCCTGAGCGAGGACGGCGCCCCGACCCCGGTCGCGGCGACCCGGCTGCGCGCCCCGCGGTCGCTGATGGGCCCGGTGGACGCGGCGGCCCTGGACCGGGCGGTGAAGTCCTCGCCGCTCTACCCGCGCTACGCGGAGCCGGTCGACCGCGAGTCCGCCTACGAGAAGATCAGCGCCGAACAGGCCGCGGCCGAAGCGGCGGCGGAGCGGGCCGCGGCGGCCGCGGAGGCCGGGAAGCAGGCCGAGGCGGCCGGGAGGGCCGGGGCCGGGCGCGGCGCCCCGAAGCCGGACCCCTCACTGGCCGAACAGGTCGTGGGCAGCGGGCTCTTCCGCTCGCTGGCCCGGTCGGTCGGGACCCAGCTGGGCCGGGAGATCTCGCGCTCGCTCTTCGGAACGGCCCGCCGCAGACGGTGACGGGCCCCGGCGGGGCCCGGTGCGCGCCGCCGCGGGCTCCAGGGGGAATCGAGCGCACCGGGTGTCCGGCCGCGGCCGGGCGCTGACAGACTCGGCCCATGCGGACCGAACTCACCGACACCACGGCCAGCAAGATCAACCGGGCCCTGCTCGAAGCCCGTCGTGCGATAGGCAGCCCCACCATGGGGCTGGTCCTGACCCTGGTGGTCGCCACCGACGAGGAGAACGCCTACGACGCCGTGCGCGCCGCCTCGGAGGCCTCGCGCGAGCACCCGTGCCGCATCATCGCGGTGATCAAGCGCACCTCCCGGGGGCCGCACAAGCTCCGCGCGACCCGGCTGGACGCCGAGCTGCGGGTCGGTTCGGACGCCGGTCACGGCGAGGTCCTCATGCTCCGGCTGCACGGCGAACTGACCGGCCAGGCCGGTTCGGTGGTGCTGCCGCTGCTGCTGCCGGACGCGCCCGCGGTGGCCTGGTGGCCGGCCGAGGCCCCCGCCGATCCCGGACGCGACTCCCTCGGCGCGCTCGCACAGCGCCGGATCACCGACGCCCAGGCCGCGGTCGACCCGGTCGGCGAGCTGGACGTGCGGGCCGGCTCGTACCGGCCCGGCGACACCGATCTGGCCTGGACCCGGCTGACGCCGTGGCGGGCCCTGCTGGCCGCCGCCCTGGACCAGAAGCCGCTGCCGGTCACCGGCGCGACGGTGGAGTCCGAGGCCGACAACCCGAGCGCCGAACTGCTGGCCCGCTGGCTGGAGGACCGGCTCGACGTGCCCGTGACCCGGGTGGAGAGCGAGGGGCCGGTCATCACCCGGGTCGCGCTCCAGACCACGGGCGGGGAGATCCGGGTGGAGCGCCCCGGGGGCTCGCTGGCCACGCTGTCCCTGCCGGGCAGCCCCGACCGCAGGGTGGCCCTGAAGATCCGCAGCGGGGCCGAGCTGATCGCGGAGGAGCTGCGGCGCCTCGACGCGGACGAGGTCTACGGCTCCGCGCTGCGCCACCGGCCGCCCCAGGCCGCGCCCTCCGCGTAGCGGGCACCCGGCGGGCCGCCCCGCCGCGGCCCGCCGCGCGGAGGCCGGACGCCCCGGCCGGAGCGCCCCGGCCGGCCGCCGCGGCCCGCCCGGCGGCGGTCACCGGGGGACTCGGCGCCCGCTCGGAGCGCTACGCCCGCTCCGCCTTGGCCGCCTTCGCGGCGGCCTTCATCTCCTGCTTGTGGGCGCGCACCTTCGCCAGCGACTCCGGGCCCGTGATGTCCGCCGCCGAGCGGTATACGCCCTGCGGCCCGTACCCGCCGGCCGCCTCCCGCCAGCCCTTCGGGCGCACCCCGAGCCGCTTGCCCAGCAGCGCCAGGAAGATCTGGGCCTTCTGCTCGCCGAAGCCCGGCAGTTCCCGCAGCCGCCGCAGCAGCTCCTCGCCCGTCCCCGCGTCGGCCCACACGGCCCCGGCATCCGCGTCGTAGTGCTCCACCAGGTACGCGCAGAGCTGCTGGACCCGCTTGGCCATCGACCCGGGGTAGCGGTGGACGGCGGGCTTCTCGGAGAGGAGGGCCGCGAAGGCGTCCGGGTCGTACGCGGCGATGGCGTGCGCGTCGAGGTCGTCCGAGCCGAGCCGCCGGGCGATGGTCCAGGGCCCCGAGAACGCCCACTCCATCGGCACCTGCTGGTCGAGCAGCATTCCGACGAGGGCGGCGAGCGGGCTGCGGGAGAGCAGCGCGTCGGCCTCCGGTTCCTGTGCGAGGTGGAGGGTGATGTCCTTGTCCATGCCTCCAGCGTCCACCGCCCGGCCGCTCCCCGCGCGGCCGGCGCACCGCGCGCATGGCGCGGGAACGACTGGCCCGCGCGCACGCGGGCCGCGAGAGGCGGGCCGCGACGCAGGAGTCGATCGACCGTGGCCGAGTTCCCGGAAGGCGCACCGTGCCGGGTTGCGATGTTCACCGACGTGGAGGGCGCAGGCCGGGGCCGAAGGACGGGGCTACGGCCCCGGGACCGGCGGTGTCATCGTGCCGAACCACACGTGGGTGACCGCGCTGACGTAGCGCGCCCCGCACCGGTCGGAGGGGACCACCAGCTGGCTGCCCGCCTCGTCGAGGTCCTCCCCGTCGAGGCGGGTGGCCAGCAGCACCGGCGCATCGCCGAAATCGGCGTCGAGCTCCGCCCAGGACAGGACGGTGTGGTGCCCGTCCCCGCCGCTCACCGCCAGCAGGAAGCGGCTGCGGTCCTTGCGTCTGCGGACGTCGAAGGCGGGCCCCGCGTCCGCGACCACCTCGCGCAACAGGGGTCCCTCGAACACGTGGCGCCGGGAGCCGTCCGTCGCGCAGTCGAAGGTGACCGCGGCCCGGTGCTGCGCCCAGCGGCGCAGGTCCGCGACGCTCAGGTTCGCCGGGTGGTCCAGAGCGCCGTGCAGCATCAGTTCGGCCATGTCCGGTTGATGCCCGTGACGACTTGTCATGGAACCTCATCTGCGAGGTTCAGGGCTTGTTACAACCCGCAGACGTGGTCTCACTCGTGGGTTCTGTCTTGCATCTTCTGCCATACGACATCGCGCGTCACCGGCATCTCGGTGAAGCGCACGCCGGTCGCGTCCCGCAGCGCGTTGGCGAACGCGGGCGCCACCGGGTTGAAGGGGCTCTCGCTCATGGACTTGGCGCCCAGCGGGCCGATCGCGTCCGAGGTCTCCATGAAGTGCACCTCGGTGCGCGGGACGTCCGCGTACTGCGGGAGCCGGTAGCGGCGGAAGGCGGCCGTGGTGACCTCGCCGCGCCCGTCCACCCGTACGGTCTCGAAGAGGGTCGCGCCCAGCGCCTGGGCGACGCCCCCCTCCACCTGGCCGCGGCACTGCATCGGGTTCATGACCTTGCCCGCGTCCGCCGCGTGCACGCTGCGCAGGATCTTCATCTCGCCCGTGCCCGGGTCCACGGCCAGCCGGAACCACTGGGCGTTGAAGGCCACCGAGCGGGGGGAGCCGCCCCAGTGGCCGTCCGCCGCGATCTCGTCGAGCCTGCCCTTGTCGTGCGCGGCCTCGTACAGCTCCTTCAGGGTCACGGTGCGGCCCGCGCACTCGAAGGCCTCGGCCTCCAGCTTGCACAGGTGCCGGGCCACGCCCGTGTGCCGGGCGGCGAAGGACTTCAGCCGCTCCGCGAGCGAGTCGGCCGCCAGCATCACGGCCTTGCCCGCCACCACCGTGCCGGCCGAGCCGAAGGCGCCCGTGTCGTGGCGGACCACGTCGGTGTCGGACTGGCGGACCGTGATCCGGTCGACCGTGGTGTTCAGCGCGCCCGCGGTGATCTGCTTGTGCACGGTCGTCGTGCCGTTGCCGAACTCCGCCGTGCCGACCGCGATGTCGTACGTGCCGTCGCGCAGCAGGCTGACCCGGGCGTCGGCGAAGTGGCCGCCGGGCGGCCCGGTCGCGATCATCGCGACCGCCGTGCCCGTCCCGGTGAGCCAGCCCTCCGGGACGTCCTCGTGGCTGCGGTCCTCGGCGATGGCCCCGCGCACGACGTCCATGCACTGCTTCAACCCGTACGAGGCGATGAACAGGTCCTCCTCGTGGCCGATCGGGGTCACCATGTGGTCGCCGGGGCCGATGACGTTCTTCTCGCGCAGGACGAGCGGGTCCATGCCGAGCCGGAGCGCGAGCTCGTCCATCGCCGATTCGAGGGCGAAGAGCACCTGGCCCAGGCCGTAGCCGCGGAAGGCGCCCGCCGGTACGCCGTTGGTGTAGACCGCGTACGCCTCCACCTCCTTGTTCGGCGCCCGGTAGACGGCGAAGGACTCGCCGACGCTGTGGAACATGACCGCCGGGCCGTGGTTGCCGTAGGCGCCGGTGTTGGAGACGACGCGGATGCGCAGCGCGGTGAGGGTGCCGTCGGCCTTGGCGCCGATCTTGACGGTGATCTTGAAGGGGTGGCGGGTGGTGGCACCGTAGAACTGCTCGGCCCGGGTGAATTCGAGTTTCACCGGCCGGCGCAGCTTCAGGGCGGCGAGGACCACGATGTCCTCGGTCAGCATCTCCTGCTTGCCACCGAACCCGCCGCCCACGCGGCCCGCGACGACGCGGACCTCGTCCTCGTCGAGGTCGTAGAGGGCGCACAGCGCCCGCCGGGTCAGGAACGGCGCCTGGGTGGAGGAGCGGACGGTGATGCGCTCGCCGTCGCCCTCCTCCTTGGGTTCGAAGTACGCGACGCTGCCGTGCGTCTCCAGGCTCGCGTGCTGCACGCGCTGGGTCTGGAAGGTCTCCTCGTAGACGACGTCCGCCTCCGCATAGCCCCGCTCCATGTCCCCGAGCGTGTTGTGCACCTCGCCGCACACGTTGTTCTCGGCGCGGAAGATCCCCGACTCGGGGCCCTTGGGGTGGAGGACGGGGGCGCCCGGAAGCATCGCCTCCTCCGGGTCGATCACGTACGGGAGCTCCTCGTACGCGACGACCACCCGGCGGCAGCCCTCCTCGGCCGCCTGCTCGCTGTCGGCGACGACGGCCGCCACGCGCTGGCCGACGAAGCGGACCACGTCGTCCAGGACGCGGGTGTCCATCGGGTCCTCGGTGGGGTGCTCGTGGCGCGCGGAGGAGTAGAGCCGGTCGGGGGCGTCGTGGTGGGTGAACACGGCGTGCACGCCCGGCACGGCCAGCGCCTCGGAGGTGTCGATGGAGACGATCCGGGCGTGCGGGTGGGGGGAGCGCAGCAGCTTCATGTGCAGCAGCCCCGGCACCTCGACGTCGAAGGTGTAGCGCGCGGTGCCGGTCACCACCTGGGGGCCGGCGGGGGCGCCGAGGCTGCGGCCCACGGCCTTGCCCGCGCAGGGGGTTTCGGTGTGCTTCACCCCGCGTACGGCGTCCTCGATGGCGCGGTAGCCCGTGCAGCGGCAGATGTTGCCCTTGAAGGCGCGGGGGAGGTCGTCGAGCTTGCCGTCGTCGTGGCAGGTGCCCCGCTCCTGCTGGAGCGCGGAGGTGGTCATCAGGAAGCCGGCCGTGCAGAATCCGCACTGGAAGCCCTGGGCGTCCAGGAACTGCTGCTGGGCGGGGTGCAGCTCGCCCTCCGGTGACGCGAGGCCCTCGACGGTGGTCACGGAGCGGCCCTCGGCGCGGACGGCCGGATAGAGGCAGCTGTGCACCGGCTGACCGTCGACGTGGACGGTGCAGGCCCCGCAGTCGCCCTGGTCGCAGCCCTTCTTCACGCCGAACCAGCCGCGCTCGCGCAGGTAGGTGCGCAGGCACTGGCCGGAGCGGGGCTCGGCGTCGAACCGCTGCTTGTTGATCTCGATCTCGTAGCTCATCGGGAGACCTCCGGTCCGGTGGCGGCGGCGGGGGCCGCGGGGTCTGCGGGATCTGCGGGGTATGCGGGGTATGCGGGGTCTGCGGGGTCGAGTTCGCGGCGGACCTCCTCGGCCAGGCGCAGGCCCATGTGGCGGCGCCAGGCGGGCAGCCCGTGGATGTCGTCGAACCACTCGTCGGGGCGGACGGCGGTGTCGATCGCCTCCCGCAGTTCGGCGGCGCCGGGCGGCAGCGGGAACCAGAAGCGGAAGGGCCGCGTGGTGGCGGCGGTGACCGTGACCGCGAGCGAGCCGTCCGCCGGGTCGGACGCCCCCACGACCAGGGCGCCGGAGCGGCCGAGCCCGTAGAGCGAGGCCTGCCGGAAGGCCGTACGGGAGTCCAGCGCGCGGGCGGGCAGCCGGACCGAGCGCAGCAGCTCGCCGTCCTTCAGGTCCTTGACGCCGGCGCCCAGGATGAAGTCGGCGACGGGCAGCCGCCGGGTGGCGCCGTCCTGGCCCTGGAGGAGGACGGTGCCGTCGAGGGCGGCGGTCAGGGAGATCATCGGGCCGGCGGGCAGGCCGTTGCAGAGGTTCCCGCCCACCGTGGCCATGTTCCAGATCTTGAAGCTGGCCAGGAAGGCCCGGCAGCACTGCTCGAAGAGCGGGGCGGCCGTCGCCGGCAGGGTCCGGCCGAACCGCGACAGCTCGGTGATGGTGCAGGTCGCTGCGATGTCCAGGGAGCCGTCCGGCTGCCAGGACAACGGCGGCCAGCCCATCCGGGAGAGGTCGACGAGGCGTCGGATGTGCGGCTGCGGCTCGGAGAAGAGATACGTGCCCCCGCCGAGCCAGGCATCACCCGGGCGCCACGGCTCGCGCCGGCGGGCGTCCCGCACGTCGAGCACCGTGTTGAGATCCATTTCGCGCCACCGACCTCTCACCGTTGGAGTGTTTCCGGTCAGTGAAGCAACGCGGACGGGGCCGCGACGACTGGTCCCGGCCACGGAAACGCACGGGCCCCCGGGGGTTTGTCCTGGATGATCGACCAAGAGGGAATGGCAGGTCTTGCCCTTGCATTTACGATGGGCTTTCACGTATTCACCTGGCGAATGTGGGTTCTGCCCACCGCAAGGAGTCCCCGTCATGCACGTCCTCGACCTGCTCCAGTCCGACGATCTCGGCCTCACCCTGCTCTGGGGGGATGAAGCCCTTCTCGGCCAAGAGGTCAGCGGGGTCACGGCCACCGACCTGGAGGACCCCGGCCGCTTCCTCGGCCCCGGGGAGCTCGTCCTCAGCGGGCTCGTGTGGTGGTCGGCGGGCGACCCGGCGAAGGCGGAACGCTTCGTCGCCGCGCTGGCCGAGGCCGGGGCCACCGCCCTCCTCGCCGGCGAGGAGACCCACGGGCGGGTCCCCGACGAGCTCGTCGCCGCCTGCCGCGCCCGCCGGGTGCCCATCGTCGCGGTCCCCGCGCGGACCAGCTTCCGGGCCGTCACCGAGACGGTGTACCTGCGCCAGTGGGGCGACCTCAGCCGCCGCCCGACGCGGCTGTTCGCCCTGCCCGAGAACGTCCGCGGCGAGCTGAGCCGGCTCCTGGAGAGCGGCGCCGGCCCCGCCGAACTGCTCGACCGGGCCTGCGCCCACCTGGGCCGGGTCTCCTGCTACCTGCTCACCGCGAGCGGCCGCACCGTGGCCCGCACCCCCTCCGCGCCCGCCCTCCCGGCCGGCCGCGCGGCCGGGACGCCCGGGCGCGGCGGGGTCTCGCTGCGCGTCGAGGCCGAGGGGTCCGCGTACGACGCCTGGCAGTTGCACCTCCCGGACGCGGACGCGGCGCCGCCCCGGGTGCTCCACGAGATCGCCGAGGTGCTGGCCCAGTACCGCGACGGGCAGGCCCGCCGCACCGCCGCCCGGCGCGCGGCCGGCCAGGAGCTGATCGCGCTGCTGGAGGGGCCGTGCCCGGCCGACCCCGGGGCGCTGGAGGAGGCCCTCGGCGCGGCCGGACTGCCGCAGGGCGGTCCGTACCGGGCCCTCGCGTCGACCTCCTCCGACGCCCTGGCCGAGGCACTGGACCACCTGGACGGGGCCCGGTACGCGGTGGGCCGCGCGGCCGCCGTGCTGTACGAGCCCCCGGGCACGGAGCGCGACCCGGTCTCCCGGCTCGGCCCGGTGTGGCCGCTGATCCAGGCGTGCGCGGACCCGGGGGCCGACCTGCGGCTGGGCGCCGGCGCCCGGGTGGCGGGGGCCGAGGGGCTGCGCACCTCGCTGAGCCAGGCCCGCTTCGCGCTGACCGCGGCGGACGCGCGGGTCCCGGTCCGCGGGATGGAGCGGTTGGACAGCCTCGCGGAACTGCTGGCCGGGGTGCCGCCGGAGGTCCGCTCGGTGTTCGGGGCGCGGACCCTGGGGGCGCTCGGGGACGGGATGCTCCGCGAGACGCTGGAGGTCTTCCTCGCCAACAACTGCTCGTGGACGCGCACGGCCGAGGCGCTGCACCTGCACGTCAACACGGTGCACTACCGGATCGAGCGGGTGGAGGCGCTGACCGGCCGCGACCTGTCCCGCCTGGACCACAAGCTGGACCTGTACGCGGCCCTGCGCTGCGGCTGACCGGGGCGCGGAACCGTGCGCCGGCCGGGCCCTCAGCCCAGGTCGACGTGGACCTCGGTGGACTTCACCCGCGCGGTCACCGTCACCCCGACCTCGATGCCGAGCTGCTCCACCGACTCCCGGGTCACCAGGGAGACGACGCGGTGCGGACCCGACTGGACCTCCACCTGGGCGGCCACCTCGTCGAGCCGGACCCGGGTGACGATCCCGGCGAAGGAGTTCCGTACGGAGGTGGCGGGCGCGTGCGGCGGCGGCGGGTGCGGCCCGGCGGCCCGCTCCTTGGCGAAGCCGGCCAGCGCCGCCCCGTCGATGCTCCGGCACCCGTCCGGACCGCGCAGCGCGGGCAGCCGCCCCGCGTCCGCCCAGCGGCGGACGGTCTCGGGGCTCACGCACAGCAGGTCGGCGGCCTGCCCGATGGAGTACGACGGCACGCCCGCAGCTTAGGCCGTGCCGGGCCCCGGCGGCCGGGTCACGGCCGGGGCCTCCCGCCGCGCGGCCCCGTCACCGCCGGAGCAGGACGATCACCGGACCCCGCATCGTCAGCGGCACGTTGCCCAGGGCGTACGGCACGGTCGTCCCCAGGGCCGGGATCTGGCTGCGCGCCCGTTCCGTGAGCGCGCCGAGCGCGGCGGTGGTGGTCTGGGCCCCGGCGAGGGCGCCGAGCAGGACCGGCAGCGGCAGCCGCTGCACGAAGTGCGCGTAGAGGAACCCGGCCGGCAGCGGCAGCGTCGTGACGGCCTCGCCCCACAGCAGCAGCGGCCAGCCCGCCTACGCAGACCGGGCACGAAGCTGGGACCGGGTGTCGCCGAGCTCGATCCGGGTGTCGGGGTCGTGTTCGAGGATCTCGCCCGCGCGGCGCAGCCGGGTGATGTAGAGCCGCCGGCCGGCGGCCTTCTGCTCGGCCTCGAAGGAGCCGACGGTGCGGCCGGCGAAGCGCGGCACGTCCACGGCGTAGGCGCGCAGCACGTGCCGGTAGTAGCCCTCGCCCGCGTCGGGGTCCGGGTCGACGGCCTCCGGGTCGGCGGCGAGCACGGCGCTCTCGGCCCCCCGCCCCCGCTCCGCACGCCCGGCGGACCCGAACGGCGCCCGACCGCCGCGGCCTTCGCGGCGCGGGCCGGGGCGCGCGCCCCGGGCCGCGACGGACACCGGTAGGGGAACCATGGGGAAAAGTGCGCCGGGAAGCGCGAAGAGCCCCACCGCAAGCGGTGGGGCTCTTCAACGTATTGCCCGGTGAGAGCAATGGCGGAGGATACGAGATTCGAACTCGTGAGGGGTTGCCCCCAACACGCTTTCCAAGCGTGCGCCCTAGGCCACTAGGCGAATCCTCCGCGGCAAACAATACAAGACGTTGAGGGGTGCTCGCGAACGTGATCGTCCGGCCGCTTCGGGGACGGAGTCCGGGTCGATTCCGGGGCCCCGCATCCGCTAGGGTGGGGCCAGCCCCTCACGTGGCGCTATCTCACCCAACTCCCCCAGGGCCGGAAGGCAGCAAGGGTAAGTGGGCTCTGGCGGGTGCGTGGGGGGCGCTTTGCGTTCCGGGGCGGCCACCCCGGACGGCCCGCGCGCGGAGTCGCCGAAGCGGGCGGGGCGGTGCGGGGCGCGGAGCGCGTGGCGGCGGCGGGCCGCCGTTGTCGGCGGGCCCGGATAACCTCGTATACGTGTCGTCCCTTGCGCTGTACCGCCGCTATCGCCCCGAGTCGTTCGCCGAGGTCATCGGTCAGGAGCATGTCACTGCACCGCTGATGCAGGCCCTGCGGAACAACCGGGTCAACCACGCGTACCTGTTCAGCGGTCCGCGCGGCTGCGGGAAGACGACCAGCGCGCGCATCCTCGCCCGCTGCCTGAACTGCGAGCAGGGCCCCACCCCGACCCCGTGCGGGGAGTGCCAGTCCTGCCAGGACCTCGCGCGCAACGGGCCGGGCTCCATCGACGTCATCGAGATCGACGCCGCCTCGCACGGTGGTGTGGACGACGCCCGTGACCTGCGGGAGAAGGCCTTCTTCGGGCCCGCCTCCAGCCGCTACAAGATCTACATCATCGACGAGGCGCACATGGTCACCTCGGCGGGCTTCAACGCCCTGCTGAAGGTGGTCGAGGAGCCGCCGGAGCACCTCAAGTTCATCTTCGCCACCACCGAGCCGGAGAAGGTCATCGGGACCATCCGGTCCCGCACGCACCACTACCCCTTCCGCCTGGTCCCGCCCGGCACCCTGCGTGAGTACCTGGGCGAGGTCTGCGGCCGCGAGGGCGCCAAGGTCGAGGACGGGGTGCTGCCGCTCGTCGTGCGCGCCGGCGCCGGGTCCGTCCGCGACTCGATGTCCGTCATGGACCAGCTGCTGGCCGGCGCCGCCGACGACGGTGTGACGTACGCCATGGCCACCTCCCTGCTCGGCTACACGGACGGGTCGCTGCTCGACTCCGTCGTGGACGCCTTCGCCGCCGGGGACGGGGCCGCCGCCTTCGAGGTCGTCGACCGGGTGGTCGAGGGCGGAAACGACCCGCGCCGCTTCGTCGCCGACCTGCTGGAGCGGCTGCGCGACCTGGTGATCCTGGCCGCCGTGCCCGACGCCGGGGAGAAGGGCCTGATCGACGCCCCCGTCGACGTGGTGGAGCGGATGCAGGCCCAGGCCTCCGTCTTCGGGGCCGCCGAGCTGTCGCGCGCCGCCGACCTGGTCAACACCGGGCTCACCGAGATGCGCGGCGCCACCTCTCCCCGGCTCCAGCTGGAGCTCATCTGCGCCCGCGTGCTGCTGCCCGCCGCCTTCGACGACGAGCGCTCCCTCCAGGCCCGGCTCGACCGGCTGGAGCGCGGCGGCGCGGGCCTGGCCTTGGCCGCGGCCGCCGCGCCCGCCGTGCCGCAGCCCGCCATGGGGTACGTGCCCGGTCCCGAGGCCCACGCCATGGCCCCGGCCGGCCCCGGCGGAGGCCCCGCCGCGGCCCGCGCCGCCGCGCAGGCCGCCGAGCCCGAGGCCGCCCCCGCGCCGGTACGGGCCCCCGCACCGCCCGAGCCGGCCGCGCACCCGGCCCCCGCCGGGCCCCCCCACACCCACCCCGCGCCCGCCGCCCCGGCGGCCCCGGCCGGCCCCGCCCCCGGCGCCTGGCCCGGAGCCGCGCAGCCCGGCGGCGGTGCACCCGGTGCCTGGCCCGGAGCCGCCCCGCAGGCCGCGCCCGCCCAGGCCGCCCCCGCTCCCACCGCCGGCGCCTGGCCCAGCGCGGCCGCGCCCGGCCAGGGCGCGCCCGCGGCGCCCGCACCGGCCCCCGCCGCGCACGCCGCCGCCCCGGCCGCGGCGCCCGCGCCCTCCCCCGGCATGGCCGCCGGCGCCGGGCAGGTCCAGGCGATGTGGCCGTCCGTGCTGGAGGCCGTCAAGAACCGGCGCCGCTTCACCTGGATCCTGCTCAGCCAGAACGCCCAGGTCGCCGGTTTCGACGGCACCACCCTCCAGCTCGGCTTCCCCAACGCCGGAGCCCGCGACAACTTCGCCAGCAGTGGCAGCGAGGACGTCCTCAAGGCGGTGCTCGCCGAGCAGTTCCAGGTCAACTGGAAGATCGAGGCCGTGGTCGGCGGCGGCGGCCCCGCGCCCGCCGTCTCCTCGGCGTACGGTGCGCCGGCCGCCCCCGCGTACAGCCCGCCGCCCCCGCAGCAGGCCCAGGCCCCGCAGTACCCGCCGCAGGAGTCGCAGCCCGCCCGGCAGTCGCCGCAGCAGCCCCCGCAGCACCAGCAGTCGGCTTCCGCCCCGCAACCTCCCGTACGCCAGGCGCCCCCGCCGGTGTCGCCCGAGGACGACGTCCCGGAGGAGGACGATCCCGACCTCGTCGACAGCGCGCTGACGGGCCACGACCTCATCGTGCGCGAGCTCGGAGCGACGGTTGTGGAGGAATACACGAACGAGTAGGGCACCGTACTTGGGTGGCCGCACGAATCCGGCTGCGCCGTCCGGGCTAGGCTGAGCAGCGTGAAGGTCCTCGTCATCGGCGGCGGCGCCCGCGAACACGCCCTGTGCCGCTCTCTGTCCCTCGACCCCGACGTCTCCGCGCTCTACTGCGCTCCCGGCAACGCCGGGATCGCCGAGGTGGCCGAGCTGCGCCCGGTCGACGCCCTCAACGGCACCGCCGTGGCCCGGCTGGCCGCCGAACTCGGCGCCGGCCTCGTCGTCGTCGGCCCGGAGGCGCCGCTGGTCGCCGGCGTCGCCGACAGCGTCCGCGCGGCCGGCATCCCCTGCTTCGGCCCGTCCGCGGCGGCGGCCCAGCTGGAGGGCTCCAAGGCCTTCGCCAAGGACGTGATGGCCGCCGCCGGCGTCCCGACCGCCCGCAGCTACGTGTGCACCACCCCCGAGGAGGTGGACGCGGCCCTCGACGCCTTCGGCGCCCCGTACGTGGTCAAGGACGACGGCCTCGCCGCCGGCAAGGGCGTCGTGGTCACCGAGGACCGGGCCGCCGCCCGCGCGCACGCCCTGGCCTGCGGCCGGGTCGTCATCGAGGAGTACCTCGACGGCCCCGAGGTCTCCCTCTTCGCCATCACCGACGGGGTCACCGTCCTGCCGTTGCAGCCCGCACAGGACTTCAAGCGCGCGCTCGACGGCGACGCCGGCCCCAACACCGGCGGCATGGGGGCGTACTCCCCGCTGCCCTGGGCCGACCCCAAGCTGGTCGACGAGGTCATGGAGCTCGTCCTGCAGCCCACCGTCGACGAGCTGCGCCACCGCGGCACCCCCTTCTCCGGCCTGCTCTACGCCGGCCTGGCCATCACCGGCCGCGGCACCCGGGTCATCGAGTTCAACGCCCGCTTCGGCGACCCCGAGACCCAGGTCGTGCTGGCCCGGCTGCGCACCCCGCTCGCGAGCGTGCTGCTGAACGCCGCCAAGGGCACCCTGGACGCCGAGCCCCCGCTCAGCTGGCGCGACGAGGCCGCCGTCACGGTGGTCATCGCCTCCCGCGACTACCCCGAGACCCCGCGCACCGGGGACCCGATCGAGGGCCTGGCCGAGGTGGCCGAGCAGGACGCGCCCGACGCGTACGTGCTGCACGCCGGGACCGCGCGCGACGGCGACCGGGTGGTCAGCGCGGGCGGCCGCGTGCTGTCGGTGACGGCGACCGGTTCTGATCTGGTGCAGGCCCGGGAGAGGGCGTATAAGGCGGTGGCGCGGATCCGGCTCGACGGTGCGCAGCACCGCACGGACATCGCCGCCAAGGCGGCCGAAGGCCGCTGAGCGGCGACGAAGTGAACCCGCGGGTCCGGTGCGCAGGAGGTGCGCCCGGGCCCGCAGGCGTGTCCGCGGACGATTGCATCCGGCCGCGTTCGAACGCACCCAGCTTTACCCAAAGCCATTCCATCGGGTGATCGTCACCCGGACTGCCTGACGGCCGCCCGCACCCCAACTAGGGTGCGGCGCAAGCATTCCGGCACTTGGCCCACCGGCATTGCGGTGTCGGTGGCGGGTGTCACAGTGGGGGAGTGAGCAAAGCCGCCGCAGGGCAGAGGGGGTGAGGTCCGGCCGTGTCCGGAACCGGTTCGATCATGGAAGTGGGCGTGCCGTCCGCGCGTTCCCGCGCCTTGGCCGTGCTGCGCGTACGCAGCAGGGCCCTGGCCGCCGTACTGCTGCCCGCCGCCGTCGCGGTGGTGCTGGTGGCGGCCCGGGCGACCGGCCGCCTGGCCGCCGATCCCTGGCCCGCGGTGACCCTCGCCGTCTGCGCGGCCGCCGCGCTCGTCCTGCTCGTCGGCGCGGCCTTCGGCGCGGTCGTGCTCCGGGCGAGCCCGGCCGTGACCCCGACCGTGCCGCTGTCGGAGGCCGCCGCCCCCGACCTCTACCGGCTCGTACGGGACCTGGCCGACCGGATGGACGTCCCGGCCCCGTCCGCGATAGCCCTGACCCCGGACTGCGACAGCTGGCTGGAGGACCGCACGCACGCCGCGCACCGCCGCGGCGGTGCGACGACCGGGCCCGAGACCGTGCCCGGCGCCGCTCCCGTGCTGGTCATCGGCTCGCCGTTCCTGTGGTGGATGCGCGTGGCGGAGCTGCGGGCCGTGCTGGCCCCGGTCGTCGCCGGCACGGGACCTTCCGCGCACCCCGACATAGCCGACGCCCGGGGGTTCGTCCGGGGCCTGGACGCCGCCGTGGACGTGGGCGGCCGGCCCGGCCTGGGCTGGATCGCCGTGCCCGCGCGGCTGCTGCTGCGGCTGTGCCGGGTGGACGCCGCCGAGATGGAGCGCGGGGTGGCCGCGGCCGCCTCCGATCGTGCACAGGGTGTGGACTACGGGCTGCGCATCGTCGCCCAGGAGCAGGTCGGCCTCGCCTACGCGGGCTGGGACCGGCTGCTGACCCGGGTCGCGCTGCCCGCCTGGCGGATGGGCCGCTGGCCGGCGCACCTGGACGCGGGGGTCGTCTCCGCGCTGACCGAGCTGTCCCGCCGCGACCGGCTGGCGGAGGGCTTCACGTCACGGCTCGGCGAGCGGCCCGCCTGCGACCTGCTGGACTCGCCCGGGGCGATCGACGAGGCGACCTCCCTGCTGGCCGCCCGGCTCTTCCACGGCGGTCCCGCCGAGTCCGGGCCCGACTGGTCCCCGGTGGACTGGACGGCGTACCCGGAGGAGGTCGTGGACCGCAAGTGGCGCACGGAGGCGGCCCGCCTCCACGCGGCCCTGGACGCCCTGGCCTTCCCGGCGGGCGCCCCCGGCCCCGCCGGCGCCCCGTCGCCCCCGCCCGGCCCCGCGGCCGGAGAGGCCCGAGCCGCCTCGGCGCCCGGCGCGGGCGCGTCCCTCCCGGCGGCGCCGGCGGCCGTACCGGCGAACCGGGTCGCCTCGGGCGCCCCCCTCGCCCCGCCGGCCCCGGCCGTCCGTGCCCCGGCCTCCCCGTCCGCTCCGCCTCCCGCCGCCCCTGACCCCGCGCCCCTCCCGGCCGCCGACGTCTTCGCCGGGCCCACGCTGGAGCGGGTGCTCGGCTACCTCACGGACCCGGCCGGCGACGGTGCGGCCGGGGAGGCGCTGGCCGGCCGGCTCAGCGGGGACGTGGCGCGCGAGGAGCGGGCCGCCGGTTCGGCCGCCGCCGGAGCCGGGAAGGCCCGCGGCGCGGACGCCGTACCGCTCTTCCCGCTCCAGCCGCCCCGCAGCGGGCGGGACCTGCTGGCCGACCACGTCACCGCGATGGTGTGCTGCGCTGCCGTGGACTCGGCCGGTGCGGGCCCCGGGCTGGACTGGCTCGACGGCCCGGTCCTGCTCGTCGGGGGCGAGCGACGCACCGATCTGGCGCCCCGCGTGCTGTCCCTGGTCGAGGACGGCGACGCGGCGCCCCTGCGGGACTGGCTCGCGGAGCTGGGCGTCCGCCCGGAGAAGCCGGTCCGCCTCGTGTGACCGGCCCCGGCACCGGCCCCTCCCGCGCCCGGACCCGGCGCGCGGGTGCAAGCGGACGTCGATGTTCCGTTCACATCGATTCGCGACGAACGGTGACGGAGTGAGCGCGTTATGTGATGTGCTGGGACCGGGTCGCGGCCGCTGACCGGAAACCGTGTCCGGAAACAGTGCCGCGCACCGGCCAGGCGATGCCCGTCCGGGGGAGCGAGGGAGGGGAGCGATCATGGGTGCGGACCAGATCCGGCGTTGGGAGTCAGGTGCGCTCGCGCACGCGGTGAGCGATCCCTTCGGTCAGGGCCCCCTGCCGTGGTTCCGGGGCAGCGAGCTCTACTTCGACGACACCGGCCACGTCGTGCCCTGGTACGTGGACCCGGCCGCCGGAACCGGCCGGATCCCGCGCGCCCGGGGCGCCGGCGGCCCCCGGACCGCCGACGACGTGCACCGCCAGATCAAGGGCTTCACCTCCACCGGCGCGGTCACCCCCGGCGAGGCCATCGACTTCCACATCACCGTCGACCCGCCCCAGCAGTTCTCCGTCGACGTCTACCGCATCGGCCACTACGGCGGCGACGGAGCCTCCAAGATCACCACCAGTCCGCGGCTGTCCGGCATCGTCCAGCCGGCCCCGCTGACCGCCGACCGCACCGTCTCCTGCCACCACTGGTGGATGTCCTGGCGGCTGCAGGTCCCCTCGTACTGGAGCGTCGGCGCGTACGTCGCCGTCCTGACGACCGCCGACGGCTACCGCTCCCACATCCCCTTCACGGTCCGCGACGACCACCCCGCCGACCTCCTGCTCCTGCTGCCCGACATCACCTGGCAGGCCTACAACCTCTACCCGGAGGACGGCCACACCGGCGCCAGCCTCTACCACGCCTGGGACGAGGACGGCCGGCTGCTCGGCGAGCGCGACGCCGCCATCACCGTCTCCTTCGACCGCCCCTACGCGGGCGCCGGCCTGCCCCTGCACGTCGGCCACGCCTACGACTTCATCCGCTGGGCCGAGCGCTACGGCTACGACCTCGCCTACGCCGACACCCGCGACCTGCACGCCGGACGCATCGACCCCACCCGCTACCGCGGCCTGGTCTTCCCCGGCCACGACGAGTACTGGTCGGCGCCCATGCGCCGCACCGTCGAGCGCGCCCGCGACCACGGCACCTCCCTCGTCTTCCTCTCCGCCAACACCATGTACTGGCAGGTCGAGCTCGGCCCCTCGCCCTCCGGCGTCGACGACCGGCTCCTCACCTGCCGCAAACGGCGCGGCCCCGGCCGCGCCAGCCTCTGGCGCGAGGTCGACCGCCCCGAACAGCAGCTGCTCGGCATCCAGTACGCGGGCCGGGTCCCCGAACCCGCGCCGCTGATCGTGCGCAACGCCACGCACTGGCTGTGGGACTCCACCGGAGCCACCGAGAACGACGAGCTCCCCGGCCTGGTCGCGGGCGAGGCGGACCGTTACTTCCCGCGCACCCAGCTCCCCGTGCACCAGGACCGCATCCTGCTCGCGCACTCCCCGTACCTCGACGGCGAGGGCCACCGCCGCCACCAGGAGACCTCCCTCTACCGGGCCCCCAGCGGCGCCCTGGTCTTCGCGTCGGGCACCTTCGCCTGGTCCCCCTCGCTCGACCGCCCCGGCCACGTCGACGAACGGGTCCAGCGGGCCACGGCCAACCTCCTCGACCGGATCTGCAAACGGGACTGACCGCCCCCGCCCGGGCCGGCGCGCCCGGCGCGCCGAGCCCCGTGCCCGGGCACCGGCCCCGGTACGGGAGAATGGCCCTGCGCTCGTACAGAACCACAGGGAGATCCCGTGTCCGGATTCGTCGAAAAGCCCGAGCCGGTCCAGGTGCCCGGCCTCGTCCACCTCCACACCGGCAAGGTCCGCGACCTCTACCGCGACGGCGACGGCAATCTCGTCATGGTCGCCAGTGACCGCATCTCCGCCTTCGACTGGGTGCTCCCCACCGAGATCCCGGACAAGGGCCGCGTCCTGACCCGGCTCTCGCTCTGGTGGTTCGAGCAGCTGGTCGACCTGGTCCCGAACCACGTCATCGGCACCGAACTGCCCGACGGCGCCCCCGCCGACTGGGCCGGCCGCACACTGGTCTGCAAGAGCCTGACCATGGTCCCGGTCGAGTGCGTGGCCCGCGGCTACCTCACCGGGTCCGGCCTCGCCGAGTACGACCGGACCCGCACGGTCTGCGGCCTGGGCCTCCCCGAGGGCCTGGTGGACGGCTCCGAGCTGCCCGGCCCGATCTTCACTCCGGCCGCCAAGGCCGAGGTCGGCGAGCACGACGAGAACGTCTCGTACGAGGAGGTCGCGCGCACCACGGGCGTCGAGACGGCCGCCCTGCTGCGCCAGACCACCCTGGCCGTCTACAGCCGCGCCCGGAACATCGCCCGCGACCGCGGCATCATCCTGGCCGACACCAAGTTCGAGTTCGGCTTCGACGCGGACGGCACGCTGGTCGCCGGCGACGAGGTGCTGACCCCGGACTCCTCCCGCTTCTGGCCCGCCGACCAGTGGAAGCCGGGCCGCGCGCAGCCGTCCTTCGACAAGCAGTTCGTCCGCGACTGGCTGGCCTCCCCGGCCTCCGGCTGGGACCGTACGGCCGAACTGCCGCCGCCCGCCCTCCCGCAGGAGGTCGTCGAGCAGACCCGCGCCAAGTACATCGAGGCGTACGAGCGGCTCACCGGCCTCACCTGGGTCTGAGGCCCGCGGGGCCACCCGCGCCGAACACGAGGAAGCCCCCCGGTCACAGGACCGGGGGGCTTCTCCGATGGAGCGGACAACGCGACTCGAACGCGCGACATCCACCTTGGCAAGGTGGTGCTCTACCAACTGAGCTATGTCCGCAAGCGCCGTAAGGCGAGACCTACTATACCCAACCCCGCTCGCGTGCGAGACGCACTGCCGTGTGCCGGTTCTCGGCGCCCAGCTTCGTCGCCGCCGAGGACAGGTAGTTCCGTACCGTCCCCTGCGAGAGCGCGGCCCGCTCCGCGATCTCCGCGACCGGTGCCCCGTCCGCCGCGAGTTCCAGCACCTCGGCCTCCCGGGCGGTGAGCGGCGAGTCCCCCGCGCTGATCGCGTCGGCCGCCAACTCCGGGTCCACGTAACGGCCTCCGGCGTGCACGGTGCGGATCAGCTCGGCCAGCCGCTGCGCCGAGACCGTCTTCGGCGCGAAGGCGCGCACCCCCGCCGCCAGGGCCCGCTTCAGGTGGCCGGGACGCCCGTGACTGGTCACGATCATGGTCTTGCAGTCGGGCAGCTCGGTCCGCAGCGATGTGGCCACGCTCACACCGTCCGCCCCCGGCATCTGGAGGTCCAGCACCGCCACGTCCGGCCGGTGGGCCCGCGCCATCGCCAGCGCCTCCGGCCCGGACGCCGCCTCCGCCACCACCAGCAGATCGTCCTCCAGTCCGAGCAGCGCGGCCAGCGCCCCGCGGATCAGGTGCTCGTCATCGGCGAGCAGCACGCGTACGGGGCTCACGCCCGCACCCCCTCTTCCTTCTCTTCGTCCTCGTCGCTCCGGCCGCCGTCCCCGCGCGCCCGGCCCCCGATCCCGCCGGCCAGGCACCTCGCGGGGACCTGCGCGCGGACCCGGAAGCGGCCCCCGGGCACCGGCCCGGCCTCCAGGGTGCCCTCCACCGCGGCCAGTCGCTCCCGCAGCCCGGCCAGGCCCGAGCCGGGCGCGCGGCCGTCCGGCGCCGCGACCGCGGCCGCGCCGTCGTTCTCCACGGTCAGCACCAGGTCCGCGCCCGCGTCGGCCGCCGCCAGCCGGATCACGCAGTGCCGGGGTTCGCCGTGCCGGAGCACGTTCGTGGTGGCCTCGCGCACCACCCAGCCCAGGGCCGACTGCACGGCCGGGGGCAGCGGCCGCCGCTCGCGCAGCTCCACCCGGCAGTCGATCCCCGCCGCGCTGAGCACGCCCCGGGCGCCCTCCAGCTCCACCGCCAGATCGGCCGCGCGGTAGCCGCGCACCACGTCCCGCACCTCGCGCTGGGACTCCCGGGCGATGCGCTGCACCTCGATCATCTGCTCCACCGCCTCGGGGCGTTCGCGCCGGGCCAGCTGGACCGCCAGCTCGCTCTTGAGGGCGATCACCGCCAGGTTGCGGCCCATCACGTCGTGCAGGTCGCGGCCGAAGCGCAGCCGCTCCTCGGCGACCGCCAGCTGGGCCTGGAGCTCGCGCGAGCGGTCCAGTTCCCGGACCGTGCGCACCAGCCACGCCGAGAACCCGCAGGCGGCCGCGAGGAAGAAGGAGCTCAGCAGCACCGCGGCCCCGTACCCGACGGCCTCGCCGGCCGACCGGCCCACCAACGCGATCCCGGCAGCCGCGGCCACCGCCAGACCGGGGGCGAGGTACAGCATGTGGCGGACCCGGGGCAGGCACAGCACCACGGAACCCGCGGTGAAGCAGGCCATGCCCACCAGGAGGGTCGGCGTCACCTGCGGGGGCCCGGTCAGGCCGGCCCCGTCCAGCAGGAGCACCGCCAGCGACGCGCCGGCCGTCACGGCGAGCGTGGCCGCAGCGAGCCGCACCGGCCGCGCGCGCCGCTCCACCACCCAGTCCAGGGCCCGGGAGGAGAGCACCCCGCACAGGACGGACTGCACGCACACGATCCCGAACAGCGACAGCCCGACGGCCCTCGACAGGTCGCCGGGCACGGACCCGAGCGGAGCCAGCCCGACGGTCGTGATTTCGAGCAGCACGAAGAAGTGGAAGGACCAGCGGGTGTACAGCTCGACCTTCCCCGCACTGCTCCGGTCGCGCCACCACCCGGTCAGCTTCGACACGGCTCCGTCTCCCCGCCTCGCTCGTCCCGCGCCCTAGCGCCGCGGTTCCCAGCGGAACCACCGCTGCACAGCAAACACCGTTATCCCCGCCCAGGCCAGCGTGGTCAGCCCGGCCGCCAGCAGGTCACCGCCCTGCGCCCCGCCCGACCAGCCGGCCCGCACCAGGGTCATCACGCCGCTCAGCGGCAGCAGTTCGCAGACCGGGACCAGCGCGTCGGGCAGCGCGTCCACGGGCAGGAAGAGCCCGGAGCCGAGGGCCGTCAGCAGGAACAGCGGCAGGGTGGTGATGCCCGCGCTCTCCACGTTGCGGGTGAAGGAGCTGGTCAGCGCCGACAGCCCGGCCAGCAGCAGGATGCCCGCGAGGACGGCCGCGAGGACCAGCGGGGGATTGCGCGGCAGCCGTACGTCCAGGGCTGCGGCCCCGGCGGCGACGAGGACGGCGATCTGGCCGAGGGCGAGGACCGTCGCGGGCAGCGCGGTCCCGGCGAGGATCTCCAAGTCGCGCGCCTCGCCGGTGCGCAGCCGCTTCAGCACGAGCTCCTCGCGCCGCGCCACGTAGGCGGAGACCAGGTTCATGTAGACGACGAGGACCAGCACCATCCCGATCCCGCCGGTCAGGGTGGCCTCGCCGAGCGCGGCCGCGTCCTGCGGGCCGGTCAGGGTGGAGCGCAGGACGAAGACCATCACCAGCGGCAGCAGCAGCGCCACGCTCAGCGCGGCCCGGTTGCGCACGAGCAGGGTGAGTTCGCTGCGGCCGAGCGCCGCGAGCCGTGCGGGCTTCAGGGACAGTGCGGTCATCGGGTCCTCGCCATCGTGGTGTCGGCCGCGTCGCCCGCGCCCTCGGTCGTGCCGTCCGCCCCGCCGCTCCGGCCGGCCGCGCGCCGGCGGTCCCGGGCGATCTCCAGGAAGGCCTCCTCCAGGGACGCGGACCGGGCGTCCAGCCCGGCCAGCTCGACCCCGGTGTCGTGGGCCCAGCGCAGCAGTGCGCCCAGGTCGGCCTGGAGCCGCCCGGTACGGATCTCCACCTGCCGCCCGTGCGCGGCGGCGTGCAGCGCCAGCGGCAGCCGGCCGGCCGGCATCCCTTCGGGCAGGGTGAAGCGGATGCGGGCCGGCCGGGTGGCGGTCACCTCGGCCGGGGTGCCGGAGAGCACGAGCTCCCCCTCGTGCAGGATCCCGAGCCGGTCCGCGAGCTCCTCGGCCTCCTCCAGGTAGTGCGTGGTCAGCAGCACGGTGGTGCCCTGGGCGCGCAGTTCGCGGACGAGGGCCCAGGTGTCGCGGCGGCCCTCGGGGTCCATGCCGGTGGTCGGCTCGTCCAGGAAGAGCACCTCGGGCCGGCCCAGCAGGGCCATCGCCAGGTCGAGGCGGCGCCGTTCGCCGCCGGACAGCTGTGTGACCCGTACGGCGGAGCGCGCGCCGAGCCCGACCAGCTCCAGCACCTCGGGCGCCGGCCGGGCGGCGCTGGTGACCCCGCTCCACATCCGGACGGTCTCGGCGACCGTCAGGTCGGAGGGGAAGCCGCCCTCCTGGAGCATGACCCCGGTCCGGGGGCGGACGTCCGCCCGCCGGGTGTACGGGTCGAGTCCGAAGACGCGCACCCGTCCGCCGGTCGGGGCGGCCAGTCCCTCCAGCAGTTCGACGGTGGAGGTCTTGCCGGCGCCGTTGGTCCCGAGCAGGGCGAAGATCTCGCCGCGCTCCACGGAGAAGGAGACGCCTCGGACGGCCTCGAAGCCGCCGGCGTAGCCGCGGCGCAGGCCCTCGACGTCGATCACGGTGTCAGTCATGGTCCAAGCCTCGGCCCGGCCCGGACCGGCCGGCAGTGCGCGCTGTCACGAGCGGCGATGACATTTGTCAGGGAGCACCGGGGCCGGGGCCGCCGGCGCGAAAAGACGGTGCGGCGCAGTGCGGGGAAACACGAAGAAGGCCCCGGTCGCAATGACCGGGGCCTTCCATCCGAGCGGACGACGCGACTCGAACGCGCGACATCCACCTTGGCAAGGTGGTGCTCTACCAACTGAGCTACGTCCGCAAGCACCGCGCGAAACTACCGCGTGGGCAATGCGTGCATCACTCTACCTGATCCACCGAGGTGGTCGGTATTGCGTTGCAGAGCGGGTGACAGGGATCGCACACTGCGCCTTCCTCCTGGAAGGAGGATGTTCTACTACTGAACTACACCCGCACGACCTGTGGGGCTTTGACCTGCGGTCTGGCCCCTCGGCGTGATCCACACACTAGCCGACGGAGGGGGGTGGATGGCAAATCGGCTCTCAGTGGGCCGCGTTGTAGGCCTCGTAGATCCTCTTGGGGATGCGGCCGCGCGGCGGCACCTCGTGCTGGTTGGCGCGGGCCCAGGCCCGGACGACCGCCGGGTCGGGCGCGATGGACGTGTGCTTGAAGGCCTTCCCCGAGCGGGACTGGCGCCGCCCGGCGGCCACGAAGGGGGCGAGGCCCTTCCGCAGTTTCTTTGCGTTGGCCGCATTGAGGTCGATCTCGTACGACTTACCGTCCAGGGAGAACACGACCGTTTCCGCCGCTTCTCCGCCGTCGATGTCGTCGGAGAGCGTGACTACTACGCGCTGCGCCACGGATATCGGTCCCTTCGTGCGACGCCACCGGCGCTGTGCCCGGTGATGTCGCCTGTGTGGATGTTTCGGAGCATTGCATCTTTACCGCACCGTTGCGAAGCGACAAATGCCACTTGCTCCGGGTGATTCCTTTGTACCCCGATTCCCTTTGTATTGCGAAGCCCAGTTAATTGTCTCCGCGTGTCCCGCCGCAATCCCGGGCACGTGGTTTTCCGGCGGATTTTGCGAAGCGTTGGTGAAGCCCAATGTCCCGGACGATCACGATCGAAGGATATCTACCCGCGTAGAAATTTTCGCCGGGTACGCTGAGGGAACCGCCTTCGCACCAACCACCACACGGGAGTGCCAGTGGCACGCGTCGTAGTCGACGTCATGCTCAAGCCGGAGATCCTCGACCCCCAGGGCCAGGCGGTGCAGCGTGCACTGCCGCGTCTGGGCTTCGAGGGGATCTCCGACGTCCGCCAGGGGAAGCGCTTCGAACTGGAGGTGGAGGGACCGGTCGACCAGGCCGCCCTCGACCGCATCCACACGATGGCCGAAACGTTCCTCGCCAACACCGTCATCGAAGACTTCACCGTGAAGGTCGAGGCCTGACGGTGACCACTCGCATCGGAGTCGTCACGTTCCCCGGAACGCTCGACGACCGTGACTCGCTGCGCGCCGTCCGGCTCGCCGGGGCCGAGCCGGTCCCGCTCTGGCACCGCGACAAGGACCTGCACCAGGTCGACGCGGTCGTCCTCGCGGGCGGCTTCTCCTACGGGGACTACCTGCGCGCCGGGGCCATCTCCCGCTTCTCGCCGGTGATGGAGACCGTCATCGCGCAGGCCCGCGCCGGCATGCCCGTCCTGGGCATCTGCAACGGCTTCCAGGTCCTCACCGAGGCCCACCTGCTGCCGGGGGCGATGCTCCGCAACAACCACCTCCACTTCGTCTGCCGCGACCAGAAGCTGCGGGTGGAGAACGCGGAGACCGCGTGGACCGGCGACTACACCGCCGGCCAGGAGATCTCCGTACCGCTGAAGAACATGGACGGCCGATACACCGCCGACGAGCGCACGCTCGACGAACTGGAGGCCGAAGGCCGCGTGGCCTTCCGGTACCTCGACGGCAACCCGAACGGCTCGCTGCGCGACATCGCCGGCATCACCAACGCCGAGGGCAACGTCGTCGGCCTCATGCCGCACCCCGAGCACGCGGTCGAGCCGCTGATCGGGACGGGCCGCACCGACGGCCTCCCGTTCTTCACCTCGGTCCTGAAGAAGCTGGTCAGCGCATGAGCCTCGACACCGTCAAGAACGCCACCGTCACCCCCGACGCCTCCCAGCCCTGGAAGGAACTCGGCCTCAAGGAGGACGAGTACGCGCGCATCCGGGAGATCCTCGGCCGCCGTCCCACGGGCGCCGAGCTCGCCATGTACTCCGTCATGTGGTCCGAGCACTGCTCGTACAAGAGCAGCAAGGTCCACCTCCGGCAGTTCGGCGAGAAGACCCCCGAGAACGACGCGATGCTCGTCGGCATCGGCGAGAACGCCGGCGTCGTGGACGTCGGCCAGGGCTACGCGGTCACCTTCAAGGTCGAGTCGCACAACCACCCCTCGTACATCGAGCCCTACCAGGGCGCGGCCACCGGCGTCGGCGGCATCGTCCGCGACATCCTCGCCATGGGCGCCCGCCCGGTCGCCGTCGTCGATCCGCTGCGCTTCGGTGCGGCCGACCACCCCGACACCCGGCGCGTGCTGCCGGGCGTGGTCGCGGGCATCGGCGGCTACGGCAACTGCCTGGGCCTGCCGAACATCGGCGGCGAGGTCGTCTTCGACGCCTGCTACCAGGGCAACCCGCTGGTCAACGCCGGCTGCATCGGCGTGATGAAGCACGAGGACATCCACCTCGCCCAGGCCTCCGGCCCCGGCAACAAGGTCATCCTCTACGGCGCCCGCACGGGCGGCGACGGCATCGGCGGCGTCTCGGTCCTCGCGTCCGAGACCTTCGACGACACCAAGCCCACCAAGCGCCCCGCGGTGCAGGTCGGCGACCCGTTCCAGGAGAAGCTCCTCATCGAGTGCACCCTGGAGATCTTCAAGGAGAAGCTGGTCGCGGGCATCCAGGACCTCGGCGGTGCCGGGCTCTCCTGCGCCACCAGCGAGCTGGCCTCGGCCGGTTCGGGCGGCATGCGCGTCGAGCTGGACACCGTCCCGCTGCGCGACGCGACGCTCTCGCCCGAGGAGATCCTCATGAGCGAGTCGCAGGAGCGCATGTGCGCGATCGTCGAGCCGCAGCACGTCGCGCGGTTCATGGAGATCTGCGAGAAGTGGGACGTCATCGCCACCGTCATCGGCGAGGTGACCGAGGGCGAGCGCCTGGAGATCTTCTGGCACGGCGAGCAGATCGTGGACGTGCCCCCGGGCACCGTCGCCCACGAGGGCCCCGTCTACCACCGCCCCTACGCCCGTCCCGACTGGCAGGACGCGCTCCAGGCCGACGACGCGGGCCGGCTGCCGCGCCCGCAGACCTCCGAGGAGCTGCGCGCGCAGGTCCTGGCGCTGGTCTCCTCCCCGAACCAGGCCTCGAAGTCCTGGGTCACCGACCAGTACGACCGCTTCGTGCAGGGCAACACCGTCCTGTCGCAGCCCGAGGACGCGGGCATGGTCCGCATCGACGAGGACACCAACCTCGGCGTGGCCATGGCCACCGACGGCAACGGCCGCTTCACCAAGCTCGACCCGTACGCGGGCGCGCAGCTGGCGCTGGCCGAGGCGTACCGCAACGTCGCGGCGACCGGGGCCAAGCCGCTCGCGGTCTCCGACTGCCTGAACTTCGGCTCGCCCGAGGACCCGGCCGTCATGTGGCAGTTCGCCGAGGCCGTCCGCGGTCTCGCGGACGGCTGCCTGGAGCTGGGCACCCCGGTGACCGGCGGCAACGTCTCGCTCTACAACCAGACGGGCGAGAGCGCGATCCACCCGACCCCGGTCGTGGCGGTCCTCGGTGTGATCGACGACGTCAACCGCCGGACGCCGATGGCGTTCGCGGAGGCCGGCCAGCTGCTCTACCTGCTCGGGGACACGGCCGCCGAGTTCGGCGGCTCGGCCTGGTCCCAGGTCGTCCACGACCACCTGGGCGGGCTGCCGCCCAAGGTGGACCTGGGCCGCGAGAAGCTGCTCGGCGAGATCCTGATCTCGGCGTCGCGCGACGGCATGATCGACGCCGCGCACGACCTGTCCGACGGCGGTGTGATCCAGGCCCTCACGGAGTCCTGTCTGCGCGGCGGCAACGGCGCGCGGATCGTGGTGCCGGAGGAGCTGGACGCCTTCACCTTCCTGTTCTCCGAGTCCGCGGGCCGGGCCGTCGTGTCCGTCCCGCGCAGCGAGGAGCTCCGCTTCACCGACATGTGCGGTGCGCGGGGCCTGCCGGTCGCGCGCATCGGCGTGGTGGACGGCGACGCGATCGAGGTGCAGGGCGAGTTCACCCTCCCCCTGGCCGAACTGCGCGAGGCCCACGAGGCGACGATCCCGGCGCTGCTCGCCTGATCCCGCCCCACCCGCTCCCTCCACGGGCCCCCGGCCGGACTCCCTCCGGCCGGGGGCCCGCGGCGTGTGACCGCACGGCGCGGGCCCGCCTGTTGTACGGGATTGCGCAATGACGTGACTTCGGCCCCGCGAAGCTCGAAGAACGCGTCGCGGAGCTGGAACGGCGGCTGGCCGCAATGGAGTCGGCGCGGACGGCCGCCGGCCCGCCGGAGCCCGCCGAGGGCGACTTCCGGGCCCTGGAGAGCTTCGTGGCGGCCCCGGCCGGCCGCGTGCAGCCAGCCGGCCGCGGTCAGCTGCCGCAGGTGGTGGTAGACCTGCCCGCTGGTGCCGACCCCGTCGAGCGCGGTCGGTTCGGCGCCGGTGCGCCGGCCCGCGAGGATCTCGCGCAGCAGCCGTACCGGCCCCGCCCCGCACCGGCCCGGTGCCTCCCGGGCCCGGCGGGGCCCCGAGTAGGGTCGGGGCATGTCGCCCGCCGGGAAGAAGCTGCGGAGCTACGACTCCGCGAAGATCCGTACCGCCGTCACCGCCCAGTTCGGGCACGTCGCCCGCAGCGCGGCGGAGCTGACCCCCGGGCAACTGGAGCGGCCCAGCGGGCTCGGGGACTGGACCGTCGCCGAGCTGGCCGGGCACGTCGCGTGGATCGCCGACTCGCTGGCCGCCGGACTCGCCCGCCCGCCCGGCGCCGTCCCCGAACTGCGTGCCGCCGAATGGCCCTTCGCCACCGCCTCCCTCGCCGGGAAGATCTCCGAGGCGGCCCGGGAGACCCTCGGCGGCGCCCCGCTGCCCGAGCTGTTCGCGGGGGCGGCGCTGCGGCTGGCGAGCGCACTGGCGGAGCACCCGGACGGCCGGGTGCTGGACCTGTGGATCGGGGACATGACCCTGGCCGACTTCCTGGTCACCCGGACCGTGGAACTGGTGGTCCACACCGACGACCTGAACCGGGCCGTGCCCGGCCTCGACATCCCCCTGGAGCGCCAGGCCCTGGCGGCCTGCACCCGGCTGCTCGCCGACGCCCTCGCGCTCAAGGCGCCCGGCGGTTCGGTCGAGGTCAGGATCCCGCCCTTCGCGGTGGTCCAGTGCGTGCAGGGCCCCAGCCACACCCGCGGCACCCCGCCGAACGTCGTCGAGACCGATCCGCTGACCTGGCTGCGGCTCGCGACGGGCCGTACGGACTGGGCCGGGGCCGTCGACGGGGCACTGGTACGGGCCAGCGGCGAGCGGGCCGACCTGTCGGCGCTGCTGCCCCTGATGAGCTGAGCCGCGACCCCCGGGCCCGCGGCCCGCTCAAGGCGACGGCCGCGCCGGGCGGAACCGCTCCGGCCGCCGCTCCGTCACACCACCATGCGTACTCTCCGGCACCTCACCTCCGGTCTGGTCCTCGTCCTCGCCCTCGCCGCGTGCGGCGGAGCGGGAGAGGAGCCGGCCGATCCGCTTCCGGGGGCCGCCGGCTCCTGGCGCGTCGAGTCCCTGACCACCGGCGGACGGACGCTGCACGCGCCCGCCGCGGCCCGCTTCGACCTCGCCGGGGACGAGGCCGAGGGCAACTACGGCTGCAACGGCTTCACGGCGAAGGCGGTCACCGAAGGCCGCACCGCCGTGACCCTCACCCCCGGCGTCTCCACCACCATGGCCTGCGAGGACCAGGCGTTCGAGGTCGCGTTCGCCAAGCTGCTCCGGGGCCGGCTCACCATCGACCGGGGCCCCGACCGGCTCACGCTGAAGACCGCCGACGGGAGCACCATCGCGATGACCTCCGAGCCCCGCACCCCCGACGCCCCGCTGACCACCACCGCATGGACCGTCACCTCGCTGACCGGCGGCGGGACCGCCTCGTCCGTCCCCGCCGAGGCGGCCGGCCGGGCCCGGTTCACCCTCGCCGCCGACGGCGCCGCGAGCGGCAGCCTCGGCTGCAACCGGTTCAGCGCCCGGGCCGCCATCGAGGGCTCCTCGGTCGTGTTCGGGCCGCTCACCTCGACCCGGATGGCCTGCCAGGGCGCGGCGGGCGACGTCGAGCGGTCGCTGACCGCGCTGCTGGGCAGCGGCCCGCTCGCCTGGAAGGTCCAGGAGGGCACCCTGACCCTCAGCGCCCCGGACGGCACCGGCCTGACGGCGACGGCGGGCTCCGCCGCCGAGTGACCGGCGCGCCCGCCCGGCGCGGCCCGCGCCGGCCGGCCGCGGCCCCGGCGGCCTCGGCGGCCCGGCGGCCCCGGCGCCCCGGCGCGGTCAGGCCGGGTACGGCAGCAGTCCCGCGTCCGTCTTCTCCCAGGCCGCCCGCAGCTCCGCCAGCCGCGCCGGCTCCAGGGCCGCCCTGTCGGCCTGCTCGCGGGCGTCCCCGGCCAGGTTGAACAGCTGGTCCCGGCCCGCCTTGCCGCGGTAGTACTTCCAGTCGCCGCGGCGCAGCGCCCGCTCCCCGCGCACCCGCCAGAACAGGTCCCGTACGGGCGCCTTCTCGCCGCGCAGCAGGTATCCGGCCAGGCTCGCCCCGTCCAGCGGGTACGCCCGGTGCGGGCGGGTCCCGGCCAGTTCCAGCAGGGTCGCCGTCCAGTCGGGGCTGAAGACGGGAACGTGGCTGACCTGGCCGCCGTCCAGACGGGCGGGCCAGCGGGCGATGTTGGGGACCCGGATGCCGCCCTCCTGGAGGGAGGCCTTGTTGCCCGACAGCGGCCAGTTGTAGGAGAAGCGCTCGCCACCGTTGTCGCTGGAGAAGACCACCAGGGTGTCCTCCTCCTGCCCGCTGCGCCTGAGCGCCTTCAGCACCTCGCCGATCGAGCGGTCGAGGTCCTCCACCATCTCCTTGTACTTCTCGACCGAGCCGCCGTCCTGGTGCCACAGGGCCTGCCGGTCGCCCGCCCTGATCCGCCGGACGACCTCGGCGCTCTGCGCGGTGTCCCCCTCGGCGATCCACGGCCAGTGCGGGGTGGTGAAGTTGAGGTTCAGCAGCCACGGCTTGCCGTGGTGGTCGCGCGCGACGTACTCGCTCGCCCGCTCGGTGATGATCCGGGTGTAGTAGCGCAGGTCCTGGTACTCGGCGTCGCCTTCGTAGAGGTCGTACTCACCGCCCAGCCCCAGCTTGGAGTAGTACTCCAGGGCCCCGCCGAAGTTGCCGAAGAACTCGTCCCAGCCGGACTTGGTGGGGCTGTAGTCGGGCAGGTGGCCCGCGTGCCACTTGCCGATCAGCGCGGTGGCGTACCCGGCCTCCTTCAGCAGCGACGCCAGCGTCGGGTGCGTGGGCTCCAGGCCGACGGACCGGTCGGCGATCGGCTCGGCCAGCCCGCCCCTGGTCCGGGCCGGGTAGCGCCCGGTGTACAGGCTGAACCGGGTCGGGGAGCAGGTGGCGGAGCCGGAGTAGGCGTCGGTGAACCGGACGCCCTGGCGGGCCAGCCGGTCCAGGTTGGGGGTCTTGATGTGCGGGGAGCCGTACGAGGACAGGTCGGCCCAGCCGAGGTCGTCGCCGAGGATGAACAGGATGTTCGGGCGGCGGGAGCGGCGGCCGCGGTCGGCGCGGAACTCCCGTTCCCGCGGGGCCGCGTCACGGTCCTCGGCGGCCTGCGCGGCCGGCGCGGCGGCACCCAGCCCGACGGCCGCGGCGGCGGCGCTCACACCGACGGCGCCGCCGAAGGCGCGCCGGGACAGGGGGGATTCGTTCGGGATCACGGGCGCTCCAGGGCACGGCCCGACGGCCCGGCCCGGGGGCGGCGCGCGGGCGGTGGCGCACGGCACGGAGGGGCGGGCCCGGTCGGGGGCGGGAAAAGAGAAAAAGGAAAGAAAAGGGAAAAGCCTGCGGCTACGCGCAGCGTCGACAGATGGCGCTCGCGACACGGACCAGGTCCACGTGCCGGCGCTCGACGAGGGTGACGGTGCGGTCACCGAGGGGCTGCATGGGGCGGAGCTTGTACGAACCGACAGGCACCTGTCAACCAGGGCATTCCGGATTCCGAGACGGTCACCCTCCGCACGGACGGCCGGACTGTCCGCACTGTGACTTTTCCTGGCCGTCCCCAATTCGGACCAGTGGTCGATCTCGCCTACACTCGGTGCCGTGCCTCGTGGTGATGGACGACTCAACCACGACCTGCTCCCCGGAGAGAAAGGCCCCCAGGACGCTTGCGGCGTCTTCGGTGTCTGGGCTCCGGGTGAAGAGGTCGCCAAGCTCACCTACTTCGGACTGTATGCACTACAGCACCGCGGACAAGAGTCCGCGGGAATCGCTGTGAGCAACGGTTCCCAGATCCTCGTCTTCAAGGACATGGGACTCGTTTCCCAGGTCTTCGACGAAACCTCTCTCGGCTCGCTCCAAGGTCACATCGCGGTCGGTCACGCCCGCTACTCGACCACCGGGGCCTCCGTCTGGGAGAACGCCCAGCCCACCTTCCGCGCGACCGCCCACGGCTCGATCGCCCTGGGTCACAACGGCAACCTGGTGAACACCGCCGAGCTTGCCGAGATGGTCGCCGACCTCCCCCGTCAGGACGGGCGCGCCACCCAGGTGGCCGCCACGAACGACACCGACCTCGTCACCGCCCTCCTCGCCGGACAGACCGACGAGGACGGCAAGCCCCTGACCATCGAGGAGTCGGCCGCCCAGGTCCTCCCGAAGGTCAAGGGCGCCTTCTCCCTCGTCTTCATGGACGAGGGCACCCTCTACACCGCCCGTGACCCGCAGGGCATCCGCCCGCTGGTCCTCGGCCGCCTGGAGCGCGGCTGGGTGGTCGCGAGCGAGACCGCGGCCCTCGACATCTGCGGCGCCAGCTTCGTCCGCGAGGTCGAGCCGGGCGAGCTCATCGCGATCGACGAGAACGGCCTGCGCACCTCGCGCTTCGCGGAAGCAAAGCCCAAGGGCTGTGTTTTCGAGTACGTCTACCTGGCGCGCCCGGACACCGACATCGCCGGCCGCAACGTCTACCTCTCGCGCGTCGAGATGGGCCGGCGCCTGGCCATGGAAGCCCCCGTCGAAGCCGATCTGGTGATACCGACACCGGAATCCGGCACGCCGGCGGCCGTCGGGTACGCCGAGGCCAGCGGGATCCCGTACGGATCCGGCCTGGTCAAGAACGCCTACGTGGGCCGGACCTTCATCCAGCCCTCGCAGACGATCCGCCAGCTCGGCATCCGGCTGAAGCTCAACCCCCTCAAGGAAGTCATCCGGGGCAAGCGCCTGGTGGTCGTGGACGACTCCATCGTCCGCGGAAACACCCAGCGCGCCCTGGTCAAGATGCTCCGCGAGGCGGGCGCGGCGGAGGTCCACATCCGGATCTCCTCGCCCCCCGTGAAGTGGCCGTGCTTCTTCGGCATCGACTTCGCGACCCGGGCCGAGCTGATCGCCAACGGGATGACGGTCGACGAGATCGCCACGTCGATGGGGGCGGACTCGCTCTCGTACATCTCGCTCGACTCGATGATCGAGGCGACGACCATCCAGAAGCCCAACCTCTGCCGTGCCTGCTTCGACGGCGAGTACCCGATGGAGCTGCCCGACCCGCAGCTCCTCGGCAAGCAGCTCCTGGAGAACGAGCTGGCCGGCGGCAAGGACGCCGCCGACGCGCTCCGCCGCCCGTAAGCCGACCCTCCCCGTCGGCCGCTCGACCTGCGCCGGGCCCTGTCTTTCCGGCTTTTCCCGGGGCCCGGCACCACCCGCAGTAACGACACGAAAGCTCTCTCCTGTCATGACAGAGAAGACCACCGGTGCCAGCTACGCAGCCGCAGGCGTGGACATCGAAGCGGGAGACCGCGCCGTCGAGCTGATGAAGGAGTGGGTGAAGAAGACGCAGCGCCCCGAGGTCCTCGGCGGCCTCGGCGGCTTCGCCGGCCTCTTCGACGCCTCCGCCCTCAAGCGCTACGAGCGCCCGCTGCTCGCCTCCGCCACGGACGGGGTCGGCACCAAGGTCGACATCGCCCGCCAGCTCGGCGTCTACGACACCATCGGCCACGACCTGGTCGCGATGGTCATGGACGACATCGTGGTCTGCGGGGCCGAGCCGCTCTTCATGACCGACTACATCTGCGTCGGCAAGGTGCACCCCGAGCGTGTCGCGGCCATCGTCAAGGGCATCGCCGAGGGCTGCGTCCTCGCCGGCTGCGCCCTGGTCGGCGGGGAGACCGCCGAGCACCCGGGCCTGCTGGGACCGGACGACTTCGACGTGGCGGGGGCCGGCACCGGTGTCGTCGAGCACGACCGGCTGCTGGGCGCCGATCGCATCCGTACGGGGGACGCCGTGATCGCCATGGCGTCGTCCGGCCTTCACTCGAACGGGTACTCGCTGGTCCGGCACGTGCTCTTCGACCGGGCCGGGATGTCCCTGGAGCAGGAGGTGGCCGAGCTCGGCCGCACCCTCGGCGAGGAACTCCTGGAACCCACCCGGATCTACTCGCTGGACTGTCTGGCCCTCACCCGTACGGCCGAGGTGCACGCCTTCTCGCACATCACGGGCGGTGGCCTCGCCGCCAACCTGGCCCGGGTGATCCCGGACCACCTGCACGCCACGGTCGACCGCACGACCTGGTCCCCCGGGGCCGTCTTCGACCTGGTCGGCAAGGCCGGCCGGGTGGAGCAGCCGGAGCTGGAGAAGACCCTCAACATGGGCGTCGGCATGATGGCCGTCGTGCCCGCCGAGTCCGTGGACGTGGCGCTGACCGCCTTGGCCGACCGGGGCGTCGACGCCTGGGTGGCCGGCGAGATCCTGGACCGCGGCGACCGCACCGAGGGCGCGACCCTCACCGGCGCCTACGCGAGCTGAGCAGCACCGAAACCCGGCCCGGGGCAATGCCCTGGACCGGGTTTCGGTGTGTATGACCTGGTGTGCAGACGCCGTGGGGCGTCAAGCGCCGCGGCGGTGGGCCGACGGACCGGACTCTTCGTCCTCGTCGTCGTCATCACCGTTGTACCGAGCCGCGTACTTGGCGTACGGGTCGTCGTCGTCATCCTGATCGTCATCGACTTCGACCGGCTCGCTGATAGGCAGCGGCTCCGTCGGCGATGCGCCCAGCTCATTGGCCAGACGCGAGAGGTCAGTCCCGCCGCTGTTGTACTTCAGCTGGCGGGCGACCTTTGTCTGCTTGGCCTTGGCCCGGCCGCGCCCCATGGCTCGACCCCCTCGGTGACGGGGCTCGACGGCCCCAGAGTCTGACACGCGTTCATGGTTCGGAGCGGACTCTCCGTGGAGAGACCGTCCGTAGGGGTTTAACGGTACCTGCTTCCGCGGCCATACGGTACGCCGCCCGCATGACGTGCCCCGGTGCAGAACCAGAGAGGCGCCCCGTCCTCGCTGGTCAGCTGCGATTTTAACCCTTTCCTGACGGGCGACCCGCCGAAGTGCAGTGAGTTCCGTCTCGCCGCAACCCCGGCGGGCGCACGCGGGCCCCCCGAAAGGGGTCAGGCGGTACGGGCCGCGCGGGCGTCGGCCATCCGCTGCTCGGCGATCCGGTCGGCCGCGGCGGCCGGCGGGATGCCGTCCGACTTCGCACGTGCGAATATGGCCAGCGTGGTGTCGAAGATCTTCGTCGCCTGTGCCTTGCAGCGGTCGAAGTCGAATCCGCGCAGCTCGTCGGCGACCTGGATCACGCCGCCGGCGTTGACCACGTAGTCCGGGGCGTAGAGGATCCCGCGGTCCGAGAGGTCCTTCTCGATGCCCGGGTGCGCGAGCTGGTTGTTGGCCGCACCGCAGACGATCTTGGCGGTGAGGGCCGGGACCGTCTCGTCGTCCAGCGCGCCGCCGAGCGCGCACGGGGCGTAGATGTCCAGGTTCGGGACGCGGATGAGCGCGTCCGTGTCGAGGACCGCCGTGACCCGGCCCGGGTGCTTCTCCAGCACGCGGTGCACGGACTCTTCCCGCACGTCCGTGACGACGACCTCGGCGCCGTCCTCCAGCAGGTGCTCGACCAGGTGGTGGCCGACCTTGCCGATGCCGGCCACGGCGACCTTGCGGCCGCGCAGCGTGGGGTCGCCCCACAGGTGCTGGGCGCTGGCGCGCATGCCCTGGAAGACGCCGAAGGCGGTGAGCACCGAGGAGTCGCCGGCGCCGCCGTTCTCGGGGGACCGGCCGGTGGCCCAGCGGGTCTCGCGGGCCACCACGTCCATGTCGGCCACGTAGGTGCCGACGTCGCACGCGGTCACGTAGCGGCCGCCGAGGGACTCCACGAAGCGGCCGTAGGCCAGCAGGAGTTCCTCGGACTTCAGCACGTCGGGGTCGCCGATGATCACGGCCTTGCCGCCGCCGAGGTCGAGGCCGGCGAGGGCGTTCTTGTACGACATGCCGCGCGAGAGGTTGAGCGCGTCCCGGACGGCCTCTTCGTCGGAGGCGTACGCGTGGAAGCGGGTGCCGCCGAGGGCCGGGCCCAGGGCGGTGGAGTGGATGGCGATGACGGCCTTGAGGCCGGTGGCCCGGTCCTGGCACAGCACGACCTGCTCGTGTCCGCCCTGCTCCGTGCGGAACAGGGTGTGCAGGACGCCGTCGGTCATTTCGGTCACGGTGGTGACTCCCATGGAAGAGATGCGGCGGGAAGACGCCCGCCCTGCGGGTGGGGGAGGGCGCGCTGGGAGCAGAGTAAGACCTCCGGGCCGCCCGCAGGTGGCCGGTCCGGGGATCGGAACCCTCCCGGGTTGCGGGCGGCGCGCGGCGGTCCGGATGCGCCCGGGAGGTGAACCGGGCCCGAGAAGGGGGGAGTACGTGAGCGTGAGCGAATCCACCGATCGACCGCTGCCCTCCGCGCGCTCGGCGCCGACCGTCCCCTACGCCTCCTACCTGCGCGTCTACGAGCCGCTGGCCGCCTTCCCCGAGCCCGAGCGCACCCACTGGACCGCGTACGCCCGGCGCGGGGTGATCCCGACGGCCCAGGACGAACTGCGCCGGTCCCTCTCCGATTTGGTCCGGGTGCCGGTGGTCGGGGTGCCGGCCCGCGAGAGCGCGGACGCCTTCACCGCGGAGGTGGCCGGGGTGCTGCTGGTCTGCCCGTGGCGCACCCGGCTGCGGGGCTGGCTGGCGCTGCAGGAGCTCCAGGAGTGGTTCCCGCTCCCGGTGCTGGACGCGGCGCTGCCGCCGGCCGTGCGCCGGCGGCAGGTCGAGGAGTACGAGCGCTGGCGCGAGCGGAACCCGGACGCGCGCCCCTGGATCCGCACGGGCGTGTGGCAGGTGCCGCTTCGCTGGTTCGTGCTGGTGGCCGACGAGGAGCGGGAGTACCTGCCGGGCGAACGGCTGCGCTACCGGACGCCGATGGTCGAGGCCCGCCGACGGCTGGCGCGGGCACTGCGGACGCTGCGCGAGGCGGAGGGGTACGGGATGCTCGCCGACGGGCTGGTGGAGGTCGGGAGCTGGCTGGAGGAGTTCCATCCGCGCTCGATGGTCGAGCTGGACTACGGCGGGCTGCTGCACGCCCTCCCGGGGGAGCGGCTGGAGTCCGACCGCTCGGCGCGGGACCTCGCGGCGGGCATCGCGTTGCTGCGGGCGGGGGACGCGGAGGGGGCGGTCGAGGCGTACGGGGAGCTCGCGGAGCGCTGGCGGGCGGTCCGCGAGCGACTTTTCGCGAATTAGCTCCCGGCACTCGCCGGCGGTCCGGCGAGTGCCGGGAGAGCCGTACACACCGTTGCGTATCGGTCGATCGGTCATAAGTGCCTGATCAGCGCCCTGATCGTGAGATTTGGGACGTAGTGCCAGGACCTTCGTCCCGATACGGGCCATTGGCCCAAGCGTGACGGACCGCACTAACCACACCCTTGCGCCCTTCCCCTACCCTCGTGCCAAAATAGGACAAGGAGTCCGGGGAGGGTTCCTTCCGTCCAACTAAGGGCGGAATGCTCGGCATTGCGCTCTACGGGGGGTCTGACGACTCCTGATCGCTCTGTGACTGATCGTCACAGTGGGGTGACTGTCCGTTATGGGGCGGTCCATCGGCTTCCGCCGCTGATGAACACCTCGGAGGGCAATTCCGTCGGTTTGGCCCTTAGGGCTGGACGGATGGTGTAGTTGTAGTGCCGAGGACAAGCCGTTCGTCCTATAACCGACTCGGCCCGCGTATGTCCATTTCGGGCACCGCGGGCCAAGGTGCAGAATTTAGAGGAAAGAACCGAGATGGTTCGGTTCTCCCGAGGAGGCCGCTCATGACCGCTCGCACCCCTGATGCCGAGCCGCTGCTGACCCCGGCTGAGGTTGCCACGATGTTCCGCGTGGACCCGAAGACGGTCACCCGCTGGGCCAAGGCTGGCAAGCTCACGTCCATCCGCACCCTGGGTGGACACCGCCGTTACCGCGAGGCCGAGGTCCGCGCACTGCTTGCGGGAATTCCGCAGCAGCGCAGCGAGGCCTGAGGTTCCGCAGCACCCCGCTTTAACGGGTCGCATTCGGGTCCCCCAATCCGATGAAACCCACATTGCTTCATCGACCGAACCTGCCCCAACAGGTTCACCGGTCGTCGATCGCGCTGGACTCCGCCGGGTCCAGCGCGATCTTTTTTTATGCCCAGGTCAGGGCGGTACCGGTCGGGCGCGCGCGGGCCGGCCAGGTAGGTGCCATTGCACATATTAAATTGAGGTCGCGTATGGATGCGATAAAAGTACGCGTCTCAAAAACTCGTACGGTGACTCCCGTCACAGACGTTCACTCTTGTACTCCCGGCGGCCCGCGCCGTAAAGGGACCCGCGCCGCGCCGCGCATCCCGCGAACGGCCGATGCGCACCCCGCCCCGGAGCGTTCACGTGCCGGTGGCCCGGTGGCCCGGTGGCCCGGTGGCCCGCCGCGGCCCCTCGCGGCCGGGAGCGCCGCTCCCGGCGCCGCCGAGCACCCTGTGGCCGGTTGGGGCGCGCCGGCCCCTCCGCGGCCCGCAGGCGGCCCTCCAAGGCCGCCGGGCCGTCCGTACCGCGCAACGCGTCAGGGCCCGTATCCCCTGGGGGATACGGGCCCTGACGTTTCTGCGAACCTGACGGGACTTGAACCCGCGACCTCCACCTTGACAGGGTGGCGAGCTAACCAACTGCTCCACAGGTCCTTGAGCGGCGACCGGTTACCCGGCTGCGAAACAGACTGTACAGCAGCTCAGGGGGTGCGGTCGAACCCGATCACGGGGCAGCCGCGTCCACCGCCTTCACGATCCGCTTGTCGGACACCGGGTACGCCGTGCCGAGCGCGTGGGCGAAGTAGCTGACGCGCAGTTCCTCGATCATCCAGCGGATGTCGGTGACCGCCTCGGGGACCGGCCGCCCCTTCGGCAACTGCTCCAGCAGCCAGGCGTACTCGTCCTGCATCTCGTGGACCTTCTGCATCCGCGTGGTGTCGCGCTGCACGCCGGTCGGCATCTGCTGGAGCCTGCGGTCCGCGGCCACCAGGTAGCGCATCAGGTCCCCCAGCCGCCGCAGCCCGGTCAGCGTGACGAACCCGGCCGGCACCAGCGCCGCCAGCTGCGTCCGGACGTCCTGGACGTTGGCGGCCAGGGCGAGGCTGTTGGTGCCCTTCAGCCGCCGCTCGCAGGCCTGCCAGGCGGCCAGCACCTGCTGCACCTGCTGCACGGTGCGCACGGTCGTGTCCACCAGGTCGGCCCGCACGGCCTCGTAGAGCGCGCGGAAGCCCGCCTCGTCCCACGCCGGACCGCCGTGGTCGGCGATCAGCTTGTCGGCCGCCGCCGTCGCGCAGTCGTCGAACAGGGCCTGGATGGAGCCGTGCGGATTGCGGGACAGGGCCAGCTTCTGCTGGTTGGTCAGGTGGTCCGAGGCGAACTTCGCCGGATTCACCGGGATGTTCAGCAGGATGAGGCGCCGGGTGCCCAGCCACATCGCCTGCCGCTGCTCGGCCTCGGTGTCGAAGAGCCGTACCGAGACGGTCGTGCCCCCGTCCACCAGCGCCGGGTACGCCTTCACCGGCTGGCCCGCGCGCCGGGTCTCGAAGATCCGGGTCAGGGTGCCGATGGTCCAGTCCGTCAGGCCGGAGCGCTCCACCGACTCCCCGCCCGCCCGCTCCGCGGTGGCCGCGGCGGCCTTGGAGAGCGCCTGGCGGGCCTTGGGCTTCAGGCGCAGCCGCAGGGCCTCCAGGTCCTTGTCCTCGGCGAGGTTGCGGCGCCGCTCGTCGACGATCCGGAAGGTGATCTTCAGGTGGTCCGGGACCCGGGTCAGGTCGAAGTCCTCGGGCGCCACCGGGACCCCGACCATCCGCTGGAGCTCGCGCGCCAGCGTCACGTGCAGCGGCTCCTGCAGCGGCGCGGCCGTCGCCAGGAACCGGCCCGCGAAGTTCGGCGCCGGCACGTAGTGGCGCCGCACCGGCTTCGGCAGCGAGCGGATCAGCTCGGTGACGACCTCCTCGCGCAGCCCCGGGATCTGCCAGTCGAAGCCTTCGTCGGTGACCTGGTTCAGCACCTGGAGCGGGACGTGGACGGTCACGCCGTCGGCGTCCGCGCCGGGCTCGAACTGGTAGGTCACCCGGAACGACAGCTGGCCCTGCCGCCACGTGTCCGGGTAGTCGGCCTTGGTGACCCCGGCCGCCTTCTCGGTCAGCAGCATCTCGCGCTCGAAGTCGAGGAGTTCGGGCTCCTCGCGCTTCTTGTGCTTCCACCAGGAGTCGAAGTGCGCCCCGGACACCACGTGCGCGGGGATCTTCTGGTCGTAGAAGTCGAAGAGGGTCTCGTCGTCCACCACGATGTCGCGGCGCCGGGCCCGGTTCTCCAGCTCCTCCACCTCGGTCAGGAGTCTGCGGTTGTCCGCGTAGAACTTGTGGTGGGTCCGCCAGTCGCCCTCGACCAGCGCGTTGCGGATGAACAGCTCGCGCGAGACCTCGGGGTCGATCCTGCCGTAGTTGATCTTCCGCTGGGCGACGATCGGCACGCCGTACAGCGTCACCTTCTCGTACGCCATCACCGCCGCCTGGTCCTTCTCCCAGTGCGGCTCGCTGTACGTCCGCTTGACCAGGTGCTGCGCGAGCGGCTCGACCCACTCCGGCTCCACCTTGGCGTTGACCCGGGCCCACAGCCGCGAGGTCTCCACCAGCTCCGCCGACATCAGGAACTTCGGCTGCTTCTTGAACAGCGCCGAACCGGGGAAGACGGCGAACTTCGCCCCGCGCGCGCCGAGGTACTCGTTCTTGTCGGTGTCCTTCAGCCCGATGTGCGAGAGCAGGCCGGCCAGCAGCGAGACGTGCACGACCTGCTCGGGGGCGTCGGCCTCGTTGACGTGCAGGCCCATCGTCCGGGCCACCGAGCGCAGCTGCGCGTAGATGTCCTGCCACTCGCGGATGCGCAGGAAGTTCAGGTACTCCTGCTTGCACATCCGGCGGAACGAGGAGGAGCCGCGCTCCTTCTGCTGCTCCCGGACGTAGCGCCACATGTTCAGGAAGGCCAGGAAGTCGCTGGTCTCGTCCTTGAAGCGGGCGTGGTGCTGGTCGGCCTGGGTCTGCTTGTCCGAGGGACGCTCGCGCGGGTCCTGGATGGACAGCGCGGCCGCGATGACCATGACCTCGCGGACGCAGTTGTTCTTGTCGGCCTCCACCACCATGCGGGCGAGCCGCGGGTCCACGGGCAGCTGGGAGAGCTGGCGGCCCATGGGCGTGAGCCGCTTGCTGTGGTCCTTCTCCGCCGGGTCCAGCGCCCCGAGCTCCTGGAGGAGCTGGACGCCGTCGCGGATGTTGCGGTGGTCCGGCGGGTCGATGAAGGGGAACTTCTCGATCTCGCCGAGCCCGGCCGCGGTCATCTGGAGGATGACGGAGGCGAGGTTGGTGCGCAGGATCTCGGCGTCCGTGAACTCCGGGCGGGAGAGGAAGTCGTCCTCGGAGTACAGCCGGACGCAGATGCCGTCGCTGGTACGGCCGCAGCGGCCCTTGCGCTGGTTGGCGCTGGCCTGCGAGACCGGCTCGATGGGCAGGCGCTGCACCTTGGTGCGGTGGCTGTAGCGCGAGATCCGGGCGGTGCCCGGGTCGATCACGTACTTGATGCCCGGGACGGTCAGCGAGGTCTCGGCGACGTTGGTCGCCAGGACGATCCGGCGCCCGGTGTGCTGCTGGAAGACCCGGTGCTGCTCGGCGTGGGAGAGCCGCGCGTACAGGGGGAGGACTTCGGTGAAGCGCAGGTTCCGCTTGTTCAGGGCGTCCGCCGTGTCCCGGATCTCCCGCTCGCCGGAGAGGAAGACCAGGACGTCGCCCGGACCCTCCGACTGGAGCTCGTCCACCGCCTCGCAGATCGCCGTGATCTGGTCCCGGTCGCTGTCCTCGGAGTCCTCCTCCAGCAGCGGCCGGTAGCGGACCTCGACGGGGTACGTCCGCCCGCTGACCTCGACGATCGGCGCGTCGCCGAAGTGGCGGGAGAACCGCTCGGGGTCGATCGTCGCCGAGGTGATGATCACCTTGAGGTCGGGGCGCCGGGGCAGCAGCGTGGCGAGGTAGCCGAGCAGGAAGTCGATGTTCAGCGACCGTTCGTGCGCCTCGTCGATGATGATCGTGTCGTAGGCGCGCAGCTCGCGGTCCGTCTGGATCTCGGCGAGCAGGATGCCGTCGGTCATCAGCTTCACGAAGGTCTCGTCCTGGTCCACCTGGTCGGTGAACCGGACCTTCCAGCCGACCGTCCGGCCGATCTCGGACTTCAGCTCCTCCGCGATGCGCTCCGCGACCGTGCGGGCCGCGATCCGGCGGGGCTGGGTGTGCCCGATCATGCCCCGGACGCCGCGGCCCAGCTCCATGCAGATCTTGGGGATCTGCGTGGTCTTGCCGGAGCCGGTCTCGCCCGCGACGATCACGACCTGGTGGTCGCGTATCGCCTCGGCGATCTCGTCCTTCTTCTGGCTGACGGGCAGGTTCTCGGGATAGGTGACCTCGGGCTTGCGCGAGGCACGGCCGGCCAGTCGCGCGGCGGCCTTCGTGGCCTCCGCGGCGATCTCGTCGAGCACGGCCTGCCGGGCCTCGGTCTTGCGGATTCGGCGGGCGCCTTCGAGGCGGCGGCCGAGGCGGTGCGCGTCGCGGAGGGAGATCTCACCGAGAAGCGTCTGCAGGGCGGCGAAGGAAGTAGACATACCTGGTCGAGGATCTCACCTGGGCCGGGCGGGTGGCGAACGCATTTGTGCCCCTCCCCGTACCATTTCGGGACGAGTCCCCCGGTTGTGCGAGTGAGAGGCAGCGCATCGTGACCCGCCGCCGCCTCCCGCGCCGCCTCCCGGCCGCCGCAGCGGCCCTCGCGCGGGCCTTCGCGCTGGCCCTCGTGCTGACCGTGCTCCTTCCGGCCGGCCCGGAGACCACCGCGGGAACCGCCCCGGCGGCGGCCCCGGCGCCCATCCGTGCCGCGACCGCCGCCGCAGCCGCCTCGGCCCCGCGGGCCGTGCCGGCCGCGGCTGCGGAGGCCCCCGCGGCCCCCACCGGTGCGCCGGACGCCCGGCCCGGGGCGGCCCGCGCGGCCGCCGCCGCTGCCCCCGACACGGGCGCCCGCGAGCTCCGCGCGGTCTCCGGCGCGGCCCGCGGTGCGCGCGGGCCGGTCTGCGACCCGGGGGCCCCGCGCCCGGGCGGGGTGCCCGCCGTGCCCCCGCGCGCCGGGGCCGACCACGGCCAGGTCCCGCCCGCGCGGCCGGTGCCGGAGGAGGCGCGGCCGCGCGCCACCGCGCCCGTGCGCGCCCTCGTACGCGGCCCCGAGCAGCCCGCGCCCGGCCCCGTGGAGCTCTCGGTGCTGCGGGTCTAGGCCGGCCGGTCGACACCACCGGTCCGCCCGATCCCGCCCTCCGCACCACTGGAGCACCCGCATGTCCTCGTCCTCCTCCCGCCCCTCCCGAAAGCCCCTGCTGTACGCCGCCGGCGTAGCCCTGGCCGCGGTCACCCTCGGGGTGGTCTCCTGGCAGGCCACCGCCCCCGACGGCCGGCCCGCCGACGGCTCCGGGGCCGCGGGCGCCTCCGCCACCGCGCCGTCCGCGCCCGCCTCCGACCCGGTCGCCGGCCTCAAGGCGCTCGCCCGGCGCGACGCCGGGGACAAACTGGCCGTCGGCCGCCCCGACGCGCCCGTCGTCCTGATCGAGTACTCCGACTTCAAGTGCGGCTACTGCGGCAAGTTCGCCCGCGACACCGAGCCCGGCCTCGTCGAGAAGTACGTCGCCGACGGCACCCTGCGCATCGAATGGCGCAACTTCCCGATCTTCGGAGCCGAATCCGAGGCCGCCGCCAAGGCCGCCTGGGCGGCCGGCCGCCAGGACCGCTTCACCGCCTTCCACGAGGCCGCGTACGCGGAGGGCTCGAAGGAGAAGGGCTTCGCCGAGGCCCGCCTGCTGGAGCTGGCCCGCGAGGCGGGCGTGCCCGACCTGGAGCGCTTCGCGAAGGACCTGGCCGGTGCGGAGGCCGCCGCCGCCCTGGCGAAGGACCGCGAGGAGGGCTACCGCATCGGCGTCACCTCCACCCCCTCCTTCCTCGTCAACGGCCGCCCCCTCGCGGGCGCGCAGCCCACCGCCGCCTTCACCGACGCCATCACCCGGGCGAAGGCGGAGGCCGAGGCCGCGGCGGGGGCCCGCAAGTGACCGACATCGGCTACCTGGCCGCCCTGCTCGGCGGCCTCCTCGCCCTGCTCAGCCCGTGCAGCGCACTGCTGCTGCCGGCCTTCTTCGCGTACTCGATCGACTCCCCCTCCCGGCTCCTGGCCCGGACCGGGATCTTCTACGCGGGCCTCGCGAGCACCCTCGTACCGCTCGGCGCGGCCGGCTCGTACGCCGGCCGGTTCTTCCACGCCAACCGCGACCAGCTCGTCCTCGCGGGCGGCTGGCTGATCATCGCGCTCGGGGCCGCCCAGGTCCTCGGCCTCGGATTCGCCTCCCGGCGCATCGCGGAGCTGTCCGGCCGCATCCGCCCGACCACCGCGCTGTCCGTCTACGCGCTCGGCGCGGTCTACGGCCTGGCCGGCTTCTGCGCCGGACCGATCCTCGGCAGCGTCCTGACGGTGGCGGCGGTCAGCGGCAGCCCGGTCTACGGCGGCCTGCTGCTGGCCGTCTACGCCCTGGGCATGGCCGTACCGCTCTTCGTCCTGGCCCTGCTCTGGGAGCGGTTCGACCTCGGCCGGCGCCGCTGGCTGCGCGGCCGGGCCCTGCGGGTCGGCCGCGTCGAACTGCACACCACCTCCCTGCTGTCCGGGCTGTTCTTCATCACCCTGGGCACCCTGTTCCTCGTCTACGACGGGGCGAGCGCGCTGCCGGGACTCCTGGACGTGGACGACTCGTTCGCGGTGGAGCAGCGGGTGCGCTCGCTGACCGGCGGCGTCCCGGACTGGGCCCTGCTCGGACTGGTGGCGGCGGGCGCGGCGGGAGCGGGCCTGGCCCAGTGGCGGCGCGGCACCCGGCGCGCGGCGGCGGGAGGGGAGTAACGCGGAAGGCCCCGTCCGAGGACGGGGCCTTCCTGTGGTGGCTGGGGCCGGGGTCGAACCGGCGACCTATCGCTTTTCAGGCGATCGCTCGTACCAACTGAGCTACCCAGCCACGAAACCGTTTCCGGCTTCAGCGAACCTGACGGGACTTGAACCCGCGACCTCCACCTTGACAGGGTGGCGAGCTAACCAACTGCTCCACAGGTCCTTGCAGTGTGCGAGAACAAGTCTCGCACAAGGTGTTGCGTACCCCCAACGGGATTCGAACCCGTGCTACCGCCTTGAAAGGGCGGCGTCCTGGGCCACTAGACGATGAGGGCTAAAGGCCCGCCGGGCACTTCATCAGCGCGTCGGGGACGTGAGAAGCATATGGGATCGGGGGAGCTATCGCCAAAACGGTTTCCCGCGGAGGGACAATGGCCCGGTGCTGGAGATGACGCGCGAGGAGTTCGAAGAGCTCGTCGCAGAGGCCCTGGACCGCATCCCGCCGGAGCTGACGCGGCTGATGGACAACGTGGCGGTGTTCGTCGAGGACGAACCGCCCGCCGACGACCCCGAGCTGCTCGGCCTGTACGAGGGGACGCCCCTGACGGACCGCGGCGAGTGGTACGCCGGCGTGCTGCCCGACCGGATCACCATCTACCGCAACCCCACGCTGCGCATGTGCGAGGACCGGGAGAGCGTGGTCGCCGAGACGGAGATCACCGTGGTGCACGAGATCGCCCACCACTTCGGGATCGACGACGACCGCCTCCACGACCTGGGCTACGGATGACCGGGCCGCCGCCCGGCGACGACCTCGGCCCCGACCCCGTACGCGCCCCCGTCGACCCGGACGTCGACCTGCACGTGCCGGCGCAGCGCGCCGAGCCGCAGGGCCGGGTCCTCGCGGCCGTGGCCGCGGGCGGCGCGGTCGGGGCCTCGGCGCGGTACGGGATCTCCCTGCTGTGGCCGGCCGGCGCGGGCGCCTTCCCGTGGGCGACGTTCTGGGTCAACGTGGCCGGCTGCGCGCTGATCGGCGTCCTGATGGTGCTGATCACCGAGGGCGGCCGGCCGGCGCACCCCCTGCTGCGCCCCTTCGCCGGGGTCGGAGTGCTCGGCGGGTTCACCACCTTCTCCACCTACGCGGTGGACTTCTCGCGCCTGCTGGACGAGGGCGCGGCGGGGACCGCGCTGGCGTACGCCGGGCTCACGGCGGTGGCGGCGCTGGGCGCCGTGTGGGCGGCGGCCTCGGCGACCCGGCGCGCGGTCCGGGGGCGCGGGTGAACTGGCTGCTGGTGGTGGCCGGCGCGGTGGTGGGGGCGCCGCTGCGCTACCTGACGGACCGGGCGGTGCAGGCGCGCCACCGCACCCTCTTCCCCTGGGGCACCTTCACGGTGAACGCGGCGGCCTGCCTGGTGCTGGGCGCGCTCGCGGGCGCCGCGCTGGCCGGGGCGTCCTCCTCGCGGCTGGACCTGCTGCTGGGGACCGGGCTGTGCGGGGCCCTGAGCACCTACTCCACGTTCTCCTACGAGACGCTGCGGCTGGCCGAGCGCGGCCGGACCTTCCTGGCCGGGGCGAACGTGGTGGCGTCGGTGCTGGTGGGGCTGGGGGCGGTCCACCTCGGCTCGCAGGTGGCGCGGCAGTTGCTGGGCTGACGGCCCGGTGGGCGCGGCGCGGCGGCGGGGAGCAGGTGCGGGCTCGGGCGTGTCTCATACGGGGCAAAGGGAGTTGGGCTCATTGACCCGCTCATGCGGACCGCTCTTCACCCAGGCTCCGGAGGTGCCCCGTGCGCCAGTTGAACGCTTCCCTCCGACTGGCCGTCACCGCGCTCGCGGTCGCGGCCACGGCGGGCTGCATGAGTGTCGGGGAGGACGCCGCGAAGCCCGGGCCCTCCTCCTCCGCCGACCGCGGGTCCCCGGTGGGCGCCGCGGCCGGCTCCGGCCGCGGCTCCGGGGTGCACGGCAGCGGGTACGGCGGCAAGGACGGCGCGGGCGCCCCGGACGGCAGGGCCAAGGAGGACGGCAAGGCCTCCGGGGCCACCGGCGCCACGCCCAGCGCGGGCGCGCCGAGCGGCCGGCCCGGGGCGCCCTCGCCCTCGGCGGGCCCCGGGGGCGGGGCGGGCGGCCAGGGGCCCCAGCAGCCCCCGGCGGGCTCCGCCGGGGGGACCGGCGGGGGAACGGGCGGCGGCCAGCCGTCGCACAGCGCGACTCCGGAGCCGCCCGCTCCGACTCCCCCTGTGACGGAACCCACTCCGCCCGCGCCGTCTCCGCCGGCGCCGCAGCCGGAGCCCTCGGGACAGCCGCAGCCGCAGCTGTAGCCGGGGCGCACCTCCCTGACGGTCGGGCATCGTCGCAGGTCAGTGTGGTTGCCGACGGGGCGACTTGCCAGACCCGGGGGAGGGTGCGTATGGTTATAGATCGTTTGATCCCATTGCCCGGCGCCGAATCCGAAGAGCGCCGTGTGGCGCGTACTCTCCCTAGCCGTGGCTGACCGCATTGAGGCGGTCGATTTGCGATTCACGGAGTTTGGGCGCGTGCCGAGACTCCGGAAGGTTTCGCATTTCGCATGTCCATTTCCAGTTCTGACCGTTCCGTCATGCCCGAGAACGACTCCAACGAGATCGTCGACGCCGAGGCCCTCGTGGTCACCGAGGCCATCGAGGCCGTAGTCGCCGACGAGATCATCGAGGCTCTTGAGGCCGACGTGAGCACCGACGAGTCCTTCGAGGACTCCGCCCCCACCGACTTCGACGACGACGAGGCCGACGCCGACACCGACGCCGAGCCCACGATCACCTTCGGCGACCTCGGTCTGCCCGACGGCATCGTGCGCAAGCTCGCGCAGAACGGCGTCACCGCCCCCTTCCCGATCCAGGCCGCCACCATCCCGGACGCCCTGGCCGGCAAGGACATCCTCGGCCGCGGCCGCACCGGCTCCGGCAAGACCCTCTCCTTCGGTCTGCCGACCCTGGCCTCGCTGGCCGGCGGCCACACCGAGAAGAAGAAGCCCCGCGCGATCATCCTCACGCCGACCCGCGAGCTCGCGATGCAGGTCGCGGACGCCCTCCAGCCCTACGGCGACGTCCTCGGCCTGAAGATGAAGGTCGTCTGCGGCGGCACCTCCATGAGCAACCAGATCTTCGCCCTGGAGCGCGGTGTCGACGTCCTCGTCGCCACCCCGGGCCGTCTGCGCGACATCATCAACCGCGGCGCCTGCTCCCTGGCGAACGTCCAGGTCGCGGTCCTCGACGAGGCCGACCAGATGGCCGACCTGGGCTTCCTGCCCGAGGTCACCGAGCTGCTCGACCAGATCCCCGGCGGCGGCCAGCGCATGCTCTTCTCCGCCACCATGGAGAACGAGATCGGCACCCTGGTCAAGCGCTACCTGACCAACCCCGTCACGCACGAGGTCGACAGCGCGCAGGGCAACGTCACGACCATGACGCACCACGTCCTCGTCGTGAAGCCGAAGGACAAGGCGCCGGTCACGGCCGCCATCGCCGCCCGCAAGGGCCGCACCATCATCTTCGTCCGCACCCAGCTGGGCGCCGACCGCATCGCCGAGCAGCTCGTCGAGTCCGGCGTGAAGGCCGACGCGCTGCACGGCGGCATGACGCAGGGCGCCCGCACCCGGGTCCTCGCGGACTTCAAGGACGGTTACGTCAACGCGCTCGTCGCGACCGACGTCGCCGCCCGCGGCATCCACGTCGACGGCATCGACCTGGTCCTGAACGTGGACCCGGCCGGTGACCACAAGGACTACCTGCACCGCTCGGGCCGCACCGCCCGCGCCGGCAAGTCGGGCGTCGTCGTGTCGCTGGCGCTGCCGCACCAGCGCCGCCAGATCTTCCGCCTGATGGAGGACGCGGGCGTCGACGCCACGCGTCACATCGTCCAGGGCGTCGGCGCGTTCGACCCGGAGGTCGCCGAGATCACCGGTGCGCGTTCGCTCACCGAGGTCCAGGCCGACTCCGCGAACAACGCCGCCAAGCAGGCCGAGCGCGAGGTCGCCGAGCTCACCAAGCAGCTGGAGCGGCTGACCCGCCGGGCCGGCGAGCTGCGCGAGGAGGCCGACCGCCTGGTCGCCCGCTCCGCCCGCGAGCGCGGTGAGGACCCGGAGGCAGCCGTCGCCGAGGTGGCCGAGGCCGCCGAGGCCGAGGTCGCGGCTGCCGCCGCCGCCGCTGCCGCCGAACTGGCCGCGCAGGAGCGCCGCGAGGAGCAGCGCGCCCAGCGCGACGACCGCGGCAACTTCGAGCGCCGCGACAACCGCGGCGGCGACCGCGACAACCGCGGTGGCGACCGGGGCGACCGTGGCGGCTTCCGTCGCGACGACCGCGGTGGCCGTCCGTCCGGCGGCTTCAACCGTGACGACCGCGGTGACCGCGGTGGCGACCGTGGCGGCTTCCGCTCCGGTGGCGACCGTCCGTCCGGCGGCTTCCGTTCCGGTGGCGACCGTCCCTCCGGTGGCGGCTTCCGTCGCGACGACCGTCCGTCCGGCGGCTTCCGCTCGGGCGGCGACCGTCCGTCCGGCGGTGGCTTCCGTCGTGACGACCGTCCCTCGGGCGGCTTCAACCGTGACGACCGCGGTGGCGACCGCGGCGGCTTCCGCTCGGGCGGCGACCGTCCGTCCGGCGGTGGCTTCCGTCGTGACGACCGTCCCTCGGGCGGCTTCAACCGTGACGACCGCGGTGACCGCGGTGGCGACCGTGGCGGCTTCCGCCGCGACGACCGCCCGTCCTCCGGCGGCGGCTTCAACCGCGACGACCGTCCGTCCGGCGGCTTCCGCTCGGGTGGCGACCGTCCGTCCGGTGGTGGCTTCCGTCGTGACGACCGTCCCTCGGGCGGCTTCCGCTCCGGTGGCGCCGGCGACCGCCCGTACGGCCGCCGTGACGACAACCGCCCGTCGGGCTCCGGCTCCACCGGCTCCTTCGGCGGGCGCCGCGACGACAAGCCGCGCTGGAAGCGCAACGGCTGATCGCGCCTGATCACCCGACAGGGCCCCCACGACACCGTCGTGGGGGCCCTGTCGCCTCTCCCGGCGGGCGGCTCGCCCGATACCCGATCGGCTGCCGGGCGGTCTGCGGCTATGCTCTTGGGGGAGCACGTGGAGGGCCATTAGCTCAATTGGCAGAGCAGCGGACTTTTAATCCGTTGGTTGTCGGTTCGAGTCCGACATGGCCTACTGCTCGCAGCGACGAGGGAATCCCCTCCGACCTGTGCCTAGCGCCCCACCCGGAGTCCGCGGGTGGGGCGCTTCGCTGTGCCGGGGTCGTTCGGGCGGTCTGACGCGGTGCCGGCCGCGCCGGGCACCGCCAACAGGGCCGCGGCATCCTCGGAGTTGTCCCGCGCCGTGCGCGGCCGTGCTGGGTGCGGGGGGTCGGTTCCGTAGAGTTTTACCGCATCTGACCTGGGGTTATTCCGTTCTGGGGGTGTGTGGAGCGCTTATTGGCACGGGGGGCGCCCCGGATGGCGTAGAGTTGTGTTTACCGACGCGGGGTGGAGCAGCTCGGTAGCTCGCTGGGCTCATAACCCAGAGGTCGTAGGTTCAAATCCTGCCCCCGCTACTCAGTACGAAGGCCCGGTTCCCCTTGGGGAGCCGGGCCTTCGTCGTTGGCGTTCCGGCCCTGCTCCCCTCACCCGGCCTCCCCTCACCCGTTCGGCCACCGCCGGGTCGCCGTCTGCCTGGCAGGGAGCCAGCCTTGGGGGCGAGGCGGCGGTGGCCCGCACCCGTGGGAGTGGCCGGGCGGCAGGAGAACAGCGTCATGGGGCTGGGTCAGCGGGACGACGGCGGGCGGAGCGGCCCGGGCGGTCTCGGGAGCGGCGCGGCCCGGCTGATCGTCCGGCTGCTGCCGGGCGGCCTGATCATCCTGGGCCTCATCTTCGACCTGCTGACCCCGCCCAGTTTCACCGGTTCCCCCTTCTTCTCCGCGGCTCCGCTGATCGCCGCCCCGCTGGTCGGCTTCCGGGCGACGGCCCTGACCGGGGCGCTGGCCTCGACCGTGGTGGTCCTGCTGCACCTCTACAAGGGCACGAGCCTGCAGGCCGAGTCGCTGACCGAGTTGGCCACCGTGCTGACCGTCTCCGGACTGGCCCTCCTGATCAACGGTGTCGTACGGCGGGGCAACGCGCAGCTCGCCTCGGCCCGCGGGATCGCCGAGGCCGCGCAGCGGGCCGTGCTGCCGACGCCGGCCGAGCGGATCGGGGGCCTGCACGTCTCCGCCCGGTACGAGGCCGCCCAGGCGGACGCCTTCATCGGCGGGGACCTGTACGCGGTCCAGGACACCCCGTACGGGGTGCGGCTGGCGGTGGGGGACGTACGGGGCAAGGGGCTGGGGGCGGTGGAGGCCGTGGCCGTGGTCCTCGGGGCGTTCCGGGAGGTCGCCGAGACCGAGCCGACGCTGGAGGCGGTGGCGCAGCGGCTGGAGCGGGCGCTCGCCCGGGAGGGCGTACGGCGCGACAGCCTGGACGCGGTGGAGGGGTTCACCACGTGCGTGCTCGGCGAGATCCCGCCGGGGGCGGAGGTGGTGCGGCTGCTCAACCGGGGCCACCCCGAACCGCTGCTCCTGCACGCCGACGGGCGACTGGCCGTGCTGGCCCCGGCGGATGCGGCGCTGCCGCTCGGGATGGGGGAGCTGGGGGCGTGGCCGGACCGCGCGCGGGAGTGGGGCTTCCCCGCGGGGGCCACGCTGCTGCTGTTCACGGACGGGCTGACCGAGGCCCGGGACGTCGCGGGCGCCTTCTACGATCCGGCGGACCGGCTGCGCGGGCGGGTCTTCCCCGGGCCGGACGAACTGCTCGACGCGCTCAGCAGCGACGTGCGTCGGCACACGGGCGGCGCGGCGACCGACGACATGGCGCTGCTCGCGCTGGGGCGGCCGGGGCAGGGGCAGCCGGAGCGGCGGCGGACGGTGCCGGTGGTGCCGCGGGACGAGCGGTCGTGACGTTGCGTGCCCGAACGGCAGCGTTCCGCAAGCCGGCTGACGGCGCATCATGGCGTGCGTGTGGCTGAGGAGGGAGGTGGCTCGACCGATTTTTGCCCGCGTTGAACCATTTTTGTGGGCAATGGTGTTGGCCAAAGTTGTTAGGGGGGTGGCTGATTGGTGTGAACGATCAATCGCAACAGCTTGGAATCACTCCCCCGCGTCTATTACCGTTCGATAACGCAGCGCGGTCGTCCCAGCCGTCGCAAGAGACGGCGCCGTGCGCGTGCGCGTCCCCCTAGGAGTGTGCCCCGGTGGCCTCCAACCTGCCTGCGCCCGAGGGCACCGAGACCCAGGAGCCGCCCACCGCGGGGGCCTGGGGCGAATGGAACCCCACCGAGGACTCGGTCCGCTCCGTCCGCGGCAGGCACCGGGTGGCCAGGCAGCGCGGCGGCCTCGCCCGCAGCTCCACCGTGCTCGGCGTCGGCGTCATCGCGGCGGTCGGCGCGGGCGGCATCGCCACCGCGCAGGACCGCCCCCAGGTCGCCATCTCGCTGCCCTCGCTGCCCGACGTCATGTCCGGGAACCTCACCGGCGGCGACGCGGGCTCCGGCGCCGCCGAGGCCGGGGCGCGGCAGGCGGACACGGGCTCCGGCGAGGCCGCCGCACAGGCCGGGATCATCCCGCGCCAGTCCGACCGCCGGTCCGACGCCGGCGAGGTGCTGCGCAACCGGATCCTCCAGCAGGCCGAGTCCCAGCAGGGCGCCGCCGAGGCGCAGGCCGAAGCGGAAGCCGAGCGGGTGGCGCGGGAGGCCGCCGCGCAGGAGGCCAAGGACAAGCGCGAAGCGGCCCGCAAGGCCGCGGAGGAGGCGGCCGCGCAGGCCGAGGCCAAGGCGGCCGAGGAGGCGGCGGCGGCCCGGGAGGCGGCCGAGGCCAAGGCCGAGCAGGAGCGCGCCGCCAAGCCGGCCGGCAGCTACTCCCTGCCCACCTCGGCCTACACGCTCACCTCGCGCTACGGGACCGCCGGTTCGATGTGGTCCTCCGGGCACCACACCGGCCTCGACTTCGCCGCCCCGACCGGCACCCCGGCCAAGGCGGTCGCCGCCGGGAAGATCGTCTCGGCCGGCTGGTCCGGTGCGTACGGCTACCGGATCGTGCTGGAGCTGGAGGACGGTACGGAGATCTGGTACTGCCACCTCTCCTCGATGTCCGTGACCTCCGGGCAGGTCGCCCCGGGCGAGACCATCGGCCGCGTCGGCGCGACCGGCAACGTCACCGGTCCGCACCTCCACCTGGAGGTGCGCAAGGGCGGCTCCACGGTCGACCCGATGGCATGGCTGAACTCCAAGGGCCTCAGCGTCTAGCCCGGGACCGGAACCCGCTCCGGGGAGCCGGTACGACGGTCGGTGCGGGTGCGGGTGCGGGTGCGGGTGCGTGGGCCGTGGCCGTCGGGGTGCCGGGGACGGGTGGCGCGGGTCGCGGCAAGGGGTCGAAGCGCGCCGGCAGGAGCTCCTCCATGACCGCCGCCCGCGACAGCGCGGGACCGGCCGTCGCCCGGTGCCGCCAGAGCCGGTGCAGCAACTCCCGCTCCCGCGCCGCGAAGTCCGGCTCGCCCGGCGGACCGCCGTGCCGGGCCCGGTTCCGCAACAGGGCCAGCGCGGCCGCGTCGGCCTCGTAGCGGGCCACCGTACGGCCGGCGGCCCGGCCGCCGCTGCGCCGGGCCAGGGTGCGGGCCAGCGACCGGGCCGGTATCGAGGCCAGCGCCGGCACCTCGGCCGGGCCGAGCCACCCGGCGGCCGCGTACACCGCCAGCTCCCCGGCGACGGCCCGCAGCCGTCGCCGCCGTATCCGTACCGCCACCCACACCAGCAGCCCGAACGCCGGGACCATCACGCAGCCGTAGACCACGTAGAAGCCGTTCTCACCCCAGCGGGACGAGCCGTTCCACAGCGCGTGCATACCGATGGCGCCGGCCAGGCCGAGCAGCGGCAGGCCGACCCGGCGCGAGCGGCGCACGGCGAGGGCGGCCGCGCCGAAGCCGAGCCCGGTGAGCACCGTGAACAGCGGATGCGCGAACGGCGACAGCACTATCCGGACGAAGAAGGTCGCCGCCGTCACGGAGTCGAGCACGGGGGTGCCCTTGGCCATGTCCTCGTCGTAGGCGCTGCCCAGATAGAGGATGTTCTCGGTGAACGCGAAGCCGGTGGCGGTGAACCCGGCCACCACGAACCCGTCGGCGGGCCCGGTGAACTGCCGTCTGCGGAAGACGAACACCAGCAGCAGCGCCGCCGCCTTCGCGCTCTCCTCGACCACCGGCGCGACCGCCACCGAGCCGAGCTGGTCGGCGTCGGAGGGGTCGGCGGTGGCTGCGGCTATCCACTGGGTGGCGAAGTTGTTGGCCAGTATGGCGATCAGCGCGGCCGTGCAGGCGCCCCAGCCGAAGCAGAACAGCAACTGCGGCCAGGGTGCGGGCGCGGCCCGGCCCAGCCAGCGGAAGGCGGCCAGGAGCGGGGCGACCGGCAGCACGGCCAGCGCGAGGCCCACCAGGAAGCCGGGGGTGCCGGTCTGCTCCCGTACGAGTTCGAGGATCGCGGCGCCGGTGCAGGCGAGCAGGGCGACGAGCACGCACGTGCGGACCGCGCCCGACGGACGTGCGAGCACACGGGGGAGCGCTCGGTACACACCACGACCCTACCGAGCCCCACCGACACGGGCCGTGACGTTGTCAGTTCGCCGTGCGACGGAAGAGCAGGTCGTGTACGACGTGTCCCTTGTCGAGCCCCTGGCCCTCGAAGCGGGTGAGCGGCCGGAAGTCGGGCCGGGGCGCGTAGCCGCCGTCCTCCCGGGTGTTCTCGAAGTCCGGGTGCGCGGTCAGGACTTCGAGCATCTGCTCGGCGTACGGCTCCCAGTCGGTCGCGCAGTGCAGCACGGCCCCGGGGGCCAGGCGGGTCGCGGCCAGGGTGAGGAACTCGGGCTGGATCAGCCGGCGCTTGTGGTGGCGGGCCTTGGGCCACGGGTCCGGGAAGTACACGCGGATGCCGGCCAGGGAGTCCGGCGGCAGCATCTCGCGGAGCAGGATGATGGCGTCGCCGTTGGCCACGCGGACGTTGGTCATGCCGCCGCGCTCGGCCAGCGCGAGCAGGTTGCCCTGGCCGGGGGTGTGCACGTCGGCGGCGAGGATGCCGGTGCCGGGGTCGGCGGCGGCCATCTGGGCCGTGGCCTCGCCCATGCCGAAGCCGATCTCCAGGACCACGGGGAGGCCGTCGAAGAGCACCTTGAGGTCGAGGACCTCGTGGCCGTCGATGTCGAAGCCCCAGGTGCCCCACAGCCGCTTCAGGGCCTCGCCCTGGCCGGTGGTGACCCGGCTGCGGCGGGGCTGGAAGCTGCGGATGCGCCGCTCGTGGTGCGAGCCGGCCGGGTCCGGCGCGGGGCCGTCGGGGAAGCGGGGCTCGGTGCGCCACTTGGGCGGCACGTACGCCTTCGCCTCCGGCTGGGGCCGCGGCTCGGTGGGGGGCGCCGCCGGGTCGGTGTGGTCCGGGAGGCGGGACGGCTGGGGGTTCATGGGCTCAGACACAATGCGCTGATTCTACGACGGGGGTGGGGGCGCGGCGGTGCCCTGCGGTGCCCTGCGGGGCTCGGGCGGGGGTGGGGCGCGGCCGCGGTGCGGTCGGGCACGGCACCTCTGGGCCCGCGGGCGCCGGAGATGCGGGGCGGGTGCCTCGGCCCGCTTTGCCGGGGGCCGGCACCTTCAGCTTGGCCGGAGTGCGGGGGCCGGGTTACTTCAACCTCGCCGGCGTGTGAGGCGCGGCTCTGGGCGGAGCCGGGCCCGCGGGGGCGCACAGTCAGCCATTCCTCGGCGGGGGCCGGGCATGTCAGCCCTGCCGGCTTCGTTGGAGGGGCCCGGCCATGTCAGCCTCGCCGGCTTGCTTGGCGGGGCCGGGCATCTTCAGCCGGGCCCGCTTCCTTGGCTGGGTCCGGCGATCCCAGCCTCGCCGGCGTGTGAGGCGCGGGTCCGGGCGGAGCCCGCTTCCCGGCGGAGCCGGGGTGTTGTGGGGGTGGGCCAGGGCCGGCGCGGGCCCGCGTATTCGGCTTCGGGGGCGGCGTTGGTCAGGCCGAGGTGAGGGTGCGGAGGGCTCGGGCGGCGATTTCGCGGCCGATCGGGAGGGACGCCGTGGCCGCCGGCGAGGGGGCGTTCAGGACGTGCACCGTGCGCGGCGCGTCCTGGATGAGGAAGTCGTCCACCAGGGTGCCGTCCCGCAGGACGGCCTGCGCGCGGACCCCGGCCGCGGCCGGGCGGAGGTCCGCCGCGGTGACGGCCGGCAGCAGCCGCCGTACGGCCTGGGTGAACGCCTGCTTCGACAGCGAGCGACGGATCTCGCCCGCACCGTAGCGCCAGTGCCGTGCGGCCATCCGCCAGGATCCGGGCCAGGACAGCTCGGTGCCGATGTCCCGCGGCCGGACCGTGGACCAGTCGTACCCCTCGCGGGCCAGCGCGGGCACGGCGTTCGGGCCGACGTGGACGCCGCCGCCGATGCCCCGGGTGAGGTGGACGCCGAGGAACGGGAACGCCGGGTCGGGCACCGGGTAGACCAGGCCCCGGACCAGGCCGGGGCGGGCGAGGTCGTAGTACTCGCCGCGGAAGGGGATGATCCGCATACCCGGTTCGTCGCCGGCCAGACGGGCGATCCGGTCGCACTGGAGCCCCGCGCAGTTCACCAGCACCCGCGCCCGGACCACCAGGCCCGAGGTGGTGCGGACGGCCACGGCCGAGGGGCGACGGGAGATCAGGTCCACCGCGCCGCCGTAGACGATCTCCGCGCCCGAGGACTCCGCCAGCTGGGCGGTCACCCTGCCGTAGTCCACGATCCCGGTGGTGCCGACGTGGATCGCGGCCAGGCCGCGCACCTCGGGCTCGTACTCCGAGATCTGCGCCGGGCCGAGCTCGCGCACCGGGATGCCGTTCTCCCGGCCGCGCTGGACCAGGGCGTGCAGCCGCGGCAGCTCGTCGCGCCCGGTGGCGACGATCAGCTTCCCCGTCACTTCGTGCGCGATGCCGTGCTCCGCGCAGAACTTGACCATCTCGGCCGCGCCGCTCACCGCGAAGCGCGCCTTGAGCGATCCCGGGCGGTAGTAGATCCCGCTGTGGATCACTCCGCTGTTGCGCCCCGTCTGGTGCCGCGCCGGACCGGTCTCCTTCTCCAGGACGACCACCCGGGTACCCGGAGCCAGCCGCGACAGGGCATGCGCCGTCGACAGGCCGACGATCCCGCCGCCGATCACCAGCACATCGCAGTCCACGCCGCCGCCCACGCTGAAACCTCCCACCCCTGATACTGCACCCCGCCACCGACAACGCGACTACGCGGGGGCCACCAGCAGCGGGCGGGCCCGCTCGCGCAGCTCCGCGACACGCGGTTCGTCCCCGTACGGTTCCAGCCGGTGCAGGAGGTCCCGTACGTATTCGGTCGTCCGTGCCGAGGAGATGCGGCCCGCCACCTCCACTGCCCGGGTTCCGGCCGCGCACGCCGCGTCGAGGTTGCCCGACTCCAGCTCGGCGACCGCGCTCACCACCAGCCGCAGCCCGTGCGAGCGCACGTACTCCTCGGTGGGCCGCGACAGGGCCTGCTCCGTGAAGCGCCGCACCTGCCGGGGAAGTTTGAGGTCCCGGTAGCATTCCGCCGCATCCGCCGCGAAACGGTCGTACGAGTAGAAACCGAGCCAGGTCGGATCCGGGTCGCCGTCCCGGGCGCGCTCCAGCCAGCCCTCGGCCGCGCGCAGCGCCGCCCCCGCGGCCGTCGGGTCGCCCGCCTTCGCGTGCGCCCGGGCCTCGACCAGGCGGAAGAAGCTCATGGTGCGCGCGGTGGCGAGGCCCCGGTTGCGTTCGAGCGCGGCCTGCGCCAGGTCCACGCCCTCGTCCGGGAAGTCCCGGTAGGTCGCCTGCAGGGACATCGAGGCCAGGACGTATCCGCCGAGCGGTACGTCGCCGGCCGCGCGGGCGAGCCGCAGCGCCTGGATGTAGTAGCGCTGGGCCGCCTCCTGCTGCCCGGTGTCGAACGCCATCCACCCGGCCAGCCGGGTCAGTTCGGCGGTCGCGCCGAACAGGGCGCGTCCCACCTCGTCCGTGTAGGAGCCGAGCAGCAGGGGGGCCGCGTCCACCCGCAGGCACTCCGGGACCATCGACGAGCGCCAGTCGCCGCCGCCGTACTTGGAGTCCCAGCGGCGCGCGTCCTCGGCGGCCTCGCGCAGCTTGGCCACGTCGCTGTGGCCAACGCGCTGCGGGGCCGGTTCCGCGGGGACGGCCGGCGGCTGCGCCACCGGTGCCTGCGCCCCGGGGGCCGGGACCGGCGCGGTCTGCGGCTGCGGCTGCGGGTGTGCGGGCTGGGCCGCGGGCGGTCGGGCCGCCGGGGCGGTCGGTGCCGGCGGGCCCGTGTCCCGCGCCGTCGGCTCCCGCGGCTCCCGTGCCACGGAGCCGTCCGCGGGGGATATCAGCCAGCGCGAGGCGGGCGTCGCGTACGCCGCCACCGAGAACGAGCCCGCGAGCGACTGCCAGATCCCGCCACCGCCACGCCGTCCCGCGAGGTCCAGCCGGTAGAGGTCGGTGGCCGAGCGCACCGCCGCCGCCACGTCGCGCGGGAAGGCCAGGCCCACTTCGGGCGCGGGGTCGGCGTCCGCCAGCCCGATCTCGTGCAGCGGCACGGGCCGGCCCAGCTTCGCGCCGATGGCGGCCGCGATCAGATGCGGGGCGGCGCCCTGCGGCACCATCCCCTTCGACACCCACCGGGCCACCGACGTCTTGTCGTACCGAAGCGTCAGGCCGCGCTGTGCGCCGAGGTCGTTGACCCGTCGGGCCAGTCCGGCGTTGCTGATGCCCGCGAGGGCGAGGACGGCGCCGAGCTTCTCATTGGGCTCGCGGAGCTCCCTGGACATGCGCCACCCCTCGTCACACGCGGAACGCAGACGCCGCCGGGGCATAGGCTCCCGGCATTTCGTAAACCCAGCGTAGTTCCCCGCCTCCCAAGCGTTAAGGCCCCTTCTTCCCTATGGCGGGATTGTTGTCCGTGCGCACAGTCGGGCTCGCGTTCGGGCCCGGGGCGCACGCGGTCCGGTGTGCTCCGGGCGTGTGGCCGTGCGCCCGCCCGTGCGCTCTGTCCGGTCCGGTGGGCCGGCGATTCGATGTGCGGTGCGTGGGTCGGCCCGCTGCACCAACCGGGCGGGCCGGGGGATGCCGCTACCTCAATCCCCGCGGGTGGCGGAACGGGCCGGGGGGCGGTTTCCGCCTCCCGGACCGCGCCCGCGCACCCGTGTCCGAGGTCACACCTCGACGCTCGGGACGGCCCGAGATTGGCCGAAACCGACCTATGGGGCGCTGGGAACGGAACGCCAAATACCGCATGGCCCAGGCGTGTTCGTTTGCATGTGCGCCCCCCTTACCCCCTCCCGTACGCCTGTCCCGTGGCAGCATGGACCCGAGCCACCCGGGGTCCTGCCGGCCGCGCCCTCAGCGCCGTCGGTCCTGCCCGTGCCCCGGTCATGTGCCCAGGCTGGGGAGGCGGCGGTGCGCTGGTTGGTGGGGTGGAGCAGTATCGCCGCGAGCTTCGGCACGGCCGGCCGCGTCTCCGGCCCGGGCACCCACGCGCGCCGGACCGGCAGCGCCCACGGACCCGGCTCCCACGGGACGAACGGCCACCGTGCGAACGGCCACGGCGCGTACCCCCGCGGCGGCCCCGGACCGGCCGACGGATACGCCGCCGGATATGCCGCCGGACACGCCGACGGCGGGGCCCCGCTGCACGGCGGCATCGCGGACGCCGCCCACCCCGGCGACCCCGGCGCGGACGCCGAGCGCACCGTCCACCCCGTCGGCGCCCAACTCCTGTGGGGCGATCCCGACCCCCTGTGGGCCGTCGGCGACTGGCGCCCCGACGAGATCCGGCTGCTCACCGCCGACCCCGCCGACCCCTTCACCCGGCTGGCCGTCCTCGGCTGCTGCGGCGCCACCGACGCCGAACTGCGCCGCGCCCTCTACGCCGCCCGCGGCGGGGCCCTGCGCCACCTCACGCAGTGGTCCGGCAGCTACACCGCCGTCGTCCAGACCGGCCGCCGCATCACGATCGTCGGCGACCTCGCGGGCGCGCGGCCCGTCTTCTACACGCCCTGGGCCAGCGGGACGGCGTACGCCACCGCCGCGCTCCCCCTCGCCGACCTCATCGAGGCCCAGCTCGACATCGGCCACCTCGCCGCCCTGCTGGCCTGCCCCGACAGCCCCGAGGCACTGGGCGACGGCACACCGTACGCCGGGGTCCGGCGCATCCCGCCCGGCCACGCGCTCATCCTCCGCGAGGGCTCCCGCGAGATCACCGGCTACGAACCCGTCGCCTCCCTCGCGGTGTCCGCGCCCGAGGCCGATCCCGACCGGGCGGTGGAGGGCGTGCGCGAAGCACTCGTCGACGCCGTGCGCGCCCGGCTCACGGCCCCCCGCCATGCCCCCGACACCCCGCAACCGCCGTACGATCCCGGCCCCGTGCCCGGCATGGGCCCCGCCGACCGGCGCGCCGCCCGCGGAGCCCCGGCCCCCGGAGTCGGCGCCGACCTCTCCGGCGGCAGCGCCTCCGCCACCCTCGCCCTGCTCGCCGCCGGCCTGCCCGGCGCCCCCGGCACCCTGCTGAGCCCGGCCGGGGCGCGGCTGCTGGCCGTCACCTTCAACGACCTCGCCACCCCGCAGGGCCGCGAGGCCGAGATGGAGCGCGCCCGCGCCATCGCGGCCGACCCGCGCCTGCACCACGTCGTGGTCGCCGCCGCCGAGGAAGCCCTCCCGTACGCCGACCTCGACGGACCCCTCACCGACGAACCCGGCCCCTCGCTGGTGTTCGCCGCCCGCGAGCGCCGCCGCCTCGCCGCCGGCTCCGCCGACCACTTCACCGGACACGGCGCCCGCCAGGTCCTCGACGCGCACCCGGCCCGCATGGCCGACCTCCTGATGGACCGCCGCCGCCGCCACCTGCTGCGCCCGGTGGCCGCGCTGGCCCGTTCGGCCTCCGCGTCCGGCGAGTCCCTGCTGGTGCCGCTCACCGTGTACGCCGCGGCCCGGCGCCTCGCCCGTACGCCGTACCGCGCGGGCATGGAGGCCGCCGCCGCCCGGCTCCGCGAGGGCCGCGTCACGGGCGGCGCCTCGGGCGCGGTGGACGCCTCCCTCGCCGCCCTCACCTGGTCCCGGCCCGGCCCGGCGGCCGGCTGGCTCACCGGGGAGGCGCTGGCGGAAGTATCGATCCGGCTCACGGCCGCCGCCGGCCGGCCCCCCCTGTCGCTGCGCCCGGGCGAGGCCCGCGCCCGTTCCGTGCTCGCCCGGCACGCCGCCGACCACCGGGTCTTCGAGCAGGCCGTGGAGGTCCGCAGCCAGCGCCTGCACGCCCCCTTCCTCGACAACCAGGTCGTACGGGCCGCCCGCGCCCTCCCCGAATCCCTCCGGGTCCAGCCGGGCGCCCGGGCCGCCATCCTGCGCACCGTCCTGTCCGCGACCGGCGTCCGCGAGCTCCCGCCCGGCTGGGGCGCGACCGCCCACGCCCCGCACGAGACGGCGACCCGACTGGGGCTGCGGGCCGCCCTGGACGAACTGCTCTCCCTCTTCGCCGCCCCGCTGCTCGCGGACGCCGGCCTGATCGAGGCCCGCGTGGTCCGCCAGGCCCTGCTCGACGCGGCGGACGGCCGCCCGGTACCGCTCGACGGCCTCGCGGAACTCGTCTCGATGGAACTGTGGCTCCGCCGCCTCCTGGCCCGCCGCGGCACCTGCTGGACGGGCACCACGGCGGCCCGCCGCCGCGCGGTCCCGGAGGGCGTCCCGATCCACCGGCCGGCCCTGTCCTGAGACCCGCGGCCGAGGAGCCCGCGCGGGACGTGGCGCTGGTCGCGGTCCCGGTCTCGGCGCAGGCTCTCGGCCCCCGTCCCGGTCGCCGACTTTCGGGCCCGAGTCCCGATCCGGGTCGTGGTCTCGGCTCCGATCCGGGTCGCGGTGTCGGCGCTGGTCGCGGTCCCGGTCCCGGTCGCAGTCCTGGTCCGGGTCGCGGTGTCGGCTCTCGGCCCCGATCCCGATCCCGGTCGCGGCCTCGGCTCCGATCCGGGTCCCGGTCTCAGCCCCGGTTCCGGCGTCGGCTCTCGCCGTGGCGCGGGGCTTGCCGTGGTGCCGGGGGGCCGGGGCGCCGACCCGCCGGGGCGCAGGCCCGCCGTGGCGCAGGCCCGCCGGGGTGCCGCCCAGTTGTTGTGTCGGCCTGCCGCAGCGCGGCCCTGACGGCGCGGCCCGCGGTGCCCCGCCGCCCTCGGCCCGGACCGCTGCGCGCGCGAGGAGGCTGCCGACGCCGCCCTCGGACCGGCAGCGCCGGCCGCGGCGCTCAACGGCAGCTGATCACGGCGTCGGCCCAGCTCGCCAACGCGGGCAGCCGGCCCGGCCCGGCCCGTTCCACGACCAACCGCAGCGTCGTACGCCCGGCCAGCGGAACCTGCACGGAAGCCGCCGGGTCGCGGTAGCCGAGCGCGGCGGACCGCCACAGCCGCTCCCCGTCCCCGTACACCGAGAACCGCACCGTGCCGTCGGTGAACAGCGACAGGCCGTCCACGCCCGCACGTGCCGAGAACGAGGTGCACTGCCGGTTCAGGGCGATCTCCACCGAGGACGGGGAGTTCACGGTGATCCCGTGCCCGAAACGCCGCTCGCCCACCTCCAGCCCCCAGCGCTGCCACACCCAGCTGCTGCGCCAAGTTCGCACCTCGGGACCTGTGTGGTCGCCGCCGACGGAATGCCCGAGCGACGCCAGCTGGAAGCCACGCGGCGGCTTGGGCGCGGGCACCGTCGGCCGGGGGGCGGACGGCGCGGGCCGCGCCGCGCTCGGCGACGGCGACGGCGACGGCCGGGGCGCGGCGGACGGCGACGGGGGAGGCGGGGGCGCCGCCTTCGACCGCGTCGGCGAGGCCTTGCGCGGCGGCGGTACGGGGCTCCGCCCGGGCGGAGCCTCCACCACGGGCGGGGCGCTCTCCGCCGGGGCGGGTACGTCCGGCACCACCGGGGCGGCGGCGCTCGGCGCCGGCTTCGCCCGGACCGGCGGCGCCGCGTCGTCCCCGGCCAGCGCGAACACCACCCCGGCCGCGGCGGCGACGGCGATACCGGCGGCGATGGCCGCCTTGGCCGGCAGCCCGAGCCCCTCGGACACCGCGGCACCCCCGGCCCCCGACCCGGCTCCGCCGGCCGCACCCCCGGCGGCGCCCGCCCCGGCACCCGTACCGGCGGCGCCCACGACCCCGCCCCCGGCACCCGCGCTCGACCCGCCCACGGCGGCCGCCGCGGCTCCGGCCCCACCGGCGGCGACGGCGCCACCGGCCACCACACCCGCCGCCTTGGCCGCGTACCCGGCGGCGAACCACCCGATGACCGCGACCGGCAGCAGCGCGGGAATGCCCGCGTTGACGTCCTTGAGCTCCCCGGCGGCCAGCCGGCACTTCGCGCACTCCTCCAGGTGCTTGCGCAGCCCCCGCTCCGCCCGCATCCGCAACCCGCCGCGCGCGTAGGCGCCCAGCCGGTCCGCGTAGCGCGCGCAATCGCCGCCCTCGCTCAGCGCCGAGCTCACGTGGGCCTGGAGGTAGGCCTGCTTGAGCCCCTCCCGGGCCCGACTGGCCAGCACCGCGGTCGCGTTGGGACTCAGCCCGAACAGCGGCGCGACGGCGCTCGGCGAGGCCTCCTCGACGGTGGTGTGCCACAGCACGGCCTGCCACCGCTCGGGCAGGCTCCGGAAGGCCTGCATGGCCAGCGACTGGTCCGCCTCGCGCATCGCCCGCACGTCCGCGCCGAGTTCGAGGGTGTCGTCCCCCGACAGCCCACCGCCGCCCTCCGTGCCCGCGGCCGCCTGCTCCGCGAAGACGGCGAAGTCCTCGACCAGCTGCTCGCGCCGGGCGGTCTTCGCCCAGGCCGCCGCGACCCTGCGCACCGTGGTCAGCAGGTAGGCCCGCACCGACTGGTCCGGCCCGGCCCCGCCCCGCACCGCCTGCAGGGTCCGCGCGAACACCTCGGCGGTCAGGTCGTCGGCGGTGTGCCCGTCCCGGCAGCAGGTCCGCGCGTAGCGCCGCACGGCGTCGGCGTGCCGGCGGAACAGTTCCTCGTACGCCCCGTCGTCGCCGCCCCGCATCCGGGCGATCAGGTCACCGTCGGACGGCGGCGGCTCGCCGCCACCGGGCGGGGCCGCGTGTCGGCCCCCCGGTTCGCGCTGGGCCGGTACCTGCCGGGCGGGCGGGCTCTCGGCCCCGGCCCCGCCGGCGGTACCGCCGAACGGCTCGTCCCGACCGTCAACACTCATCGCGGAAGCCCCCGCACGACACACTCAACCGGTACACCGATCCAGCGTGGCACACGGTGCCCGCGCCCCGAGGCGCTCCGAGCACCATCCACTCGTCCGGGCACACTTCGGCGAACAGCCGTGCCGTCGCGGCCCGTTCACCGCGGCTCGACCGTTCGACCAGCCGAGCCACCCGACCGTCCGCCCCAGCCGTTCGACCCGGCCGTTCGCCCAGCCGGGCCGCCCCGACCGCCCACCCCGGCCGTTCGACCAGCCGACCCGTCCGGACCGCTCACCCCAGACCACCAGACCACCCGACCACTCCGGCCGCCGCCCCGAACAGGCGGCGGCCGGCGGCCGGCCGAGGTCACGCGGTCCGGGAGCGCAGCCCTTCGAGCAGGATGTCGAGCAGTCGGGTGGACGCCGCGGCCTGCTGCGCCGGGTCGGGCAGCGCGGGCGCCGCCGTCGCTATCACCAGCAGTACATCGGCCACCGTCACGTCCCCGCGCAGCTCACCGGCCTCCCGCGCCCGGTCGACCAGCCGCCCCACGACCTCCAGCAGCGCACCGGCGCCCGAGTCCTCCGCGGGCTCGTCGTCGGCCGGGATCCGCGCGCCCACGACGCGCAGGTCGGGGGCCGAGCCGGCCACCGCGGCCTGCCGCTGGTGCGGGACCCGCGCGGCCTCCGACCCCTCGGCGCCGTCCTCGCTCGCCGAGCCGACCCGCAGCACCTGCGGCGGCAGCAGCCGCCCGGCGCCCGAGGCCACGGAGGTGCGCAGGAAGCGCGACAGCGCCTGCCACGGCTCCTCCTCCTGGCCCAGTGCGGTCCGCGCCTGCTCGGTCAGCCGCGCGGTCTCCTCCTCGGCTATCCGCCGGACCAGGACGTCCTTGCTCGGGAACCGCCGGTACACGGTGCCCACTCCGACCCGCGCCCGGCGCGCCACGTCCTCCATCGGAGCGCCGTAGCCCAGCTCGCCGAAGACCTCGCGGGCGGCGCGCAGCACGTGTTCCAGGTTGCGCTGTGCGTCGACGCGCAGCGGCGTGGACCGGCCCACGCCGTGCGTGGTGGCACCGTTCGCGATGCCGCGACCGTTGCTCTCGACCGAGAGCGCGGTCGCAGACCCATGGAAATCGGAAATGTTCATATGTTTCCCCCGGTAATCATTTGTCTCCCCCCGGAGACACTCCCCGCCTTCGTGTCGAGGGGGCCACGGTCAGCTGGGCCCGGTCCTACTCCTCGACGAGATACGAACATAGTTGAGCCAGAGTCAATTCAGAAGAGGCAGCCCCGGACGGACCACCGCCCGATCGGAGCATTCACCCCCACTTTTCCGTTCCGTACCTTCGGAATGACCGATTCCGCCCCCTCTGACCTGCGGAACTCCCACCCCGTTCGAGCCCTGCCGGAACCCCGTCCCAGCACTCCCTCCGGTCACACAATGTGTCAGGCCTGTGGACAAACTCCCGGCCACGATGCGTCATGGGATGGTGAAGGCTGCTAACTCCCGGGGCGCGGCCCCCGGTACCCCGCCCCGTACGCGCATCCTCGTCGTCGGCGGCGGCTACGTCGGCATGTACACGGCCCTGCGGCTCCAGCGAAAGCTGAGAGCCGGCGAAGCCGAGGTCACGGTGGTCACCCCCGAGCCGTACATGACGTACCAGCCCTTCCTCCCCGAAGCAGCCGCCGGATCCATCTCCCCCCGCCACGTCGTCGTCCCCCTGCGCCGCATCCTCCCCACGTGCCGCATCGTCATCGGCGAGGCCCAACGCATCGATCACGCCAAACGGACCGCCACCGTCACCACCCTCGCCACCGACGAGGAAGGGGCCGGCCCGGTCGAGATCGCCTACGACGAGCTCGTCCTCGCCCCCGGCTCGATCTCCCGCACCCTCCCCGTCCCGGGGCTCGCCGACTACGGCATCGGCTTCAAGACGGTCGAGGAGGCCATCGGCCTGCGCAACCACGTCATCGAACAGATGGACATCGCCTCCTCCACCCGCGACCCCGCCATCCGCGACGCCGCCCTCACCTTCGTCTTCGTCGGCGGCGGCTACGCCGGCGTCGAGGCCCTCGGCGAGCTGGAGGACATGGCCCGCTACGCCGCCCGGTACTACCACAACGTCACACCCGAGGACATGAAGTGGGTCCTCGTCGAGGCCAGCGACCGCATCCTCCCCGAGGTCGGCCCCGAGATGGGCGTCTACACCGTCCGCGAACTGCGCCGCCGCAACATCGACGTCCGCCTGGAGACCCGCCTCGAATCCTGCGAGAACCGCGTCGCCGTGCTCAGCGACGGCACCCGCTTCCCCACCCGCACCGTCGTGTGGACCGCCGGCGTCAAACCGCACCCCGTCCTCGCCGCCTCCGACCTGCCCCGCAACGAGCACGGCCGCCTCGTCTGCACCGCCTTCCTCACCGTCGAGGGGGTCGAGCACGCCTGGGCCGCCGGCGACGCCGCCGCCGTCCCCGACATCACCGCCGCCGAACCCGGCCGCACGTGCGCGCCCAACGCCCAGCACGCCGTCCGCCAGGCACGGACCCTCGCCGACAACCTCGTCGCCGCCCTCCGCGGCGAGGTCCTCACCGAGTACGCCCACAAGTACGCCGGCTCCGTCGCCTCCCTCGGCCTCCACCAGGGCGTCGCCTTCGTCTACGGCCGCAAGCTCAAGGGCTACCCCGCCTGGTTCATGCACCGCGCCTACCACCTCAGCCGCGTCCCCACCTTCAACCGCAAGATGCGCGTTCTCGCCGAATGGACCCTCTCCGGCCTCTTCAAGCGTGAGATCGTCTCCCTCGGATCACTCGAACACCCCAGGGCAGAATTCGAACTCGCCGCGGGTGGCGGATCCGGGCCCACCCCGCCCCGCCCGACCCCCCGACCCCCGCAGGACAGCCAGGGCTGACGCCGGCAGTGCGGTCCAGCACACGGGACGTGTGACCATAGGTGGGCCCACGCCTGCACAGAGTGACATCGTCCCGTCAGTGACCGACCACGAGCGACGCAGCGACCACTTGCGACACCACGAGGCTTGAACGCAGTGAACTTCACGCGCTGGAGCGCCCGGTTCCCCGGAACACAGCGCCGCGCCGCCGCCCGGACCGAACACGCCGCCGCCCAGGCCAAGCGCGGCGAAGGCTCCGTCCCGGCAGCCCGCGGCGGCCGCGCCGACCCCGCCGCCGAGCGCTCCGCCGCCGACGGCCGCCCCGACGACCCCGCGGCCCGCGCCGGCTCCGATCCCGTCGCCGGTGCGAGCGCCGCGGCCCCCGCCCGTACGGGCGTCCTCGCCGCCGCGCCCTCCCTCGACGAGCTCTCCGTACGCGAGGTCCTCGGCCGGCTCCCGGCCCTGGTCGCCCTCGTCCACGGCCCCGAACACCGCGTCGCCTACGTCAACGACGCCTACACCGCCGGCTTCGGCGCCCGCACCCCCGGCGCCCCGGCCCACGAGGCCCTGCCCGAGCTCGGCGCCCTCGGCCTCCTCCCCCTCCTCGACCAGGTCCAGCGCAGCGGCAGACCCCGTACCGCCAAGAACCGCACCGCCCCCGGCGGCACCAGCTCGTACACCGTCACCTGCACCCCCGTCGAGTTCCCCAAGGCCGACACCGCCCAGGACCCCGACCCCCACCCCCACCACACCGGGGTCCTGATCCACCTCGCCGACGTCACCGACCACGCCGAAGCCGTAGAACGGCTCCGTGCCAGCGAGCGCCGCCAGCGCGAAGCCGCCGTCACCCTCCAGCGCTCCCTGCTGCCGCAGGAACTCGAACAGCCCGACGACCTGCGCATCGCCGCCACCTACCAGCCCGGCGGCACCGAAGCCGCCGTCGGCGGCGACTGGTACGACGTGATCACCCTCGGCGCCGGCCGCACCGCCCTCGTCATCGGCGACGTCATGGGCCGCGGGGTGCGCGCCGCCGCCGTCATGGGCCAGCTCCGCACGGCCGTCCGCGCGTACGCCCGCCTCGACCTCCCCCCGCACGAGGTGCTCCAGCTCCTCGACGGCCTCGCCGCCGAGATCGACGCCAGCCAGATCGCCACCTGCGTCTACGCCGTCCACGACCCCAACGAGGGCCTGCTCGCCTACGCCTCCGCCGGCCACCTCCCCATCCTGGTCCGCGACGAGGACGGCACCGTCCGCCGGGCCGCCGACCCCACCGGCCCGCCGCTGGGCACCGGCGGCTGGCTCCACACCTCGGGCACCATCGCGCTCGGCCCCGGCTCCACCGCCGTCCTCTACACCGACGGCCTCGTCGAACGCCGCGGCGAGGACATCGACGAGGGCGTCGCCGCCCTCGACCGCGCCCTCTCCGGCGCCCAGGGCACCCCGGCCGTCATCTGCGACCGCCTGATGCGCGCCCTCGGCGTCGACGCCGACCACGACGACGACGTCGCCGTCATGGTCGTGCAGCAGCCCGCCCGCACCGGCGCCGACGCCGAGCTCTTCCACAACGCCGCCCTGGAACTCCTCGGCGGCATCGAGGCCGCCCCCCGCGCCCGCGCCTTCGCCCAGGGCGTCCTCGCCTCCTGGCGCTTCCCGGTCGAACTGTGCGACCTCGGCGTCCTGGCCGCGAGCGAGCTCGTCGCGAACTCCCTCCAGCACGGCACCCCGCCCATGCGCCTGCGACTGCGCCGCACCGACCGCCGCCTGACCATCGAGGTCACGGACGGCGACGACCACCTGCCGCGCCGCCGTCGCGCCGAACCGGCCGACGAGACCGGCCGCGGCATCTCCATCGTCGCCACCATCGCCTCGTCCTGGGGCAGCCGCCGCACCCCGGGCGGCGGCAAGGCCGTCTGGTGCGAGTTCACCCTCCCGGACAAGTAGCGGCACGACGAAGAGGGGCCCGGTCCACCCGGACCGGGCCCCTCATCTCCCTGCACGACCCGTGCGACGTACGCGCCTACGCGCCCACGCGCTCTCCGACCGCCACGACGCCCGCACCGGAACCCGCAGCGACATCGACATCGCCATCCGCATCGGCCCGCGCACCGGCCCCCACCGCCGGCCCCTGCGCCACGATCCGGCTGGCCAGCGACGGGTTGTCCTGCACCGGGCTCAGCTGCTTCCCAAGTCGCAGCGCCAGCCACGCGATCCCCAGCGAGACCAGCACGAAGATCCCGATGTAGAGCATCGGCACCCCGGCCCCGAGCGGCACGCCCAGCGGCCCCAGCGCCAGCGCCATCTGCTTGACCAGCGCGAAGGCAGAGTTGTACTGCCCCACGGAACCCTCCGGCGCCAGGTCGGCCACCAGCGGCGCCAGGGTCGGCGACAGCATCGCCTCCCCGATCCCGAACAGGGCGTACGTGGTGATGAACGCACCGGCGGCCATCACGGCGCTCCCGTGCCCGAGCCCCGAGAACCCGGCGATCACCCACGCCACGGTCCAGATCAGCCCCACCAGCGCGATGACCCGCGACCGGCGCCGCTTCTCGACCAGCCGCAGCACGACGAACTGCGCGACGACGATGGCACCGGTGTTGGCGGCCAGCGCGAACCCCAGCGTGGAGGGCGAGATCCCGGCGGCCTCGGTACCGAAGGCGGCGAGACCCGACTCGAACTGCCCGTAACAGGCGAAGAACAGCACGAAGCCCAGCACGCACAGCTGCACCATGGCCTTGTGGCCCATCAGCCGCTTCCACGCACCGCCGCCCCCCTGCGCCGGATCCGTCGGCACCGCGTCCTTGATGACCGGCACCTGCGGCATCCGCACGGTGGCGATGACCCCCGCCAGCACCAGGAACATGACGGCCTCGATGCCGAACAGCAGGGTGAAGCTGCCGGGCCGGCTCTCGTCGACGATCTGACCGCCGATGAGCCCGCCGATGCCCAGTCCCAGGTTCTGCATGAAGAACTGCAGGGCGAAGGCACGCGTACGGGTGGACGGCGTCGAGCACCACACGATCATCGTGGCCAGCGCCGGCTGCATGACGGCCTGCCCCGCGCCCAGTGCCAGAGCGGACAGCAGGATGGGAACGACCCCGGTGGAGAGCCCGAGCGCCAACGCCCCGGCGGAGGCGACGAACGCCGCGCCGATGACCACGGGGACCGGACCGCGCCGGTCGATGACCCGTCCGGTGAGGGGCAGTGCGACGAGGGCGCCCAGGGCGAAGGCCACGAAGGCGCTCGTGGCGGCCATGGAGCCCAGATCTCGCACCTGCGCCACGTATATGTAGAGGAACGGAACCGTGAAGCCGATGCCGAACGCGGTCAGCGCGTTGCCGGCCTGGATCCGCCGCATCGCGGCGCCCATCACCTTGGTCACTTTCACCACCTTGATAACTGAAGCCTGAAGACTTCATTCCTAAACTTCGACCCTTAACTCTACACATCGAAGGAGTTAGACGCCAACGGGCTCGTGCCATACTTCGAGGCATGGGTGACACCGACGGCACGACGCCGGTCCACGAGCCGAGCCTCGACGAACAGATCGCCGTCTATCAGCGCGAGTTCCAGGACCTCGACCCCCAGGTCGAGAAGGTCGTCTCGGCCCTGAGCCGCCTGAACCGCCGGATGAACGTCGCGTACGGCCGCCAGACCGCGGCCCTGGGCATCAGCAACGCGGAGTGGGAGGTCCTCAAGGCCCTCGTGATCTCGGGTTCGCCGTACCGCATGGGCCCCAGCGAGCTCGCGAAGCAGCTGGGCCTGACGCCGGCGGCGATGACCCACCGCATCGACCGCATGACGGCGGAGGGGCTGGTCACCCGCGAGCGGGACGAGTCCAACCGGGTCCGCGTGATCGTCGAGCTGACGGACGAGGGCCGCAGCAAGTGGCTGGACGCGATGCGTGCGGCCACGGTCTTCGAGGAGGACCTCCTCCAGGACCTCTCCACGGCGGAGCGCGGGGTACTGGGCGACATGCTCACCCGGCTCCTGGACCGCGTCGAGGACCTCCAGTCCCCGAGCTGACCTGGGGCGGGCTTGCGGGGGTTGACACACCCCTCTGCGATCCGTAAGGTTCTTCGAGTTGCCCCAGAGCCGAACGGTTCCGGAGTCAACAACTCCAGCCGCCTCGTTGCGGCACCCAACTCAGCACGATCTCCCACTGGGAACGAATTTCGGCATGCCCGAATTCATTTCCGAAGGCCGATTATGAATCGCCGGGGAAATCCACTAGAGTTCAGGGAGTCGGAAGGGCCCAACAGCCCGGAAGGCAAGCCTCGCTGACTGGGGGTCGGGCCCGAAAGAGTCTGATAGAGTCGGAAACGCAAGAACAGAACGAACAGAACGAAGCGAAGCCCGGAGGAAAGCCCGAGAGGGTGAGTACAAAGGAAGCGTCCGTTCCTTGAGAACTCAACAGCGTGCCAAAAATCAACGCCAAAAGTTGATACCCCGTCCATTTCGGTGGATGAGGTTCCTTTGAAAAAGTCCTGTGGGGCACCGGTTTCGGTGTGCTTGCAGGCGACAAAACACAGCGAGGACGTTGTGGATGACCGGTCTTATTCCGACCTGGTTGTCCCGCTCTTAGTGTGTGTTGACCCGATTACGGGTAAACATTCATGGAGAGTTTGATCCTGGCTCAGGACGAACGCTGGCGGCGTGCTTAACACATGCAAGTCGAACGATGAAGCCCTTCGGGGTGGATTAGTGGCGAACGGGTGAGTAACACGTGGGCAATCTGCCCTTCACTCTGGGACAAGCCCTGGAAACGGGGTCTAATACCGGATACCACTCCTGTCTGCATGGGCAGGGGTTGAAAGCTCCGGCGGTGAAGGATGAGCCCGCGGCCTATCAGCTTGTTGGTGGGGTAATGGCCCACCAAGGCGACGACGGGTAGCCGGCCTGAGAGGGCGACCGGCCACACTGGGACTGAGACACGGCCCAGACTCCTACGGGAGGCAGCAGTGGGGAATATTGCACAATGGGCGAAAGCCTGATGCAGCGACGCCGCGTGAGGGATGACGGCCTTCGGGTTGTAAACCTCTTTCAGCAGGGAAGAAGCGAAAGTGACGGTACCTGCAGAAGAAGCGCCGGCTAACTACGTGCCAGCAGCCGCGGTAATACGTAGGGCGCAAGCGTTGTCCGGAATTATTGGGCGTAAAGAGCTCGTAGGCGGCTTGTCACGTCGGATGTGAAAGCCCGAGGCTTAACCTCGGGTCTGCATTCGATACGGGCTAGCTAGAGTGTGGTAGGGGAGATCGGAATTCCTGGTGTAGCGGTGAAATGCGCAGATATCAGGAGGAACACCGGTGGCGAAGGCGGATCTCTGGGCCATTACTGACGCTGAGGAGCGAAAGCGTGGGGAGCGAACAGGATTAGATACCCTGGTAGTCCACGCCGTAAACGTTGGGAACTAGGTGTTGGCGACATTCCACGTCGTCGGTGCCGCAGCTAACGCATTAAGTTCCCCGCCTGGGGAGTACGGCCGCAAGGCTAAAACTCAAAGGAATTGACGGGGGCCCGCACAAGCAGCGGAGCATGTGGCTTAATTCGACGCAACGCGAAGAACCTTACCAAGGCTTGACATATACCGGAAAGCATTAGAGATAGTGCCCCCCTTGTGGTCGGTATACAGGTGGTGCATGGCTGTCGTCAGCTCGTGTCGTGAGATGTTGGGTTAAGTCCCGCAACGAGCGCAACCCTTGTCCTGTGTTGCCAGCATGCCCTTCGGGGTGATGGGGACTCACAGGAGACCGCCGGGGTCAACTCGGAGGAAGGTGGGGACGACGTCAAGTCATCATGCCCCTTATGTCTTGGGCTGCACACGTGCTACAATGGCCGGTACAATGAGCTGCGATACCGTGAGGTGGAGCGAATCTCAAAAAGCCGGTCTCAGTTCGGATTGGGGTCTGCAACTCGACCCCATGAAGTCGGAGTTGCTAGTAATCGCAGATCAGCATTGCTGCGGTGAATACGTTCCCGGGCCTTGTACACACCGCCCGTCACGTCACGAAAGTCGGTAACACCCGAAGCCGGTGGCCCAACCCGTAAGGGAGGGAGCTGTCGAAGGTGGGACTGGCGATTGGGACGAAGTCGTAACAAGGTAGCCGTACCGGAAGGTGCGGCTGGATCACCTCCTTTCTAAGGAGCACAGTACCGATTGCAGACAAATGTTCTGCACGGTCAGCTCATGGGTGGAACGTTGATTATTTGGCACGGTTTCCTGGATGGAATCGCAAGTACTGCTTCGGCGTGGAAAGTGACTCTCTGATGGGGGATCGTGTCTGGCACGTTGTTGGGTCCTGAAGGTACGGCCGTGAGGTTGTGTCTTCTTGCCGGCCCCAGTGAACTCATCGGTTTGTCCGGTGGGGTGGTGGGTGGCTGGTCGTTGTTTGAGAACTACACAGTGGACGCGAGCATCTGTGGCCAAGTTTTTAAGGGCGCACGGTGGATGCCTTGGCACCAGGAACCGATGAAGGACGTGAGAGGCCGCGATAGGCCCCGGGGAGCTGCCAACTGAGCTTTGATCCGGGGGTGTCCGAATGGGGAAACCCGGCAGTCGTCATGGGCTGTCACCCACTGCTGAACACATAGGCAGTGTGGAGGGAACGCGGGGAAGTGAAACATCTCAGTACCCGCAGGAAGAGAAAACAACCGTGATTCCGGGAGTAGTGGCGAGCGAAACCGGATGAGGCCAAACCGTATGCGTGTGATACCCGGCAGGGGTTGCGCATGCGGGGTTGTGGGAATTCTTTTGATCGGTCTGCCGGCCGGTCGGCGAGTCAGAAACCGTTGATGTAGTCGAAGGACATGCGAAAGGTCCGGCGTAGAGGGTAAGACCCCCGTAGACGAAACATCAGCGGCTTGCTTAAGAATCTCCCAAGTAGCACGGGGCCCGAGAAATCCCGTGTGAATCTGGCGGGACCACCCGCTAAGCCTAAATATTCCCTGGTGACCGATAGCGGATAGTACCGTGAGGGAATGGTGAAAAGTACCGCGGGAGCGGAGTGAAATAGTACCTGAAACCGTGTGCCTACAAGCCGTGGGAGCGTCGCTGTATGTGCTTGCACATACAGTCGTGACTGCGTGCCTTTTGAAGAATGAGCCTGCGAGTTAGCGGTGTGTAGCGAGGTTAACCCGTGTGGGGAAGCCGTAGCGAAAGCGAGTCCGAATAGGGCGATTGAGTTGCACGCTCTAGACCCGAAGCGGAGTGATCTAGCCATGGGCAGGTTGAAGCGGAGGTAAGACTTCGTGGAGGACCGAACCCACCAGGGTTGAAAACCTGGGGGATGACCTGTGGTTAGGGGTGAAAGGCCAATCAAACTCCGTGATAGCTGGTTCTCCCCGAAATGCATTTAGGTGCAGCGTCGTGTGTTTCTTGCCGGAGGTAGAGCACTGGATAGGCGATGGGCCCTACCGGGTTACTGACCTTAGCCAAACTCCGAATGCCGGTAAGTGAGAGCACGGCAGTGAGACTGTGGGGGATAAGCTCCATGGTCGAGAGGGAAACAGCCCAGAGCATCGACTAAGGCCCCTAAGCGTACGCTAAGTGGGAAAGGATGTGGAGTCGCAGAGACAACCAGGAGGTTGGCTTAGAAGCAGCCACCCTTGAAAGAGTGCGTAATAGCTCACTGGTCAAGTGATTCCGCGCCGACAATGTAGCGGGGCTCAAGCGTACCGCCGAAGTCGTGTCATTGCAGCGTATAGCCCCAACGGGTGTTGTGATGGGTAGGGGAGCGTCGTGTGCCGGGTGAAGCAGCAGCGGAAGCTAGTTGTGGACGGTTCACGAGTGAGAATGCAGGCATGAGTAGCGATACACACGTGAGAAACGTGTGCGCCGATTGACTAAGGGTTCCTGGGTCAAGCTGATCTGCCCAGGGTAAGTCGGGACCTAAGGCGAGGCCGACAGGCGTAGTCGATGGACAACCGGTTGATATTCCGGTACCCGCTTTGAAACGCCCAATATCGAATCCTCTGATGCTAAGGCCGTGAAGCCGTTCCGGACCCTTCGGGGAAAGGAAAGTGGTGGAGCCGCCGATCCAAGGTGGTAGTAGGTAAGCGATGGGGTGACGCAGGAAGGTAGTCCAGCCCGGGCGGTGGTAGTCCCGGGGTAAGGGTGTAGGCCGAGGGGTAGGCAAATCCGTCCCTCATATAAGGCTGAGACCTGATGCCGAGCCGATTGTGGTGAAGTGGATGATCCTATGCTGTCGAGAAAAGCCTCTAGCGAGTTTCATGGCGGCCCGTACCCTAAACCGACTCAGGTGGTCAGGTAGAGAATACCGAGGCGTTCGGGTGAACTATGGTTAAGGAACTCGGCAAAATGCCCCCGTAACTTCGGGAGAAGGGGGGCCATCACTGGTGAGAGGACTTGCTCCTTGAGCTGGGGGTGGCCGCAGAGACCAGCGAGAAGCGACTGTTTACTAAAAACACAGGTCCGTGCGAAGCCGTAAGGCGATGTATACGGACTGACGCCTGCCCGGTGCTGGAACGTTAAGGGGACCGGTTAGTACACTTTCGGGTGTGCGAAGCTGAGAACTTAAGCGCCAGTAAACGGCGGTGGTAACTATAACCATCCTAAGGTAGCGAAATTCCTTGTCGGGTAAGTTCCGACCTGCACGAATGGCGTAACGACTTCTCGACTGTCTCAACCATAGGCCCGGTGAAATTGCACTACGAGTAAAGATGCTCGTTTCGCGCAGCAGGACGGAAAGACCCCGGGACCTTTACTATAGTTTGATATTGGTGTTCGGTTCGGCTTGTGTAGGATAGGTGGGAGACTTTGAAGCAGCCACGCCAGTGGTTGTGGAGTCGCCGTTGAAATACCACTCTGGTCGTGCTGGATGTCTAACCTCGGTCCGTGATCCGGATCAGGGACAGTGTCTGATGGGTAGTTTAACTGGGGCGGTTGCCTCCTAAAGAGTAACGGAGGCGCCCAAAGGTTCCCTCAGCCTGGTTGGCAATCAGGTGTTGAGTGTAAGTGCACAAGGGAGCTTGACTGTGAGACCGACGGGTCGAGCAGGGACGAAAGTCGGGACTAGTGATCCGGCGGTGGCTTGTGGAAGCGCCGTCGCTCAACGGATAAAAGGTACCCCGGGGATAACAGGCTGATCTTCCCCAAGAGTCCATATCGACGGGATGGTTTGGCACCTCGATGTCGGCTCGTCGCATCCTGGGGCTGGAGTCGGTCCCAAGGGTTGGGCTGTTCGCCCATTAAAGCGGTACGCGAGCTGGGTTTAGAACGTCGTGAGACAGTTCGGTCCCTATCCGCTGTGCGCGTAGGAATATTGAGAAGGGCTGTCCCTAGTACGAGAGGACCGGGACGGACGAACCTCTGGTGTGCCAGTTGTCCTGCCAAGGGCATGGCTGGTTGGCTACGTTCGGGAGGGATAACCGCTGAAAGCATCTAAGCGGGAAGCCTGCTTCAAGATGAGTATTCCCACCTCCTTGAGAGGGTAAGGCTCCCAGTAGACGACTGGGTTGATAGGCCAGATGTGGAAGCCCGGTAACGGGTGAAGCTGACTGGTACTAATAGGCCGAGGGCTTGTCCTCAGTTGCTCGCGTCCACTGTGTTAGTTCTGAAATAACGAACGGCTGTGAAAACACCAGCGTTCAAATTTCATAGTGTTTCGGTGGTCATAGCGTTAGGGAAACGCCCGGTTACATTCCGAACCCGGAAGCTAAGCCTTTCAGCGCCGATGGTACTGCAGGGGGGACCCTGTGGGAGAGTAGGACGCCGCCGAACAATCATTGTGGGAAAGCCCCGCACCTTATGGTGCGGGGCTTTTCTGCGTTCCAGGACAGTTTCTGCGAAGGATGGGTATCCTGGCCGCGTTCCAGAGGAGGACGCGATGACAGCACAGCAGCTGGAAGACGGCGGGCCGCTCATCCCCCAGCCGGCCATGACGCGGGAAGCCCTGCGGGACGCCGTGCGCCGGATCGACATGGCAAGCCTCGCCTCGCTGGACAGGGAGTGCAACGAGGCGTTCGACCGTGCCGCGGAGACGGGCGCGATCAACCCGCTGCGGTTCTTCCTCATCAAGTGGGCCACCCACGTGGCCATCCACCGCTGGCCGGCCCGAGCCGCGGCCCTCCACGCAGCAGAACGCGTCGCCGGGGACCCGAGCGCCACCGAGGAACAGTTCCGGGCGGCCATGGAGACGAGCAGCCGTATCCTCGCCGAGGCCCAGCGGGAGATCGGTCAGTGACCCTGCGGGGCGAGGGCGTCGAGAACGACACCGGCTGGGCGTGGGAATGCGACCCCGGCCGGCAGTGGGTCCTGGGAGACATGGCCGCCGAGCACCAGCACCTGGTGGGCGCGGTTATGGACGGCCTGGTCGACCTGGCGGCGATGGCCATCGACCCGAAGGACGGCAGCCTCTACGAGGATCCGCAGCCGATGCGTCTGCGGACGTACGAGGACGAACACCTGATGCTCTGGTACCAGACCATCCCCCACCGCAGCCGCGTCTACCTCAAACGGGTCAACCTCTGACGTACGAAGCCTGGTTGGGGCCGGTGAGCTGCTTCGCAGTGGGGAGGCAGCAGCTGCTGCCGCGAGGTGCACCCGGATGAACACCGGCCGCTCGGTGGAAGACCTGTCCGGAGATCCGCGGGACCACCTGGTGCGCCACGCGGGGCCCGACGGCTCTCCGCGGCGGCTCGACCAGGTCGCCATCGCGCGGGGCAGCTGCGGAGGGTCCCGGACGCGTTGGTGTCGAGGAAGACGGTTGATCTTTCCGCCTGGTGATGCTCACCGTGAACGCGAACCGGTTCGGACCGGGCGCCGCATCTGGGCATTGCCCGAGGGTGCGGCGTACGAGGGCGGCGCGGCGGTGGCCAGAGGGCTCATGGCGGCGGTGTTCGGGAGGAAGGGCATCGAGGGAGGCGTGGGGAGACTGGAGGCGATCCAGTAGCCGACTGCGGAACACCTCGAGCTGTCCGGCGAATACCGAAACAGATCCGGGGAACCCCGCTCTTCGCTGTACGGGCCTCCGATCCGAAGGCTTTGAGCAGGTCATCGACCGAGCGGGTGGACACGCCGTGGACGCAAGCCTCTGCGGCCACCGCCTGGAGGGCCTGGTGGTCGAGACGTGGCCGGCGCTGGCGAGGGCTGGCGAGGGGTGGGGATGGCGCATCGCCGGCCTGCGTGGCCATCGCCTTGTCCCGGTGCCCGTCGCGCCAGTGGGTGCGGGCGCCGGTGTTTTCCGCCCCACCCTGCCTCGATCCGTGCGGTGGCCTCGGCTTCGATCAGCTTCCTCCAGCAGGCGCCCGGCTACCTCACGGACGAGCTCACGGCTTCCAGCCGAACGGCGTGACTCACGCAGACGAGGCATGTCGTGCCGGGACACGGAGGACTGCTTGTTCTCAGGGGAGCATTCAATGGCAGCCGATGCCCGGCGCCAGATCCCTTGAGCACCCGCCGGTTTTCCAGTACTTGCTGCAAGACCCGTAGCTGAGAACTCCGTCCACTCGCCGGGCCCGCTCTGTTCGGCTGACGGGTGCCAGGCGCCGCAGTGGTGCCCCACCCCGTCACCTTTTTCGTGGCTTCGCAAGGGAGTTCTGGCCTTCGGGTCCGGCACGACTTCCCCCCCTTGTGGTTGATGGTCCGGTGGAGGTGGTGTCACCGGGCCCGGAGGCATCGACGGAACGCTGATGAGGGACTTGAGCAACGGCTTCACCCGAGCCGGAGGAGCTCTCCGTAACGTGGGTGTGGCAGCTCGGTGCCGAGGCAAGGCCGGACGAAAGCGTGACCGGAGGGGCTCGCACGTGACCGACACCAGCGGCATCGACGTCTTCCTCGGCCTGGACGTCGGCAAGGGCGAACACCACGCCACCGCCGTCATCCCGGCCGGCAAGAAGGCCTTCGACAAGCGGTTGCCCAACACCGAACCCAAGCTCCTCGGGCTCTTCGCCAAGCTGCAGGCCAAGCACGGGACGGCGCTGGTCGTCGTCGAGCGACCGGCCTCCATCGGCGCTCTGCCGCTAGAGGTCGCAAATGGCATGGGCTGCCCTGCTGCTTTCTGCCGGGGCTGACGATGCGGCGGATCATCGAGCTCTATCCGGCGAGGCCAGGACGGACGTGAAGGACGCGTTCACCATCGGGGAGGCCGCCCGCGCGATGCCGCACATGCTGCGGGCCATCGACGGCGAGGACGAGACGATTGCTGAGCTGGAGATGATCGTCGGCTTCGACGACGACCTGGCCGGCGAGGCCACCAGGGTCGAGAACCGGCTGCACGGCCTGCTGACCCAGATCCCTCCATCGCTGGAGCGGGTGCTGGGCCGCCCACGGCTGCATCATCCGGCCGTCCTCACCCTGCTGGAGCGGTTCGGGTCTCCGGCCCAGATCCGCAAGGCCGGCAGGCGTTGACTGGTCACCCTGTTAAGGCCGAAGGCACCGAGGATGGCCGAGCGACTGGTCGAGGAGGACTTCGCCACGACAAGAAGATCGCCCAGGGCAAACACCACACCCAGGCCTGCTCTGCCTCGCCCGACGACGATCTGAAGTCACCCAGGTCGAACACCGGGATCTCGGAACGCCACCGCCAAACAGAGTGACCTGGCAGTTCGAGGCCCCGACACCCCTGCGGGCTGGACCTCCGCATACACGGGCGTCCACACGGAGGCGCATGGCTGACGCACGCTCCGCCGCCACCGGGGCACACCCACAGCTTCACCCAAGAGATCGGGGCCCCGCGACTGAGAGCGAGGGGGCGCAGGGCTACGTGTTCTGCCGCGTGGTTGAGGGCCTCGGTGTGTTCTGGAGCGGTATGTCTGTGGGTGGGGGCCGATCGTGACGTGGAGCAGGCCGTCTTCGCGAGCTCGGGCTGGGCGGGGGCGTTGCGGACGCCCGTCGTAGGGCGGGCGGGAGGCTGTGGGCAGTCTGCGGGGCGTGGCTTCGCGGGGCTGCGTCGGAGGGTGGTTCGGGGTGGGGTGGAGGCGCTGTGGGGACCTCTCCTTCCCCGTTTTGACACTGCTCCAACCCGGCTTGTAGAGTCCAACGGTTGCCTCGAACAGGTCATGTTCGGCAACCAGACCTCAAGGAGAACATTCCTGTGGGGTGCACTCGTCTCACATTCAGGAATCTGAAGCCGGGAAATCCGGTGGAAAAGTTCTGATAGAGTCGGACTCGCCGGAAAGGGAAACGCGAAAGCCAAACCCTGGAAAGCGAATCCCGCTTCGACCGGGAATCGGGCCCGAAAGAGTCTGATAGAGTCGGAAACGCAAGAACAGAACGAAGCGAAGCCCGGAGGAAAGCCCGAGAGGGTGAGTACGAAGGAAGCGTCCGTTCCTTGAGAACTCAACAGCGTGCCAAAAATCAACGCCAAAAGTTGATACCCCGTCCATTTCGGTGGATGAGGTTCCTTTGAAAAAGTCCTGTGGGGCGCCGGTTTCGGTGTGCTTGCAGGCGACAAAACACAGCGAGGACGTTGTGGATGACCGGTCTTATTCCGACCTGGTTGTCCCGCTCTTAGTGTGTGTTGACCCGATTACGGGTAAACATTCATGGAGAGTTTGATCCTGGCTCAGGACGAACGCTGGCGGCGTGCTTAACACATGCAAGTCGAACGATGAAGCCCTTCGGGGTGGATTAGTGGCGAACGGGTGAGTAACACGTGGGCAATCTGCCCTTCACTCTGGGACAAGCCCTGGAAACGGGGTCTAATACCGGATACCACTCCTGTCTGCATGGGCAGGGGTTGAAAGCTCCGGCGGTGAAGGATGAGCCCGCGGCCTATCAGCTTGTTGGTGGGGTAATGGCCCACCAAGGCGACGACGGGTAGCCGGCCTGAGAGGGCGACCGGCCACACTGGGACTGAGACACGGCCCAGACTCCTACGGGAGGCAGCAGTGGGGAATATTGCACAATGGGCGAAAGCCTGATGCAGCGACGCCGCGTGAGGGATGACGGCCTTCGGGTTGTAAACCTCTTTCAGCAGGGAAGAAGCGAAAGTGACGGTACCTGCAGAAGAAGCGCCGGCTAACTACGTGCCAGCAGCCGCGGTAATACGTAGGGCGCAAGCGTTGTCCGGAATTATTGGGCGTAAAGAGCTCGTAGGCGGCTTGTCACGTCGGATGTGAAAGCCCGAGGCTTAACCTCGGGTCTGCATTCGATACGGGCTAGCTAGAGTGTGGTAGGGGAGATCGGAATTCCTGGTGTAGCGGTGAAATGCGCAGATATCAGGAGGAACACCGGTGGCGAAGGCGGATCTCTGGGCCATTACTGACGCTGAGGAGCGAAAGCGTGGGGAGCGAACAGGATTAGATACCCTGGTAGTCCACGCCGTAAACGTTGGGAACTAGGTGTTGGCGACATTCCACGTCGTCGGTGCCGCAGCTAACGCATTAAGTTCCCCGCCTGGGGAGTACGGCCGCAAGGCTAAAACTCAAAGGAATTGACGGGGGCCCGCACAAGCAGCGGAGCATGTGGCTTAATTCGACGCAACGCGAAGAACCTTACCAAGGCTTGACATATACCGGAAAGCATTAGAGATAGTGCCCCCCTTGTGGTCGGTATACAGGTGGTGCATGGCTGTCGTCAGCTCGTGTCGTGAGATGTTGGGTTAAGTCCCGCAACGAGCGCAACCCTTGTCCTGTGTTGCCAGCATGCCCTTCGGGGTGATGGGGACTCACAGGAGACCGCCGGGGTCAACTCGGAGGAAGGTGGGGACGACGTCAAGTCATCATGCCCCTTATGTCTTGGGCTGCACACGTGCTACAATGGCCGGTACAATGAGCTGCGATACCGTGAGGTGGAGCGAATCTCAAAAAGCCGGTCTCAGTTCGGATTGGGGTCTGCAACTCGACCCCATGAAGTCGGAGTTGCTAGTAATCGCAGATCAGCATTGCTGCGGTGAATACGTTCCCGGGCCTTGTACACACCGCCCGTCACGTCACGAAAGTCGGTAACACCCGAAGCCGGTGGCCCAACCCGTAAGGGAGGGAGCTGTCGAAGGTGGGACTGGCGATTGGGACGAAGTCGTAACAAGGTAGCCGTACCGGAAGGTGCGGCTGGATCACCTCCTTTCTAAGGAGCACAGTACCGATTGCAGACAAATGTTCTGCACGGTCAGCTCATGGGTGGAACGTTGATTATTTGGCACGGTTTCCAAAACCTTCTGTAAGTACTGCTTCGGCGTGGAAAACAGGGAGTGTCGAGGGGATCGTGTCTGGCACGTTGTTGGGTCCTGAAGGTACGGCCGTGAGGTTGTGTCTTCTTGCCGGCCCCAGTGAACTCAACGGTTTGTCCGGTGGGGTGGTGGGTGGCTGGTCGTTGTTTGAGAACTACACAGTGGACGCGAGCATCTGTGGCCAAGTTTTTAAGGGCGCACGGTGGATGCCTTGGCACCAGGAACCGATGAAGGACGTGAGAGGCCGCGATAGGCCCCGGGGAGCTGCCAACTGAGCTTTGATCCGGGGGTGTCCGAATGGGGAAACCCGGCAGTCGTCATGGGCTGTCACCCACTGCTGAACACATAGGCAGTGTGGAGGGAACGCGGGGAAGTGAAACATCTCAGTACCCGCAGGAAGAGAAAACAACCGTGATTCCGGGAGTAGTGGCGAGCGAAACCGGATGAGGCCAAACCGTATGCGTGTGATACCCGGCAGGGGTTGCGCATGCGGGGTTGTGGGAATTCTTTTGATCGGTCTGCCGGCCGGTCGGCGAGTCAGAAACCGTTGATGTAGTCGAAGGACATGCGAAAGGTCCGGCGTAGAGGGTAAGACCCCCGTAGACGAAACATCAGCGGCTTGCTTAAGAATCTCCCAAGTAGCACGGGGCCCGAGAAATCCCGTGTGAATCTGGCGGGACCACCCGCTAAGCCTAAATATTCCCTGGTGACCGATAGCGGATAGTACCGTGAGGGAATGGTGAAAAGTACCGCGGGAGCGGAGTGAAATAGTACCTGAAACCGTGTGCCTACAAGCCGTGGGAGCGTCGCTCATTGAGTTTACTCAATGGGTCGTGACTGCGTGCCTTTTGAAGAATGAGCCTGCGAGTTAGCGGTGTGTAGCGAGGTTAACCCGTGTGGGGAAGCCGTAGCGAAAGCGAGTCCGAATAGGGCGATTGAGTTGCACGCTCTAGACCCGAAGCGGAGTGATCTAGCCATGGGCAGGTTGAAGCGGAGGTAAGACTTCGTGGAGGACCGAACCCACCAGGGTTGAAAACCTGGGGGATGACCTGTGGTTAGGGGTGAAAGGCCAATCAAACTCCGTGATAGCTGGTTCTCCCCGAAATGCATTTAGGTGCAGCGTCGTGTGTTTCTTGCCGGAGGTAGAGCACTGGATAGGCGATGGGCCCTACCGGGTTACTGACCTTAGCCAAACTCCGAATGCCGGTAAGTGAGAGCACGGCAGTGAGACTGTGGGGGATAAGCTCCATGGTCGAGAGGGAAACAGCCCAGAGCATCGACTAAGGCCCCTAAGCGTACGCTAAGTGGGAAAGGATGTGGAGTCGCAGAGACAACCAGGAGGTTGGCTTAGAAGCAGCCACCCTTGAAAGAGTGCGTAATAGCTCACTGGTCAAGTGATTCCGCGCCGACAATGTAGCGGGGCTCAAGCGTACCGCCGAAGTCGTGTCATTGCAGCGTATAGCCCCAACGGGTGTTGTGATGGGTAGGGGAGCGTCGTGTGCCGGGTGAAGCAGCAGCGGAAGCTAGTTGTGGACGGTTCACGAGTGAGAATGCAGGCATGAGTAGCGATACACACGTGAGAAACGTGTGCGCCGATTGACTAAGGGTTCCTGGGTCAAGCTGATCTGCCCAGGGTAAGTCGGGACCTAAGGCGAGGCCGACAGGCGTAGTCGATGGACAACCGGTTGATATTCCGGTACCCGCTTTGAAACGCCCAATATCGAATCCTCTGATGCTAAGGCCGTGAAGCCGTTCCGGACCCTTCGGGGAAAGGAAAGTGGTGGAGCCGCCGATCCAAGGTGGTAGTAGGTAAGCGATGGGGTGACGCAGGAAGGTAGTCCAGCCCGGGCGGTGGTAGTCCCGGGGTAAGGGTGTAGGCCGAGGGGTAGGCAAATCCGTCCCTCATATAAGGCTGAGACCTGATGCCGAGCCGATTGTGGTGAAGTGGATGATCCTATGCTGTCGAGAAAAGCCTCTAGCGAGTTTCATGGCGGCCCGTACCCTAAACCGACTCAGGTGGTCAGGTAGAGAATACCGAGGCGTTCGGGTGAACTATGGTTAAGGAACTCGGCAAAATGCCCCCGTAACTTCGGGAGAAGGGGGGCCATCACTGGTGAGAGGACTTGCTCCTTGAGCTGGGGGTGGCCGCAGAGACCAGCGAGAAGCGACTGTTTACTAAAAACACAGGTCCGTGCGAAGCCGTAAGGCGATGTATACGGACTGACGCCTGCCCGGTGCTGGAACGTTAAGGGGACCGGTTAGTACACTTTCGGGTGTGCGAAGCTGAGAACTTAAGCGCCAGTAAACGGCGGTGGTAACTATAACCATCCTAAGGTAGCGAAATTCCTTGTCGGGTAAGTTCCGACCTGCACGAATGGCGTAACGACTTCTCGACTGTCTCAACCATAGGCCCGGTGAAATTGCACTACGAGTAAAGATGCTCGTTTCGCGCAGCAGGACGGAAAGACCCCGGGACCTTTACTATAGTTTGATATTGGTGTTCGGTTCGGCTTGTGTAGGATAGGTGGGAGACTTTGAAGCAGCCACGCCAGTGGTTGTGGAGTCGCCGTTGAAATACCACTCTGGTCGTGCTGGATGTCTAACCTCGGTCCGTGATCCGGATCAGGGACAGTGTCTGATGGGTAGTTTAACTGGGGCGGTTGCCTCCTAAAGAGTAACGGAGGCGCCCAAAGGTTCCCTCAGCCTGGTTGGCAATCAGGTGTTGAGTGTAAGTGCACAAGGGAGCTTGACTGTGAGACCGACGGGTCGAGCAGGGACGAAAGTCGGGACTAGTGATCCGGCGGTGGCTTGTGGAAGCGCCGTCGCTCAACGGATAAAAGGTACCCCGGGGATAACAGGCTGATCTTCCCCAAGAGTCCATATCGACGGGATGGTTTGGCACCTCGATGTCGGCTCGTCGCATCCTGGGGCTGGAGTCGGTCCCAAGGGTTGGGCTGTTCGCCCATTAAAGCGGTACGCGAGCTGGGTTTAGAACGTCGTGAGACAGTTCGGTCCCTATCCGCTGTGCGCGTAGGAATATTGAGAAGGGCTGTCCCTAGTACGAGAGGACCGGGACGGACGAACCTCTGGTGTGCCAGTTGTCCTGCCAAGGGCATGGCTGGTTGGCTACGTTCGGGAGGGATAACCGCTGAAAGCATCTAAGCGGGAAGCCTGCTTCAAGATGAGTATTCCCACCTCCTTGAGAGGGTAAGGCTCCCAGTAGACGACTGGGTTGATAGGCCAGATGTGGAAGCCCGGTAACGGGTGAAGCTGACTGGTACTAATAGGCCGAGGGCTTGTCCTCAGTTGCTCGCGTCCACTGTGTTAGTTCTGAAATAACGAACAGCTGTGAAAACACCAGCGTTCAAATTTCATAGTGTTTCGGTGGTCATAGCGTTAGGGAAACGCCCGGTTACATTCCGAACCCGGAAGCTAAGCCTTTCAGCGCCGATGGTACTGCAGGGGGGACCCTGTGGGAGAGTAGGACGCCGCCGAACAATCATTGTGGGAAAGCCCCGCACCTTATGGTGCGGGGCTTTTCTGCGTTCCGGGCGTCCCAGGGGCGGGTGGTGCGGCAGTTCGTCGCCGAAGGGCCCGATGGGACCCCGGGGCACATGGTCGGGGTGTTCGGTGCGGGACGGGTATCGCGGGGCGGGTGTGGCCGACGGGTTGTGCCGGGCGGCGCTGGAGTGGGCCTGGTCGCTGGAGGAGCCGGTGCTGGAGCGCGTACGGCTCTTCGTGCACCGGGACAATCCGAGGGCCGCGGCGTTCTACCGGCGGTTCGGGTTCGTGGCCACGGGCGCCGTGCCGGCCGTGCCGGCGGAGCCGTCCGCCACGGAGCTGGAGTACGCCTACGGGCGTCCCTAGCCGGGCAGTTCCGCGTGGGGCCAGCGGGAGCGGGCCTGTTCGCGGCTGCGGCACAGGGCGAGGAGGGGGAGCGCCGGGTCCGTGAGGAGGTCCGGTAGTTGGGGGAGGGGGGCGACGGCCGCCACGTCCTCCAGGACCAGCGCGAGTGGTGGGTCGAGCCGACCGTGGGATGACCGTGCGGCCATGCGGCGGCCGTGCTCGACCACGTGCGCGGTGAGTGCGGTGAGCAGCGGCATCGCACCCGGGTGGGTTCGGGGGTCTTCGAGGGGTTCGCCCACCACGTAGAGGCTGCCCCCTTCGGCGAGGAACGATGCCAGGGTGAGCGAATCCGTTCGGTTCGGGTTGCAGGCCTCGCGGATGTGGATCGACGTCAGCCCGGTGAGTGCACGGGCCGTCAGGTGCTGGGCCTGCTCGCGGCGTTCGGCGTGGGCGGTGAGGGCGCTCTCCAGCTCGCCGGCGGCGCCGTGGGCGGCCCGGGGGTGGGTGCGCAGGATGCGGACCGGTTCCTGGGCGCCCGCTCCCTGGGCCCAGCGGTGGATCTGCTTGAACGGGCGGTTGTCGAGGGCGGCGGCCTGGAGCCAGCTGCGCAGGAGCGTTTCGGCGGTGTCGGCGACCGCGGTGTCCATGCGGGCCTGGGGGCGTACGGGCGCCAGCAGGGCGGTCGCGCGGGCGGCGGCGGTGTCGCGGTCGGCGCAGCCCTCGGCCGGGTTCCAGTGCAGTCGGGCCGGGGTGTCGCAGAGGTGGGAGGGGTCGTAGAGGAGGACCGGGCCGAGTTTGGCGCGGGCGTCCTTGGTCTCGGCCCACAGGGCGGGCGAAGAGGTGACGACGAGGACCGCGCCCTCGGCGGCGGCCACGGCCTGTGCGGCGAGGCGGTGCCGGTCGGCGGGGCCGGCGTAGGCCAGCCGGTGCGGTGCGGGGGCGAGGGGTGCGGGTGCGGTGGGGGCGTAGCCGAAGCCGTAGCGGTAGGCGTCGTCGGCCGGGGGAGCGGGGCGGTCCGCCGTCGCGACCGGGGCCGGTGGGGCCGGGGCCGCGGACAGGTGGGCGGTGGCGGGGGCCGGTCCGGGGGCCGGGACGTGCGGAGCGGGTGTCGCGGTCGGCGGGTCTGCGGGCGGGGGTGCGTACGGGGTCGGTGCGGGGCGGTGGGTGGGGGGTGGCCCGGGGTCTTCGGGCTCGGCTCCGTACGGGTGGGGGGTCGGGTCGGCCGCGGTCCGGCGGGCGAGGGCGCGGCGGGACTTGGTGCGGGCGAAGACGCCGATCGCGAAGACGGTCAGCACGAACATCACCAGGAGCTGGCTGATGAACAGGCCCCAGAACAGACCCCAGCCCGGGAGGGCCTGGGGGTCGGTGGCCGGCCAGGCGCCCGCGACGTCGTGCGGTTGCGCTATCAGGGCGCGGACGGCGTCGGGGGTCCGGGTGAAGGTGACGGAGTCCGGCCAGGCGCCCTTGGCGAAGAGGGCGGCCAGGCCGGTGGCGGTCCAGACGAGGACGGCGAGACCGAGGAGGAAGGCCAGGAGGCCGACCAGCAGGCCGTCGGGGATGCCTCCGCGGGTGGCCGGCTCCGTGCGTCGTGCGTCGGGCATGGTCAGGCCACCGTGGTCGCGGAGCCCGGGCCGGCGCGGCGGCGCTCGATGGACAGGGCGCGTTCCTCCGCCTCCAGTTCGGCGGCGAGCATGTCGTCGTGGAGGTGGGCGGGGGCGGAGGACTCGGTCATGGCGCGGTCGGTGTAGACGAGGGGGCGTTCGGCTTCGGTGATCAGGTGTTTGACGACTTGGACGTTGCCGTTGACGTCCCAGACCGCGATGCCCGGGGTGAGGGTGGGGATGATCTCCACGGCCCAGCGGGGCAGGCCGAGGACGAGTCCGGTGGCGCGGGCCTCGTCGGCCTTCTGGGCGTAGATCGTTCTGGTGGAGGCCATCTTGAGGATGGCCGCGGCTTCGCGGGCGGCCGCGCCGTCGACGACGTCCGAGAGGTGGTGGACGACGGCGACGAAGGACAGGCCGAGACGGCGGCCGAACTTCAGGAGGCGCTGGAACAGCTGCGCGACGAAGGGGCTGTTGATGATGTGCCAGGCCTCTTCGACGAGGAAGATGCGCTTCTTGCGGTCGGGGCGGATCCAGGTGTGCTCCAGCCAGACGCCGACGATGGCCATCAGGATGGGCATGGCGATGGAGTTGCGGTCGATGTGGGAGAGGTCGAAGACGATCAGCGGGGCGTCGAGGTCGATGCCGACGGTGGTCGGGCCGTCGAACATGCCGCGGAGGTCGCCGTCGACGAGGCGGTCGAGGACGAGTGCGACGTCGAGGCCCCAGGCCCGGACATCGTCTATGTCCACGTTCATCGCGAGGGCGGACTCGGGCTCGGGGTGGCGCAGCCGCTCGACGATGTCGGTGAGGACGGGCTGGCGTTCGCGGATGCCGTCCACGACGTGGGCGTGGGCGACCTTGAGGGCGAAGCCGGCGCGCTCGTCGAGGCCGTGGCCCATGGCGACTTCGATGATGGTCCGGAGCAGCGCGAGCTGGCCGGTCGTGGTGATCGCCGGGTCGAGGGGGTTGAGGCGGATCCCGTCGTCGTTGGCGGCGATGGGATCCAGGCGGATGGGGGTTATCCCCAGCTGCTGGGCGATCAGGTTCCACTCGCCGACGCCGTCTTCGCCCTGGGCGTCGAGGACGACGACCTGGCGGTCCTTGAAGCGGAGCTGGCGCAGGACGTAGGTCTTCTCCAGGGCGGACTTGCCGTTGCCGGACTCGCCGAGGACCAGCCAGTGGGGGGCCGGGAGCTGTTGTCCGTACAGCTGGAAGGGGTCGTAGATGTAGCCCTTGCCGCTGTAGACCTCGCGGCCGATGATGACGCCGGAGTCGCCGAGGCCGGGGGCGGCGGTGGGCAGGTACACGGCCTGCGCCTGCCCGGTGGAGGTGCGTACGGGCAGGCGCGTGGTTTCGACTTTGCCGAAGAGGAAGCTGGTGAAGGCGTCCGTCAGGGCGGACATGGGATCTCGCATGGGCGGCACTTCCCTCCCGCTAGCGTCGGATGCCGGTGGCGAACGGCAAGGTGTTGACGAAGGCGCGGTGGTGCTCGCGGTCGCACCATTCGAGCTTCAGGTAGGACTTGCCGGCGGAAGCGCGGATGGTGCGCTTGTCGCGGGCGAGGGCCTCCGGTGAACGCGAGGACACCGTGATGTACCCGACCAGGTTGACTCCCGCCGCACCGCTGGCGAGATCTTCACCCCTCTGGTCGAGCCGGCCGTGGGCGGCGATGTCGCGCGGGTCGACCGTGCGGTTCATCTTGGCTGCGCGGGAGGCGTCGGCCTCGTCGTTGGTCTTCTCGGTGAGCATCCGCTCGATGGCGATCTCGGTGGGCTCCAGGTCCATGGTGACGGCGACGGTGCGGATCACGTCGGGGGTGTGGACGAGGAGGGGGGCGAGGAAGTTCACGCCGACGGGCGTCATCGGCCATTCCTTGACCCAGGCGGTGGCGTGGCACCAGGGGGCTCGGGTGGAGGACTCGCGGGTCTTGGCCTGGAGGTAGGTGGGCTCCACGGCATCGAGTTCGGCGGGCCAGGCGTTGCGCTTGGTCATGGCCTGGATGTGGTCGATGGGGTGGTCGGGGTCGTACATGGAGTGCACGAGGGAGGCGAGGCGGCCCTGGCCGAGCGGCTGGCGGACGCGGATGTCGGCTTCGGCGAGGCGGGCGCAGATGTCGGTGAGTTCGCGGGCCATGACGATGGCGAGGCCGGCGTCGCGGTCGAGCTTGCGGCCCTTGTGGGGGGTGGAGGCGCGGGCGATGGTGTGGGCCTCGGCGGCGAGCTCGCGCGTGTAGTGCATGCAGGCGACGAGGTAGGCGCGGTGCTGCTCGGAGGAGGTGGACACCATCGACTGGAGCTGCTCGTAGGAGTCGCGGAGCCAGCCGGGGGCGCGGGTGTCGCCGCGCTGGGCGACGTCCTTGGCGTGGGCGTCGGGGTCGGCGGGCAGGGTGCGGGCGAGCATCTGGAGTCGGGTGACGAAGCCGTCGCCGTTGGCCACGTGCTTGAGGAGGGTGCCGAAGCGGTCGACGAGGGCCTCCTGGTCCTCGCTGTCGCGCAGGCCGACGCCGGGGCCCTCGATCTCGATGGCGGCGGTGACGGTCCGGCGGTCGGCGTGCAGCAGGACGGCGAGCTCGTCGGGGCCGAAGGGGGCGGCGAGCCAGTTGATGCGGCCGATGCCGGGGGGCGGGCCGACCTCGACCTCGCGGCCGTCGGCGCCGCGGATGCCGGCTTCCATGGCGCCGGAGCGGTAGGCGGTGCCGCGGCGCAGGATGCGCTTGTAGCTGCGGCCGATCTCGAACCAGCGGTAGAAGGTGCGGCCCTTGTACGGGACGTACACGGCGGCGAGGGCGATCATCGGGAAGCCGGCGAGGCTGACGATGCGCAGGGTGAGGTTGGGGACGAGCAGTCCGCTCATCATGCCGAAGAACGCCCCGGCGATGATCAGGGCGATCTCGCCGGTCTCGCGGTTCTTGCCGACGATCGCGTTCGGCCGGGCGCGGCCGATGAGATACGTGCGGCGGGGTGCGACCGGGTGCAGCTGGTGGGACTGGGTCGTCACCGCCCGTCACCTCCTGTGTTCCTCGTGCTCGAGCTCGTGCGGGGCGCGGGTGTGGCGGAGGGGACGGATCCGCCGCCTGTTCCGCCGCCGGAGGGGCGGCTGCTGTGGGCGGCCACGCCTCCGGAGAGGGGGTTGGCGGGGCGGGGCGCGCTGCCGCCGCCCCCGCCGTCGCCGCGGTGGGCGCCGCGGCTGCTGTGGGTCTTGATGCCCTGGGAGACGAGGGAGGCCGGGGAGCTGATGACGGCGGCGGCCTGGGCGCCGTCGGTGGCCTTGCTGCGGTTGGAGCGGGCGGAGGCGATCTCGTCGCCGAAGCCGGGGACGAAGCGGTAGATCATCGCGGAGGCGAAGATCGCCAGCAGGATGATGGCGAGGCCGGTGACGACGGCGGAGAAGGCGTTGGGGCCCTTTTCGCCGGCCAGGGCTCCTGCGAGGCCGAGGACGATGACGATGACGGGCTTCACGAGGATGACGGCGATCATGATGCCGGCCCAGCGGCGGACGTGTCCCCAGAGGTTGCGGTCGACGAGGCCGGCGTAGACGACGACGCCGAGGAGGGCGCCGACGTAGAGCAGGGCGGCCCGGATGAACAGCTCCAGGAAGAGGATGCCGGCGGCGAGGACGGTGACGAGGGCGACGACGATCAGCATGATGGGGCCGCCGCCGATCTCGTCGCCCTTCTTGAGGGCCTCGGCGAAGGATCCGAAGAAGACGTCGGTCTGGCCGCCGGTGGCGGAGGCGATGACCTCGGTGACGCCGTCGGTTGCGGAGACGACGGTGTAGAGGATCAGGGGGGTGAAGGCGGAGGCGAGGACCGTCAGCCAGAGGAAGCCGATGGCTTCGGAGAGGGCGGTGGTGAGGGGGACGCCGCGGACGGCGCGCTTGGCGACGGCGAAGAGCCACAGGACGAGGGTGAGGATGGTGGAGGCGGCGAAGACGACGGCGTACTGCTTGAGGAACGTGGCGTTGGTGAAGTCGACGTTCGCGGTGCCCTTGACGGCTTCGCTGAGCTTGCCGACGATCCAGGCGGCGGCGTCGGCGCAGCCTTTGGCCAGGGCGGAGAGGGGGTTGAGGGCGTCGGCCGGATCGTTGGGGGCGAGGCCGGCGCCGGGGGAGCCGCCCGGTGAGCCGCGTTCGCAGTACTCCCGGGCCGGTCCGGCGATGAGCGAGCAGGGGTCGTTGCTCGCGCTCGGTGTGGCGGCCGGGGTGGGCGTCGGGGTCGGTGCGGCCGTGGCGCGCGCCGCGAACAGCCACGTCGCCGCTTGGACGGCGACCGCTGCGCCGGCGAGGCGGCGCAGCAGGGTGCGGGGGCTACCGGGCATAGGTGAACCCTCCGAACTCGTTGACTGCGCCAGCGATCTCGCCCGAGTCGGAGACGGGGTTGTCGCCGGTGACGGGAGTGGGGCCGTCCTTCTGGGCGGTCTCCACCACCTTCCAGTCCGACCCGTTCCACTTCAGTGTCATCGAGATCGTGAACCAGCTGCTGGTCACCGGCCTGGTGGACTTCTCTCCGGTCAGGCCGAACATGCCGATGCACCAGACGTCCACGGCCGCGCTGCCGTTCGCGAAGCTCTTGAGCTTCGCTCCGGCCGGGACGGTGCGGCTGACGAAGGTCGCGCCGGCGGGCGCCGTCCCGTCCTTGGTCAGACCGATCTGGGACAGGAGGGCCGGGGAGTAGTCCGCGTCGAAGTCGGCCTGCAGGGCCGATCGTGTGCCCTCGTCGGAGACGGCGTCGACGATGGCGTGGCGGCGAGGTGTGTTGAACATGCCGTCGGAACCGAGGGCCACGGCGAAGTTCGACGCCGCGGACTGCGCGCCCTGCTCGTTCTGCGCGAACCCGGACGGTACGGCCCCGTTCTTGCCGTCCACGGGCCGGGTGCCGGTCGGGGACGTCGATGACGACGACGGCCCGTCCTGGGACCGGTCGGCCTCGGGGGTGTCCGGGGTCTGGTTGGCGAAGGCGATCGCGGCGATGAGGAGGACCACCACGCCGACCACCGTGACCAGGCTGCGGGTGACGCGGGGGGGCCGGCGGGTGGGGCCGTACGGGTCGGCGGGGGAGTCCGGGAGGCGGGTGCGGGTCTGGCCCGTGCCGCCCACCTCGCCGTAGCCGCCGCCGTACTGGTCGTCGTTGCTCATGTCCGTGTCGGCCCCCTCCGCGTCGTACGACGGTAGCGCTGGTCCCGCGCAGGCGGGGTGTGGTGAGTCCTCATCAGGCAGGTGCGGCGGCGGTGGGAGCGGCTAGACGGCCATTCCGTAGACGATCGTGAAGAGGGTGCCGAGGGAGCCGATGATGAAGACGCCCGTGAGGCCGGCCACGATCAGGCCCTTGCCCTGTTCCGCGCTGAAGGTGTCGCGCAGTGCCGTCGCGCCGATGCGCTGCTTGGCCGCGCCCCAGATGGCGATGCCGAGGCACAGGAGGATCGCCACGGCCATGACCACCTCGATCATGACCTTCGCTTCGTTGCCGAGACTGCCGAAAGGCCCCCAGTTCGGGGCGATTCCGCCGATGATGGTGGTGATGTCGCCCTTTTCGGCTGCCAGGATCATGTAACTCACCGCCCCTGTATGGGTAGTTCCGGATGCCCGTGCCTGACGGCAGGGGTCACGTCCTATCTTCGCTGATGAAACCGGCGGCGTCGTCGACTTGGCCGCTCTCTTTACCCGATCTCCCGGCGGGCGCCCCGTCCGTGTGCTCTGACCTGGGCACAGGTGGCGGGTATCCGAAAGAACGTATGGTCACTCTGTGTATCACGAGGGGTGACGCCGGGCAATGATTGTCGTCTCGGCGCACGGGGGGGGGGTGGGGGGTTTTGGGATGGTTGGGCGGGATGTGTGTGATGTTCCGTCAGTCGGGTTGTCCGGTGGTCCGGTTGTCGGGGTGCCGGGGGTGGGGGAGTCGGTGTCCGGTCGTGGGTGTGGGGGACTTCTTCTGCGCGGCGGCGTTGTCAGTGGGCTGCGGCAGGCTGGGTGGATGACTGTTTCGTGGACGCTCGCCGATCTGGAGGCGGCCATCCGTGCGGGGTGGTCGGCGGAGACGAGCGAGCCGGCCGACCTCGGCAAGGTGGCCTGGAACGCCGACAATCCGGCGTGGGGGCAGTGCGACATCACGGCCCTGGTCGTGCAGGACCTCGTCGGCGGGGACCTGGTGCTGGGGGAGGTGTTCCTCGACGGCCGGCAGGAGGGCTACCACTGGTGGAACCTGCTGCCCGGCGGGATACGGGTCGACCTGACGCGGGAGCAGTTCCGGCGGGGCGAGGTGGTCACGCCCGGGCGGGTCGTGAAGCGGCCGCCGGGGCGGCTCCGGCGGCGTTGGGACGAGTACCAGCTGCTGCGGCGCCGGGTCGTCGACAAGCTGGGTCCGCTGCCCGGGGTGGTGCTCCGGGAGGACGGGCGACGGCTGGTGTACACGGACTTCGGCGGGCCGGGGGCGCCGCTGCTGGCGTTGCACGGGCACTTCCAGGACGGGCGGAGCTACGGGCCGCTGGCGCGGGAGGTGGGCCCGCGGTGGCGGGTGATCGCGCTCGACCAGCGGGGGCACGGCGACTCCGACCGGGCCCGTGCGTACGGGCGGGAGGGGTACGTCGAGGACGCGGCCGCCGTCCTGGAGCACCTGGGGCTGGGGCCCGCGGTGGTGCTGGGGCACTCGCTGGGCGGGGTCAACGCGTACCAGCTCGCGGCGCGGCGGCCGGACCTGGTGCGGGCGCTGGTCGTCGAGGACATCGGGGCGGTGGTCGACGACGACCTGTCGTACGTGCGGCAGTGGCCGGCGCGGGCCGCGACCCCGGACCGGTTCCTGGCGGGGGTGGGGAGCGCGGCGGAGTACCTGGCGGGGTCCCTGCGGGAGCATCCGGACGGGTGGGGGACGGCGGCGGACGTCGAGGACGTGCTGGAGTCCCAGCGCGGGCTGAACGGGGACCACTGGGCGGACTGGCTGCGGATGCCGACGCTGCTGGTGCGGGGCGATCGCAGCGGGGTGCTGTCCGCGGAGCACGCGCGGGAGATGGTGGCGCGCAGGGCGGGGGTGCGGCTGGTGGAGCTGCCGGCGGGGCACGCGGTGCGGGCGGGGGATCCGGAGGGGTTCGGGGGTGCGGTGGGGGAGTTCTTGGGGCGGCTGTGACCCTTTCCCTCCCGGGGTGGGTGGGGGCGCCGGTTGCGGTGCCGGGGGCGGGGTGTGCCGGTACGGGCGTGGGTGGCTGGGGTGGGAGGTGCGGGCCGCTGCTGGGGCCTGCCCCGGGCCCCGCGCCTCAAGCGCCGGTGGGGCTGAGGGGGCTGGGCTGGGGATGTGCGGGCTGCGTTGCTGAGGCTGCGCCTCAAGCCCCCGCGCCTCAGGCCCCCGCGCCTCAGGCTCCCGCGCCTCAGGCTCCCGCGCCTCAAGCTCCGGCGGGGCTGGGGTCAGGTCCAGTGGGTGGGGTGGGTGAGGGAGGGGGGGATGCGGGTGGTGGGGTCGCCCTGGGAGGCGTTCAGTTGGGGTTGGGTGAGGAAGAGCGCGTCGCGGAGGTCGGCGCCGCGGAGGTCGGCGTCGCGGAGGTCCGCGCCGATCAGGTCGGCGGTGCGGAGGTCGGCCCGGTGGAGGTCGGCGGCGATCAGGCAGGCGCCGCGGAGGTTCGCGCCGCGCAGGTCCTGGCCGGCGAGGCGGGCGCCCATCAGGTCGGTGCCGCGGTGGTTCTTCCTGCGGCCCGGCACCTTGGCCCGTACGAGCTCGCTGGCCTTCAGCAGCAGCGGGTTGAGGTCCTGCCGCAGGGCGCCGACGTCCAGGGCCGCGAGCGTCCGCGCGTCCGCGCGCGTCCACTCCTCGGTGTCCGCGAGGGCGCGGCGCAGCTCCGCGTGGACCGGGGCGGCGTCGGGGAGGGTCAGGGCCTCGGCGGCGTAGCGGAGCAGTTCGTGGAGCTGGCGCATCACGGGGAAGACGTCGAACATCTGCCGGGCGGTGCCGGGGTGGGTGCGCCAGTCGCGGCCGCCGAAGGTCACCTGGGAGACCTGCTGGCCCGCGCCGAAGCAGTCGAAGACCGTGCAGCCACGGAAACCGGAGTCGCGCAGCCGGGTGTGGATGCCGCAGCGGAAGTCCTGGCCGAGGTTCTTGCACGGGGTGCCCGCGGGCTTGTTCAGGGCGAAGTCGGTGGACTTGGCGAAGGGCAGCGAGACGCAGCAGAGGGCGAAGCAGTTCGCGCAGTCGGCCTGGAGGAGGGGGAGGGCGGGGTGGTGGGACACGTCGTCCATTGTCACCCGCGCCCGCGCCCGTGCCCGTGTCGCGCGCCGGGAGCCGGGAGCCGGGAGCCGGGAGCCTCATCCGGTGGGCGGACCAGCGCACGCCGTCGACCTCCTCCACGTCCGCGAGCACCTGCACGGTGCGGAAGCCGAGCCGCTCGTAGATGCGCAGGGCCGCCGTGTCGTGGGCCCAGACGCCGAGGCCGACCTCGGGGAGGGCGGGCTCGCCGAAGGCGAGGTCGAGCACCCGGGCGACCATGGCGGCGCCGTGGCCGCGGCCGCGCGCCGTGGGGGCGCAGGGGGGTGGGGCGGGGTTCTTTTCGCGCTTCGTTCCGTCGGCCGCGGGTCTCAACGGCCTTGCTCTACAGCCGAGATCGCGCATGTGGCAGTCTCAGGCAGATGGAGCCGCTCACAGAGGCCGATCCCGAACGGATCGGTGCGCACGTGCTGGTGGCCCGGCTGGGGGCCGGGGGGATGGGTCAGGTGTACCTGGGGCGGTCGCCCGGGGGCCGGCTCGTCGCGGTCAAGGTGGTGCGCGGGGAGATCGTCGGGCATCCGGAGGCCCTGGCGAGGTTTCGGCGGGAGGTCGAGACCGTACGGGCCGTCCGCTCGGCGTACACCGCGAGCCTGATCGACGCCTCGCTGGAGGAGGCTCCGTACTGGCTGGCCACGGAGTACGTGGCCGGGCCGACGCTGGCCGCCGCCGTACGGACGGCCGGCCCGTTCGGCTCGGGTACCTGCCGGGGGGTGGGGGCGGCGCTGGCGGAGGGGCTGGCGAGCGTGCACGCGTACGGGGTGACGCACCGGGACCTCAAGCCGCAGAACGTCATCCTGGGCGCGCAGGGGCCGCAGCTGATCGACTTCGGGATCGCGCGGGGCGTCGGGGCGACGGCGCTGACGCAGGGCGGGCAGGCGCCGGGGACGCCGGGGTTCACTGCGCCGGAGGTGTTGCTGGGAGCGGTGGCCGGTGACGCGGCGGACGTCTTCGCGCTGGGCGCGACACTGGCGTTCGCGGCGACCGGGCGGCCGCCGTACGGGGGCGGGCCGGCGGCGGGCGTCGGGTACCGGACGGTGCACGAGCCGGTGGACGTGGCGGGGGTGGAGGCGGGGCTGGCCGCGGTGATCGAGGCCTGCGTGCGGAAGGACCCGGCGGAGCGGCCGGGGCTGGCGGAGGTGATCCGGCGGTGCGCGGTCGGCGGGGCGCTGGTGGACGACCCGGGGTACGCGGCGGTGGCGTTGCGGGGCGCGGGGCCGGGGGTGGTCGGTGGGTCCGGCGGGGTGGTCGGCGCCTGGGAGGGCGACACCGTGCCCGTACCCGCGTCCGGGGCCGTGGCCGCGCCGGGTTCGGGGGGTGCGCGGGCCGGTGCGGTGGCGGACGGGGGCGAGGCCGTGCCCGTGCCGGGTGGGTCGGGTGGCTCGGCCGCGGCGGACACGGTGCCCGGGCTCGTGGCGGGGGGAGGGGAGGGGGCGGTGCGTGGTGGCGGCGCCGGTGCCGGTGCCGTCTTCGTGTCGGGCGGAGCCGGGCATTTCGGCGGGGTGGCAGCCGAGGGGGCGGCTGCGGTGGACGCCGCTCCGGGGGGTGGCTCGGGCTCCGTTCCGGCCGGGGACGCGCAGGGTTGTGACGGCGCGCCCGCGGCTGCTGCCGGCGGCGCGACGGGGGTGCGGCGGATCGAGGGGCGGCGCCGGGTGGTGTGGCCGGCCGAGTCGCCCGCCCGCAGCGACGGCCGTTCCGTGCCGGACGGGTCGGACCGCGGGAGCGGCGTCGGGACGGCGGCTCCCGGGGTGCCGGAGCCGGCCCGCACGGGCGGGGAGACGACGGCTCCGGTGGACGGGCGGAGCGGTGGGGCGGCGCTCCGGGGCCGGGACGCGGACCCTCGGGCCGGGCGGGCGTCGTCGCCGGAGGAGCCGGTTCGGCCGGGCGGCGGGTCGCAGGCTCCTGGTGGGGCCGGGCCGACCGGGTCGCTTCGGTCCGGCGGCGCCGGGGGGCCCGGCGCGGTCGTGCCCGAGGGCGAGGGGGGTGGCGGGGGCGCGTCCGGGCGGAGCGGGGCGGCAGCGGCCCGGGAGTCGGCATCCGAGCGGGCGGTGGCGCCTGAGCCGGGGGTGCGGGGTGCCCCGGGTGGCTCGGGGGCGGCCCGGCCGGTCGGCGGTGGCCGGCCGGCCGCGGCGCGGATTCCCCGGCGGCGGCGGATCGTGTGGCCGGTCGAGCCGTCGGCGGAGGGCGGGCGTCCGGGGGCCGTGACCGGGTCGGCGGCGTTCGGGGCGGCCGGGCAGCAGGTCCGTGACGGGGCGCCGGGGGCCTCGGCGACGGGGTCGCGGGGCCGGTCCGGGTCCCTCGTGACCGGTCCGGCCGTCCCGGCCGCGGGCGAGTCCGCCGCCGGGACGGCCGGGACGGCGGTGGCCGGCACCGGCACCGGCCGGCGGGCCGGGTGGCGGCGGGGGTGGGCCTGGGTGGTGGTCGGGGGTGTGTGCGTGGCGGCCGGGGTGGTCGGGGCGCGGGTGCTGGGGCTCGGTTCCGGGGAGGCGGCCGAGGGGTCGGCGGGCGGCCCGGAGGCCCGGGTCTCCGGCTCGGCCCGGCCGGGCGGCCCGGCCGGCGGCGGCAAGGGGCCCGGCACCGGCAGCGATGCCGGCGGGGTCAACGGCGACGGCAGTGGCAAGGGGAGCGGCGGGGGGAGCGGCAAGGGGGTCGTGGACTACCGGTGGAAGCTGTCCTCCGACCCCGTCATGGCGGGGTACGGGGCCGGGGAGTGCGACCGGCCCGTCGACGGGGACGCGCCCGGGGCCGGGATCGAGACGCAGACCACGACCACCCGGACCAACGGCGTGGCCGGCAGGACCGTCAAGGTGCGGATGCGGGCCACGCCCGGGCCGGAGGGGGCCGCGCGACCGGCGCCGTACCCGGTGACGGTGGTGGTCAAGCCGCCCGGTGCCCGCCAGGCGCCCACCGGGGGTCCGGCGGGGTTCGCGAGTTCTCCCGTGGACCTGTACGCCACCTGGGACAGCGGGGCGTACGGGGAGTTGACGTACCCGGACGACTTCGCGGGGGCGGTTCCGCTCGCCTCGGACCGGGGGGACTGGACGGTGGTCTTCTACCGCGTCGAGGATGGGAAGGACGGGGCGCGGAAGTTCACCGGCATCTCCTGCGGGGGATTCCGGGTGGGGTAGCCCGGACGGGCCTTCGGGTGGGGTAATACGACAGGGCGGGGTCCGGGGCGGTACTCGGTTCCAAGTGGGCTAGTCCGATAGGCGACACGGTCGAATCGCGGCGGAAAGCGCCGACGATGGGGGAGGGTTGACGGGTGCGCAGATTCTGGGTGGCCGGTGGGATCGGGTTCGGGCTGTCTCTGAGCTTCCTCGTGCTGCTCCTGGTGGGCACGTACTCGGCGGCGGCGGGCCTCGCGGGGGCCGGCGCGGGGCCGGGCGGCCGGGCCGTGGGGCTGGTGAAGGGGGCGGTGCCCGGGAAGTACCAGGCGCTGGTGGAGAAGTGGGGCAACCTGTGCCCGGCCATCAACCCCGCGCTGCTCGCCGCCCAGCTGTACTCGGAGAGCGGCTGGAACCCGAGCGCCGTGAGCCCGGCGGACGCGCGGGGCATCGCGCAGTTCATCCCGGGCACCTGGGCGGGCCACGGCATCGACGGGGACGGGGACGGGGACCGGGACATCTGGGACCCGAGCGACGCGATCCCCTCGGCGGCCTCGTACGACTGCGAACTGGCCAAGGACGTGGCGAGCGTGCCGGGGGACGCGGCGTCGAACATGCTGGCCGCCTACAACGCGGGTGCGTACGCGGTCATCAAGTACGGCGGGGTGCCCCCGTACCGGGAGACGCAGGGGTACGTGAAGACGATCACCACCCTGGCCAAGAGCTTCGCGCGGCCGGTCGGCCGGGTCGCGCCGTCCCAACAGGCGGCCGGTGCGATCTACTTCGCGCAGAAGCAGCTCGGCACCCCGTACCTGTGGGGCGGGAACGGGACGCCCGACCAGGACGGGCGGTTCGACTGCTCGGGGCTGACGAAGGCCGCGTACGAGACGGTGGGGATCGAGCTGCCGCGCGTCGCGAACGACCAGTACAACGCGGGCCCGCACCCCTCGCGGGCCGAACTCCTGCCGGGCGACCTGGTGTTCTTCTCCGATGATCTGACTAATTCGCGGGAGATCCGGCACGTCGGGCTGTACGTGGGCGGCGGCTACATGATCAACGCTCCGTACACCGGGGCCGTGATCCGCTTCGACAAGATCGACACGCCCGATTACTTCGGCGCCACGCGCGTGACGAAGGACGGCGCCCAGGCCCTGCCGCAGCGCGTCGGCGCGAGCCGGGCGCCCTAGCCACGCTCCGTGAAGCGGAGGCCCTGAGCTGCGGTGACCAGTCACTCTTCGATAACGTTGCGGTGATCATTCGGTGGAGGGTGGAACGCGTTCGCCGCAGCGTGCGTTCCATGGACACGGGGGCTGATCGACCGGGGGCGAAGGGGCGCACACAGGGGTGCGCCCGCAGGGGAACCACCGAAAGAGCAAGGGGCCGCAGCACCATGGCTGGACTCACGACCGGTGGGCCGAATGCGGACGTCAGCCTGTTGTACGAGATCAACTCCATGGCCCGGCAGGCCCCGGGCTGGTTCGACCGCACGGTGAGCGTGGTCGGCGAGTACGGGATCCCGCTCGCCCTGGTGCTCCTGATCCTGTGGTGCTGGCGCGGGACCCGACGGCAGGACGAGGCGACGGCGACCGAGTCCTTCGCGGCCCTGGTGTGGGCGCCGTTGGCCGCCGGGCTCGCCCTGTTCGTGAACGTACCGCTGCGCGAATTCGTCGGACGGCCGCGGCCGTTCCGGCAGCACGAGGGGCTCCAGGTGCTCGATCCGGGCGCCGGCGCGCCCCTGGACACGGGGCTCGGCCGCACCGACTTCTCCTTCGTCAGCGACCACGCCACGCTGGCGATGGCCCTGGCCGTGGGGCTGTTCGTGGCGAACCGGAGGTTCGGGCTCGCGGGGATCGCTCTCGCCTTGGTCGAGGGGTTCTGCCGGGTGTACACCGGTGTCCACTACCCCACCGACGTCATCGGCGGCTTCGCCCTCGGCACCGCCGTCGTCCTGGTGCTCGCCCCGCTGGCGATGGCGCTGCTGAACCCGCTGGTCGCGGCCGTGGCCCGGTCTCCGCGGGTCGGGCGGCTCGTACGGTCCCGGGCGCGGACCGCGCCCCGGCCGGTCGGGCTGGCGCACCCGCAGGCCCCGCAGGCGGGGCAGCGGACGCAGGAGAACGATCTCGCGGCCTGAGCCGCCGTACCGGGCCGGGGCGGGTCCCGCCCGGGCCGGGTCCGGGCCGGGCCCGGAGCGGGGCGAGGGGTCACCAGACGGCGAGCAGAACCGCCGCGAGCAGGCACAGCGCGGCGGCGCCGAAGCACAGGCGCACCGCCGTGGGGCGGGGCCGGGGGGTCACGGATCGCCGCCCTCGGAGCCCCGGCTACCGGGCTCCCCGCCGTCGCGGCGGTAGCGGGAGCGCAGCCACAGGCCGGTGACCGCGGACGCGGTGCCGGTGAGGCCGATCGCCAGGGCCACGTCGCCGGGGCCGTCCGCCGTCCCGACGGGCCGGGCCCAGGCCGCGGGGACGGGCACCGACACGATGAGCAGGGCCCAGAGAAGGGCCGCGAGACGGGCTGCGGGTCCTGGCATGAGTCAAGGGCATCCGCTCGCGCGCCCCCCGGCCAGCCGGGCCGTCCGAACGGGCGACACGCCGAGGCCCGGGCGGGGGCCGCGCTCGGGGGCCCGCGCGGGGCGGCCTATCCCGCCGTGTGGCGGGTGGCGTCCTTGCGGGCCAGGTCGCGGGAGCGGCGGGCGGGACCGCGCCAGCCGCAGGTGCACGCGGCCAGGCAGAACGAGCCGCGCTCGGAGGTGGAGGTGGTGTGCCCGGCGGGTGGCTGCGGGCCCTCCGGGCTCTGACGGGGCACGGAGACGAGCGGAGGGACCGGAGTCGCTTCGGTGTGCGGTTCCACGCCTCCACGGTACCCGGGCCGGGGTCCGCCGGGCACCGGCCGTGCGCGGTCCGCGGCCGTGACGCGAAACCCCGGACCTCGTTAAGCGGAGCGGGTGGGGGCCTCGGGCAATCAGCCGGTACGCGTTGGGGGTTGGCAGGCGATGGTGGTGCACCAGCACAAGCGGCGGCCCCGGCACGCGGGCGGAGCGGTGCTCTCCGCCGGCCTCGCCCTCGCGGTCTCGGCGCTGAGCGGCTGCGGGAGCGGCAGCGCCGCCGACGACCGGCCGCCGGCCGATCCGCAGGCGGTGGTCCGCGGGGCCGCCGACGCGCTGGTGCGCACCGGGAGCGCCCGGGCCCGTACGGCCATGGAGATGGCCACCGGCGGCACGCGCGTGACGATCCGGGGCGAGGGCGGGGTCGACTTCCGCAGCCGGACGGGCCAGCTGCTGGTGATGCTCCCGGCCGACGTGAAGGGCAAGGCCGAGCACCGGCCCATCACGGAGCTGCTGGCGCCGGGCGCGCTGTACATGAAGAACCGGGGCGCGGGCGTGCCCGACGACAAGTGGGTCCGGGTCGACACCACGGCCCTCGCCGACGGGAACCTGGTGACGGGCGGCGCCACCGACCCGCTGACCGCGGCCGAGCTGCTGCGGGGCGCGCAGGGGGTGACGTACGTGGGGGAGACCGAGGTCGCGGGGACCCCGGTGCGGCACTACCGGGGGACCACGGACCTGGCGCGGGCGGCGCGGAGCGCGTCGCCGGGGGTGCGGGGGGCGCTGGAGGCGGCGGCGAAAGGGTTCGCCCGGGACGCGGTGCCGTTCGACGCGTACCTCGACGCGGAGGGGCGGCTGCGCAAGGTCCGCCACCGGTTCAGCTACGTCAACCGCGGGGTGATCGATGTGTCGTCCACCACGCTGCTGTACGGGTTCGGGACGCCGGTGACCGTCGTCCTGCCCCCGAGCGAGGACATCTACGCGGGGAAGATCGCCGACTGAGCGGACGGCGACGGGTGGGGTGCGCAGGGCGCGATCGGGCCATGCCGGGTAACCGGAAATGGTCCATCCGTGTCATGCGGGGAGGGGTGGCCGCTCCCTAGGCTGGAGGGGCGGGTGCCACGCGGCGGGGGCCGGGTGGGGTTGGCGGGCGGTGCGTCGCCGGGGAGCGGGAAGGCGGCGGCGGCCCTGGTCGGGCGACCGGTGTGCGGTCGCGGGCGGCCGGTGAGCGAGCGATGACGATGTCCGGATGACGGCAGATCGAGGTGACACGCGTGACTCCCGCAGGCGGTTCGACGGTGCAGGACCACGTGGCTCTCGCGGAGATCGAACTGTGCGGTGAGCTGATCATCGCGGCGTCGGCCGCGGTCGAGGACCGGCTGAGCCAGGACCGCATCGACGAGGTGCTGATGGCCATCTGCCTCTAGCGCTGCCGCGGCCCCAGGTCCGTACGCGGTCCGTACGCGCTGCCGCGGCCCGGCCCGGCCCGAACCCCCGCGCCTCGGACGCCGGCGGAGCCGGGGTCCCGGTGGGGCCGGCGCGGGTCAGGTGCGCAGGAGGCGGGCGATGGCCTTGGTGGCCTCTTCGACCTTGGCGTCGATCTCGGCGCCGCCCTTGTGGGCCGCGTCGGCGACGCAGTGGCGCAGGTGCTCCTCCAGGAGCTGGAGGGCGAAGGACTGGAGGGCCTTCGTGCTCGCCGAGACCTGGGTGAGTATGTCGATGCAGTAGACGTCCTCGTCGACGAGGCGCTGGAGGCCGCGGATCTGGCCCTCGATCCGGCGCAGCCGCTTGAGGTGCTCGTCCTTCTGGTGGTGGTAGCCGTGCACAGGAGCGGCCGTGCCGGATTCGGCTCCCGAACCCTCCGCCTCGATGGTCGTCATGCGTCCTCCCGTGGTCCTGAACGAGGGCATATACCCCTCATGGGTATAGGATACCGGGCCGTCGCCGAAGGGGCAGGGGCCCGTGGTCCCCACTCTGCCCGATGGAGGACACTGGGGAACGGCCGGTTAGCAGTGGCCGGGGGATGCGCCTAGCATCAGCCTGACCGAATCCAATGCACCCCGAGGACCTCACGTGCGATTTCGTCTGACCCCCAGGGAGACGAGCTTCTACGACATGTTCGCCGCATCCGCGGACAACATCGTCACGGGCTCGAAGCTCCTGATGGAACTGCTCGGAGCGGATTCCTCCGCCCGGGCCGAGATCGCGGAGCGGATGCGGGCGGCGGAACACGCGGGGGACGACGCGACCCACGCGATCTTCCACCAGCTGAACTCCTCCTTCATCACGCCGTTCGACCGCGAGGACATCTACAACCTGGCGTCCTGCCTCGACGACATCATGGACTTCATGGAAGAGGCCGTCGACCTGGTCGTCCTCTACAACGTGGAGGAACTGCCCAAGGGCGTCGAGCAGCAGATCGAGGTCCTGGCGCGGGCCGCGGAGCTCACCGCCGAGGCCATGCCGCACCTGCGGACCATGGAGAACCTGACCGAGTACTGGATCGAGGTCAACCGGCTGGAGAACCAGGCCGACCAGATCCACCGCAAGCTGCTCGCCCAGCTCTTCAACGGCAAGTACGACGCCATCGAGGTGCTCAAGCTCAAGCAGATCGTCGACGTGCTCGAAGAGGCGGCCGACGCGTTCGAGCACGTTGCGAACACGGTGGAGACCATCGCGGTCAAGGAGTCCTGAACCACGTGGACACCTTTGCGCTGATCGTCACCATCGGTGTCGCGCTCGGCTTTACGTATACGAACGGCTTCCACGACTCGGCGAACGCCATCGCGACCTCGGTCTCGACGCGGGCGCTGACCCCGCGCGCGGCCCTGGCGATGGCCGCCGTGATGAACCTCGCCGGCGCCTTCATGGGCAGCGGGGTGGCCAAGACGGTCAGCGAGGGCCTGATCGAGACGCCCCACGGCAACCGGGGCATGTGGATCCTCTTCGCGGCGCTGGTCGGTGCGATCGTCTGGAACCTGATCACCTGGTACTTCGGGCTGCCCTCGTCGTCCTCGCACGCGCTGTTCGGCGGCATGGTCGGTGCGGCGCTGGCCGGCGGCACCGAGGTGATCTGGTCGGGCGTGGTCGACAAGGTCGTCATCCCGATGTTCGTCTCCCCGGTCGTCGGCCTGGTGGTCGGCTACCTGGTGATGGTCGCGATCCTGTGGATGTTCCGCCGGGCCAACCCGCACAAGGCCAAGCGCGGCTTCCGCATCGCCCAGACGGTCTCGGCCGCCGGCATGGCGCTCGGCCACGGCCTCCAGGACGCGCAGAAGACCATGGGCATCGTGATGATGGCCCTGGTCATCGCCGATGTGCAGGGTGCGGGCGACGCCATTCCGGTCTGGGTCAAGATCGCGTGCGCCGTGATGCTGTCGCTGGGTACGTACGCGGGCGGCTGGCGCATCATGCGCACCCTCGGCCGCAAGATCATCGAACTGGATCCGCCGCAGGGCTTCGCGGCGGAGACCACCGGCGCGTCGATCATGTTCGGCTCGGCGTTCCTCTTCCACGCGCCGATCTCCACCACCCACGTGATCACCTCGGCGATCATGGGCGTGGGCGCGACGAAGCGGGTGAACGCGGTCCGCTGGGGCGTCGCCAAGAACATCATCCTCGGCTGGTTCATCACCATGCCGGCCGCGGCGGCGGTCGCCGCGGTCAGTTTCTGGATCGTGAACCTGGCCTTCGTGCAGTAGGCCGCCGGCGCCGCGGCCCGCTGCCGCGGCGCGCGACCGGACACGAAAGTGGGCCGGCTCCCCCCACCCAGGGGGAGCCGGCCCTTTTCCTTCCGCCGTGCGGTGGCACCGCCATGCAGCACCGCAGGACGCGGGGGCCGCGCGGCGGGGCCGCGCGGAGTCGGTACGGTCTAGCCGAAGCGGCCCGAGATGTAGTCCTCGGTCGCCTGGACGGACGGGTTGGAGAAGATCCGGTCCGTGTCGTCGATCTCGACCAGCTTGCCGGGCTGGCCGACCGCCGAGAGGTTGAAGAAGGCGGTGCGGTCCGAGACGCGGGCCGCCTGCTGCATGTTGTGCGTCACGATGACGATCGTGAAGCGCTCCTTCAGCTCGCCGATGAGGTCCTCGATCGCGAGGGTGGAGATCGGGTCGAGGGCCGAGCAGGGCTCGTCCATCAGCAGGACCTGCGGCTCGACCGCGATGGCGCGGGCTATGCACAGGCGCTGCTGCTGGCCGCCGGAGAGGCCGGAGCCCGGCTTGTTCAGGCGGTCCTTGACCTCGTTCCAGAGGTTGGCGCCCTGGAGGGACTTCTCGACGATCTCGTTCAGCTCGGTCTTCTTGAAGCTGCCGTTCAGCCGCAGGCCCGCCGCCACGTTGTCGAAGATCGACATGGTGGGGAAGGGGTTGGGGCGCTGGAAGACCATGCCGACCGTGCGGCGGACCGCGACCGGGTCCACGCCGGGGCCGTACAGGTTCTCGTCGTCCAGCAGCACCTTGCCCTCGACGCGGCCGCCGGGGGTGACCTCGTGCATGCGGTTGAGGGTGCGCAGGAAGGTGGACTTGCCGCAGCCCGAGGGCCCGATGAAGGCGGTGACGGAGCGGGGCTCCACGGTCATCGAGATGTCGTCGATCGCCTTGTGGGCACCGTAGAAGGCGGAGAGGCCGCTGACGTCGATTCGCTTGGCCATGAGGGGTCACTTCTCTTTCGTGTGGCCGCGTCAGCGACCGGTCTTCGGGGCCTTCCACCGGGCGATGCCGCGGGCCACCAGATTGAGGATCATGACGAAGGCGATCAGGACGAGCGCAGCGGCCCAGGCCCGGTCGTAGGAGGCTTCACTGCCGACCTTGTACTGCTCCCAGATGTAGAGCGGGAGCGAGGACTGGGCACCTTCGAAGGGGTTGTTGTTGATCAGCTGGGAGCCGAAGACCAGCAGCATGATCGGTGCGGTCTCGCCGGCGATGCGGGCGATGGCCAGCATGACGCCGGTGGAGATGCCGCCGATGGCGGTGGGGAGGACGACCTTGAGGATCATGCGCCACTTCGGCACGCCGAGGGCCAGGGCGGCCTCGCGCAGCTCGTTCGGGACGAGCTTGAGCATCTCCTCGGTGGAGCGGACCACGACCGGCATCATCAGGATCGACAGGGCCATCGCGCCGGCGAAGCCGGAGGGGCCGAAGCCGAGCATCAGGTTCCACGTCGTCAGGACGAACAGGCCCGCGACGATGGAGGGGATGCCCGTCATGACGTCGACGAAGAAGGTGACGGCCTTGGCGAGCGAGCCCTTGCCGTACTCGACGAGGTAGACGGCGGTGAGCAGGCCGATGGGGGCCGCGATGGCCGTGGCGAGGGCGACCTGCTCGATGGTGCCGAGCAGCGCGTGGTAGACGCCGCCGCCCTCGTCGAAGCTGGTCACGCCGTTCATCGAGTGGGTGAGGAAGTCGGCGTCGAGGAGGCCGATGCCGCGGCTGACGGTGGTCCACATCAGCGAGAGCAGCGGGATGACCGCGAGGACGAAGCAGACCCACACGACGGAGGTCGCGACGCGGTCCTTGGCCTGGCGGCGGTTTTCGACCACCGCGCTGGCGGTGTAGGTGACGGCCACGAACAGCAGGGCGGCGAGCAGGCCCCACTGGACCTTGCTGTGCAGGTCGAAGAGGAGGCCGATGCCGCTGCCGAGGGCGACGGAGAGGACCGCGATGCCGGCCGGCGCCCAGCGGGGCAGGCCGCCGCGGGTGAGGCTGGTGGGGGCGGCGGACTTGGTGGCCCGGACGGGCCGCTGGTCCTGGAGTGCGTGGCTCATCAGGCGTTCGCCCCCGAGAAGTCCTTGCGGCGGGCGATGATCAGCCGGGCCGCGCCGTTGACCAGCAGGGTGAGGAGGAAGAGGACCAGGCCGGAGGCGATGAGCGCGTCACGGCCGAACTCGTTGGCCTCGTCGAACTTCGCGGCGATGTTCTGCGCGAAGGTGCCGCCGCCCGGGTTGAGGACGTGCAGGGAGATCAGGAAGCTCGGGGAGAGGACGGTCGCGACGGCCATGGTCTCGCCGAGGGCGCGGCCGAGGCCGAGCATCGAGGCGGAGATGACCCCGGAGCGGCCGAAGGGCAGCACCGACATGCGGATGACCTCCCACCGGGTCGCGCCGAGGGCCAGGGCGGCCTCCTCGTTCATGCGCGGGACCTGGAGGAAGACCTCGCGGCTGACGCTGGTCACGATCGGCAGGATCATGATCGCGAGCAGGATGCCGACGGTGAAGAGCGAGCGGGCGACGCCGATCTGGGTCTTCTCGAAGACGTAGGTCCAGCCCAGGTACTGGTCGAGCCAGAGGTTCAGGCCGCCCAGCTGCGGGACGAGGAAGAGGGCGCCCCAGATGCCGTAGATGATCGAGGGCACGGCGGCCAGCAGGTCGACCACGTAGGCGAGCGGCGCGGCGAGCTTGCGCGGCGCGTAGTGCGAGATGAACAGGGCGATGCCGACGGCGATCGGAACCGCGATGGCCATCGCGATGATCGAGCTGACGACGGTGCCGAAGAGCAGGACGGCGATGCCGAAGACGGGCGGGTCGGCCGAGGCGTTCCAGTCGAAGGTGGTGAGGAAGTTGCCCTCGTTCTTCGACAGGGCTATCGCGGCGCGGTAGGTGAGGAAGACGGCGATCGACGCCATGATCACCAGGAGCAGGATGCCGGAGCCCTTGGAGAGGCCCGCGAAGATCTTGTCACCGGCGCGGCCGGTGGATCCCGTGCTCCGGGAGACCGGCGGAGCCGTGTCTGTCGGGGTGGGTGTGGTGGAAGCCATGGTCTTTCCGGTCTGTGTGGGGGGCAGGCCCCCTGGCGGCGGTGCACCGGATTCCCCCGGGTGGAGGGGAAGGGCCCCGTGGCCGGTCCGCTCCCCGGACGGGGGGAGCGGACCGGCCCTCGGGGTCGGGACTAGGACAGCGCGGCGACGGCCTCGCGGACCTTGGCGTTGATCTCGGCCGGGATCGGCGCGTAGCCGTTCTCCAGGAGGACCTTCTGGCCCGCGTCCGAGGAGGTGTAGTTCAGGAAGGACTTGACCGTGGGCAGGGTCTCGGCCTTGTTGCCCTTGTCGCAGACGACCTCGTACGTCACCAGGACGAGCGGGTAGGCGCCGTCGGCCTTGGTGGTGTAGTCGAGCTTCAGGGCCAGGTCGGAGCCGGTGCCGGAGACCTTGGCGGCGGCGATGGCCTTGGAGGCGTTCTCACCGGTGGCCGCGACCGGGGCGGCGGCGCCCGTGTTCAGGTCGACCGTCTTGATGCTCTGCGAACTGGCGAAGGAGAGCTCGAAGTAGCCGATCGCACCGTCGACCTGCTTGACCTGCGCGGCGACGCTGGCGGAGCCGGAGGCGGACTGGCCGCCCGGGGCGGCCCACTTCTTCGCGGCCTCGTGCGGCCAGGCGTCGGGGGCGGCTGCCTTCAGGTACTTGGTGAGGTTCTCGGTGGTGCCCGAGTCGTCGGAGCGGTGGAAGGCCTGGATGGGGGTGGAGGGAAGCGTGACGCCGGGGTTCAGCTTCTTGATCGCCTCGTCGTCCCACTTCTTGATCTTGTCGTTGAAGATGTTGGCGACGGTGGCCGCGTCGAGGTTCAGCTTGTCCACGCCGGCGACGTTGAAGCCGAGGGCGATGGGGCCGCCGACCATCGGCAGGTCGATGCCCTGGCCGCCGGTGCAGATCTTCTTCGACTCCTCGACCTGCTCCGGCTTCAGCGCCGAGTCGGAGCCGGCGAAACCGACCGTGCCCTGGTTGAAGGCGACGATGCCCTCGCCGGAGGAGGAGGACTTGTAGTTGACCTCGACGCCGGAGCAGGCGGCCATGTAGTTCTTCACCCAGAGCTCGATCGCGTTCTTCTGCGCGGAGGAGCCCGACGCCAGGAGCTTGCCCTTGGCGCCGTCGCACTTGATGTCGCCCGCGGCGGCCGCGGAGGGCTTCCCGGAGGCGGAGCCGCTGTCCTTGGTGTTGTCGTCCGAGCCGCACGCCGTGAGGACCAGGGCGCCGGACACGACGAGAGCCCCGAGGGCGGAGGCACGAAGCCGGTTCTTGCGCTGAAGCTTCACTTTCGGGTGTTCCTTCCAGAAGCCGCCGGCCGCTTTCTGTATCGGGGCGGCGTGCGAAGAGGACTACGTCGGTGTGCACGGGGGAGCTGCTCGACGGGCGGGCCGTTCGCACCGTGCACAGCCGAAATTAGTCAGATCAGGTGAAGTGGCCGACCGGGGAGAGTGAACGGACGGTGAACCGTGGCGGACGACCCGGTGCGCTCGGGTGCGCACGCGCCCGGATGTCGACGTCCGTTACCCGTCCGTTATCTCGGCGTGATGGCGGGCTCCGGGACCCACAGGTGCCGGAAGGCGGCGCGCGCCGCCTCGACCTCGTGCCGCTGGTCCGCGTGCAGGACGCCCAGGGCGTACGCCGTGGCCGGGGCGATGCGCGGGGTGCGGGCCGCCGTCGCCGAGGCCGCCGCGGCCTCGGCCGCGGCGCGGTGGCGGTCCAGGGCCTCGCCCGCGGCCGCCGCCCGGGCCACGTCCTCGCCGAGCGCCTCCCGGGCGTAGCGGTGGACGCGCAGGAGCCGGCGCACCTCGTGCCACGGCCCGTCCTGGTCCGTGTCGTACGGGTGCGCGCCCCCGGCCGGCGGCAGCGCCGCGACCGCCGCCGACAGGCGGGTTTCGGCCACCGCCGCCAGCGGCAGGAGGACCTCGGCCACCCGCCCCCGGGCCGCGACCGCGTCCAGCGGCACCTCCGAGGCCAGCACCGCCACCGCGTCCGCCACCGCGTGGAAGCGGGCGGAGCCGAGCGCCTGGAGCGCGGCCGAGTGCGCCCGGGTCCGGGCCAGGGTCAGCTGCCGTTCCAGCAGGGCGCCCGCGCGGGCCGAGCCCACGGTGAGCGCGCCGGCCGTGCCGCGCGGCCCGGGCACCGAGCAGGCCTCCGACAGCCGGTGCAGCGCGTCCATCAGCCGGGCCAGCCGGACGGCGTACGCGTGCTCGTCGGCCAGGGTCGAGGACAGCCACACCAGCTCCGTGCGCAGCCCGTCCGCCCAGCCGGACTCGGTCACCACCCGGAAGGTCGTCAGGGAGCCGCTGATGCGGCGCGCGGCCCCCCGCAGGCCGCGCGCCGCCTCGCTCGCCTCCGCGGCGTCGGCCCCGCCCGCCGCGGTGTCGCCGTGCAGCCGCAGGGCGCGCAGGAACGCGGTGGCCTGGGAGCGCAGGTACGTGCCGAGCACGTCACCCGCGCCCGCGATCGGGTCATGGTTTGGCTGAGCCACGCCGGCGCCTCCGGGCGTCTATGAGCATCTCCTGTACGTGCCGCAGCGGCTGGCCTTCCGCGTCCGTGCTGTGCCGGGTCCACTCGCCGTCCGGGCCCAGGTGCCAGGACGAGGTGAGGTCGGACATCCCGGTTTCCAGCATCCGGTCCAGGGCCGCGCGGTGGGCCGGGTCGGCGACCCGGACCAGTGCCTCGATACGGCGGTCGAGGTTGCGGTGCATCATGTCGGCGCTGCCGATCCACACCTCGGGCTCGCCGCCGTTGCCGAAGGCGAAGACCCGGGAGTGCTCCAGGAAGCGGCCGAGGACCGAGCGGACCCGGATGTTCTCCGAGAGCCCGGGTACCCCGGGGCGCACGGCGCAGATGCCGCGCACCCAGATGTCGACCGGGACGCCCGCCTGCGAGGCCCGGTAGAGCGAGTCGATCAGTGCCTCGTCGACGATCGAGTTCATCTTCAGGCGGACGTACGCGGGGCGGCCGGCGAGGTGGTGGGCGGCCTCCTTGTCGATCCGCCCGATCAGCCCGTCGCGCAGCGAGCGCGGGGCGACCAGCAGCCGTCGGTAGGTCTCGCGGCGCGAGTAGCCCGACAGCCGGTTGAAGAGGTCGGAGAGGTCCGCGCCGACCTGCGGGTCGGCGGTGAGCAGGCCGAGGTCCTCGTAGAGCCGGGCCGTCTTGGGGTGGTAGTTGCCGGTGCCGACGTGCGAGTAGCGGCGCAGCTGGTCGCCCTCCTGGCGGACCACGAGCGACAGCTTGCAGTGGGTCTTGAGGCCCACCAGCCCGTAGACGACGTGGCAGCCGGACTCCTCCAGCTTGCGCGCCCACTTGATGTTGGCCTGCTCGTCGAAGCGGGCCTTGATCTCGACGAGGACGAGGACCTGCTTGCCGGAGTCGGCGGCGTCGATCAGGGCGTCCACGATGGGTGAGTCGCCGGAGGTGCGGTACAGCGTCTGTTTGATGGCGAGGACGTCCGGGTCGGCGGCGGCCTGCTCCAGGAAGGCCTGCACCGAGGTGGAGAAGGAGTCGTACGGGTGGTGCAGCAGCACGTCCCGTTCGCGCAGCGCGGCGAAGATGTCCGGCGCGGACGCGGACTCGACCTCGGCGAGGTCCCGGTGGGTGCCCGCGATGAACTTCGGGTACTTGAGCTCGGGCCGGTCCAGGGCGGCGATGCCGAAGAGCGCGGTCAGGTCCAGCGGGCCGGGCAGCGGGTAGACCTCGGAGGCGTTGACCTTCAGCTCCTGCACCAGCAGGTCCAGTACGCCCGGGTCGATGGACTCCTCGACCTCCAGGCGGACGGGCGGTCCGAAGCGGCGCCGCATGAGCTCCTTCTCCAGGGCCTGGAGCAGGTTCTCGGCGTCGTCCTCCTCCACCTCCAGGTCCTCGTTGCGGGTCACCCGGAACATGTGGTGCGCGAGCACCTCCATGCCGGGGAACAGCTCCTCCAGGTGTGCGGCGATGACGTCCTCCAGCGGGACGTACCGGTGCGGGGAGGCCTCCAGGAAGCGGGAGAGGAGCGGGGGGACCTTCACCCGGGCGAAGTGGCGGTGGCCGCTGACCGGGTTGCGCACGACGACGGCCAGGTTCAGGGAGAGGCCGGAGATGTACGGGAAGGGGTGCGCGGGGTCCACGGCCAGCGGGGTCAGCACCGGGAAGATCTGGTTGCGGAACAGGGTGAAGAGGCGGGCCTGCTCCTTCTCGGTGAGGTCGGGCCAGCGGATGAGGTGGACGCCCTCCTCGGCGAGGGCCGGGGAGATGTCCTGCTGGAAGCAGGCGGCGTGCCGGGCCATGAGCTCGCGCGAGCGGGTCCAGATCAGGTCCAGCACCTCACGCGGCTGGAGGCCTGAGGCCGAACGGGTGGCGACGCCGGTCGCGATGCGGCGCTTGAGGCCGGCCACGCGGACCATGAAGAACTCGTCGAGGTTGCTCGCGAAGATCGCCAGGAAGTTCGCGCGCTCCAGGAGCGGGGTCGTCGGATCCTCGGCGAGCTCCAGCACCCGCTCGTTGAAGGCGAGCCAGCTGCGCTCGCGGTCCAGGAAGCGGCCGGGGGGCAGCTCTCCGCCGTCCTTGTAGTCGTAGGCGTCCAGGTCGGCGTCGAGGTCCGGTTCCAGGTCGACGTGGGGGCGGTGCGCGGAGATGGAGCCTATCCGCGCGTGGGCGCCCGTGACGGCGTTGCCGGGGGTGCCCGGGACGCCGGACGCGCCGGGGGTGCCCGGGGTGGCCGGGGAGGTGTGAGACGGGTGCTGGGCGGGGACCTCGGTGGGGCCCGCGCTGGGCTGGTGGCTCATGACTCCATTCTTCCGCGCACGCGGGAGGACGGGCGCGTCGGACGTGTCGGCCGTCAGTCGGAGGCGGGGCTGCATTCCGGGAGGTTCGCAAGCGCGTCTTAATGCCCGGTTAATGGCGCGTGGCTTCCCGGCTCCGGCTGGCGCACGAGTCGCTCCGCGGGGCGGGAGGGGGGCCGGACGGCGCCCCGGGCGGGCCCGGCCGGGGCGTCGCCGGGTCCGGGGCCCGGGCCCCCGCCCGGCCGGGGTCAGCTTTCCGTGCGGTACATGAGGTCCACCTCGTGGGTGGTGAAGCCCAGGCCCTCGTACACGGCCAGGGCCGCCGGGTTGTCCGCGTCCACGTACAGCATGGCCGTGGGCAGGCCCTGCGCGGCGAGGTGGCGCAGGCCGGTCGCGGTGAGGGCCTTGCCGAGGCCGCCGCCCTGGGCGCCGGGGCGCACGCCCACGACGTACACCTCGCCGAGCCGCTCCTCGCGGTGGACCTTGGTCCAGTGGAAGCCGACGAGCTCCCCGTCGCGTTCCGCGAGGAAGAAGCCGGCCGGGTCGAACCACGGCTGCGCGATCCGGTCGTCGAGGTCGCGCTGCCTGAGGGAGCCCTGCTCGGGGTGGTGGGCGAAGGCGGCGGCGTTCACCGCGAGCCAGGCCGCGTCGTCGGCGCCGGGGACGAAGGTGCGCACGGTCGTGCCGGGCGGCAGCGCCGCCAAGGGCAGCGGGTCCGCGTCCGGGCCGAGGGGGCGGCGCAGCTGGCGCAGTTCGCGGAAGAGGGTGAGGCCGAGCACCTGCGCGAGGTGCCGGGCGGCGGGCTTGCCGCCGTGCGCCCAGACCCGCAGCCGCTTGCCGGAGGCGGCCAGCAGGGCGCTGCCCAGGGCCCGGCCGTGGCCGCGTCCGCGCAGCGAGGGGTGGACGAGGAGTTCGGCCGCGGGGGCCTCGACCGGGTCGGTGTCCTCCAGCTGCCCGTACCCGGCGAGCCGGCCGCCCTCGGTCAGCAGGAGGTGCCGGACGCCCTCGCGCGGGCCGCCGCGCAGCCGGAGCCGGCCCTGTTCGGAGACGGCGGTGGTGCCGTCCGTGCGGGCCGCGTCCTCGATCAGGGCGAGTACGGCTCCGGCCTGTTCCTCCGTCAGCTCGTCGAGGGTCTCAATCTGCCGTCCCGGCTCCAGGGCCGCTGCTGCGTCAGTCATGGCACGAGCCTACGACCGCGCGGGGCGTGCGGAAGGGGGCGGGCCCGGGGGCGGTCCGTCTTCTGCGCGTAACCACCTCGATACCCGTTACCCCCTGTCGTGCTACGCGCGTTGACCATAGGCTTCGGCGCACCTCCCAAAGCTGCACCGCCAGCTGTATCGCTGCCCACGAAGGGGAATAAATGTCAGCGACGCCACAACGGCACCGCCGCACCCGCCGGTTGGTCCTCACCGCCCTCGCCGCCACGGCCGGGGCCGGGGCGATGGTCGCCACCGCACTGCCGGCCGGGGCCGCGAGTGGTGGCGGCCCGGCCGCCAAGAGCCGGACCGTCGATGTGCAGATGCTGTCGTTCAACGACTTCCACGGCACCCTGGAGCCCCCGCAGGGCTCGTCGGGCACCGTGACCGAGCGTCAGGCGGACGGCACCACCAAGGCCATACCGGCGGGCGGGGTCGAGTACCTCGCGACCAGCCTCCGCGAGGCCCGCAAGGGGCACGAGTACTCCGTCACCGCCGCCGCCGGCGACATGATCGGCGGCAGCCCGATGCTGTCCGGGCTCTTCCACGACGAGCCGACCATCGAGGCGATGAACAAGCTCGGCCTCAACGTCTCCAGCGTCGGCAACCACGAGTTCGACGAGGGCAAGACCGAGCTGCGCCGCATGGCGTACGGCGGCTGCCACCCGGTCGAGGGCTGCTACGAGAACGGCAAGGACTTCAACGGCGCCGAGTTCCAGTACCTCGCGGCCAACGTGACGGACGCGAAGACCAAGCGTCCGCTGATGTCCCCCACCTTCATCTGGAAGAAGGGGGACGTGAAGATCGGCTTCATCGGCGTCACCCTGGAGGGCACGCCGGACATCGTCACCGCCGAGGGCGTCAAGGGCCTGAAGTTCGGCGACGAGGTCGAGACGATCAACAAGTACGCGGCCGAGCTGAACAAGCAGGGCGTGAAGTCGATCGTCGCGCTGATCCACGAGGGCGGACTGCCCGCGAACGGCGCGTACAACTACGACTGCGACGCCCCGGGCGCGGGCGCCGGCATCTCCGGTGCCATCGTGGACATCGCCAAGAACGTCGACGCCAAGGTCGACGCGCTGGTGACGGGCCACACGCACCAGGCGTACGCCTGCACCATCCCGGACCCGGCGGGCAACCCGCGCACGGTCACCTCGGCCGCCTCGATCGGCCGCCTGTACACGGACACCACGCTGAAGTACGACCGGCAGACCAAGGACATCGTCCGGACGAAGGTCACCTCGCCGAAGCCGGTCAACAAGCTGGTCGGCCGCGAGCAGGCCAAGGCGGCGGACATGACCGCGCTGATCCGGCGCTGGAACGAGCTGGCGGCCCCGGTCGCGAACCGGCCGCAGGGCTTCATCGCGGCCGACATCCCCGGCCGCGGTTCGCCGGAGTACGAGAAGCCGCTGGGCGACCTGATCGCCGACGCGCAACTGGAGGCCCTGGCCCCGGCCGACAAGGGCGGCGCGCAGCTGGCCCTCATGAACCCGGGCGGCATCCGCTCGGACCTCGCGTACAAGGCCTCGGGTGACGAGGGCGACGGCGTGGTGACGTACGGCGAGTCCTTCACGGTCCAGCCGTTCACCAACATGATGAACGTGGTGGACCTGACCGGCGCCCAGCTGATCACGGCCCTGCAGCAGCAGGTCAGCGGCCCGGTCAACGGGGCGAGCCCGAAGATCCTCCAGGTCTCGAAGGGCTTCACCTACACCCTGGACACGACGAGGGCGGGCGCGGACCGCATCGTCGTCGACTCGGTGCGGCTGAACGGCGCGGCCATCGACCCCGCCCGGACCTACCGGGTCGCGATGAACGAGTTCCTCGCGGGCGGCGGCGACGGCTTCACCGTCCTGAAGGAGCACAAGAACAAGCTGGTGGGCGCGTCCGACCTGGACTGCTTCAACGCCTACCTGACGAACAACTCCTCGCAGGAGGCGCCGATCGCGCCGCCGGCGGCGAACCGGATCACGGTCGTCAAGTAGCACGCCCGTACCACCCGCAGGACGCTTCCCCGGAGGGGCGGCGGGCCCCCGGCCCGCCGCCCCTCCGGCACGTCCGGCCGCTCCCGCGGCCTCCTGCCTACGGCCGCTCCCGCGGCCGCGCGGGCAGGCCGGCCAGGAACGTGCCGACGGCCGCGGCGAAGCCCGCCGGGTCCTGGAACGGGACGAAGTGTTCGGTGTCCAGCCCCGCGTACGAGGTCCCGGGCCGCCGGGCGACCATCGCGTCGGCCTGCTCCCGCGGCAGCGCCTCGCTGCGCAGGCCGTGGACCAGCAGCGCGGGGCAGCGGCTGGCGAGCCAGACGTCCCACTGGGAGCGGGAGGTCCGCTCCAGGGTGGCCAGGACGTCACCGGGGTGGAACGGCAGCCGCCAGCCGCCCCCGGGCAGCGGTCGCAGGAAGGGGCCGACGCCGGCGCCGAGCGCCCCGCAGGCGGCGACGAGCTCCTCGCGGGTCGCGGCCGTGTAGGGCAGGTCGGCGAGGAAGTCGAAGAAGCCGCCGCCGCCCGGGTTCGGGAACTCCACGCCGGCGTCGACGTCGACGAGGGCGCGGACCAGGTCGGGGCGGTCGGCGGCCAGGTGGTAGGCGTTGAGCCCGCCCAGCGAGAAGCCCAGGACGACGACCGGTCCGCCGGGGTCCAGGTGCTCCAGCAGGGCGACGGCGTCGGCGACGTACCCGGCGCGGTCGTGCGTAGGGGCCCGGTCGGAGTCGCCGTGGCCGCGCTGGTCGGGGGCGACGACCCGCCAGGCGTCGCCGAGCGCCCCGGCCAGGTCGGCGAAGTGGGCGCCCTCGGACATGCCGCCGTGCAGGGCGAGCAGCAGCTGTCCGGGGCCGCCGAAGTCCAGGTAGGACAGGGTGCGGCCGTCGATCTCCAGTGCGTGGCGCGTGGCGTTGCCCGGTTCGTGGCGCATGGCGTTTCTCCCCGTTTCATGGCTTTGCGGCGGTCGTCCGGTCGTCTTCCGGCAGCCGTCCGGTGGTCTCCCGGCGGCTCCACCCTGACAGTATTTGGGCAAGCGCGCAATACGTTCGTGTAGGGCGCTTGCCCAAATCCGGGTCGGGGGCCCCGTCGCGCCGTCCCGGCGCGGATACGATCCCGGCATGGGAAATCGCGAGGACCTGCTGGCCGGAGCGCGCCGCTGCCTGGAGGAGAAGGGGTACCTGCGCACGACCGTGCGCGACATCGCCACGGCGGCGCACGTCAGCATGGCCGCGATCGGCTACCACTTCGGCTCGCGCGAGGCACTGCTCAACCAGGCGCTCTTCGCCGCCCTCGACGAGTGGAGCGGGGCCGTCGGCGGGCTGGCCGGCGAGGGGGAGAGCCCCGAGGAGCGCTACGCGGACATGTGGGACCGCAAGGTCAGGAACTTCGGCGAGCTGCGCTGGCTGTGGATCGCCAACGTCGAGGCCTTCGTGCACGCCCAGTCCTCGCCCGAGCTGCTCGCGGCCCTCGCCGCGGGCCAGCGCGCCGCCCGCCCGCAGCTGGCCGCGCTGCTGCGCGGGGTGCCGGAGTCCGAGGTCGCCGCCGCCGACGCGCGGGGGATCGGGTCGGTGCAGATGGCCTTGATGACCGGGGTGATGGTGCAGGCCCTCACCGATCCCGAGCACGCGCCCAACGGTCGTGAAATCGCTTCGGGGCTGAGGGAGTTGGCGGATCTGGTGGAGAACGGAAAAGATGCCGGGTGAATCTCGGACCGATCGCTACCGGTGGGTAGTGTTCCTGTCGCGTGCACGCCATAATCCGCCCATCACTGGGTCGGCGAAAGGGCGGACATGGGACTGGACCGGCGGGCATTTCTGGTCGGGGCACTGGCGGCGGGCACCGGCGCGGCCATCGGACTGGGGGCGGCCCCCGCCTCCGCGCGGGCGCTCGGCACCCAGGACTGGATGGCGGGCCTCGGCGACGGCACGCCGCTCCAGCGGATGACCATCCCCGGCACCCACGACTCCGGCGCCCGCAAGGGCGGCCTCTACGTCGCCTGCCAGAACACCTCGATCGCGCAGCAGCTCGACTCCGGCATCCGCTTCCTCGACGTCCGCTGCCGGGTCACGGGCGGGTCCTTCGCCATCCACCACGCCGCCTTCTTCCAGGACCTGATGTTCGGCGACGTCCTGGTCGACTGCCGCAACTTCCTGGCCGCGCACCCCTCCGAGACCGTGCTGATGCGCGTCAAGCAGGAGTACTCCGAGGAGGGCGACGCCACCTTCCGGGCCGTCTTCGACGACTACCTCGACAACCGCGGCTGGCGCTCCCTGTTCCGCATCGCCGACACCCTGCCCGCCCTCGGCCAGGCCCGCGGCAAGGTCGTCCTGCTCGCCGACAACGGCGGCCTGCCCGGCCTGCGCTACGGCGACGGGAACGTCTTCGACATCCAGGACGACTACAACACCGAGCCGTTCGCCAAGCGAGGCCGGATCGAGAACCACTTCCGCAAGGCCGTCCAGCAGCCCGGCAAGCTGTTCGTGAACTACGTCAGCACCGCCGCCTACATGCCGCCGCGCTGGAACTCCGACCGGCTCAACCCGCAGGTCCACTCCTTCGTCGACGGCGGCGAGCTGGCCGGCCGGACCGGGCTCGGGATCGTCCCGATGGACTTCCCCAACACCCGCTCCGGCCTGGTCGACTCACTGATCCGGCACAACTGACGGCCGCTCCGGCGGGGCCTGGGGCGGCCCGGGCACCGGCGCCGGCGGCGGGGTCGGCGCCCCCGGGAGGCGGAGCACCGCCTCCGTCCCCGGGCCGCCGTCCGCCGCCGCCCGCAGCTCGGCGCCGCCGCCCGAGCGGGCCGCCGTACGGGCCACGATCGACAGGCCCAGCCCGCTGCCGGGCAGGGCGCGGGCCGACGGGGAGCGCCAGAACCGCTCGAAGACGTACGGGAGGTCCTCGGCCGGGATGCCCGGACCGTGGTCCCGTACGGTCAGTTCGCCCGCCCGCAGCGTCACCTCGACCGCGCCGCCCGGCGGGCTGAACTTCACCGCGTTGTCCAGCAGGTTGACCACCGCCCGCTCCAGCGCGGCCGCCTCGCCCCGCACGTACCAGGGCTCCAGCGCCGAGCCGAAGCGCAGCTCCGGGCCGCGCAGCCGGGCCCGGGACAGGGCCGTCCCGGCGATGTCGTGCAGGGCCACGACCTTGAGCGGGTTCCCGGCCCCGGCGTCCGGCCGGGACAGCTCCTGGAGGTCCCCGATCAGTGCGGCCAGCTCCGTCATCTGCGCCTTGACCGAGGCCAGCAGCTCCCTGCGGTCGTCGGGCGGGATGGCCCGCCCGGTCTCCTCGCTGCGCGCCAGCAGCTCGATGTTGGTGCGCAGCGAGGTCAGCGGGGTGCGCAGCTCGTGCCCGGCGTCGGCGATCAGTTGGGCCTGCCGCTCCTGCGAGGAGGCGAGCGCGGCCGTCATCGAGTTGAACGACCGCGACAGGCGGGCGATCTCGTCGTCGCCCTCGTCGGGGATGCGCACGGTCAGGTCCTCGGTCCGGGCGATGTGCTCGACGGCGCCGGTCAGCTCGTCCACCGGCCGCAGCCCCGTACGGGCCACCCACAGGCCGGCCGCGCCCGCCCCGACCACGCCGACGCCGGAGACCAGCAGCAGGACCCACGCCAGCGTGGACAGCGGCTTGTCGATGTCGGCGAGCGGCTTGGCGATCGAGATGCCGAAGACCCCGCCGGACGCGGCCTGCGCGGGCGTCGTGTAGACGCGCATCTCCACGCCCTCGGCGGTCGTCACGTCCTGGAGGGCCGCCGCCCGCTTGCCGGCCGCGATCTCCTTGTCGACGGCCGTGACGGGCAGGGTCGCCGGCCCGCTCACCCAGCAGTGCCCGCCCTGCGCCGTGACGATCTGCACGGTCGCGTTGAGGTTCCCGGCGATGTCCTGCGGCGCCTCGGAGGGCCGGGTCACGCAGCGGCCCACGTCCAGCACCCGTGCCACCTGCGGGTTCGGGTTGGTCGACATCAGGGAGCGGTCCAACTGCTCGCTCAGCTGGGCCCGCACCATCACCCAGGACACCGCCGCCACCGCGGCCACGGCCACGGCCACGGCCACCGTCACCAGCAGCGCCAGCCGCGAGCGCAGCGGCAGGGCGCGGAAGCGGGCCGCCGGGCTCACTCGGGCCCGCTCTCGCCCGCGCGCAGCACGTACCCCACCCCGCGCACCGTGTGGACCAGGCGCGGCTCCCCGCCCGCCTCGGTCTTGCGGCGCAGGTACATCACGTACACGTCGAGGGAGTTGGAACTGGGCTCGAAGTCGAAGCCCCAGACGGTCTTGAGGATCTGCTCGCGGGTCAGGACCTGCCGCGGGTGCGCGAGGAACATCTCCAGCAGCGTGAACTCGGTCCGGGTCAGCTCCACCGGCCGCCCGCCCCGCAGCACCTCCCGGGTGGCGAGGTCCATCCGCAGGTCCCCGAAGGTCAGCACGTCCTCGTGGTCCTGGGCGCCGGGCTGCCGGGCGGCGTACGAGCTGCGCCGCAGCAGGGCGCGGACGCGGGCGAAGAGCTCGTCGAGCTCGAACGGCTTGACGAGGTAGTCGTCGGCGCCCGCGTCGAGGCCGGTGACCCGGTCGCCGACCGTGTCGCGGGCGGTGAGCATCAGGATCGGGGTGACGCTGCCGGTGGCGCGCAGCCGGCGGGCGGCGGTCAGGCCGTCCATCCGGGGCATCTGGATGTCCAGCACGACGAGGTCGGGGGCGTACGAGGCCGCCTTGTCGAGGGCGTCGATCCCGTCGATCGCGGTCTGCACGGCGTACCCCTCGAAGGCGAGGCTGCGGCGCAGGGCCTCGCGGACGGCCGGCTCGTCGTCGACGACGAGGATGCGGGCTTCGCCTTCGGCGGGATTCATGGCGGGCTCCCCCAGGGTGGTCGTGGTCGGTCGTGGCGCGGCCCCCGGTGCGACCGGGTCCGGCGCCGGCGGGCTCCCGTCCAGCGTCGCACGCGCGCGGCGCCGGACCCGCCCGGTACGCGGGCTCCCGCGCCCGCGGGTCAGTACGAGGTGCCGAAGCCGTCGACGGCGGAGCCGTCGGAGCCGCTGTCGGGGGACTGCGAACCGGCGCCGCCGGGGCCGCCCTTGCGCAGCGAGTCCAGGTCGGCCTTGATCGTGTTCACCGGGATCGCGAAGCCGAGGCCGACGCTGCCGGCGCTGGAGCCGCTGCTGGAGGGGGAGTAGATCGCGGACGGCATGCCCACGATCTCGCCGTTCATGTTGACCAGGGCGCCGCCGGAGTTGCCCGGGTTGAGGGAGGCGTCCGTCTGGATGGCCTTGTAGGAGGTGGTGTTCGAACCGGTGTCGCCGTTGAACTGCCGGCCGCCGTACGAGAACGGGAAGCCGCCGCCCTGCTGCTGGCTCTGCGGGGACTGCTGCTCCGACTTCGGGACGTTCACCTCGCGCTCCAGCGCGGAGACGATGCCGCTCGTGACGGTGCCGGTCAGCCGGTCGGGGGAGCCGATGGCGACGACCTGGTCGCCGACCTTGAGGCCGCCGGAGTCGCCGAGCTTGGCCGGCTTGAGGCCGGAGGCGCCCTGCACCTTGATCAGGGCGAGGTCCTTGTCGGGATCGGTGCCGACGATCTTGGCGCTGTACTTCTTGCCGTCGCTCGTCGTCACCTGGACCTGCGAGGCGCCGTCGACGACGTGGTTGTTGGTGACGATCTCGCCGTCCGCGGTGAGCACGATGCCCGAGCCGGTGCCCTGGCCCGAACCGGTGCTGGTGTCGATGCGCACCACCGAGGGGCTGACCTGCTCGGCCACACCGGAGACGGTGCCGTTGCTGGACTGCGAGACGTTGGAGCCGCTGAACCCGCCGCCGGAGCCGCCGGCCGGGTGGGTCACGAACTGCTCGACGGCGGCCGCGGTGCCGCCGCCGATGACGGCCGCCGCGATCGCGACCGCGGCCAGCAGTGCCACCGGCCGCTTCGCGCGGGGCGCGGCCGGGGCCGGGGCCGCGTGGGCCGCGACGCCGTGGGCCGCGCCGCCGCCGAACCAGCGGGAGCCGGAGCCGTGGCCCGCGCCCGCCTCCGTACCGGGCGCCGCCGCGCCCGCCCCGTCCTGCGGGGCCGGGGGCTGGTGCGCCTCGTGCCAGCCGGGGGCGCCGGCGGGCGGGTAGGCGGGCGGCGGCGGGTACGCCCCCGCCGCCGCGCCCTGGTCCGACCGGTCGCGGCCGCGCTGCCAGTCCTCCCCGAAGGGAGCGTGCTGGGGGCGGTTCTCCTGGGGGTACTCGCCTTCGCGGCGGATGCTGTCGGTCATGTCTACGACTGTGACCGCGGATCATGAGAGCTTCCTGAGCCTGGCCTGAGAAGCCCGACAGAACCGTGTATGCCCGATATAAGGGCCGGAGCGGGACGGACCCGGCGCGGTCCGGGAGGGACCGGCTAGCGGCAGCCGCAGGAGCGCCGGATCACCAGGGCGGAGGGGAACTGCTTCAGGCGCTCGCGCCGCGAGCCGCTCACCCGCAGCCCGTCGTCCAGGACGAGGTCCACCGCCGCGCGGGCCATCGCCGGGCGGTCCGAGGCGACCGTCGTCAGCGGCGGGTCCGTCAGGGCCGCCTCCTTGACGTCGTCGAACCCGGCCACGGCCAGCTCGCCGGGCACGTCGATGCGCAGCTCGCGGGCGGCCCGCAGCACGCCGATGGCCTGGTCGTCGGTCGCGCAGAAGATGGCCGGCGGCCGGTCCGGCCCGGAGAGGACCTCCAGGGCCACCTGGTAGGCGTCGTAACGGTTGTACGGGGCCTGGAAGAGCCGGCCCTCGACCGAGCGGCCCGACTCCAGCATGGCCCGCCGCCAGCCCTCGACGTGGTCGGCCACCGGGTCGCCGACCTCGGGGGTGTTCTCCACGCCGCCCAGGCAGGCGACGTACGGGTGGCCGTGCTCCAGCAGGTGGCGGGTGGCCAGCTGGGCGCCGCCGATGTCGTCGGTGACCACCGCGACGTCGTCGATCGCCTCGGGCCGCTCGTGCAGCAGCACGATCCGCGCGTCCCAGGCCTCGATCTCCGACGCGGCGCGCTCGCTCATGCCCTGGCTGACCAGGATCAGGCCCGAGACCCGCATGCCGAGGAAGGCCCGGAGGTAGTGCACCTCGCGCTCGTCGCGGTAGTCCGAGTTGCCGACCAGCACCATCTTCCCGCGCTCGGCGGCCGCCTGTTCGACCGCGTGCGCCATCTCCGCGAAGAACGGCTGCCGGGCGTCCGGGACGATCATGCCTATGAGGTCGGTGCGCCGTGAGGCCATCGCCTGGGCGACCCGGTCCGGGCGGTAGCCCAGGTCCTTGATCGCGGCGAGGACACGCTCGCGCGTGGCCGGGGCGACCGGCCGGGGTCCGTTGTTGATGACGTAGCTCACGACGGCGGTAGAGGTACCCGCAAGTCGCGCCACGTCATCCCGCGTCACCTTGGCCACGCGCGGCAGTCTACGCGGGGTGACCTACCTCTGGGCAGGCCGTCCCGCCGAGTGGCCGCCGACGGCGTCCCGTGCCGGGCGGCCGAGCCCCGCACCGCCCGCGTCGGGCGCCTGCCCGCCGGGCCGGGAGGCGCTCTGGACGGCGCTGCGGGCCGCCGCCTGGGCGGCCGCCTGGGCCGCGGCCTCCGCCGCCGCCCGCTCCACCTTCTCCGGCGTCACGAAGCGGTAGCCGACGTTGCGGACCGTACCGATCAACGACTCGTGCTCGGGGCCCAGCTTGGCCCGCAGCCGCCGTACGTGGACGTCAACGGTCCGGGTGCCGCCGAAGTAGTCGTAGCCCCAGACCTCCTGGAGGAGCTGGGCGCGGGTGAAGACCCGGCCCGGGTGCTGCGCCAGGTACTTCAGCAGCTCGAACTCCTTGAAGGTCAGGTCCAGGACCCGTCCCTTCAGCTTGGCGGAGTACGTCGCCTCGTCGACCGACAGGTCGCCGTTGCGGATCTCCATCGGGGAGTCGTCCGAACCCAGCTGCCGGCGGCCGGTGGCCAGCCGCAGCCGCGCCTCGACCTCGGCGGGGCCGGCCGTGTCCAGCAGCACGTCGTCGATGCCCCAGTCCGCCGTGACGGCCGCGAGGCCGCCCTCGGTGACGACGAGGATCAGCGGGCAGCCGGGCCCGGTGGAGCGCAGCAGCTGGCACAGCGAGCGCACCTGCGGCAGGTCGCGCCGGCCGTCCACCAGGATGACGTCGGCCCCGGGTGTGTCCACGAGGGCGGGGCCCTCGGCCGGCGCCACCCGGACGTTGTGCAGGAGCAGACCGAGGGCGGGCAGCACCTCGGTCGAGGGCTGGAGGGCGTTCGTCAGGAGCAGGAGGGAGCTCACGCCCGACCACCCCGCCCGGTTCCGGCCGGCCGGTCGAGCACCGTTCGCTGGTCCATCACGTCGTTCCTCCTCGGTCCCGTCCCGGGGGTACCTCCCGGCGGTGTGCCGGGGGAGTGCGCGGTACTGCTTCGTACGTCGTGCGTCGTGCCGTCGTGCGCGGCGTCCGGACGGGCCCCGCGCCCTGAGGCCCGGCCGGACACCACCGTTCTTCGTTCGTTCAACGTGCTGAAAGCACAAAAGGACCCGGGGGCAACGTTGCCCGGATCCTCTTCGCAGCAGAATAGCCCACCCGTCGTCGCGTGGCAGAGGCTTCTCACACCCCCAGTTCTGTGGTTCATCCCACGCGCGTGTCCCGCGTATGACCCGTTTTCACCGGATCGGTGGACCCTCGGCGTCCCGGCCGGGCGCGCCGGGACGCGCCGGGGCCGGGGGCGGGAGGGGCCATCATGGAGGCCGACGGTAGAGAGCCGACGAAGAGGAGCTGCAGTGGCAACCGGAACCATCCGCTACTGGGCGGCGGCCAAGGCCGCGGCCAGGACGGCGGAGGAGCCGTACTCGGCGCGCACGCTGGCCGAGGCGCTCGACGCCGTGCGGGAACGCCACCCCGGGGAACTGGCCCGGGTCCTGCTGCGCTGCTCCTTCCTGGTGAACGAAGAGCCCGTGGGCAAGCGCCCGCACGATGCCGTCGAGCTGACGGACGGGGGCACCGTCGAGGTGCTCCCGCCGTTCGCGGGCGGGTGAGCGGAAGCCGATGAGCACCCCCGAAGAACAGCAGCGCCGCCGCCGGGACCCGCGGGCGGACGCGCAGCCGCCCGTGCCGCAGCCGCCCGTGCAGGACGATCCGTACGGGACCCAGACCTGGCAGTCCGACACCTGGGACACCGGCTACCAGCCGGTGCACCCGCCGCTGGGCGCGGTGCCGGGCCAGCCGGTGGCGCCCGAGGGCTGGTTCCGCGACGAGCCCCCCGCCCCGGAGGGCGCGCACCCGCAGCAGCAGCCGCCGTCGTACGGGCAGCCGTCGTACGGGCAGCCGTCGTACGGGCAGCCGTCGTACGGGCAAGCGCCCCACGGGCAGCCCCCGGCGACCCCGGACGGCTGGTCCCGCGAGGAGGCCCCCGCCCCGGGGACGCCGGCCGCCGCCGAGACGGCGTACCTGCCGCCCTACCGTGCCGAGGAGCCCCCGGCCGAGGCCACCGCCTACCTGCCGCCGTACCGGGAGCCGGCCGCGCCCGACGCGTGGTTCCGGGACGGGGCCCCGCAGGCCCCGGCCCAGGACTGGTCGCAGGGCGGAGCGGGCGCGGCCCGGCCGGACGCCCCCGCCGCCGAGCAGACGGCCTACCTGCCGCCGTACCCGGGGCCGGACGGGGTGCGGGCCGGGAGCGGGGCGCACGCGGCGCCGCGTGGGCAGGCACCGGCCGGGGCTCCGGAGCCCGCCGCCGAGCAGACGGCCTACCTGCCGCCGTACCCGGGGCCGGACGGGGTGCGGGCCGGGAGCGGGGCGCACCGCGCCGGTCCGTCCCACGCGCGGCCGGACGGTCCCGGTGCCGCGCCCGCCTTCGGGGCCCGGCCCGAGCCGGCCCCGGCATCCGGACGGCACGGCCGCCCGGCGCACGCCGCCGGGCCCGCGGCCCACGCCGGCCCGGCGGCCGACGCACCCGCACCCCCACCCGTACCCGGGACGCACCCGGGGGCCGGGTCGCGGGGCGCGGACGGGGAGGAGCCCGCGTACTCGCCGCCGACGCTCGCCGGCAACACGCTGCGGGCCGTTGACCCCGCCCAGGCCCGCGCCGAGGGCCGGTCCCCGATCATCGACCCCGGCCCGCAGCCGGCCATACTGACCGCCGCCCTCGGACTGCTGCTGGCCGGCGCCGCCGTGCTCGGCCCGTACGCACTGCTCGTGCCGCTGGTCGCCCTCCAGGCGCTCACGGCGGCGGGCTGGTTCCGCCTCAACGGGATGTGGCCCGCCCGCCAGGGCATCGCGCTCGCCTTCGCCGGGGCCCTGGTCGCCGACGCGGCCGTGCTCGCGGTGGACGGGGCGTCCGGGCCCGCCGCGATCGTCGGCACCCTCGGCGCCTGGGTGCTGCTGACCCTCGTGCTCCAGCTGCGCAGCCACGCCGACCCCGACGAGCGGATGTACGGGCTGATGGCCTCGGTGGCCTCCGCCGCCCTGGCCGTCGTCTGCGCCGGCTACCTCGCCGCCGGCTCCGCCGCCGTCACGGTCGGCGCGGCCGCCGTCGCGGTGGCCGTCTTCGCCCGCGCGCTGCCGCTGCCCACCGCGCCCTCGGTCGGCGTCTCGCTGGCCGCGGCCGCCGGCGCCGGCATCGCGGTCGGCGGACTGACCTCCGTCGGGGTGGGCGGGGCCCTCATCGGCCTCGTCGCCGGGGTGTGCGCCCTGGTCGGGCTGCGGGTGGCGGCGTACGACTACCCGTCGAAGTTCGTGCACATGACGGCCGGCGTGGCGCTGCCGCTGGCAGCCGCGGCGCCCGCCGTCTACCTGATCGGCCGGGTGGTCGGCTGAGACCCGCCCGGTCCCGGGCCGCCGCGCCCGTTGATCCCTGCCCGACACCGGGCATGGTCAACTGGAACGGACGTACGGATCGACGAGCAGCAGGGGGAGGGCACGTGCGCGCTCTGCGTGTCGTGGTGGTCATCGGGATCGTGCTGGGGGCGCTCTTCGTGGGCGCGGACCGCTGGGCGGTCGGCTACGCCGAGAACCGGCTGGCCGACCGCATCCAGGCCCGCCAGGGGCTGGCCGGGACCTCCGAGGTGGAGATCCACGGGTTCCCGTTCCTCACCCAGGCCCTGAGCCACGACCTGGACCGGGTGGACCTGAGGCTGCGCGGCGTCGAGGCGATGGCGGAGGGCCGCAAGACCCGGCTCTCCGAGGTCGACGCGAGCTTCCGCGGGGTGGAGCTGAACGGGGACTACAGCGGCGGCACCGCGCGGCGCGCCGAGGGCACCGCCCTCCTCACGTACGCCGACCTGACGGCGGCCTCGCAGACCGGCGCGACGCTGGGCTACGGCGGCGCGCCGGGCAAGATCAAGGTCACCGTCGGGGTGGAGATCCTCGGCCGGACGCTGAGCCGCAGCGTGGTCTCCACCGTGACGCTGGAGGACGCGCCGGGCGCGGCGGACGGCGGCCCCGGCGGCAAGGTGGTCCGGGTGCGCGCGGACGAGGTGCCGGGAGAGGGCATCCCCGGGATCGAGGGCCTGGTGCGCAAGAAGACCGACTTCGACCGCCGGCTCGACGCCGGTCTGCCGTCCGGTCTGGGCCTGTCGGCCCTGACCTCGGACCAGACGGGCGTGCACCTCACGCTGAGCGGCACGAACGTGGTGCTGGCCGGATCGTGAGACGGGGTGGTCCGATCCGCAGGCGGACGGGCCACCGAGAGGGCCGCGGGACGACCCGGGGGCCTTTCGGGGGGATGCTTATCCCACTATGCGGACGATCCTGTCTCGCTATATGACACACCGGTGACAGGGCGGCCGATTCGTCCCTACGATCCTGGCTATGAAGCATCAGCAGGCGGACCTCACGAAGCGGCGGGCAGTAGACCTGTGTCGCGTCGCCGCCATGCTCTGTCGGTCCATCTGACGTGTGAGCGCATCCGCTCCACCAGCCGGACGACGGCCCTTCCCGCGTGACCGCACCCGCCTCCGCCTCCCCTGACGCCTCCCCGCGCAGGACCTGCGAGGCACCCGGAAGCACGCACCAGCACCCCGCAGCACAGCCCCGCCGCACACTGCCCCGGAGGAGAACACCATGAGCCGCAGCGACGTCCTCGTAGACGCCGACTGGGTCGAGGCCCACCTGAACGACGACCACGTCGTGATCGTCGAGGTGGACGAGGACACGTCCGCGTACGACAAGAACCACATCACCAACGCCGTCCGGATCGACTGGAAGACCGACCTCCAGGACCCGGTCCGCCGCGACTTCGTGGACCAGGAGGGCTTCGAGAAGCTCCTCTCCGCCAAGGGCATCTCCAACGACGACACCGTCGTCCTGTACGGCGGCAACAACAACTGGTTCGCGTCGTACGCCTACTGGTACTTCAAGCTCTACGGCCACCAGGACGTGAAGCTCCTCGACGGCGGCCGCAAGAAGTGGGAGCTCGACTCCCGCGACCTGGTCGACGGCAAGAACGTCCCGAACCGCCCGGCCACCACGTACAAGGCCAAGGCCCAGGACACCTCGATCCGCGCCTTCCGCGACGACGTCGTGGCCGCGATCGGCTCCCTGAACCTGGTCGACGTCCGCTCGCCCGACGAGTTCTCCGGCAAGCTCCTCGCCCCGGCGCACCTTCCGCAGGAGCAGTCGCAGCGCCCCGGCCACGTGCCGAGCGCCCGCAACATCCCGTGGTCGAAGAACGCCAACGACGACGGCACCTTCAAGTCGGACGACGAGCTGACGGCCCTCTACGAGGCCGAGCAGGTCGACCTGGCGAAGGACACCATCGCGTACTGCCGCATCGGTGAGCGCTCCGCGCTCACCTGGTTCGTGCTGCACGAGCTCCTCGGCCAGGAGAACGTCAAGAACTACGACGGCTCGTGGACCGAGTACGGCTCGCTGGTCGGCGTGCCGATCGAGCTCGGCCCCGCCAAGTAACCCTGCCGGGCGCGCAGGGAAACAGGACAGCGGCCGCCACGGCCGGTACGACCTCTCCAGGACAGGACAGAGAACATGTGTGGAGCACAGATCGGCGGGCCCGACCTCGCAACGCTCAAGCCCGGTGAGACCGCGATCCAGGGTCAGATCACCCAGGGCGGCGAGCCGGTGTCCGGCTACGTCCGGCTGCTGGACTCGACCGGCGAGTTCACCGCCGAGGTCCCGACCTCGGCGACCGGCCAGTTCCGCTTCTACGCCGCCACCGGTTCCTGGACGCTGCGGGCGCTCGTCCCGGGCGGCCAGGCGGACCGCGCGGTCGTGGTCGCCGAGGCCGGCGGCGTGACGGACGTGGCGATCGCGGTCTGAGCACCGCCCGTGTGATCGCCTGACAGTCGGCCGGAGGGCCGCACCCCCGGGGGTTGGACGCCACTGGAACGGGGTGCGGCCCTTCGTGCCGTCCAGGGGTCGTCCGGCCCGGACGGCTCTACCCTGGACTCATGTACGCCCGGCGCCGGCGCGCCTACTTCCTGCTCATGGGCGGATGCCTGCTCCTCTTCGTCTCCGCCTGGGCCTTCGTGCGCCTGTGGTCGGTGCCGGCCGCGGTGGCGATGTGCGTCGTGGCCATGGTCATCCCGCCGGTCGCCGCGATGGTCGCCAACCGGCGCGGACCGGACGACCGCTGGTGGGACGACCCGTCGGGGGACCCCAAGTCCGACGAGTGGTGGGACGAACTGGACGGAAAGCGTCGCCGTGACGACTGAAACCCCGTGAGATGAAACCGTAATAATCGTCCGTACAACTGTTCCCTTCCGGGACGGGTCATGGGTAGGCGCGGGTAGCGAATCCGCGCCACCCGTCCTGTGGGGGGACTTCCTTGGAACATGAACAGACCAGCCCTGAGCAGCGGAAAGAGGGCGAGGTCGGACCGGCGTCCGACGCTCCCGACCCGATGCGCGCAGTCGAGGCTCCCGAGACCGCCGTGGCTCCCGAGACCACCGCGGCCCCCGAGGTTCCGGGCCGCCGCCACCGGGGCCGCACCGCCCTGCTGATCGCCGCGGCGGCCGCCCTCGGCGTCCTCGCCGGCACGGCCACGGGCTACGCCGTCCAGTACGACCGCCCGCCCACCCCGCTGCCGCCGCTGGCGCAGCCGTCGATGACCGCTCCGAAGCCGCTGGCCCGGGACGAGGCGTCGAGCACCCGCTCCGTCAACGCCAACCGCTGGCACAAGAGCGACGAAGACCTCGCCACGATGCTGATCGAGGCCCCGGGCGGCGCGAAGACCGCGTTCTCCGGCTCCCTCTCCCCGGACGCCTACGCGGCGGACTTCTACAACCATCCCGGCGCGGGCCTGCGCAGCCTCCTCCGCGACGACGTGCGGCGGATCGCGTCCGTGAAGTGGGCCGAGGACGACCAGAACTTCGTCGACGTCTACCTGCTGCAGTTCCGGACGCGGGGCGGCGCCGACAGCTTCCAGCGCGGCCAGTCCTCCTACATGCCCGACAAGGACCACGCCGGAAACGACGGCATGGCCGTCCCCGGGGTCCCCGCGGCATTCGGCCGCGCCTGGGTCGACTCCGAGCAGCACGCGAAGCCCGGCTACCTCCCGGTCCGTGACGCGAGGGCCCTCCTGCGGCGCGGTGACATCCTCATCGACATCCACTACACCAACAACCGCGGCAAGGTGGACAAGAACGCCGTCCTCGACCTCGCCAAGCGTCAGATGGAGCGGCTGTGAGCGAGCGGCACGACGACGGGGACACGACGCCGGCCGCCGCCGGGGCGCGCGAGCCCGGCGGGGAGCCGCAGGCCCCCGACCGGTCCCCGCGCCGGGCGCGCCGCAGGACGGTCGCGCTGGTCTCGGGCGGGCTGGGCCTCGCGGTCCTCGCGGGCGCCGGCTTCTGGGCGTACGGACGGCTCGGCGACGCCGACCGGACCGCCCCGACGCAGTACTGGAACGCGGCGGGGGACGACTCCGCCGCCCGCTCGACGCCGGCGCCGACCGTTGCGCCCAACGCGCTGGTGGCCAAGCTGCTGCCGATCCCCGTCGGCTACGAGAACGGCCCGGACCTCGACCCGGAGGGCAACGACTTCTCCGTGTCGGCCGAGCGGGCGGCCGAAAGCCTCAAGAGCGCCCGGACCGGCCTGTCCGCCAAGGAGCGCGAGGAGCGCGACAAGGTGCTGGCCGCCATGAAGTTCAAGGGCGTGGCCGGCCGCAGCTACCTTCCGGTGACCGGCGGGCTGGTCAGCGAGATCCGCCTCACCCAGGCGGACCCCGCGGCGCTGGCGCCCTTCTCCGAAGCCGCCGAGAAGCTCATCGGGCTGCTGGGCCAGGACGGCGAGGCCCCGAAGATCGACGGCTTCCCGGAGGCGCGGTGCGCGTTCCACGCCGTCATAGACGAGGACGACAAGAGCAAGAACAAGGGCCAAGACCAGATCGACGCCCTGGAGTGCGTGGCCGTCGAGGGGGACGTACTGGTGACCTTCAGGACGTACGGGACCCTGCACGTGAAGAACTCCGCGGACCTCTTCAAGAGCCAGCTGAACCACCTGAAGTCCCCCGGGGAGAGCGCGTGAGCGAGCAGACCACCACCGGCGCCGTCACCGAGCCGCACGGGGCGTCCCCGCGGGACGCCCCGCCGGCGCAGCCCCCGGCCCCGAGGCAGCCCCCGGACCCGGCACCCGCCCCGGACGGCGTCCCCGCCGAGGCCGCCCCGAAGGACCGGCGCCGGCTGTTCGCCGTCCTGCGGTGGACCGCGGCCGCCCTCGTCTTCGCGTCGGCCGCCGCCGGGACCGCGTACGGGCTCGTCCGGCCCGAGCGCACCGAACTGCCGGGGCTGACCACCCTGGACGACGGCCGCTGGGCGTACCCCGTCCTGGCCAAGCCCGAGCTGCCGGCCGGCGCTCCCCTGCCCAAGGGCGCGGACAACCCGGACGCCACCCACTACGCCGCGCTCTCCGCCCTGCTGCTCACGCCCCCCGCCGGCGCCGGGCCCGACAGCGGCTTCGCGGCGGGGGAGGACGGCGCGGTCTCCCCGGAGACCTTCCTGGGCGAGTACGCCCCCGACGCCCGGGCGGCGCTCCAGGAGGGCTTCGCGTACGAGGGGCTGCGCCAGATCGCCGGCCGCGCGTGGACGATGCCGGACGGCACGCGCACCCGGGTCTACCTGCTGCGCTTCCACTCCTTCGGCTTCGGCCAGCTCTTCCCGGGCTGCGCGGCCGACGCGAAGCTCGACGGCGCCGCCGTCCTCGTTCCCGACCCGGACTGGGCCAAGGCGAAGAGGTCGCAGCGCAACGACCTCGCCGAATACCTGGAGACCCGCGCCGTCTCCGTCTACGAGGAGAAGAAGCCCCACGGCGACACCCAGACCCGGCTGGGCTGCCTGGACGCGGGCGACGTGCAGGCCGTGATCCTGCAGACCCGCAAGGGCGGGGCGGCCCCCGTGCCCTTCCACCAGACCGTGATCCTGCAGAGCCAGCTGCTGAGCTGAGCGGGCGGGCAACCGGTACGGCCCACCTCGCAGAGTGCGCCGGTCCCCGGGCCAGTAGGCTGGGGGACCGGCCCGTACACCGCACCGAATCCTCCGAGGAGCACCCCGTGCTTGAGGCAGTCTTCACCTCCCTGCTGGTCCTGGTCTGCGTCGGCGTCATGGCCTTCACCGGCCTGGCCGTCAAGAAGCTGTACCAGGGCCAGCGCTGAGCGACCGCGCAGCAGACCGCCCCGGAACCCCTCACACAGATCGTCTGAGCAGCCAACCATGATCCAGATCCCGTCCGACCTGAACCCGGGCCTCGTGCCCCTCGCCTTCCTCCTCGGCACCTGGGAGGGCGCGGGCGTCTTCGACTTCCCGGGCGAGGAGAAGTGCAACTTCGGCCAGGAGGTCGTCTTCGGCCACGACGGCCGGGACTTCCTGGAGTACGCCTCCCACACCTGGGTCCTCGACGCCGAGGGCAACAAGGTGCGGCCCCTGGAGTCCGAATCCGGCTACTGGCGCATCGACGAGGACCGCAAGGTCGAGATCGTCATGGTCCGCGACCAGGGTGTCGTCGAGGTCTGGTACGGCGAGCTCGCCGACCAGAAGCCCCAGATCGACGTGGTCACCGACGCCGTCGCCCGTACCGCGGCCTCCGGCCCGTACAGCGGTGGCAAGCGGCTCTACGGCTACGTGAAGAGCGACCTGATGTGGGTCGGCGAGAAGGCCACCCCCGAGGTGGAGCTGCGGCCGTACATGTCGGCGCAGCTGAAGAAGGTCGTCTCGCCCGAGGAGGTCGCCGAGATGGCGCGCAACCTCCCGGACATGCCGGACGACGGCATCGCCTTCTTCCGCTGACCGGGACCCGGGACGTGCGGCAAGGGGACCGCGGGCTCGCCCGCGGTCCCCTTCGCGCGCTTACACTGGCCGGGTGGTGAGGACCGAGAACGCCGAGAGCACCGAGAACGCCGAGAGCACCGAGACCGCCCGGACCGACGAGACCGCCGACTGGAAGACCGACCTGCGCCAGCGCGGGTACCGGCTGACCCCGCAGCGCCAGCTGGTGCTGGAGGCCGTCGACCACCTGGAGCACGCCACCCCGGACGAGATCCTCGGCGAGGTGCGCAAGACCGCCTCCGGCGTGAACATCTCCACCGTCTACCGGACCCTGGAGCTCCTGGAGGAGCTCGGGCTGGTCTCGCACGCCCACCTCGGCCACGGCGCCCCCACCTACCACCTCGCCGACCGGCACCACCACATCCACCTGGTCTGCCGCGACTGCGCCGACGTCATCGAGGCGGACGTGGACGTCGCCGCCGAATTCACCGCGAAGCTCCGCACCACCTTCGGCTTCGAGACCGACATGAAGCACTTCGCGATCTTCGGCCTCTGCAAGAAGTGCGCGGCCGAACACCGGGCCGCCGACGCCTAGACCGTCCCTTTCGGATCTTGCCGGCCCGGGCCGCGCCCGGCGAGTCGTACGCTTGGTCCCATGACCAGCAGCCCTTTGCTCCACCTCCCCGGCGCCGTGCAGGCCGAAGGCCGCGACGAGGGCGTCGCCGCCCATTACGGCGAGCTGTACGGCGAACAACGGGCCCTCGGCGACGGCCGCGGCTTCGTGGACCTCTCGCACCGCGGGGTCGTCACCGTCAGCGGACCCGAGCGGCTGAGCTGGCTGCACCTGCTGCTCACCCAGCACCTCACCGAGCTGCCCGCCGGCCAGGCCACCGAGGCGCTGATCCTCTCCGCCAACGGGCACATCGAGCACGCGCTCTACCTCGTCGACGACGGCGAGACCACCTGGGCGCACGTGGAGCCCGGCACCCAGGCGGAGCTGATCGCCTACCTGGAGTCGATGAAGTTCTTCTACCGCGTGGAAGTCGCCGACCGCACCGGGGAGTTCGCGGTCGTCCACCTGCCCGCCGGCTCCATCGCGGAGGTCGCCGGGGGCCACGCCGTACGGGAGACCGCCCACGGCCGCGACGTCTTCCTGCCCCGCACCGCGCTGGAGGACTTCGCCGCGGCCCACGGCCCGGCCGCCGGCCTCCTCGCGTACGAGGCGCTGCGCGTCGAGGCCCACCGGCCGCGGCTCGGCCTGGAGACCGACCACCGCACCATCCCGCACGAGCTGGGCTGGATCGGCACCGCCGTGCACCTGCAGAAGGGGTGCTACCGCGGCCAGGAGACCGTCGCCCGCGTCCACAACCTGGGCAAGCCCCCCCGCCGCCTGGTCTTCCTGCACCTGGACGGCTCCGAGGTGCTGCTCCCGGCGCACGGCACGCCCGTCCGGCTGGCCGCGGACGGCGGCGAGGGGCGCCAGCTCGGCTTCGTCACCACCGCGGTCCGCCACCACGAGCTCGGCCCGATCGCGCTCGCCCTGGTCAAGCGGAACGTTCCCGTGGACGCGCCGCTGCTCGCCGGGAACACGGCCGCCGCACAGGAGGTCGTCGTCGCCCCCTAGGGCAGGGCGGCGGCCCCGGGGCAGCCCGGGGCCGGATGAGATGGCCCGATGTGTCTCAGATGTCGATGACGACGGTGAACGGGCCGTGGTTGGTGAGCGAGACCCGCATGTCCGCACCGAACCGGCCCGTCGCCACCGTCGCACCCAGCGCCCGCAGCTGCGCCACCACCTCGTCGACCAGCGGCTCGGCCACCGGGCCGGGCGCGGCCGCGTTCCAGGTGGGGCGGCGGCCCTTGCGGGCGTCTCCGTACAGCGTGAACTGGGAGATCACCAGCAGCGGTGCGTCCACGTCGCTACAGGACTTCTCGGCCTCCAGGACGCGCACGGACCACAGCTTGCGCGCCAGCAGCGCCGCCTTCTCCGGGGTGTCGTCGTGGGTCACCCCCACCAGCACGCACAACCCCTCGCCGACGATCTCGCCCACGGTCTCGCCGGCCACCACGACGCTCGCGCCGTCCACCCTCTGCACCACAGCTCGCATACCACCTGTGTACCAGGCGTGCACCCGTCCGGGGCCGATCGGGTGCAGTGGGACTGCATCGGGGCCACGGAGGGTGGCACGATGCACGCAGGCGGTGCGGGTGCGCCGCACCGGTCGAGGGGACGGACTCGTTCGTATGAATACTTCTGGTACCTCCGTACCTGCATCACCGGCTGCCATCTCCGCCGCGGTCCGACCGCCCGCGCAGCGCACCGCCGACACCCCGCCGCCGGGGACGCCGACCACCGCGCTGGGCCTGCCCGAGCTGCGGGCCCTGCGCCGCGACGCGCAGCGCGACGAGGCCGACCTCAGCTACGTGCGCCGCCTGCTCCAGGGCCGCATCGACATCCTGCGGGCCGAGCTGGCCCGGCGCACCGACCCCGAGGTCCCGGTCGTGGACCGGCTCTCGGAGATCCTCGCCGACGCCCCCTCCAGCCGCAGCGCCTCCGCCCGGCACGTGACGCTCGGCACCCCGCACAGCGAGGAGTACCGGGTGCTGGCGGCCGAGATGCTGTCCGACGTGGAGCTCTCGGACCTGGACGCCCGCACCGACGCCGAACTGCACGACGGGCTGGGCAGACTGGTCCGCTACGAGCAGCAGGTCTCGCGGCGCCGACAGCAGCTCCAGCGCACGGCGGACGACTGCAGCGCGGAGATCACCCGCCGCTACCGCGAGGGCGAGGCCCAGGTGGACGACCTGCTGGCCTGAGGCGCGGCCCCTGGGGGTCGGGCCGAAAACCGGAGGACTGCGGCCGGTGGGCCGACTAGCGTGGCCGGTCATGAGCGCTGACGTCAGGCCGATCGCCGCATCCGAACTCCCCGACTGGCTGCGGACCGTGAACACGGGGTTCCTCACCGCCTCGGGGGTGACGCAATCCGATGTCGCCCAGCGCCGCGAGCACACCGATCTCGCGCGCACCCAGGGGGCGTTCGACACCGGTACGGGCCGCTGCGTCGGGGCGCTGCGCTCCTTCGCACAGCGGCTCACCGTGCCCGGCGGGGCCGACGTCGCCGCGAGCGCCGTCACCAACGTCGGCGTCCTGCCGACCCACCGCCGCCAGGGCCTGCTGACCCGGATGATGGCGGCCGAACTCACCGCCGCCCGGGACCGCGGCGACGTCCTGTCCACGCTGATCGCCGCCGAGTACCCGATCTACGGGCGGTACGGGTACGGGCCCGCCGCCTCCCTCCGCGAGTGGGAGATCGACGTGCCGCGCACCGGCCTCGACCCGCGCCGGCCGGTGCCCGCGGACGGCGGGCGGATCGAACTGGTCGACGCCGCCCAGGCCCGGCTGATCGGGCCCGGGCTGCACGAGCGGCTGCGGGCGGTCACGCACGGCGCGGTGGACCGCGACGCGCGTTGGTGGAGCCTGGCGACCGGCCTGGAGTCCGTCTCCCACCGCCCGTACCAGGAGAAGTTCTTCGCGGTCCACCGGACGGCCGACGGCGAACCGGCCGGACTGGTCGCCTACCGGGCCGACGGCCACTGGACGGACGCCAAGGTCCCGCTGAACACCGTGCAGGTCACCGATCTGATCGCGCTGACCCCGGAGTCGGAGCGGGCGCTGTGGCACTTCCTGTGCTCCATCGACTGGGTGCTCAAGGTGCGCACCGGCCCCCGGGCCCCCGACGACCTCGTCGACCAGCTGCTGCCCGATCCGCGCGCGGCCAGGACCGTGACCGCCGCCGACTTCCTGTGGGTGCGGCTGCTGGACGTCGTACGGGCGCTGGAGGCGCGCACGTACGCGGTGCCCGGGGAGCTCGTCCTGGAGGTCACGGACGCGGCGGGCCTGGCCGACGGCCGCTACCGGCTGACGGCGGGCGCCGGCGGGGACACCGGCTCCGGCGCGGCCCGCTGCGAACGCACCGACGCCCCGGCCGGCCTGCGGCTGGACGTGTCGGCGCTCGGTTCGCTCTACCTCGGCGACGAGTCCGCGGTGCGGCTGGCCGCGCTCGGCCGGATCACCGAGCTGCGGCCGGGCGCGGTCGCGCTGGCCGACGTGCTGCTGCGCACCGCGCGCCGGCCGTGGTGCCCGGACGTCTTCTGACGGGACCGGCGGGAGGACGGACGGCGGTACGCGCCGGGCACGGCCGGCGGAGCGGCGAAGGAGCGGGGAAGGAGCGGGGAACATGACGCGTTCGAGGTCACTGGTGGAGCGGCTGCGCGCCGCGGGCTGCGTCTTCGCGGAGGAGGAGGCGGACCTGCTCGTGGGGGCCGCCCGGGACGACGGGCACCTGGCGGAGCTGCTGGCCCGCCGGGTCGCGGGCGAACCCCTGGAACACGTCGTGGGGTGGGCGGAGTTCTGCGGACTGCGCCTGGAGGTGGGCGCGGGGGCCTTCGTGCCCCGCCGGCGCACCGAGTTCCTGGTGCGGGAGGCGGTGGACGCGGCCCGGCCGGGCGCGGTGGTGCTGGACCTGTGCTGCGGGGTGGGCGCCCTGGGCGCGGCCGTGGCCTCCCTGGTGCCGGGCGGGGTGGAGCTGCACGCGGCGGACATCGACCCGGTGGCGCTCGCGTACGCGCGGCGCAACGTGGCCGCGTACGGCGGCGCGGTGTGGGAGGGCGACCTGTACGCGGCGCTGCCGGCGCGGCTGCGGGGACGGGTGGACCTGCTGGTGGTGAACGCCCCGTACGTCCCGACCGGGGAGATCGCGCTGATGCCCTCGGAGGCCCGCGACCACGAACCGGCCGTCTCCCTGGACGGCGGCGCGGACGGCCTGGCCGTGCACCGCCGGGTCGCGGCGGGCGCCCTGCCGTGGCTGGCCCCGGGCGGCCGCCTCTTCGTCGAGACGAGCGCCCGCCAGTCCCCGGTGACGGCCTCGGCCCTGACCTCGGCGGGCCTGGCGGTACGGGTGGCGACCTCGGAGGAGCTGTACGCGACGGTGGCGATCGGCACGGCCCCGGAGCGCTGAGCGGCGCCCGCCGCGCCGCCGGCTGTCGGTGCCCGGCCGTACGCTGGCGGGGTGATGCTGGAAGACCTCGTACGGCTGCGCCGGGCCCGGGACGCGATGGACCGCGACTACGCGGAGCCCCTCGACGTGCCCGCGCTGGCGCGGGTCGCCCTGATGTCGCCCGGTCACTTCTCGCGCAGCTTCCGGGCCGCCTTCGGCGAGACCCCGTACGGCTACCTGATGACCCGCCGCGTCGAGCGGGCCAAGGCGCTGCTGCGGCGGGGCGACCTGAGCGTCACCGAGGTGTGCTTCGCCGTGGGCTGCACCTCGCTGGGGTCGTTCAGCTCGCGCTTCACCGAGCTGGTCGGCGAGACCCCGAGCGCCTACCGGGCCCGCGGGCACGAGACGGGCGCGGCCATCCCGGCCTGCGTCGCGAAGATCCTCACGCGCCCGGTCAGGAACGGAGAAGCGAAAACCGCCGCCCGGACGTAGCGTCGGGCCATGACCATCAAGCTCTCCCAGTGCTTCATCGCCGTCGACGACCACGACAAGGCGCTCGCCTTCTACCGGGACGTCCTCGGCATGGAGGTCCGCAACGACGTCGGGTTCGAGGGGATGCGGTGGGTGACCGTCGGCTCGCCCGAGCAGCCCGACGTGGAGATCGTCCTCGAACCGCCGCTCGCCAACCCGAACGCCTCGCCCGCGGACAAGCAGGCCATGGCCGAACTGCTGGCCAAGGGCATGCTGCGCGGCGTGATCTTCTCCACCGACGACTGCGACGCCACCTTCGAACGCATCCGCGCGGCGGGCGGCGAGGTGCTCCAGGAGCCCAGCGACCAGCCGTACGGCGTCCGCGACTGCGCCTTCCGCGACCCGGCGGGCAACATGCTCCGCTTCAACCAGCCGCGCAGCACGCGCTGACGGACGGGACGGACCCGGACCGCCGCCGGGGGCGCGGTCCGGGCCGCGTACCGTGGCGGCCATGACGATCACGGCGCACTGGAGACTCCGGCCGGCCTCGGTCGCGGACGTCGGGGCCGTGGCCGAGGTCCGGGCGGTGGCGCTGCGGGCGGACCTGGAACGGCTCGGACGCTACGACGCGCACCACGTGCGACAGCGGCTGCGGGACGCGTTCGACCCGGCCCACACTTGGGTGATCGAGGTGGACGGCGCCCTCGCCGGCAGCGCGGCCCTGCGCCCGGCCGCCGACGCCCACTGGCTGGAGCACTTCTACCTGGCCCCGTACGCCCAGGGCGCCGGCATCGGCTCGGCCGTGCTGCGCGAACTGCTGGAGCGGTGCGACCGGGCCCGCGTGCCGGTCCGACTGAACGTCCTGCGGGGCAGCCCGGCCCGCGCCCTGTACGAACGGCACGGCTTCAGGGCCGTGAGCGAGGACCCGGTGGACGTCTTCATGCTGCGCGAACCGGCGACGGGCGAACGCACGGCGCCGGTGCCGGTGCAGCGCACCGACGGCGCGGTGGGAGCTGTAGCAAGCGTCTGCTTGCAATAGTTAGCAGAGTCCGGCAGGATCGGGGCATGGCATCGCTCAACGTCGGGGACCTCGGCGCGTACCTGCGCGAGCAGCGTCGGCAGGCCCAGCTCTCGCTGCGGCAGCTCGCCGACGCCGCGGGGGTGTCCAACCCGTACCTGAGCCAGATCGAGCGCGGGTTGCGCAAGCCGAGCGCGGACATCCTCCAGCAGCTGGCCAAGGCGCTGCGGATCTCCGCGGAGACGCTGTACGTGCAGGCCGGGATGTTGGACGAGCGGGACCGCGACGAGGTGGAGACGCGCGCCGTCATCCTCGCCGACCCGTCCATCAACGAGCGGCAGAAGCAGGTGCTGCTCCAGATCTACGAGTCGTTCCGCAAGGAGAACGCGCTCGACACGGCCGCCGCGGATGCCGCGGAGGCCGCGGGGGCCGCGAACGGCCCGGCCGGGACGCGGCCCGGTGCGTCCGACGACGCGATGCCGCCCAAGCCGAACTGACACGTATCCGGGAGGACCCGCACATGGCCATCGCCGATGACCTGAAGAAGACCCTCACCGACCCCACCCCCCTCTACTTCGCCGCCGGCACCGCCGACCTGGCCGTGCAGCAGGCGCGGAAGGTGCCGGGGCTCATCGAGCAGATCCGCGCCGAGGCCCCCGCGCGCATCGAGGCCGTGCGCAACACCGACCCGAAGGCCGTGCAGGAGAAGGCCCGGGGTGCGGCCAAGGAGGCGCAGGAGGCCGTCACCGCCCGGGTCGCCGAGGTGTTCGGCGCGATCGACCCGAAGAAGCTCGGGGAGACCGCCCAGGACCTGGCGCTGCGCGGAGTCGGCGTGGCCGCCGAGTACGCGGTGCGGGCCAAGGAGACGTACGACAAGGTCGCCGAGCACGGCGAGCTGGCGGTGCGGTCGTGGCGGGGCGAGGTCTCCGAGGAGATCGTCGACATCGCCGTGGCCGTCGAGCCCGCGTCGTCGGCCGCTCAGACGCCGGCCGCCGGGACCGAGGCCGCCGCCGAGCCGGTGAGCGCCGAACCGGTGACCGCGGAGACCGCCCCGGCCGCCGGGACCGAGTCGGCCGCCGAGGCCGCCGCGGCTGAGGAGAAGCCCGCGGTGAAGAAGCCCGCGGCGCGCAAGAGCACGGCCCGGAAGGCCGCGGCCGCGCCGGCCGACGAGAGCTGAACCGCATGACGTACGACGGGCCGGGCACCGGGGCGGTGTCCGGTTCGTTGTGCCGTTCGCGGGGGAACCCATGCCGGTAGCGTGGAGCCAGGCGTCGTCCGGCGTGTGGAGCAGCAGGAGAAGGCGGTCATCGCGATGGATTTGATGGAAGGGTTCGACCTCAGGGTGATCCCCATGCTCGGGATCGCCATGCTGGTGCTCGCCGTGGTGGCCTTCGTGATGGCGCTGGTGGCCCGCGAGGACGCGTACCGGGCGGCCGGGAAGCAGAGCAAGACCTTCTGGCTGGTCATCCTCGGCATCACCGTCGTCGTGGACTTCTTCCTCGGGATGCTGTTCCTGCAGATCGCCGGCCTGGTCGCGACCATCGTGTTCTTCGTCGACGTGCGCCCCGCCCTCAAGCAGGTGTCGGGCGGCGGCCGGCGCAGCGGCGGCAGCAGCAGCGACGGGCCGTACGGGCCCTACAACGGCGGCCGGTAGGCACCCCCGCCCCGCGCCGCGCGCGGGGCGGGATCATCCGGGTCCACCGAGACCCCACCGGACGGACGCGGGCGCGTGCGGCCGTCGGCGCCCGAGTCCGTCGGCCGTCAGCCCGCCGCGCGGGAGAGCAGGACCACGGCCACGTCGTCGGTGAGCTCGCCGCCGTTGAGGCGGCGGGCTTCGGTGACGGAGGCCTCCAGCAGCTCCTCGCCGGTCAGGCCCGCGGCCAGGTGCCGGTTGATCATCTCGACCATGCCGTCCTGGCCCAGCCGTTCCCGGCCGGGACCGATCCGCCCCTCGATCAGCCCGTCCGTGTAGAGCATCAGGCTCCACGCGCCGCCGAGCTCCACCTGGCGGCGCGGCCAGCGGGCCCGGGGCAGCAGGCCGAGCGCCGGACCGCTGTTCTCGTACGGGAGCAGCCGGGCGGCCCGGCCCGGGCGCGCGATCAGCGGCGCCGGGTGGCCGGCCAGGCACAGGCCGGCGCGGCGGCCGTCGGGGGCGATGTCCACCGTGCACAGCGTCGCGAAGATCTCCTCGCAGGGCCGCTCCACCTCCAGCACCTCCTGGAGGGTGGCCAGCAGGTCGTCGCCGCACAGGCCGGCCAGGGTCAGCGCGCGCCAGGCGATGCGCAGCTCGACCCCGAGGGCGGCCTCGTCCGGGCCGTGTCCGCAGACGTCGCCGATCATGGCGTGGACGGTGCCGTCGGGGGTGCGGACGGTGTCGTAGAAGTCGCCGCCGAGCAGGGCCCGGCTGCGGCCGGGACGGTAGCGGGCGGCGAAGCGGAGGTCGGAACCCTCCAGGAGCGGGTGGGGCAGCAGCCCGCGCTCCAGGCGGGCGTTCTCCTGGGCGCGCAGTTTCGATTCGGCGAGCTTGTACTGGGCCGCGTCGGCCCGTTTTCTCTCCACCGCGTAGCGGATGGCGCGGCTCAGCAGCCTGCCGTCCATCTCGTCGCGGAAGAGGAAGTCCTGGGCGCCGACGCGGACCGCCTCGGCGGCGCGCTCGGCGTCGGTCTCGGAGGTGAGCACGAGCACGGCGTGGTGCGGGGCGATCCGCAGCACCTGGTGGAGGGCGCCCAACGGGTCGCCGCCCGCACCGGCGGGCGGGGTGAGCGCGAGGTCGAGCAGGATGCAGTGCACGTCCGGGGTGAGCAGCCGCTCGGCCTCGGTGAGGTTGCGGGCGGTCCGCAGCCGTATGCGGTGGCCGTCGGCGTCCAGGACCTCGGGGACGGTGAGGCCGCCTTCGGGGTCGTCCTCGATGACCAGCAGGGTCAGCGGGGTCGCCGGCGGGGCCGTCCGCGGTCCCCTCGGCGGGACCACCGGTGCCGCGGCCGGGGCCGCGACCGGTGCGGGCGCGGCGGCTGCCGTCGGTGCGGCCGCGGTGGCCGTGGCGGCGGTGGCCGCCGTGACGGGTGGGGTCGCGGCGGGCGGTGCGGCGGTGTGCAGAACGGCCTGACCGCTCTCCGTGGCCGGGGTGTCCCTCTGCCGCGGTACGGGTACGGGCATCGTCTCCGGTTCCTTCCCTCCCCCCGAGGGTGCGTCCGGCCGACCCTAGCGGTCCCGGCCGGGGAAGCGGAATGCCGTTCCCGGCCGAGGCCTCCGTCATATGCCGTTATCGCGGGGGAAAATCCGCCTCGCTGATGACCAATGTCACGGTGGGGCCGGAGCCCGTCCCGTCACACGAGACGCGCGGGAGCCACGGAAGGTTGCCCCGCCCGGCCCGCGCGGCCGGCCCGCCCCGCGCGGCCGGTCGGCTCGGCAGGGCCGACCCGGCGAGGCGTGCGGGCGGCTCAGGCGTCCGGGCGGACGATCGCCTTGATCGGCATCGAGCCCGCGCCCGCGATCGTGACGTTGCGGCCCGGTCGCGGTGCGTGGACCATCGCGCCGTCGCCGACGTACATCCCGACGTGGCTGGCGTCGTCGAAGTAGATGATCAGGTCGCCCGGGCGCATGTCCTTGAGCGCGACCTTCGGCAGCAGCCGCAGCTGCTCCTGCGAGGTGCGCGGGATGGTCCGGCCCGCCGCCAGCCAGGCCTTCGAGGTCAGGCCGGAGCAGTCGTACGAGTCCGGGCCGACCGCGCCCCAGACGTACGGCTTGCCCATCTGGGCGGTGGCGAACTGCACGGCCCGCTTCCCGGCGTCCGTCGCCGCGCCGTTCACGTCCTTCAGCGCGCCCGTCGACAGCCAGGCGGTCTGCGCCTTGTACTGGGCTTCCTGCTCCAGCTGGAGCAGCCGAGCCTTCTCCTCGGCCTCCAGCTTGCTCTCCAGCCCCTCCGCCGTCTTGATCTTCTCCTCGATCTTCTTCTTGGCCTCCTCCTGCTTGACGCGGTTGGCCTCCATGGCGGCCCACTGGGTGCTCGCGTCGCTCGCGTACTGCCGCAGGTCGGCCTGGGTGCGGTCGAGTTCGGAGAGCAGGTCGGAGGTGGCCTTCTCGCCCTGGCGCAGCCGGTCCGCGCCGTCGAGGAACTGGTTCGGGTCGTCGCTCAGCGCGAGCTTGGCGCCCGGCGGCAGGCCGCCCGAGCGGTACTGGGCGCGGGCTGCGGCGCCGGCACGGCCCTTGAGGGCGGTGATCCGGTCCTGGCCGGCGACGACGAGGTTGGCCAGCTCGACGATCTTCTCCGACTGGACCCTGGTCTCGGCCTCGGCGAGGTTGTAGGCGTCCGTGGCGCTGCCGGCCTGGCGGTAGAGCTCCTCTATCTCCTTGCGGACCTGCTCCAGGGACGTGGCGCCGGGAGCGGGCGCCGGGGGCGCGGGGGCTGCCGGGACCGCCGGAGCCGCGTGCGCGATGCCCGCGGTGATGCCCGGCGTCGCCGCCATCGCCATCGCGCACAGCAGTACGAGCGTGCTTGCGCCTCGCCGTCGCCTTACGGCACTCATGGTCCCCCCGGGCACCCGAGTCAGATCCGCCATCAGATCTGACTATTCATCAGTAACTTGTTACCGCATTCGGGATGGTGCCACGGCTCGGAGAATTCCAACACCCTTGTGGATAACCGGCCGACCCCGCCCGCGCCCGCGCAGCCGACCCACCCCGCAGGCACCAACGGACCGCCGCCGCCCCCGGTTCCCCGTCCCGCGGCCCCCGCCACCCCGGCAACCCCCGCCGCCCCCGTATCCGCCGCCCCCGCCCCCGTCGCTCCCTCACCCCGCGGGCCGCAACGCCTCCCACCGCACCGTCAGTTCCCCCTGCCGCCAGCGCCCCGGCCCGTCCGCCAGCGGCCAGTCGCCCGAGAGGGACCGCGCCGTGCGGATCCAGCGCTGCCGCGCCCCGTACGAGGCGTACGGGGCCGCTGCCGCCCACGCCCGGTCGAAGTCCCGCAGGAAGGCGTGCACCGGCTCGCCCGGCACGTTCCGGTGGATCAGCGCCTTCGGCAGCCGCTCCGCCAGGTCCGAGGGGCGCTCCAGGGAGCCCAGCCGGGTCGCGAACGTCACCGTGCGCGCCCCCTCCGGCCCCAGCGCGACCCACACGTGCCGCCGCCCGATCTCGTCGCAGGTCCCCTCCACCAGCAGCCCGTCCGGTGCCAGCCGCCCGCACAGCCGCTCCCACACCCGGGCCACCTGCTCCTCGTCGTACTGGCGCAGCACGTTCGCCGCCCGGATCAGCGACGGCCGCGCGTCCCCGTCCAACGGCACCTCGAAGCCGCCGTGCCGGAAGCTCAGCCCCTCCCGCTCGTACGGCTTCGCCCCCGCGACCCGCGCCGGTTCGATCTCGATGCCGACCACCCGCACCCGCGGCGCCGCCTCCCGCAGCCGCGCCATCAGCTCCACCGCGGTCCAGGGAGCGGCCCCGTACCCGAGGTCCACCGCCACCGGTGCCTGCGCGCGGCGCAGCACCGGACCGTGCGTCGCGGCGATCCAGCGGTCCATCCGGCGCAACCGGTTCGGATGGGTCGTCCCGCGCGTCACCGCGCCCACCGGACGGCCGGAACGGCGCGCGGTCGCGTCCGCCGCGGGCCGCGGTGACGGGGGAGGGGTGGTGCGGGAGGCCATGTGCCGAGAGTAAGCGGAGGGCCCCCGCCGGATAAAAACCCGGCAAACCGAGCAGGAAATCGGCGCTCCCCCGGAATGCGGGGGGCGGCCGTACGGGTTGCACTGCTTGCAGAGCGCCGCCCGCGCTCCTGCCGCCATGCCGTCGCAGCGTCGCCACGGCCGGTGCCCGCCCCGCCCGCGCGCCCGAGCGCCGCCCGTCCGAGATCGTCAGAGCGAGAGGAACTGCTCCCTTGAGCCAGTACGTGTCCCGCCTCGGCGGCAGCCTCAGCGGCCGCCTCGCCGCTGCCCGCGCCACCCGCCTCGAACAGCCCCCGCGCCTGCGCCTGCCCGCCGCCGTCGGCGGCCACCGCAAGCCCCGCCGCGTCGCCATGCTCAGCGTGCACACCTCACCGCTGCACCAGCCCGGCACCGGTGACGCCGGCGGCATGAACGTCTACATCGTGGAACTGGCCAAGCGCCTCGCCGCCATCGGCATCGAGGTCGAGGTCTTCACCCGGGCCACCACCGGCGGCCTGCCGCCCGTGGTCGAACTGGCCCCCGGGGTCCTCGTGCGCCACGTGGACGCGGGTCCGTACGAGGGCCTCGCCAAGGAGGAGCTGCCGGCCCAGCTGTGCGCCTTCACCCACGGGGTCATGCGGGCCTGGGCCGGCCACCGCCCCGGCTACTACGACCTCGTCCACTCCCACTACTGGCTGTCGGGGCACGTGGGCTGGCTCGCCGCCGAACGCTGGGGCGTCCCCCTCGTCCACGCCATGCACACCATGGCCAAGGTCAAGAACGCCGCACTGGCGGAGGGCGACACGCCCGAGCCCGCCGCCCGCGTCATCGGCGAGACCCAGATCGTCGCCGCCGCCGACCGCCTCATCGCGAACACCGCCGAAGAGGCCGACGAGCTCGTCCGCCACTACGAGGCCGACCCCGGCAAGGTCGCCGTCGTCCACCCCGGCGTCAACCTCGACCGCTTCACCCCCGGCGACGGCCGCGCCGCCGCCCGCGCCCGCCTCGGGCTGCCGCAGGACGCCGTCATACCCCTGTTCGCCGGCCGCATACAGCCCCTGAAGGCGCCCGACATCCTGCTCCGCGCCGTCGCCGAGCTCGTCGACCGGGACCCCTCGCTGCGCCGCCGTCTCTTCGTCCCCGTCGTCGGCGGCCCGAGCGGCAGCGGCCTCGCCAAGCCGGAGGGCCTGCAGAAGCTCGCCGCCCGGCTGGGCATCGCCGACCTCGTCCACTTCCACCCGCCCGTCGGCCAGGACCAGCTCGCCGACTGGTTCCGGGCCGCTTCCGTGCTGGTCATGCCCTCGTACAACGAGTCCTTCGGGCTCGTCGCGATCGAGGCCCAGGCCGCCGGCACCCCGGTCCTCGCCGCCGCCGTCGGCGGACTGCCCGTCGCCGTCGACGACGGGATCACCGGCATCCTCGTACCCGGCCACGACCCGGTCGACTACGCCCGCCAGCTGCGCCGCTTCGTCGACGAACCGGGCCTCGCCGGGCGGATGGGCGCCGCTGCCGCGCGGCACGCGCAGTCCTTCGGCTGGGACACGGCCGCCGCCGGCACGGCCGACGTGTACACCGCGGCGATGCACGATCATCGCCGTCGCGTACGCTCCCACCATGGCTGACACCGCCGCGATCATCGAGAGCACGCTCGCCGGGGCCGAACTGCCGTGGGAGAGCCCGGAGCCGGGCTCGTACGTCGTCCAGCTCCCCGGCACCCGCAAGCTGAGCACCACCTGCTCGCTCAAGGTCGGCAAGCACTCCCTGTCGGTCAACGCCTTCGTGATCCGCCACCCCGACGAGAACGAGGCGGGCGTCCACCGCTGGCTGCTGGAGCGCAACCTCAAGCTGTACGGCCTCGGCTACGCCGTGGACCGCCTCGGGGACATCTACCTGACCGGCCGGCTGCCGCTCGCCGTGGTCACCCCGGACGAGCTGGACCGGCTGCTCGGCACGGTGCTGGAGGCGGCGGACGGCGCCTTCAACACCCTGCTGGAGCTGGGCTTCGCGGACGCCATCCGCCGCGAGTACGCGTGGCGCGTCTCGCGCGGCGAACCGACGCGCAACCTGGACGCGTTCACGCACCTGACCCGGCCGTCCGACTGACGCGCCCGCCCCGACCCGGGACGGCCCGGCCCGGCCCTCCGACCGGTGAGCCGGGGCCGCGGCCGGCCGGCGCCGGTCCCGGTCCCGGTCTACGGGGCCGTTACCGGGGGCGCGGCCGGCGGCGCCGTGGCGGGCGCGACGGCCGGGGCCGTGGCCGGCATCGTGGCGGCGACGGCGACGGCCACCTCCGCGAGCCCCTCCAGCCCCTCCAGCCCCTCGGGTGCCTTCGGTCGCCCGGTACCGGCGGCGTCCGGCGCCGGGGCGGGCGCGGCGACCACCGCCCCCGGCAGGTTCCGCATCAGCAGCCAGTACCCGGCTGCCGCGGCCGTGCCCAGGAGCGCCGTCGTCCCCCACAGCCACCGCGCGCCGAACCGGTCGATGACGCCGCCGGCCAGCAGCGGCGCGACGAGCGAGGCCACCGCCCACGACATCGTGTACATGCCCTGGTAGCGGCCGCGGCCGTGCAGCGGCGAGAGCCGGGCCACCAGCCCCATCTGCGTCGGCGAGTTGATGATCTCGGCCAGCGTCCACACGCAGACGGTGAGCGCGAGCACCCCGAGCGAACCGCCGAACGCCGTCAGCCCGAAGCCGTAGCCCGCCAGCAGCGCCGAGACCACCAGCAGCCTCTGCGGGTCGCGGTGTTCGATGAAGCGGGTGACCGGGATCTGCAGCAGCACGATCAGCACGCCGTTCACCGCGATGACCATCCCGTAGTCACCGGTGGAGAACCCCGCCGCGCCCATGGCCAGCGGCAGCCCGAACGAGCCCTGCATGAAGATCAGCGAGATCAGGAACGACAGCCCGACGACGCCCATGAACCGCCCGTCGCGCAGCACCGTCCCCAGCCCGACCTCCGCCTCGGCCGCGACCGAGGCCGCGTCGCCCTTCTCGGGCCGCGACTCGGGCAGCTTGACGTACACGAGCACCGCGCAGACCAGCGTCAGCGCCGCCTCGCCGAGGAACCCGGCCAGGTAGCTGTACTCGGCGATGAACCCGGCCACCGCCGCCGAGACGGCGAAACCGAGGTTGATGGCCCAGTAGTTGAGCGCGAAGGCCCGCACCCGGTCCTCCGGCCGCACGATGTCGGCCATCATCGCCTGCACGGCCGGCCGCGAGGCGTTGGAGGTCATGCCGACCAGCAGCGCCACCGCCGCGATCGCCGCCGGCTGCTCCATGAAGCCGAGCAGCGCCACCGAGAACGCCGTCGAGGCCTGCGCCGCCAGCAGCGTGGGCCGCCGCCCGAGCCGGTCGGTCATCACGCCGGCGACGAGCGAGGAGATCACCCCGCCCAGCCCGTGCAGGGCGACCACCAGGCCCGCGAAGGAGGCCGAGTAGCCCCGGTCCACGGTCAGGTACAAGGTCATGAATGTGGCGACGAAGGCCCCGAGCCGGTTCACCAGGGTGCTCGTCCACAGCCACCAGAACGCGCGCGGCAGACCGGACACGCTCTCCCGGGCGGCCCGTCTCAGCCTGTCAACGGACATAAGGAATCCCCCCGGGCGATGTAAGTGTCTCTCCTGCCTTCGGCACGTTACGAGGAGGGGTGGTCCGGCGCCAGTGAATTGACGTCCGGCGTCAATCGGCGGGGGCGAACACCGCGCGCGGGCGGGCGCCGGCGTCCATTAGGCTCGTACGCATGGCCGACGCACCGTACAAGCTGATCCTCCTCCGTCACGGCGAGAGCGAGTGGAACGCGAAGAACCTGTTCACCGGCTGGGTGGACGTCAACCTCAACGAGAAGGGCGAGAAGGAGGCGGTCCGCGGCGGTGAGCTGCTCAAGGACGCCGGCCTGCTCCCCGACGTCGTGCACACCTCGCTCCAGAAGCGCGCGATCCGCACCGCGCAGATGGCGCTGGAGGCAGCCGACCGCCACTGGATCCCCGTCCACCGCTCCTGGCGCCTGAACGAGCGCCACTACGGCGCCCTGCAGGGCAAGGACAAGGCCCAGACCCTCGCCGAGTTCGGCGAGGAGCAGTTCATGCTGTGGCGCCGCTCCTACGACACCCCGCCCCCGGCCCTTGAGGACGGCACCGAGTTCTCCCAGTCCGGGGACGCGCGCTACTCCTCCATCCCGCCGGAGCTGCGCCCGAAGACGGAGTGCCTCAAGGACGTCGTCGTCCGGATGCTCCCGTACTGGTACGACGGCATCGTCCCGGACCTGCTGGCCGGCCGGACGGTCCTGGTCGCGGCGCACGGCAACTCCCTGCGCGCCCTGGTCAAGCACCTGGACGGCATCTCGGACGCCGACATCGCGGGCCTGAACATCCCGACGGGCATCCCGCTGGCCTACGAACTGGACGCCGACTTCAAGCCCCTCAAGCCGGGCGGCACCTACCTCGACCCGGACGCGGCGGCGGCGGCGATCGAGGCGGTCAAGAACCAGGGCAAGAAGAAGTAGCCCCGACGCGCGAAGAGGCCCCCCGTCCACCGGTTCTCGGTGGACAGGGGGCCTCTTGCCGGGCTCTCGCTGCTCTCTCGCTGCTTCGGGAGCGGGTCAGCCCCCGCACTGGCACGGGGCGCCGGACTGGCAGCCGCAGCCGCAGCCCGAGCCGCAGCCGCACGCCGCGAGCAGGGGGAGCCGCAACGGCTCCGACCTCGGCGGCCGGTCCTGCTCCGGGGTGATGGGGACGGGGGAATCGGGCATGGTTCCTCCTCGCAGGCGGCGTACGGGACTTCGCACGACGGACCGCCCTCGCCTCATTCATGCCCAGCCCCACCGGCGCGTCAACGGCGCACGGGGGCTCGGTGTCGCGGGTCAGGCGCCCTCGACCTGCGTCGGCTGCTGGAGCTCGTCCGCGTGCTCGCCCGTCACCAGGTAGACGACGCGCTTGGCGACCGACACGGCGTGGTCGGCGAACCGCTCGTAGTACCGGCCCAGCAGCGTCACGTCCACCGCCGTCTCGATGCCGTGCTTCCAGCGGTCGTCCATCAGGTGCTGGAACAGCGTGCGGTGCAGCTGGTCCATCTCGTCGTCGTCCTGCTCCAGCTGGAGCGCCAGGTCGACGTCCTTCGTGATGATCACCTCGGCGGCCTTCGCCATCAGCCGCTGCGCCAGCTGCCCCATCTCCAGGATGGTGGCGTGCAGGTCGTGCGGGACCGCGCGGTCCGGGAAGCGCAGCCGGGCGAGCTTCGCCACGTGCTGGGCCAGGTCGCCCGAGCGCTCCAGGTCGGCGCTCATCCGCAGCGAGGTCACCACGATCCGCAGGTCGGTGGCGACGGGCTGCTGCCGGGCCAGCAGGGCGATGGCGCGGGCCTCCAGGTCGTGCTGGAGGTCGTCCACCTTCTGGTCGGCGGCGATGACGCTCTCGGCGAGCTTCAGGTCGGCGTCGAGCATGGACGTCGTGGCCCGCCCGATCGCGGAACCGACCAGGCGGGCCATCTCGACCAGGCCCTCGCCGATCGAGTCCAGTTCCTCGTGGTACGCGTCACGCATGTCTGGTGTCCCTCTCTTGACCTACTTCGGTACGGCCCGCGGGCCGGGGCGCTCTCGTGCCCCACGCTCACACGGTGGGCCGCGAACGCGTCCGACTCCGGCACCACAAGTGAATCAACCCCGTCGCCAGGGTGAACTCTGGGCGACGAGTGTTCGAGGTGCCACCCGAACGGCTGTGGAAGTGTCGTCGTGCCTGCTTAACCTGGATGCATGGACGTGAACGCGGCGGTCGCCGCAGCTGCAGCGATAGCCGGTCTGTGCACCGGTGTCATCGCCATGCTGGCGTTCCGCTGGAGCGAGCGCGACCAGGCCCGCCCCACCCGGAGCTCCATGCGCCCCGACATCAACGCGGTGCTCCCGCCCGGCGTGGACACCGTCCTCTCCGTGCTCCGCTCCTCCGCCGTCGTCCTCGACGAGGGGGACGCGGTGGTCAAGGCCAGCTCGGCGGCATATGCCCTCGGCCTGGTCCGCGGCGGCAAGCTCGCCGTGGAGCCCATGCTCCACATGGCGCGCGACACCCGCCGCGACGGAGAGATACGCCAGGTCGAGCTGGACCTGCCCCGGCGCGGCACCGGCCGCGGCGAGGCCCTCGCGGTCTCGGCCCGCGTCGCCCCGCTCGGCTCCCGCCTCGTGCTCCTCCTGGTCGAGGACCTCACCGAGGCCCGCCGCATCGAAGCCGTGCGGCGCGACTTCGTCGCCAACGTCTCGCACGAGCTGAAGACGCCGGTCGGAGCGATCTCCCTGCTCTCCGAGGCCGTCATGGACGCCTCCGACGATCCCGAGGCGGTCAGCCGCTTCGCCGGCCGCATGCAGATCGAGTCGACCCGCCTGATCAACCTCGTACAGGAGCTCATCGACCTCTCCCGGGTGCAGAACGACGACCCGCTGGAGGACGCCGAGCCGGTCCGGGTGGACACGCTGGTCGCCGAAGCCATCGACCGCTGCCGCCACACGGCGTCGTCCAAGCAGATCACCATGGCCGCGGGCGGCACCGCCGACTTGCGGGTCTGGGGCAACCGCGGACAGCTCGCGGCCGCCCTCGGCAACCTGGTCGAGAACGCCGTCAACTACAGCCCCGCCCGCACCCGCGTCGGCATAGCCGGACGCAGGGTCGCGGTGCCCGGGGGAGACTTGATCGAGATCGCCGTGACCGACCAGGGCATCGGCATCCCGGAAAAGGACCGCGAGCGCATCTTCGAGCGCTTCTACCGCGTGGACCCGGCCCGCTCCCGCGCCACGGGAGGAACCGGCCTCGGCCTCGCGATCGTGAAGCACGTGGCGGCCTCGCACGGCGGTGAGGTCGCCGTCTGGAGCTCCGAGGGCCAGGGCTCCACCTTCACCCTCCGCCTGCCCGAAGCGGCCGCGCCGGCCCCGGCCGCACCCGTCGCCTCACCCGCGTCGCCCACCCCGTCAGCCTCGTCCACCTCAACAGGCTCATCCGCCCCACCCGTCGCACCTGCGCTCACCGCAGCACCAGAACCGCACACCGCACCAGCCGCCATCCCTGCCCCGGAGGTCCTTCCGTGACCCGAGTGCTCGTCGTCGAGGATGAGGAATCCTTCAGCGACGCCCTGTCCTACATGCTCCGCAAGGAGGGCTTCGAGGTCGCCATCGCCGCGACCGGGCCCGACGGGCTGGACGAGTTCGAGCGCAACGGCGCCGACCTCGTCCTCCTCGACCTGATGCTCCCCGGACTGCCCGGCACCGAGGTCTGCCGGCAACTGCGCGGCCGCTCCAACGTCCCCGTGATCATGGTGACCGCCAAGGACAGCGAGATCGACAAGGTCGTCGGGCTGGAGATAGGAGCCGACGACTACGTGACGAAGCCCTTCTCCTCGCGGGAGCTGGTCGCCCGCATCCGCGCGGTCCTGCGCCGCCGCGGCGAGCCGGAGGAGGTCACTCCGGCCGCCCTCGAAGCGGGCCCCGTACGGATGGACGTCGACCGCCACGTGGTCACCGTCGCCGGCGGCAAGGTCGACCTCCCCCTGAAGGAGTTCGACCTGCTGGAGATGCTGCTGCGCAACGCGGGCCGCGTCCTGACCCGCATGCAGCTGATCGACCGGGTCTGGGGCGCGGACTACGTCGGCGACACCAAGACCCTCGACGTCCACGTCAAGCGCCTGCGGGCCAAGATCGAGCCGGACCCGGGCGCGCCGCGCTACCTGGTGACGGTCCGCGGCCTCGGGTACAAGTTCGAGCCGTAGGCCGTACCCCCGCGGCGTCCCGGCCCGCCGAGCCTACGGCGCGCGCCGTACGGGGCCGTCGTGGCCCCGTGCCGCCCGCCCGGCGGTGGGGGCGCGACCGGTGTGGGCCGCGGGCGCCCGCGTCACCCGCACGGGGGACGCACGGGCCCGCGGCCCGGTGCGTCCACGGGCGCGCGGGCGCGGCGCACGTACGGGGAGGGCCCCCGACCGCCTGGGGTCGGGGGCCCTCCCCGTACGTGCGCGTGTCGCGCGGGATCAGTGCCCGGCGGCGTGCGAGGCCGTGCCGGACGGGGTGCCCGAGGGGCTGCCCGTGGCCGCACCGGACGGCGTGCCCGACGCGCTGCCCGACGGCGTGCCCGAGGCGCCGCCGGACGGGGTGGCGCCGGAGGCCGGGGCGCCGGTCGGACCGTAGGCCGCGTACATGCCGGTGGCCGGGACGACGAAGGCCTGGAGGGCGACGTCACCGGTGCTGCTGAGCTTGAAGACGACGTCCTGGGCGTCGCCGTTCTTCGCGGCCTCGGCGCCCTCGTCGATCTGGGCGGAGGCGTTGCCCTTGCCGCCCAGCACCACGGAACCGCCGGCCGGCACGGTGATCTTGCCGCTGCCCTCGGCCGGCTTGAGCACGACCTTGGCCCTGCCGCCCGCGACGACGATGTCGTCGAGGGTCTCCGCCTTGGTGCCGGAGTTGAAGACCGTCGCCGAGACGGCGGCCGGGCCCTTCTTGTCCTTCGTGCCCTGGGTGATCACCAGAGCGTTCTGGATCTGGATCTCGCCCTTGGTGATGGCGGCGTTGTCCGGCTTGATCTGGAGGGTCTGAGCGTCATTGCCCGCACCGCACGCGGCCAGCGAGGCGATCGAGAACACGACGGCGGTGGCGGCGAGGGCGCCGCGTCGAAGGCTGCGGCTCACGGCGGCGGCATCTCCTTGGACGAACGGAAGGGGAGGGTGGGCGCTCGGAACGGCCGAGGTAAAGCCGCTCTAAGGGTGTGTCAGCGGGCTTAGGTTACCGAGCCGCCGCCCCGGCCCCGCACCCGACCCTCCGCAGCGGGCCCGCCGCCCTCGGACGCCCCGCGATCTCGCATTCCGTCCACCGGGACTCCGCGCCCGCGATCACCGGCGGATCGCCGCGCGATCACCGGCCGGTCCGCGCCCGATCCCGGCCGATCACGAACGGCCGGGATATCGCGCACCGCCGTGCGGTGATCAATTCCGGGATTCCTTCGAACGCAGGCCGGTGATCAATTCCCGATTGGGCCGGAACCCGTGCCGCGCGGGCGCCCGCCAGTCGAACGGAGTAGTCGGTTTTCCCGACTCCGAACCGCCCAAAACGGGACGTACGTCACACCGGTGGGAGTCCCGGACAGGTGTAGCGTGGCCCTTTCGCCCGGTCCGTACAGCGCCCCCGACCTGCGAAGACCCCCTTCCGGAAGCCTTCCGCAGCACGTTCGTGTCTGTGTTGTCAAGCCCCGAGATGGGCCCTGACCTGCGAAAACGCCATTCATAACGGTCAGTTCTCGTGTTACCCTGGATAGCCACGGAAGGGGTACCTGTCACATGACGTTCAAGGTTGGCGACACCGTGGTCTATCCCCATCACGGGGCCGCGCTGATCGAGGCCATTGAGACTCGTCAGATCAAAGGCGTGGACAAGACCTACTTGGTGCTCAAGGTCGCCCAGGGCGACCTGACGGTACGTGTGCCTGCGGACAATGCGGAGTTCGTCGGTGTTCGCGACGTAGTCGGCCAGGACGGGCTGGACCGGGTCTTCGAGGTGCTTCGCGCACCGTACGCCGAAGAGCCGACGAACTGGTCCCGGCGCTACAAGGCAAATCTGGAGAAGCTCGCTTCTGGCGATGTCATCAAGGTCGCCGAAGTGGTGCGTGACCTGTGGCGTCGTGAGCGCGAGCGCGGACTCTCCGCGGGTGAGAAGCGCATGCTCGCGAAGGCACGGCAGATCCTGGTCAGCGAGCTCGCGCTCGCCGAGAACACGAACGAGGACAAGGCCGAGGCCCTCCTCGACGAGGTTCTCGCGTCCTGACGCGAGCACCCCGTACCTCTGATCTCATCAGAACAGTGTTCACACAGTTGTGCCGCGGTGCCCGATGACACGACCCCCCCTCCACGGGGGGTCTGTTGCCGGGCGCTGCGGCATGTCCGTATCCGCACCTTCCCACCCGCCCGTACCCGTCATTCCCGCGCGCATGCCCGCTCGCTCCACGATCCGAGCCGCCGGGTCCGGGCAGCCGGCTCGACCGGTCACGGAAGGGGCGAGGGAGCGTCGCACCCGGCGCGTCCCCACCCTCAAGCCGGGGACGCACCCAGGGCCATACCCATGTCGGCCGAAGCCACAAACCTGGCCGCGCAACCCGGAGCCACCGATGTCTGACGAATCGCGACCGCACCGCACCGCGGCGGTCATCCCGGCCGCCGGCCGCGGCGTCCGCCTGGGCCCCGGCGCCCCCAAGGCCCTGCGGGCCCTGGGCGGCACCCCGATGCTCGTCCACGCCGTCCGTGCGATGGCCCGCTCCCGCGCGGTCTCCCTCGTGGTGGTCGTGGCGCCGCCCGAGGGCGCCGCCGAGGTGCGCCTGCTGCTCGACGAGCACACGCTCCCCGACCGCACCGAGGTCCTGGTCGTCCCGGGCGGCGAGACGCGCCAGGAGTCCGTCCGGGCCGGCCTGGACGCCCTGCCGGCCGACGTCACCTCCGTGCTCGTCCACGACGCGGCCCGCCCGCTGGTGCCCGTGGACACCGTCGACTCCGTCGTCGAGGCCCTCCGCGCCGGCGCCCCCGCCGTCGTGCCCGGGCTGCCACTGGCCGACACCGTCAAGGAGGTCGGGCCCGGTGCGCCCGGCCGCCCCGAGCCGGTCGTCGCCACGCCCGAACGGGCCCGGCTGCGCGCCGTCCAGACCCCGCAGGGATTCGACCTCCCGACCCTCCTGCGGGCCCACGCCGAGATCGCCCTGGCCGGCGAGGGCGCCACCGACGACGCCGGCATGGTGGAACGGCTCGGCGTCACCGTCGTGGTCGTCCCCGGCCACGACGAGGCCTTCAAGGTCACCCGCCCGCTCGACCTCGTCCTCGCCGAGGCCGTACTCGCCCGCAGGAGGGCCACCGATGCCTACTGACCCCTCGGTCGCCGCAGCCGCCCCGCTGATCCCGCTCGTCGGCATCGGCACCGACGTGCACGCCTTCGAGGCCGGCCGCGAGCTGTGGTGCGCGGGCCTGCTCTGGGAGGGCGAGGACGGCCTCGCCGGCCACTCCGACGGCGACGTCGCGGCCCACGCCGCCTGCGACGCCCTCTTCTCCGCCGCCGGCGTCGGCGACCTCGGCGCGCACTTCGGCACCTCCCGCCCCGAGTGGTCCGGCGCCGCGGGCGTCACGCTGCTCGCGGAGGCCGCCCGCATCGTCCGCGCCGAGGGCTTCGAGATCGGCAACATCGCGATCCAGGTGATCGGTGTGCGCCCGAAGATCGGCAAGCGGCGCGAAGAGGCACAGAAGGCGCTCGCGGCCGCCGCGGGCGCCCCCGTCTCCGTCTCCGGCACCACCACCGACGGACTGGGCCTCACCGGCCGCGCCGAAGGCCTCGCCGCCCTCGCCACCGCCCTCGTGTACCGGACGAATCGGGCCTAGTACGGCACCCGTGCCCGCCGTCGGCGACACCGCTTGCGCAACAAACGTGCCCCGCACCCCGAAAGGGTCGCGGGGCACTGCTATGCGCGCACTACCCTGGATGCCGTGACTATTCGCCTGTACGACACCAGCGCCCGGCAGATCCGCGACTTCGCCCCGCTCACAGCGGGCTGTGTCTCGATCTACCTCTGCGGCGCCACGGTGCAGGCCGCCCCGCACATCGGGCACATCCGGTCGGGCCTCAACTTCGACATGATGCGCCGCTGGTTCGAGTACCGGGGCTACGAGGTCACCTTCATCCGCAACGTCACGGACATCGACGACAAGATCATCGCCAAGTCGGCCGAGCAGCGCCGCCCGTGGTGGTCCATCGGCTACGAGAACGAGCGGGCCTTCAACGACGGCTACGCGGCGCTCGGCTGCCTGCCGCCCACCTACGAGCCCCGCGCCACCGGCCACGTCACCGAGATGGTCGAGATGATGCGCGGCCTCATCGAGCGCGGCCACGCCTACGAGTCCGAGGGCAACGTCTACTTCGACGTCACGTCGTACCCCGGCTACCTCTCGCTCTCCCGCCAGGAGCTCGACAACATCCGCCAGCCGGAGTCCACCGGCGAGACCGGCAAGCGCGACGCGCGCGACTTCGCCATGTGGAAGACGGCCAAGAACGGCGAGCCCTCCTGGGAGACCCCGTGGGGCCGCGGCCGCCCGGGCTGGCACCTGGAGTGCTCCGCGATGGCGCACAAGTACCTCGGCGAGGCCTTCGACATCCACGGCGGCGGGCTGGACCTGATCTTCCCGCACCACGAGAACGAGATCGCCCAGGCCAAGGCCTTCGGCGACGCGTTCGCGAACTACTGGGTGCACAACGCCTGGGTCACCATGTCCGGCGAGAAGATGTCCAAGTCCCTCGGGAACTCGGTGCTCGTCTCCGAGATGGTCAAGCAGTGGCGCCCGATCGTCCTGCGCTACTACCTCGGCACCCCGCACTACCGGTCGATGATCGAGTACAGCGAGGAGGCCCTGCGCGAGGCCGAGTCCGCCTTCGCCCGGATCGAGGGCTTCTACCAGCGCGTCATCGAGAAGGCCGGCAAGCCCGTCGAGCCGGCCGCCGAGGTCCCGCCCGCCTTCGCCGAGGCGATGGACGACGACCTCGGGGTGCCGCAGGCCCTCGCCATCGTCCACACCACCGTCCGCCAGGGCAACAGCGCGCTGGCCGCCGACGACAAGGACGCGGCCATCGCCCGCCTGTCCGAGGTGCGGGCCATGCTCGACGTCCTCGGCCTCGACCCGCTCGACCCGCACTGGGCCGGCGAGGCCGACCGCGGCGAGGACCTGCACGGCGCCGTCGACACGCTCGTCCGCCTCGTCCTGGAGCAGCGCGAATCCGCCCGGGCCCGCAAGGACTGGGCCACCGCCGACGCCATCCGCGACCAGCTCCAGCAGTCCGGCCTGGTCATCGAGGACAGCCCCACCGGACCCCGCTGGACGCTCGGCCCCCGCTGAGCCCACCGGAGCAGTCCGGCTGTGCCGCCCGGCGTCCCGGGCGGCACACTCTTCATACGTACACACCGCAGCACCAACGAAAACAGGTAGAAGTCATGGCCGGGAACAGCCAGCGCAGGAACCGCCGCACGTCCAACAAGAAGGGCGCGACGGTCGGCAGCGGTGGCCAGCGGCGCAAGGGCCTGGAAGGCAGGGGCCCGACGCCCAAGGCCGAGGACCGTAAGAAGCACAAGGCGAACCGCATCAGCAACGCCATGGCCCGCCAGGCCGCCAAGCGCCGCCCGGCCCCGCGCCGCGGCGGCCCCAAGGGCACCAGCGAGATGGTCGTCGGCCGCAACCCGGTCTTCGAGGCGCTGCGCGACGGCGTCCCCGCCACCACGCTCTACGTCCAGCAGTTCATCGACAACGACGAGCGCGTCCGCGAGGCCCTCCAGCTCGCCGCGGAGCGCGGCAACATCAACCTGATGGAAGCCCCGCGCCCCGAGCTCGACCGGCTGACCAACGGGCTCAACCACCAGGGCCTCGTCCTCCAGGTCCCCCCGTACGAGTACGCGCACCCCGAGGACCTCACCGCCGCCGCCTACGACAGCGGCGACGACCCGCTGATCGTGGCGCTCGACGGCGTCACCGACCCGCGCAACCTCGGTGCGATCGTCCGCTCCGTCTGCGCCTTCGGCGGCCACGGCGTGGTCATCCCCGAGCGCCGCGCCGCCGGCATGACCGCCGGTGCCTGGAAGACCTCGGCCGGCACCGCCGCCCGCACCCCGGTCGCCCGCGTCACCAACCTCACCCGCGCCCTCCAGGACTACCGCAAGGCCGGCATCACCATCGTCGGCCTCGCCGCCGAGGGCGAGCACACGGTCAACGACCTCGAAGCGCTCGCCGGCCCGGTGGTCATCGTCGTCGGCTCCGAGGGCAAGGGCCTCGGCCGCCTCGTCGGCGAGAACTGCGACTACCTCGTGCGCATCCCGATGCCGGGCGGCGCCGAGTCCCTCAACGCCGGTGTCGCCGCGGGCGTCGTGCTCTACGAGGCGGCCCGCCGCCGCGCCGACCGCGGCCGCGCCTGATCCCTTGATCCACTCGGCCCACGGAAAGTGACCCGTGCGCGTGTCACCCCGCCCCTTCCGGGCGGGGTGACTTGACCTTGACGGGTCTCGGACAGATCCCTGGTGTCAAGGCAGTGTCCTAAACACTGATCACTCGGTTAGATGAGTGTGGACACCAGAACGTCAGGGTTCGACGACCAGCCCGCGCTGAGCATGGTCAAGGTGCCGTGCGACCCCGCACAGGTCATCGTCAACCACGCCAGCTTCCGCGTGCGGCTCGCACCGAGCCCGAGCGCGCGTTCCAAGCCCGCGAACGCCCCCGGCCGCGCGCCCGTCCTCGGCGGCGCCGTGGTCGCCGCCGCCGGCGCCACCCGCAGAAGGGCCCCGGTCGTCTGGAGCGGCAGGTCCGCCCCGGGCGACTCCGCCGCCATGGGCGGACTCCTCCAGGCCGTACGGGAGGCCGGGCGCGGCCAGGGCGAGTACGACGGCGGCGCCACCCAGACCATCCCCCGCGTCGACCTCGCGCAGGACCTCGCCGACGACACCCTGGCCACGCCGACCGTCATCGGCCAGCGCAGCTACGGGGACCCGGACGAGACCCGCTCGCTGGCCGCCGTGCGCGACCTGCCGTACGGGGAGCAGCCGCCCGGCGCCGACGCCCGGCGCGGCTCCGCGGACGCCCGCGCCCAGGCCTCGTACTACCCCGGCCGCCGGATGAACCTCGGCGTCGTGCTGCTCCCGCTGCGCGTCTTCCTCGGCTTCATCTGCGTCTACGCCGGCATGGGCAAGCTGTGCGACCCCGTCTACTTCGACGGCGGCGAGCGCGGCTCCATGGTCACCTGGCTGCGGACCCTGCACCCGTGGGCCCTCGCCGAGCCGCTTCGCGACTTCGCGCTCGCGCACCCGGTGGGCGCCGGCCTCAGCGTCGCGTTCCTCCAGGTCATCGTCGGCGTGCTGACGGTCTTCGGCCTCTGGCAGCGGTTCGCCGCCTGCTTCGGGGCGCTGCTCTCCGCGGCCCTGCTGATGACGGTGAGCTGGAAGACCGTACCGGCGTACGACGCGCCCGACATCATCTACCTCGCCGCCTGGAGCCCGCTGATCATCGCGGGCGCCCCGGTCTACTCCCTCGACGGGCGGCTGGCGGGCGAGGCGTGGCGCACGCTCGGGCCGCGCTCCGAGGTCTGGCGGCTGCGGCGGCGGGTCCTGCGGCGCGGGGCGGTCATGGCCACCGTGGTCTGCGGGCTCACCCTCCTCATCGGTTCGCTGCTGGGCGGCGCGGTCCGTTCCAGCACCGTGGTGACGGTGCCCGGGCCGGGCGAGCCCCCGAGCAACTACCTGCCGGGCCAGCCGCTGCCGCAGCCGCCCGTGCGGCAGCAGCCCACGCGGGCCCCGGCCAAGGCGGGCCAGCCCACCGCGTCGGCCACCGCGTCGGCCACGGCCTCCGAGCCGCCCGCCAAGTCCGGCAAGGGCGCCTCCGGCGGGCCCGCGCGGGAGACCGCCGGGACCGGTGCGCAGTCGCCCAGCGCGACGAAGGGCGCCACCGGCCGGCAGCCCAGCCCGCGGAGCACCCCGCGGCAGTCCACCCCGCAGAAGCCGCCGTCCTCCTCGTCGGGGAGCAGCGGCGGGAGCGGCGGCGGGACGGCCCCGGCGAAGAAGCCGGGCCTGGTCGGCGGACTCCTCGGCTGAGCCCGCGGCGCGGCACCGGACCTCCGGTGCCGCGGGCGGAGCAGGGGCCCGGCGCGCGAGAGCGCGCCGGGCCCTTCGGCGTGCGGGGGGGGGTGTTGGCGGTGCCCGTGGGGTGGGGGCGGGCGCCGGTCGGGTGCGGGGGGCTCGGGCGCCCGGTTGGGGGCGAGGGCTCAGGCGCCCGGCTGGGCGGCCAACTCCCGGGCGGCCTCGGTGAGGTCCTTCGCGGTGTCGATCGCCCGCCAGTAGGCCCCCTGCGGCAGCGGGAAGCCGGCCAGGCGGCGCTCGCGGGCCAGCCGCGGGAACGTGGTCCGCTCGTGGTCGCCCAAGTCCGGCAGCAGCGCCGCGAATTCGGGGCCGAAGACGTACACGCCCGCGTTCACCGGATACGGCGACGGCGGTGCCTCGATGAAGTCCAGCACCTGGCCGAACTCGTTGGTCTCGACGACCCCCCACGGGATGCGCGGCCGGGCCAGTGCCAGCGTCGCGGTCGCCCCGCGCTCGGCGTGGAAGGCGGCCATCTCGCGCAGGGAGAACCGCGTCCAGATGTCGCCGTTCGTCGCGTACCAGGAGCGGTCCGGGTACGGGAGGTGGCGGGCGGCGTACTTGAGGCCGCCACCGCGCCCCAGCGGCTCCTCCTCGACCACCGTGGTCACCCGGAGCGGCAACCGCGCCCCGGCCAGCCACTCCTGGAGCACGCCGGCGAGGTGCCCGCAGGACACCACCGCGTCGGTGACGCCCTCCGAGGCCAGCCAGGCCAGCTGGTGCCCGATGATCGGCACCCCGGTCCCCGGGATCTCGACCATCGGCTTGGGCCGGTCGTCCGTGTACGGCCGCAGCCGCGAGCCCTGGCCGCCCGCCAGGACGACTGCCTGGACGGGTGCGGCGGGGAACGCGGCTGCGGAACCGGTCGGTTGGGAGGCGGGATCTACGTCGGTCATGGTGGCCAGCGTAGGGACGCTGCGGGCGTCAGCCCATGGAGGCGACACCGGAGGCGTACGAGGTGTCGCAGACGGGCCGCGCGAAGGACTGCGCCTTCGTCGGGCCGTACGCGTCCACGGCGGCGCGCCCCAACGCCCGGGCGATCCCGACGCAGTGGTCGGCGAGCGAGGGCCTGCGGTCCACCTCCTGCTGGAGGTGGGTGAGGACCTCGCTCGGCTCCTCGCCCTGCTGGAGCTCGCCCAGCAACTTGTCGCGGAGCACCTCGTGCGCGGCACGCGGCTTCGCGGGGACGGAGACGTCCTCGGCGGAGGCGGTCAGGATCTGGGAGGAGGAAGTGTCCGCCCAGGGAACCATGGTGACCGCGAGCGTCCCGGACAGGACCAGGACGACGGGCAGGACCAGGGCGAGGGAACGGCCGATACGGCGGGCAGTATGGGTCACGAGGGCGAGAGTAGCGCTCGGTGAAGATTTGGCGACATTTAGTCACCCGGTCGGGGGATGGTTCGACGTGGCTTTTCGAATCGGGTGTTGACGAGCGCGGCCGAATGGCCCGGTCTGCCGGGGTTCCTGAGGGCCGGGCGCACCGCCGCGGGAGCTCCCGCGGCGGCCGGGGAACGCCGAAGGGGCGCCCCCGGGAGGAGGGCGCCCCAGCACGGCGGACCGGGCAACGGGCCCGGTCGATGGGCCTAGGTCGTCTCTTTCGGATCTTGCGGGCCCGGCAAGATCCGAAAGAGACGGCCTAGTTGGACAGGCGGGCGCCGGAGGAGGTCGAGAACACGTGGATCTCGTCGGCCCGCGGCACCACGTGCAGCTCCGAACCCTTCTCGGGCACCTGGCGGCCGCCCACGCGGACCACGAGGTCCTGCGAGCCCTCGGCGGCGGAGGTGGAGCCGTAGACGTAGCCGTCGGCGCCGAGCTCCTCGACGACGTTCACGGTGATCGTCAGGCCGCCGCTCCCGGCGATGTCGAAGTGCTCCGGACGCACGCCGACCGTGACGGTGCGGTCGCCGGCGTCGGCCGCGGCGGACAGCGCCTCGCGGGACACCGGGACGACGCTGTCGCCGAACTTCACGCCGCCGTCGGTGATCGGGACCTCGACCAGGTTCATGGCGGGGGAGCCGATGAAGCCGGCGACGAAGAGGTTCGCGGGCCGGTCGTACATGTTGCGCGGGGTGTCGACCTGCTGGAGCAGACCGTCCTTGAGGACCGCGACCCGGTCGCCCATGGTCATGGCCTCGACCTGGTCGTGGGTGACGTAGACGGTGGTGATGCCGAGGTCGCGCTGGAGGGCGGCGATCTGCGTACGGGTCGAGACGCGGAGCTTGGCGTCCAGGTTCGACAGGGGCTCGTCCATGAGGAACACCTGCGGCTTGCGGACGATGGCGCGGCCCATGGCGACGCGCTGGCGCTGGCCGCCGGAGAGCGCCTTCGGCTTGCGGTCGAGGTACTGGGTGAGGTCCAGCATCTTGGCCGCGTCCTCGACCTTGCGGCGGATGGTGGCCTTGTCCTCGCCGGCGATCTTGAGCGCGAAGCCCATGTTGTCGGCGACGGACATGTGCGGGTAGAGCGCGTAGTTCTGGAACACCATCGCGATGTCCCGGTCCTTGGGCGGCAGGTGCGTGACGTCGCGCTCACCGATGCGGATGGCGCCGCCGTTGACGTCCTCCAGGCCGGCGAGCATGCGCAGCGAGGTGGACTTGCCGCAGCCGGAGGGGCCGACGAGGACGAGGAACTCGCCGTCCTCGATCTCCAGCTCCAACTGGTCGACGGCGGGCTTGTCGCCGCCGGGGTACAGGCGGGTCGCCTTGTCGAAAGTCACAGAAGCCATGGGGAGGCATCCCTTCTACCGGCAGGAACGTGCCGGACGATCCGAGTGGAAGGTCTAGTCCAGTCACTGGACTCCGCCCGACGCTACCGTCCGATCCGCCTCCTGTCAGCACCCCCGCCCGCACGACTTCGCACTCCGTACGATCCGCCGACCGGCTGGGGTGGGTTCCCCCGGGGTTCCCCGCGGCGGGGAAAGGCGATGGCTCGGGGATTCGGCCGCTGTGTAGAGTGAGTGCGGCCCCGCCTCCTTAGCTCAGTCCGGCCAGAGCAACGCACTTGTAATGCGTAGGTCGTCGGTTCGAATCCGACAGGGGGCTCTGGTGAAATCCCAGCTCAGATGGTTTCTGAGCTGGGATTTCTGGTTTCGGGCCCGAGACGGCGGCCGGTGCCCGGGCTCTCGCCGGTCGTCGGTGGAGTGGGTCTGAAGGCAGCCGACGTGATCGCCCTGTGGGACAAGAAGCAGTTCCTCGGCCTGGGAGTGATCTCCGAGATCGAGACGGGCAGCGAGGCCAAGACGCTGTACTCCTGTCCCGAGTGCAAGAAGGCCGACTTCAAGCGGCGCAGGCGGCTGAAGCCGACCTGCGTGTGCAACAGGTGCGGCGCCCGCTTCGAGGAACCGGGCAGCAAGACCAAGACGGTCACCACCTATCGTTCCCGGCACGGGGAAACCTGGATGGACGGCCGCGGCCTGCTGACCGGCCCGGAACTGCGGGCCCTGTGCGACTCGCCCCGCTCCCAGCTCAGCCTGCGGCCGGCCCGCTGGGAGAAGCTGCGCGACGCCCTCTTGGCTCGCGAGGAGATCGACTTCGAGGGCGTGGACACCTCCTGACGCCCTCGGCCCGGAGCCGCGCGAAAGCCCCGGCTCGGACCGTGTCCGAGCCGGGGCTTCGTCATGCGGTGGGTCGTGCGGGCGTCAGTCGTCCGTGTCGTCGGATTCGGAGCCCTCCTCGGGGGCCTCGCTGGCGATGAAGCCCTCGTCGAGCTCCGGGCCGTGCTTGAGGAGGATCTCGTAGACCTGGTGAGCGGCGCTCCGGGCGCGCTCCCACTCCTCGTACGTGCCGAACGGGTGGGGCGGGGGCGAGACCGGCGAGTCCTTCAGCGACGTCGCGGCGTCCAGCGCGATGTCCAGGGCGGAGTTGAGGCGCTCGCGGTTCTCCCGGTCGCGGTCCTCGGGCGTCGCGCCCTGGTTCCTGGCCTTGCGGGTGGCCTGCTGCTTGAGGAAACCGGCCAGGGCCTTGGCAGGGTTCGCGATCTCGTAGAGACGCCACTCCGTCAGCCGCTCCGGACTGCGCGTCTCGCGGGTGTCCCCGGTGATGACCAGGGTGCCGTCCTGGTTCACGACGGGGATCTTGTACTCGTGGGCCGGCCGTGTCGGATCCCAGTGCTCCCAGGCGGCAGCGAGCATGCGCAGGCCGTGCTCGCTGCTCGCCAGGTCCGTGAGGATGGCGGGCGGCGAACCACGGAACGGAGCGCTTCCCTCGTAGAACTTCGATTCGCGGTCGCGCGTGAGGTAGCCGTCCATCATCAGGGCGAAACCGCCGCCGATCATCAACGTGATGCGCGCGTTGCGATGGCCGGCGACGGCCAGCTCCAGCAGTTCCGGCAGGGGCACGTAGACCGGGGCCCAAGGCCGCCCCACCACGTCCTCGGTGAGGAAACCGCCGTCGCCGAAGGCGTTGCGGGCGGTCTGGAGGGTGGACGGCCTTCGTACGCCCGGCTCCTTGCGGTTCTTCGGCTGGCGCACGTCCCGGTCGACCATGACGCCGAGCATGAAGCTGAACTGCTTGGTGGTGACCGCCCGGCGGGCCATGATGTTGCGGATCTCGAACTTGGTGTTGCCGAAGGCCGAGCCGGCGGTGAGTCGGAAGGTGGTGTAGACGCAGCGCCAGACGGGCGACGGGTCCGGGCAGCGGAAGACGGCGGGGAGGTGCGCGAGCGGGGTCAACCCCGTGATGACGTCGGCCTCCTCGCGGCCCAGCTCGCCGCCGATGACCAGGGCGTCGATGGTCTGGTTGCCGATGTTGTGCCACATCGCGTCGGGCGTCCACGGGTTCTTTTCGAGGTGCTCGCCGGCGACGAGGCCCTCGACCATCCCGACGAACGACATGCCGTGCGTCTGCTTCATGGGCTGTGCGGTCACAGGTTGACCTCCGTGTCGTCGCCGTTGCGCGCCCCGACGACCAGGCGTACGGGCACCGTCGCGGCCTGGCCGACGCGCACCACCTCGTCCGACAGGCCGCGCTGGTAGGCGGCGTTGTACGCGGCGACCTCGTCGCGGATGGAGCGGCGCAGTGACGCCGGGTCGCGCAGCAGGTCCTCGACGACCGCGTCGGCGGCGCCGGCGACGCTCTTGCCCGTCCGCGTCTTGGCCGCGGACGACAGCCGCGAGATGCCGTCCACGACGACGGGGACGAGCCGGGAAGGCGAGTCGTCGGCGAAGGTGACCCGGACGAGGATGACCAGCAGCGGTTCGGACACGCCGCGCTGCATGATCGAGTCGGAGTAGTCGGCCTTGGGGACGCCGAGCGTGCCCGTGACGGTCTCGCGGACCAGGTTCGCGAGCTCCTGGGGGTTCGCGAACTCGCAGCGAGCCTGCGCCAACGGTCCGTCGTCGTCGGAGTCGTCCAGCAGCTTCGGCGCCGGCACGGCCAGGGACAGGGCAGCGATCCGCGGCTGGTAGAGCGGGTAGAGCATCCGCGTCCAGGCGCGGCACTCGATGACGTACAGGGAGCCGCCCGGAACGGCGATCTCGCTCATCAGCGACACCCCGTTCGGCTGCTCGGTGACCAGCAGCGCGGCCCGCTCCGGCTCGACCTGGAGCGCGGCGGCCGCCTTGCGCGCCTCCTCGCTGAGGTTGGTCAGCGGATTCTTGGCCAGCCGGGTGGCGACCTTGCGCAGCGCACCGGTCTCGGGGACGTCCGGGAGCGGGGACGGCCGGCGGGTGATGCTGAGCTCGTGCAGGTTCGGGTCGGTCGTCGAGGTGAGACTGACGTGCGGCTGCGAGAGCTGGGATTCCTGGAAGAGGGGGATGTTTGCGGTCACTGGCTCGAAGTCCATCGTGACACCACCGTGCGCAGCCGAGTGCTGAGCCGGCTTCGGCGAAGCGACACCAGAGGTGAGAGTTCGTCCGCCCACGAAGGGGACCGCAGCCCGACGGCTTGCGATGTGCTCCGTGGCGCCTGCCGCACGTGTTCTCGCCGAACCTTCACCGTGGTCCCGCCGAGGCCCTTTGGCCGAGACGTTCCTACGGGTCGTAGTGCCCCGGAGGGGGCCACCCGGATTTGGTGGTCCAGGTGTGCGCGCGGAGAAGTCGATGCAGATCGACGCCCTCCATGGATACCCGAGGGACGTGTGATGCGTCAACACGTGTCCCGTGTTTCACTCCAACCACGTTTTTCACAAGCAGATGTGATGCGTGGTCAGGAAGGTCGGGGCCCGGGGCGGGGCGCGTACGCCCCGCCAACCAGGGCCGTACGTCGGTGGGTTCGGTCAGTGGCGGCCCGTGATGCGGTTCGCCAGGGTGGCCAGGGGGGTGGTCGTCGGGCGGTGGGTGGTGGCTTCGCGGCGGTCCGCCTCGCGGTAGGCGGCGTACAGGGCGTGGACGCCGAGCCAGCGGAAGGGTTCCGGTTCCCAGCGGCGGACGCGGTGGCCGACCCAGGGCAGGGCGGTCAGGTCCGTGGTCTCGCCGAGGACCAGGTCGCGCAGGGTGCGGCCGGCGAGGTTGGCGGTGGCGACGCCCGAGCCGACGTAACCGCCCGCCCAGCCGAGGCCCGTGGCGCGGTCCAGGGTGACCGTGGCGCACCAGTCGCGGGGGACGCCGAGGACGCCGGACCAGGCGTGGGTGATCTCGGTGCCGGCGAGGGCCGGGAAGAAGGAGGTCAGCAGGTCCGTCAGGGCGGTGACGGTGGCCGGTTCGGTGCGGCCGGTGTTCTCGGCGGCGGCCGCGCGGGAGCCGAAGCGGTACGGGACGCCGCGGCCGCCGATCGCGATGCGGTCGTCGGCGGTGCGCTGGGCGTACATGTACGCGTGGGCCATGTCGCCGAGGGTCGCGCCGTCGGACCAGTTGAGGGTCTCCCACACCGACGCGGGCAGCGGGGCCGTCACGATCATCGAGGAGTTCATCGGGAGCCACGAGCGCTTCTGGCCCTTGAGCGCGGCGGTGAACCCCTCCGTGCAGCGCAGGACGTGGGGGGCGCGGACGGTCCCGTACGGGGTGACGGCCCTGCCGGGGCCGATCTGCGTGACGGGGGTGGACTCGTGGATGACCACGCCGAGGCGTTCGCAGGCCGCGGCCAGGCCCGTGACCAGTTTCAGGGGGTGGATCCGGGCACCGTGCGGGGTCCAGCTGGAGCCGACCGCGCCGGCGATGTCGATGCGGGCGCGGGTGGCGGTCGCGTCGAGGAGCACGCGGTCGCTCTCGCCGAAGGACAGCTCGGCGGCGTGGAAGGCCTTGAGTCGGGTGAGCTGGGCGGGGGTGCGGGCGACTTCGAGGACGCCGCCGCGGCGGATGTCGGCGTCGATGCCCTCCGCGGCGGCGGTGTCGACGACCTCGGTGACGGTGTCGTTCATGGCCCGCTGGAGGCGCAGGGCGGCTTCGTGGCCGTGGAGGGCGGCGTAGCGGTCGCGGCCGGCGATGCCGTTGTAGAGCCAGCCGCCGTTGCGGCCGGAGGCGCCGTAGCCGCAGAACTTCTGCTCCAGGACGGTGACGCGCAGGTCGGGGGCGGACTTCTTCAGGTAGTACGCGGTCCACAGGCCGGTGTAGCCGCCGCCGACGATGACGACGTCGGCCGTGGCATGGGCGGTCAGGGGGGCGCGGGGTGGGGTGGCGGGGGCGGTCGGATGGGTCGCGTACCAGAAGGAGATGCCGCCGTTGATCGTCATGGGGGAGTTGGTACACCCCTGCTCGGAGGGGTGTCCAGGGACGTGGTGTCGGGTTTCGGGGCCGGGCGGGTGGCTGGATGGGGGGTGCGGCGGGGTGGGGGGGCTCCTTAGGGTGGGGCCGGCTGTGGGGTGGGGTGTGGGTGGGTTTGGGTTGGTGTGCGTGTGCGTGTGCGCGGGGTGTGGGTGGCCGTCGGGGTTTCAGGGGGCGGGGGCTGTGGGGGCGGCCAGGTACCAGCGGGCCGGGAGGGCGACGGGGGTGCCGTCGGCGTGGGTCTCGCTCATGGCGAGCGTGAGGGCGCCTTCGTCCGCGATGTCCAGGCCGGCGCCGCGCAGCAGGGCGGCGATCTCGCCCTCGGCCACCTCGCCGGGGCGCAGGTCGTGCGTGAAGACGCTGCGGAGCTTGGCGCTGGGGCCGCCGGGCCGTTCGGCGACGGAGCGGATGACGGTCTTGGCCTCGCCGGTGGGTTCGAGGACGAGGGCGCGGCCACGGGTGCCGAGGAGGGTGGCGAGGGTGGCGACGACGCCGGGACGGTCGGCGGGGTCGCTCTGGTGGAGGACGGCGCGCATGTACGCGTTGGTGTCGCCGAGGCGGGCGTGGAGGGCGCGGGCCCCTTCCGGGTCGGAGAGGTCGAGCTGTTCGTAGGCGGCCGAGCCGGCGGGGTCGGAGCGGCGGGCGTGGGCGACGGCCGCGTGGGAGAGGTCGACGCCGACGGCGCGGGCGAAGCGGGTGGCCAGGTAGCGGGTCTGGGTGCCGTTGCCGCAGCCGAGGTCGACGATGGGCAGGGCGGGGTCGGCGTGCGGGGTCAGAAGGGTGAGGTCGCGGGCGGCGGTGAGGGCGGGGTCGGCGTCCCAGAAGGGTTCGCCGGGGGCACCGGAACTGGCTTCCCAGTAGCCGTCCCAGGCGGTGCGGTAGCGCTCGGTCGGGGGCATGTCGTGTCGGTTCCCTCGGGTGTGGGGGTGGGTGTGGTGTTGGGGGCGGGTGCGCGGTGGGGCTACCCCTGTGAGGGGTGGGGCAGTCGGGTGGGGGCGGGCGCGTGGGGGTGAGCGGGGGCGTGCGGGTGGGCTGGTGCGCGGGCGGTGAGGTGTACGGCTTCGTGGGGGCTTGGGGCTTGGGGCTTGGGGCGTGCGGCGCGATGGTGCCGTGGGGCGGGTGGTGCGCGGCGGGGTGGGGTGCGGGGGCCGCCGGGGGCCGTACGGTCGGGGGATGGTCGAGGTTCCGGTGGGGTTGGTAGAGGCGCAGGTCAGGTTCAACGGCGCTGCCGGGCGGGAGTTCGTCGCGGGGCTGCCGGCCCTCGCGGGACGGATGGTGGAGCAGTGGGAACTGCGGCGTACGGGGCCGGCGATGCACGGGGTGACGGCGCTGGTGCTGCCGGTGGAATGCGCGGACGGCGCACGGGGGGTGCTGAAGTTGCAGCTGGTGGACGAGGAGAGCGTGGGGGAGCCGGTCGCGCTGCGGGTCTGGGACGGGGACGGGGCGGTACGGCTGCTGCGCCACGACCGGCTGACCGGCGCGATGCTGCTGGAACGGCTCGACGAGGGGCGGCACTTGTCGGGGCTCGCCGGTCGGGACCCGCGTGCGGCGGTACGGGTGGTGGCGGAGCTGCTGGCACGGCTGTCGGCCGCACCGGCACCGGCCGGGATGCGCGGGCTGGGCCCGATGGCGGCCGGGTTGCTGGCGGACGTACCGCGGGCGCTGGGACGGCTGGCGGACGGGCGCGACCGGCGGGTGCTGCGGGACTGCGCGGCGGCGCTGGCGGAGGTGGCCGGTGAGCCGGGGGACCGGCTGCTGCACTGGGACCTGCACCACGACAACGTGCTGGGCGGCGGGCCCGACGGGCGGGCGCGGTGGCTGGCGATCGACCCGAAGCCGCTGGCCGGGGATCCCGGGTTCGAGCTGCTGCCGGCCCTCGCGAACGGCTTCGCCGCGGGGGAGGTGCGGTGGCGGTTCGACCTGATGACGGAGGTGCTGGGGCTGGACCGCGAACGGGCGCGCGCGTGGACGCTGGGGCGGGTGCTGCAGAACTGCCTGTGGGACGTGGCGGACGCCGAGGCCCCGGGCGGGGGCGGGGGTCTGGGCGCGGGTGCGGGTGGAGCGGTGCGGTTGGAGGAGCAACTGGTGTTGGCGGAGCGGCTGATGGGGCGACGGGGTTCGTAGGGCGCGCCCTGTGGAGCGTGGCGGCCCGGTACGCGGTGGCCGGTTGTGCGCTCCGGCGGTGTGTGCGCTTCGGTTGTGCGCTCCGGCGTGCCCCGGTGCGTGCCCCGGGTGCGTACTCCTGGTGCGTGGGACGGCTGGGTGCGACGGCTGTGTGTTCCGGGGTTCGGACGGGGGCGGTGCGGATGCGGTGCGGGAGCGAGGGCCCCGCGGGGGGTCGGGCGGGGCTGCCTAGGGTGGGGGCATGATCCGTAGCGCTGACATCACCGACGTCCCCGTCATCCGGGACATGATCCGCGAGCTCGCCACGTACGAGAAGGTGCCGCACGAGGCCCGGGCCACCGAGGAGCAGTTGCGCGAGGCGCTGTTCGGGGCGCGGCCGGCGGTGTTCGCGCACGTGGCGGAGAGCGACGAGGGGGAGGTGGTCGGGTTCGCGCTGTGGTTCCTGAGCTTCTCGACGTGGCGCGGGGTGCACGGGATCTACCTGGAGGACCTGTACGTACGGCCGGGCGTGCGCGGGGGCGGCCACGGCAAGGCGCTGCTGGCCGAGCTGGCGCGGACGTGCGTGGAGCGGGGGTACGAGCGGCTGGAGTGGTCGGTGTTGCGCTGGAACGCGCCGACCATCGCGTTCTACGAGGCCCTGGGCGCCCGGCCGCAGGAGGAGTGGTCGGTGTACCGGCTGATGGACGACGCGCTGCGAAAGCTTGGCAGCGGGACGGAGTAGCCGTCGGGGCCCGCCCGGTGCCGCGGGAAGGCGGTACCGGGCGGGTGCGGTCTCCGCCTATCCGACGGCGGGGACCGGGTGCTCCGGGGAGTCGAGCCAGGCCAAGGTGGTGCCGTCGGGGCGCACGGTGAGTCCGAACCGCTCGAATTCCGGGCGGCCCTGGTCGTCCCACCAGGCGTGGGCGGCGGTGACTTCGCTCCAAAGCTCCCGGGGCCCGGAGTGGTGGACCTCGAACTCCTCCGCGCCGGGAACGAAGTCGATCGACGCCCAGGAAGTGACCTGGGTGTCCCGGAGCCAGAGGGTGTAGCGGCCGCCTTCGAGCTTCTCCGGGTAGGGGAACATCCCCTGGGTCTGGAGTCCGATGACGAACATGGGGAGCCAGTCGGCCGCGTCCTCCGGGGAGAGTGAGGTGGTCGTCCGGCGGCCATCGGCCGGCCACGGCTTCCCGCCCAGGTAGGTCTTCACGTGTGTCCGGTAGGCGCGTTGCTGCCGGAGGCGCATGAAGGCGGAGGAGCCGACGAACGGGCCGGACGCGCTTCCGTCCTCCTGGACGGTCAGGCGGACCACGGCCTCCCCGCCGTACTCCGTGGCGTACGGGGAGACGATGATCCCGCCGGGCCGGGTCTGCCGGATGATGTCCGCCGGGATCTCCCGGAGGGACGCCGTGATCAGCACACGGTCGTACGGGGCGCGTCCGGGCCAGCCCTGTGAGCCGTCTCCGACGATGGCCACCGGGTGGTAGCCGGCGGCGTCCAGGCGGGCTCGGGCCGTCGCCGCGTTCTCCGGGTCGAACTCGATGGTGGTGACGTGGTCGCAGCCGACCCGTTCGGACAGCAGCGCCGCGTTCCAGCCGGTCCCCGTACCTACTTCCAGGACCTTGCAGCCCGGTTGGACGTCCAAGGCCGCGAGCATGGAGAACACCATGGTGGGCTGGGAGTTGCTGCACGTCGGGATGTTGCCCCTGTAGGTTCCGGTGTGGGTGCCGTCGTCCCACTGGGTGGTCAGGGAGGTGTCGGAGTAGACCGTGCGGAACCATCCCTCAGGGTCGGTCCGGCGGTCGATGCCCGCCACCGGTCCGCCGTCGGCCGGGCCGACTCCGGGCCAGATCACATCCGGGACGAACGACTCCCGGAGCACGGCTTGGTAGGCGGGGAGCCAGTCGGAGGTCAGGGCCCCGGAGTCCATGAGCCGGGAGGCCAACCCCTGGGGGCCGGCCTCCGTCGTGGCGCGTTCGGTCACTTGGTGCCGCTGCCCTTCGTGTCACTGTGGCCGGAGTCCTGGCCCTCCGAGCCGCTGCCCCCGTGCCCGGCGCCCGACTGGCCGTCGTCCTGCTGGCTTCCGCCCTGGCCCGATCCGCTGCCTCCGCCGTGCTGTCCGCCCATGAACGTGCTCCTTCTCGTGAGGGATGGGTGGTGCTGTGGGCCGCCCCGGCTGAACGGTGTACCGGTCACCGGGGCGGAGTTTGTGGGGGTGAGGGCCGACCCGCCCCGCGATGCGGCCTGCATCTGTTGCTCTCCGGCCTCCGCCAGGAACTCCAGGAGGGGGCTCCCGGGGGTCAGGTGGTGCGAAAGCTGGGCGGCCCTTTCGCGGAGTCCCGAAGGTCGGTGCTCACTGCGCGGTCCCCCGACTCCGCCGGTTCGCTTCGGTCACCCTGGCGTTCAGTCGTTGGGTGCTGCCCGTGGCAGGGCGGTACTCAGGGCATACCGGCTGTCCGCACTCGCGCGGACGCCATTTCAAGGCGTTGCCGGGGCTCAGGTCCGGGCCCTCGAACCGCACCCAGCCGCGTTCCGTACGGCTCTCTTGGTAGTCGCGAGTGGTCATGAGTGCCTCCGCTTCACGACCTGCGCCAGCTTCAGGGCGACATCGGGGCGGACACTGCCCAGCCTCACCAGCCCCGGGCGGGGTGGCGCCGGGTCGATGCCCAACGAGGGGAGAACGATTCCAGCGGCCATCAGCGATTCGCGCAGCGACTCCACGACCGTGCTCGGGGTCACTGTCTCCAGTTCGTGCGAGCTGTCCATGGGAGGGACGCTAGGGCTGGTCGCCGGGCCCTGTGGGGGCTGATTCGCCGGGATTCTCGGGCTGGTCCGTGATCTTCCGGGGGATTCTCAGACGGTGTCGAGCGCCCGTCGGGCACGGGCGATCACGCGGTGGGCGTCCGCGCCGTAGACCGCGGAATCGGAGAGCGCCTGCCAGACCTTCCGGTACACGCCCACGCTGTCCGCGTCGTCCAGCCAGAGTTCCGCGTGCCAGTCCTCCGCGATCACCAGGCGGTCGTCGTACAGCCAGAACCCGTTGGCCGGCGGGATCTTCAGGGAGGCGCCGAACGGGACGATGCCCAGGGAGACGGTGTCCAGCCCGAGGACGCCCGCCAGGCGGTCGAGCTGGGCGGCCAGCACGGGAGGAGGGCACACGAGCGCCCGGAGCGCGGCCTCCCACATCACGATGTGGAACGTGCGCCCCGGCCGGTACAGCATCTCCTGGCGCTTCACGCGGGCCCGTACGGCCTCCTCCGTGTCCCGGACGGACCGGTGGAGGTCGGCGTAACGGGTGAAGACGTGGCGGGCGTACTCGGCGGTCTGGAGCATGCCCACGATGGTGGAGCCCTGCCAGACGTGGAACGTCCTCGTGCGCTCGTACTCGGCCGTCAGCGTGTCCTGTACCGGCTTGTGGCCCGCTGCGAGCTGTCTGCGCCACGCGCGGGACCGAGACTCCAGGCTCCGGAGCCGGGTGATCAGCTCCTCCGCCGCCTGCGGATGGTCGGTGGCGTCGGCCCACGCCAGCAGGTCGTCCGCCGTTGCGGTCTGGCGGCCTGTCTCCAGCTTGCTGACTTTGGACTGGGTCCAGCCGAGCAGGACCGCCAACTGGCGGCCGGTGAGGCGCCGATCGGTGCGCAGCTCGCGCAGCCGCGCACCGAGGGCGACTCGTGCTTGTTGGAAGTCGGTGCTCACTCGGCGGACGGCACCTGTTCCGCGAAGGTCTCGTACGGGACGGCGTAGTGCCACGCGGCGTCCCGGACCTGGCACGCGCGGGCCACCTCGACGGGGTCTGTGACCAGCTCGACGCCGGTCATCACGTCGTCATCATCGAAGTGGAGCCGTGCGATCACCCGGGAGTCGAAGAGCCAGAAGTCTGTGTCGGGGAGTTGTAGGGCTTCCGCCTCGGAGCGCCACAGGTTGCGGATGTCCTCGCCCACCGCGCTGTTGCGGCGGGCATTGCCGAGCAGGTAGCGCTGACCGGGGGTGGGCGGGTTGTCGGCGATCCGCACCCGCTCGAAACGCTTCCCCAGGGCGGACTGTTCCCGCCGGGACGCGCACCAGGGGTCGTTCAGGTCCCAGCCGGCGTCCTCGCCCCGGGCGAACCGCTGGTAGGTCTCGGTCTCCTCGTCCGACTGGTAGCGACGCCGGGTCTCCAGGCGCCAAGCCGTGTGCACGAAGGTCCGGAACATCCCGGCGAACTCCTCGAAGCCGATCAGCACGGGAGTCCTTTCCGCGTCCCGGGGCGCGAAGTCGGCCAGGAGCACGCGCGGGACGACCACGAACCCCTCCCCCTCCTTGACGTTCCGGAACTGCGCCACGTCGTGGGGGTCGGCCACGGCGTCGCCCTGGACCAGAACCTCCCCGGTGTCGAGGTCCTCGTACAGGGTCGGGCATCCGTCGTTGCCGGAGTTGGTACCGATGAACCGGAGTCGCCGTGCCATGGCCGTTCCCCTCCCACCAGCGGACAAGTCCCGACCAGGATGGGACGGGCGCAGCCTCCCTGTCCTGCGTGATTCGCGATGATTCTCGGGACGGACGCAACAGGGCCGCTGCTCCCCGGGCACGACGGGGGGCAGGGGGCCAGGTTGGCTGCGACGACGTTGTCGGCCGTCAGGCGTACGGCTATGCCCCGTAGGGTGCCGCCCGCCGAGAACTCCTCCACCATGCTCCGGACGATCTTCGCCTCCACGGGGTGGGAATCCAGGCACCGGTCGCTGTTGACGACGAAGCCGAACGGGCGCTCCTTGATCCAGCGTCCCTTCTCGCGGTCCCGGAGTCGGCGGGCGGAGACGCGGATCTGGATGTTGTTGGCTTCTTCCTTCGCCTGCTCTGCGAGGAACGAGGCCAGGGTGACCAGCCGGGATTGGCGGAGTCCAGCTTGTCCTTCGGGGAGACGAACCGGACGCCGGTGTCCTCGACCAGTTCCACCACGTCGGTGAGGGTGAGCGGGCCGGCGGACCAGCCGAAGACGATGTGGTGGGCGCCGGGGGCGAAGCCGAGGTGGACGACGACGCGGCGGCCGAGCCAGGCCGGGTCGGTGCCGGGGCCGAGGGCGTCGACGGTGCCGGCGACTTCGCGGCCGGGAACGGTGGGCAGGTCCGGGAGGGCCGTGCCGGGGCCGCGGACGCCCTGGCGCAGGACGGTGTCGAGGAGGTGCACGCCGGCGGCGGGGACGGGGGTGGGGACGATCTCGTAGGTGAGGTTCTCGGCGGGGCCGAAGGCGTGGAGGCGGACGGCGTGCATGGGGTGTGGGCGGCGTGTGGGGCGTTTGCGGGTGGGTGTGTGGGGTGGGTTTGGCGGTGGGCACGGGGTCAGCGTGCGATCTCCGGTGGGATTGAGGTCAAGGAGGTGGGGGCGGGGCGTTGTCGGTGGGCTGCGTCAGGATGGGGGGATGGTACGGAGCGGAGAGCAGGCGCGGCGGGGGCAGCGGGGATCGGGGCGGCAGGGGACGGTGAAGGCGGTGCGGCGGGCCGAGGTGCGGCTGCCGGAGCTGACGGCGTGGGACGGGGGCGGGCTGGAGCCGGACGGGGACTACGACGGGCTGGAGTTCGCGGACCTGGACCTGGCGGGGCAGGAGGGGACGGGGGCGCGGTTCATGGACTGCGCGCTGCGGCGCTGCGCGCTGGACGAGGCCGGGCTGGGGCGGGCGCGGTTCATGGACTCGGTCCTGGAGGGGGTCCGCGGCGTGGGGACGGACCTCGCGGAGGCCTCGCTGCGGGACGTGGAGGTGGTGGACGCGCGACTGGGCGGGGTGCAGATGCACGGGGCGGTGCTGGAGCGGGTGGTGGTGCGCGGGGGCAAGATCGACTACCTGAACCTGCGGAAGGCGCGGCTCAAGGACGTGGTGTTCGAGGCGTGCGTGCTGGTGGAGCCGGACTTCGCGGGCGCGGTGCTGGAGCGGGTGGAGTTCCGGGACTGCGTGCTGCGGGGGGCGGACTTCGGCGGGGTCCGGATGGCGGACGTGGACCTGCGGGAGGCCACCGAGCTGGGGATCGCCCGCGGGGTGGACGCGCTGTCCGGGGCGGTGATCAGCCCGGCCCAACTCTTCGACTTGGCACCGGCGTTGGCTGCGCAGCTGGGGATCAGGGTGCTGTAGTCCTGCCGGACGGGTGGGCGGGCGGGTGGGTGGTGCCGGTCCGGCGTGGGCGCCTCGGGCCGGGGTGGGCGGTTCAGCGGGGGTGCGGGGTGGTGGCTTCGGCGGCCCTGCCGGGTGCCTCCGGCGGGGGTGGTGCGCGGCGGTGGCTTCGGGTGGGGTGGTACCCCTCCGGGGGCTCTCCTCGGCTGGCGGACCTGTGCCGTACCGGTACGCGGGTCGGCGCTTCGTCCGCTTCGCCTGCGGGGAGCCCCCGCAGGGTCCCCACCCCACGGCCCCGTACCCGGCAGAACCGGGGCCGCTCGTACATGACCTGGGCGTGACCTCGTCCGTGAGCCGGGCCTGGTGGTTGGTTCGGGGTCTACCCCCCCCGCGGTTGTTCATGGGGCCTTGAAGTGGGGGTGAGGGGCCGGGCCCGGCGGGGGTGTGGGGACGGTGGGGGGGGGGTGTCCCCGCAGGCGAAGCGGACGAAGCGCCGGGGTGCATGCCGGTTCCGCTCAGGTCCGCAAGCCGAGGAGACACCCCCCGGCGGCCCCGTGCCCCCGCCCCTTACCGGCCCCGCCCGGGCACACGCACCCCGGCCCCGCCCGGGCACACGCACGGCCGGCCCCGCCCGGGCACACGTACGGCCGGCCCCGGACCGGTCACCACCGGTCGTAGGGGTCAGGCCGGGACTCGGGGGTAGCGGGATTGGAGGGTCCAGATGGCCGGGTTGTCGGCGAGGCCCTCGTGCATGTCGATCAGGTCCGCGATGAGGTCGTGCAGGAAGTCGCGGGCCTCGCGGCGCAGCAGCCGGTGGCTGAAGGTCAGCGGGGCTTCCTCGGGCGGCATCCAGTCGGCCTCGACGTCGACCCAGCCGAAGCGGCGCTCGAAGAGCATCCGGTCCGTGGATTCGGTGAAGTCGAGCTCGGCCTGCTGCCGGTGGGCCGAGCGGTTGCCGCGGGGGTCCTGGTCGATCCGTTCGAGGATGTCGCACAGCGCCCAGGCGAAGTCCAGTACGGGCACCCATCCCCAGGCTGTGGACACTTCCCGGTCCGCGCGGGTGTCGGCGAGGTAGACGTCCCCGCAGAACAGGTCGTGGCGCAGGGTGTGGACGTCCGCCGAGCGGTAGTCGGTCTGCGGGGGGTCCGGGAAGCGCCGGGAGAGGGAGTAGCCGATGTCGAGCACGTACCCGATGGTGTCACGGGTCGGGGGCCGTCCGGTCAGGGGAGGAGGCGTTGCTCCTTGGCCACCGCGACCGCGCCGGCCCGGGTGTCGACGCCGAGCTTGTCGTAGATGCGGCCCAGGTGGGTCTTGACCGTGGCCTCGCTGATGAACAGGGCCCGGGCGATGTCGCGGTTGCCGAGGCCGCGGGCCAGCTGGCCCAGGATGTCCAGCTCCCGGTCGGTGAGGGTGGGGCGCGTTCCGCGCATGTGGGCCATCACACGGCTGGCCACCGGTGCGGAGAGGGTGGTGCGGCCCTGGGCGGCCGAGTGGATCGCGGCGAACAGCTCCTCGGGGCGTTCCGCCTTGAGGAGGTAGCCGGTCGCGCCGGCGCCGATGGCACGGGTGATGTCCGCGTCGGTGTCGTACGTGGTGAGGACCAGGACGTGCGGGGGTTCGGGCAGGGCCGTGATGCGGCGGGTGGCTTCGACGCCGTCGATGCCCTCGCCCAGCTGGAGGTCCATGAGGACCACGTCGGGCCGGAGCTTGGCGGTCAGGGCGACCGCCTCCTCGCCGCTGCCCGCCTCGCCGACGACCTCGATGTCGGGCTCGCTGCCGAGGAGGGCCAGCAGGCCGGCGCGGACCACGACGTGGTCGTCGCAGAGAAGGATCGTCGTCATCCGGTGGGCTCCAGGGGGACGGCCGCGGAGAGGACGGTGCCTTCGCCGGGCGTGGATTCGAGGGTCAGGGTGCCGCCGAGCTGGCGTACGCGGGCGCGCATCGCCGGGAGGCCGTGGCCGCGTGCGGGGGCGCTGGTGCGGGGGTCGGCGGTGCCGGTGCCGGTGGCCGTACTGGTGGCGGTGGCGGGTTCGGGGAAGCCGTGGCCGTCGTCGGCGACGTCCAGGACGACCTGGTCGCCGAGGAAGCTGAGGGTGAGGGCGGCGGTCCGGGCTCCGGAGTGTTCGCGGACGTTGGCCAGCGCTCCCTGCGCGATGCGCAGCAGGGCCGACTGGACGCGGTCGGGCAGTGGGACCGGGGCGCCTTCGAGGTGGAAGCGGACCGTGACGTCCGGGCCGGCGTCCAGGGCGCGCAGGGCGTCGGCGAGGCCGGCGCCGCCGGCGAGTTCGGCCGGGGCCAGGTCGTGGACGAGGCGGCGGGCCTCGGCGAGGCCGCGTGCGGCGATGCCGGTGGCGGTACGGACGTGCGCGCGGGCGGTGGCGGGGTCGGTGTCCCAGGTGCGGTCGGCGGCCTGGAGCAGCATCCGCTGGCTGGAGAGGTTCTGGGCGAGGGTGTCGTGGATCTCCATGGACAGCCGCTGCCGTTCGGCGAGGGTGCCTTCGCGGCGTTCGGTGGCGGCCAGTTCGCGGCGGGTACGGATGAGGTCGTCGATCAGCGCGCGCTGTGCCTGGGCCTGGCGTTCGGTGTGGACGAAGACGGCGGTGGCGAGGGCGGCGACGGCGGGCGGGGCGAGGAGCAGGTTGGGGTCGAAGGCGGTGGCGAGCTGGAGCTGGGCGGTGACGACGAAGACGGTGAGGAGGGCGACGAGGACGACGGCGGCGCGCGGGGGCAGGATCCGCAGGGCGGTGTAGAAGAGCGGTACGGCGCACCAGGCGAAGCTGGGCGCGAGCACGACCAGGACCACCCAGGTGGCGACGACCAGGCCGAGCCAGAGCAGGCGGCCGGGGGAGGGGGCCGGGGGCGCCGTGGGCGCCGGTGCCTCGGGGGCGGGGTGGGCCGTGGCGGGGCGGCGGGGCCCGGGGGGCGGGGTGACGCCCACGGCGGGGCCGAGGACGTACAGCAGGGCCAGGGTGATGCTGAGGGCGATGATCCACGGGGTGCGGGGTTCGCCGGGGTGGCGGAGGAGGAACCGGGCCAGGGACGCGCCGAGGAGCAGGAAGAACGCCGCGTGCGTGACGGTGGCCAGGGTGCGGGTGTCCGGTCTCCGCGGTGGGGGGTGGCTCACGGGGTGCTCCTGGGGTGGATGGTGCGGCACTCCCATCCTGCCGGGTCGCTGCGCGGCGGGCGGGGCGTGAGGGCGCCGGTGCGGCGGCGTTCGCGGGGCGCTGCGCCCCGGTCCCGCGTCGGTGGGCTGGACGATGCGGGGCTGCGGCCGGGCGGGGTGGGGTGGGGTGGTCGGACGGGTGGGCGTTGGTGCGGTGGGGGTCGCGACCCCGTCCCGGGCCGTTCGCGGTGGGGGATTCGGTGGTGCGGGTTCGGTCGGGAGGGCGGGGGTTCGGGGACAGCCAACAAGGGGGTGGGGGGTGGCGCATCGGCCGATCGGTTGACGGCGGGGTCAACCGGTGCGGTCGGTGGCGGGAGCCGGTACGGGGACGGGGTGGCGGGCGGGGCGGGGCCAGGCTTGGAGCAGTGAAGGAGCCGGCCCGCTCAGCACCACCGCAGCGGGAGGCCCCGCCCGATGCCGCCCGCCCCGTGCCACCGTTCTCAGGAGCAGAGATGAACACCCGTACCCGCGTCCTCACCGGTACCGCCCTCGCCGTCGTCCTCGGCGCCGGGACCTTCGGCGCCGTCACCGCCAGCGCCAGTGCCGCCCCGGCTGCCGCTCCGGCGGCCGCCGCGGCGAAGAAGGACCAGGACCGGAACTTCACCACCTCCACGCACCTCACGGTCGACGCCGCCACCCGTGCCGCCCGCGCCGCGCTGGAGGCGGCCGAGAAGGAGAACCAGAAGGTGACGGTCGCGGTCGTGGACCGCAACGGCAACACCATCGTGACCCTGCGCGGCGACGGCGCCGGCCCGCAGTCCTACGAGTCGGCGGAGCGCAAGGCCTTCACCGCCGTGTCCTGGAACGCCCCGACCTCGGTGCTCGCGGGCCGTCTCGCCCAGACTCCGAACCTGAAGGACATCCCCGGCACCCTGTTCCTCGCCGGCGGCACCCCGGTGCAGGCCAAGGGCGCCCCGGTCGCCGGCATCGGTGTGGCCGGCGCCCCCAGCGGCGACCTGGACGAGAAGTTCGCCAAGGCCGGCGCGGACGCGCTGGACAAGTAGTACGGGGGATCCCGCGCGGCCCGGGAGCCGAGCGGCCTCCGCTTAGGATCGGGCGCGTGGATCCACGCGCCCTCACCCGCCTCGCCGCCCCCGCCGCTGCCGCCCTGCTCGCCCTCACCACGGCGTGTACGGGCAGCACCGTGCAGGGGCGGCCCGGTGCGTCCGGGCTGCGCGACCCGTACTTCCCGAAGGCGGGCAACGGCGGTTACGAGGTCGAGCACTACGCCCTGGACCTGGACTACGACCCGGCCGGCGGCCGGCTGCGCGGCAAGGCCGTGATCACCGCCCGGGCCGAGCAGGGGCTCAGCTCGTTCAACCTCGACCTGAGCGGGCTGCGCGTCGACAGCGTGCGGGTGCGGGGCGCGGGCGGAGACGGGGGCGCCGGCGCGTACGCGGGCGCCCGGTACAACCGCAGCGGCAACGAGCTGACGGTGCGCCCGGCCGAGGACCTGAAGAAGGGCGAGGTGTTCCGCACGGAGGTCGTGTACAGCGGCCGTCCGAAGCCGCTCACCGACCCCGACGGGTCCACGGAGGGCTGGATCACCACGAAGGACGGCGCGGTCGGCGTCGGCGAGCCGGTCGGCTCCATGAGCTGGTTCCCCGGCAACCACCACCCGAGCGACAAGGCCGCGTACGACATCACGCTGACCGTCCCGGACGGCTACGAGGCCGTGTCCAACGGCGAGCTGCGCTCCCGCACCCCGGCCGGCGGCGGCCGTACCGCCTTCGCCTGGCACAGCCCGGAGCCGATGGCGAGCTATCTGGCGACCGCCGTCGTCGGCAAGTACAAGGTGACGACGGGGCGCACGCCCGGCGGGGTCCCCCTCTACAGCGCGGTGGAGCCGGCCGCGGCGGAGCAGGGCGAGCGGGCCTTGGCGCGGCTGCCGGAGATGGTGGACTGGGCCGCCGGCCGCTTCGGCCCGTACCCCTTCGGGTCGGCGGGGGCGATCGTGCTGCCGTCCGGGACCCTGGAGTACGCGCTGGAGACGCAGACCAGGCCCGTCTTCCCCGGGGCGCCGGGCAGCGAGGAACTGCTCGTGCACGAGCTCGCCCACCAGTGGTTCGGCGACTCGGTGTCGCCGAAGTCCTGGAAGGACATGTGGCTCAACGAGGGCTTCGCCACCTACGCGGAGTGGCTGTGGACCGAGGAGCACGGCGGGCCGACGGCGCAGGAGGAGTTCCGGGCCTTCCTGGACGGTGACACCGCTGTCGACGAGCAGGCGGACTCCGACTGGGACGCCTTCCCGCCGGCCGATCCGCCCGGGCCGCAGGACATCTCGGGGAACCCGGTGTACTACCGCGGTGCGATGGTGCTGCACCGCGTACGGCAGGAGGTCGGGGACGCGGCCTTCTTCGACCTGCTGCGCGGCTGGGCCGACGACCACCGGCACGGCAACGCGGCCACGGCCGACTTCACCGCGTACGCGCAGGAGCGGACGGGCCGCGACCTGAAGAAGGTGTGGGACGTCTGGCTGTACGGGGAGGACCGGCCGGGCGCGTAGGGGGACCCTGCGCTACGGGGCGGTGAGCGGTTTGCGCAGGACCGTGCAGGCGCGGCCCCGGTCGAGGTTCGCGGCCCGGCGCAGCTCGGTGTAGCCCTGGGCGCGCCAGAAGGCGAGGGCCCGCGGGTTGTCGTCCAGCACGGCCAGCCGCAGCCCGGTCCGGCCGGCGGCGCGGAAGTGCTCCTCGATCAGGGCGGCTACGGCGCGACCGTGGCCGCGCCGGTGCTGCGAGGCGTCGACGAGCAGCAGCCCGATCCACGGGTCCGGGTCGTCGGAGCCCGGGTCGGGGTGGTGGGCGAGGGTGGCGGCGAGGCCGACGAGCCGGCCGGCGGAACGGGCGAGGAAGACCTCGGAGCCGTCCCGGGAGAGTTCGTCGGCGAGGGAGGCCGCGACCTGTTCGACGGTGATGCGGGCGGGGTCGGGGAAGTCGCCGCTGAGTTCGAAGAAGGCCTGGTTCGAGGCGTGGAGCGCGGCGATCTCGGTGAGGACCGGACCGGGCAGGGCGCCGTCATGGGGGACGAACGGTTCGAGGATCACCCGCCGAACGTTAGTGAAGCCCCCTCCCCGGACGGCCGGGAGGGGGCTTCGACGGCGCCGGTGTCCGCCGCGCGGCGGACACCGGCGCCGTGCACGCGCCGGTCCCGCCGGGGCGGGACCGGCGCGGGGCGCCGGATGCGGACGCCGACGCCGACGCCACCGGAGGGGGCGACGGGGCCGGGTCCGGCGCGGACGTCCGGATCAGACGTTGACGCCGAAGTCCTGGGCGATGCCGGTGAGGCCCGAGGCGTAGCCCTGGCCGACCGCGCGGAACTTCCACTCGGTGCCGTTGCGGTAGAGCTCGCCGAAGACCATGGCGGTCTCGGTCGCCGCGTCCTCGGAGAGGTCGTAGCGCGCGATCTCGGAGCCGCCGGCCTGGTTCACGACGCGGATGTACGCGTTGCGGACCTGGCCGAAGTTCTGGCTGCGGGACTCGGCGTCGTAGATGGAGACCGGGAAGACGATCTTGTCGACGTCGGCCGGGAGGCCGGCGAGGTTGACGTTGATGGCCTCGTCGTCGCCCGCGCCCTCGCCGGTGCGGTTGTCACCGGTGTGGACGATGGTCTGGTCCGGGGTGGACTTGTTGTTGAAGAAGACGAAGTGGCCGTCGGAGACGACCTTGCCGGTCGCGTTGACGGCGATGGCGGAAGCGTCGAGGTCGAAGTCGACACCGGTGGTGGTGCGGGTGTCCCAGCCGAGGCCGACCGTGACGGCAGCGAGGCCGGGGGCCTCCTTCGAGAGCGAGACGTTGCCGCCCTTGGACAGGCTGACAGCCATGGGAATGTCCCTTTCCTCATCCAACATGCACGTACAGGCGGTCAAAGTACCGCTGCCCCCTCTAACGCGAGGAGGGGCCTGCCGGGTTCCCGGGAGTGAAATGAGGGTGACGGCGCGGGCGCGGGCACGGATCATGGGGGCATGCCTGGTCCCTATGTCATCCGCGGTTCGGTCGTGCTCCCCGAGGCGGAGCTCGCCTGGCGCTTCTCGCGGTCCTCGGGGCCGGGCGGGCAGCACGTGAACACCTCCGACTCCCGCGCGGAGCTGCTCTTCGACCTGGGCGCGACGAAGGCGCTGCCCGAGGTGTGGAAGGAGCGGGCGCTGGAGCGGCTCGCTGCGCGGCTGGTCGACGGGGTGGTGACGGTCCGGGCCTCGGAGCACCGCTCGCAGCTGCGCAACCGCGAGATGGCGCTGGTCCGGCTGGCGTCGCTGCTGGCCGAGGCGACGGCGCCGCCGCCGAAGCAGCGCAGGGCGACGAAGATCCCGCGGGGGATCAACGAGCGCCGGCTGCGCGAGAAGAAGGCCAGGGCCGAGACCAAGCGCGGCCGCACCGGCCGCGACTGGTGACCCGCGCCGGCCGGTGATCCGCGCCGACCGGTGATCCGCGCGCCGAGCCGGTGATCCGCGCGGAGCGGTGACCCCGCCGTCCGCCGGTGCGCCGCTACCGGCCCAGGTGCCGGTACTTGCCGCGGAAGTAGGTCAGGGGCGGGGAGTCGGGGGAGGGCAGGCCCGCGGTCAGGACGCGGCCCACGACCAGGGTGTGGTCGCCGGCCGCGACGCGGTTCTCCGTACGGCATTCGAGGGTGGCCAGCGCGCCGGTGAGCAGCGGGGCCCCGGAGGCCTCGCCGCGCACGTACGGGAGGTCGGCGAAGAGCAGCCGGTCGCTGATGCGGTTCTTCATGGCGAAGCGGCCGGCGATCTGGACCTGGTGGTCGGCGAGGACGGAGACGGCCCACAGCGGCTGCTCGGCCAGCAGGTCGTCCATCCGGGAACCCTCGCGCAGGCTGACGAGGACCAGGGGCGGATCGAGGGAGACGGACAGGAAGGCGGTGGCCGTCATGCCGACGTCCTCGCCGCGCGGGCCGTCGGCCGTCAGCGGGGTCTCGTGCGCGGTGATCAGGCACACGCCCGCCGCCAGCCGGGCCATGGCGGCCCGGAACTCGTCGTTGCTCACTCCCTCAGCATGCGGGGTCGGGTCGGGTGCGGTGGGTGCGGGGGTCTTCTGGGACACGTGGGAACGCTAATCCCGCGCCGTCCGGAGCACATCGGGCCGTGGCCCGAGTCGCGTCCCCGCCCCTCGCCCTAGGCCCCGGCGTATCGTTTGCTCCCGGGAATGCGGGGGAGCGCTCTCAGTCCCGGTCGGGCCGATCGCGCACCGATATTCATCTCATGTGACTTGAGTCACAGACGGCAAGATTTGTTGACCCTGTGTACCGGCCGCACAGCTCACTGTGATTCAGTGGACGGGACACCGCAACGAAACGCCGATGACAAACATGGAGTTGCTGTCGAGGTCTCGGGGAGAGCGAGCAATGGAGACCGAGTCGGAGCCGTACGTCCGTCTTGCGACCCTGCGGCAGCTGCACCGGGTGGTGGCCGATCTCAACACGGCCAGGAGCCTGGCGGACACTCTGCAGACCGTCGTGGACGGCATCGTCGTGGGCCTCGGTTACGAACTCGCCTGTGTCAACCTCGTACGCCCTGACGGGGATCTGGTCGTCGCCGCCTTCGCCGGCGACCCCGCCGCCGAGGCCCTCATCACCGGCCGGGTCGGCTCCCGGCCCTCCTGGGACCGCCGCCTGACGATGGGCGAGGACTGGGACGGGCTGCGCTTCATCCCGCACACCGAGGGCTGGGTCCTCATGGAGGACGACGTCCCCCAGTGGCACACCGAGGGCCCCGAACCGCGCTTCCGGGACGAGTGGCACCCCGAGGACCGGCTCTACGCCCCGATGTACGCGTCCGGCGGGGAACTCCTGGGTGTCATTTCGGTGGACAGACCGCGCAACGGGCGCCGCCCCGGGGCGTGGGGGCGCGAGGCGCTCCAGATGTACGCCTTCCAGGCGGCGATTGCGATCAGCAACGCACGGCTGCGCGCCAACATGCAGCGGGCCCTGGTCCGGCTGGAGCGCGAGCAGCAGGCGCTGCGCGCCAGCGAGGAGTCGTTCCGCCAGGCCTTCGAATACGCGCCCAGCGGCATGGCCATCGCCGAGATGGGCGGGGACCAGCACGGGCGGCTGCTGCGCACCAACGACGCCCTGTGCCGGCTGCTCGGCCGGCCCGCCTCCGTGCTGCGCCGCTACTCCTTCTCCGACCTGGTCCACCCCGAGGACATCGGCACCCTGCTGCGCACCTCCGCCGAGGGCGGCCGCGCCGAGCTGCGCCTGGGGCGGCGCGACGGGACGTACGTGTGGGTCTCGCTGCGCAACTCGGTCGTCGCGGACGCCGCCGACGGGCCGCGGTTCCTGCTCACCCACGTCGAGGACATCGAGGAGCGCAAGCGCCACGAGCTCCAGCTCGCCCACCGGGCCAGCCACGACTCGCTGACCGGCCTGCCCAACAGCGCCGAGCTCCGCTCCCGGCTCGGCTCCCGGCTGTGCCGGCGCCCGCAGTCGGTCCGGGCCACCGCGATCGAGGCCCTGGACGCCGCCTTCGAGGGGCGCGAGGCGCACAGCGGCTATCCGGGGCCGGGACACGAGGTGCGGGTGGACGCGGGCGGTGCGGGTGAGCACGGCTTCCAGCCCGACGGCTCCGACCGGTTCGCCGGCGCCGAGCCCTTCGAGTACGCGGGCGTGCCCGCGGGCCGGCCGGACGGGCCGTACGACCACCACGTGCACACGGTGGCGCCCGCGGCCGACGTCGACGACGGGACGAAGGGGCTCGCGGTGCTCTTCTGCGACCTCGACGGCTTCAAGTCGATCAACGACCGGTTCGGGCACCACACGGGCGACGCGGTCCTCATCGAGGTGGCCCGGCGGCTGACGACCTGCGTCAGGGACGGTGACACCGTCGCCCGGCTGGGTGGTGACGAATTCGTCGTCCTGGCCGACGGGCTGGGCGCCGCGGACGCCGCCGACCTCGCGGTCCGGCTGCGCAACGCGATCATCCCGCCGATCCGGGTGGACGGCCGCGCGGTGCGTGTGGGGGCCAGTTTCGGCATCGGATGGGCGAGCTGCGGGATGTCCGCGGACGAGGTGCTGCGCTCCGCCGACCAGCGGATGTACATCGAGAAGCGGTCGCGTTCCAAGGCGCACCGGCGGGCCGGCTGAGCCGGGAGGCCGCTCGTGGGTGCACCTGTTCGGGGTAGGCTCCCGGGGGTCGAAAGGAGTGACCTGCGATGACGACGCCCGCGAACAACGGCCCGCACGGTGGGGCGAACAAGCCCGAGGACGACGACCCGTTCGGCTATCTCTACGCGGACGGCCAGGCCGCCGGAGCCACCCCGCCCGGTCAGGGCGGCGGGTACGGCTACCCCGGCCCCGCGGCCGGCGGGCATGCGGGCGCACAGCCGGGCGTTCCGCGCACCTCGCACCACCAGGTGCGGACGGTCGGCGACCGCCGCGGCGGCCAGCGCGGCCCGGTTCCCCAGCAGCAGGGCCCCGGCCAGCCGCCCTACCCGGCCCAGTACCAGGCCCCCGAGGCCATCCAGGCCGCGGGCTACGGCGTACCGCCGCAGTCGCAGCCGCCGCAGCACCAGACCCAGACGGTCTCGCACGCGGGCGGGCACGGCGGCAGCGGCGGCAGCGGCGGCAGCCGCAAGGGGCTGCTCATCGCGGCCGTCGCGGTGGTCGCCGCGGTCGCGATCGGCATCGGCGCGGCCCTGGCCTTCGGCGGCGGCGGCAAGGAGAAGGAGGACAAGGCCGACGGCGGCCAGAACCCGTCCACCGCTCCGCAGAACCCGTCCACCCCGCCCCCGAGCAACGCCCCGCAGCAGCCGCAGCCCGAGCTGCCCAGGGCGGACTTCGCCGGTGCGGGCATGTCGCTGACGGGCGGCGCGGCCCTGGAGACCACGGTGCCGGGTGCCAAGAGCGCGGGCGGCCAGTACGTGGGCGGTCTGAACAAGCAGGGCGCGGCCGCGACGTGGTCGCTGGACGTGCCCAAGGCCGGCTCGTACAAGCTGAAGATGACCTACGGCGTGCCGGGCAAGGACGCGAGCACCACGCTGACCGTCAACGACGAGAAGCAGACCCGGCCGATCAACATGAAGAACTTCTCCAAGGCCGCCGAGGGCGACTGGGCGAAGGGCTGGACCAACACGTACTCGATCGTGCAGCTCAAGCAGGGCGCGAACACGATCAGGATCTCGTGCGAGGCCGGCAATCAGTGCGAGGTCAACCTCGACCAGCTCTGGCTCGAACAGGGCTGAGGCCGCGGTCCGGCTCAGCCGGCCGACACCCTCACCGACCCCCGTACCTCCTCGTAGGTGCGGGGGTCGAAGTCTCCCGCCGTCGGGGAGGCGACGGTGGCCGCCGAGAGGGCCACCGCGCGGGCCAGCCGGGCGGGCCAGTCCAGGCCCTCGGCCAGGCCGGACAGCAGCCCGGCCACCGCGGAGTCGCCGGCCCCGGTGGGGTTCCCGGCCAGGGCGCGCGGCGGGGCCGCCCGCCAGGTGCCCTCGGGGGTGGCGGCCAGCAGCCCGTCCGGGCCGAGCGAGGCGACCACGGCGCGGGCCCCGCGGCGGCGGGCGTCGCGGGTGGCCGGGAGCGGGTCGCGGGAGCCGGTGAGCTCGGCCAGTTCGGCGGCGTTCGGCTTGATCACGTCGGGGCGGGCGGCGACCCCGCGGCGCAGCGGCTCCCCGCCGGTGTCCAGGAGCACCGGGACGCCGGCGGCGCGGGCCGTGCGGACGAGCAGGGCGTACGCCCCGACCGGCACGCCCGGCGGGAGGGAGCCGCACAGGGCCACGGCCCGGGCGCCGGCCAGCAGGGACTCGTAGCCGGCCAGGAAGCGCGACCACTCCGGCGCGGTGATCGGCGGCCCCGGCTCGTTGAACTGCGTGGTGTCGCCGGAGGCGGCGTCCACCACGGCCACGGTGCGGCGGGTGGTGCCCGCGCAGGGCGCCAGGGCGTCGACCACACCCGGGGAGCCGGCGCGCAGCAGTTCGCGGACGGCGGCGCCGGTGCGGCCGCCCGCGAAGCCGGTCGCGGTCACCTCGTGGCCGAGCGCGGCCAGCACGCGGGCGACGTTGAGCCCCTTGCCGCCGGGGCGCTCGGCGACGTCCGCGACCCGGTGCGAGGCGTGCGGGAGCAGGCGCGGCACGCGGTACGTCACGTCGAGCGCGGTGTTGAGCGTCACGGTCAGGATCATGGGCACCCCCGGTCTGTTGCTGCCGGGATCATGCCAAACGGAAGCGGGCCGGCCCAGTCCCGCGGGGCCGGCCGGCCGGCGCGTGCAGCCTGATGGCCCTCACGGACCGCCGCTGACCGCCGGCGTCCGGTACGGGACGCGGGCGGTCGGCGACGGCCCGTCAGGGGCCCGCTCAGAGCGCCGGGGTGACGATCCATTCGCCGCGCCGCATGACGCCCTTGACGTCGAACGAGGCGTCCAGCACGACCAGGTCCGCGTACTTGCCGGCCTCCAGCGAGCCGGTCTCGCCGTACAGGCCGAGCAGCTTGGCCGGGTTGGCGGAGATCGCCTGGACCACGGACTCCACGGGCAGCCGGTCCACCGTCACCGAGCGCTTGAACGCGGTGTCCAGGGTGAGGGTCGAGCCGGCGATCGAGCCGCCCTCGACGAGCCGGGCCACGCCGTCCTTGACCTCGACCTCCAGCGGCCCGAGGTGGTAGGTCCCGTCGCCGAAGCCGGCCGCGTCCATCGCGTCGGTGATCAGCGCCACCCGGTGCGCGCCCGCGTGGTGGAAGGCCAGCTCCAGGGCGGCGGGGTGCAGGTGGGTGCCGTCGTTGATCAGCTCGACGGTGACCCGTTCGTCCTCCAGCAGCGCGGCGATCGGGCCGGGGGCGCGGTGCTCCAGGCCGGGCATGGCGTTGTAGAGGTGGGTGGCCACGGTCGCGCCCGCGTCGATGGCCTGGCGGGTCTGCTCGTACGTGGAGTCGGTGTGCCCGATCGCGGCGATGACGCCCTGCTCGGCCAGCAGCCGTACGGAGTCCAGGCCGCCCGGCAGCTCGGTGGCGAGGGTGACCATGCGGGCGGCGCCGTGCGCGGCGTCGACCAGCTTGCGGACCTCGGCCGGGTCGGGGTCGCGGAGCAGGTCCTCCTTGTGCGCGCCCTTGCGGCAGGGGTTGATGAACGGCCCCTCGAAGTGGATGCCGGCGATCTCGCCCTGCTGGGTCAGCTCGGCGAGCAGCCCGGCGCGCCGGGCCAGCTCGTCCAGTTCCCCGGTGACGGTGGAGGCGACGAGGGTGGTGGTGCCGTGCTCGCGGTGGGTGCGGACGCCGCGGAGCACCTCCTCGGCGGTGCCGGAGGTGAAGGAGGCGCCGCCGCCGCCGTGGTTGTGCATGTCCACGAAGCCGGGGACGAGCCAGTGCCCGGACAGGTCGAGGACCTCGGCGCCCTCCCGGGCGCTGCCGGCGATGCGGTCGCCGTCGACGATGACCCGACCGTTGGCGACGGTTCCGGTGGGCAGCACCACCCGGGCGCCGGAGAGAACGGTGCTGTGTGCGCGTCCGGACATCAGGCCGGTACCTCCGTGGCGAGTAGGTCCCAGGCGAGCAGCCCTGCGCCCAGGCATCCGGCCGTGTCCCCGAGGGCGGCCGGAACGATGTGGGGGAGCCGCTGGAACGTCACGCGTTCCTCGACGGCCGCCCGCAGCGGTGTGAACAAGGTTTCCCCGGCCTCGGCGAGCCCGCCACCGATGATCAGGGTCCGGGGGTCCAGCAGGGTGATGGCGGTGACCAGTCCGTCGGCGAGGGCGCCGACGGCGGCCAGCCACACCTCGCGGGCGCGCGCGTCGCCCGATTCGACGGCCTTGGCGCAGTGCGCGGCGTCGGCCCCGGCGTCGCCGCTGGCGGCGGCCCACGCCCGGGAGACGGCGGAGGCGGAGGCCAGGGTCTCCAGGCAGCCGTACTGGCCGCAGCCGCAGGCCGGGCCGCCGGGGCGGACGACGATGTGGCCGATCTCGCCCGCGTAGCCGTGGGCGCCGGCCTCGATGCGGCCGGCGATCCCGATGGCGCCGGCGATGCCGGTGCCGAGGGGGACGAAGAGGAAGCGGTCGGCGCCGCGGCCGGCGCCGATGCGGCCTTCGGCGAGCCCGCCCGTGCGGACGTCGTGGCCGAGGGCCACCGGGATGCCGCCGAGGCGTCTGCCGAGCAGCTCGCGCATGGGGACGTCGCGCCAGCCCAGGTTCGCCGCGTAGACGGCGATCCCGTTCTCGGCGTCGACGATGCCGGGGACGGCGACGCCGGCGGCCGAGGCGGCCTGTCCGAAGCGGTCCCGGCCGGTGCGCAGCAGCTCGGCGGCGAAGTCCTGGATCGTCTCGACGACGGCGTCGGGACCCCGCTCGCGGCCGGTGGCGCGGCGCGCTTCGTGGAGCAGGGTGCCGTCGGCGGCGACCAGGGCGGCCTTCATCCCGGTGCCGCCCACATCGAGGGCGATGACGTGTTTCACGGGTTTCACAGGTGACAGTCTCGCGTGCTGGACGTGGAAAGGTCTAGTCCATTGGGCGGGATTGTTGAGTGGCCATACAAATCCGGGCCCTTGGTCCGGATACGAAGCGGACACGGACCGGACACGGACCCGCGTCCCGGGTGTGGAACAGCCGCCAAAGTGGTGTAGACCTTACGTGGATCGTACGGACAACAAGGGGTGGACCGAGAACTGTGAAGCGCCGTTACCTGAGCCTGGCCGCCACCGGCGCCGCACTGTGCCTGACCGCCGTCGCCCTCACGGGCTGCGGGACGCTCGCCGGGAACAACGAGGTGACCCTCCGGGTCGTGGCGGCCGACTACGGGGACAATCCGCAGAACTCCTCCACCGGCTACTGGAAGGACCTGGCCGCCGCGTTCGAGAAGGACCACCCCGGCGTCAAGGTCGAGGTCAGCGTCTACTCCTGGTCGGAGGTCGACGCCAAGGTCGCCGAGATGGTCAAGGCCGGCAAGGCGCCCGACATCGCGCAGATCGGCGCCTACGCCGACTACGCGGCCGCCGGCAAGCTCTACACCGCGGACGAGCTGCTCTCCGTCCAGACCGAGGCCGACTTCCTGGCGCCCCTCGCGGACGCGGGCAAGGTCAAGCGGATCCAGTACGGGCTGCCCTTCGTCGCCAGCACCCGGCTGCTCTTCTACAACGAGAAGCTGCTCGCCGACGCCGGCGTCATCCCCAAGGACGGCAAGACGCCCTGGCAGCCGAAGAACTGGGCGGAGCTGGAGGCGGCCTCGAAGAAGCTCAGGACCGCCGGCGTGAAGACCCCCTTCGCCGTGCCGCTGGGCCGCGAGGAGGCCCAGGCCGAGACGATGATGTGGATGCTGGCGGGCGGTGGCGGCTACACCGACAACGAAGAGGCCTACGCCATCGACTCGGCCGACAACATCAAGACCCTGGAGTTCCTGCGCGACAAGCTCGTCGGCCAGGGCCTGACCGGGCCCGTCGAGCCCTCCAAGCTGGACCGCCAAGCCGCCTTCGACGCCTTCACCCGCGGCGAGGTCGGCATGCTCAACGGGCACCCGACGCTCGTCAAGCAGGCCGAGGAGAAGGGCGTCGAGTTCGGCATGGTCGCCCTGCCCAGCGCCGACGGCACCGAGCACCCGGCCATGGGCGTCGCCGACTGGGTGATGGCCTTCAAGAACGGGCACCGCAAGGAGTCCGGCGCGTTCCTCGACACCCTGTTCGACGCGAAGAACGTGACCGCCTTCACCAACAAGTACGACCTGCTGCCGGCCACCACCAGCGGCTACCGGGCGATGGAGGCGGGCACGAACGGCTCCGCCCCGGAGCTCAAGACCTTCCTGCTCGCGCTGCCGAACTCGCGCCTCTACCCGGTGGGCAAGAAGTCCTGGGCCGGCGTGAGCGAGGACGTCAAGCAGAAGATCGGCAAGAGCGTGCAGCCGGGCGGCCGGCCGGCCGAGGTCCTGGAGGAGATCGCCACGGGCGCCCGGGCCGCCGAACCGCGCTGACCGGGCGCGGCCGCCCGGCCCCCGGGCGGCCGGCCGCGTGTCGGCGGCCGGCGTTAACCTGGCCGTATGACGGACGAGGGGCAGCTGACGGCCACCGAGGCCGCCGTGCTCGCGTACGAGGCGCGCACCTGGCCCGGGCCCGGTGCCAAGGAGCGGGCGGTGCGCGAGGGCCTGGGCATGACCCCCGTCCGCTACTACCAGCTGCTCAACGCCCTCATGGACGACCCCCGCGCCCTGGCCCACGCACCGGGCACGGTCAACCGCCTGCGGCGCATCCGCGAGGCCCAGCGCGCGCGCCGCTGACGTCCGCCGCCACCCGCGGGACCCGCACCGCGCCGTAGCCGTCGCCCGGCGGGGCCGTTAGGGTCGTTCCCATGGGGACCCGTCCGCACGACCTGCCGATACCCGTCACCGCCGCGGGACGCGAAGGGCTCGACGCCCTGCTGCGCGCACCCCGCCGCTCCGTGGTCGCCCTCGACTTCGACGGCACCCTCGCCGACATCGTCCCGGACCCCGACCAGGCCAGGGCCCACCCCGGAGCCGTGCCCGCGCTCGCCGCACTGGCCCCGGAGGTCGCCTCGGTCGCCGTGGTCACCGGCCGCCCGGCGGGCGTCGCCGTCCGCTACGGCGGCTTCGCCGGGGTCCCGGGCCTCGAACACCTGGTGGTCCTCGGCCACTACGGCGCAGAGCGCTGGGACGCCGTCACCGGAAGCGTCCACGCCCCCGCCGAGCACCCCGGGGTGGCCGCGCTGCGGGCCGAGCTGCCCGGGTTCCTGGAGTCGATCGGCGCCTGGCGCGGCACCTGGATCGAGGAGAAGGGGCGGGCGCTCGCCGTCCACACGCGACGCGCCGCCGACCCCGCGGCCGCCTTCGAGGCCCTGCGCGAACCGCTGGCCGAGCTCGCCGCACGGCACGGGCTGATGGTGGAACCGGGCCGCGCGGTCCTGGAGCTGCGGCCCCCGGGCATGGACAAGGGCGTCGCCCTGACCGGCTTCCTGGAGGAGGCCGGCGCCGAGGCGGTCCTCTACGCGGGCGACGACCTCGGCGACCTCGCGGCCTACTCCGCCGTGGAGAAGCGCCGGGCCGACGGCCTGCCGGGGCTGCTGGTGTGCAGCGGCTCCGCCGAGGTGCCGGAGCTCGCCGCGCGTGCCGACATCGTCCTGGCCGGGCCCGCGGAGGTCGTCGCCCTCCTGGCCGCCCTGGCCGCGGCCCTCCGGCCGGCCTGACCGCCCCCGGCCCCCACCGGGGCCTGGACGGGGCCCGTCAGGGGTGCAGGGCGTCCAGCTGGGCGCGGAACCAGCGGGCCGGGGGCAGGGCCGTGGCGGCCGCCGCCAGCCGCTTCGTGCGCTCCGCGCGCTCCGACGCGGGCATCGACAGGGCCTCGTGCAGGGCCCGCGCCGTCTGCGTGACGTCGAACGCGTTCACCGTCAGCGCGTCCTTCGCGAGCTCCTCGTACGCCCCCGCCCCGGTGGACAGCACCAGCGCGCAGCCCGCCTCGGAGACCACCGGGATCTCCTTCGCCACCAGGTTCATCCCGTCCCGCACCGGGTTCACCAGCGCCACGTCCGCCAGCCGGTACGCCGCCAGCGAGCGCGTGAAGTCGTCCTTCACCGACACCAGCACCGGCTCCCAGTCCTCCGTGCCGAACTCCGCGTTGATCTCCGCGGCCAGCTCGGCCACCGCCGCCGTGTACTCCCGGTAGACCTTCAGGTCCTGCCGCGAGGGGTACGCGGACGCCAGGTGCACCACCCGGCCCCGCCACTGCGGCCGGGTGGTGAGCAGCTCCCGGTAGGCCAGCAGCCCGCGCAGGATGTTCTTCGACAGCTCCGTGCGGTCCACCCGCACGATCGCCCTGCGGTCGCCGATCTCCGCCCGCAGCCCGGCCAGCCTGTCGTCGACCTCCGGCCGGTGCGCCAGCGCGCGCAGCTCGTCCGCGTCCACGCCCAGCGGGTACACCGCCACGTCGGTCCGGGTGTGCCGCACCGGGCCGGCCGGGCTCTTGCGCACGTACCGCCCGCCGTCCGCGCCCGCCGCGGAGCACGGCTCGGCGACGCCGTGCCCGTCGTCCCGGCGTGCGCCGGCCAGGAAGCTGTCCGCCCAGGCCGAGGTGTGGAAGCCCAGCCGGTCCGCCCCGAGCATCCCCCACACGAGCTGCCCGCGGACGTCGTCCGGGAGCATGTCCAGGAACTCGGGGGCCGCCCACGGCGTGTGCGTGAAGTGCCCGATCCGCAGGTCCGGCCGCAGCTCGCGCAGCTGTCCGGGCACCAGCGCCAGGTGGTAGTCCTGCACGAGGACGCGGGCGCCCTCGGCGGCCTCCTCGGCCAGGGCCCGGGCGAAGGCCAGGTTGTAGGCGACGTACGAGTCCCACCGGCGCCGGAACCGCGCGTCGAAGACCGGCTCGCGCGGGACGTCGTACAGGTGGTGGTGGGTGAACCAGAGCACCGAGTTCGCGATGCCGTTGTACGCGTCGTCGTACACGTCGGGATCGATGTCCAGCATCCGGACGCCCGGCTCCGAGACGCCCCGGCGCACCGCCTCCCGGTCCGCCTCCGACAGCGCCGCACAGATCCAGACCGCGTCCGGCTGCTCCGCGAGCGCCGAGGAGAGGCCGGAGACGAGACCGCCGCCGCCGCGCCGGGCGGTGAGGCCGCCGTCGTCGGCGAGCACGTACGAGAGGGGGCCGCGGTTGGCGGCGACGAGTACCTGAGAAGCCATGTCGCCAACCTAGCCCCGCCCGCACTCGCTCAAACGTGTGGACGGCTCACGCCACCCGGCGCACGGCGTACTCCTCGACCCCGGCCATCGGCGGCCGCTCCTCGGTGTCCACCGGGTACGTGCGCGGCACGAACCCGTCCGGACCGCGCTCGAACTGGGTGAGCTCCGGCCGCACCAGGTGCCCGCGCGAGAGCCGCACCTGGGCCGTCCGGTAGATCGCCGCCGCCATCCGGCCCAGTGCCTGGCCGTCCTGGTGGCGGTGGCGCCGTACACCCACGTCCACCTGGGCCAGCGCGTCCAGCCCGACCGTGTGCAGCGCGTCCACGAGCAGGCCCAGCTCCACGCCGTACCCGACGGGGAAGGGCAGCCGCTCCAGCAGCGAGCGGCGCACGGCGTACTCGCCGCCGAGCGGCTGCACGAAACCGGCCAGCTGCGGCCAGTGCAGGTTGAGCAGGGGCCGGGCCACCAGCTCGGTCACCCGGCCGCCCTGGCCGGCCGGGCGGCCCGCGTCCGGGCCGTCGAACTCCGGACCCAGCGGGCGGTCGTACATGGCCTTGACGAACTGCACGTCCGGGTCGGTCAGCAGCGGGCCGACGATGCCGGAGACGAAGGCGGAGGAGAAGTCCCGCAGGTCGGCGTCGACGAAGCAGACCACGTCCCCGCTGGTGGCGAGCAGCGAGCGCCACAGCACCTCGCCCTTGCCGGGCAGCGCCGGGACGCGCGGCAGGATCTCGTCGCGGTGCACGACCCGCGCCCCGGCCTTCGCCGCCACCTCCGCCGTACGATCACTCGAACCCGAGTCGACGACGAGCAGCTCGTCGACCAGCGGCAGCGGCGGCTCCTCGATCAGCTCCCGCCGGATCACCCCGACGATCTCCCCGACCGTCGCCTCCTCGTCGAGGGCGGGCAGCACCACGCTGACCGTGGTCCCGGCCGCCCGTTTCCGTTCGAGCAGCTGGTCGAGCGGTCGGTCGGCGGCGGCCCAGGAGCGGTCGCCCAGCCAGCGCTCCACCTCTTCCAGCACTCTCGGCACTCCCTGCTTCGTCCGTGGTTTGGACGGTTATGTGATCCATCTCGCGCTTCGGACGGCTGTCTCAACCCCCCGGGCCTTCGGTTACAGTCTTGAACAACGCGAAGGCCCACCGCATGCCGGGGGCCCCGCGCACAAACGCCCGGACGTGCCATGGAGCGCGCGGCCGGTGCCATACCGCTCATCCAGAGGGGCAGAGGGACACGGCCCGTTGAAGCCCCGGCAACCCTCCAGTCGGTTCTCGCGATGCGTTTCACGCACATTCCGCGAGGTCCCCGACTAGGGAAGGTGCCAATTCCGTCTCATGGCGAAGTGCGCCATGGGGAAGATGAGGAGAAAGGGCCTCGCCATCATGGCTGCACAGACTGATCCCACCTCTGTCGATCTCGGACCTGCCACCGGCCTTTCCTGTCGCGAGTGCGGTACCCGCTTCGAGCTCGGACCCGTCTTCGCGTGCGTCGAGTGCTTCGGACCGCTGGAAGTGGCCTACGACCTCCCCACCGGCGACCCCGAGGCGCTGCGCGCCGCGATCGAGGCCGGCCCGAACAACATCTGGCGCTACGCGCCGCTGCTGCCCGTCCCCGCCGACGTGGCCTCCAAGCCGAGCCTGAACCCCGGCTTCACCAAGCTGGTCGACGCGGCCAACCTGGCCAAGGAGCTCGGCGTCACCGGCAAGCTCTACGTCAAGGACGACTCCGGCAACCCGACGCACTCCTTCAAGGACCGCGTCGTGGCCATCGCCGTCGAGGCGGCCCGCGCCTTCGGCTTCACCACCCTGTCCTGCTCCTCCACCGGCAACCTGGCCGGGGCCGTCGGCGCCGCGGCCGCCCGGGCCGGCTTCCGCTCCTGCGTGTTCATCCCGCACGACCTGGAGCAGGGCAAGGTCGTCATGGCCGGGATCTACGGCGGCGACCTCGTCGGCATCGAGGGCAACTACGACGACGTCAACCGCTTCTGCTCCGAGCTCATCGGCGACCCGCTGGGCGAGGGCTGGGGCTTCGTCAACGTCAACCTGCGCCCGTACTACGGCGAGGGCTCCAAGACCCTGGCGTACGAGATCTGCGAGCAGCTCGGCTGGCAGCTGCCCGACCAGATCGTGATCCCGATCGCGTCCGGCTCGCAGCTGACGAAGATCGACAAGGGTCTGCAGGAGCTGATCAGGCTCGGCCTGGTCGAGGACCGGCCGTACAAGATCTTCGGCGCGCAGGCCGAGGGCTGCTCCCCGGTGTCGACCGCCTTCAAGGCCGGGCACGAGGTGGTCCGCCCGCAGAAGCCGAACACCATCGCCAAGTCGCTGGCCATCGGCAACCCGGCGGACGGCCCGTACGTCCTGGACATCGCGCGGCGCACCGGCGGCTTCGTCGAGGACGTCGACGACGAGCAGGTCGTCGAGGCCATCAAGCTCCTGGCGCAGACCGAGGGCATCTTCGCCGAGACCGCGGGCGGCGTGACCGTCGGCGTGACGAAGAAGCTGATCGAGAACGGGCAGCTCGACCCGACGCTCACCACGGTCGTCCTGAACACCGGCGACGGCCTCAAGACCCTGGAGGCGGTGGCCGCGGACAGCGGGCAGACCGCCACCATCCGCCCCAGCCTGGACGCCTTCCGCGCCGCCGGCCTGGCCTGACCCTCCCCGACCGACACCCGGAAAGGCGGTAGCGCCGTGAGCGTCAACGTCCGCATCCCCACCATCCTGCGCACCTACACCGGCGGCCGGGCGGAGGTCCCCGCCGAGGGCGCGACCCTGGCCGAGGTCATCGCGTCGCTGGAGGACAGCCACCCCGGCATCGCCGCGCGCGTCCTGGACGACGAGGGCAGGCTGCGCCGGTTCGTGAACGTCTACGTCAACGACGACGACGTGCGCTTCGAGGGCGGGCTGCAGGCGGCGACGCCCGACGGCGCCGGCGTCTCGATCATCCCGGCCGTCGCGGGCGGCTGATCGCCGCACGGTCGCAGCGCACGCACGCGATTGCCCTCTCCGCCCAAAAGCGGAGGGGGCAATTCTGCTTGATTGGGCGCGGTAAGGTTGGGGAAGTCCCCTCCGCTGGACTTGCCCGCCGCATATGAACGGGTCGCGCGAGGGTCGACATCGGGTCAATGTGCGGGTGCGGTATGGGGCTTTGGCGAGATATGCCGGGCCCGGGTTGCCCGAGAAGATGCCAAATTTTCACTCTTTTTCAATGTATCCGGGTGTCCAGAATTCTCGTCGGATTGACCTGTTGCAGACAGCACCGGCGCGGATACATTCAGCCTCGGTCGACGCGTTCCGACGCAAGTTCTGACCCGGGATCGCGAAGGGCGTTCCTGCGCAAGGGCCAGTAATAGGGGAGTTAGGCATGGCTCAGGGCACCGTCAAGTGGTTCAACGCGGAGAAGGGCTACGGCTTCATCGCGGTCGACGGTGGCGCGGATGTGTTCGTCCACTACAGCGCCATCCAGATGGACGGTTACCGCACCCTTGAAGAGGGTCAGCGGGTCGAATTCGAGATCTCGCAGGGCCAGAAGGGTCCGCAGGCGGACATGGTCAAGCTCGCCCTCGGCTAGTCCTGGCGCGATCGATCTCCGACGCGACAGCGGCGTCACCGGCACCACCGCACGAGGGGCCCACATCCTGGACACGGGATGCGGGCCCCTCGTGCGTCGTGGCCGATCGGGCCGTGCGGCGCCCGGGCGTTCGGCGGGTGTTGCCCGAAGCCGCTTGCACTCGGAGGGGTCGAGTGCTAATCATTGGCGTTAGCACTCTCCCGGTGAGAGTGCTACCAAAACGAGGACCGGGTCGGTGAGGCCCGCAGGGTCCGGCGGGAAGGAACCGCCGGGCACGCAGGCCGTCCGTCGCGGGCGCGGGCGCGGTCCGGAGCAATCCACCCCTGTCCGGGAGGACCACTTCAGATGGCCAAGATCATTGCGTTCGACGAGGAGGCCCGGCGCGGTCTCGAGCGTGGGATGAACCAGCTCGCCGACGCCGTCAAGGTCACCCTTGGCCCCAAGGGTCGCAACGTCGTCCTTGAGAAGAAGTGGGGCGCGCCCACGATCACCAACGACGGCGTCTCCATCGCCAAGGAGATCGAGCTCGAGGACCCGTACGAGAAGATCGGCGCCGAGCTGGTCAAGGAAGTCGCCAAGAAGACGGACGACGTCGCCGGCGACGGTACGACCACCGCCACCGTGCTCGCCCAGGCGCTGGTGCGCGAGGGCCTGCGCAACGTGGCCGCCGGTGCGAACCCGATGGCCCTCAAGCGCGGCATCGAGAAGGCCGTCGAGGCCGTCTCCGGCGCCCTGCTGGAGCAGGCGAAGGATGTCGAGACCAAGGAGCAGATCGCTTCGACGGCCTCCATCTCCGCCGCCGACACCCAGATCGGCGAGCTCATCGCCGAGGCGATGGACAAGGTCGGCAAGGAAGGCGTCATCACGGTCGAGGAGTCGCAGACCTTCGGCCTGGAGCTTGAGCTCACCGAGGGCATGCGCTTCGACAAGGGCTACATCTCGGCGTACTTCGCCACCGACATGGAGCGTATGGAGTCGGCTCTCGACGACCCGTACATCCTGATCGTCAACTCCAAGATCGGCTCGGTCAAGGACCTGCTGCCGCTCCTGGAGAAGGTCATGCAGTCCGGCAAGCCGCTGCTGATCATCGCCGAGGACGTCGAGGGCGAGGCCCTGTCGACCCTGGTCGTCAACAAGATCCGCGGCACCTTCAAGTCCGTCGCCGTCAAGGCCCCTGGCTTCGGCGACCGCCGCAAGGCCATGCTCGGCGACATCGCCATCCTCACCGGTGGCACGGTCATCTCCGAGGAGGTCGGCCTCAAGCTGGAGAACGCCGGTCTCGACCTGCTCGGCCGCGCCCGCAAGGTCGTCATCACCAAGGACGAGACGACCATCGTCGACGGTGCCGGTGACAGCGACCAGGTCCAGGGCCGCGTCAACCAGATCCGCGCCGAGATCGAGAACTCCGACTCGGACTACGACCGCGAGAAGCTCCAGGAGCGCCTGGCGAAGCTCGCGGGCGGCGTGGCGGTCATCAAGGCCGGCGCGGCGACCGAGGTCGAGCTCAAGGAGCGCAAGCACCGCATCGAGGACGCCGTGCGCAACGCGAAGGCGGCCGTCGAGGAGGGCATCGTCGCCGGTGGCGGCGTGGCCCTGCTGCAGGCCTCCGCGGTCTTCGAGAAGCTGGAGCTCACCGGTGACGAGGCGACCGGCGCCAACGCCGTCCGCCTGGCCCTGGAGGCCCCGCTCAAGCAGATCGCCGTCAACGGTGGCCTGGAGGGCGGCGTCGTCGTCGAGAAGGTGCGCAACCTTCCGATCGGCCACGGCCTGAACGCCGCGACCGGCGAGTACGTCGACATGATCGCCGAGGGCATCATCGACCCGGCGAAGGTCACCCGTTCCGCGCTGCAGAACGCGGCGTCGATCGCGGCCCTCTTCCTCACCACCGAGGCCGTCATCGCCGACAAGCCCGAGAAGGCCGGTGCCCCCGCGGGCGGCGGCATGCCGGGCGGTGACATGGACTTCTGATCGGCCCCGGCTGATCGGCTGTTCTCGAACGAGGGCGGCACCCCCCGCGGGGGGTGCCGCCCTCGGGCGTTCTCCGGCGGGGCCCAGGGAGCCCGGGCTGTCGGACGGGGCGCGGGGTTTGGTTGACTCGGGGCATGAGCGAAACCAGCGCACCCTTCGTCAAGATCTGCGGGCTGAAGACCCCCCGGGACGTCGCCGCGGCCGTGCTGGCCGGGGCCGATGCCGTCGGCTTCGTGTTCGCGCCGGGGAGCCCGCGCACGGTCGACGCGGCCGCGGCGCGGGCCCTCGCGCGGGAGGTGCCGCCGCAGGTGCTGACCGTCGGCGTGTTCCGCGGGCAGCCGGTCGAGGAGGTCCGCCGGTTCGCCGAGGAGAGCGGGGTGCGGGGCGTCCAGCTGCACGGCGAGGAGGGCCCCGGGGACTTCGCGGCGCTGCGGGCCGGGGGGTGGACGCTGCTGCGGGCCACGTCCCGCCACGCGCGGCGGTGCGGTGAGTACGGCGAGGACCTGCTGCTGATCGACGCCCCCGACCCGGGCTCCGGCAAGCCCTGGAACTGGGGCTCGGCCGAGTTCACCGCGCCACGGGGGCGGTGGCTGCTGGCGGGCGGGCTGACCCCGGGCACCGTGCGGGAGGCCCTGCTGGCCACGCGGGCCTGGGGCGTGGACGTCTCCTCCGGGGTGGAGTCGGAGCGCGGGGTCAAGTCGCCCGAGCTGATCCGCGCGTTCGTCGAGGCCGCTCGCGCGGGTGATGCCGTCCAGTAGTCGTACGATTACGCTGTGCGAGGGGCGGGCATGCCACTGGCATGGACTCGGAACCGTTCGGATGGCTGCGGCGCCTCACCAGCCGCCTCGCTCCAGGCGGCGTCGGGGGTGGCGGCCTGACCGGGCTCGCCCCGCGCCGTGCCCCCGTCTTCACCGCCGACTTCGCCTCGGACTCCCAGTGGGTGGCCGGCCGCTCCTGGGCCTATCCCGGCGGCGGCCCGGTCAACCCGCGGGACAACAAGCTCGACCACCTCACCGCCGACCCCGACTACAGCCGCGGCGGCACCTTCCGCGCGACCCTGCGCCCGGACGGGAACTGGGACGCCGGACTGCTGACCACCGAGGGCAGTGACGAGGGGTTCATGGTCCGCACCGGGGACGTGCTGGAGACCCGGGTGCGGCTGCCCGTGGAGATGGGCGCGTGGCCGGCGATCTGGACCTGGCGGGACGGCGGCCAGGAGATCGACGTCTTCGAGTACCACCCCGACAACCCGGACCTGCTGGAGCTGTCCAACCATGTCCGGGAGGCGCACACCTACCACCGGAACCCGTCGGTCCGGCCCGGCGCGTGGGTCGATCTGAGGGTCGAGTTCGGCAGGAGCTCGGTCGTCTGGTGGGTCAACGGCGCCCGCGTCTTCGCCGACCGCCGGGGCGTGGGCCGGGGCTGGCGCGCGTACCTCATCGTCAACCTCTCGGTCTGCGCGGGCCGCTACCACCCCGCGCCGGGCCCGGAGCTGCGGGAGATGTCGTACGAGGTCGCGCAGCTGCGGGTGTTCCGGCCCTGACGGGGCCGTGGACCCGGGTGCGACACAATGAGGATGAAACGTCATCATATGTGACAAATAGCACCGGTCTCCCTAGTCTCTGCTCCGGCGTCGAGTGAGGTCGAGCGAGAGGGACATCGGATGAGACGACGGGTATCGGCGATCATCGCGGCGGGGACGGCCGCGGTGCTCGCCCTGGGCTTGGGGGGCTCCGTGGCCTCGGCCGCGGACCACGACGGGTCCGACGGCGGTACGGGGCAGCGCGCGGAGTGTGCGCCCGGCGTGCCGGTCGGGCCGCACGGGGAGCGCTTCTACAACCCGCCGTCGCCGCTGCCCGACGGGGAGCACGGGGACCTGGTCTGGGCCCGCCGGGTCGACGCGCCGGACGGGGCCCGGGCCTGCCGCATCCTCTACCTGTCGACGCTCGGCGACGGCAGCCCCGTCGCGGTGTCGGGGATCGTGGCGTGGCCCGACCGGCACGCGCCGCGCCAGGGCCGCAACGTGGTGGCCTGGGCGCACGGGACGGTCGGCGGGCCGCGCATGTGCGCGCCGTCCGCGGCGGCGAAGCCGGCGGTCGACCTGGTGGACTACTTCACGTACGACAGCCCGTACGGCATCGACGTCGGGGTGCCCTCGCTGACGGACTTCCTCGCGGCGGGCGACGTGGTGGTCGCCACCGACTACCAGGGGCTGGGCACGCCGGGCGTGCACCAGTACGTGGTCGGGGCGACGGAGTCGAACAACGTGCTGGACTCGGTCCGGGCGGCGCGCCGCATCGAGGCGGCCCGCGCCAACGACAAGGCGGCCGTGCTGGGCTGGTCGCAGGGCGGCGGTGCGGCGCTCTTCGTCGCACAGAACGCGGCCGCCTACACCCCCGAGACGCACCTGGTGGGCGTGGCGGGCCTGGCGCCCGCGGCCGACCTGGGGCCGCAGTTCGAGGGCCTGGTCCGGCCCGGCCCGACCGACGCCACCTCCCCGGCGCACCAGGCGGCGCTGCGGACCAACGTCTACCGGGGCTTCCTGGCGGCCTACCCGGAGCTGAAGGCCACGGACGTGCTGAAGCCGGCGGGGCTGGACGCGCTGGCGGGCGACGGGGTGGCGTGCATCGAGCACTTCTCCGACGTCATCCAGAACAACGTGGCGAACAACGGGCAGCTCGACACGCTGTTCAAGGGGCCGCTGGAGGTGCCGCGGGCCTGGCACCGGCGGTTCCACGAGAACACCCCGGGCTACGTGACGACGGTGGCGCCGGTGCTGGTGATGCAGGGGACGGCGGACACCGTCATCAACCCGAACTCGACCGCCGACTACATCCGGCGGGCCTGCCAGTTCGACCAGCCGGTGCGGTACACGACGTACCAGGGCGCGACGCACCAGACGATCCCGTTCGTCGCCGCGAAGGAGTACCTGGCCTGGATCGAGGCCCGCTTCGCGGGCCGCCCGGCGACGTCGAACTGCTGACGGGGGCGGAACGGCCCCGGCCGCCGGGTTCCCTCGGGGGTGCTCGGCGGCCGGGGGGGGGCGGTCAGGCGAGGGCGGGTTGTGCGGCGGGTTCGGGGTCGGTGGGCGGGGTGGTCGGGTCGGGGTCGGTGTTCAGTTCGGCCAGCATCTGCCGGGTGAAGCCGAAGAAGTAGGTGGCGGCGAAGCCCACGAGGTAGCCGACCGCGAGGCCGCCCGCGTAGATGGCGATGGTGGTGCCCATGCCCGACTCGCCGTTCAGCAGGGGGAAGAGGGCCCAGCCCGAGGGGCCGATGGCGGTGGAGCCGAAGGCGACGCCCAGCTGGTTGAACAGGCCGACGAACGCGCCGCCGGCCGCGCCGCCGACACAGGCGGTGACGAAGGGGCGGCCGAGCGGCAGGGAGACCCCGTAGATCAGCGGTTCTCCGACGCCCAGGAAGCCGGCCGGGAGCGCGGACTTGATGGTGGCGCGCAGCGAGCCGTTGCGCGGGAGCTTGTAGTAGACGGCGATGGCCGCGCCGACCTGGCCCGCGCCGGCCATGGCGAGGATGGGCAGCAGGACGGTGTAGCCGGACTGTTCGATGAGGGTGGTGTGGATGGGGATCAGGGCCTGGTGCAGGCCCAGCATCACCAGCGGGAGGAAGAGGCCGCCCAGGACCAGCCCGGCGAAGGCGCCGCCGGTGGCGAGGAGCCAGTTGGCGAAGGTGCCGATGGCGGTGGAGGCCTCGCCGGCCAGGAACATCAGGCCGAAGAGGGTGACCAGGCCGGAGACGAGGACGGTCAGGGTGGGGGTGACCAGGACGTCGAGGGCCTCGGGGACCCACCGGCGGCACCACTTCTCGACGTACACGGCGAGCAGGGCCGCGGCGAGGGCGCCGAGGACGCCGCCCTGGCCGGGCTTGAGCTCCATGCCGAAGGCGGTGATCTTCGCGACGCCGGGGAAGACGATGATCGCGGCGACGGCGCCGCCGAGGACGGCCGTACCGCCGAACTCCTTGGCCGTGTTGTAGCCGACGAAGACCGCGATCAGGGACATGAAGCCGGAGGCCATCGCGGCGAGGGCGGGGGAGAGGCCGGGCAGCCAGCCCAGGTTGGTCAGCACGCCGTTGAGGCCGGCGATGATGCCGCAGCCGATCAGGGCCGGGATCAGCGGGACGAAGATGTTGGCGATGCGGCGCAGGAACAGCTTGAAGGGGGTCGCGTTGCGCGCCTTCCGGGCGTCCTTCAGGGCCGCTCCGCGGTCGGCGAGTTCGTCGGCGGTGACGGGGTGCGGCGCGGGGCCGGGTTCGGTGCCGGGGGCCGGGGCGGCCGAGCGGCCCTCCTCGACCAGCGCTTCGAACTCGGGGGTGACGCGGGCGACGGTGCCCGGTCCCAGCACGATCTGGTACGTGTCGTCCTCGACCACGCCCAGGACGGCGGGCAGGGCCTTGAGGGCCTCGTCGTCGACGAGCGTGCGGTCGCGCAGGGCGATGCGCAGGCGGGTCATGCAGTGCGCGATGGAGAGGACGTTGTCCGGGCCGCCGACCAGAGGAAGGATCGCGGCGGCTGTGGCGCGGTTCTTGTCAGTGGACATGCTGGGGTCGCCTTGCGTCGGGGGAGGGGGCGAGGGGCGGGAGGGGGAGCGCGGGGGCGGCGGTGACCACGGGGGGCGGGACCGGGTGGTCAGGACGTGCGGGCGAGGGCGGCCCGCAGGTGGCCCCGGGTGGCGGTGAGCAGTTCGGCGGCGCGGGGTCCGTCGACGCCGCCGAGGACGACGAGGATGGCGTTCTTGACCTCGCCGCCGGTGGCGGCGAGCGCGGCCTCGATCTCCTCGTCGGGCGCGCCGGTGGCCAGGGCCACGATGCGGCGGGCGCGGGCGCGCAGCTTCTCGTTGGAGGAGCGCATGTCGACCATCAGGTTCCCGTACGTCTTCCCGAGCCGGATCATCGTGACGGTCGAGATCAGGTTGAGGACGAGCTTCTGTGCGGTGCCGGCCTTCAGCCGGGTGGACCCGGTGAGGAGTTCGGGGCCGACGACCACCTCGATGCCGTGTTCGGCGGCCGCGGCGAGCGCGGAGCCGGCATTGCAGGACAGGCCGACGGTGAGCGCGCCGCGGGCGCGGGCGAACTCGACGGCGCCGATCGCGTACGGGGTGCGGCCGGAGGCGGAGATGCCGATCACGGTGTCGTCGGCGGTGAGGTCCAGCGCGGTGAGGTCCTCGGCGGCCAGCTCCCGGGAGTCCTCGGCGCCCTCGACGGCCTTGACCATGGCGGAGGGGCCGCCCGCGATCAGACCGACGACCGCCGCCGGATCGGTGTTGAAGGTGGGCGGGCACTCGCTCGCGTCCAGGACGCCCATGCGGCCGGCGGTGCCGGCGCCCGCGTAGACCAGCCGGCCGCCGCGGGCCATGCGCGCGGCGATGCCGTCGACGGCGGCGGCGATCCGCGGCAGCTGCTCGGCGACGGCGGCCGGGACGGTGGCGTCCTCGGCGTTCATCAGACGGGTGATCTCCAGGGTGGACAGCCGGTCGATCTCGGCCAGTTCGGGGCGGAAGGCCTCGGTGGTCAGCGTGTCCAGCTGGGCGCGGAGGGCGGCGTACGCGGTCATGGGCGGGCTCCCGGTGGTTCTGGTGGTTCGGGTCGTTCTGGTGGTCCGGTGCGGGCGGGTGGGGCTCGGTGCGGGCGGGTCAGCGGGTGGTGCCGGTGCGCTTGCCGGTCGGCACGGGGGTGTGGTGGCGGTGGGCGAGCGCCTCGTACGAGGCGGTGAGGGCGGGCGCGGCGGTCTCGTACGTGCGCTGCGCCACCCCGACGAACAGGCAGTCGACGACGAGGAGCTGGCTGGTGCGGCTGGACATCGCGGCCGGGCGCAACTGGGTCTCGCGGGCGGCGGAGGTGGCCAGGACGTGGTCGGCGTAGTGGGTGACGGGCGCGTTCGCGCGGCCGGTGAGGGCGATGGTGGCGGCGCCGCGCTCGAAGGCGGTGCGCAGGGGTTCGATCACGTCGCCGGTGGAGCCGGAGTGGGTGATCGCGACGGCCGCGTCGCCGGGGCGGAGCTGGACGGCGTTGGTGACGGCGAGGTGGGGGTCGCCGTGGGCGTGGGCGATGAGACCGATGCGCAGCAGCTTCTGGGCCAGGTCCTGGGCGACCAGGCCGGAGGCCCCGATGCCGTAGATGTCGATGCGGCGGGCGCTCGCGAGGGCGGTGACGGCGGCGGAGAGCTGCGTCAGGTCGAGGCCGGCGGCGGTGTCGGCGAGGGTCTGCGCCTCCTCCTGCGCCAGCTTGGCGACGACGGCCGCGATCGGGTCGTCGACCGCTATGTCCACGGTGACGGCGGGCGCGGCGCCGGACTCCTGCTGGGCGGCGAGGGCGGCCAGCGCGAGGCGCAGGTCGCGGTAGCCGGGGTAGCCGAGGAGGCGGGCGGTGCGGACGACGGTGGCCTCGCTGGTGCCGGTGTGCGCGGCGAGGGCGGAGACGGTGAGCCGGGAGCAGGCGGCGGGGTCGGAGGCGACGGCTTCGGCGACGGCCTGCATGGAGCGGGTCATCGACGGCGCGAGGCTGCGCACCCGGGCGCGCAGCGCCTGGGCGGGCGGCGCGGGCGGGACCGGGGCCTGGACCTCGGCCGGGACTCCGGCCGGGACTTCGGCCGGGACTCCGGCCGGGACCTCGGTCTCGGCTTGGGCGGGCGGGGCCTGCTCGCCGGTCGGCGAGGTGTGGGCCGACCGGTCCGGCCCCGGCGCCGGGTCGGCTGTCCGGTCCGCCCGGGCCGCCGTCGAGGGGGTGGGGGCACCCTCGGGGAAAGTTTCTTTCAGGTTCTGGCTCACGCCTGAAACATATTTTCAGTCGAGCCCGGCCGTCAAGGCGCCGTAGGGCACGGGTTTCCCGGGACCTTCGGGGGCCGGGGAGGGGGACCTTCGCCTCCGCGGCCGGGACGGGGCCACAATGGGCGCATGGACCACGCAACCCCCCTGGAGCAGGCACTGCACGTCGCCCGCGCCCTCGTTCTCGCCGATCTCGCCGCCGGCGAGGTCGCCGACGCCGATGTCGTCTCCCTCGTCGAGGACTCGGTCACGCACCGCCGGTGGTGGGTGGAGCAGTGGCCGGAGGGCGTCGACTGCCTTTCCGGGCTCGTCGCCCAGGACGTCCAGGACGCCCTGCTGGAGAAGTACGGCCGCTGGCCGCTCTGCCCGGTCTGCGGGCACGGCGAACCGCACGCGCTGGACGTGGAACCGGAGCTCGGCCCCGACCCCCGCTGGGTGTGCTCGGAGGCGGGCGTCATGGTGGCGCCCGTGGGCGCGCTGGGTGCGGTGCTGCGGCCGGGCCGGTGAGCCGCCGGTGACGCTGTACATCGACCCGCCGACCTGGCCGGGCCACGGCCGCATGTGGTCACACCTGGTCAGCGACGTCTCGTACGAGGAACTGCACGCCTTCGCGGCCGGGATCGGCTGCCCGAGGCGGGCCTTCGAGCGGGACCACTACGACGTGCCGTCGCACCGGTACGCGGCCGCGGTCGCGGCGGGGGCGGTGGAGATCGGCAGCAAGGAGATCGTGCGCCGGCTCACGGCGGCCGGGCTGCGCCGCCCCAAGGGCCGCCCGGCGTAGGCGGGGGCGCGGGCCGCACCCGTCGCGGCAGCGGCCCCCGGTGCGGCGCGTCGCCGTGCCGGGGGCCGCTGCCGTGCGCGGGGGCGCGTGCTACGCGCGGGCGGTCTGGTCCGCCGGGACCGGGGCCGGGACGGCGGCCGGGTCGGCGGACGGGGCCGCCGAGGTGACCACGCGGCTCGGCGCCGGGGTGCGGCGGTCCAGGCGGAGCGAGACGAGGGTGAGGGCGATGGCGGTGACGGTCATCGCGGCGCCCGCCCAGGCGGTGGCGGAGAAGCCGAGTCCGGCGTCGATCACCGTGCCGCCGAGCCAGGGGCCGCCGGTGTTGCCCAGGTTGAAGGCGGCCGTGGTGGTGGCGCCGGCCAGGGTCGGGGCGGCGCCGGCGACGTTGAACATGCGGGCGTTGAGCGCGGGGGCGGTGAAGAACGCCGAGAAGCCGAGCAGGAAGGCCAGCGCGATCGCGGCGGCCGCGGTCGAGGCCAGCAGGGCGAGCGCGGTCAGGAAGGCGGTGGAGGCGGTGATGCCCCAGATCAGCACGCCGAACAGGTGCGCGTCGGCGACCCGCCCGCCGAGGGTGGTGCCGGCCAGCGCGCCGAGGCCGAAGAGGCCGAGGATCCACGGCACCCACTGCGCGTCCAGGCCGGCGACGTCGGTGAGCAGCGGCGAGAGGTAGCTGAAGGCGCAGAAGACGCCGCCGGCGGCCAGCGCCGTGACGCCGATGGAGAGCCACACCTGCCGGTCGCGGTAGATGAGCAGCTCGCGGCCCAGCCGCGGCTTCTCCGCGGGCAGCGGGATCTTCGGGATCAGCACCAGGATGCCGACGAGGGCGATCGCGGAGGCCGCGCCGACCGACCAGAACGCGGAGCGCCAGCCGAGGTGCTCGCCGAGGAAGGCGCCGGCGGGGACGCCGAGGACGTTGGCTATGGACAGGCCGCCGATCATGACGGCCATGGCGCGGGCCCGCTGGTCCTTGTCGACCATGGCGATGGCGACGGCCGCGCCGACGGCCCAGAAGCCCGCGCAGGCGAGCGCGGAGACCACCCGGGAGGCGAAGAGGAGCTCGTAGGTGGGGGCCAGCGCGCCCGCGACCTGCCCGAGGCCGAAGAGGCTGATGAGGGAGACGAGGGTGGTGCGGCGCGGGAGCCGCAGGGTGGCCACGGCCAGCAGCGGCGCCCCGACGACCATGCCGATCGCGAAGGCGGAGATGAGCAGGCCCGCCTGCGGGATGGTGACGCCCATGTCCTCGGCGATGGGCGGCAGCAGCCCGGACAGCATGAACTCGCTGGTGCCGAGTGCGAAGACGGACAGGCCGAGGACGTACACGGCGACGGGCATGCGGCGGGAGGGTGCGGCGGCTTCGGGCATGACTCTCACCAACCACGGCGCACGGGTTCGAATTCCCCCGGACGTGTCGGCCGCGCGGCATCAGGCCGTCAGGGCCGTCAGGGCCGCCAGCTCGGCCGCGAGGTTCGCGCGGGCCGGTGCCTCCCAGTGCGCGGCGCCGTGGGGGGTGCGGAAGAGCCGGGGCAGGGCCAGGAGCTGGCGCAGGACGGCGGCGCGGCCGGTGCGGAAGGCGTCGTCGGGGACGAAGCCGTACTCCGCGCGGACGGCGGCCGCGTAGCCGGCGTACGCCTCGGGCGACCCGGCGAGGACGGCCAGGTCGGCGTCGCAGAGGGCCTCGCCGTTGGTGTCGCCGGGGGCGGGGTCGTGGGTGACGGTGAGCCGCACCAGCCGGGCCGCCTCGGCGGTGCGCGCCGGGTCCGCGCCGAGCTCGGCCAGGGCGCGCTCGGCCAGCGCGGCGCTGCGCTCCTCGTTCTCGGAGCGGTCGGGGCGGTAGACGGCGTCGTGGAACCAGGCCGCGAGCTCGACGGCGGCGGGGTCGGCGGCGTGCGGCGCCAGTACGTCGATCCGTGCGAGGACGTCGGCCAGGTGCGCGGTGGTGTGGTAGCGCCGCCAGGGCTCGGCCCAGGCGGCCAGGAGGCGTTCGGCGTAGGGCGCGGGGTCGCGCCGGGCCGGGACGCCGGCCGCCGCGGCGGTCGCCCGCCAGCGGGCGTGCAGTGCGGCCGTGTCGGTGTGCGGGGTGCCTGTGTCCATGCGCACATTGTGGGGGTGGCGTGATTGTGCTGGTGGTGCCAGGGTCCGGGCCCGTACCCTGGATATTGGACTAGACCTATTTCCCCTTACGGGCCAAAGCGGCCCCGCTCGGGCCAACGGGTCATACGAGCAGTTTTCCGAAGGATGGGATCGAATGAGCAACCGTGCGCTGCTGGAGGTGATCGCCCTCGACGCGGAGGACGCGGTCGCGGCCCAGGCCGGTGGGGCGGACCGACTCGAACTGGTCACCGACATGGCCGCCGACGGGCTCACTCCGCCGCGCGAGACCTTCGCGGCGATCAGGGCCGCGGTCGACATCCCGCTGCGCGTGATGCTCCGCACGACGGACGGCTTCGCGGCGGGTGACGGCGAGGCCCTGCTGACGGCGGCGCGCGGGCTGCGCGCCGAGGGGGCGACGGAATTCGTCCTCGGCTTCCTCAACGCCGACGGCACCCCCGACCTGGCAGCGGTCGAGGCGGTCGTGGCGGAGCTCGGCGGATGCAGCTGGACCTTCCACCGGGCCATCGACCGGGCCGCGGACCGCGACCAGCTGCGCAAGGCGCTCGCCGAGCTGCCCGGCCTGGACACCTACCTGACGGCGGGCTCCGTCGCGGGGGTGGACGAGGGCATGCCGGTGCTCGTGGCCGAGGCGGCCCGGCGCGACGAGCCGGGCTACGAGGCCCGCATCCTCGTCGGGGGCGGCCTGGCCCTCTCCCACCTGCCGATGCTGCGCGAAGCGGGCGTCGACGCCTTCCACATCGGCGGCGCGGCGCGCCCCGACGGCTGGGCGCGCCCGGTGTCGGCGGCGGCGGTGGAGGAGTGGCGCACGGCGCTCGGCTAGTGCGCCGCCGAGCGGGGCTGACGGGCCCTCACCGTCCGCTCTCCGTACGGCGGCACGGCACGGCACGGCACGCACGACGCGGCCCGGTCCGTCGCGCACCGGACGGAGCGGGCCGCGCCGCCACCGGCCGGGGTGCGGGGCCGCGGTCGGCCCGGCCCGGGGCGTCGCCCGGCGGGCGGGCCGGTCGGTGGAGCCGGCGGGGGGTGCCGGTCAGCAGAACTTGTCGATGGCCGCCTGCGCGCCCGCGTTGTACCCCTTCACGAAGTTGGCGTCCAGCGGGGCGATGCCCTGCGGCGGGCCTTCCTTCTTGCAGTCGGCCTTGGAGTCGGCGAAGCCCTTGCGGAAGCCCGTGGAGAACTGGGACTGGGCGTCCTTCTGTTCGGCCTGCTTGACGGTGCCGCAGGTGACCTTGGTGTTCTTCTGCTGCGCTGTCACCGCGCCGACCGGGATGAAGCCGGCGGTCGACGCCTTGCCGCTGTCGTCGGCGAGGCTCGAAGCGGTCGAGTTGCCGCCCTTGATGGTCACCCGGACCCCGGGCTGGGCGCCGCTGACGTTGACGTCGAACTTGCCGGTGGTACCGCTCTTCTTCACGCTGCACGTCAGGGAGGGCGTCGCCGCGTGCGCCGAACTCGACAGGAGCGATGCCGATCCGAGTGCCAGCGACGACACGATCAGGGGCGTCATGACGGCCAGACGGATGCGTCGGTTCACTGTCCTCAGTCCTTTCCCTCGGGAGGTCCCGGACACTGGGCCACCACGGGAGCCGGGCGCAGGGGTCGACGCAGGCAGCCGCGGCCGTTTCCGGACGGCGCGCGGTGGTTCTCCGGGATTCGGGCCTGGCGGCACCCTGGGAAGCGGCCGGCCATGGGCCCCGCGCCCTCGTGCCGCCCGGTCCGCGGGAGCGGGCACGGGGCGCTTTCACGAGGCCCCTCCATCGTCACGCCGTCCGCCGCCGGTGTCCACCGGGGGACCCGGCGCCCGGACGGCCGCCCGAAGGCGCCCGCCGGGCAGGGCCGTTGCGTCCCGACGGTCACGTCCACGTCCACGTCCACGGCCCGGCCCGGCCGATCCGCCCGACCCCTACCCGCCCGACCCCGTACCCGCCCGGTCGCGCGCTCAGGCCCCGCCGAGCGCCTCCGGCAGCGGCTGCGCGTGCAGGGCGCGCAGGCCCGACACGGCGCGGGTCAGGCACACGTACAGGCGGCGCAGGCCGGTCCGTTCGTCCGGCTCGCCGGCGACGATCGCGGCCGGTTCGTCCAGCACCACGTAGTCGTACTCCAGGCCCTTCGCGAGCGACGCCGGGACCAGCGTCAGCCGGGACAGCGCCGTCGTCTCCTCGCCCGGCGACAGGTACGGCAGGTCCGCCGCCAGCAGTGCCTCGCCGAGGGCGGGGATCCGGGCGTCCGCCGCGATCAGCCCGATCGAGCCCTCGTGGGCGAGCGCCGCCCGGCAGGCGTCGACGGCGGCCTCCGTCAGCCCGGTGGGCTCGGCGACCCGGGTGACCTCCAGCGAACCGGGGGCCTCGCGGACCGAGGAGACCGGCGCCAGGCCCGGGGAGATCGACGGCAGCAGGCGGGAGGCGTACGCGATCACCTCGCGCGGCACGCGGAAGCCCGCCGTCAGCTCCTCCAGCAGCGCCTGCGGCTTGCCCAGGTGGGTCAGGGCCTCGTCCCAGCTGCGCGTGGCCCACGGCGTGGTGCCCTGGGCGAGGTCGCCGAGGACCGTCGCCGAGCCCGTGGTGCAGCGCCGGCCCACCGCCCGGTACTGCATCGGCGACAGGTCCTGGGCCTCGTCGAGGACGACGTGGCCCAGCGACGGGGTCCGCTCCACCAGGTCGGCCGCCTCGTCGATCAGGACCAGGTCCGCCGCCGACCACTGCGCCGACTTCACGCTCCGGTACGGCTTGGGCCACAGCAGGAGCCGCTGTTCGTCGCCGGTCAGCACCCCGTCCGCGTGCAGGGCCAGGAACTCCGGGTCGGACAGCAGCCGCAGGACCAGCCTGGCCGGGTCGACCGGCGGCCAGATCTCCTTCACGGCGGCCTTGACCGCGGGAGTGCGCGCCACCGCGTCCTGCACGCGGTCGTCGGGCGCCTCGCCCGCCTGTTCCATCCGGACGAGCACCGCGTGCGCGATCCGCTGCGGCAGCGCGTCGCGGGCCGCGCCGTAGCGGATGTCGCGTGCGCGCAGTTCCGCGGTCATCTCGGCCAGTTCGTACGCCGGGACCCGCCAGCGGCGCGAGCCGCGCACCACCATCAGCGGCTCGGCGGGCTCCGTGACGTGCGCGTCGAGGGCCGAGCGCAGCACCCGTGCCATCCGCGCGTCGCCCTTGACCACGGCGGTCGGCGCCGGGTCGGTGCCGCGCACCGCCAGGCCGTCCCGGGCCACCAGGTCCTCGACGGTGGCCTGCTTGACCTCCAGCTCGCCCAGGGCCGGCAGGACCTGCTCGATGTAGTGCAGGAAGGAGCGGTTCGGGCCGATGACGAGCGTGCCCGTGCGGGCGAGGCGGTCGCGGTGGGCGTAGAGCAGGTAGGCGACGCGGTGCAGGCCGACGGCCGTCTTCCCGGTGCCGGGGCCGCCCTGCACGCACACCGAGCCGGACAGGCCGGAGCGGACGATCTCGTCCTGCTCGGGCTGGATCGTCGCGACGATGTCGCGCATCGGGCCCACGCGCGGCCGCTCGATCTCCCGCTGGAGCAGCCGGCTGACGGCGCCCGCCTCGGCGGGGTCGGTCAGGTGCTCGTCCTCGTACGCCGTGAGCTCGCCGCCGGTGTAGCCGAAGCGGCGGCGCAGCGCGACGTCCTGGGGGTCGCGCCGGGAGGCCCGGTAGAACGGCTGGGAGACGGGTGCGCGCCAGTCGATGACCATCGGGTCGCCGCCGGCGTCGTGGACGTGCCGGCGGCCGATGTAGAACTGCTCGCCGTCCGCGCCCTCGGCCAGCTCCGCGCCGGGTGCGTGCAGGTAGTCCAGCCGCCCGAAGAACAGGGGGGTGTGCGCGAGGTCGGCGAGGGACTTGATGCGGTCGTCGATCTGGGCCTGGAGGACGGCGGCGTTGACCCAGTTCGCGGTGACGTCGCGGATGTCGAGGGACTCGGCGTCCTCGCGCATGGCGCGCAGCGCGGCGCGGGAGGCGCCGAGGTGCGCCCGCTCACGGGCGAGCGGTCCGGCGGGACCTGCCGGGTCGGCCGGGCCTGTCGGGTCGGCCGGGTCTGTCGGGCCTGTCGCGTCGGGAGCGTCGCCGGGGGCGGGCGGTCCGGCGGGGCCGGCCGGGCGGGGTGCGGGGGCGTGCGCGGGCACGGGACTGCCTCCAGCTGCTGGTGCGGAACGGGAGCCTGCCGGTTTCCGTGCGGCAGGCGGCGCTCCCGGTGACGCGGCGGGAGGCGGCAAGAGCGGAGAGTGTAGCCACCGGCGGCGGGCGGCGCGAACGGATATCGGCGCCGCGGGCCCGCGGCGCCCGGGACCGCCGTACGGGTCGCCCCCGGGGCCCTCTCCGGGGCGCGTCCTACCAGGGGCAGAGGGACCGGGGAGCGGCATGGGCCGGGAGGAGGAGGTGCGGGGCCCGGCGGTTGCGTCCCGGGGCCGATGTGCCGGAGCCGGAACGGACGCACCATGGATGCATGAGCACCGCAACCTTCACCCCGATGCAGGGCGGCCGCCCGAGCGGCGCCACCGCCACCTCCGACTCCCGTCCCCGGCACACCCTGGGCGGCGTGCTGCGCGCCGCGAAGGTCTTCGCGGCCACCGCCGTGAGCGTCGTCGTCCTGGGCGAGTACGCCGAGGACGCGGGCGTGGTCCGCCGCTGACCGTCCGTGGCGGGCCCCGCTGATCCACTAGGGTCACGCGCGTGACCCGGAGTCCCCTTCCCAGCCGTCTGCCGTCGCCCCTCGTCGGCGCGCTGGTCACCGGCTCGCTGCTCGCGCTCGGCGTCCTGTGCGTCGCCCTGCGCGTCCCCATGGCCGACGCCCTGGTCCGCGGCTTCACCGCCGCCGAGTGGCGTCCGCCGGCCGCGTACCCGCCGTTCGCGGCGATCCTCTTCACCCCCGCCGCCTGGCTGCCCGCCGGAGCCCTGAAGGCCGTCGTCGTCCTGGGCACCGCCGGCCTGTTCGCCCTGCTGGTGTGGCTCTCCTGCCGGCTCGCCGGACTGCGGGCGCGCCGGGGGCCCGTGCTGGCCGCGACCATCGCCGGGCTGTGGCTGGAGACCCTCTTCCACGACCCGCTGCCCGGCCTGGTCAACCTGGCCCTGACCTGCCTCGTCCTGTGGGACCTCGGCCGGCCCGGGGCCGCCCTCGGCAAGGGCTTCGGGCTGGGCGTCGCCGCCGGGATCGCCCTGACCCCGGCGGCCCTCGTCCCGTACCTGCTGCTGACCCGCCGCGTCCGGGCCGGGCTGACGGCGCTGGCCGCCTTCGTCGGCACCGCCCTGCTGGGGCGCCTGGTCCTCCCCGAGGCCTCCGACGAGTTCTGGACCCGGCACCTGCCCGCCGCCGGCCGCGAGCTGCTGCCGGGCTGGCCGCAGCTGTGGGTGTGGGTCGTGCCGCTGCTCGCGGTGCTGACCGCGGCGCTCCGTACGCCCGCCGCCGACCCGGGGGCGCTGCGGCCCGCCGTCGCGGCCGACGTGCCCGTCCCCGAGCCGCGGCGCCCCGCCGAGGTGTCCGGTCCGGTCCCGCGGGCGGGCCGGGGGCCGGGGGCGAGGGCGTCGGCCGGGCGCGTCAGTCGGTCGTCAGCAGCTCGTCGGCGTCCATGATCCGGTAGGCGTAGCCCTGTTCGGCGAGGAAGCGCTGGCGGTGCGCGGCGAAGTCCTGGTCGATGGTGTCGCGCGCGACGACCGAGTAGAACCGCGCCTCGTGGCCGTCCGCCTTCGGGCGCAGCACGCGGCCCAGGCGCTGGGCCTCCTCCTGGCGGGAGCCGAAGGTGCCGGACACCTGGATGGCGACCGTGGCCTCGGGCAGGTCGATGGAGAAGTTCGCGACCTTCGACACGACGAGCACGCTGATCTCGCCCTCGCGGAAGGCGTTGAAGAGCTTCTCGCGCTGGGCGTTGGAGGTCTCGCCCTTGATGACGGGCGCGTCCAGGTGCTCGCCGAGCTCGTCGAGCTGGTCGATGTACTGGCCGATGACCAGGGTCTGCTCGCCCTTGTGCTTGGCCACCAGGGCCTCGGTGACCTTGCGCTTCGTCGCGGTCGTCGCGCAGAAGCGGTACTTCTCCTCGGTCTCGGCGGTCGCGTACGCGAGCCGCTCCGTCTCCGTCAGGTTGACGCGGACCTCGACGCAGTCGGCGGGCGCGATGTAGCCCTGCGCCTCGATCTCCTTCCACGGCGCGTCGAACCGCTTGGGCCCGATGAGCGAGAACACGTCCGACTCGCGGCCGTCCTCGCGCACCAGCGTCGCGGTCAGGCCGAGCCGGCGCCGCGCCTGGAGGTCGGCGGTGAACTTGAAGACGGGCGCGGGCAGCAGGTGCACCTCGTCGTAGACGATCAGCCCCCAGTCGCGGGAGTCGAACAGCTCCAGGTGCGGATAGACGCCCTTCCGCTTGGTGGTGAGGACCTGGTACGTGGCGATCGTGACGGGCCGGATCTCCTTGCGGGTGCCGGAGTACTCGCCGATCTCCTCCTCCGTCAGCGAGGTCCGCTTGACCAGCTCGTGCTTCCACTGGCGGGCCGAGACGGTGTTCGTGACCAGGATCAGCGTGGTCGCCTTGGCCATCGCCATGGCACCCGCGCCCACCAGCGTCTTGCCGGCGCCGCAGGGGAGCACCACCACGCCGGAGCCGCCGTGCCAGAAGCCCTCGACGGCCTGCTGCTGGTACGGGCGCAGGGCCCAGCCGTCCTCGGCCAGGTCGATCGGGTGGGCCTCGCCGTCCACGTACCCGGCGAGGTCCTCGGCGGGCCAGCCCAGCTTGAGCAGCGTCTGCTTGATCTGCCCGCGCTCGGAGGGGTGCACGGCCACGGTGTCGGGGTCGAGCCGGGCCCCGACGAGCGGGGCGACCTTCTTGGACCGCAGGATCTCCTCCAGCACGGGCCGGTCGGTGCTGGTCAGGACCAGGCCGTGCACGGGGTGCTTGGAGAGGGTGAGGCGGCCGTAGCGGGCCATGGTCTCGGCGACGTCGACGAGCAGCGCGTGCGGGACGGGGTAGCGGGAGAACTCGACGAGGGCGTCGACGACCTGCTCGGCGTCGTGCCCGGCGGCGCGGGCGTTCCACAGGCCCAGCGGGGTGATCCGGTAGGTGTGGATGTGCTCGGGTGCCCGCTCCAGCTCGGCGAAGGGAGCGATGGCCCGCCGCGCGGCACCGGCGAGCTCGTGGTCGACCTCCAGCAGGAGGGTTTTGTCGCTTTGGACGATAAGTGGACCATTCACGCGCAGCGCCCCGTTTCACTCAGGTCAAACCTCCAGTGTGCCGTACGCCGGCGCCGCGGGGAACGCGCGGCGCGGGCGGGGGCGGGGGCCGGGCGCGGCGGCCGGCCGGGCCCCGGCCGCGTCAGAGGTGGTCGTCGGCCAGTTCCGCCACGCCCGTGATCCGGTGCAGGGCGTACGTGCGGACCTCGTCCGCCGTGTGGTCGTAGCCCGTGACGAAGCCGCCCTCCACCCGGACCGGGGCGATGACCCGCTGGCTGGCCGCGCCGTCCGCGTTCACGTAGCCGATCCACACCGCCGACCCGGTCAGGGCCGCGGCCTGCACCGTGGCCAGGGTCTCCGCCGCGCTGGTGCGCGGGAGTTCGCCGGGGGCGCCCGTCGGCTCGGCGGGCTCCTTGCGGACCGCCGTCGCCGCCCGCTCGCCCGCGCGTACGGCCCGTACGGCCGCGCCCAGCAGCGTCGCGTCCGGGACCGGTGGCCCGTCCGGCACCGGCACGGGCGCCGAACGGGCCGGCGCGCGGCGGGCGTCGGCCCGGGCCACCACCACGTCGCCGGTCCGGGACTCGGCGGCCGGCGCGTAGCCCATCGCCCGCAACCCGTCGAGCAGCGCGCCCGGTTCGGCCTGCGCGGCCAGCACGGTGGGGGCGAGGCGGCGCAACCCCATCCCGGCCGAGCGCTTGTCGGCCAGGATCTCGCCCAGCACCGAGTCGTCGTCGCACCGCACGTACGAGGAGGCCGCTCCGACCCGCAGGTGCCCGTGCCGCCGGGCCACGTCGTCGATCAGGTACGCCAGCGGCTGCGGGACCGGGGTGCGGCTGTGCTCCTTGAGGAAGGCGTGCAGGTCGACGGCGGTGTGCCCGGCGTCCAGGGCGCGCCGCACCGACCCGGGCGTGAACCGGTACACGGTCGCCCCGCCCTTGGACTCCACGTCCGCGAGCACCGCCAGGGTGTCCCCGAGCGGCCGGCGCAGCGGGCCGGGGGCCACGGCCGTCAGGTCCGCCTGGAGCAGGACGTGGTCCACCGGCTCCGGCAGCAGCGGGGCCAGCAGCGGCGCCGGGTCCCGGCGCTCCAGCAGCGCCCGGCCGGGCCCGGACAGCGCGCCGCGGCCGGTCACGCCGAGCACCTCTGCCTCGGTCAGCACCCCGTGCGCGAGGCGGGCGCGCAGGTCGCTCGTCCCGCGCACGGGCCGCTCCCAGGCCAGCCGGTCCAGCAGGGCGTCCGGATCGGGGGAGGCCCCCTCGGGCAGCTCCGCGAGGAGCTCCAGGACGCGCCGGCGCACCTCGGGTGCGGCCGAGCGGTCGAGTTCGGGTCCGAGCACGGACAGGGTGCGGCCCTTGGCGTCCTGTTCGCCGGCCAGCCCGGCCGTGCGGGTGGCGGGCAGCCAGGCCGCGGCCAGCACCGACCAGCGCTCCGCTGGGGGCAGTTCGCGCCAGTCGTCGAAGGCGGGGGTCGGCGCGTACCGCTCGTCGGCCTCGCCGTCGCCGGCCAGCAGCCCGGCCGCGTACGCCAGCTCGATCCAGAACGCCGCCTGGGACTCGCCGGTGTCCAGCAGGGCCGCGGCCCGCTTCAGGTCCCGTACGGACAGCCCGCCGGCCCGCAGCACCGGCGGCCCCGCGTGCTCCCAGGACTTCACCAGCTCCTCGACGGTGGCCAGCGCGGCCAGCGCCTGCCCGGCGGCGTTCGCGTCCACGAGCGGGGGGCGGTGCTCGCGGTGCGCGGGCACCGCGGGCGCCACCGGCGCGGTGTCCCGGTGCGCCAGCCCCCCGCGCAGGTGCAGCGCCACCTCGCGCGGCAGCACGACCGTGCGGGCCGACGCGGGCAGCAGCAGCCCCCGGTCGCGCAGCCAGCGCACCGGCGCGGTCGGGTTCGGGGTGACCTCCCCGTACGGCGGGCCCCACACGAGCCGCCCCAGGACCTGGTGGGCCTCGGCCGGGGCCTCGTCGAGCAGCGCGGACATCCGCCGCGGGTCGGTGAACAGCCCGGTCAGCGCCGCCACCGCGGACACCGGGTCGTGGGTGGCGGGCAGTCCGGCGGCGGCCACGATCTCCTGGACGCGGGTCGGGGACATCCCCGCGGTGGCCTCCGCGACGGTCGGCCCCAGGCCGGTCGGGGAGGGCCGCTGTGCCGAGGGCGCCAGCAGCTCGCGGGCGGTGCGCACCAGCCGCAGCCGGTCGTCCTCGCCCCACACCAGTGCCTGCTCGCGCAGGGTGGCCAGGGCCCGGGGGAGCGCGGCGCGGGCGCCGTTGTCGTGCCCGCTCTCGCCGGTCTCGCCGGTCAGCAGAGACTCCAGCACCGGGTACGGGCAGGGGTCCGGGGCCACCGCGAGGGCCTCGGCGGTCTGCAGCGCGAACCGGTCGAGGCGCTCCAGCGCCCGCACCACCGAGGCCCGGGTGCCGGCCCGGGTGGCGAGCTGGGTCACGTCCCCCGGCACCGGGCTGAGCAGGTCGGGCCGGGCGCGCAACAGCGCCCGGAGTCCGGCGTCGTCGCGGGAGCGCAGTGCCTCGGCGAGAGAGCGCGGGGACCCGGCGCCGGTGCTCCCCGCGGAGCTGCCGGCAGCGCGTCCCGCCGCGGTGCTTTGCTCGGGCACAGTCGCCTCCTGGTCGCGTCGGCCGGTCAGTCGGCCGGTCCCCATCCGGCCAACGGTATCCGCTGCGCCCGCGGCCGCTCCACGGCCACTCCACGGGCGTACGCGCTACCTTTCCGGCAGGCGGTACGGGAGGAGCCGGGACATGGGGATCGAAAGCGACCATCTGGTCTACGAATATCTGAGCCGGGTCGGGGACTTGGCGCAGCGCAGAGCGCTCGACTCCGGCGACCGGATGCGGCTGGTGGCGGGGCTGCGGGACGAGATCGACCGCCGGCGCGCCAAGTACGATCCGGACACGCCGGCCGCCGTGCGCCGCATCCTGGAGCGCATCGGCACGCCCGAGGAGGTGCTGGACACCCTGGGCGCCCGGCCGGTCCGCGCCTCCGCCGAGGCCCCCGCGCCGACGCCCGTGGACCCCGGCCCGGGCGTTCCCGCGCAGCGCGGTCCCGGACGGCCGCGCCGGGGGAGCGTCCCGCCGCCGCGCCCGGAGCGGGAGCCGCGGAACGTACCGCCGCACCTGGCCGGGCTCGACGAACTCGGGCCCTCGGACGGCCCCGAGCCCGACTGGTGGCGGCTCACGCCGGGCGCGCACGGGGCGGGACCGCAGGTGGACGGCTTCGCGGGCGGCATCGAGATCCCGGACCTGTTCAAGCACGGCCCGGACGACGACGAGGACGGGGACGAGGACGGCGAGGGGGCCGGGCCCGGGTCCGGGGCGGCGGGGGCTGGGCGGAAGCCGGAGGCGGCCGGCCCGCCCGGCGCGGCGCAGGGGCGCGCGCGGACCGCCGTACGGTTCCTGCGCGAGCGGCACCGGGCGAAGAAGGCGGCGGCGGTCGCCCCCGCCGCCGAACCGCAGGCCGTGGCCGCGGTCGTCCGCCCCCGGCCCAACGCCTTCCTGCTGCTGGCCGCGGCCGTGCTGGTGGTGGGCGTGGTCACCGGCTACTGGCTGGTGCTCGTGGTGGGCTGGCTGCTGCCGTACGCCTCCCGCGTCCTGCGGCCGGCCGAGCGCAAGTGGGCCGTCCTGGGACCGCCCGGCGCGGTCCTGGCCGGGGCGGGGGTGTGGCTGTGGGGCCGCATGAACGGCAAGTGGGGCGAGGCCCTCGCCGAGGACCAGCTCAGCGGGGCCGTGACCGGCATGGGCCCGTGGGTCCTGCGCGGCGCGGCGCTGGCGTCGGTCCTCTACCTGGTCTGGCGCTCCCGCCGCCCGTGACGCGGGGCGGACGCCACCGCGGGCCCGCCCGCGGCGCGGCCGGCGGACCACGGGGCCGACGGGACGACCAGCGGGGAGCCCGTCACCGGGTCCGGGATGACGACCGAGTCGAGGCCGAAGACCTCCCGGACCAGGTCGGCGGTGACCACCGACGCCGGCGGCCCCTCGGCGACCACGCGGCCCGCCTTCATGGCGACCAGGTGGTCGGCGTAGCGGGCGGCCTGGTTCAGGTCGTGCAGGACCGCGACCACCGTGCGGCCCCGCTCCCGGTTCAGCTGCCGCACCAGGTCCAGGACCTCCACCTGGTGGGCGATGTCCAGGAAGGTGGTCGGCTCGTCCAGCAGCAGCAGTTCGGTGTCCTGGGCCAGGGCCATCGCGATCCAGACGCGCTGCCGCTGCCCGCCCGACAGCGCGTCCACCGGACGGTCCGCCAGGTCCGCCACCGAGGTGCGGGCCATCGCGTCGACGACGGCCGCCTCGTCCGCCTCCGACCACTGCTGCCACCAGCGCTGGTGCGGCTGCCGGCCCCGCGCCACCAGGTCGGCGACCGTGATCGCCTCGGGCGCCACCGGGGACTGCGGGAGCAGCCCGACGGCCTGTGCGACGCGCCGGGTGGGCAGCGAGGACAGCGCCGCGCCGTCCAGCAGCACGGCGCCGGAGCGCGGCTTCAGCAGCCGTCCCAGGGCGCGCAGGGTCGTCGACTTGCCGCAGGCGTTCGGGCCGACGATCACCGTGACCCGGCCGTCGGGGACGGCCAGGTCGAGCTCCTCGACGACCACGCGGTCCTCGTAGGCGAGCGTCAGGCGGCTCGCGGAGAGCCGGCTCTCGGGGGTCATGCCTTGCCTCCGGTACGGCTGCGCACGATCAGCCAGATCAGGTACGGGGCCCCCACGGCGGCGGTCAGCACGCCCACCGGGAGCTCGGTCGGGGACAGCAGCCGGCGCGCGAGGAGGTCGCCGGCCACCACGATCAGGGCGCCGGCCAGGGCCGAGCACAGCAGCGGGATCTGCGCGGTCCGGGTGAGGCGCCGGGCGATCTGCGGGGCCAGCAGCGCCACGAAGTCCACCGGCCCGGCCGCGCCGGTGGCCACCGACGCCAGCACCACGCCCAGCGCGATCAGCCCGAGCCGGACCCGGCCCAGGCGCACCCCGAGCGCGGTCGCGGTGTCGTCGTCGAGGCAGACGCCGCGCTGCGCGCGGGCCGCCCACAGCACGGCCGGGAGCAGGAGCAGCAGCACCCAGGCCAGCGGTGCGCCGACGTCCCAGCCGCGGCCGTTGAGGGAGCCCGTCATCCAGATCTGCGCCTGCTGGGCGACGAGGTAGTCGCCCTTGGTCATGAGCAGGGTGGTCACCGACCGCAGGGCGATGGCGAAGCCGATGCCGATCAGCACGAACCGGGCGGCGTGCAGGCCGCCGCGCCAGGCGAAGACGTAGACGAGGGCGGCGGCGGCGACCCCGCCGAGCACCGACAGGTACGGCAGGACGGCGTACGAGGTCACGCCGAAGGTCAGCGCGGCCACCGTGACGGCGCCCGCGCCCTGGCTGATGCCGATGATGTCGGGGGAGGCCAGCGGGTTGCGGGCGACGGTCTGGATGAGGGCGCCGGCGATCCCGAAGGCGGTCCCGACGAGCAGGCCGACCGTCATCCGGGGCAGCCGCAGCGTGCCGACGACGAACGCGTCCGGGGAGGGCCGCCCGAGCAGCACCTTCACCACCTCGCCGGGGGCGACGGCGGACTCGCCGAGCGACAGGTACGCCACGCAGACGACGGCGAGCAGCACCGCGAGCCCGGCCGCGGTGAGGGCCGCCCGGCGGTGCAGCAGGAAGGAGGCACGGCCGGCGCGGACCGGGCGGTACCCGGGCGGGACGGCGCGGGCGGCGGGGGGCGACGGCGGGGAGAGGGGGGAGGCGCTCACGCGGCGACCGCCTTCCGGCGGACCAGCGCGACGAGGAACGGCACCCCGATGAGGGCGGTCATCACCCCGGCCGGAACCTCGCCCGGGGGCACCACCACCCGCCCGAGCACGTCCGCGACCAGCAGCAGCACCGGTCCGATGAGCGCGGCCATCGGCAGCATCCAGCGGTGGTCGGAGCCGACGACGGCGCGCGCGATGTGCGGCACGGCGAGCCCGATGAACGCGATCGGACCGGCGGCCGCGACCCCGGCGCCGGTCAGCACGGTGGCGCCGAGGCCCCCGACGATCCGCACGGCCGCCACGTTGCGCCCGAGCCCCTTGGCGACGTCCTCGCCGAGCGCCAGGGCGTCCAGGCCGCGGGCCACGCAGACCACCAGCACCACCCCGGCCAGCAGGAACGGCCAGATCTGGTGGACCACCTGGGCGTCGCGTCCAGCGACCGAGCCGACCTGCCAGAAGCGGAACTCGTCGAGCGTGGAGGCCTTCGTGGTCAGGACGGCCATGGTGACGGAGACCAGCAGGGCGTTGATCGCGGCCCCGCCCAGGGCCAGCTTCACCGGGGTCGCGCCCCCGCGCCCGGCCGCGGCGATCGCGTACACGGCGACCGAGGCGACGGCGGCGCCCGCGAAGGCGAACCACACGTAGCCGCTCAGCGTGTGCACGCCGGCGAAGGCGATGGCGCAGACGACCGCGACCCCGGCGCCCTGGCTGATGCCCAGGATGCCGGGGTCGGCGATCGGATTGCGGGTGATGCCCTGCAGGGCCGTCCCGGCGAGGGCCAGGGCGGCGCCGACCATCAGGGCTATGAGGGTGCGGGGGACGCGCAGGGTGCGGACCACGTCGGCGTCGGGGCCGGTCGCCCCGCCGAACAGGGCGCCCCACACCTCGGAGGGGGGCACGGGCCGCGCACCGACCGCGAGGGAGAGCACCACGGCGGCCACGAGCGCGGCGGAGGCGGCTGCCGTCCACCCGATGCGACGGGTCGTCAGGGTGCGCCGGAGGGCGGGGGCAGACATGTCTCCCATTTCACTATCTGGTAAGGCGACCCTGAGTGTACGTTCCCCCGTCGGCCCCCCACCGGCCGCCCACCCGCCCCCCGTCCGCCCCCCACCGGTCGGCCCGGGCGGGGTCCGCGTCGGCACAATGGGCGGTATGAACCTCACCGTCGGCTTCGACCTCGACATGACCCTGATCGATTCCCGCCCGGGCATCAAGGCCGCCTACCAGGCCCTCTCGGCGGAGACGGGCACGTTCATCGATGCCGACGCGGCCGTCACCCGGCTCGGGCCGCCCCTCGACGAGGAGCTCGCGCACTGGTTCCCGGCGGACGAGATCCCGGCCATGGCGGAGCGCTACCGGGAGATCTATCCCACACACGCCATCGCCCCGACCCCGGCCATGCCCGGCGCCCGCGAGGCCATCGCCGCCGTCCGCGCGCTCGGCGGCCGCGCCATCGTCGTCACCGCCAAGCACGAGCCCAACGCCCGGCTGCACCTGGCGCATCTCGGCATCGAACCGGACGCGGTGATCGGCTGGCTCTGGGCCGAGGCCAAGGCCGTGGCGCTGCGCGAGTACGGGGCGCAGGTCTACGTCGGCGACCACGTGGGCGACGTGCGCGGGGCCCGGACGGCCGGAGCCCTGTCGGTGGCCGTCCCGACCGGCCCGTGCCCGGAGCCGGAACTGCGGGCGGCCGGCGCCGACGTGGTGCTGGCCGACCTGACCGCGCTGCCGCAGTGGCTCGCCGGGTACGTGGCCGCCGCCCGGCCCGCTCCGGACGCCGCCTGACCCGGCGCGCCCGGTCCCCGGCTCAGCCCTGCGAGGCCCGGGCCGCCCTGCGCTGCGCGGAGGCCGAGCGGACCACGCCGGCCGCGGCGATGGCGAAGCCGACCCCCATGAGCATGCACACGGCCCACGCGGCCGAGGGGAAGGGCTCGATGTCGAGGAACAGCGGCGCCATGGTGACGAGGGTGCCCACGGCGCCCGCGATGAACACGATGCCGCCCGCCCGGACGAGTGCGTCGCCGGGCCGTGCTTCGTCGGAATCAGGAGTATGAGTCACCCGACCAGGGTAGTTCCCTGGCCGAAGCAGCCGACGGCGAAGGACCGGGTAACGACTTGTCACCCGGACCCGGGCCATTAGCCTTGAGGAGGCGGGTCACCACGACCCGCTGCGCTGTTGTCCGGAGCCGTTGTTCGGCGTTCCGGACCCCGACGAGCACAAGGACAGAGGACGGACGTGCCTACCGGCAAGGTCAAGTGGTTCAACAGCGAGAAGGGCTTCGGCTTTCTCTCCCGGGACGACGGCGGCGACGTCTTCGTCCACTCGTCGGTACTCCCCGCCGGGGTCGACTCGCTCAAGCCCGGCCAGCGCGTCGAGTTCGGCGTCGTCGCCGGACAACGCGGTGACCAGGCACTTTCGGTGACCGTGCTGGATCCGGCGCCGTCCGTCGCGGCCGCGCAGCGGCGCAAGCCCGACGAGCTCGCCTCGATCGTGCAGGACCTCACGACCCTGCTGGAGAACATCACGCCGATGCTGGAGCGCGGCCGCTACCCGGACCGGGCGCACGGCACGAAGATCGCCGGCCTGCTGCGCGCGGTGGCCGACCAGCTCGACGTCTGACCGCCCGCACGCCCCGCACGCACCTCTGCCCCGCCCCTCGTGAGAGCGGCGGGGCACCGGTGCGTGCGGGCTACGGGAAGTCCAGCGTCCCCGGCGCCATGGCCGGTACCAGCCCCTCGGCGGCGGCCCGGGTCAGCAGGCCGCGCACCGCCGCGTAGCCGGCGTCGCCCAGGTCGGCCGTGAACTCGTTGACGTACAGCCCGATGTGCTGGTCGGCGACGGCCGGGTCCAGCTCCTGGGCGTGCGCGCGGACGTACGGACGGGAGGCCTCCGGGTCGTCCCAGGCCATCCGCACCGACGTACGGGCCGACTCGGCCAGCGTGCGCAGCCGCTCGGCGCCCAGTGACCGCTTGGCGATGATCGCCCCGAGCGGGATGGGCAGGCCGGTGGTGGACTCCCAGTGCTCGCCCATGTCGGCGAGCCGGTGCAGGCCGTAGTCCCGGTAGGTGAACCGGGCCTCGTGGATGACCAGTCCGGCGTCCACCCGGCCGTCGCGCACCGCCGGCATGATCTCGTGGAACGGCAGCACGACCACCTCGCCGACCCCGCCGGGCACGACCTCGGCCGCCCACAGCCGGAACAGCAGGTAGGCGGTGGAGCGTTCGCTCGGCACCGCGACCGTACGGCCCGTCAGGTCCAGGCCCGGCTCCCGGGTCAGGACCAGCGGACCGCAGCCGCGGCCCAGGGCGCCGCCGCACGGCAGCAGCGCGTACTCCTCCAGCACCCACGGCAGCACCGCGTACGACACCTTCAGCACGTCGAGCTCGCCGCGCTCGGCCATCCCGTTGGTGAGGTCGATGTCGGCGAAGGTCACGTCGAGGGCGGGCGCGCCCGGCACCCGGCCGTGTGCCCACGCGTCGAAGACGAAGGTGTCGTTCGGGCACGGCGAATACGCGATCCGCAGCGGGCCGTCACCGGTCATGGCGTTCTCCCCAGTGGACGAAGACGGGTCCCAGCACGCGGAAGCCGCCGCCGAGCGCGGCGAGGGCCTCCCCGATCCGCCAGGCGTCGCGGTCGCGCGGACCCACGGCGTTGGACACGGCACGGACCTCCAGGACGGGCAGCCCGTGCGCGGCGGCCGCCTCCGCGACCCCGAAGCCCTCCATCGCCTCGGCCCCGGCCTGCGGGTGCCGGGCGGTGAGCTCGGCGGCCCGCGCGGCGGACCCGGTGACGGTCGAGACGGTCAGGACGGGCGCCAGCAGCGCGCCGGTCGCCTCGGCGGCGAGGGCGGCGAGTCCGGCGGGCGGCAGGTGGACGGCGTGCCCGAAGCCGAGGCCCGCCACGTCCACGAAGCCCTCGGGCGTCTCGGCGCCCAGGTCGGCGGCGACGATCGCGTCGGCGACGACCAGGGACCCGGGCGGGGCGGCGGGCGCGAACCCGCCGCCGATGCCCGCGGACACGACGAGGTCGTAGCCGGCGAGGGCCAGCGCGGTGGCGGTGCCGGCTGCGGCCGCTGCCGGACCGACGCCCGCGACGAGCACGTCGAGCGCGATGCCCGCGAGGTCCCGGCGGGTGATGGAGTAGCCGCCGGGCAGGGTGCGCGGCTCGGGGCCGGGGGCGTCCGGATGAGGGGTCAGACCGGCGACGACGGAATCTGCCTCCGCCGCCACCGCGGTCACGACGAGCGCGCGCACCGGGGCCGCCCGGCTACTTGAGCTTGAGGTTGAAGGACCAGACGGCGAGGGGCTTGCCGTCCTTGCCGGTCTGGACGAACGCCAGCTTCTTCGAGGTCGGGGCCTCGCCCTGGCCGCCGGTCGCGAAGACGTCGGCGCCCGGGAAGCTGCGGTAGGTGTTCGAGGAGGGCTCGGTGATCGGCTGCCCGTCGAGGACCGCCTGCCACTGCCTGTGGTCCTCGACGACCTCCGGCTCGACGCCCAGGCGCAGGGTGTCGCCGCGGGCGTAGTCGATGGTCTTGGCGTCCTTGATGTTGGTGAGGCACTCCTGGACCTTGTCCATGGAGAGCTCCTTGCCGTCGTGGCAGGCGGCTTCGGCGGACACCGTGGTGGTGCCGACCGTCACGGTCGCCAGCGGTGTCGGCTTGTCGCAGGCGGAGAGGAGGAGGAGGCCGGCGGAAACGGCTCCGAGGGCCGCGACGCTGCGGCGGGCCCTACCCGAGAAAAGCGGTGCGGTCATGAGCCGAAGGCTATCGGGCCGGTGGGCCGCGCCGCCGCACGGGGTCCGCCGGTGGCCCGCGGCGCGCCGCGCCGCGACCCGCCGCACCCCGCCGGGCGGGGCCCGTGGGGTCAGGCCACCCGCGGGCGCGAGGAGCCCGGCTGCGGCCGGGGCGGGGTGGCGCGCAGGCCGCGCAGGGCCATCGTGGTGCCCAGGCCGACGATGACCGCCGCGACGGCCATGCCGAGCACGCCGTTGAGCGGCAGCGCGATGCCGATCGCACCGCCCAGCACCCACGCCACCTGGAGCAGCGTCTCCGAACGGGCGAAGGCCGACGTCCGCACGGCCTCGGGCACGTCCCGCTGGATCATCGCGTCCAGGGACAGCTTCGCGAGCGCCTGGCAGAAGCCCGCCGTGGCCCCGAGCACCGCCATGAACAGCCCGCTGAAGAACACCGTCGCGAGCACCGCCACCCCGAGGGTCAGGCACAGCACGGCGGCCACGATCACCTCGGGGGCGCGGGCCCGCAGCCACGCACCCACCGCCGTCCCGCAGGCGTTGCCCACGCCCGCCGCCACGCCCACGATGCCCAGCGACACCGCCGCGCTCTGCCCCGACAGCGGGTGCTCGCGCAGCAGGAACGCCAGGAAGAAGATCAGGAACCCGGACAGTCCGCGCATCGCCGCGTTCGCCAGCAGGCCGCACAGCACGGACGGGCCGACCGTCCGCAGCCCCGGCTTGCGCGAACGGGCCTCGTGCGTGGACAGCCGGGCCCGCCACTCGCCCTTCGCCTCGTCCACCTTGTGCGGCAGCGTGAACGCCGCGAAGGTCCCCCAGATGAAGATCGCGCAGGCCCCGTACAGCGGCCACGGCGGCCCGATCGCCTGGAGCCCGACGCCCACCGGCGCCGCCGCGCCCGTGGCCAGCAGCCCCGCCAGCGTCACCCTGGAGTTCGCCTTGACCAGGGAGAACTTCGGCGGCAGCAGTCTGGGGACCACGGCGCTGCGCACCACCCCGTACGCCTTGGACGCCACCAGCACGCCCAGCGCGGCCGGGTACAGCTCCAGCCCGCCGGTGGCCACCGCGCCCGACATCATCACCGCCAGCAGGGCCCGGGAGAGCATCGCCGCGGCCATCGCCGCGCGCCGTCCGTGCGGCAGCCGGTCCAGCAGCGGACCGATCACCGGGGCCAGCAGGGTGAACGGGGCCATCGTGATCGCCAGGTACAGCGCGACCCGGCCGCGGGCCTCGTCCGTGGGGACCGAGAAGAACACCGTCGACGCCAGCGCCACCGTGATCATCACATCGCCGGCGCCGTTGATCGCGTGCAGTTCGATGAGCTTGCCGAGACCCGACTCGCCCGCGCCGTGCGCGTGCGTGGCCCGCCGGATGCCCCGGGCCGTACCGGTGAGGGGCCGGTGGAGCGCACGGCCGACGGCTCGGCCGGCCCTCCTGGCCGGTCCCGAGCCGTCGACGGACGACCGTACGGGTGCCACGTGGCCATACTGCCCCACGGGACCCGTTCGGACGCGCCTCCCGGCGCGTCGCGCCGCGTTGCGGGCTTCCCGGGCCCTTCCCGGGCCCTCCGGGCACCCCGCGAGGCGGTGGCTTGTCCGCGAATCGGACCTTGCATGTGGGCCCCGGGCTTCAGAGGAGGTAGCGTGCGTAGCGCGCCACCGGCGGTTGCTCTTGGCCGCGCGCCTCTTCGCGATCCCGCAGAATGGATCGCAACAAGGTGCGCCCGGAGTCCGATCGGGTGCGGACGTCGACGCGGCCCTCTGGTCCGCTCCGCCCGCGCCACGTACGGACAGGACCGACGGGTCGTTGTGGACGACAGTACGGACGGCGCACTCGTGAGACGGCGTAGGAGAGAACGAGACCAGTGAGTGCTGCGACGACGCGAAGCCGTACCCCCCGCACCCCCGACCGCCTGTGCGTGGAGGCGGTCGAACTCGCCCGTGCGGCGGCCGAGGAGGTCGCCTTCCCCGGAGTGGTGGGCGAGCACGTCGCCGCCGTGTCGGAGGGCGACCGGGTCGTCACCCACTTCTTCGAGGCGAAGGAACCGGGCTACCGGGGCTGGCGCTGGGCCGTCACCGTCACCCGCGCCTCCCGCGCGAAGAACGTCACCCTCGACGAGGCGGTGCTCCTCCCCGGCGACGACGCGCTCCTCGCCCCCGAATGGGTGCCGTGGAGCGAGCGGCTGCGCCCCGGCGACATGGGCCCGGGCGACCTGCTGCCCACCGACGCCGAGGACCTGAGGCTGGAGCCCGGCTGGTCGGGCGAGGACGCCCCGCCGCCGAACTCGGTGGTCTCCGCCGAGATGGCCGAACTGGTCGAGGCGGAGGACGCGGACGTCACCGACCGCGCCGTCGTCCCGGTCCGCGGCTCCATCACCTCGGTCGCCGAGGAACTGGGCATGCGCAGGGCGCGCGTCCTCTCGCGGTACGGGCTGCACAGTGCGGCCGACCGCTGGGACGAGGCCTTCGGCGCCAAGACCCCGATGGCGCAGGCCGCACCCGCCTCCTGCGTGTCCTGCGGCTTCCTCGTCGCGATCGGCGGCTCCCTGGGCCAGGCCTTCGGCGTGTGCGCGAACGAGTTCGGCCCCGCGGACGGCCGGCTGGTGTCCCTGTCCTACGGCTGCGGCGGCCACTCCGAGGCCGCCGTCATGCCCAAGCCGCTGCGGCCCGCGCCGCCGGTCCTGGACTCGATGGCCTCGGACGCGTTCCCGCTGCGGCCCGCGGCCGACACCGGCTCGGTCCCGGTCTCGGACCTCCCGGCCGCGGACCTGGGCCACTCCTAGGCCGTGTGCCGCGCCGTCGGCGTACCCTCGCCCCATGGGGGAACGCGGCGGCGACATGGTGGGACTGCCCGGCCGGGTGACCGGGACGGTGGGTCCGGGCCTGGTGGGCGAGGTCATCGTACGGATCCGGGGCGGCGCGGAGCACTTCCTCGCCCACCCGGTCCAGGGCACCGGCCGGCTGGCCGTGGGCACGGTGGTGACGGTGGTCGAGTACCTCCCGCCGCGCACCGTGTACGTGATGGCGGCCTACGACGGCTGACGCGCGGCGCGCGCCCGCGCGCATCGGGCCCGCGTATCAGGATGGCGACAAGACGCGGTCCGTGTCTTCCCGCGGGGGCGTCCCGGACGCAGACTCCCCACGTCGGTGTCGAACGGCACCGCGCTAAGGGGGCGTTGCCGATGGACATCGGCGTCGTGGCGGGCATCGTGCTCGCCGCAATCGTGGCTGTGATCGGCCTCTTCAAGCTCATGTGGCGGGTGGCCGAACCCAACGAGGCACTCGTCATCTCCGGCTCCGCGCACCGCACCGAGGGCCTCGGCGAGGGCATGGGGTTCCGGATCGTCACGGGCCGGGGGACGCTCGTCCTGCCGGGCGTGCAGGCGGTGCGCAAGCTGTCCCTGGACCTCAACGAGACCCAGCTGTCGGTGGACTGCGTCACGCACCAGGGCATTCCGCTGCGGGTCAAGGGCGTCGTCATCTTCAAGGTCGGCGACGACCTCGTCTCGATCGCCAACGCGGCGCGCCGCTTCCTGGACCAGCAGAAGATGATGCCCGAGCGGGTGCACATCGTCTTCGCGGGCCATCTGCGGTCCATCGTGGGCGGCCTGACGGTCGAGGACATGATCCGGGACCGGGAGAAGCTCACCGGGCAGACCCGGATGGCCTGCGGTACGGAGATGGAGAAGCTCGGCCTGATCGTCGACTCGCTCCAGATCCACGAGATCGAGGACCCGACCGGCTACATCAAGAACCTGGCCATGCCGCACGCGGCGGCCGTGCAGCGCGACGCGCGGATCGCGCAGGCGGAGGCGAACCGGCTGGCGACGGAGGCCGAGCAGGCGGCCTCGGCCCGGATGGCGGAGGCCACCCGGGACAGCGAGATCCTCCAGGCCGGCTACCAGGCGGAGCGCGACAAGGCCGCGGCCACCGCGCGGCAGGCGGGCCCGCTGTCGGAGGCCGCGGCCCGGCAGGAGGTCGTCGTCCAGGAGACCCGGGTGGCGGAGCTGGAGGCGCACCGGCGCGAGCAGCAGCTCCAGGCCGACGTGCGCAAGCCGGCGGACGCGGCGGCCTACGAGACGCGGACCCGGGCGGAGGCCGAGCGCGACGCGCGGATCTCGGCGGCGCAGGCCAAGGCGAAGGAGACGGAGCTGGCGGCCGCGGCCGAGGCGACCCGGGTCACGACGGCGGCCGCGGCCGACGCGCGGGCCACGGAGGCGCGCGGGCTCGCGGCGGCCACGGCGACCCGGGCGACCGGTGAGGCGGAGGCGGCGGCGACGCAGGCGCGGGGCCTGGCGGAGGCGGAGTCGGCGAGGGCGAGGGGCCTGGCCGAAGCGGAGGCGATCAAGGCGCGGGCGGCGGCGCTGGCGGAGAACCAGGAGGCGGTGGTCGCGCAGCAGCTGGCCGAGAACTGGCCGGCGATCGTGGAGGCGGGCGCGGGCGCCTTCGGGAACGTGGAGCACATGGTGCTGCTGAACGGGGCCGAGGGGATGTCGGAGGTGTTCGCGAAGGCCCTGACCATGGGCGGTACCGGGCTGGGGCTCGCGCGCCAGCTGCTGTCCTCGATGGCCCCGGCCCCGGCCCCGGCCCAGCCCCCGGCCGGCGCCGGCGCACCGGCAACGGCCCCGGCGCCCCTACCGGGCCCGGCGCCGGGCGAGGGCCGCATCCCGATCCGCGAGGAGGGCTGACACCGCCGGCGGGCCCGTGCCCCGGGCCCGCCGCGCTACTTCGGGGCGCGGCGGCCCAGCAGGCGCTTGGCGGCGAGGACGATCAGGATGCCGGTCGCCAGGACCGCGGCGCCCTCGCCGAAGCCGCCGTCCGGCTCCGGCGGGGGCGCCGCGTCCGCCGGGGCGCCCGGCTTCGGCGAGGGCGCCGCGGTGGGCCGTTCGTCACCCGTGGCCCCGGCCACGGGGACGGCGATGACGCGGCTCCCCGCGCCCTCCGCGCCGAACATCAGGGTCCGGCCGTCCGGCGTGTACGTCACCGACTCGGCCTGCCCCTGCCAGGGCGCGTCGACCCGCTCGCCCGCGCCCTGCGGCCGCCCGTCCTTCCACGGGTAGCTGCGCGCCGTGAAGTAGCCGCGCAGCGTCAGCCGGGTGCCGTCGGGCGAGAACGCCCCGTCGGTCACCCACGGGACGTCGGCGACCCGCCGGAACACGTTGGGCGCGTCGCCGGGCACCAGCCGCTCCGGGCCCTCGTACAGGCCGCCCTTCTGCTCGTTCTTGCTCGCGATGTACACCCGGCCGGTGACCGGATGCACCATCAGGGACTCGGCGTTGCGCGGCCCGTCGGCGTAGGTGACCGTGAACTGCTCGGCCCTGACGGTCGCGTCGCGCAGTTCGGCCGGCTCCTTGAAGCGGTAGATCCACACGTGCTTCCAGGTCCCGTCGAGGTTGTCCCCGATGTCCCCGACGTACAACTGGCCGTCCGGTCCCAGCGAGATCGCCTCGACGTCGCGCGGCGTGCCGATGCCGGTCAGCGTGAGCCGGGCCACCGTACGGCCGGTCGCCGAGTCCACGGCGTACACGTACGGGCCGTCGTCGCTGTCGTTGTGCGTCCAGTACACGCCCGGGTGGACGCGGCTGGCGGCCAGTCCGCTCGACTCCTTGATCCGGGGGTCGGCGATCGTGAAGGACGAGGCGCCGGGCGCGGGCGCCGTGGCCGCGGCGGCCGTCGCGGGCGGCAGCGCCACGAAGGCCGCCGCGGCCGCGGCGAGGACGGCGGCGGACAGGGCGGCGGCGGTGGCGGGGGCCGGCGGCAGGAGGCGCATGCCCCCAGCCTGCCAGCCCGCCCGCCGTGTCCGGCGTCACAGGGGTATCCGTCGTGCGATCCGCGATGATGACCGGATGCGTTTCATGTTCGTCGGTGACTCCATGACCATCGGGCGCGCCGGCGACCACACCTGGCGCTACCGGATGTGGCAGCACCTGGACGCGACCTTCGGCGGCCCCTTCGAGATCGTCGGCCCGCGCACCGGCCTGTACGACGAGACGGCCGGCGCGGCCGCCGGCGAGGCGTACGCCGACCCCGGCTTCCCGCCGGCGGCCCGCCGCCACCTGGCCGGCTGGGGCGAGGGCTGGCAGCACATGGCCCCGCTGATCGGCCCCGCCGCGGGCGCCGCCCGGGCCGACGTCCTGTTGGTCTCGCTGGGCCTGATCGACCTGGGCTTCTACACCCGCGCGGACCAGACCGCCGCCAACGTGCGCCGGTTCGTGGCCGGGGCGCGTGCCGCCCGGCCCGGGGTGCGGATGGTGCTGCTGCCGGTCATACCCAACGTGCGGGCCAGGACGGACGCGCCGTTCGCGGCGGAGGTGGCCCGGTTCAACGACCTGCTGGCGAAGGCGGTCGCGGACCTGACGACCGACGCCTCCCCGCTCCTGCTGGCCGCGCGCCCGCAGGCGTACGAGATCGACCACGACACCTACGACGGCACCCACCCCAACGCCTCCGGGGAGCACCGCCTCGCGGGGGAGTTCGCGGCGGTGCTGCACCAGGCGTGGGGGATCGGCGGGCCCTACCGGGTGGACCGGGCCGCTCCGTAACACGCCCTTCACCGTGGGGCCTTGCTTCGAGTCCACTCCAGGCAGTTGGCTAGTGACCCATGAAGTACACGCAGCTGGGACGCACCGGCCTCAAGGTCAGCCGACTTGTACTCGGCACGATGAACTTCGGCCCCCAGACCGGGGAGTCCGAAAGCCACGCCATCATGGACTCCGCCCACGCATCGGGCATCAACTACTTCGACACCGCGAACGTGTACGGCTGGGGTGAGAACAAGGGCCGCACCGAGGAGATCATCGGCACCTGGTTCGCCCAGGGCGGCCGCCGCCGCGAGAAGACGGTCCTCGCCACCAAGGTCTACGGCTCCATGGCCCCGGAGGGCGAGTCCTGGCCCAACTACGACCGGCTGTCCGCGCTCAACATCCGGCGGGCCGTCGACGCGAGCCTCAAGCGGCTCCAGACGGACTACATCGACGTCTACCAGTTCCACCACGTGGACCGGCTGACGCCCTTCGAGGAGATCTGGCAGGCCGTCGAGGTCCTGGTCCGGCAGGGCAAGATCCTCTACGCGGGCTCCTCCAACTTCCCCGGCTGGAAGATCGCCCAGGCCAACGAGACCGCCGCCCGCCACGGCCGGCTCGGCCTGGTCAGCGAGCAGTGCCTCTACAACCTCGCCGAGCGGCGCGCGGAGCTGGAGGTCCTCCCGGCGGCCGAGGCGTACGGGCTCGGGGTCATCCCGTGGTCCCCGCTCCACGGCGGCCTGCTGGGCGGCGCCATCCGCAAGGCCGCGGACTCCGGCCGCACCGCCGGCGGGCGCTCGGCGGACTCGCTGGCCAACAGCACGGTGCGGGCGCAGGTGCAGGCGTACGAGGACCTGCTGGACAAGCACGGCCTGGAGCCGGGCGAGGTCGCCCTCGCATGGCTGCTGACCCGGCCCGGGGTGACCGGGCCGATCGTCGGGCCGCGGACGCAGGAGCAGCTGGACTCGGCGGTGCGCGCGGTGGAGCTGGAGCTCTCGGAGGAGGTCCTGTCCGGCCTGGACGAGATCTTCCCCGGCCCCGGGCCGGCGCCGGAGGCCTTCGCCTGGTAGCGGACGGACGGATGGGCGGACGCGTCGGGGCGCGGCGGCGCCGGCCGGGCTACTGCCCGACGGCCGCCGCCACGGCCACGACGAGGAACATCAGCACGAGCACGCCCGCCATGACGCGGTTTCTGGTCTTGGGATCCACCCGTCGAGCCTAACCCGCCCGCCGCCACCGCCCCGCACGGCCCCCGGCCGCGGGCGGGGCGGGGGCGGCGGGCGCCGGCCCGTACGGGCGCTCTTGCGGGCGCCGTACGGGGCCGTTCGTCAGCCGCCGGCGAGCGGCCAGGCCGCGGCCGTCTCGTAGCGGGGCCGCTCGCCGGGCACCGGGCCGGCGGGGAGGTTGCTGCGCACCAGGCTGAGGGTGTCGGCCCGCCAGGGCGTGCCCTCGAACCCCGCGAGGGACTCCAGGTACGGCCGCAGCGGGGTGGCGCCGTCGCGGCTGCGGGCCAGGGTGAGGTGGGGCGTGTACCGCCGGTGCTGCTCCATGGGCACGCCGGCCCGCCGGGCGGCGGCGTCGGCCCGTTCGGCCAGCATCCGCAGGGCGTCGATCCCGCCGGCCGCCCCGGCCCACAGCGCGCGGTCCCCGAAGTGCCCCGAGCCGTGCAGCCGCAGGTCGAAGGGGGCCGTACGCTGCGCGGCGCGGGCCAGCCGGGCGTGCAGGTCCGGGAGGAGCTCCTCGCGCACCTCGCCCAGGAAGGCCAGGGTGAAGTGCCAGCCGGACTCCGCGGTCCACCTCAGCCGGTCGTCGCGGAGCGGGCGTACGGCCGCGGCGAGCTCGGCCACGGCCCGCGGCGGCGGCAGGACGGCGGCGAACAGTCTCATGCCCCCCGACCCTACCGGCGCCCCGTGCGCGGGGGCCGGGTCGGTCAGGCGGCCGTCACCAGCTCCCGGCGCGCGGAGGGCACGAAGGAGACCCCCCGCCGGCCGACCCGCAGCCGCAGGTTGCCGACGCGTGCCAGCACCACCGCGACGGCCACGGAGGCGAGCAGCGAGATCGCACCGCCGGCGGCCATGCCGATCCGGGCGCCGTAGGTGTCGGTGATCCAGCCCAGCAGCGGCGCGCCCAGCGGGGTGCCGCCGGTGAAGACCATCATGAACAGGGCCATGACCCGGCCGCGCATCTCGGGGTCGGTCGCCATCTGCACGCTGGAGTTGGCCGTGACGTTGACGGTCAGGCCGAAGATGCCGATCGGCACCAGCAGCGCGGCGAACAGCCAGAAGCCGGGCGCGAACGCGGTCACGATCAGCAGGCCCGCGAAGAGCACGGCCGCGGCCACCAGCAGCCGCAGGCGGGAGTGGCCGCGCCGGGCGGCGAGCAGGGCGCCCGCGAGGGAGCCGGCCGCGATCAGGGTGTTGAAGAGGCCGTAGGTGCCCGCGTCGCCGTGGAAGACGTCGCTGACGAAGGCCGACAGCCAGATCGGGAAGTTGAACCCGAAGGTGCCGATGAAGCCGACCAGCACGATCGGCCAGATCAGCTCGGGCCGTCCGGCGACGTAGCGCAGTCCCTCGCGCAGCTGTCCCTTGGCGCGCGGCTGGACCTCGACCGGGTGCAGTTCGCCGGTGCGCATCAGGAGCAGGCCGGCGATGGGCGCGGCGAAGGACAGTCCGTTCAGCAGGAAGGCCCAGCCGGAGCCGACGGCGGTGATCAGCACGCCGGCGACCGCGGGGCCGACCAGCCGCGCGGACTGGAAGTTGGCGGAGTTCAGGCTGACGGCGTTGGCGACCTGGTCCTTGCCGACCATCTCGGAGACGAAGGTCTGCCGGGCCGGGTTGTCGACGACGGTGACGAGGCCGAGCAGGAAGGCGGCCAGGTAGACGTGCCAGACCTGGACGTTCCCGGCGAGGGTGAGGACGGCGAGCGCGATGCCGGTGAGCCCCATGGCGCCCTGGGTGACGATCAGCAGGGGCCGCTTGGGGAGCCGGTCGGCGAGGACGCCTCCGTAGAGGCCGAACATCAGCATCGGCAGGAACTGCAGGGCGATGGTGATGCCGACGGCGGAGGCGGAGCCGGTCAGCGAGAGGACCAGCCAGTCCTGGGCGATGCGCTGCATCCAGGTGCCGGTGTTCGAGACGACCTGGCCGGTCGCGAAGAGGCGGTAGTTCCGGATCTTCAGCGAGCTGAACATGGACGCCTTGCCCGCGGGTGCGGCAGCGGCGGTAGAGAGGGTGGATGTGTGGCCGGGTGCGGAGTCTGCTCCGGTTCCCGTACTCAAAAGCGTTCGCCTCCTGGCGTCGTTCCTACAGGTGGGCGAGCTTCTCCAGGACGGGTGCGGCCGCGCGCAGCTTGGCCCACTCCTCCTCGGTCAGCTCGGCCGCGAGCCCGGCCAGGAAGGCGTTGCGCTTGCGGCGGCTCTCTTCGAGCATCGCCTCGGCTTCCTCGGTCTGGCGGACCACCTTCTGGCGGCGGTCGTCGGGGTGCGGTTCCAGCGTGACCAGTCCCTTGGCTTCCAGCAGCGCGACGATGCGTGTCATCGACGGCGGCTGGACGTGCTCCCGCCGGGCGAGCTCGCCCGGGGTCGCCTGACCGCAGCGGGCGAGGGTGCCGAGGACCGACATCTCGGTCGGGCTCAGCGACTCGTCGACGCGCTGGTGCTTCAGCCGCCGTCCCAGGCGCATGACGGCGGAGCGGAGATCGTTCACGGCGGCAGCATCGTCGCCATGGGAGAGGTCGTGCATGTCCTTAGAGTAACTCATTACTCTCGCTAAAGAACACCCGTTGTTTTTCGTCACTCGTACGGGTGAGTGCGCGGCGGAAAGCGACCCGCGTCCACGGCCTCTGCCCCGACCCTTTCGGCATGGGGACACATGTGCTCAGCATGCGCATAGACGGGGAGCTCCTCGACAGGCTCCGCACTCATGCCGCCAAACGCGGAATGAGCGTCCAGGACTATGTGGTCCGGACGCTCATTCGCGACGACTTCGACGAGCGCTTCAAGACGGCCGTCGACGAGACAGAGAAGTTCTACGGGCTCACCTGAGCGGGCGGCCCCGGTGCTCACGTGAGGCCGAGCGCCGGCATCGCGTAGTAGAAGACGAAGACCGCCGACACGATGTACATGGCCACCGGGACGTCCCGGCCGCGGCCCGTCGCCAGGCGCAGCGCGCAGAAGCTCACGAAGCCGATGCCGATGCCGTTGGTGATCGAGTAGGTGAAGGGCATCATCACCATGGCCAGGAAGGCCGGGACGGCGATGGTGAAGTCGCTCCAGTCGATGTCCCGGATCGAGCCCGCCAGGATCAGGAAGCCCACCGCCACCAGCGCGGGGGTCGCGGCCTGGGACGGGACCATGGTGGCGAGCGGGGTCAGGAAGAGCGCCACGGCGAAGAGGCCGCCGGTCACCACGTTCGCCAGGCCCGTACGGGCGCCCTCGCCGACGCCGGCCGTGGACTCCACGAAGCAGGTGGTCGCGGAGGAGGAGGTCGCGCCGCCCGAGGCGACGGCCAGGCCGTCGACCAGCAGGACCCGGTTGATGCCGGGGAAGTTGCCGTCCTTGTCGATCAGCTTGGCCTCGTCGCCGACGCCCAGGATCGTGCCCATCGCGTCGAAGAAGCAGGACAGCAGCACGGTGAAGACGAACAGGATGCCGGTCAGCATCCCGACCTTCCCGAAGCCGCCGAACAGGCTGACCTGCCCGACCAGCCCGAAGTCGGGCGCGGCCACCGGATTGCCGGGCCACTCGGGGACCGTCAGGCCCCAGGCCTGGGCCGGGAGGCTGGTGACCAGCTGGACGCCGACCGCGGCCACGGTCATGACCACGATGGAGATCAGGATCGCGCCGGGCGTCTTGCGGATGATCAGGGCGAGGGTCAGCAGCACGCCGATCACGAAGATCAGGACCGGCCAGCCGTGCAGGTGGCCGTTGCCGCCGAGCTGGAGCGGGACCGTGGTGTGCGCGGCGTCCGGGATGCGGGAGACGAAGCCCGAGTCGACCAGGCCGATCAGCATGATGAACAGGCCGATGCCGATCGCGATGCCCTTGCGCAGGCCCAGCGGCACCGCGTTCATCACCCGCTCGCGCAGGCCGGTGGCGACGAGCAGCATCACCACGAAGCCGGCCAGCACCACCATGCCCATGGCGTCGGGCCAGCTCATGCGCGGGGCGAGCTGGAGGGCCACCACGGTGTTGACGCCGAGGCCGGCGGCCAGGGCGATCGGGACGTTGCCGATGACGCCCATGAGGAGCGTGGAGAATGCGGCCGTCAGGACGGTGGCGGTGACGAGCTGGCCGCCGTCGAGCTGGTGGCCGTACATGTCCTTCGCGCTGCCCAGGATGATCGGGTTCAGCACGATGATGTAGGCCATCGCGAAGAAGGTCGCGAGGCCGCCGCGGACCTCGCGGGCGACGGTCGAGCCGCGCTCGGAGATCTTGAAGTAGCGGTCCAGCCCGGAGGACGCCTGCGGGGAGGGTTCCGGGGTGGTGGCCGAAGGGGCGGGGGCCGGGGTGCTCATACGGTCCTCATTGGGTGTTCATACGAAGAAAATGGGCCACGCCCACATCGTTTCAGTATGAACACATGAACGAAGGGGCGTCCATCTCCGCGCGTAGATGCCGGGAGGACCGGCCTAGACTTGCCACATGGCGAAATGGACAGCGAAGCACGAGGCGCCCGAGCCCCTGGAGGGACCGGTCGTCGCCACCGTCACCGGCGGCACGATCCTGTGGTTCGCCCTCTTCCTCGTCCAGCTGCCCTTCTACGGGTGGTTCGCGGACCGCGGCCAGCTGTGGTGGGTCTGGACCTGCGCGGCCGGCGGCTTCCTCGGCCTGATCGGCATCTGGTACGTCCGGGGCCGCGAAGCGGCCCTCAAGCGCCACGCCGAAGCCGCGGGCGGTCCGGGCGCGGGCGGTCCGGCCGCGGGCGCCGGCGGAGCGGCCGGCGCGGGGCACGCGTAGCGGCGGACCGCCCGGGGGCCTTCCGGCCCGCTACCAGGGGACGATCCGGGTCATCCCGAGGTCGGATCTTCGCCCCGCTCGGCGGGTGAACCGTACGAACCCCCCTTAACGTCGAGAACATGACGCAGCGGGCGAAGACCGAATCCGACGGACCCGAGCCGGGCGGCGGCGCCCCCGGGACCGCCATCGACGCGGGGGCCGAACTCGATCCGGTCCACCCGGTCAGGCCCCCCGCCCCCCGGTTCAAGCCCGGCGGCCTCACCACCGCCGAAGTGGCCGAACGCGTCGCCCGCGGCGAGGTCAACGACGTCCCCGTCCGCTCCTCGCGCTCCACCCCCGACATCGTCCGCGCCAACGTCTTCACCCGCTTCAACGCGATCATCGGCGTGCTGTGGGTGGTCATGCTGTTCGTCGCACCCATCCAGGACAGCCTCTTCGGCTTCGTGATCATCGCGAACACCGGGATCGGCATCATCCAGGAACTGCGCGCCAAGAAGACCCTCGACGGCCTCGCCGTCATCGGCGAGGCCAAGCCCGGCGTCCGCCGCGACGGCCGCACGGCCGAGATCTCCACCTCAGAGATCGTCCTCGGCGACGTCATCGAACTCGGCCCCGGCGACAAGGTCGTCGTCGACGGCTCCGTCGGCGAGGCCGACGGCCTGGAGATCGACGAGTCCCTGCTCACCGGTGAGGCCGACCCCGTCCTGAAGAAGCCCGGCGACCCGGTCATGTCCGGGTCGTTCGTCGTCGCCGGCGGCGGCGCCTTCACCGCCACCAAGGTCGGCCGCGAGGCCTACGCCGCCCAGCTCGCCGAAGAGGCCTCCCGCTTCACCCTCGTCCACTCCGAGCTGCGCTCCGGCATCTCCACCATCCTCAAGTACGTCACCTGGATGATGGTCCCGACCTCCATCGGCCTGATCATCAGCCAGCTGGTCGTCAAGCAGAACAACCTCAAGGACGCCATCGCCCGCACCGTCGGCGGCATCGTCCCGATGATCCCCGAGGGGCTCGTCCTGCTCACCTCGGTCGCCTTCGCGATCGGCGTCATCCGTCTCGGCCGCAAGCAGTGCCTGGTCCAGGAACTGCCCGCCATCGAGGGCCTCGCCCGCGTCGACGTCGTCTGCCTCGACAAGACCGGCACCCTCACCGAGGGCGGCATGGACGTCACCGAGCTCCGCCCGATCGGCGGCGCCGACCCCGCGTACGTACAGAAGGTGCTCGGCGCCCTCGGCGAGTCCGACCCGCGCCCCAACGCCAGCCTCCAGGCCGTCATCGACGCCTACCCGGCCAGCGCCGCATGGCGCTGCACCGAATCCCTGCCCTTCTCCTCCGCCCGCAAGTACAGCGGCGCCAGCTTCAGCGAGGGCGACGGCGAGAACACCACCTGGCTGCTGGGCGCCCCCGACGTCCTGCTGCCCGCCGGGGACCCGGCCCTCGACGAGGTCGACGCCCTCAACGAGGAGGGGCTGCGGGTCCTGCTCCTGGCCCGCTCCGGCCGCGAGCTCGACGACCCGGCCGTCGCCACCGGCATCCGGGCCACCGCCCTGGTCGTCCTGGAACAGCGGCTGCGCCCCGACGCCGGCGACACCCTGCGCTACTTCGAGGACCAGGGCGTCAAGGCGAAGGTGATCTCCGGCGACAACGCGGTCTCCGTCGGCGCGGTCGCCGGGAAGCTCGGGCTGCCGGGCGCCCAGAACACGGTCGACGCCCGCACCCTGCCGGCCGACCGCGAGGAGATGGCCCGGGTCCTCGACGAGAACGCCGTCTTCGGCCGGGTCACCCCGCAGCAGAAGCGCGACATGGTCGCCGCCCTCCAGTCCCAGGGCCACACCGTCGCCATGACCGGCGACGGCGTCAACGACGTGCTGGCCCTGAAGGACGCGGACATCGGCGTCTCGATGGGCTCCGGATCGGAGGCCACGCGCGCCGTCGCGCAGATCGTGCTGCTGAACAACAGCTTCGCCACCCTCCCCTCGGTGGTCGCAGAAGGCCGCCGGGTCATCGGCAACATCACCCGCGTGGCCACCCTCTTCCTCACCAAGACGGTCTACTCGGTGCTGCTGGCCGTCCTGGTGGTCTGCTCGCAGGTCGAGTACCCGTTCCTGCCCCGCCACCTCACCCTGCTGTCCACCCTCACGATCGGCATCCCGGCCTTCTTCCTGGCCCTGGCCCCCAACAAGGAGCGCGCCAAGCCGCACTTCGTGAAACGGGTCATGCGCTACGCCATCCCCGGCGGCGTCATCGCGGGCACGGCCACCTTCGTCACGTACGTGATCGCCCGCGGCCACTACACCGGCCCGGACGCCCTGCAGGCCGAGACCAGCGCGGCCACGCTCACGCTGTTCCTCACCTCGATGTGGGTCCTGGCGATCATCGCCCGCCGGTACACCTGGTGGCGGGTGGCCCTGGTCGGCGCCATGGGCGCGGCGTTCCTGATCGTCCTCGTGGTCCCGTGGCTCCAGGAGTTCTTCCAGCTGAAGCTGGTGGGCGCCACGATGCCGTGGACCGCGGTCGCGATCGCGGCGGCGGCGGCGGCCCTGATCGAGTTCACCTTCCGCCGGGTCGACAGGAGGTTCCCGGCCTGACCGGCCTGACCGGCCTGACCGGCGGACTCAGCGGACGGGGGCGGGGGCCGGCGCCCCCTGGGCCTCGCGGACCTGCGGCTCGGGCGCCCGGGGCCGCGGGGGCCGGGGCGGGGCGCCGATGTCCTTGAGGCGCATGGCCGGCCGCTCCACCAGGTGCCAGGAGAGCATCGCCGCGGCCAGGGCGCCGGCCAAGGACAGCCCCAGGTAGGCGGCGAAGCCCCAGCGGGCGCCGCCCAGGACGGCCAGACCCTGCTGCACGAGGAACCCGTAGATGTAGATCCCGTACGAGTAGTCGTGCCTGGCACCGATGCGCTGGAAGGGCTTCGGCAACCGGATGGCGAGCCAGAGCAGCAGATACGACATGGCCGGGATGCCGAGGGCGAAGAAGTACCCGTAGCGCAGGGTCAGGGCGAATACCAGGGCGCTCAGCGCGGCCAGCTGATCGCTGACCGGGACGTGTTCCTTGTAGAGTTCCAGCAGCGCGCCGAGGGCGAAGGCGAAGCCGAGGTACACCAGGTAGTTGACGCTCAGGGGACCCATCAGCGGGATGACCAGGTCCCCGCCGTGGCCCGCTCCAGCCGCCCCGGCGATCAGCCGGTTCCCGACGGCGTCGGCCAAGACCATGCCGCCGAGGACGGCGGTCACCGCGAGCACCGTGCGCCGGGAGCGGGTCAGGGAGCCGCCGAGGGCGAGGAGGGCCACCCCGAGGTAGCAGAGGATCTCGTAGGCCAGGGACCACAGGGCCCCGTTGAGCGCGTTGTTGTGCGCCAGCCCCTTGCCGGCCGCGGTCTCCAGAATCCCCGACATGCCCCACTGGCCGATGCCCACGGCCCAGTTGGCCCGGAGATACTCGAACGGTCCCTGCGGGTGGTCCCAGAACCCGGCCGTGCCGCCGTGCTGGCGTCCGTACAGGAAGGGGGCCACGACGAAGGCCGTGACGGCCATGCAGACCCAGAATCCAGGGAGCAGCCTCAGCGCGCGGTGCCACAGGAAGCGTCCGACGGGCAGCCGGTTGCCGCTGCGCGTCACGAGGATGCCGGAGAGGAAGAAGAAGCCGAAGACCGACAGCTTCCCGAGGTCGATCTGTCCCTGGGAGAACGTGTGACCGGGCTCATGGGAGCCGAACCCGAGGACCTGCGCGTGCGAGACGACGACGGCCGAGGCGAGCAGGAGGCGCAGCAGGCCCAGGCTGTTGTTCCGCCCCGAGAAGAGCTCGGACACAGGCCCGCGCGACCAGCGAAAACCGGGCGTACGGGCACTACGGTCTGGCATGACGCTCCCCCCGAACGATTCCCTGAGGGGGCGCGCTCATCTGGTCAGATCAAAGGACCATTCAGTCTGTGCGGAGAGCGCGCCGCCTGTCAAAGGACCAGCCGCGTCCCGGGTGCCCGGCGCGCGACCGGGGACGCCGCGGCGGCCTAGTCGAACCAGCGGTCGCGGGCCAGTTCCGCGGTGCGGGAGGCGTCTTCCAGGAGGGCGGCCACCTCGAAGCGGCGGGGCCACTGGCCCGCCGCCCAGGAGAGGCCCGCGGCCACGCCCTCCAGGGTGGCGGCGTGCACCGTGCCGTCGGGGGTGCGGCGCCAGTCCAGTTCGGTGCCGCCCGCGATCAGCTCCTCGTGCTCCAGGTAGCTGTCGGGGGTGGCCGGGCCCAGCAGCACCCGTACCGACTCCGGGACCGGGTGCTCCTCGCCCGGGGTGGTGACCTCCGCCGGCACCGTCTCCGACAGGCGGCGCACCTGGAGCAGTTCCGCGAGGTCCGCCGCCCGCGACGGGGCGACCGGGAGCAGCGCCAAGCCCGCCGCGAGCGGCAGCAGGTCCGGGGCGTCGGCGACCAGCGCGTCCGCCGCGTCCACCACGCGCACCTCGCCGTCGACCACCGCGCGCAGCTCGTCCGGCAGGGTCACCTGCTCCGGGTCCAGGTCCGCCAGCGCCCCGTACAGGCCGTGCAGCTGCCGGTCGGTCACCTCGTGCTCCGGGTCGGCCAGCCGGCCCAGCAGCTCCGCCGCGCCGCCGGGCTCGTCCAGCAGGGCGGCCGCGGTGGTGCGTACGCCCAGGGCCCGCAGGACCTGCTCGTCCTCGAAGCCGGTGGCGTCCGCCGGGGTGTAGAGGCCCGCCAGCAGCGGGTCGCCGCCCGCCGCGCGCAGGCCCGCCGGGCGGCGGCCGTCGAAGACCGGGTGGTCGCGCAGCCACCACGCGGTGTACGGGCGCACGGACCGGGTGGTGCCGTCCGGGAGCAGTACGCGCACCGGCTGGACCAGCGCGTCGCGCAGCGGCGGCCGGGCGAGCATGGCCAGGGCCTGCGGCCAGCAGTCGTCGTCGACCAGGTCGAGGTCGCGCACGGCGACGAGCTCGGTGGCCACCGGCGGCACCGGGGTGTCGGGCAGCTGGTCGAGCAGGTCCTCGCACCAGACGTCGACCGCGTCCAGCAGGCCCGCGTCGTCGGGTTCGGCGAAGTCGCCCTCCCGGGGCTCCAGTTCGTCCGGGTCCAGGACCACGTCGGTGGCGCGGACCAGCTGGAACTCGGCCAGCACGCCGCAGGCGGTGAGCGGGCCGGCGCCCCACCGGTCCACGAGCTCGGCGTCCACGTACGGGACCTCGTCCTCGCGCAGCACCGAGGCCAGCGGCGAGCCCGGCAGCAGCAGTTCGCCCGCCGGCGCCGGTTCCCCGTCCTCGTCGGGCAGGGCCAGCGCGCCCAGCCAGGGTTCGTCGCCCGGGGCCAGGTCGGCGTCGCGGACCAGGCCCAGGACCACCTCGGCCAGCTCCTCGGCGTCCAGCGCGTCCTCGTCCCACACGTCCCCGGCGTCCAGCGAACCGGCGACGGCCGCCCGCACCTGCGGGGTCGTCAGCACGGCCCGCGGGGTGGCGGGCAGCGCGCCGAGCTTCTCCAGCAGCGGGTGCACCGCGTCCGGGTGGGCCACCTTCAGCCCCAGCCGGGCCAGGTTCTCCGGGGTGTCCGCGGAGGGCAGCAGCAGGTGCCGGGGGCCGATCGCGGTGCGCCCGTCGGCCAGCGGAACCGGCAGCCCCGACAGCCGGTCGGGGTCGACGCCGGCGAGGCTGTCGTAGAGCCGGTGCCACCAGTCGGGGGTGCGCTCGATGCCCGCGATCCGCTCGATGGCGTCGCCCAGCGGCAGCCGGCCCACCCCGAGGGTGCGCAGTTCCGGGCGCCGTTCCAGGCCCGCCGGGAGCAGGGTCGGCAGGACCTCGGCGAGGACCCGTACGGTGTCGGCGCCCGCGCCCTCCACGACCTCGGCCTCGAAGGGGCGCAGCGCGGCCCGCTCCGGCGCGTCCGCGTCGGCGTCCGGGTCCCCGGCCGGGGCGGCGGGGGCGGCGGGGGCCAGGAACGCGGTGCGGGGCAGGCGGCGCAGGACGGCGCCGCGCAGGGCCCCGTCCAGCTCGCCCGTGCCGAGCGGCCCGGGCACCAGGTCGACGAGGGCGGTGCTCACCGGGTCCCAGGTGCCGAGGAGTTCGGCGTAGGCGTCGGCGGCGCGCTCGACGAGGAAGTCGGTCAGCGGCCCGGGCGCGGGGTGCCGTCGGGTGGTGTCGAGCGGGAGGGTCGCGATGAGCAGCGCGGGGATGCCCAGCGGCTCGTCGGTGGGGGTCGGGGCGTGCACCACGGGCGCGGTCGCGGGCCGCAGCGGGGCGCCCTCGGCGTCGACGGGCACGGACCAGGAGACGGCCCAGGCGGGGCGCAGCCGCTCCTCTACGGGGCGGTCGGCCAGCAGCGCGGGCTCGACGGGGCCGCCGTGGCGGACGCTCCGCCAGCGCCGGGTGCCCGCCGCGGAGTCCTCGATGACGGTGTACGGGCCCTCGTCGCGGCGGTAGAGGGTGCGGGCGGCGGCGCCGGGGAGCTCGACGACGACCTCGCGCAGCCCGGGCAGGGTCAGCAGCAGGGCGTCGTCGATCGAGCCGAGCAGCCGCTCCGCGAGGTCCTGGGCGGCGGCATCGCGCAGCGGGAGGACCACGACGGTGTCGTAGCCCTCGGGGGCGGTGCCCTCGGCGGGCAACGGCAGGCGCAGCAGGGGGACGTGGCCGTCGCGGCGGCGCAGTTCGTCGCCGAGTCCGGGGCTGCCGACCGCGGCGCCGCGGGCCAGCTCGCGGGCCTCGGCCAGGGACCAGCGGACGCCGCCGTGCCGGCCGAGGACCGCGGGCTCGTCGCTGACGGCGAGGACGGCCGCGAAGCCGACGCCGAACCGGCCGACGGTGTCGCCCGATCCGGTGGACTCCCGCTTGGCGGAGGCGCGCAGGGTGCTCAGCGACTCCACGCCCGTGGCGTCCAGCGGGGCTCCGGTGTTGGCCACGGCGAGCACCGCGGGGCCGCCGTCGCCCGGGTGCAGGGTGAGCCGCAGCCGGCCGGGGACGCGGGCCCGGGCCGCGGCGTCGGCGGCGTTCTGGGCCAGTTCGACGACGAGCCGGTCCCGGTAGCCGCCGAGCGCGAGGTCCTCCTCGGCGTTGGCGTCCTCGCGGAACCGGGCCGGGCCGGCGCCCCAGGCGTCGAGCACCCCGCGCCGCAGCCGGGCCGTGCCGAAGGGGTCCACGCCGTCCTGGGCCGCCGTCACTCGCACGCTCACGCCGCTGCCTCCATGCTGTACTGCGTTCGGGAATGCCGAGCCCTGAAGGTATCGCGTACGGGACCGGCTCTTGGCCGTGAGGTGCGCGAACACCACGACGTTCGCGTCCCGGTGGCGGTCGGGGGCGGGGCTGCCGCCGCAGGTGATCGGGCGGAGCGCGGCCGCCCCGGCCGTCGGTCGTCTTCACGTCGCCCAGGGCCCGGGAGGAGACGGCGAGGTGCGTGGAGCCGTCCGGGACGTCCCTCCGCAAGCTCGTGGACGCGCCCGGCCGGGCAGCGCGGGGGCGGGCAGCCGCAGGCCCGCACCGCCCGTCCGGGAGCCGTCGCCGGTGGCGGGTCCGGCGGCGGGTCCGGCGGCGGACCCGGCCGTGGGCACGGCGGAGCCCCCGGCGACGGTGCGTCGCCGGGGGCTCCCGAGCCGTCAGGGGTGCGCGGAGCGCTCCCGCGCTACAGCTTCTCGATCACGTAGTCGACGCACGCGGTCAGCGCCTGCACGTCCGCCGGGTCGATCGCCGGGAACATCGCGATGCGCAGCTGGTTGCGGCCGAGCTTGCGGTAGGGCTCGGTGTCCACGATGCCGTTGGCGCGCAGCACCTTGGCGACGGCCGCCGCGTCGACGTCGTCCGAGAAGTCGATCGTGCCGATGACGGCGGACCGCTTGTCGGCGTCCACGACGAACGGGCTGGCGTACTTCGACGCCTCCGCCCACCCGTACAGGTTGCGCGCGCTGGCCGCCGTGCGGCCGGTCGCGAACTCCAGGCCGCCCTGGCCGTTCAGCCACTCCAGCTGCTCGTTCAGCAGGAACAGCGTGGACAGTGCCGGGGTGTTGTACGTCTGGTTCTTCAGCGAGTTGTCGATCGCCGTCGGCAGCGAGAAGAACTCCGGGATGTGCCGGCCGGAGGCGTGGACGCGCGCCGCGCGCTCCAGGGCCGCCGGGGAGAACGCCGCCAGCCACAGGCCGCCGTCGGACGCGAAGGACTTCTGCGGGGCGAAGTAGTAGACGTCGGTCTCGGTGATGTCCACCGGCAGGCCGCCCGCGCCCGAGGTCGCGTCCACCAGGACGAGGGACCCGGCGTCGGCGCCCGCGACGCGCCTGATCGGCGCGGCGACGCCCGTCGAGGTCTCGTTGTGCGTGTACGCGTACACGTCCACGCCCGCCTCGGCCACCGGCTCGGGGTGCGTACCGGGCTCGGAGGAGATCACGGACGGCTCGTCCAGCCACGGCGCGAGCTTCGCGGCCTTGGCGAACTTGGAGGAGAACTCGCCGAACGTCAGGTGCTGGGACTTGCGCTCGATCAGCCCGGCGGTCGCGACGTCCCAGAAGGCGGTGGAGCCGCCGTTGCCCAGGATCACCTCGTAGCCCTCGGGGAGGGAGAACAGGTCCCGGACGCCCTGCCGCACCGAGCCGACCAGGTTCTTGACCGGGGCCTGGCGGTGGGAGGTTCCGAGCAGGGAGGTACCGGTGGCGGCGAGGGCGTCCAGCGCCTCGGTCCGCACCTTGGAGGGGCCCGCGCCGAAGCGTCCGTCGGCGGGCTTGATGTCAGCGGGAATCTGGATCTCGGCCACGAGCGGAGCGTATCGGTTCCCGGACCGCGCCCCGGAGGCGCGTCCACCCGGTGAGACGCCCCGGGACGGTGGCAGGCTGGGCCCCGTGACGTCTCCCGGGGAACTAGAGCGGACATTGCGGGCGAACCTGCGCGGGGAGGTGGACTTCGGCGCCGCCGCGCGGGCGCTGGTCACCATGGACGCCTCCAACTACCGGCGCGTCCCGGTCGGCGTGGTCGCCCCGCGCGACGCCGCGGACGTCTCGGCGGCCCTGGAGGTCTGCGCCGCGGCGGGCGTCCCCGTCGTCCCGCGCGGCGGCGGCACCTCCATCGCCGGCCAGGCCACCGGCACCGGGGTGGTCCTCGACCTCACCCGCCACATGAACGCCCTGGTGTCGGTGGATCCGGCCGCCCGCACCGCCGTCGTCCAGCCCGGCCTCGTGCTCGACCGGCTGCGGGAGGCGGTCCGCCCGTACGGGCTCGCCTTCGGCCCCGACCCCTCCACGCACTCCCGCTGCACCCTCGGCGGCATGATCGGGAACAACGCGTGCGGAGCCCACTCGGTCGCCTGGGGCACCACCGCGGACAACGTCCTCGAACTGGCCGTGACCGCCTACGGAGGCGCCGCCCACCGGCTGTCCACCGGCTGGGCCGGAGCCCCGCCGGGCCTGCGCGAGCTGGTCGCGGGCAACCTGGCCGTGCTCCGCACCGGCCTCGCCGGCGGCTTCTCCCGGCGCATCTCCGGCTACGGCGGCCTGGACGCCCTCCTCCCCGAGCACGGCACGCGGCCGGCCCGCGCCTTCTGCGGCAGCGAGGGCACGCTCGGCGTGGTCACCGAGGCGGTGGTGCGGCTGGTCGAGGCGCCCGCCGCGCCCGTGCTCGCGGTCCTCGGGTACGCCGACGAGAGCGCGGCCGCCGATGCCGCCGCGGGGCTGCTCGCCCACGGCCCGCTGACGGTGGAGGGCATGGCGCGCGACCTGGTCGGGGACGCGGCCGGACTGCCGCGCGGCGGTGCCTGGCTGTTCGTGGAGATGCCCGACGCGGGCGCCGCCCGCACGCTGCTGCGGGCCGCGGACGCCCTCGACGCCGTGCTCGTGGCGGACCGGGCCGGACAGCGGGCGCTGTGGCGCATCCGCGAGGACGCCGCGGGCACCGCCACCCGGCTGCCCGACGGCACCATGGCCTGGCCCGGCTGGGAGGACTGCGCGGTGCCGCCGGCCCGGCTCGGGGCCTACCTGCGGGAGTTCCGGGCCCTGCTGGCGGCGCACGGGCTGCGCGGCGCGCCCTACGGGCACTTCGGCGAGGGCTGCGTGCACGTGCGCATCGACTTCGACCTGGCCACCGGCCCGGGGGTGGCCCGCTTCCGCGCCTTCTCGGAAGAACTGGCCGACCTGGTCGTCTCCCACGGCGGCTCCCTCTCCGGGGAGCACGGCGACGGGCAGGCGCGGGCCGAGCTGCTGCCCCGGATGTACGGGCCCGAGACGCTCGCGCTCTTCGCCGCCTACAAGGACGTGTGGGACCCGGCGGGCGGCATGAACCCGGGCATCCTGGTCCGGCCCGCGCGGCTGGACGAGAACCTGCGCTTCGCGGCGCTGCCCGCCACCCCGTTCGCGCGCGAGGTCGCCCGCTGCGTCGGGGTCGCGAAGTGCCGCACGACGGAACCCGGCGGGCCGGGGGTGATGTGCCCGTCCTACCGGGTCACGGGGGAGGAGCGGCACTCCACGCGCGGCCGGGCCCGGCTGCTGCACGAGATGCTGGCCGGGGAGGTCGTCACCGGCGGCTGGCGCTCGGCGGAGGTGGCCGAGGCGCTGGACCTGTGCCTGGGCTGCAAGGGCTGCGCCGGCGACTGCCCGGTGGGCGTGGACATGGCCGCGTACAAGGCCGAGTTCCTGCACCGGCACTGGGCGGGCCGCGTCCGCCCGCTCGCCCACTACCTGCTCGGCGGCCTCCCGCGGTGGCTCCGGGCCGTCGCCGCCCTCCGCGCCGCGCGCCCGTTGAACGCGGCCGCCCGCCACCTGCGCGTACCCGGCCTGGAACGCCGCCGCCCCCTGCCCCCGCTGGCCCCCGAACCCTTCACCCGCTGGTGGCACCGGTCGGGACCGGGTACGGGGCGGCCAGCGCCGCCCGCCGGACCGGCCGACCCGGCCGCGCCGGGCGGGCCCGAGGACGCCGGGCCCGGGGCCCCGGGCCCCACGGTCGTCACCCTCTGGCCGGACACGTTCACCAACCACCTCTCGCCCGACGCCGCCCGCGCCGCCGTCCGGGTCCTGGGGGCGGCGGGCCTCGCGGTCGGGCTGCCGCCGGACGGGGTCTGCTGCGGCCTCACGTACGTCTCCACCGGCCGCCTCGACCGGGCCCGCAGCGTGCTGCGCCGCACCCTCGGCGCCCTCGACGCCGCCGGCGGCGTCGACGGCCCCGTCGTGGTCCTGGAGCCCAGCTGCGCGGCCGCGCTGCGCGCCGACCTGCCCGCGCTGCTCCCCGACGACCCCCGGGCCGCCCGCCTCGCGGCGTCGGTGCGCACCTTCGCCGAGACCCTGGAGGAGTACGCCCCCGCCTGGCGGCCGCCGCGCCTCGACCGGGCGGTGGCCGGGCAGACCCACTGCCACCAGCACGCCGTCCTCGGCGACGCCGCCGACCGGCGGCTGCGCGAGCGCGCCGGCCTGACCGGTGAACTCAGCGGCGGCTGCTGCGGCCTGGCGGGGAACTTCGGCTTCGAACCCGGCCACCACGAGGTGTCCGTGGCGTGCGCCGGGGAACAGCTCCTGCCGGCCCTGCGCGCGGCCCCGCCGACCGCCCTCGTCCAGGCCGACGGCTACTCCTGCCGCACCCAGATCGCCCAGCTCGGCGGGGTCCGGGCCCACCACCTGGCGGAGCTGCTGGCCGACGGGCTGTGACCGGCCCGTCTGTAAGGCAAGACACCCCGCCACACTCCTTACGAACCCCTTAACCTGGAGCCATGACCGCGCCTTCCGCACGCCCGACGACGACCCCGGTCCCGGCCGCGTCCGCCCCCGCCGCCACGCCCCTCGCCCCGCCGGAGGGGCCCGCCGGCGGGGCGGCCCGCTTCGGCCCGGTCGCGCTGGTGGTCTCGGCGGGCGTCTCGGTGCAGTTCGGCGCCGCCCTCGCGGTCATGGTCATGCCCCGGGTCGGCGCCGCCGGCGTCGTCACGCTGCGGCTCGCGGCGGCCGCGCTGGTGCTGCTGCTCGTGTGCCGGCCCAAGGTGCGCGGCCACTCCCGCGCCGACTGGGGCACGGTGCTCGCCTTCGGCGTCACCATGGCGGGCATGAACGGCCTCTTCTACCAGGCGGTCGACCGCATCCCGCTGGGCCCGGCCGTCACCCTGGAGGTCCTCGGCCCGCTCGCCCTCTCCGTGATCGTCTCCCGCCGCCTGGTGAACCTGCTCTGGGCGGGCCTGGCCCTCGGCGGCGTGGTGCTGCTGTCCGGCCACGGCGGGGGCGGCCTCGGCTTCGGCTCGCTCGATCCGGCGGGCGCGGCGTTCGCGCTCGGGGCGGGCGTGATGTGGGCGGCGTACATCGTCTTCAGCGCGCGTACCGGCCGCCGCTTCCCGCAGGCGGACGGCCTCGCCCTGGCCATGGCCGTGGCCGCGGTGCTGTCGTTGCCGCTGGGCGTCTACGAGGCCGGCTCCGACCTGCTGGTCCCGGCCACCCTCGCCCTGGGCGTCGGGGTGGCCCTGCTGTCCTCGGTCCTCCCGTACACCCTGGAGCTGCTCGCGCTGCGGCGGCTGCCGGCCCCGACCTTCGCGATCCTGATGAGCCTGGAGCCGGCCATCGCCGCCACCGCCGGCTTCCTCGTCCTGCACCAGGCCCTGTCCACCGTGGACGCCCTGGCCATCGCCCTCGTGATCGCGGCCAGCATGGGCGCCGTCCGCTCGCAGACCCGCAAGCGGCAGCCCGCCTGAGCGACCGCCGACCCGCCCGGGACGCGAGGGAGCCCCGGCCACCGCACAGCGTGGTGGCCGGGGCTCCCTCGCGTCCCGGGCCGGGCGGCGGCCGCGGGTATGCCGAGCAGGGTGACGAGGACCGCGGTGAGCAGGACCGTCGTACGAGGAGGACGCACCAGCGTGGTTCCTTCGGGAAAGAGGCGGCACGGAGTCGAACGCGGCGGGCCGCGGCGGGCCCTGGCCGGCGGGTCGGCAGCGCGACCGGGTCGGCCGGGACGCGCCGTCGCGGTCGCCGGCGTCCGCGACGCACAAGCCCCTTGCCCCCCAGCTGTGTTGGGGCGGGCGCGGGACGGCGCCGGCCTTCGGTCGAATCATGCAAGCACGCTTGATTGTTTTGCCGGAGGCTGCCAGTCTTCCCCTCACGCCGAGAGGGGAGCGCACCGTGCCCGATCCGTCCGCCGCCGCCGTCTTCGCCGATCTCACCGAGGAGAGCCGCGCACTGGACCTCCTGGTGGGTGAGCTGCCCGCGGGGGACTGGGGCCGGCCGACCCCCGCGCCCGGCTGGAGCATCGCCCACCAGATCGCCCACCTCCACTGGACCGACCGGGCCGCGCTGCTCGCCCTCACCGACGCCGACGGCTTCGCGGGCATGGTCGAGGAGGCCCTGGCGGCCCCCGACTCCTTCGTCGACGCGGGCGCCGAGGAGGGCGCCGGGCTGCCCCCCGCCGAACTCCTGGCCCACTGGCGCACCGGTCGGGCCGGCCTCGACCGGGCGCTGGCCGCGGCCTCGCCCGACACCCGGTTCCCCTGGTACGGGCCGCCGATGAAGGCCGCCTCGATGGCGAGCGCCCGGCTGATGGAGACGTGGGCGCACGGCCAGGACGTGGCCGACGCCCTCGGCGTGCGCCGCACCCCGACCGCCCGGCTGCGGCACGTGGCCCGGATCGGGGTACGGGCCCGCGACTACGCCTACGCGGTCCGCGGGCTGCCCGCGCCGGACGGGGAGTTCCGGGTGGAGCTGGCCGCACCCGGCGCCGCGGACGAGGTGTGGGCGTACGGTCCCGCGGACGCCCCGCAGCGGATCACCGGCCCGGCCCTCGACTTCTGCCTGCTGGTGACCCAGCGGGCGCACCGGGCGGACCTCGCCCTGACCGCGACCGGCCCCGACGCCGACCGGTGGCTGGACATCGCCCAGGCCTTCGCGGGCCCGGCGGGCCCCGGCCGCACCCCGCGGTCCGGCCGGTGAACGCGCCGGTGGACGGCCCGAAGACCACCCCGCAGGACGGCCCCGCAGGCCCCGCGGAGGCGGGCCCGACGGGCCCGACGCCCGCCCGGCCGCTGCGCATCGGCAACGCGTCCGGCTTCTACGGCGACCGGGCCGGCGCACTGCGCGAGATGCTGACCGGCGGCCCGCTGGACGTGCTGACCGGCGACTACCTCGCCGAGCTGACGATGCTCATCCTCGGCCGCGACCGCCTCAAGGACCCCGCGACCGGCTACGCCAAGACCTTCCTGCGCCAACTGGAGGACGGGCTCGCTCTCGCGCACGAACGGGGCGTACGGATCGTGGCGAACGCCGGCGGCCTGAACCCGGCGGCACTGGCCGACGCGGTCCGCGCCCTGGCGGCCGGGGCCGGCATCCCGGTCCGGGTCGCACACGTCGAGGGCGACGACCTGATGCCGTACGCGCAGGGCGCGCTGACGGCCAACGCCTACCTCGGCGGGGCCGGGATCACCGCCTGCCTGCGGGCCGGCGCCGACGTGGTCGTGACCGGCAGGGTCACGGACGCGGCGCTGGTCAGCGGCGCGGCCGCCTGGTGGTTCGACTGGGCGCCCGACGCCCACGACCGGCTGGCCGGCGCGGTGGTCGCGGGCCACGTCCTGGAGTGCGGGACCCAGGCCACCGGCGGCAACTACTCCTTCTTCACCCGGCACGACGTCCGCCACCCCGGCTTCCCCCTCGCCGAGATCGCCGAGGACGGCTCCAGCGTGATCACCAAGCACCCGGGCACCGGCGGCGCCGTCACCCCCGGCACGGTCACGGCCCAACTCCTCTACGAGACCCAGGGCGTCCGCTACCTGGGCCCCGACGTCACCGCCCGCCTCGACACGGTCCGGCTCGCCGAGGACGGCCCCGACCGGGTGCGCGTGACGGGCGTGCTCGGCGAACCGCCGCCGCCCACCCTCAAAGTCGGCGTCACCCGCATCGGCGGCTGGCGCAACGAGGTGGTCTTCGTCCTGACCGGCCTGGACATCGAGGCCAAGGCCGCACTGGTCCGTACCCAGCTCGCCGACTCCCTCGAAGCCGTGGCCTGCGCCCAGTGGACCCTGTCCCGCACGGACCACGAGGACGCCGCGACCGAGGAGACGGCCAGCGCCCTGCTGCGCCTGGTCGTGCGCGACCCGTCCCCGGACCGGGTCGGCCGCGCCCTGACCTCGGCCGCGATCGAACTGGCCCTCGCCAGCTACCCCGGCTTCCACGTGACGGCCCCGCCGGGCCCCGCCCAGCCGTACGGGGTCTTCGCCTCCTCCACCGTGCCCGCCGACACCGTCCCGCACACCGCGGTCCTCCCGGACGGCGCCCGCGTCCACCTGCGCCCGCCCCCGCGCCCCGACGCACCGCGGGAGCCGGCGCCCGAGCCGCGGCCGCCTCGGGAAGGCACCGCGGACCGGGCCCCCGCCGGGGCTCCGGAGGACACCGTCCGCGCGCCCCTCGGGGCCGTGGCCGGGGCCCGCAGCGGGGACAAGGGGGGCGACGCCAACGTCGGGGTGTGGGTCGAGTCCGCTCCCGCCTGGGCGTGGCTGCACCGCACCCTGACGGTCGACGCCTTCCGGTCCCTGCTCCCCGAGACCCGCGACCTGCCCGTCGTCCGGCACGAGCTGCCGCACCTGCGGGCCCTGAACTTCACCGTCACCGGCATCCTCGGCGACGGCGTGGCCTCCGGCCACCGGTTCGACCCGCAGGCCAAGGCCCTCGGCGAATGGCTCCGCGCCCGCCACCTCGACATCCCCGCGCACCTCGTCCCCGCGCACCCCGTGCCCCCGCACCCCGCCCCGACGCACCCCGCCCCCGACCCGGAGGTCGGAACATGACCCGCCTCGGCACCACCGTCGACCCCCGCGCCCCCGAGTACGCGCAGGCCCGTACCGCCGCGCTGGAGCGGCTGACCGCCCTCGGCGCCGAGCTCGCCAAGGCGCTGGCCGGCGGCGGCGAGAAGTACACCGCCCGCCACCGCGGCCGCGGCAAGCTCCTGGCCCGCGAGCGCATCGAACTGCTCGTCGACCCCGACACCCCGTTCCTGGAACTGTCCCCGCTCGCGGCCTGGGGCAGCGACTACCCCGTCGGCGCGTCCCTGGTCACCGGCATCGGCACCGTGGAGGGCGTCGAGTGCCTGATCACGGCCAACGACCCCACCGTCCGCGGCGGCGCCAGCAACCCCTGGACCCTGAAGAAGGCGCTGCGGGCGAACGACATCGCCCGGGAGAACCGGCTGCCCTGCATCAGCCTCGTCGAGTCCGGCGGCGCCGACCTGCCCTCCCAGAAGGAGATCTTCATCCCCGGCGGCGCGCTCTTCCGTGACATCACCCGCCTCTCCGCCGAGGGCGTCCCCACCATCGCCGTCGTCTTCGGCAACTCCACCGCCGGAGGCGCGTACGTCCCCGGCATGTCCGACCACACCGTCATGATCAAGGACCGTTCCAAGGTCTTCCTCGGCGGCCCGCCGCTGGTCAAGATGGCCACCGGCGAGGAGAGCGACGACGAGTCCCTCGGCGGCGCCGACATGCACGCCCGCACCTCCGGCCTCGCCGACCACTACGCCCTCGACGAGCACGACGCGATCCGCCAGGCCCGCCGCATCGTCGCCCGACTCAACCACCGCAAGGCCCACCCGGACCCGCCTAAGGCCCGCGACCCCCTCCACGATCCCGAGGAACTCCTCGGCATCGTCCCGCCCGACCTCAAGACCCCCTTCGACCCCCGCGAAGTCGTCGCCCGCATCGTCGACGGCTCCGACTTCGACGAGTTCAAGCCGCTCTACGGCACCAGCCTGGTCACCGGCTGGGCCACCCTCCACGGCTACCCCGTCGGCATCCTCGCCAACGCCCAGGGCGTCCTGTTCAGCGCCGAGTCGCAGAAGGCCGCCCAGTTCATCCAGCTCGCCAACCAGCGCGACATCCCGCTGCTCTTCCTGCACAACACCACCGGCTACATGGTCGGCAAGGAGTACGAGCAGGGCGGCATCATCAAACACGGCGCGATGATGATCAACGCGGTCTCCAACTCCCGCGTCCCGCACCTGTCCGTCCTCATCGGCGCGAGCTACGGCGCCGGCCACTACGGCATGTGCGGCCGCGCCTACGAACCGCGCTTCCTCTTCGCCTGGCCCAGCGCCAAGTCCGCCGTCATGGGCCCCCAGCAGCTCGCCGGTGTCCTCTCCATCGTGTCCCGGCAGTCCGCCGCCGCGAAGGGGCAGCCGTACGACGAAGAGGCCGACGCCGGGATGCGGGCCTTCGTCGAAGCGCAGATCGAGTCCGAGTCCCTGCCCCTGTTCCTCTCCGGGCGGCTCTACGACGACGGGGTCATCGACCCCCGCGACACCCGCACCGTCCTCGGCCTGTGCCTGTCGGCCGTCCACAACGCCCCCGTCGAGGGCGCCCGCGGCGGCTTCGGCATCTTCCGGATGTGAGCGCCCCATGACCCAGACACCCCTGCACCGCGTCCTGGTCGCCAACCGCGGCGAGATCGCGGTACGCGTCTTCCGCACCGCCCGCGCCCTGGGCCTGGCCACCGTCGCCGTCCACTCCGACCCCGACGAGCACGCCCTGCACGTGCGCGAGGCCGACGCGGCCGTCCGGCTGCCCGGCGCCGCCCCCGCCGACACCTACCTGCGCGGCGACCTCATCGTCAAAGCCGCCCTGGCCGCCGGCGCCGACGCCGTCCACCCCGGCTACGGCTTCCTCTCCGAGAACGCCGCCTTCGCCCGCGAGGTCCAAGGCGCCGGCCTGGTCTGGATCGGCCCGTCCCCCGAGGCCATCGAGGCCATGGCCTCCAAGACCCGCGCCAAGGAACTCGTGCGCGCCGCCGGCGTCCCCCTCCTCGACCCCGTCGACCCGGCCACCGCCACCGCCGCCGACCTGCCGCTCCTGCTCAAGGCCGCGGCCGGGGGCGGCGGCCGCGGCATGCGCGTGGTCCGCGACCTCGACGCCCTGCCCGAAGCCCTCGAAGGGGCCCGCGCCGAAGCCCGCTCCGCCTTCGGCGACGCCGAGGTCTTCGCCGAGCCCTACGTCGAACGCGGCCGCCACGTCGAGGTGCAGGTCCTCGCCGACGCCCACGGCACCGTATGGGCGCTCGGCACCCGCGACTGCTCCCTCCAGCGCCGCCACCAGAAGGTCATCGAAGAGGCCCCCGCCCCAGGCCTCCCCGAACCCCTGCGCACCACCCTCCACGAAGCCGCCGTCGCCGCCGCCCGCGCCGTCTCCTACCGGGGCGCGGGCACCGTCGAGTTCCTCGTCACCGCCGACGGCCGCCCCTACTTCCTGGAGATGAACACCCGGCTCCAGGTCGAACACCCGGTCACCGAAGCCGTCTTCGGCCTCGACCTCGTCGCCCTCCAACTCCGCGTCGCCGAAGGCGCCGCCCTGCCCCTGACACCCCCGGACCCCACCGGCCACGCCGTCGAGGCCCGCCTCTACGCCGAGGACCCGGCCCTCGACTGGCGCCCGCAGACCGGCACCCTGCACACCCTCGCCGTCCCCGACGGCGTCCGCGTCGACACCGGCTTCACCGACGGCGACACCGTCTCCGTCCACTACGACGCCATGCTGGCCAAGGTCGTCGCCCACGCCCCCACCCGCGCCGAAGCCGTCCGCACCCTCGCCCACGCCCTCGCCGCGGCCCGCATCCACGGCCTCACCACCAACCGCGACCTCCTCGTACGCTCCCTGCGCCACCCGGAGTTCACCACCGGAGCGCCCGACACCGGCTTCTACGACCGCCACCTGGCCGCCCTCACCGAGGACGCCCCCGACGCGGGGCTGTCCGCCCTCGCCGCCGCCCTGGCCGCGGCCGCGCCCGCTCCGGACGCCCCGCTCGCCGCCCGACTCGGCGGCTGGCGCAACGTCCGCTCCCAGCCGCAGACCCGCCGCTACACCTGCGCCGGCACCGAGTACGAGGTCCAGTACCACCCCGTGGACCACCCCGGGGTACGGGTCCTGGCCGCCGCACCCGACCGCGTCACCCTCGAAGTCGACGGCGTCCGGCACGTGTTCCACGTGAAACGGAAATCGAACGAGGTCTACGTGGACTCCGCCGTCGACGGAGCCCGCACCCTCACGCCCGTCCCCCGGTTCACCGACCCCCAGGACCGCACCGAACCGGGCTCCCTGCTCGCCCCCATGCCCGGCACCGTCGTCCGCGTCGCCGAGGGTCTGGCCCCCGGCAGCCCCGTCACCGCCGGGCAGCCCCTGCTCTGGCTGGAGGCGATGAAGATGGAACACCGCATCCTCGCGCCCGCCTCCGGCACGCTCACCGCGCTCCACGCCGCCACCGGCCACCAGGTCGAGTTCGGCGCCCTGCTCGCCGTAGTCCAGGAGGAACCGCCAGCATGAGCCCCGTCATCGAACCCCAGGAACACCAGGACCTGCGCACCGCGGTCGCCGCCCTCGGCCGCAAGTACGGCCGCGAGTACCTCGCCCGCGTCGCCCGCGAAGGCGGCCACCCCGACGCACTGTGGGCCGACGCGGCCGAGCTCGGCTACCTCGGCGTCAGCCTCCCCGAGGAGTACGGCGGCGGGGGCGGCGGCATCGCCGAACTGTCCATCGTCCTCGAAGAACTCGGCGCCGCCGGCTGCCCGCTCCTGATGATGGTGGTCTCGCCCGCCATCTGCGGCACGGTCATCGCCCGCTTCGGCACCGACGCCCAGAAGCGCGCCTGGCTCCCCGGCCTCGCCGACGGCACCCGCACCATGGCCTTCGGCATCACCGAACCCGACGCCGGCTCCAACTCCCACCGCATCACCACCACCGCCCGGCGCGACGGCGACGACTGGGTCCTCACCGGCCGCAAGGTCTTCATCTCCGGCGTGGACATCGCCGACGCCACCCTCGTCGTCGGCCGCACCGAGGACGCCCGGGACGGCCGCCTCAAGCCCTGCCTGTTCATCGTCCCGCGCGACACCCCCGGCTTCGGCCGCTCCCTCATCGACATGGAGATCCAGGCCGCCGAGAAGCAGTGGGAACTCACCCTGGACGAGGTACGGCTGCCCGCCGACGCCCTCGTCGGCGACGAGGACGCCGGGCTGCTCCAGCTCTTCGCGGGACTCAACCCCGAGCGCATCATGACCGCCGCGTTCGCCATCGGCATGGGCCGCCACGCCCTCGCCAAGGCCGTCGACTACGCGAAGACCCGCCAGGTCTGGAAGACCCCCATCGGCGCCCACCAGGCCATCGCCCACCCCCTCGCCGCCTCCCACATCGAACTGGAGCTGGCCCGCCTGATGATGCAGAAGGCCGCGGCGCTGTACGACGCGGGCGACGACATGGGTGCGGGCGAGGCCGCGAACATGGCGAAGTACGCCGCCGCCGAGGCCTGCGTCCGGGCCGTGGACCAGTCCGTCCACACCCTCGGCGGCAACGGCCTCACCCGCGAGTACGGCCTGGCCTCCCTGATCACCGCCTCCCGCGTGGCCCGCATAGCCCCGGTCAGCCGCGAGATGATCCTGAACTTCATCTCCCACCAGACCCTGGGCCTCCCCAAGTCCTACTAGCCCGCGCCGGTGCCACCCCCGCCCGAGCGGCGCAGGACCCCGGCTCCACCGGGCACCGAGCTCCGCCCGAACCCGCCCCTCAAGCGCCGACGAGGCCGAACGGCCCGACCCCGCCGAGGAAGGCCCGCCCGAACCCGCCCCTCAAGCGCCGACGAGGCCGAACGGCCCGACCCCGCCGAGGAAGGCCCGGCCGCACCCGCGCTGCAACCGCCGGCGAGGCGAGAGGTGCCCGACCCCGCCGAGGAAGGGCCGCCCGCACCCGCGCCTCCACCGCCGGCGGGGTTGAAGCGGCCGGGCCCCGACGAAGGGGCCGGGCCGTTCACCCCCGCCAAGCCCCCCGCAGGGGCCCCGGCATACCCTCCCCCGAGGGCACCGCACGGCACCCCCACCCCGCACCCCCTCCGGAGGAGACATGGCCCCACTGGTCCACGCCGCGCGAGCGACCGGCGTCGCCACGCTCACCCTCGACTCCCCGGCCAACCGCAACGCCCTCTCCGCCGCCCTCGTCGGAGAGCTCCGCGCGGCCCTCGCCACCGCCGCCGCGGACCCGGAGGTCCGGGCCGTCGTCCTCACCCACACCGGCAGCACCTTCTGCGCCGGCGCCGACCTCAAGGCCCCCTGCGCCCCCGCCGACTTCCTCGCCCTGCTCCGCGAGATCGCCGGGCTCCCCAAGCCCGTACTGGCCCGCGTCACCGGCCACGTCCGCGCCGGCGGCCTCGGCCTGCTCGGGGTCTGCGACATCGCCGCCGCCGGACCGGAGTCCTCGTACGCCTTCACCGAGACCCATCTCGGCCTCGCCCCGGCGGTGATCTCCATGCCGCTGCTCCCGCGCCTCGACCCGCGCGCGGCCTCCCGCTACTTCCTCACCGCCGAGCGGTTCGACGCCGCCGAAGCCGCCCGCATCGGGCTGCTCACCCTGCACGCCGACGACGTCGACCTGGCCCTGGGGCCCGTGCTCGACGGCCTGCGCAAGGCCTCCCCGCAGGGGCTGGCCGCCACGAAGGCGCTCACCGCGGCCGCCGTGCGCGCGACCCTGGACCGCGACGGCGACCGCCTCACCGGCCTCTCCGCCGAGCTCTTCGCCTCCGCGGAGGCCCGCGAGGGCATCACCGCCCGCTTCGAACGCCGGGACCCGTCATGGGCCCTGTAGCGGACCCCACCGCCACCGCCCCCAAGCAGGCCCGCAGCCGCGTCACCCGCCGCCACCTCCTGGAGGCGGCCGTCTCCTGCCTGGCGGAACACGGCTGGGCCGGCTCGACCGTCTCCGTCGTCGCCGAACGGGCCGGTGTCTCGCGCGGCGCGGCCCAGCACCACTTCCCGACCCGCGAGGACCTGTTCACCGCGGCCGTCGAGTACGTGGCCGAGGAACGCTCCACGGCCCTGCGCGAGCTCTTCCACGCGGGCCCGGCCGCACGCCCGGCCGTCGTGGCGGCCCTGGTGGACCTCTACACCGGAGCCCTCTTCCGGGCGGCCCTCCAGCTGTGGGTCGCGGCCGGCAACGAGGAGCAGCTGCGCCCCCGGGTCACCGAGCTGGAGGCCCGCGTCGGCCGCGAGACGCACCGGATCGCCGTGGAGCTGCTGGGCGCGGACGAGTCGGTGCCGGGCGTACGGGAGACCGTCCAGGGCCTCCTCGACATGGCCCGCGGCCTGGGTCTGGCGAACCTGCTGACGGACGACGAGGCCCGCCGCGCCCGCGTGGTGGCCCAGTGGTGCCGCATGCTGGACGCCACCCTTCCCGACCCCGCAGGGCCGGCCTGACCCGCACGCACGAAGGGCGCCGCCCCCCGAGGGGGACGGCGCCCGACGCGCGAAGGAGGGCCGACCCGGCCGACCGGCCGGGGCCGGGCCCGGCCCCGTCAGGCGGTCTCGGCCATGTCCGCGTACCCGGCGATCTCGTGCGGGTCGCGCCGGCTCGGGCCGGTGTAGCGCGCCGAGGGCCGGACCAGGCGGCCCGTGCGCTTCTGCTCCAGGATGTGCGCCGACCAGCCGGCCGTACGGGCGCAGGTGAACATCGAGGTGAACATGTGCGCCGGGACCTCCGCGAAGTCCAGCATGATCGCGGCCCAGAACTCCACGTTCGTCGCGAGCACCCGGTCGGGCCGGCGCGCGTGCAGCTCCTCCAGCGCGGCCTTCTCCAGCGCCGCGGCGACCTCGTAGCGCGGCGCGTCCAGCTCCTTGGCCGTGCGGCGCAGCACGCGGGCCCGCGGGTCCTCCGCGCGGTAGACGCGGTGCCCGAAGCCCATCAGGCGCTCGCCCTTGTCGAGGGCCTTCTTCACGTACGCCACGGCGTCGCCGGTGCGCTCGATCTCCTCGATCATCCCGAGCACGCGGGACGGCGCCCCGCCGTGCAGCGGCCCGGACATCGCGCCCACGGCGCCGGACAGCGCCGCGGCCACGTCCGCGCCGGTGGAGGCGATGACGCGCGCGGTGAAGGTGGAGGCGTTCATGCCGTGCTCGGCGGCGGAGGTCCAGTAGGCGTCCACGGCCTTGACGTGGCGCGGGTCCGGCTCGCCCCGCCAGCGGATCATGAAGCGCTCGACGACGGACCCGGCCTTGTCGATCTCCCGCTGCGGGACCATGGGCAGGCCCTGGCCGCGCGCCGACTGGGCGACGTAGGACAGCGCCATGACGGCGGCCCGGGCGAGGTCGTCGCGCGCGGTGCGCTCGTCGATGTCGAGCAGCGGTTTCAGGCCCCACACGGGGGCGAGCATGGCGAGTGCGGACTGCACGTCGACCCGGATGTCACCGGAGTGGACCGGGATCGGGAAGGGTTCGGCGGCGGGCAGGCCGGGGTTGAAGGCTCCGTCGACCAGCAGGCCCCACACGTTCCCGAAGGAGACGTGGCCGACGAGGTCCTCGATGTCGACCCCGCGGTAGCGCAGCGAACCGCCTTCCTTGTCCGGTTCGGCGATATCGGTCTCGAACGCGACGACCCCTTCGAGCCCGGGTACGAAATCGGACATCAGGCGGCTCCTCAGCTAGTGCGAACACGCGCGGCTCCCGGCGTGATTCGCGGTCCGGCGCGGTCATCCCCGTTGATGCCCGGCGCGGTCGGTGGTCATCCGTGCGGGGACCCTCGGACCGGCCCCAAGATTTTGTCCGTTCCCGGTGGACTGCGGAAGCGTGACATACGGCACACCCGCCGGGCGGCCTCTGGGGCAGGATGGCGGGCGTGACCGATCAGGACCTTGACCCCGCCGTCATGCGCAAGCAGTACCGCTCGGAGATCGTCGACGAGCGGACCCTCGCCGAGGATCCCATGGGGCAGTTCGCCCGCTGGTTCCAGCAGGCCGCCGACGCGCACCTCTTCGAACCCAACGCCATGGTCGTCTCCACGTCGACCCCGGACGGCCGCCCGAGCTCGCGCACGGTGCTGCTGAAGCAGTTCGACGAGCGCGGGTTCGTCTTCTTCACCAATTACGAGTCGCGCAAGGGCCGCGAGCTGGAGGTGAACCCGCACATCGCCCTCCTCTTCCCCTGGCACCCCCTGGCCCGTCAGGTCGTCGTCACCGGTACGGCGGTCCGCATCGGCCGCGACGAGACGGCGGCGTACTTCCGCTCCCGCCCGCACGGCTCGCAGCTGGGCGCCTGGGCGAGCGAGCAGTCCCGGGTGATCGGCTCCCGCGCGGAGCTGGACCGCCGGTACGCGGAGCTCGCCGTCCGCTACCCCGAGGGCGAGCAGGTCCCGGTGCCGCCGCAGTGGGGCGGCCTGCGGGTGACCCCGGGGGAGGTGGAGTTCTGGCAGGGCCACGAGAACCGCCTGCACGACCGCCTGCGGTACGCCCGGGACGCCGGAGCGGCGGCGGGGTGGCGCGTGGAGCGGCTCTGCCCGTAGCGGCGGCCGGAAGGGCCGGTCGGGGGCGGCGGGCCGGTTCCCGGGCCGGGAGACGTCCGGGAAGGGTCCGGCACGGGTCCGGGAGAACAGGCGACCCGCGGGCTCGGGGTCTCTCCCCCTGCAGTGGGAGAAGCCGGCCGGACGTACCGGCGAGCCCGCGGGTCGGGTGACTGCTTGGGATTGGCACCTGGCGCTACCGCCGGGCACCGCACTGGGTGCGTGCGACGACGGGCGCTTTAGCCCGCAGCCACCTCACGCGTCCGGTTTCCGTACATTGCGGCAACCACCTCCCTTCTCGTGTACGGCCGAGCCTAGAACTCCCTCCCGGGCCGCACAACCGGATTATTCGCGGGCCGGTCCACAGGCCCGCGTCCTGGCCACAACTCCCCTTATCCCAGGGCCTGTTGCTCTCTACACTGGGCCGGCCTGAACCCAGGGGGGTGGCTCCATGAGCGCACGGGCGCTTCCGCGCGACTACCGGATCAAGTCCGGCCGCATCACCGTGCTCGTCCTCGCCGTGGGAGGCGGCTGGCTCGCCGCGCTGCTGCCGCTCTGGAACGACGAGACCATCGTCGGCTGGGTGAAACTGCTGGTCGCGGGCCTGCTGGTGGTCCTCTTCGGCTGGCTGCTCTTCGCCGCCCGCCGCTGCTCCACCTCCGCGGACCTCAAGGGCATCACGGTCCGCGGCATGACCCGCACCCGCCGTCTGGCCTGGGAGGACGTCCAGGACATCCGGGCCGTGCCCAACCCGAGCGCCGCCGTGGCCCGGAACGCGCCGAAGGTCCTCTCGTACGCCTACGACACCGACGGCCAGCGCCTCCTGCTCGCCTACGTCGACGACGTCCACGTGACGGTCGAACGCGAGATCGACCTGCTCCGCGCCGCCTGGACCGAGCTGCGCGGCGAGGACTGGGAGGCCGACGCGGACGCGGCGCGCCGGATCCGGCGCCAGCACGCCCGGGAGGCCGGCACGGCCCGCGCCATGGCCTGGATCACCGGCGCGATCGTGCTGCTCACGGTCCTGTTCGTGGTGTTCCTGCTCGTCTCCGGCTGACCCTTCCGCGCGGGCGCCGGGACCGGCTCAGTGCCGGAAGAAGATCCGGTCGCCGTACTCCTGCATGACGCGGCCGTTCCACTCGTGGCCGCCGTCCACGTTGCCCGAGCGCAGCAGCGGCGGCTCGATCCCGCGGCCGGCGAGCTCGCCGGCCGCCGCCGCCATGACCGCCTGCATGATCGCGCTGGTGACGACGGTGGAGGCGGGGGCGAAGGGGGCGTCGATCCCGTCGAGGCTCAGCTCGGCGTCACCGACCGCGATCTTGCTGTCGAGGACCACGTCGCAGTGGTCCTTCAGGAAGGTCCCCGAGACGTGGCGCGACTTGGTCTCCGTCGTGTACGCCACCGAGGTCACGCCGATGACCTTCAGGCCGATGGCGCGGGCGTTCATGGCCATCTCGACCGGCAGGGCGTTGCGCCCGGACAGGGAGATGATCACGAGGAGGTCGCCGTCGGCCGCGGGGCTGCTGTCCAGGACGGCGCCGGCCAGGCCGTCGACCCGCTCCAGGGCGCTGCCCAGCGTCGCGGGCATGACGTCGATGCCGGCCGTGCCCGGGACCGCGAGGAAGTTCATCAGGGCCAGTCCGCCGGCCCGGTAGACCACGTCCATGGCGGGCAGCGAGGAATGCCCGGCGCCGAACGCGAAGAGCCGGTTCCCGGAGGCGACGGCGTCGGCGACGAGGGACCCGGCCTGGGCGATCCGCCCGCCCTCCTCGTTGCGCACCCGCTCCAGCAGGCCGATGGCGGCGTCGAAGAACTGACCGGCCAGCTTGCTCTCGCTCATACGCCGATGGCCCTTCGGGAGGTGGGGTGGGAGGGGAGGTGCGTCGGTGTCCGCCGCTCACCGTGCGGTCTGGACCAAGGGCCTGTCAATACGAACGTCAATCCCGGGACGAAAGGCCCTGGGGGGATGTCCCGGGATGTCCGGGGGTGCCCTCCGGGAGATCACCCGGAGGGTGCGCGCGCGGCGGTCGGGAGATGTCCCGGAGCGCCCTTGACGCCCGGCACGGGACGGTTGTCGGCCGGATGCGTCAGAATTGGGGGCAGGGCCAGCGCACGCAATCCGAGGGGCACGAATGTCCGGACTGATCGACACCACGGAGATGTACCTCCGCACCATCCTCGAACTCGAAGAGGAAGGTGTGGTCCCCATGCGCGCCCGGATCGCCGAGCGGCTGGACCAGAGCGGCCCGACGGTGAGCCAGACGGTGGCGCGCATGGAGCGCGACGGCCTGGTGGCCGTCGCCAGCGACCGGCACCTGGAGCTGACGGAGGAGGGGCGGCGGTTGGCGACGCGCGTGATGCGCAAGCACCGGCTCGCCGAGTGCCTCCTGGTCGACGTGATCGGCCTGGAGTGGGAGCAGGTGCACGCCGAGGCCTGCCGTTGGGAGCACGTGATGAGCGAGGCGGTGGAGCGGCGGGTGCTGGAGCTGCTGCGCCACCCGACCGAGTCGCCGTACGGAAACCCGATCCCGGGGCTGGAGGAGCTGGGCGAGAAGGCCGAGGCCGATCCGTTCCTGGAGGCCGGCATGGTCAGCCTGGCCGAGCTGGACCCGGGCTCCGAGGGCAAGACGGTGGTCGTCCGCCGGATCGGCGAGCCGATCCAGACGGACGCCCAGCTGATGTACACGCTGCGGCGGGCGGGCGTGCAGCCCGGCTCCGTGGTGAGCGTGACGGAGTCCCCGGGCGGGGTACTGGTCGGCAGCGGCGGCGAGGCCGCCGAGCTGGACTCGGAGATCGCCTCGCACGTCTTCGTCGCGAAGCGCTGACCGGGGGCCGGGCCGCGGCGGCCCGGAGACACGGGCGGTCCCGGCGCCTCGCGGCGCCGGGACCGGTCCTCCCCTGGTGACCTGGAGCCCCGAGCTCTCAAGGTCGTCCCTTCGGACCGTCTTCCCCGAGCGGCCCGCCTCCCTGGTGAAAGGATCTCCCTCGGCAGTGCCGGTCAATCCTTGAGCAAGGTCACTCGAACGAGCGGTGTTCTGGGCGAGACCCCCGTTTTCGAATGCGGGTTCGATAGTCTGGCGCGGAGCGAAGGGGGTGCATCTGCGGTGGTACAGCGCATCGATGTGACGGGAGCCGGCGGAGTGCGCCTGGCCGCCTGGGAGTTCCGCGAACCGGGCGCGGGGCCCGCGGCGGCCTCCGCACCGGCCGCCGCCGACCCCGCGTCCGCCCGTCCCGGGGTCCTCTTACTGCACGGCCTCATGGGCCGGGCCTTCCACTGGACCGGCACCGCCCGCTGGCTCGCCGAGCGGCACCGCGTGGTGGCCCTGGACCAGCGCGGCCACGGCCAGAGCGAGCGCCCGGCCGCCGGCCCGTACACCCGCGAGGCGTTCGTCGCCGATGCCGAGGCCGCCGTCGAACAGCTCGGCCTCGCCCCCGTGACCCTGATCGGGCACTCCATGGGCGCCCTCACCGCCTGGCAGCTCGCGGCCCGCCGCCCGGACCTCGTCGCGGCCGTGGTCATCTGCGACATGCGCGCCTCGGCCCTCGGCGAAGCCTCCCAGCAGGAGTGGGAGGACTGGTTCCGCCGCTGGCCGCTCCCCTTCCCCACCCAGGACGCCGCCCGCCGCTGGTTCGGCGAGGACGACCCCCGGGTGGAGCGCCCCGACCCCGGCCGGGGCGCCTTCTTCGCCGAGGTCATGCACGAGACCGACGACGGCTGGCGGCCGCTGTTCTCCCGGCGCCAGATGCTGACGGCCCGTGAGACCTGGGTGCACGACGCCCACTGGGAGGAGCTGGCCCAGGTGCGCTGCCCGACGCTCGTGGTCCGCGGCCTGGACGGCGAGCTGGGCCGGGCCGAGGCCCAGGAGATGGTCCGCGTCCTGCCCGCCGGCCGGTACGCGGAGATCCCGGACGCCGGGCACTACCTCCACTACGACCAGCCGACCGCCTGGCGCGCCGCCCTGGAGCCCTTCCTGGACGGCATCGGGGCGGCCCGCCCCTGACACCGCGGCGCCGCCCGCCGACGGCACCGGCGAAACCGGCACCGAGGGGCCGCCGCACACGGGGAGGGAAGGGGACGGGGGCGGACGCCTGAACCGACCGCCCGCCCGGGCCCGTACGCGGCGGAGCCCGCCCCGGCGGGTCCCCGGGGCGGGCTCCTGCGGCGCAGCGGCGGCTCAGTCCTTGCTGACCGCCAGCAGGATCTCCGGCAGCCGGCGCGCCACCATCGGCGCCGCCAGCCGCAGCCCCGCCCAGGCGGCCAGCGCGCCCCAGGCCGCGCCCACGGGCAGCACGATCCAGGCCAGGCCGTGCTGGGACACGTTCAGGTAGATCGTCAGGGCGATCACCGGAGCGCTGATCAGCGCCGACACCAGCATCCCGCCGAAGATCCCCAGCCAGGCGAGCGCGCCCTGCCCCGGCGAGACGTTCTTGAAGGCGCCCTCCGTCGGGATCGAGTACGGGAAGCGCGCCGAGGCCAGCGCCCCCGAGCAGAACATCGACCCCACCAGGGCCACCGCCACGCCCAGGGCCGCAGGGAACCCCTCCCAGTCGTCGAGCAGGGCGGCCGTCACCACCGTCACCAGCACCGTGTACGGGCCCGCGACCAGCACCAGCGCCAAGGCCCGGGCGCGCAGTTCGAGGTAGGCGTCGCGCGGGGTGGAGATCGTCTGCGCGACCATCCAGAACGCGGAGGTGTCCTGCCCGAACTGGTTGTACATCTGGACGCCGAGCATGCCCGCGCCGAAACAGGCGAGGTACAGGGAGCCGGTGCCCTGGAGCGCGTTGAAGACCGGGACGATCAGGCCGATCGCCAGCGCGGTCACCCAGGAGGACTTGGTCTTCGGGTCGCGCACCATGTACCGCAGGGTCCGCTGCACGACCGCGCCCGTCCGCCCGTCCGGCAGCAGCGACCAGAAGCCGCCCGCACCGCGGTCCTTCCCCGGACCGGCCGCCGCGACGGTCGAACCGTCCGGGGTGACCATCAGCCGGGTCAGGCTCCGCTCCCAGAACCACAGCAGCAGGGCCAGCGCGCCCAGCGTGAGGGCCAGTTGGGCGGCCGCCACCCCGTACGCGCCGTCGCCGACCGAGTCCACCATGCCGACGGCGGTCGCCGGCGGCAGCCACCGCACCACGGCCTCGACGGGCTCCAGCTGCGCCAGGCCGCCCGTCTGGAAGAGGCGCTGGCCGGCGAAGTTGGCCACCTGCGCGCCCACCGCGATCAGCAGTCCGCTCAGCACCGCCAGGTCGCGCCCCTTGCGGCTGCTGAGCAGCCGCACGTTGGCCGTGGCCACCGCCCGGGCCAGGGTCACGCAGCCCAGCAGCAGCAGCGGCACGGCCACCACGGCCGCCACCGCCCCGGCCGTGCCCCGTGCGACCGCGATCACCGAGCCGACGGCCAGGCACAGCGTGAACAGCGGCCCGATCCCGATCAGGGAGGAGGCCAGCAGGGCCCGTACGAGGGGCCGCGGGCGCAGCGGCAGCATCACCAGCCGGCTCGGGTCCAGGGTCTCGTCGCCGGTGGGGAAGAACAGCGGCATGAAGGTCCAGCCGAGCGCCAGGATCGCGGCCAGCAGGACGACGACCGTGCCCGCGTGGGCGTTCCCGCGCAGCAGGGCCAGCCCGAAGGTGGCGAAGAAGGCGACGACGAGCGCGAAGACCAGCGAGCCGATCCAGGCGGCCTTGCGCTTCGAGGAGCCCTTGAGGCCGTTGCGCATGAGCGAGAGCTTCAGCCGGACGAAGACCCCGGTGAGGGAGTCGGGCGCGGTGGCGGCGGGTGCGGGCCCGGCGGTGGGCCGGGCCGTGGTGGCGGTCATCGGGAGGCCGCCCCGGATCCGCCGAGCCAGTCCAGGGAGTCCCCGGCCGCGTCGCGCCCGTGCGCGCCGACCAATTCGAGGAAGGCGGCCTGCAGCGACGGCGCGTCGCCGCGCACGGCGGCCAGCGGGCCGGCGGCGCGGATGCGTCCGGCGGCCATGACGGCGACCCAGTCGCACAGGGATTCCACGAGTTCCATCACGTGGGAGGAGAAGACGACGGTGGCCCCGGAGGCGGTGTAACGTTCCAGCACTCCGCGGATGGTCTGCGCGGACACGGGGTCGACGCCCTCGAACGGCTCGTCCAGGAAGAGCACTTCGGGATTGTGCAGCAGCGCGGCCGCCAGGCCGATCTTCTTGCGCATGCCCGTCGAGTAGTCCACGACCAGCTTGTGCTGCGAGCCCGCGAGGCCGAGGACCTCCAGCAGCTGCGTCGCCCGCTTGTCGGTCTCCTGCCCCGGCAGGCCGCGCAGCCGGCCCATGTAGCCGAGCAGCTCCCGCCCGGACAGCCGCTCGAACAGCCGCAGACCCTCCGGCAGGACGCCGATCCGCGACTTCACCTCGACCGGATCGGCCCACACGTCGTGCCCGGCGACGAAGACCCGCCCCTGGTCGGGGCGGAGCAGCCCGGTCACCATCGACAGGGTCGTGGTCTTGCCGGCGCCGTTCGGGCCGACCAGACCGATGAACCGGCCCGCCGGCAGCTCCAGGTCCACCCCCGCCACGGCCACCTGCTCGCCGAAGCGCTTCCACAGCCCCTCCACCCGCACGGCGGGCGGCGCGGATCGCGCGCCACCCGTCCCCTGCGTGCCGTTCGTCGCATCGCCCTGGTCCGGCATGCGCCCGCCTCCCGTTTCGTCCCCGTTGGTGGTTCCGTCTTCACCATAGGAGGCGCGGGAGGGGCCTGAGCAGTTACTTATGTCATGAACTTGCCCGTACGCATGTCGCCGTCACGCCCCGCCGCGGGCCCGCTCCGCCGCCGCCTCCCGCCCGCACGCGTACGCCAGCGCGTCGATCAGCTCCTCCGCGTCCGGCAGCCACCGGTTGGCCGGCGTGGGCCGCCGCGCCCACTGCACCGAGCCCCGGCCGCCGAAGCGGGTGGGCGGCGCCGCCACGTACCCGCCCTCGCCGCGCACCTCCAGATCGAGCGCGGACGGGATCCAGCCCAGCTTCCGTACCAGGTCGGGCACCTTCGCCCCGGCGCCCGGCAGCACGAAGAACAGCATCCGGTGGTCGGGGGTCAGGGCGACCGGCCCCAGCGTGCGCTGCATCCGCTCCAGCCGGGCCAGCGCCAGGAACCCGGCGGAGTCCGGCAGGTCCACCGCGTCGAACGTACGGCCCGTCGGCATCAGGATCGAGGCCTCCGGGGTCTTCGTCCACACCCGCCGCACCTGCACCGCACTGCCCGTGGCCAGCGCCGCCCAGTCCTTCACCGCCGGATGCGCGCCGGGTGCCGGGCAGTCCACCGCGCCGCAGGAGCACACCTCCCGGCCGTCCCCCGACTCCAGCCAGGTGCCGGCGAAGACATCCCAGTGCCGTTCTTCCGCGTACCGCACGGCATGGTCCAGCAGCTGCTCGCCGCGCTGCTTGGGGATGGGTGCGGTCTCCGTTACTCCGATGGTCTCTTCCACGCCCATCACAACTCCGAGCGTCACCTCGGGTTACGGCCGCAAACCGGCCGGTGGACGGAACACGGATCCTGCATGCGGGGCGCATGGAGGCACGGGCGGGGGCGCGTAGGAGGCCGCTGCGGAGGAGTTGGGTAGCGACACCACGCAGAGCGGAAGATTCTCCGCACATCAGGCGGGAAGTGATCATTCCAAGGATCACCCGCGGCCACAGGGGGTTTTCATGGCAGCCAGGCCTCTCGTCGCCCGCCAGCCGAACGAACGGCTGCAGGCGCTCATCCAGGAAGCCGGGTGCTCCAATGCCGGGCTCGCCCGGCGCGTGAACATGTGCGGGGCCGAACACGGCCTGGACCTGCGCTACGACAAGACCTCCGTCGCCCGCTGGCTGCGCGGCCAGCAGCCGCGCGGCCGGGCACCGGGCATCATCGCCGAGGCCCTCGGGCGCAAACTCGGCCGGACCGTCACCATCGACGAGATCGGCATGGCCAACGGCAAGAACCTCGCCTCCGGCATCGGCCTCCAGTTCTCCCCGACCGTCGTCGGCGCCATCGAACAGGTCTGCGAGCTGTGGCGCAGCGACGTCGGCCGCCGCGACTTCCTCGCCGGGTCGAGCGTGGCCGCGTCCGCGCTCGTCGAACCGAGCCGCGACTGGCTGATCACCGGCGCCGACAGCCAGGTGGCCCGCAGCGGCGGCTCCCGCGTCGGCGCGTCCGACGTCGAGGCCGTACGGGCCACCACCGAGGCCCTCAAGGAACTCGACCACCGCTTCGGCAGCGGGCACGTGCGGCCCGTGGTCGTGCACTACCTCAACTCCGTGGTGTCCGGGCTGATCGGCGGCTCGTACCGGGAACCGGTCGGCCGGGCCCTGTTCGCGGCCGTCGCCCGGCTGACGGAACTCGCCGGCTACATGGCCGTGGACACCGGCCAGCCCGGCCTGGCCCAGCGCTACTACATCCAGGCCCTGCGCCTCGCCCAGGCGGCCGGCGACCGGGCGTACGGCGGGTACGTGCTGGCCGCGTCCATGAGCCACCTCGCCGCCGAGCTGGGCAACCCGCGGGAGATCGCCCAACTGGCGCGGGCCGCCCAGGAGGGCACGCGCGGCCAGGTCACCCCGAGGGTGGAGGCGATGTTCTACGCGGCCGAGGCGCGCGGCCACGCGCTGCTCGGGGACACCCGGGCCACGACCGTCCTGGCGGGGCGCGCGGTGACCGCGCTGGAGCGGGCCGAGCCGGAGTCGGGCGACGACCCGGTCTGGATCCGCCACTTCGACCAGGCCTACCTCGCCGACGAACTGGCCCACTGCCACCGGGACCTCGGCCAGGCGGATGCGGGGGCGCGGCGCGCGCAGGAGGCGCTGCGCGGGCTGCCGGAGGGCAAGGAGCGCCGCCGGGCGATCGGCCTGCTGCTGCTGGCGGCGGCGCAGGTCCAGCAGCGGGAGGTGGAGGAGGCCTGCCAGACGGCCGCCCGGGCGGCGGACCTGTTGGCGGGGCTGCGCTCGACCCGCGGTGCGGAGTACCTGGACGACTTCCGCTCCCGGCTGGAGCCCTACCGCGAGGAGCCCGCGGTCCGCGAGTTCGGCGCCCGCCTGGAGGCCCATGCGGCCCAGGTCGCCTAGGGCGCGCCCGGAGATCCGGCTTCCGGATCGGGCCGGCCGGTTCGCGGGCGGCCTCCCGGGGGCGGTGGGTGACCGGGTAGCGTGGGCCGACGGTCGCGCAGGTTCGGGCAAGTCGGAGAAGGAGTACCGGTGACGGAGCACGGACGAGGCGGCGCCCCCCAGCCGGGTGCCCCGTGGGGTCCGGACCCCGCCTACCCGCCGCGACCGGAGCAGGCGCACGGCGCGCAGGGCCCCGAGCCCACCGGATACCCGGAGTACCCCGGGCCTCCCGGGTACCCGGGCGCGCCCGGGCAGCAGGCGGCCGCGCCGGGGCTCCCCGCGTACGGCTACCCGCAGCCCGGCGAGCCCGGCGGCCCCGCGTGGGAGGCGTCCGGCCACGCGGCCCCGGGGTACGGCTATCCGCCGGCCGGCCCCGGGCACGTGGTCGGCCCCGGGTACGAGGGCCCGGGCGATCCGCACGGCTACGGCTACCCGCCGCTGCCCGAGGCGGTCACCCAGTACATCCCGCCGGTGCCCCCGGGGCCGGGCGGCGCGGGCGAGGACGCCACGCAGTACATCCCGCCGGTCCCGGCGGGGCCGGCGCACGGGGAGGCGGCCACGCAGTACATCCCGCCGGTGCCCGCGGGGCCGGGCGGCGCGGGTGAGGACGCCACGCAGTACATCCCGCCGGTGCCGGCGGGGCCGGCGCACGGGGAGGCGGCCACGCAGTACATCCCGCCGGTGCCGGCGGGGCCGGGCGGCGCGGGTGAGGACGCCACGCAGTACATCCCGCCGGTGCCGGCGGGGCCGGGCGGCGCGGGTGAGGACGCCACGCAGTACATCCCGCCGGTGCCGGCGGGGCCGGCGCACGGGGAGGCGGCCACGCAGTACATCCCGCCGGTGCCCGCGGGCCCCGGGCCCGAGGAGCCGGCGACGCAGTACCTGCCGCCCGTCCCGGCCGGCCCCGCCGCCGAGTTCGACGGGCTGTTCCGCGGCGAGGACGCCGCCGGGCAGACCCGGCACCTGCCCCCGGTCCAGGAGCCGGTGCTCCGGCAGCAGCCGCCGCGCCCGTACCCGCCGAGGGCGCAGGGCCCCGTAGCGCAGCAGCCGTACCCGCACCCGCAGCAGGGCCACCCGCGGAGCCATCCGCAGCAGCAGTTCGCGCCGGTCCCGCCCCCGCAGCCCGCCCCGCGCCGGGTCTCCCCGGGCATCATCGCCGCCGTGGTCATCGGCCTGGCCGTCGTCGGGCTCGGAGTCGGCTCGCTGCTGGGCGACGGCAAGCCGCAGAACAACGACCCGGGCGCGGCCCCCGTCGCACCCACCGGCGCCTCGGCGGCGGCCGGCGGCGGCGAGGCCCCGGTCGACCCGGGCGGTCCGCAGGCCGTCCAGCTCGACAAGCTCCTCGCCGACAGCAACGACAGCCGGGCCGCGGTGATCAAGGCCGTGGAGGACATCAAGACCTGCAGCAACCTCGACCGGGCCGCCTCCGACCTGCGCGACGCGGCCCGCCAGCGCGAGGAGCTCGTCACCCGCCTCGGGGAGCTCAAGGTCGACCAGCTCCCGGACAACGCGAAGCTGAACGCGGCCCTCACCAAGGCCTGGCAGTCCTCGGCCGCGGCCGACAACAGCTACGCGGCGTGGGCGCAGGACGTGACCGGGCCCGACGGCTGCAAGGACGGCAAGGCCCGCTCCACCGACAACGCGGCCGCCGGCAACCGGGCGAGCGGCGACGCGACGAAGGCCAAGGAGCAGGCCGCGACCCTGTGGAACACGATCGCGGCCAAGTACTCCCTCACCAAGCGGGACAAGTCGCAGCTCTGAGCCCGCCCGCCCCGGGCGGTCAGGCCGCCCGGGGGGCCTGCTCCAGCGTGGGCGTCATGTCCATCGACTGCTCGCCCGGCTGGGCGACGAGCCGGCCGGCCTGGACGACCTGGAAGGCGACCCGGCCGTTGACCATGCGGGGGAAGCCGCCGACGGCGCGCATGTCCGCGTAGCGCCAGCCGAGGTCGGGGGTGAGGCCGCCGGTGGGCACGGCCGCCGACTGGTTGAGCATCCGCGCGACCTTGCGGCCGGTGATCTCGTCGCCCGCCTTGAACCGGCCCACGATCTCGTTCAGCACGGTGTACGCGATCCAGGTGGTCTGGGTGCCGCTGTCGTCGGGGTCGACGTCGTCGTCGCCGAAGGCGAAGTCGGAGATCACCGAGCGCATGGGCGCCCAGGCGGGGTCGGTGGACACCGGGTACCAGCTGGTGACCAGGGCGCCCTCGAAGGGGCTGTCCCGGCCGCCGGTGCGGTCGACCAGGGACTGGCCGACGCTGCCCAGGACCGAGGAGATCTGCGGGTTGCGGTGCTGGGTGTCGGCCCGCCGGAAGGCGTCGAAGAAGGTCTCCGTCCGCTCGCCGAGCACCGCCGTCACGCACCCCTTCTCCTTGGCGTCCTTCGGGTCCTTGGCGTCCTTCCCGCCGGTGCCGCCGGTCGCGGCCGCCAGGGCGTCGCGGGCCTGGACGGCGAAGTCGGCGGAGTCCTCGGCGGCCCGGATGTCGGAGGCGTCGCCCGCCTTGTTGGCGCGCAGCCCGGCGTTGAGCAGGATCGGCAGCGAGTCGCCCGCGGGCGTGTCGGGGCGCACCAGCGCGACCTGGGAGCAGGTGCGGCCGAGCTGGTGGCCGGCGCCGGCGAGGAGGACCGGCTGGCCGCCGTTGACGGGGTAGGACAGCGTCGACTGGAACTCCTCGGCGGAGACCCCGTACCCGCCGATGAAGGGGATGCCCTCGGCCTCCAGCGGGGCCATGAAGGCGCGGCCGTGCTGGCTGTAGGAGCCGACGACGGCGACGGCCTTCTCGGTGATGGCCTTGCGGGCGCAGTCGGCGGCGCCGGTGGGGGTGTTGCGCTCGTTGCAGGTGAGCACGCGCAGCTTGTGGCCGTTGATGCCGCCCTTGGAGTTCACCCACCGTTCGTAGGCGCGGGCCATGGCGGGCATGCCGGGCATGTTCGTCGCCTGGGTGCCCTCGGGCGCGAAGGTCATGACGGTGAGGGTGTCCCCGGAGCCCCCCGGGCCTCCGGGGACCACCCCGCAGCCGGCGGCGAGACAGGCACCCATCGCCGTGGCCAGGAGCGTGCGGGAGAGGAATGCTGCGCGTTGCCGATCGGTCATGTCCATGCACCATTCCGCCCCACGGGTAACTGAGGTGTGAGGTGTCCACAACATTCGGTGACGTCGAGGTGAATGGCCGGGGCGGTCGCCGTCGGGGTGCGGGGCGCGGGGGTCCGCTCGGTCCGGGGGCGGCCCGGGCGCCTCATGATCGCGGCGTACGGGAACGTACGATCGAAAGCGTGACATTCGCCCAAGGTTCGAAGAACTCTTCCCGCCGCGGCGGCCGCTCCTCCACCATGGGCGGCATGCCCCTCAACGACATGCCGTGGTGGCGCTGGCGCGGCAACGTGCGCTCGGCGCTGCACATGCTCTCCGACCCGGTCTTCCACGAGGAGACCTGGCTCGCCGGCGCGGAGGGCTACGGAGACGTCACCGACGCCGTGTACCGGCTGGTCGAGGACACCTGGCTCGACAGCTGGTCCGCCGAGAAGTACGTCGGCACGATCTTCCGGGACTCGCAGGAGGCGGCCCTGGTGGACCTCGCCGTGCTGCGCGTGCTGCGGATACTCCACCAGGTCGGCCCGGACGCGCCCGTCTCCGCCTTCCTCGAACACCACGCGTGGCCCGAGGCGGTCCGCGCCGCGCGCGAGGCCCACGTACGGCTGGCCACGGCGGACGGGGAGGACCCGGACGTACGGCCGCGCTCGCTGGAACTGCTGAGAATCCTCACGCGTACGGTGTGAAAGGCTGTGGGGTCATGAGCGACCACCCACAGCCCGAGGCCCAGGCCCGCCCCCAGCAGTTCGTCCTGACCGTGTCCTGCCCCGACAAGCAGGGCATCGTGCACGCCGTGTCGAGCTACCTCTTCATGACCGGCTGCAACATCGAGGACAGCCAGCAGTTCGGCGACCGGGCCACCGGCCTGTTCTTCATGCGGGTGCACTTCGAGGCCGAGGCACCGGTCACGCTGGAGAAGCTGCGGGCCAGCTTCGCGGCCATCGGCGACTCGTTCCGGATGGACTGGCAGATCCACCGCTCGGACCAGCGGATGCGGATCGTCCTGATGGTGTCGAAGTTCGGGCACTGCCTCAACGACCTGCTGTTCCGGTCGAGCATCGGCGCGCTCCCGGTCGAGATCGCGGCCGTGGTCTCCAACCACACCGACTTCGCGGAGCTGGTCGGCTCCTACGACGTCCCGTTCGTGCACATCCCGGTGACGAAGGACACGAAGGCGGCGGCGGAGGCCGAGCTGCTGGAACTGGTGCGCAGCGAGAACGTCGAGCTGGTGGTGCTGGCCCGGTACATGCAGGTGCTGTCGGACACCCTCTGCAAGGAGCTGAGCGGGCGGATCATCAACATCCACCACTCGTTCCTGCCCAGCTTCAAGGGCGCCAAGCCGTACCACCAGGCGCACGCGCGGGGCGTGAAGCTGATCGGCGCGACCGCCCACTACGTGACGGCCGACCTCGACGAGGGGCCGATCATCGAGCAGGAGGTCGAGCGGGTGGGGCACGAGGTGACCCCGGACCAACTGGTCGCGATCGGACGGGACGTGGAGTGCCAGGCGCTGGCGCGGGCCGTGAAGTGGCACAGCGAGCACCGCGTCCTGCTGAACGGCGCCCGTACGGTCGTCTTCGCGTAGCCCGCGCGGGCCGGGGCCGGGGGCCGGTGCCGGCCCGCCCCCGGCCCGAGCCCCGCGGGCCCCCGGCTCCGCCGGGCACCGGGCTCCACCCGGACCCGCGCCTCACACGCCGGCGGGGCTGGGAGGGGCGGGCCGGGGGTTCGGTCGGGGCCGTGGGGTCAGGCGTCCGGGGCTTCGACCCCGCAGTAGCCGGCGAACGCCGCCAGGATCTCGTCCTCCGAGATGCGGCCGTCCCCGTCCGTGTCCAGCGCCGTCGCCACCTGCGTGGCGAGCTCCGCCGGGGTGCCCAGCACGTGCAGCGCCCGCGCCGCGCCCGGCGCCGTCGCGCCGACGCCGCCCTCGTCCGCCACCGCGATCACGGCCCGCAGGAACGGCCGCGCGATCTCCGCGAACCGCTCCGGACTGTCCCGCAGCCGCTTCGCCGCGCCGGTGATGAACTCCTCGCGGGACACCCGCTGGTCCCCGTCGACGTCCGCGATGCCGGCCAGCCCCTGCCAGAAGGCCTCGGCCCCGGCGAAAACGGCCTGGCCCTTGTCCGAGCGGGCGGTCACCCCGAATTCGGCCAGCACCGCCCTCGCGGCCGAGCTGAAGTCCTCCCGGTCGATATAGCCGGAGCCGTCCTGGTCGAAGGTGGCGAATCGGGCGGCGATCTTGCGCTCGTATTCTGCGCTGTCCATGTTAGGCGTTCCGCCTTCACGTGTGCGGTGGGTACAGATCAAGACAAGGCAGGAGCGTAAGGCCTTCGTGGCCTGCGCGTTAAGCGAAGCGGTCAAGCAGGTGGCCGCATCGAACCCGCGCACGGGGAGCGCGGTGGGGCGCGTACGCGTGTACCCATGTGCCGGGGTCCGTAACGCCGTTCGTACGGCGATCACACGTCGGCCCGCATCTATCACGCGTGGCGCGATTCAGGGGCAAGGTTCGTCCAAAACACGCGCACATGGCCCCGTGCCCACTACATTCGATCCGTCGACACACGGCTGGGGGCACTATGCCGAAGGACGTACCACCGCGCTGGGACCGCCGCATGCAGCAGCGGCTCGCCCGCGGTGAGGCCGCCGCGCTCGGTGAGCTGTACGACCGGTTCGCCTCGCTCGTGCACGGCCTGGCGCACCGGGTGCTCGGTGACGAGAAGGCGGCCGACCGGATCACCCGCGAGGTCTTCGGCTACATCTGGGAGAACCCGGACGCCTACGACCCCAAGCAGGGATCCATGCGCTCCTGGGTCGCCCGGATCACCCAGGGCCAGGCGGTGGACCGGCTCCGGCAGGCCGAACTGGGCCGCGGATCGCGCGAGGAACTGGAGCAGAAGGTGCGCACTGCCCACGCGGCCGCCCGCGCGGACTACATCGTGACGTCCATGCCCGCACCCCTGCGCGCGGCCCTCGAACTCGCCTACTTCAAACGGCGCGACTACCGGCAGGCCGCCGCCGACCTCAAGATCAGCGAGGACGAGGCGCGGCGCCGGCTGAGACTCGGGCTCCAACTGCTCTCGACCGCGCACACCTTCCCGCAGGAGGACACCGCCCGGGCCGGGTCCGGGCCGGGGCCCTTCGGCCCGTCCGGATTCGGCCCGCCCCGCTACGGATCGGCCCGATGAGCGGCCCCGCGGAGTGGGCCGGGGACGGTTACGGGAGCCCCGTCGGCCCCGTGTGGATACCGGGGCCGCGCGACGCCGCCGAGGACCCGGACCCGGGGCGCGCGCCCCGGGTCTCCGGACGGCCCGAGCCGGTCGCCGACCCGGTGGCCGAGGACGCCGACCCGGTCGCCGAGGCCGCCGCGGAACCCGTGGCGCTGGCGGCGGACCCGGCCCGGGCCGCGAGCGGGGCCGTGCCCGCGGTGCCGCTCACGCACGCCGTGCTGAAGTCCCTGCTCGGGGCGTGGGCGCTGGCCGCCTGCTCGGCGGCGGAGACACGGGCCGTGGAGGACCACCTGACCGAGTGCGCGCCCTGCGCGGAGGAGGCGCTGCGGCTGCGCGACGCGGTGGGCCTGCTGCAGCCCGAGGAGAGCCTCGACCTGAAGCCGCTGCTGCGGTCGCGGGTGCTGGAGGACTGCCTCGGCAAGCGTCCGGCCCGGATCCCGGTGCCGGGCTGGGCCGCCCCGTACGACACGGAGACGGCGCGGCTCGACGCGCTGCTGCGGGACTTCGGCGACGCCGAGTGGCAGACCCCGGTGCGGCTGAAGTGGTTCGAGGAGGAGCGGCGGCGCTCGCGCTGGACCACGGTGGCGGGGGTGATCGGCCACCTGCTGACGGTGGACGGGCTGGTCGCGGCGGCCCTCGGCCTCGACGACCCGCTGGGCCCGGACGCACCGAAGGGCGCGGACCCGGCCGCGCGGACGGAGCGCTTCTGGGAGTCCTCGGAGCAGCCGGCCGGCCGCGAGGTCCGCGAACCGTGGCGGGACCAGGGGCACACGCTGGTCCGCACGGTCTCCTTCGCGGGTGGCGGCGTGGCCGAACTGGACGTGGACTACGGCGGCTTCGCGCTGCCGCTCGCGGACGCCTTCCTGGAGCGGGCCTTCGAGTGCTGGGTCCACGCGTGGGACATCGCGGAGGCGGTGGACTACCCGTACGCGATGCCGACGGGCCCGCACCTGCACCGCATGATCGACCTGGCGGCCCGGCTGCTGCCGGGCGCGCTCGCGGCGCGCCGCAGGGCGGGCCTGGCCGCGCCCGCGCGGGGCCTGGTCGCGGCGGGTGCGCCGGGGCGCACGCTGCACCTGGAGATCGAGGGCGCGGGCGGGGGCGGCTGGGACATCGCGCTGGACTCGCCGGCGGCCAGTACGTCGGCGGAGCGGACCGTGGCGGAGATCGCGCTGGACGGGGTGGAGTTCTGCCAGTTGGCCGCGGGCCACATCGCGCCGGAGGAGGCGGCCGCGGGGCAGCACGGGGACCGGGAGGCGATCCGGGACGTGCTGCTCGCGGCGGCGTCCCTGAGCCGGCTGTAGCCTCCCGGCGGGGTGGCGGTGCGGGCTCCGGGCGCGGGCCGGCGCCGTCCGACCGTGCCGGCACCTTCGGCCTCGCCGGCGTTCGAGGCGCGGGTCCGGGCGGTGCCCGGTGCCCGGCGGAGCCGGGGTGGGCCGGTGCCGGGGCGGGTCGTCGTCCGGGATCGCGTGATGGATGGCGTCCGCTCCCGGCTTCGGTCCTTGCGGCCCTGTGTACGCCACACATCACGTGTTACGTCCCGGACCGGCACCCCACCCCGTCCCCGGCCCCGTCCCCGGCCCCGTCCCCGTCCCCGGCCCCGGCCCCGGCCGGCGCGGGCCCGTAGCGCTGGGGCGCGGCTCCCCGCGAGGGGTCAGGCGAAGCGTTCGCGGAGGCGGTACTTGAGGACCTTGCGGAGGGCTTCGTTGCGGGGGAGGGAGTCCAGGAGTTCGAGCTGCTCCGGGAGTTTGTGCGGGGACAGGCCCTGGGCGCGGAGGTGGGCGGTGAGGCGGGGGAGGGTCAGGGGGGTGGCGCCCGGGGGTTGTTCGACGACCGCGCAGACGCGTTCGCCGCGTTCCGCGTCGGGGAGGCCGATGACGGCGGCGTCGGCGACGTCCGGGAGCAGGTGGAGGAGGTCCTCGATCTCCTTGGCCGAGATGTTCTCGCCCTTGCGGATGATGACGTCCTTGCTGCGGCCGGTGAGCACCAGGTAGCCGTCCGGGGTGAGGCGGCCGAGGTCGCCGGTGATCAGGTAGCCGTCGGCGTCGAAGACCTCCGCCGACCGGCCCCGGTTCAGGTACCCCTGGCAGACGGCCTCGCCGCGCAGCCGGACCTCGCCGTCGGTGCCGGGCGGCAGCGGGGTGCCGTCGGGGGCGGTGATGCGGATGGACATGCCCTCCGGGGGGCGGCCCTCGGTGGTGGCGAGGTGGTCCGGGGTGTCGTCGGGGGCGCCCATGGTGATCATCGGGACTTCGGTCATGCCGTACCCGTGGGTGAGCTGGCAGCCCATCTCACGGACGACGGCGTGGTAGATCTCGGGCGGTTTGGGGGCGCCGCCGCCCGCGAGGAGGCGGAGGGTGGGGATGAGCGGGGTGCCGGGGTCCTTGCGCTGTTCGGTGAGGAACATGGAGTAGAAGGCGGTGGAGCCGCCGGCCACGGTGACGCCGTGGCGGCGGTAGCCGTCGAGGGCGCCGGGCATCGCGAACTTCTCGAAGAGGACGGCGGGGAAGCCGTAGAGCAGCAGCATGACGGTGTAGTCGGGCCCGGCTATGTGGGCGAAGGGGAAGGCCATGGAGCCCACGTCGGTCTCGGTCAGGTGCAGGGCGTGGGCCAGGCAGGAGCCGCCGGCGATCAGGGAGCGGTCGGTGTGCAGGACGCCCTTGGGGTCCGAGGTGGTGCCGGAGGTCCAGTAGATCCAGCGGACGCCGGTGCCGGAGGCGGGGGGCGGGGGCAGGACGGCCGGGTCGCCGTCCGGGAGGTCCTCGTACGCGTCGAAGACGCCGCGGGCGCCGAGCCGGGCGGCCATGGCGGGGTAGTCGTGGCCGCGCCAGACGCCGGGGACGGCGAAGTACTCGGCCCGGGACTCGCGCAGGGCGAAGCCGACCTCGCGGTCGCGGTAGAAGGGGATGACGGGGGACTGGACGGCGCCGAGGCGGGCGAGGGCGACCGAGAGGAGCACCGTCTCGATGCGGGTGGGCAGTTGCCAGGCGACGACGGTGCCGGGGCGCACGCCCATGCCGTACAGGCCCGCGGCGACGCGGGCGGCGCGGTCGCGGAGCTCGCCGAAGGTCAGCCGGCGGTCGTGCGCGGGGTCCTCGGCGGCTTCGACGAGGACGGTGGTGTCGGGGGTGAGCGCGGCCCGGCGGGCGACCAGTTCCCACAGGGTGCGGGACCGGCTCAGTTCTGTGGCGGTGTCCGTCATCCCAGACCTCCCCATAGCTGACGGATAGTCAGATCAAGCGCAGAGCGTAGGGCTCCGGCGCTTGTCGGTCCAGGGGTGGCGGGGCTAGCTTGTTTCTGACGATCCATCAGATTGGGGAGACGGTCATGGAACTGGATTTGCCTCGGATCATCAGCGTCGACGACCACGTGATCGAGCCCGCCCACCTGTTCGACGTCTGGCTGCCCGCCAAGTACCGCGACCGCGGGCCGCGTCCGCTCACCGCCGGCATCGGCGAACTCCAGTACACGGGCGGCAAGTACGTGATCACCATGGATCCCGACGGCCCGCCCACCGACTGGTGGATCTACGAGGACCTGAAGTTCCCGTACAAGCGCAACATCGCAGCGGTCGGCTTCGACCGCGACGACATGACGCTGGAGGGCATCACCCGCGAGGAGATGCGCCGCGGCTGCTGGGACCCCAAGGCGCGGCTGGATGACATGGACCTCAACCACGTCGAGGCCTCCCTGTGCTTCCCGACCTTCCCGCGCTTCTGCGGGCAGACCTTCGCGGAGGCCCACGACAAGGAGGTGGCGCTCGCCTGCGTGCGCGCCTACAACGACTGGATGGTCGAGGAGTGGTGCGGCGACAGCGGCGGCCGGCTGATCCCGCTGTGCATCATCCCGCTGTGGGACATCGACCTGGCGGTCGCCGAGATCCGGCGCAACGCCGCGCGCGGGGTGCGGGCGGTGACCTTCTCCGAGATCCCGACCCACCTCGGGCTGCCGTCGATCCACTCCGGCTACTGGGACCCCTTCTTCGCCGTCTGCCAGGAGACCGGCACCGTCGTCAACATGCACATCGGGTCCTCCTCCCAGATGCCCGCCGCCTCCCCCGACGCGCCGCCCGCCGTGCAGGCCTCCCTCAGCTTCAACAACGCGATGGCCTCGATGATGGACTTCCTCTTCAGCGGGGTCCTGGTGAAGTTCCCGACCCTCAAGCTCGCCTACAGCGAAGGCCAGATGGGCTGGATCCCCTACGCCCTGGAGCGGGCCGACGACGTCTGGCGCGAGCACCGCGCCTGGGGCGGGGTCCGCGGACTGGTCCCCGAGCCGCCGTCCACCTACTACTACCGGCAGATCTTCTGCTGCTTCTTCCGCGACAAGCACGGGATCGCCTCGCTCGACGTGGTCGGCCGCGACAACGCCACCTTCGAGACCGACTACCCGCATGTGGACTCGACCTTCCCGCACACCAAGGAGGTCGCCCTCGACCACGTCGAGGGACTGGACGAGGAGACCGTCTACAAGCTGATGCGCGGCAACGCCATCCGCATGCTCGGCCTCGACCTGGACCGCTGATGGACCTGACCTACACCGAGGAGGAGCAGGACTTCCGGGCCGCACTGCGCGCCTGGCTCGCCAAGGTGCTCCCCGCACTGCCGCCCGCCCCCTCCCCGGACGACTGGCCGGGCCGCCGCGCCCACGACGCGGGCTGGCAGCGCCGGCTCTACGACGCCGGGTACGCGGGCCTGCACTGGCCGGTCGACGCCGGGGGCCGCGGCGCCACCCCCACCCAGCACCTGATCTTCCTGGAGGAGACGGAGCGGGCCGGGGCCCCGTACGTCGGCGCGAACTTCGTCGGGCTGCTGCACGCCGGCCCCACCATCGCCGCCGAGGGCAGCGCGGAGCAGCGGGCGCGCTGGCTGCCGCCCGTCCTGCGCGGCGACGAGATGTGGTGCCAGGGGTTCAGCGAGCCCGGCGCGGGCTCCGACCTGGCCTCCCTGCGCACCCGCGCGGTGCGGGACGGGGACGCGTACGTGGTGACCGGCTCGAAGATCTGGACCTCGCACGCCGAGGTCGCCGACTGGTGCGAGCTGCTGGTGCGCACCGATCCGGACGCCCCCCGGCACCGCGGGATCTCCTGGCTGGCCCTGCCGATGGACGCGCCGGGGGTGACGGTGCGGCCGCTGCGGACGCTGGCCGGGTCGGCGGAGTTCGCGGAGGTGTTCCTGGACGAGGTGCGGGTGCCGCTCTCGCACCGGGTCGGCGCGGAGAACGACGGCTGGCGCGTCACCATGGTGACGCTGTCCTTCGAGCGCGGCACCGCCTTCGTCGGCGAGGTCGTCGCCTGCCGCCGCACCCTGGAGGGCCTGGCCCGCACGGCGCGGGCCAACGGCCGCTGGGACGACCCGGTGCTGCGGCGCCGGCTGGGCCGGCTGTACGGGGAGTTCGGCGCGCTGTGGCGGCTCACGCAGTGGAACGTCAGTGCGGCGGAGCGCTCGGGCGGGGTGCCGGGCGTCGGCGGCTCGGTCTTCAAACTCGCCTATTCGCACGCCCGGCAGGAGCTGTACGAGGCGGCGGCCGAGGTGCTGGGCGCGGACTCCCTCGTCCTGGACGCGCGGTGGACGCCGGACCGGCTCTCCTCCCTGTCGTACACCATCGCCGCCGGCACCTCGCAGATCCAGCGCAACATCGTCGCCGAGCGCATCCTCGGCCTCCCGAAGGGCCGGTGACGGGGCATGCACTTCCAGCCGACCGAGGACCAGGAGGCGCTGCGCGCCGGCGTACGGGCCCTGCTGGCGGGGCGGTACGGGCGCGAGGAGCTGCGGGCGGCGGTGGACGGCGGGCCGGTGGTGGACCGGGCGCTGTGGCGGGAGCTGGGCACGGCCGGGTTCTTCGCCCTGCGGCTGCCGGAGTCCGCCGGGGGCGTGGGGCTGGGCCTCGCGGAGGGGGTCCTCGTCTTCGAGGAGGCGGGGCGGGCGCTGCTGCCCGGCCCGCTGGTGGCCACGCACCTGGCCGCCGGGGTGGTGCCGGGCGCCGCCGAGGGCACGGCGGTGGTGACCGCCGGCGACCTGGACGGGGGGCTGGTGGCGTACCTGGCGGAGGCAGACGCGGTCCTGGGGGCGGCCGGGCCCGGGGTGCCGGCCGGGGAGCCGGTGCGCTCGGTGGACCCGCTGACCCCGCTGCACCGGGTGGCGGCGCCGGGCGAGGTGGCGCCGTACCGCACGGCGGGAGCGCTGCTGACGGCGGCGCTGCAGGTCGGGAGCGCGCTGCGGACGCTGGAGCTGGCGGTGCGCCACGCGGGCGAGCGGGAGCAGTTCGGGCAGCCGATCGGTGCGTTCCAGGCGGTCAAGCACCTGTGCGCGGGGATGCTGGTGCGGGCCGAGGTGGCCCGTACGGCCGTCTACGCGGCAGCGGTCACCGAGGACGCGGGGGAGGTCGCGGCGGCCGGGCTGCTGGCGGACGAGGCCGCCGTACTGGGGGCCCGGGACTGCCTACAGGTGCACGGGGGGATGGGCTTCACCTGGGAGGCGGACGTCCACCTGCACCTGAAGCGAGCCTGGGTGCGGGCCCGGCAGTGGCGGACCGCGGAGCAGGCGGAGGAGCTACTGGCGGCGGAACTGCTGGCCGGGGCCGGCCCGCCGGGACCGGGTGACGCGCCGTGACGGAACGGCCCGGGCGGGCACGGGAGGGACACCGCGGGACGCATGTCCGATTACAGAGAGTTGATATCGGTTTGTGTCCTTCGGGGGCCCCCTTACGGACCGGAGTCGGGGGCCTGCTCCGGTACGCTCCCACGCATGCGGGCGGTTGAGCGGCGAAGGCGCCGCACAGTATGCACTACGCCTACTCCATCGCGCGGGAATATGCCCGAAGCGCTTGTTGTGGTGACTGTACGTCAACCAAGCTGCTCCGCACGGGGATCACGCTGGGTGATCCCATCCCGTCGCGAGGCGAAGTGTCCGCCGGTTCGGATGGTGTGAGCGGTGCAGGTGCTTCAGGTTCAGCTGGAGGTAGGACCGGACCCCGCCGAGGTCGGCCGGGCGCGCCGGTGGGCCAGGTCCCGGCTGGCGGGGTCGGGCATAGGGGTCGACGAGCCGCTCGCCGAGACGCTGATCCTGCTGATCTCGGAACTGGTGACCAACGCGGTCGTGCACACGGGCTGTCCGGCCGTGCTGCGGATGCTCTTCGGGGGGCCGGGGGTGCGGGTGGAGGTCGCGGACGCGAGCGACCGGGCGCCGGCCCGGCGGCAGGCCGCCGGGGACGACACCGGGGGCCGGGGCCTGGAGCTGGTGGACGGACTGGCGGACCGGTGGGGATGGCAGCGCGAGGGCGCGGGCAAGCGGATCTGGTGCGAGGTCGACCGGGCGCAGCAGGTGGCGGCGGGGGAGCGCGCCCCGGACGGGGCGCCGGAGATTCACACGTCGGGGCGGGAACCGCGCGTGTACCTCTAACGAGGTGTTGACGATCCGTCACCTCTTGATCACCCTGGTGGGGAGCGATTCGACGCGAGGGGACGCCAAGGGAAGGCCTTGACGAGTGCGGGTCGCGGGGTGGCGGCCGCCGTGCCGCGCTCGGGGCGCGCATGCGCGCCGCCGCCACCCGCAGGTCAGCGCCGCCGGCGGCCGCGGTCCCGGCCGCGGTCCCGTTCCCGCTCGGGCGTCACAGGACGGCCACCGGGGCCACGGGGGTGCCCACGGCGCCGACGAAGGGTTCCGGCATGGCGGAGAGCAGGAACGCGTACCGGTTCTCTTGTGCACAGGCTGTGGACAACTTTTCGAGATTCCAGTTCTGGCCCTGGTGCATGCCCATCTCGACCAGGTCGAGCGCGTGCACCGGCAGCCAGAGGTCCTCGATCTCCGGCGGGAAGATCTCGAAGGTCAGGGTGTCGTTCGCGACCGCCGCCACGTCGCGCGCGTGGAACCACTCCGGGGTGCGGACGGACAGGCCGGGGGACGGGAAGCCGTACCCGTGCTTGTCGCCCGCCAGATAGACCTGGACCTGGCCGGTGCGGACCAGGACGATGTCGCCCGCGCGGACGGCGACCCCGCCGAACTCCTCGGCCTCGGAAAGGTCTTCGGGGGTCACCGCGTGGCCGCCCGCCAGCCGGTCCAGGCCCTTGGCGCGGGCCACGTCCAGCAGGACGCCCCGCGAGACGATGTGCCCGGCCTTGTCGATGCCGCTGAACGAGGCCCGGCCGTGGGCGGTGATCGAGTCGGCGGGGCGGCCGTTGTAGATCCGCCCGGAGTGCGAGACGTGCGTCAGGGCGTCCCAGTGGGTGCCCGCCTGGAGGCCCATGGTCACCGCGTCGTCGCTGCAGGCCACCGTGCCCGGCCCGAAGATCTCCTGGTTGATCTGGACCATCGTGTGCAGCGGGTTGACGCGGCCGGGGATCAGGCCGGCCTGCACCCCGTCCTCCTTGAGGGGCAGGGCCAGGGGGACGCGGCGGCCGGTGCGGATCTCGCGGGCCGCCTCGCGGACCACGGCGTCGGTCACCAGGTTCAGCGTGCCGATCTCGTCGTCGGCGCCCCAGCGGCCCCAGTTGTTGACGCGCTTGGCGATGGCGTGGAACTCGGCGGGCAGGGACATGGGGCTCATCAGCTCCTTGCGGGTGCGGGTGCGGGTGCGGGTGCGGACCGCGGATCGCGGATCGCGGACCTCGGGCGGGCGGCCGTCGGCGGGGGCGTCCCAGACGGGACCCGACGAGGGCTTGTGCGGGGGCGTCCGACTGCCCCTAGAATCTAACGGTCCGTCAGAAAACGCGGGAAGGGGCCGGACGTGGGGAACTTCTTGGCAGGCAGGGTCGTCGCCGTCACGGGCGCCGGCCGGGGCATCGGGCGGGCCGTGGCACGCGCCGCCGCCGCCGAGGGCGCCCGGGTCGTCGTCAACGACTACGGCGTCGGGATCGAGGGCGGCGAGCCCACCAGCGAGATAGCCGAGGCGGTGGTGAAGGAGATCGCGGCCGCGGGCGGCGAGGCCGTCGCCGTCGCCGACGACATCTCCACCATGGCTGGCGGCCAGCGCATCGTCGACACGGCCCTGGCCCACTACGGGCGCATCGACGGCGTCGTCTGCGTCGCGGGCATCCTGCGCGAGCGGATGCTCTTCAACATGTCCGAGGAGGAGTGGGACCCGGTGGTCGCCACCCACCTCAAGGGCACCTTCACCGTCTTCCGCGCCGCCTCCGCCGTCATGCGCCGGCAGGGCTCCGGCACCCTCATCGGCTTCACCAGCGGCAACCACCAGGGTTCGGTCGCGCAGGCCAACTACAGCGCCGCCAAGGGCGGGGTCATCTCCCTCGTCCGGTCCGCGGCCCTCGGCCTGGCCAAGTACGGGGTCACCGCCAACGCCGTCGCACCCGTCGCCCGCACCCGCATGTCGGCGGGAGTCCCCATGGAGCTCAAGGAGATCGGGGAGCCCGAGGACGTCGCCGCGCTCGTGACCTACCTGCTCAGCGACCGGGCCGTCGCCACCGGCGGCGAGAGGATCACCGGGCAGGTCTACACGATCGCCGGCCCGAAGATCGCCGTCTGGGCGCAGCCGCGCGAGCTGCGCGCCGGCTACGCCGAGGGCTCCTGGACCCCCGAGCGGATCGCGGACTTCCTGCCCGGCACCGTGGGCACCGACCCGATGCCCATGCTGGCGCAGCTGGAGGCCATGGCCAAGGCGGCGGCCGCCAAGGACCGCCCCAACGCGTAGGGAGCGGCGTGGACTTCAGCTTCGGGGCCGAGGACGGGGAACTGCGCGCCCGGGCCCGCGCATGGCTCACCGGGCACCTCGTGGGCCCGTACGCCGACGCCGTCGGCCTCGGCGGCCCCGGCAGCGAGCACGAGGAGGTCCCGGCCCGCCGCGCCTGGGAGCGCGAGCTGGGCCGCGGCGGCTGGATCGGGCAGGGCTGGGACGCCCCGGACGGCGCGTACGGGCAGCGGCGGCTGTCCCTGACCGGGCAGGTGGTGTGGGCCGAGGAGTACGCGGCGCTGCGCGCCCCCGGCCGGGTCGGCCACATCGGCGAGAACCTCCTCGCGCCCACCCTGCTCGCGTACGGCAGCCGCGAGCAGCAGGGCCGCTTCCTGCCCGGCATCGCACGGGGCGAGGAGCTGTGGTGCCAGGGCTACAGCGAACCGGGCGCCGGGTCCGACCTCGCGGCCGTGCGGACCCGCGCCGTACGGGACCGGGCCGACGGCCGGTACCGCGTCACCGGGCAGAAGATCTGGACCTCGCTGGCGGGGGACGCCGACTGGTGCTTCGTCCTCGCCCGCACCGAGCCGGGCTCCCGGCGCCACCGGGGGCTGTCCTTCCTGCTGGTGCGGATGGACCAGCCGGGGCGGGTCGAGGTCCGGCCCATCCGGCAGATGTCGGGGACCTCGGAGTTCAACGAGGTCTACTTCGACGGGGCCGAGGCGGACGGGGCGGTCGGCGCCGAGGGCGACGGCTGGACCGTGGCCATGGGCCTGCTCGCGCTGGAGCGCGGGGTGTCGACGCTGGTCCAGCAGATCGGCTTCGCGGCCGAACTCGAACGCGTCCTGGCCGCGTACGCCGCCTCCGCCGAGGCCGGGGACCCGGTCCTGCGCGAACGCCTCGTACGGCAGTGGGCCGAGCTGCGCACCATGCGGTGGAACGCGCTGCGGACCCTCGGAGACGGGGGCGGTCCCGGTGCGCCGAGCGTGGCGAAGCTGCTGTGGGGCGGCTGGCACAAGCGGCTCGGCGAGCTGGCGGTGGCGGTGCGGGGCGCGGCGGCGACGGCGGGGCCGGCGCCGTGGGCGCCGGGGCTGCCGTACGAGCGGGGCCTCGACGAGGGCCAGCGGCTGTTCCTGTTCACCCGGGCCGACACCATCTACGGCGGCTCGGACGAGATCCAGCGGAACATCATCGCCGAGCGCGTGCTCGGCCTGCCTAAGGAGTCCAGGTGAGAGGCGTCGTGTTCGACGGCAAGCAGGCCCGGGTGGTCGACGACCTGGAGATCCGCGACCCCGGCCCGGGGGAGGTGCTGGTGGCCGTCGCGGCGGCCGGGCTGTGCCACAGCGACCTGTCGGTGATCGACGGGACCATCCCCTTCCCGCCGCCGGTGGTCCTCGGGCACGAGGGCGCCGGGGTGGTCGAGGCGGTCGGGGCGGGGGTCGCGCACGTGGCGCCCGGGGACCACGTGGCGCTGTCCACGCTGGCCAACTGCGGGGCGTGCGCCGACTGCGACCGGGGACGGCCGACGATGTGCCGCAAGGCCATCGGCAGGCCGGGTCAGCCGTTCTCGCGGGGCGGCGCCCCGCTGTTCCAGTTCGCCTCGAACTCGGCGTTCGCGGAGCGGACCCTCGTCAAGGCCGTCCAGGCCGTGAAGATCCCCGCCGACGTGCCGCTGACCTCGGCGGCGCTGATCGGCTGCGGGGTGCTGACCGGGGTGGGCGCGGCCTTGAACCGGGCGAAGGTGGACCGCGGGGACTCGGTGGTGGTCATCGGCACCGGCGGCATCGGACTGAACGTCCTGCAAGGGGCCCGGATCGCGGGGGCCACGACGATCGTCGCCATCGACGCCAACCCGGCGAAGGAGGCGGTGGCCCGGCAGTTCGGCGCCACGCACTTCATCGACGCCTCGGCCGTCGCCGACACCTCGGCCGCGGTCCGCGAGGTGCTGCCGACCGGCGCCGACCACGCCTTCGAGTGCGTGGGCAGCGTGAAGCTGATCCGGCAGGCGGTCGACCTCCTGGACCGGCACGGTCAGGCGGTCCTGCTCGGCGTGCCCGGCTTCAAGGAGGAGGCGTCGTTCCTCGTCTCGTCGATGTACCTGGACAAGACGATCATGGGCTGCCGGTACGGGTCCGCGCGCCCCCAGCGCGACATCGCCCTGTACGCCGAGCTCTACCGGCAGGGTCGGCTGCTGCTGGACGAACTGGTCACCGAGGTCTACCCGGTGGAGGACTTCGCGAAGGCGGTGGACGACGCCCACCACGGGCGGGTGGCCCGGGGGGTCCTCACCTTCTGAACGCGGCGGCCCCCGCCCGCGGGGCCGCTCCGGGCGGGCCGGCCGGGCCCGGTGCGCCGGCCGGCCCGCCCGGAGCGCGTCGGCCGGCGGTTCGTCCGGCTCAAGGCCGAGCGGTCCCGGCTGCCGGGTCGGCGGGGTCAGTCGCCGAAGCGGCCGAAGCGGCCCCGGTGGAAGAGCAGGGGGTCGCCCTCGCCGTCGGCGCCCAGGGCCAGCACGCGGCCGACGACGATGAGGTGGTCCCCGCCGGTGTGGACGGCGTGGATCCGGCAGTCGATCCAGGCGGGCACGGCGTCGAGCTGCGGCGATCCGGTGACGGGGGCGGGGGAGTGGGCCACCCCCGCGAACTTGTCGGCGCCGCTGACGGCGAAGGAGCGGCACAGCCCGCCCTGTTCGGCGCCGAGGATGTTGACGCAGAACACCCCCGCGCGGGCGATCCGCGGCCAGGTGGTCGACGTACGGGCCACCATGAAGGTGACCAGCGGCGGGTCGAGGGAGAGCGAGGCGAAGGACTGGCAGGCGAAGCCGGCCGGGCCGTCCTCGTCCGCGCCCGGCGGCGCCGTGATCACCGTGACCCCGCTGGCGAAGTTCCCCAGGACCGCCCGGAACTCGCCGGGGCCCACCGGCGCGCGCTCGTCCGCCCCGACCGCCCGCAACTCGGGCGGGGGCAGGGCCTCGACGGGCTCCGGGCCCGGGAGAGGGGAGCCGACCGACCTGAGGTACCGGACGACGGTGGCCGCCATCCCTACGTGTCCCATCACACTCCGATTGAACCTGACGGTACGTCAGATGGGAAGGGGTGCCGCGGTGCGGGCCCGGGCGCGGCCGTGCGTGCGCCGTCCGCGCCCCGGCGGCGCGTCGTACCGCCGCGTGCGGCGCGCCGCCGTACGGGTGAATCCGGCCGCCCGGGGCGGCCCGTACGCCCGTGGTGTCGCGGGGGCCGGTCATCGTGGCTGCGACCGCGTACGCCGTACTTTCGGGAGGACCCCCATGCTCGGCACCGACTTCCGTACCGGATCGCCCAACTGGCTCGACCTCGGCAGCCCCGACACCGCGGCGGCCGCGACCTTCTACGGGGCCGTGCTCGGCTGGGAGTTCGTCCCGGCCGGACCGCAGGCCGGCGGGTACGGCTTCTTCCAGGTCGGGGGCAGGACCGTCGCCGCGATCGGACCGCTGACCGAGGAGGGCGCCTCGTCCGCCTGGATGACCCACTTCATGACCCCGGACGCCGAGGCCACCGCCCGCGCGGTGCGGGAGGGCGGCGGCCGGGTGCGCACGGAGCCCGGGGACGTCATGGACGAGGGCCGCCTCGCGCAGTTCACCGACCCGCAGGGCGCCGAGTTCGCGTGCTGGCAGCCCGGGAAGACGGCCGGACTGGGGCTGACCACCGCCGAGAACACCCTGCTCTGGGTGGAACTGCACGTCCCGGACCCGGCCGCGGCCATCGGGTTCTACGCCGGCCTGTTCGGGTGGCGGTCCGCCGAGATGCCGACGCCCGGGATGACGTACCGGGTCCTGAGCATCGCCGACGGGGACCAGCAGGACGGCTCGTTCGGCGGGGTCGCACCGCTGGGCGAGGGAGCGGGAGAGGAGGCGCGCTGGGTGCCGTACTTCCACGCGGCGGACGTGGACGCGACGACGGAGCGGATCACCGGGGCCGGCGGGTCGGTGCTGATGCCGGGCGCGGACGTGCCGGACGTCGGCCGGATCGCGTGGGCCGCGGACCCGGCGGGAGCGGTGTTCGCCCTGCTGAAGCCGGATCCGCGGCAGGCGTAGGAGCTGCCGTTCGGACGCTGCCGTCCGGGGGTCCGGTTCAGCGGCCCCGGTAGGTGGGGGTGCGGCGCTCCACGAAGCCGGCCACGCCCTCGGCGGCGTCCGCCGTGGTCATGTTGATCTCCTGGGCGGCGGCTTCGGCGGCCAGGGCGGCGGCCCGGTCGCCGTCGAGGGAGGCGTTGACCAGCTGCTTGGTCAGGGCCAGGGCCCGGGTCGGGCCCTGGGCCAGCCGCTGCGCCCAGGCGCGTGCCGTCTCCTCCAGGGCGTCGCCGGGCACCACCTTGTTCACCAGGCCGAGCCGCTCGGCCTCGGCGGCCGGGACGGCATCGCCGAAGAACATCAGCTCCTTGGCCTTCTGGGGGCCGACGAGACGGGGCAGCAGGTAGGCGCCGGCGCCGTCCGGGACCAGGCCGCGGCGGACGAACACCTCGATGAAACGGGCGCCTTCGGCGGCGACGACGAGGTCGCAGGCGAGGGCGAGGTGGGCGCCGATGCCGGCGGCCGTGCCGTTGACGGCGGCGATGACGGGCTTCTCGCAGTCCAGGACCGCGGTGATCAGGCGCTGCGCGCCGAGCCGGATCATGCGGGCCACGTCGCCGGCGACGCGTTCGGTGGGGGCGGAGGCGCCGGGGGGCGCGCCGCGCAGGTCGGCTCCGGCGCAGAAGCCCTTGCCGGTGGCGGTGATCACGACGGCCCGGACGTCGGGGTCGGCGGAGGCCGCGCCGAGCAGCGCGATGACGCGTTCGCGCTGGTCCCGGGTGACGGCGTTCATGGCCTCGGGCCGGTTGAGGGTGATCCAGGAGACGCCGCCGTCGGTGCGGTGGAGGACTTCGTCCTCGGGGGTGGGGGCGGGGGCGGGAGCTGCGGGGGGCACGGGGGCTCCTTGCGGTGTCGACTGCGTCGGTCCGGGGCGCGTGGCGCGGGCCGGCCGTTTCGGCTTCGCGGGCGTGAGGCTCGGGTCGTGGGCCCTTGGCGGGGGCCGGCCGGTCCGGCCCCGTCGGCGTGTGAGGCGCGGGTCCGGGCGGGGCCGGTGCCCGGCGGGGCTCGGCCGGGCCGGGGCGCGCCGTCCAGCCCCGCCGGGAGGTCAGCGGCAGAGGGCCAGGGCGTCCAGGGCCACCGCGCCCTGCCCCCGGGGGAGGACCATCAGGGGGTTGATGTCCAGCTCGGAGAGTTCGTCGCCCAGTTCCAGGGCCATCCGCTGGATCCGCAGGATCACCTCCACCAGGGCGTCCACGTCCGCCGGAGGTGCCCCCCGCACCCCCTCCAGCAGGGCGTGCCCGCGCAGTTCCGTCAGCATCCTGCGGGCCTGGTCCTCGCCGAACGGCGGGACGCGGACCGCGGCGTCGTGCAGGACCTCGACGAGGACACCGCCGAGGCCGACGGTGACGGTGGGGCCGAAGAGGTCGTCCTGGGTGACACCGACGACCATCTCCACGCCGCGTTCGATCATCTGGCAGACCAGGATGCCGTCCAGCGGCACGTTCTCGTAGCGGGCGATGTCGGTCAGTTCGCGGTACGCGTCGCGGATCTGGCTCGCCGAGGTCAGGCCGACCTTGACCAGGCCGAGCTCCGTCTTGTGGGCGAGCTGGGGGCCCGAGGCCTTCATGACGACCGGGTAGCCGACGAGCCCGGCCGCCCGCACGGCCGCCGCCGCGCTGGTCACCAGTTGCTCGCGCGGGACCCGTATGCCGTAGGCCCGCAGGAGCTGTTTGGCGGCGTGTTCGCTGAGCTGCTGGCCGGGGCGCATCAGGGCCTGGGCCTTGCGGAAGGACGGGGAGGGGGTGCGGGGGGCCTCGTCGAAGGGGGAGCGGTAGGAGGCGGTGAAGCGGTGGTGGCCGAGGTAGGCGCGTACGGCGGTGATGCAGTTGCCGAAGGTGCGGAAGGTGGCGACGCGGGAGGAGCCGAGGAGGGTGGTGCGGTAGGCCTCCTCGGTGCCGACGGGGGAGCCCCAGATCACGCAGACCAGCTTGTCGGTGGCTTCGGCGGCGTCCACGAGGTCCTGGGCGAGCCGGTCGCTCATCGGGGGGAAGGGGCCGGTGATCGGACAGATCAGGACGCCGACGGAGGGGTCGGCGAGGATCGAGTCGATGATCTTGCGGCCGCGCCAGTCGCCGACGGGGTGACCGCCGTTGTCGACGGGGTTGGCGACGTCGAGGTAGTCGGGGATCCACTGGTGGAGCTCGCGCTGCCGGGCCTCGGAGAGGGTGGGCAGGGTGAGGCCGGCTTCGGTGGCGAGGTCGGAGAAGTGGGCGCCGGTGCCGCCGGATATGGAGTAGACGACGACCCCGTCGGCCACCGGCTTGCGGGCCCGGGCCAGCAGGGCTGCGGTGTCCTGGAGTTCGTCGAGTCCGTCGACGCGGATGACGCCGAACTGCCGCATGGCGGCGTCGACGACGGTGTCGGCTCCGGTCAGCTTCCCGGTGTGGGAGGCGGCCGTCCGGGCGCCGGTCTCGGTGCGGCCGACCTTGACGGCGACGACGGGGACGCCGTTGCGCGCGGCCCGGTCGGCGGCGAGGAGGAAGGAGCGGCCGTCCTTGAGGCCCTCGACGTAGCAGGCGATGGCCCCCACCTCCGGCCGTTCGGCGAAGTACGAGATGAAGTCGGAGGTCTCCAGGTCGGCTTCGTTGCCGGTCGGCGCCCAGTGGGAGAGGCGGATGCCGAGCTCCTGGAGGGTGTAGACGGGCCGGCCCTGGTGGCCGGACTGGGTGATGAGGGCGATGGCCGGGCCGTCGAGGTCCTCGCGGAACTCCTGGAAGGCGTTGAGGTTGGTGTTGGGGCCCAGGAGGCGCAGGCCGGAGCGTTCCACGGCGGCCGTGAGCCGGGCCTGGGCGAGGGCGCCCTCGTCGCCGGTCTCGGCGAATCCGGAGGCGAAGGCGACCGCGAACTTGACCTTGGTCTCGGCCAGTTCCTCGATGACGGGGAGCGGGTCGGCGACGAGGAGGACGGCGAGGTCCACCTGTTCGGGCAGGTCGGCCACGGAGGCGTGGCAGGGCCGGCCGAAGACGGCGGTCCGGGTCGGGTGGACCGGATGGATGCGGGCGCCCACCCGCTCGGCCCAGGCGACGAGCTGGCGGGTGATGCCGGTGTTCGGCCGGCCCTCGGTGTCCGAGGCGCCGATGACGGCCACGGACTCGGGCCGGAAGAACCGGTCCAGGTCGGGCACATCGGCGTGCAGGGGCCGCCCGCTGACGTCCAGGGCGGGCGCGTCCTCGGCGGACGGTGCCGCCGTCGAGTGGACGGCCGTCCTGGGGGTCTCCCCGCAGGCCTCGACACGTGCGCGGAAGTCGGTGGTGAGGGTGCCGTGAGTAGATCCAAGCATCGTTCCGCCCGCTCCTGCTCGATGAACCTCAATAACTGACGCGTAGTCAGATTACTGAACTGACGTGCCGTCAGGAACAGGGCTGCGCAGGAAAGGTGGTGGAGGTGGTGTGTGGAACGGTGCCAGACGGTGCCCGGGCGGGTCCAGAGTGCCGTTCAGGCCGTCCGGCGCACCTGTCGCGCCACCGCCTTCGCGATCCGTTCGGCGTCCAGGGCCATCTCCCGGAACATCCCGCTGATGGGGTTGGAGAAGCCGGTGAAGTGCAGTCCGGGCGCCCCGGCGGCGGTGCGGGCGCCGTGCGTACGGGGCCGGCCGCGCGCGTCGAGCACCCCGAGGTGGCCGACCAGGCCCTCCAGGGCGCGCCGGTAGCCGGTGGCCGCGATCACCGCGTCCGGTGCGATCCGCGCGCCGTCCGCCAGCACCACCTCCGCGCCGTCGAAGGAGTCCACCGCGGCGACCGGCTCCACGGCGCCCCGGCGGACCGCGTCGATCAGGCCGACGTCCTGCACCGGGATCGCCCCCTGCCGGACCCTGCTGTACAGGCCGGTCGCGGGCCGCGGGAGGCCGTGCGCCGACAGGTCCGGGACGGAGGCGCGCGCGACGAGCGCCCCCAGCCGGTCCACGAGCCGTACGGGCAGCCGGCGGACGAGGATGCCGGTGCGCTGGGCCGGCCAGCCGGCGGTGGAGCGGCGGACGATGTGCGGGGCGGTGCGCACGGCGAGCCTGACCCGCGCGGCCCCGCCCTCGGCGAGGTCGACGGCTATCTCGGCGCCGGTGTTGCCGACGCCGACGACCAGGACGTCCCGGCCCGCGTACGGGGCGGGGTTGCGGTAGCCGGCGGCGTGCAGCAACTCCCCGGTGTAGCCGTCCCGGCCGGGCCACGCGGGCAGGGCGGGGGTGTGGTTGAAGCCGGTGGCGACGACGACGGCCGCGGCGGCCAGCACCCGGCCGCCACTGGCGTGCAGGGTCCAGCCGTGCCCGTCGGGGGCCCGCTCGACGCGGATCACCTCCACGCCGGTGACGAGTTCCAGCTCGTGGTGCTCGGCGTACTTCTCCAGGTAGCGCACGACGTCGTCGCGGGAGACCCAGCGTCCGAAGCGGCGCGGCATGGCCAGGCCGGGCAGGGCGGACAGGCGGCGCGTGGTGTGCAGGTGCAGCCGGTCGTAGTGTCCGCGCCAGGAGGCGCCGGGCGCGTCGGACTTCTCCACGACGACGGCCCGGACCCCGCGCGAGCGCAGTGCGGCGGCGGCCGCGAGGCCGCCGGGACCGGCGCCGATGACGTAGACGGGGCGCGGCTGGGTGGTCAGGTCTGGTGCTGCGGGGGCTCCGGGCATGAGGAGTGAGCGTATCGCCACGCTGGGTTGATGGGTCTCGGACGAGGAGGGAATCGATTGCGGATCGATCACGGGCGGGGTGTTGGGGACGGGCGCGGGTGCGGGGGCGGGCGTTTCGGGTGCGGGTGCGCGGCGGAGTGCGTTGGGGGGCTTGCGGGGAGGGGCGGTCATCCGTTGAACTGACGTACCGTCAGATTCATGTGGTGTGGAGGGGTGGAGGGCCGCCGATGCAGACCGTCTGGCTCAGTGGGGCCGAATGGCTCGCCGTGCTCCGGATAGGCCTCGGCCTGTGGTGGCTGGAGAGCTGGCGGCACAAGGACAAGAAGGGCTGGTTCGAACGCGGTACGGGCATCGCCTGGGCCGCCGACATCGCGGGCAAGCACCGCTGGGCGTTCGTCAAGGGCGGCTTCGACACGGTGGTCCGGCCCCGGCCGAAGCTGATCGCCCACGTCGTCGTCCACGCCGAACTCGCCCTCGGCCTCGGCCTGGTGCTCGGATTCCTGACCCCGGTCGCACTGGTCGGCGGACTGCTGCTGAACCTGCTCTACCTGGTGCTGATGATCCACGACTGGGCCGAGCAGGGCCAGAACGCCATGATGGCCCTGATCTCGCTCGTGACGCTCTTCGCCGTCGGCTGGCAGACCTGGTCACTCGACGCGGCCCTGGGGCTCTTCCTGTGACCGGCGCCCGGTACGACCTCCCGGAGACCGACGACTTCACGCGCCCCTACTGGGACGCCGCCGCCGAAGGCAGGCTGCTGCTGCGCCGGTGCGCGGAGTGCGGGCGGGCGCACCACTACCCGCGCGAGTTCTGCCCGTTCTGCTGGGCGGGGGAGGACCGGGTGGCGTGGGAGGCGGCGAGCGGGCGGGCCGTGCTCTACACCTGGTCGGTGATCCACCGCAACGACCTGCCGCCCTTCGGCGACCGCGTCCCGTACACGGCGGCCGTGGTGGACCTGGCGGAGGGGCCGCGGATGATGACGCAGGTCGTCGACTGCGCGGCGGCGGACCTCGCGATCGGCATGCCGCTGACGGTGGCCTTCCGCGAGACGGCCCCCGGCATGACGGTCCCGGTCTTCCGTCCGGTGGCCGCCGGCCCTCCCCGGGAGGACTGACCTCGGGTGGGCCGCATGCCCGGGGGCCGGCGCGCCGGCGCGCCGGCGGGGGTGGGGCGGTCGCGGGTCGCCGGTAGCGGGTCGCGGCCGTGCGCCGAGGCGACGGGCCCGGCCGCCCGCGGGCTCACGGCCCGTACGGCCCTACGGGCTCGCGGCCCTCACGGCCGTCCGCGCCCGCGGCCCTACGGTCCGTACGGCCCTACGGCCAGAGGAGGGTACGGGTCCAGGTGCCGGACGGGGTGCGGCGGTAGCGCAGGCGGGTGTGGCGGCGGGCCGGGTCGCCCTGGAAGAACTCGGCCTCGGTGGCGTCCAGGACGTACCGGGTCCAGGTGGGCGTGGGGGCGTCGGGTTCGGCGGCGGCCCGTTCCCAGGCCGCCGCCGACGCCTCCGCCAGTTCCGCGCTGGAGCCCAGCACCTCGCTCTGCCGGCCGGTCAGCGCCGCGGCGAGCGCACCGCGCGAGCGGGCCGCCAGGTCCGCCCGGCTCTCCTCGGCACCGCAGGCGGCGACCCGGCCGCGTACGCGCACCTGCCGGCCCACCGCCGGCCAGTAGAAGCCGAGCGCGGCCTCGGGGCGGGCCGCGAGCTGCACGCCCTTGGCGCTGGTGGAGTGCGAGGCGAAGTGCCAGCCGCGGGCGTCCGCGTCGTGCAGCATCAGCGTGCGGACGTCGGGCCGGCCCTCGCCGTCCACGGTGGCCAGGCTCATGGTGTGCGGTTCGGGCTGCCCGGCCGCGGCGGCCTGCGTCAGCCACTCCCGGAACAGCGCCAGCGGCGCGTCCGGTGCGGCCTCGGCGTCGAAGACCGGCAGCGCGGTGTCCCACACGCGCAGGGAGTGCAGGGTGGCGCGGAACTCGTCGTCGCCGATCTCGCTCGTCATGCCGGCCAGCCTAGGCCGTCCCGGCCGTCCGCCCGGGCTTCCCCGGCCGTCCCGACCGGGCCGTGCCCGGGTCCTGGCCGAGGTTCCGGTGCGGGGTGCGGCGGCCGGCGGGGCGGGGTCGGGGGGTCAGGAGCGGCCCAGCAGGAGGGTGCCCGAGGAGCAGAACCAGCCGCCCGTTCCCGAGGCCAGGGCCACCTCCGGCAGGCGGCCCCCGGCCTTCAGCACCTGGCCGGCGCCCGCCTCGCCGCGGAGCTGGCGGACCGCCTCCACCAGCAGGAACAGCCCGCGCATGCCCGGGTGGCAGGCCGAGAGTCCGCCGCCGTCCGTGTTGACGGGGAGCTCGCCCCCGCGCAGCAGGCGGCCCTTCTCGACGAAGGCGCCGCCCTCCCCCTTGGCGCAGAAGCCGAGGTCCTCCAGGGTCACCAGGGTCATGTAGGTGAAGGCGTCGTAGATCTCGGCGAGGTCCACGTCCGCCGGGGTGAGGCCGGCCCGTTCGAAGGCGAGCCGGCCCGAGACCGCGGCCGGGGAGACGGTGAAGTCCTCCCACTCGGACATGGTGGTGTGGGAGACGGAGGCGCCCGCGCCCAGGACCCACACGGGGGCCTTCGCGGTGTCGGGCACGTAGTCCTCCGCGGCCAGCAGCACCGCGCAGCCGCCGTCCGAGCGGATGCAGCAGTTCAGCTTGGTGAAGGGGTCGGCGATCATCTCGGAGGCGAGCACGTCGTCGACGGTCAGCGGGTCGCGGAACATCGCGTCCGGGTTCGTGGCCGCGTTCGCCCGTGCCTGGACGGCCACCGAGGCGAGCTGCTCCAGCGTCGTGCCGTACGCGTGCATGTGGCGGCGGGCGGCCATCGCGTACTTCGCGATCAGGGTGTGTCCGTACGGGACCTCGAACTGCAGCGGGCCGCGCGCCCCGAAGGAGAGGTTGGCGGTGCGGCGGCGGGCCTTGATGTCGGCGCGGGCGGTCGAACCGTAGACCAGCAGCACGGCGTTGGCGTGACCGGCGGCGATGGCGTCCGCGGCGTGGGCCGCCATCACCTCCCAGGTGGAGCCGCCCACGGAGGTGGAATCGACCCAGGTGGGGCGCAGGCCCAGGTACTCGGCGACCTCCACCGGCGCCAGGATGCCGAGGCCCGCCGAGGCGAAGCCGTCGATGACCGAGCGGTCCAGCCCGGAGTCGGCCAGGGCGCGGCGGGCGGCCTGGGCGTGCAGCGCGTACGGGGTGGGGCCGTCCACCCGGCCGCAGTCCGAGAGCGCGACACCGACGACCGCGACCCGGCGGCGGGAGGCGCCGGGGGTCCGGGGGGTGCCGGCCGGTCCGGTCGGGGCGGGGGCGGAGGCGGGTGCGGGCCCTCGGAGGGGTCCGGGCGTGGGTCCAGGCATGGGGCGACGGTACATCTGACGATGCGTCAGAAGCCAGACCGCGTCGCCGTCCCGAACCCGAACCGATCCGCCCGCCCCCTGTGCATCTACCGCCCTCCGTCCTAACATGACGCGCCGTCAGATACGGGGAGGAGCACGACGATGGATGCCGCCTTCACCGCGGAGCAGGACGAGATGCGCCGCACCCTGCGCGAGGTCCTGGCCAAACGCTGCGGTCCGGCCGAGGTCAAGGCCGCCGTACGGACCGCAGCCGGACACGATCCGGGGCTGTGGCAGCAGCTCGCCCGCGAGCTCGGCCTGCCGGGTCTGGCCGTCGCCGAGGAGTACGGCGGCGTCGGCTGCGCCCCCGGAGACCTGGCCCTGGCCTGCGAGGAGGCGGGGCGGGTGCTGCTGCCCTCGCCGCTGCTGGCCACCGCCGTGCTCGCCGTGCCGCTGGTCACCGCCCTCGGCACCGCCGCCCAGCGCTCCGAGCTGCTGCCGCCGCTGGCGGCCGGCGGGCTCACCGCCGCCCTCGCCGTCCCCGGCCCGGCCCTGGCCACCGCCCTCGCCCTGGCCGGCGACAACACGGGCGGGGAGTGGGCGGGCGGCGGCCGGGCCGGCGGGGTGCAGGCCCGGGCCGACGCGGACGGCGCGGGCTGGCGGCTGTACGGGGAGGCCGCGCAGGTGCTCGACGGCCACAGCGCCGCCCTGCTGCTGGTGGCCGCGCACACCGGCGGGTTCGCGCGCAGCCGCACGCTGCTGTTCCTCGTGCGCGAGGACGCCCCCGGCCTCGCCCGCACCCGGCAGTCCGTGCTCGACGAGACCCGCCCGCAGGCCCGCGTCGAGCTGCGGGACGTGCCGGCGCGGCTGCTCGGCACCGAGGACGCCGACGTGCTCGGGGCGCTGGCCGGCGCCGGGCGCACCGCGGCGGCCGTGCTCGCGGCCGAGGCGGTGGGGGCGGCGGACCAGGCGCTCGCCCGCACCGTGGAGTACGTGCGCGAGCGCGAGCAGTTCGGCCGGTCCATCGGCTCGTTCCAGGCGGTCAAGCACCGCCTCGCCGACCTCTACGTACAGGTGCAGGCGGCCCGTTCGGCGGCCTACTACGCCGCTTGGGACCCGGCGCAGGGCGCCCTCGCCCTCGCCCAGGCGCTGGAGGCGCTGCGGGTCACCGCGGGGGAGGCGATCCAGTTGCACGGCGGCATCGGCTTCACCTGGGAGCACGACGCCCACCTCTACTTCAAGCGCGCGGCCGCCGACGAGCTGCTGTTCGGCCCGGTCCACCGGCTGCGGGCGCACGCCGCGCAGCGGGCCGGGCTCTTCGCCCCTCCGTCCCCGACCCGTTCCGAGAAGGTGGCCGTCTGATGGCAGCGACATCCGGCGTCGGCGTCCGGCTGATGCAGAAGGTCTCCTCGACCCTGCTGTTCGCCAAGGTCGCCCCGCACGTCATACCCGCCGTGGACAAGGCGGTGCACCGGCTGACCCGCGGCAAGGTCATCCTCAGCGCGCAGATGCTGCCGGGCGTGATCCTCACCGCCAAGGGCGCCAGGACCGGCGAGCCGCGCACCACGCCGCTCGCCTGCATGCCGGAGGACGGCGGGACGAGCTGGCTGCTGATCGGATCCAACTTCGGCCGGCCCGGGCACCCGGCATGGACCGGGAACCTGCTCAGGCACCCGGACGCGGACGTGAGTTGGAAGGGTCGGGACATCGCCGTGCGCGCCCGGCTGCTGGAGGGCGAGGAGCGCGCGGAGGCGTGGCGTGCGGCACTGGCCTTCTGGCCGCCGTACGCGGCGTACCAGGCGCGCATCGAGCGCGAGATACGGCTGTTCCGCCTGGAGCGGCGCTGATCGCAGGCGTGGGCCGGGAGGGCGGGGACGAGCGGGCCGGAGGGGGGATGGGGCGGCGGGCGGCCGGGGCCGCTCGGTACGGCGGACCCGGGAACGGGTCCGCCGCTACTTCGTCGGCTTCTTGCCCGTGATGCCGAGGTGGACGAGCAGCGCCAGGTTCGGCTTGAGCTCGGCCTGCTTGACGCCCCAGGTCTGGAAGCCCTTCTGGTGCGAGGCGACCGCGGCCAGCATCGCGACCAGGGACCCGGCCACGGCGGCGGGGCTGACGTCCTTGTCGACCTTGCCCTTGGCCTGGAGCTCCTTCATCGACTCCGTCAGGGAGTTGGTGACGGAGTTGAGGATCTTCATGCGGATCTTGTAGAAGCGCTTGTCGCCCTCGGCCGCGCCGAGGTCGACGACCCGAAGGATCGCGTCGTTGCGCCGCCAGAAGTCCAGGAAGCCCTCGACGAGTTCCTCGGCCGCGGCCCAGCCCGCCTTGCCGACCCAGGTCCGGCCCTCGACGAGCGAGGTCAACTCCGCTCCCTCGGTGGCCATGTGCTCGGCGATCTCCAGGACGGCGCCTTCGACGTCCGGGAAGTACTGGTAGAAGGTCGCGGGGGAGGTACCGGCCTTGCGGGCGACGTCGATCACCTTGACGTCGCGGTACGGCGAGGAGCTGAGCATCTCGCTGAGGCAGTCGAGCAACTTCTGCCGCGTCGCCTGGCCGCGCCGGCCGGCGACACGCCCGTCGACGGTGCGTACTTGTCCTGTCATGCCGTCAGCTTACCGAGGGGTGATGGGCGCGCTATTCGGCCGCCTGCAAATGGGGTCATCGGGCCTCTGGGCTGGGTGTGAGCGGGCCCTGAGAGGATGGAGGGTCGATTTTCGGCCGTTATGACGCCGAGTGGGGCGACCATCGGCCGGTCATCGGCCGCCCATCGGGCGTCCACCGGGCCGTCGGCGCGCGGCCGTCGGGCCTCCGCCACCGCGCCCCGGACGCGCCGGGGTGCGCCCGGGGCACCGGTCGGGCGCACGGGCGCCGCGTGCGGTCCCCCGGATCGCCCGTCCGGACCGGCCGTCCGGACCGGCCGTCCCCCGAATAGTCTTGTCAACAGGCTGTGGACAAGTTTTCGGGCGGATCATGGCTGGGAGGGGTGGGAGGGTACACACCCCCGCACAACGGAAGGAACCGGGCTCATGGCCGCATTCGCGGAAGGCACACCCTGCTGGGTGGACGCCTCGCTCCCGGACGTCGAGGCGGGCAAGCGCTTCTACGGCGAGCTCTTCGGCTGGACCTTCTCGCCCGGCGCTGGCGCCGACTACGGCCACTACACCCAGGCCTACAGCCGCGGCCGCAACGTCGCCGCCCTCGCACCCAAGCCGGACGGCCGGATGCCGACCGTCTGGGGCATCTACCTCTACACCACCGACGCCCACGCCTGCGCCCAGCGCATCCGCGCGGCCGGCGGCCAGATGGTCATGGAGCCCATGCCCGTGGGCCCGTACGGGACCGCCGCCATGGCCGCGGACCCGGGCGGCGCCGTCTTCGGCCTCTGGCAGCCCGGCACCCACCACGGCTTCGAGGCCCGGCAGGAGCCGTACACGTACTGCTGGAGCGAGGTGTACACCCGGGCCCGCGACGCCGTCGACGCCTTCTACGCCAAGGTCTTCGGCTACGTCCCGCAGGACCAGGACGACGCGGGCGTCGAATACCGCGTCTGGTCCCCGCCCGGCAGCACGCAGGGCGCCACGGCCGGCGGCCCGCCCGGCGCGGGCACCGCCGTGATGGGCCGCAGCCTGATCACCGACGCCTTCCCCGAGGTCATGCCCGCGCACTTCCTGGCCTACTTCGCCGTACCCGACTGCGACCAGTCCGTCGCGATGGTCCGGCGGCTCGGCGGACGGGTCACCGCCGAGCCCTTCGACACCCCCTACGGCCGCATCGCGGTCGTCGCCGACGACCAGGGCGCCGTCTTCGGCCTGTTGTCGGAGCCGCGCACCAAGCCCGCCGGATAGCCGCCGGACGGCCGTCGGACCCGGCCCCCGCGCGGCCCCGCCCGCGGGCCGCGCACCCGGCCGCGACCGGCCCCGTGCCGTCCGCCCCCGGCCGTGCCGGGGCCGGACCGGGCGCGGGCCTGACAGAATCGGGGGTGCGCGACCCGGGCGGCGCCCGGGAGTGAGACGCTGCACGGGGCGGGGCCCCGGCCCGGCTCCGAGCGTGCTGGTGGAAACGGGCCCGGCGAGGGCCCGTACGGGGATGGGTGTGGAGGCGAGTGGTGGAGCAGCTGACGCAGCACGACCCGAGACGGATCGGCCCCTTCGAGGTGCTGGGACGGCTCGGCGCCGGCGGCATGGGGCTGGTCTATCTCGCGCGGTCCGCGTCCGGACGGCGGGTCGCGATCAAGACGGTGCGCACCGAACTCGCCGAGGACCAGCTGTTCCGGGTGCGCTTCACCCGCGAGGTGGAGGCCGCCCGCGCGGTCTCCGGCTTCTACACCGCGGCCGTCGTCGACGCCGACCCGCGCGCCGCCGTGCCGTGGCTGGCCACCGCCTACGTCCCGGCGCCCTCCCTGGAGGAGATCGTCAACGAGTGCGGGCCGATGCCGGCCCAGGCCGTGCGCTGGCTCGCCGCCGGCATCGCCGAGGCGCTGCAGTCCATCCACGGCGCCGGCCTCGTCCACCGCGACCTGAAGCCGTCCAACGTGCTCGTCGTCGAGGACGGTCCGCGCGTGATCGACTTCGGCATCGCCAGCGGGGTCTCCAACACCCGTCTGACCATGACCAACGTCGCCGTCGGCACTCCCGCCTACATGTCGCCCGAGCAGGCGAAGGACTCGCGCAGCGTCCGCGGCGCCAGCGACGTGTTCTCGCTCGGCTCCACCCTCGTCTTCGCGGCCACCGGCCACCCGCCCTTCCACGGGGCCAACCCGGTGGAGACGGTCTTCATGCTGCTGCGCGAAGGCCCCAACCTCGACGGGCTCCCCGACGAGCTGCGCCCGCTCATCGACTCCTGCATGCAGATGGACGCCACCCGGCGCCCCACCCCGGCCGACCTCCAGGCGCAGCTCGCCCCGCACCTCTTCGACGGCGGCGACGACAGCGGCACCGCCTCGGCCTGGCTGCCGGCGCGGGCGGTCGCGATGATCGAGACCCGCCGGTCGGGCAACCGCCCCGCGCACGTCGCCGCCCTCCCCGGCCCCGCGCCCGGCCCCGCGCCGGCGGCCCGGCGCGGGCCCGACTCCGCGGGCGCCACGCACCGCCGGCAGCGCGGCGTCGACCCCTGGGTGGACCCGCGGACCGGCCAGGCCGTGCCGCAGCGCCCGCACCACCCGCCGATGGCCCCGGCCCGCTCCGGCGAGCCCGTGCGCCTGGGCGGCTCCCCGGTGCCGATCGGCCCCGGGCCGCGCGCGAGCGCGGCGGCGGCCGCCGTCCACGCCTCCGCACAGGGCGCCGTGGACGCGGCGACCGGCTGGGTCCGGCCCCCCGGCGGGTCCACGGCCGCACCCGCCGCCGAGGCCGCCCGGGCCGTGGCGGGGTCCGTACCGCATCCGGCCCCGGCCCCGGACAGCGGACGCTGGCGGCCGTGGCGCTTCCGCATGTCCAACGAGGTGTGGGGCACCCCGACCGTCTCCGGCGACCTGCTCTACGTCACCTCCTTCGAGGTCCACGCCCTGGACGTGGCCAGCGGCCGGCGCCAGTTCAAGACCCGCGACGTCGCCTGGTCCATGGCCGTCTCCGACGGCCGGATCCACGCCTCCGACGGCCCGTCCCTGTACGCGCTCGACGCGACCGACGGCTCCGAGCGGTGGCGGCTGTCCACCGACGCCTGGGTGTACGCGCTGACCGCGGAGCGCGGCACGGTCGTCACCGCCACGCGCGGCGGCGGCGTACAGGGCTGGGAATCGTCCAACGGCCACAAGCTGTGGGAGCTGACCGGCGCGCAGACCGACTTCGAGACCCCGGAGGCGGCCCCCGTCCTGCACGACGGCACCGTCTACGTGTGGCAGGACGCCCGGCTGCGGGCCGTGGACGCCCGTACCGGCCGCGAGTCCTGGTCGTACCCGGTCGGCGACGCGGGCTCGTGCGGAAACGTCCCGGTACGGGTCACCCCCGCCCCGGACGGCAACGTCTACGTCAGCGCCGGCACCCGGGTGCTGTCGGTGGACCGGGCCTCGGGCCGGGTCCGCTGGCACTTCGAGGCCCCGGCGGTGTTCCTGGCCGCGCCGGCTTTCGCGCCGGGCCCGGCGGTGACGGGCGGCGGGGTCTACCTCGCCGACTACCTCGGCACCGTCTACGCCCTCGACGCGGCCACCGGCAAGGACCGCTGGCGGATCGCGACGGAGCCGCGGGCGTCCTCGGACCCGGTGCTGGTGGCGAACGGCAACGTCCACCTGGGCGCCGGCAGCGCCCTCTACACGCTCGACGCGGTCACCGGCACCCCGAAGTGGCGGTTCGCGGCGGGCGGCGAGATCACCGGCCTGCCGGCGGTCGCGGACGGCCGGGTCCACTTCGGCTCGGCCGACCACTGCCTGTACACCCTGGACGCGGCGGGCGGCCAGCTCCGCTGGAAACTGGCCACGGGCGGCGAGATCACGGGCGCCCCGGTCGCGGAGGCGGGCGTGGTCTACGCGTGCAGCAAGGACCGCTGCGTCTACGCCCTGGACGCGGCCAAGGGCACCGGCACCCGGACGGGAGGCTGAGGCGACTCGGCCCCCTCCCGGTCGCACAACGCACCGGGAGTGACAGGATGGACCCCATGAGCAACGTCTACTTCGACATCACCATCAACGACAAGCCCGCGGGCCGCATCGTCTTCGAGCTGTTCGACAAGGTCGTCCCGAACACCGCTCGGAACTTCCGCGAGCTGGCCACCGGCCAGAACGGCTACGGCTACGCGGGCTCCGGCTTCCACCGCATCATCCCCCAGTTCATGCTCCAGGGCGGTGACTTCACCAACCACAACGGCACCGGCGGCAAGAGCATCTTCGGCGAGAAGTTCGCGGACGAGAACTTCGAGCTGAAGCACGACCGCCCGTACCTGCTGTCGATGGCGAACGCCGGCCGCAACACCAACGGCTCGCAGTTCTTCGTCACCACCGTCGTCACCTCCTGGCTCGACGGCAAGCACGTCGTCTTCGGCGAGGTCGTCGAGGGCAAGGAGCTCGTCGACCAGATCGAGGCCCTGGGCTCCCAGTCCGGCGCCCCCAAGGCCAAGGTCGAGATCGCGGCCTCGGGCGTCGTCGACGCCGCCTGACCCCCGCACCCCGTGCCGGCCGGCCCCGCCCCCTCCGGGGGCCGGGGCCGCCGCCGCGTCCGGGGCGCTACACCCGGCCGACGGCGAGCAGGTGCGAGCTCGCGGCCAGCAGCTCCGGGTACGGCTCGGCCAGCCGCGCCGCGGTCAGCGCGGCCTCGAACATCCGCGACCCGATCAGGCTCTCCCGGGTGTGCTGCTCGGTCGCCTTGAGCGCCGACCACGCCGGGCCTTCGACGCCGTAGACCCGCGGCCCGCGCAGCCCGGCCTCGCGCAGCTCCGCCGCCAGCCCGTCGCCGGTGTGGAAGTAGGCGGTGGTGAAGCCCTTGCGCCCGGCCTCGTGGACACCGGCGACCAGGACGTCGGCGACGGCGTCGCGGACCCGGTCGACCGCCAGCAGGGTGGTCGCGACGTGCTCGAAGACGGAGGAGTACCGCCCGATGGCGGCGGCCGCGACCAGCCCGCCGGGCCGCACCACCCGAGCCGCCTCGCGCAGCGCCCGTACCCGGTCGCCGGCCTCGACCAGGTGGTACAGCGGGCCCAGCAGGAGCGCGGCGTCGTACGCGCCGTCGCCGGCCGCCAGCGAGCGGGCGTCGCCGAGCGCGCTGCGCAGTCCGGCGGCCCGCGCCTCCTCGACGTGACGCGGTACGGGATCGACCAGGTCGACCTCGTACCCGTCCGCGACGAGCCACCGGGCATGGGCACCGGGCCCCGCCCCGACGTCGAGGACCCGCGCGGGCGCGGGCGGCAGGTGCCGCCGCAACAGCTCCTGGGTGCGGACCATCTCCAGCACCCCGTCCGCACTGCTGCTCAGCCGGTCGGATTCGCTGATCGTCTCGCTGTAGAAGGCGATGATCTCTGGGCCTACGGAGTGTGGGGGCATGCTCCGGATTGTCGACCCTGGCCGCAACGGACGGTACCCCCTAGCCTGACCGGTCAACCGGTCAGCCCCACCATTCAAGGAACCCACATGCCACTCCTCAAGTACGAGCAGATCGCGGAGAGCCTGCGCCATCGCATCTCCGAGGGCGAGTTCGGTCCGGGGGACTTGCTGCCCTCCAGTCGTGACCTGTGCGAACAGTGGTCCGTCTCGCGGGCCACCGCGATCAGGGCGATGGAGGTGTTGCGCGCGGACGGCGTGGCCGTGCCCCATCAAGGGCGCGGTTTCGCCGTGACGGATGCGCCGGTGGCGCGCCCGGCCGGTGGACGGGGTCCGGGAACGAGCCGGGTGCAGGGCGCTCCCTACCGCCGGCTGGGCGTACCGGACCTGTTGGTGCCTCCCTCGCACGTGGCCGAAGCCCTCGGCCTGGCGGCCGGACGCCAAGCCCTTCACCGGGCCAGGCTCGTCCTCACGGAGGAGGGGCAGCCGCGTTCGCACGTGGTCGCGTGGTTCCCGCCGGAAGTCGCTGAGCTCTGCCCGCGGCTCCATGAGAACGGGCCGATCGCGGAGGGTACGACGAGCTACGTGCGGCGCAGCACGGGTCGGCTGTCCGTTCGTGGTTCGGACACCACGACGGTGCGCTTGGCGACGAGGGCAGAAGCCGAACTCCTTCAGGTGAAACGCCCCTGTGCGGTCGTGGTGGTGCTCCATACCGCCTACGACGAGGCTGGTGAGCCCCTGGTCTGCGAGGAAGGCGTGACCGCCGAGGGGCTGTGGGAGCTCGTAGACAACTATGCGATGAACCAACGGGGTTGACTGGACCGGTCCACCGGTCCAATCTGCATCACGTGAGGCGCGGATCGCGCTGTAACGTCGAGACCCCCGCGACCGCGCCAACGGTCCGGGGGCATGGCTACCGCTTCGAAGGAGCGTCAGCATGGTGCATTTTATCGGTCCACCCTTGGCCGAAGTGGTGCGGAGGTGGCGGCGCGAGCCGCGGACGGTACCTCTCGTGCGAGCCGAGCTGCGGAGCGCCCTGGGCGAATGGAGGCTGGCCGAGCTGGAGGAGAACGCTCTGATCGTCGTCTCCGAGTTGGTGACCAATGCCGTTCGGCACGCGGTGGGGCCCCGGGACAGGGAAGTCGAGACGCGTTTCCTACGGCTGCCGGACGGACTCGCGATCGAGGTGCACGACGCGGGCGACGGCTGGCCGGAGATCGGGCCACCGGCCGCGGAGGGCGAAGGCGGCCGTGGGTTGCACCTGGTGGCGGCCCTCGCCCACCGTTGGGCCGTCGAGGAGCGGTGTGGACCCGGCAAACGGGTGTGGGCCCACCTGTCCGTGCGACCGCGACGCGGCTGAGTGCCGCTGGGCGAGTAGCAGGTGCGATCGGCGCCCGGCCGGTGGGTTACGCCCGGTCCTCCGGGTGTTTCGGTGGCCAGCCGCGGGGGTCGGGGGCGTCGGTCCGGGGCGGGTGGCTCGGGTCCGTGGTGGGGTGGCCGGGGGTTTCGGGCGGGTGGGCGGCCGGGTCGTACGGGCCGGGGGCCGGCTGGTCGTACGGTCGCGCGGGCTCCTGGTGGGGCGGGTACGCCGGGTTCTGCGGGTGCGTCGGGTACGCGGGCGCCCGGGAGGTGCGGGTGCGGCGGGGGCGGCCGCGCATGACGGCCGCGCCGAGGATCAGCAGGGCGCCGCCGCCGAAGGCGTTCGCGAGGCCGTCACCGATGCCTCCGCCGCCGGCCCCGCCGACCGAGAGGCCGTCGGCGGCCTGGCCCTGCCGGACCATCCACAGCACGGCGAACCCGAGCACGATGACCCCGGCCAGTGCCATCAGCAGCCGCGAGCGCAGCACGACCGCCGCCAGCGTGAGGAGGGCGGCGACGACGAACGGGAGCAGGATCGAGCCGAAGAGCGCCGCCCCGTCCGAGGTGATGCCGGCGGAGGAGAACAGCTCCTCCAAGCGGTAGTCGGTACCGTGACGGCCGTCGTACCAGGCACGGAAGGGGCTCCAGACGGCGGCCGTCGCTCCGATCAGGCCGAGCAGCGAACCGAGTGCGTTGCGGATCATGCCCGGCCCTCCGAGGTAGCGGTTGCGTTCCCGACGCTACGCCCGGCCGCCCGGCCCCGCACGCGGGCCGGGCGGCCGGGGGACGGGCCGGTTCCGGGTGCGCGCCGACTCGACCCGGATGCGCAGGGCCTCGTACATCGCGGCGTGGCCGCGGGCGGCGCCGAGCGGCGGCCTGCCGAGGCACAGGGGGACGAGCAGCCCGCGGAAGCGTTCGCCGTGCTCCAGCCGCGTGGTCCGGCCCGGGCCCTCGGTCAGCCGCAGGACGTGCTCCCGGTCGAAGAGGCCCCGTACCAGGAAGGGGCGGGTCCAGCGCAGCTCCCGGCCGGGGACGGCGGTGACGACCGTCGGGCGCAGGACGACCGGTCGGCCGCGCTCCGGGTGGGTGACCAGGGTCAGACGGGTGCCGGGCACGGCCGCGCCGGCGGCCTCGCGGATGTACGGGTTCCACGCGGCGTGGCCGGGGAAGTCGGTCAGGACCTCCCAGACCTCCCCGGGCGTCGCGTCGATGCTGGTCTCGGTGGCGGTGGTGCGCACTGGTGGCGTGCTCCTCGTGTGGGTCCGTGAAGGGCTCACCGAAGGGACGCGGGCGTGCGGCTCGCCGCCGGGTTCGGTTGGTTCGGGGCGACCGTCCGGGGCGTTCGGGCGTCGGCCGCCCGGTCGTTCGCGGGCTGTTCGGTTGTCCGTCGGATGATACGTCCGGGTCGGCGGGGGTGCTGGTAGCGTGGCCCGCCATCGTCCAGGGGGAGGGGTCGGGCCATGGCGGCTGGGCGTCGGATCAGGTTCACGGCGGTACTGATCGCCGTCGTCTTCGCGCTGACGGGGTTCTCGTCGAGCGGCGGCGGCAGCGGGAGCGGCGGGACGAGCAAGGGCAAGAGCGGCGGCGGCTGCTCCAGCTCCAAGAGCGGCAAGAAGAAGTCGTACTCCGGCGGCAGCGGCCGTACGGCGAGCGGCTCGCCCTCGGCGAGCCCGAGCGGCGATCCGGCGACGGCCGTGGTGGTCACCTGCACCGGCGCGTCCTCGGCGGTCACCACCCTGCGCGTCACCTCGCGCCTGGACCGGGCGGCGACGTTCGAGGTGCGGCTGTACCGGGAGGGCTCGGGCGGCACGGTCGTCGACACGACCGATGCCGAGGTCACCCTGGAGGCGCGGGCGACCCGCACCGTCGACGTGGCCCTGAAGGACCCGGCGCGGGCGGCCGAGGTCAGGACCTGCCGGGTCGGCGCGGTCACCGTGCGGTCGTCCTCGGCGTCCGCGACGACCGGCCCGGCGCCGACCGGGTCGTCGGACGGGTCCGGCGGGTCGTCCCCGAGGAAGCCCACGAAGAAGTCGACGTCGAAGCCGAAGTCGGGGGCGGGAGCGTCCCGCTAGCCCGGCCGGGCCGCGCCCGCGGCCGGGCCCGCGGCCTCGCCGCCGTCCGGGCCCCGGTCGAGGCGGCCGGTCGCCACCAGGTCGCCGGCCGGGGTGAGGCGTGCCAGGTCGCCGGTGCGGAGGTAGCCGTCGCCGGTGAAGGCCCGTGCGTTGTGGTCGGGCGCCCGGTAGTAGCCCCGCGGGGTGCAGGGACCGCGGACGAGGAGTTCGCCGCTCCCGCCCCGCGGCACGTCCCTGCCGTCCGCGTCGACGATGCGGACCTCGTCGTCGGGGGAGAGCGGTCGGCCCCGGGTGGTGTGCACCGTCCCGGCCGGGTCGTCGGGCCGGGTGAGGGTGAGCGGGCCCTCGGCCCGTCCGGAGACCCGTTGCAGCCGGCATCCCCACGCGGCGCCCAGCCCGGCGGCGGCCGTCCCGTCGGAGGCCGTCCCGCCGATCTGTACGAGCCGCAGGCTGCCCGTGTCCGTCCGGGCCGCGGGGAGGGCGTCGAGCCAGGCCCGGGCCACGGCGGGCACCACCGAGGTGACGGTGACCCGCTCCCGGGCGACGAGCGGCAGGCACACGGCGGGATCCGGGTCCTCGGCCAGGACGACGGTGCCGCCGGCGGCGAGGGTGCCGAGGATGCCGGGGCAGCCGAAGGTGAGGTTGAACTCGTCGGGCAGCGCGGCGAGGTACACGTCGTCCCCGGTGAGCGCGACCAGTTCGGCGGCGGCCCGGACCTGGCAGGCGTAGTCGTTGTGGGTGCGCGGTACGAGCCGGGGCGCCGCGGTGGCGTCGTCGTCGGAGAGCAGGAAGAACGCCACCTGGCCGGCGTCGGGTGCCAGCGGCGGCTCGGGCGGGGCGTCGATGGAGTCCAGCCGGCAGTAGTGGCAGCCCGACGGGTCGGTGGTGAGGCCGCCGTACGGGGACGCGACGCCCGGCGGCTCGTAGGTGAACACCCGCCGCAGGAACGGCTCGCGGGCCGCGATGTCCGCGGCCATCGCCGTGTGGTCGAAGCCCTCGCGCGTCGAGGGGCCGACGTAGCCGACGGCCCGGGCGACCCGCACCAGGTGGGACACCTCGGGCGTGCGCAGCGAGACCGGGCAGATCACGGGCACCACCCCGGCGCGCATCAGCGCGAACAGCGTGACGACGGCCTCGGGGACGTTGGGCAGCTGCACGAGCACCCGCTGCCCGGCGCGCAGGCCGCGCAGCCGGAAGCCGGCGGCCGCGCGGTCGGCGCGCCGGTTCAGGCCCGCGTAGGTGAGGCGGCCGGCGCCGTGGACCAGCGCGGTCCGCGGCCCGTACCGGAGGGCCCAGCCGCGCAGCAGGTTGTCCAGCGTGCTGCCGCGCCAGTGGCCGGCGGCCCAGTAGCGGTCGACGAACTCCTCGGGCCAGGGCGTGCAGCCGTCGAGCATGGGCGTCACTCGCCTCCTCCGTACCGGTGCGCGGGCGGCCGCGCCGCCCGGTCCCGGTGATCCAATCCGGCGGCCCGCCGGCGGGCAATGCGCCGTCCCTACCACGGGCGGCGCCCCGAGTCGGCAGAACACCCAGGCCAAGCCGCTGACCAGGAGGGACGGCCGGGAGGAGGTCGGGCGCCGGTCAGCGCAGCCGGTACGCGGGGGCCGTCCGGCGCGATCCGAACAGCTCCGCCTGTCGCTCCGGGTCCAGGTTTCCCAGCGCGATCAGCGCCGGGGCCTGGTCCAGGGCCTGCCGCAGCGCGGCCCGCTTCGCGGACCACAGCGCCCGTACGGTCCCCTGCACGGCCTCCGTCGGGAAGCCGGCCAGCGTCCGCGCCGCGCGCAGGGCCGCGGGGAGCAGCTCCTCGGGTTCGGTCAGCTCCGAGACCAGGCCGATCTCGTACGCCCGCTGCGCGGAGAGCCGTTCCGCCGTGCCCATCAGGGACATCCGGGCGACCTCGCCGAAGGGCATGCGCTGGGCCATGTAGACGGCCTCGTACGCGCTGACCATGCCGTAGCTGGTGTGCGGGTCGAAGTAGGTGGCGCCGCGTGCGGAGACGAGGAACTCCGCCTCGCCCAGCAGGTAGAACGCCCCGCCGCAGGCCATGCCGTTGACGGCGGCGACCACCGGCTTCCACAGGTCGCAGGACTTGGGCCCGATGCCCGCCAGCGGGTCGTCCACCGCGTACGGGGACGCGGGCTGTGCCACCCGCACCCCGCGGTCGATCCCGGTGCAGAACGCGGCCGTCCCCGCGCCCGTGAGGACGACGGCCCGGATCTCGTCCGCGAACCGCAACTCCCGCCACACCGCGACCAGTTCGGCCGCGGTCTCCAGGTCGATCGCGTTGTGCCGGTGCTCCCGGTCCAGGGTGACGACGGCGACCCCGGCCGCCGCGTCCCGCTCCACCCGCAGCGTCACGGCCGCTCCAGGAGCCAGCGCGGCACGGCGGTGCCGCCCGTGTCGGTGAACGCGACCTGGACCCGCGCCCCGATCCGCAGCCGGGCCGGGTCCACCGAGTCCAGCGGGGCGTCGGGGGAGGCCACCAGGTTCCCGGCGAGCCGGATGTGCGGGGCGTCGGCGAGCTCCACGAGGATCACGTTGTACGGGGCCTGCGCGGCGTACGCGGGCAGCAGCGGCGGGTGCGGCCGCACGTACGACCAGATGCGGCCGCGGCCGCTCATCAGGCGCCATTCGCTGTCGAAGGACCGGCAGTGCGGGCAGCAGGGGCGGGGCGGGAAGCGCAGCCGGCCGCAGGCCGGGGCGGCGCAGGCCTGGACGCGGAGCTCGCCGCGGGCGGCGTACTCCCAGAAGGGGGTGCCGTCCTCGTCGGGGACGGGCAGCAGCAGTCCGTCGGCGCCGGCCGGCGGGGTGTCGGGCGCCGCCCCGGGTGCGGTGCCGGGCGGGGTCGCGGGCGGTGTGGCGGGTGCGGTCATCGGTCGGCTCCTAGGGGCTCAGGCGCGCAGCAGGATCGCGGACGTGGGGACCCCCTCGCCCGCCGTGACCAGGCAGGTCGCGGCGTCCGGCACCTGGGCGGTGGAGACGCCGCGGAGCTGCTTGACGCCCTCGTTGATCAGGTTGAAGCCGTGCACGTAGGCCTCGCTCAGGCCGCCGCCCCCGGTGTTGATCGGGAGCCGGCCGCCCATCTCCAGGGCGCCGCCCTCGGTGAAGGCGGCGCCCTCGCCGCGCCCGCAGAAGCCGTAGCCCTCCAGGGAGAGCGGGATGAGGGGGGTGAAGGCGTCGTAGATCTGGGCGACGTCCACGTCCTGGGGGCCGAAGTCGGCCTGCTTCCACAGGTGGCGGGCGGCGGTCCAGGCGGGGCCGGAGAGCGGGTCGTCGTTCCAGTAGTTGACCATCCCGTGGTGCTGGGCGGGCAGACCCTGGGCGGCGGAGTGCACGTAGACGGGCCGCTGGCGGCAGTCGCGGGCGCGCTCGGCGGAGACGATCACGCAGGCCAGGGCGCCGTCGGTCTCCAGGCAGTTGTCGAAGAGGCAGAGCGGGTCGCTGATCATCCGGGAGGTCATGTACATCTCGCGGGTCAGCGGGCGCTCGTACATCATCGCGGCGGGGTTCTCGTTGGCCCGGTTGCGGCAGGCCATCGCCACGTTGAAGAGGTGGTCGCGGGTGGCGCCGTACTCGTGCATGTAGCGCCGGGCCAGCATCCCGATCTCGTCGGCGGGGCGCAGCAGGCCGAAGGGGCGGGTCCACTGGCCGGGGGTGGGGAGCTGGACGGCGGTGTTCTTCCAGGGGCGCGGGCCGGAGCCGCGCTTGCGCGAGCGCCACGCCACGCCGACGGTGGCCTGACCGGTGGCGACGGCGGCGGCGAGGTGGCCGACGGTGGCGCAGGAACCGCCGCCGCCGTAGCCGATCTTGGAGAAGAAGGTGACGTCGCCGGCGCCGATGGCCTTGGCGACCTCGACCTCGTCGGTCTCCTCCATGGTGTACGAGGAGAAGGCGTCGACCTCGGAGGGGTCTATGCCCGCGTCGGCCAGCGCCGCCAGGATGGCGCGGCAGGCCAATTCCTTCTCGGACTGCGGCAGTCGTTTGGCAAAGGCGGTCTGCCCGATGCCGACTATCGCCGTAGCGTCCTTGAGCGTTGCCGCCATCGCCACCTCCGGGGGGTGCGCCAGTACTGACAGCCGCGAAGGCTACAGCTAATCTGACGGATAGTCAGCTACTGGTACCGGGGAGGGGCGGACGATGCACGAGGGCGCACACGGGTACACGGGCACGGACAGCGGCTCGGGCACGGACCCGGGAGGCCGCCGGGACGCCGGGACGGCGCCGGCTGCGGGGCGCGGACCCGGCACGGGGAACGGCGCGGACCTGCCCGCCCCCCGCGACGCCTCCGGCGACGCCGCCCACGCGGCCCCCGGCGACGACCCCCGCGGTGACCTGCGCTGGGGCAGCGTCGCCGCCCTCGTCCGGTCCGCGGCCCGCCGCCACGGCGACCGGGAGGCCGTCGTCGACGGGCGGGTGCGGATCAGCTACGCCGGGCTCGGCGAGCGCGTCGAGCGCGCCGCCGCCGCCTGCATCGCGGCCGGCGTCGAACCGGGCGACCGGGTCGCCGTCTGGGCCCCCAACACCCTGGAGTGGATCGTCTCCGCCCTCGGCGCGGTCTCGGCCGGCGCCGTCCTCGTCCCCCTCAACACCCGCTTCAAGGGCGCCGAGGCCGCGTACGTCCTGCGGCGCAGCCGCGCCCGGCTGCTCTTCGTCACCGGCACCTTCCTCGGCACCTCCTACGTCGCCTCCCTGCGCCGCGCCGCCGCGGAAGGCCCCGGCGGCGGCCCGCTGCCCGGCCTCCCGCACCTGGAGCAGGTCGTCGTCCTCGCCGAGGACGCCCCGGCCTCCTTCCGCACCTGGAAGGAGTTCCTGGCGGGCGGGGACGCCGTCCCGGCCGACGTGGTCCGCGAGCGCGCCGAGGTGATCCGCCCCGAGGACCCCTCCGACATCGTCTTCACCTCGGGCACCACCGGCAGCCCCAAGGGCGCCGTCATCACCCACGCCCAGACCCTGCGCTGCTACGCCGTCTGGAGCGACCTCGCCGGCCTGCGCGAAGGCGACCGCTACCTGATCGTGAACCCCTTCTTCCACACCTTCGGCTACAAGGCCGGGATCATCGCCTGCCTGATGCGCGGGGCCACGATGGTCCCGCAGCCCGTCTTCGACGTCGACACCGTCCTCGCCAACGTCGCCGCCGAGCGGATCTCCGTCCTCCCCGGCCCGCCCACCCTCCACCAGTCCCTCCTGGACCATCCGCACCGGGACCACCACGACCTGTCCGCCCTGCGCCTGGTCGTCACCGGAGCGGCCGTCGTCCCCCTCCGGCTGGTGGAACGGCTCCGCGGCGAACTGCGCATCGCCACCGTCCTGACCGCCTACGGGCTCTCCGAGGCCAGCGGCATCGTCAGCATGTGCCGCCGCGGCGACCCCGCCCGGGTCATCGCCGAGACCTCCGGGCGGGCCATCCCGGACACCGAGCTGCGCATCGTCGGCCCCGAGGGCCGCGACCAGCCCGCCGGCACGGCCGGAGAGGTGTGGGTCCGCGGCCACCACGTCATGCGGGGCTACTTCGAGGACCCCGACGGGACCGCCGGGGCGATCACCCCCGACGGCTGGCTGCGCACCGGCGACGTCGGCGTGCTCGACCGGGCCGGGAACCTGCGGATCACCGACCGGATCAAGGACATGTTCATCGTCGGCGGCTTCAACGCCTACCCCGCCGAGATCGAACAGCTCCTCGGCCTCCACCCGGACGTCGCCGACGTGGCGGTGGTCGGCGTCCCCGACGCGAGACTCGGCGAGGTCGGCAAGGCGTACGCGGTCCGCCGCCCCGGCGCGACGCTGACCGCAGACGACCTGATCGCCTGGTCCCGGCGGGAGATGGCCAACTACAAGGTGCCGCGCACCGTGGAGTTCGTCGCCGAACTGCCCCGCAACGCCGGCGGCAAGGTCCTCAAACGCGACCTGCGCGCCCGCTGACCGGCCGTTCGGCTGCGGCTGCCGCCGTGACGGGTGCGGCCGGCGCCGCGTCGTCGCGCCGCGCCAGCACCAGCCGCCACCGGGGCGCGCCCGAGGGCAGCCGGCCGAAGGGCTCCAACGGGGTGGTCGCCACCGTGAAGCCCGCCGCCTCCAGGTCCGCCCGGACCCCGCTGGGCGGGAAGGTCCGGTAGTACATGACGAACGGCGGCCGCCACACCGCGTTGCGCACCCGCATCGCGGCGTCGAAGCCCGCCACCGCCCACCACACCGGTGAGCGGAGCGGGATCGGGGCGCCGATCGGGAAGGCGAAGAGCCCGCCCTCGCGCAGCGCGGACCGCACCCCGGCGAACAGGGCCGGTCGCTCGGCCGGCAGGAAGTGGCCGAAGGCCCCGAAGCTCACCGCGAGGTCGTACGTGTCCGCGAGCGCGGCCGGCAGCGCCCGCGCGTCGGCCCGTACGAAGTCCACCCGCCCGGCCGCGCCCCCGCCGTCCCCGTACGCCTCGTCCCCGTGGGCCCGCCGGGCCTGCGCCAGCATGCCCGCGCTGAGGTCCACCCCGGTCACCCGCCCGCGGCACAGCCGGCGCAGCATCCCGATCCCGGCGCCGGTGCCGCAGCACACGTCCAGACCGGCCCCGAAGGAGCCCTCCCGCCGGGCGAGGGCCTCCTCGACGGCGTCGAGCATCCGGTCCGGGGTGCGGAACGGCGTGCGGTCGAACTTCGGGGCGAGCAGGTCGTAGCCCCGCTCCACGGAGGAGAGGGCCTGGACGGCGAGTTCGCGGACGCCCGGTCCGCCGGAGGTGAACACGGGCCCAGCGTAGGCCGTCCCGCCCTCCCGCCGGGGCGTCCGGACGCGGGCGTGCGACGGCGGTCGCGATGGCTCCCCCTCCGGGCCACCGCGACCGCCGTCCCCCCGTTGCTCCCCCGTACGACGTCCGTTGTGCGTGCCGTACGTACCGTGCGTGCCGTGCCTACGGGCGCGGACCGGACGCGTGGTTGTCCAGCGTCCGGATCTCCTCGCCGGAGGCGTGGTTGTCGAGCGGCTTCTGGCCCGGGTTCGGGACCGGCTTCTGCACCGGCGGGTCGAGCGGCTTGATCTCGATGCCCGAGGCGTGGTTGTCGAGCGGCCGTATGTCGCCCTCGTTCGGCAGTACGTTCTCGTTCGTCGTCATCGGATCTCCTGATGGATGGGTAGGACCCGTTCGGCGATTCCCCCGCGGACCGCCGAACGGGTGGTCCTCCAACCGGCCCGGGTGCTCCCCCCGGCGCTCCGGGCCGATGGACCTATCGTGCCGCAGGGCGATAAACGAACGATGAACGCCGTATTCATCGGGCATCCGTGCAGGTCAGAGCCGTTCGAGCGGAATCCGGCCACCGCCTTCGGCGTCCGCCCGCTCCCGGGCCGCCGTGCTCAGGCCGCGATCTCGGAGGCCAGCAGGGCCCGCACCTCGGCCAGTTCCGCCGAGCCCAGCTGCTCGAACACCGACTCGGCGTCCCGCCAGCACGCCCGCGCCCGGTCCGTCTGGCCCAGCCGCAGCAGCGCCCGGCCCAGCACCATCAGCACCGTGGCCCGGCGCCACTCGCCGCCGATGCCGCGCAGCGCGATGGCCTGCTCGGCGTGCGAGGCGGCCAGCGTGGGCCTGCGCGCCGCCAGGTGGGCCTCGGCGAGCCGGAAGTGCGTCACGCCCTCCCACAGCGGCTGCCGGTTCTCGTGGAACAGGGACAGGGCCTCGGCGAGCTGGTCCAGGGCCTCGCCGAGCCGGCCCGCCTGGGTCAGCGCGATGCCCAGCGCGTAGCGGCCGTTGGCCAGGCGCAGGGTCAGGCCCATCCGGTCGTATATGGCGATGCCCTGGCGCGCCAGGTCGATCGCGCTGGTCAGCCGGCCCAGCTCCACGTGGATGCGGGAGAGGTTGCACAGGGCGCTGGCCTCGCCGATGTTGTTGCCGTCCGCCCGGAAGTTCTCGATCGCCTCCAGCAGGTAGCGCTCGCCGTCCGCGTGCCGCCCCTGGTAGAGGGCGATGATCCCGCGGTCGTTGGGCGCCCAGCAGCTCGGCAGCGGGTCCGCGGCCTCCCGGGCGAGTGCCGTGGCCTGGCGGGCCTCGTCGTCGGCCTCGGTGAAACGGCCGGTGAACAGGTGCACCATGGTGAGCGTGGTGCGGGCCCGGCCCTCGGCGCGCGGGTCCTTCGCGGCGCGCGCGGCGTCGCGCAGGGCCATCGCGGCGGACTCGTACTGCTTGGAGTTGGCGCCGGACTCCGCGAGGTCCTTGGCGGCCCACAGCAGGTCCACGGCCCGGCGCAGCACCCGCGTCCCGTCCCGGTCCGGGCGCACGGAGGCCTGCCGGACGCACGCCAGCAGCGGGTCCGCCTCCGCGTACAGCCAGTCCAGGGCGGCGCGCGGCCCGGCGAAGGAGAGCCCCGGGTAGCAGGTGTCGGACAGGTGCGCCGGGAGCCGGTCGCCGGGGCGTTCCATGGCGTACACCCCGGAGGCGGTGGCCAGGTAGAAGTCGAGCAGCCGGTCCAGGGCGGCGTCGCGGCCGGCGGGCGGGTGCTCGTCGCGCTCGGCGCAGGCCCGGGCGTAGAGGCGTACGAGGTCGTGGAAGCGGTAGCGGCCGGGGGCGGCGGATTCGAGCAGGGAGCAGTCGACGAGGGCCTCCAGGAGGTCCTCGGTGTCGTGTTCGGCGAGGTCCAGGACGGCGGCCGCGGCGGAGAGGGAGACGTCGGGACCGTCGGCGAGCCCGAGCAGCCGGAACGCCCGCTGCTGGGCGGGTTCGAGCTGGCCGTAGCCGAGTTCGAAGGTGGCCTTGACGGCGAGGTCGCCGGCCTGGAGCTCGTCGAGGCGGCGGCGCTCGTCGGCGAGCTTCGCGGCGAGGACGGAGACGGTCCAGGTGCGGCGGGCGGCGAGGCGGGAGGCGGCGATGCGGATGGCGAGCGGCAGGAAGCCGCAGGCGCCGACGACGTCGAGGGCGGCCTGGCGTTCGGCGCCGACCCGCTCGGCGCCGACGATGCAGGTGAAGAGCTGGAGCGCCTCCTCGGGGCTCATCACGTCGAGGTCGACGAGGTGGGCGCCGGCCAGCCCGGCCATCCGCACCCGGCTGGTGACCAGGGCCGCGCAGCCCGCGGTGCCCGGCAGCAGGGGCCGGACCTGGGCGGCGTCGCGGGCGTTGTCGAGCAGGACCAGGACGCGGCGGCCGTCGAGCGTGGAGCGGTAGAGGGCGGCGCGCTCGGCGGGGGAGTCGGGGATGGCGCTGTCGGGGGTGCCCAGGGCGCGCAGGAAGGAGCCGAGGACGGCTTCGGGTTCGGCGGGCCGGGCCTCGGTGCCCTGGAGGTCGACGTAGAGCTGGCCGTCGGGGAAGTGCGGGCGGGCGGTGTGGGCCACGTGCACGGCGAGGGTGGTCTTGCCGACCCCGCCGATGCCCGCGAGGGCGGAGACGGCCATGACCCGGCCGGCCTCGGCGCTGCGCGACAGGATGCCCCCGAGCTCGTCGACGAAGCTGGACCTGCCGGTGAAGTCCGATACCGTCGCGGGCAGTTGGGCGGGGCGCGTCCGGCCGGCCGCGGCGGCCGGCACCGGGTCCTCGGCGCGGGCGAGGTCGGCGTCCGCGTTGAGGATGCGCTGCTGGAGGGCGGAGAGCTCGGGCCGGGGATCGACCCCGAGCTCCCCGGAGAGCAGGCGGCGGGTGTCGGCGTAGACGGCGAGGGCCTCGGCCTGCCGGCCGCTGCGGTAGAGGGCGAGCATCAGCAGCTCGCGCAGGCGCTCGCGCAGCGGGTGGGCGGCGGTCAGCGCGGTGAGCTCGGAGACCGCCCCGGCGTGGTGGCCGACCTCCAGGTCCAGGTCGAGCCGGGCCTCCAGCAGCTGGAGCCGCCATTCGGCGAGCCGGGTGCGCTCGGTCTCCGCGTGCGGTCCGGGGACCCCGGCGAGCGGTTCGCCGTCCCACAGGCCCAGGGCGCGGGCGAGGAGCGTACGGGCGAGGCCGCGGTCCCCGGCGCCGCGCGCCGCCTCGGCCTCGGCGGCCAGGCCGCGGGCGACGCCGAGGTCCAGGGTGGCGGTGGAGCGCAGCCGGATGGCGTAGCCGCCGGATTCGCTGACGAGCATCCCGGGGTCGAGGACCTTGCGCAGCCGGGAGGCGTACGTGCGGATGGTGGCGAGGGCCTGCTGCGGCGGGTCCTCGCCCCAGATGGCGTCGATGAGTTCGGGCGCGGTGGCGGTGCGGCCCTCGCGCAGCAGCAGTACGGCGAGCAGGGCGCGCTGCTGGGGTGTCCCGGAGGGCAGGGCCTCGGCGCCGCGCCAGGCCCGGATCGGCCCGAGGACGGAGAACCGGGCGCCGGGGGCGGCCTCGCGGGGCGCCGGAGCCGGGGCGGGCGCCGCGGGGGCCGCCGGGGCGCCCGCGGGGGTGCGGGCCCTGGGGGCGCTGCCCGTGGGGAAGGTGCCCGCGGGGAGGGTGCCCGCGGGGGCGGCGTGTGTTCGGGTGGTGTCCGCGGGAGTGGGGACGCCCGCCGGGACGGTGGTGCCCACGGAGCCGGTCCGGGCCGCATCGGGGTGGTTCCGCGGGCGCGGGATGGCCGGTACGCCGTCCATCTGTCGTCCCCCTGCCTTCCGTCGGTGTCATGGTCAGTCTGCCCTGTGTTGCGCGTACACGTCAGCCCGTAACGGACCGATCGCCTCCCGACTAGCTGACGGTTCGTCAGATCGGCGCTACGGTAGGAGGCATGGAGACCTTCCCGAAGATCATCTCGGTGGACGACCACACGGTTGAGCCCCCCCACGTATGGCGGGACCGGCTCCCGTCCAAGTACAAGGACACCGGCCCCCGGATCGTCCGCGCCCCCCTGAAGGAGATGACCTTCCTCGGCGGCAAGTTCGCACCCGTGATGGGCGCACCGGGCGACGACGGCCCGATCGGCGACTGGTGGGTGTACGAGGACCTGCACCGGCCGCTCACCCGTCTCGACACGGCCGTCGGGTACGACCGCGACGAGATCAAGCTGGAAGTCATCACCTACGAGCAGATGCGCCCGGGGTCCTTCTCGGTTCCCGAGCGGCTCGCGGACATGGACGTCAACCACGTGCAGTCGGCGCTCTGCTTCCCGACCTTCCCGCGCTTCTGCGGCCAGACCTTCACCGAGGCCGGGGACCGGGAGCTCGGGCTGCTCGGCGTACGGGCCTACAACGACTGGATGGTCGAGGAGTGGTGCGGCCCCGACGCCCGCGGCCGGCTGATCCCCCTCACCCTGGTCCCGCTGTGGGACGCCCGCCTCGCGGCCGCCGAGGTCCGCCGCAACGCCGCCCGCGGGGTGCGCGCCGTCGCCTTCTCCGAGATACCCCCTCACCTGGGACTGCCGTCCATCCACACGGACGACTGGGACCCCTTCCTGGAGGCCTGCGACGAGACCGGCACGGTCATCGCCATGCACATCGGCTCCTCCTCCCGCATGCCGTCCACCTCGGCCGACGCCCCGCCCGCCGTGGGCTCCACCATCACCTTCGCCAACTGCTGCTTCTCGATGGTGGACTGGCTGATGAGCGGGAAGTTCGAACGCTTCCCGCGGCTGAAGATCATGTACGCGGAGGGCCAGATCGGGTGGATCCCCTACATCCTGGAACGCGCGAACGTGGTCTGGGAGGAGAACCGCGGCTGGGGCGGGGTCGCCGACAAGGTCCTGCGGCCTCCGTCGGAGCTCTTCGCCGAGCACGTCTTCGGCTGCTTCTTCGACGACGCCTTCGGCCTGAAGAACCTCGACGCGATCGGCGTCGGCAACGTCCTCTACGAGACCGACTACCCGCACTCGGACTCCACCTGGCCCAAGTCCCGCGAGGTGGGCGAGGCCCAGATGGGCCACCTGGCGCCGGACGTGGTCGACCGCATCGTGCGCGGCAACGCGATCGACCTGCTCGGCCTGACGCCCGACGGCCTGTGGGAGGGACCGGGCTCCGCGGCCTGAACCGGCGCGGCGCACGGCCCCGGACGCGGCGACGAGCGCGGGACCGGGGCGGGGGCGTGCGCGGGACGGGGCGGCGACGGGGCACCGGCGGAGCCGGGGCGGGCCGCGGGCAGGGGTCCGTCTTGCACCCGCGCCCGCCCCCGGGGCATGCTTCGCCGGGGTACAGCGGGAGGATCATCATGCCGGTGGACGTGCGGACCGTGATCACGGTCGTGCTGTGTGCTGCCGCCGCGCTGGGAGCCTCCGCCGCCGTCGCCGAACTGGTGCCGCCGCCCGAAGGGGCCGCGCCGACGGCCGTACGGGCCGCGGCCGCGCCGACGGCCGCGCCGACCGGGCCGTCGCGCACGCAGGCCGCGAAGCCCCAGCTCTCCCCGCAGCCCGGGACGACCCTGCCGCCGCCCGTGGTGCCCAAGCCCGGCGGCCCCGCCGCGTTCACCGGAGCGCTGTTCACCAAGGGCCTCGACGGCGACCACTTCTGCACCGCCACCGTGGTGCACAGCCCCGGCCGCGACCTCATCGTCACCGCCGGCCACTGCCTGCTCGACGGGGACCAGAGCGGCGGCAGCGCCGTCTTCGCACCCGCGTACGCGAACGGCGCCGCCCCGTACGGCACGTGGAAGATCGACCGGGTGTTCGAGGACGCCCGCTGGGCCGAGGACGCCGACGACGACTACGACCTGGCCTTCGCCCGCCTCGCCCCCGACGCCTCGGGCCGCCGCATCGAGGACGTGACCGGCGCGGCCGTGCTCGACACCAGCGGCCGCGCGGGCGAGGAGGTCACGGTCACCGGCTACCCCGCCGACCGCAAGGTGCCCCGTACGTGCACGGCCGTCGCCGTCCGCGAGAGCGCCACCGAGCAGCGCTTCGACTGCGCCGACTTCCCCGGCGGCACCAGCGGCAGCGCCTGGATCGCCGGCGACGGGAAGATCATCGGCGTCCTCACGGGCGGGGACACCGACGACGTGTCGACCAGCACGGTCCTCGGCGACTACGCGGCCTCCCTCTACGCCGAGGCCGCCGCCGACCGCTGAACGCTGAACGCGGTGCACCCGGTCCCGGCGCGGTCCGGAGGGGACGCCCCGGGTCGTGTCGTCGAAGTCCCGTCCGACCGGCGGGGTCTGCCCCGCCCTCCGGGCGGACGGCACCAGCTCGACGACACTCCCTAGGCCAGGAGGCCGAGGTGGACCGGCCGGTCCCGGGCGTCGGCCAGCAGGTCGGGCAGGCGCGGCGGCCACAGCGGCTCGCCGAGCGTCGCGAGGCGCCGGGGCGAGAGCCACTGCCAGTGGATGTCCGGGGCTTCCAGGACCGGTTCGCGGCGCGGGCCCGTGGTGACGTAGACGTGCTCGTGCTGGCGGACCGGCACGCCCTGGTGCGTGAAGTCGTGCTCCCACGTGCACAGCAGCCGCTGCGGTTCCAGGTCGGTCCACCCGGTCTCCTCGCGCAGCTCCCGCCGCACGCACTGCTGCGGGGTCTCGCCCGGGTCGATCCCGCCGCCCGGCGGCAGCCAGTGGATGCCGACCTCCACGTTGTTCTCGCGGAAGAGGAACACCGATCCGGAGGGGGACACGATGACAACGCGCGCTGCCTGGCGTGGAGTTCGCATCGGTTCAGCGTACGCCGGTGATCGCCTCGGGGGGACGGTGCTGCACGGCTTCCTCCCGTTCCGCAGCCCACCCCTCCGCGCACGGCCGGCCCCGGCCCCGCGTCCCACCCCGGCGCCCCGGCCCCAGCCCGGCTCCCGCGCCGGTCCCGCGCCCGAGCCGCGCCCGGCCCCCTGACTGCCGCGGCCCGCGGCCCGCGGCCGCCGCGACGCCCCGTCGCCCCGTCGCCTCGGAGGCCGTCCGCCGCCCCGTCACAGCCGGGCGCGGGAGCGCCCGCTGACGGTCCGTGCGCGTTGCCCCGCGCCGCCCCGGGGCGGCGGATCGGGTCCCGTGAAGGGCGGCTGCTGTACGGTCGGTTCAATGAGCAAGCACGCCCGGGCCCGCTCCCGTCGACCCCGCACCTCCGCCGCCGGACGCGCCCCGCGCCGGGTGGCCCTGGTCGCCGCCTTCGGCCTGGTGGCCTTCGGGGCGGGCTGGGCGTACGTCACGGACGGCTCCGAGCAGGGCTCCGAGGCCGCGGCCCGGGCCGCCACGGACGCCCGGCCGCGGGCCGTGGACCGCGCCGCCCGCGATACCCGGCGGGACCCGATGCAGGGCCTGACGGGGGTCGGCGAAGCGACCCGGGCGCGCATCCCGGCCGACTCCCGCCAGCTGCTCCTGGTCACCGGCGAGTCCCGCGGGTCCTCGCGGTCCACCGCCACGCTCTACACCCGCCCCGCGCCGGGCGCCGACTGGGTGCGCGGCGCGAGCTGGCCGGCCCGCAACGGCGCCAAGGGCTGGTCCGCCGAGCGCACGTACGGGGACCTGACCTCTCCGGAGGGCGTCTTCGAGCTCACCGACGCGGGCGGCCTGCTGGCGCCGCCGCCCGGAACCCGGCTCCCCTACGACCGGGACCCGGCCTTCGTGGCGAGCGGCCGCGGGGTGAACGGGGAGTCGCTGGAGGGAGCCTTCGACTACGTGGTCGCGATCGACTTCAACCGCAGGGCCGGCCGGTCGCCGCTGGACCCGGTGAAGCCGGAGGGGGAGGAGAAGGGCGGCAACATCTGGCTCCACGTGGACCACGACGGCCCCTCGCAGGGCTGCGTGGGCCTGCCCAAGGAGGCGATGGTGACGGTCCTGGAGACCCTCGACCCGGCGGCCCGGCCGGTCATCGTGATGGGACCGGAGGGCTTCTGAGCCGCCGGTCCTCAGACGCGGACCCGCTGGACCGGTGACGGCCGCCCGAGGGAGGCGGCGGCGCAGAGCTTCGGCACGTGCGATCCGTCGGAGGAGGCCACCTTCGCCCGTCCGGTCGCGAGGGCCGCGGTGGCCACCACGAGCGAGTCCACGACGCATGCGTGCCCGTCGAGCCCCACGGCCTCGAACAGCTCGACCGCCTCGTCGGCCACCCTCTCCGTCACGGTGACGACCGTGAGCCGGGGCCTCTGCCGGGCCGGGCGCCGACCTGCCCGGCCGGCACGGCGCACTTCGGCCCAGGGTCACCCCTCCGCCATCCCACCCTTGGTGGGATGCGGCAGCGCCGGTTCGATCCCCGCCCACCCCTTGTCTGACGAGCCGTCAGATACGACGATGGCCCCGCACCGACCCGCACCGGCCGCACGGACGGCCCCACGAACCGGCAGACGAAGGCGAGGCGAACCGGCATGGCGCGCGTGTTCCCGCAAGGACGGCTGGTCTACGGGATGCAGCTCCCGGTCCAGTCGCAGAGCACCATCTACGCCGAACCCTGGGAGGCCGCCGCCACCGCCGCCGACCTCGCCGAGGTGGCGCGGGCCGCCGACCGGGCCGGCTTCGGGTACGTGGCCACCTGTGACCACGTGGCCGTACCGCGCCGGCTCGCCGGGCCCATGAGCACCGTCTGGTACGACCCGGTGGCCACCCTCTCCTTCCTCGCCGGCATCACCGAGCACGTGCGCCTCCTCAGCCACGTCGCGATCGTCGGCCTGCGCCACCCCCTGGTCAGCGCCAAGCAGTACGCCACCCTCGACCACCTCTCCGGCGGCCGGCTGATCCTCGGGGTCGGGGCCGGGCACGTGCAGGAGGAGTTCGAGGCGCTCGGCGTGGACTTCGCGCGCCGCGGGGCCGTCCTCGACGAGACCCTCGACGCGCTGCGGGCGGCGCTGGGGCCCGAGGAGTACCCGGAGTTCGAGGGGGAGCTGTTCTCCTTCCGGGACCTGGGCCAGCTGCCCCGGCCCGCCCAGGCGCGCATCCCCGTCTGGGTCGGCGGCTCCTCGCCGGCCGGGCTGCGCCGGGCCGCCGTCCGGGGCGACGGCTGGCTCCCGCAGGGGGACCCGCGGCACCGGCTGCCGGCGCAGATCGCCCGGCTCCGGGAGCTGCGGGCGGAGGCCGGGATCGGGGAGCCCGTCGAGATCGGCGCGATCACCGAGGCGCTGTACGTCGGCGAGCCCGGCTGGGACACCGGCCGCCGGACGCTCACGGGCAAGGCGCAGGTGCTGGCGGAGTCCCTGCGGGAGTACGGGGCGCTCGGCGTGGACCAGATCCAGGTCCGCTTCCGCAGCCGCGACCGGGCCGAGCTGACGGACCAGATCGCCGCGTTCGGCGCGGAGGTCGCGCCGCACCTCAACGACTAGGAGGCACCGCCATGGGCAAGCTCGACGGACGGGTCGTCATCATCACCGGCGCGGCGCGCGGCCAGGGCGAGCAGGAGGCCCGGCTCTTCGCCGCCGAGGGGGCCAGGGTGCTCCTCGGCGACGTGCTGGACGAGCAGGGTGCGGCGGTGGCCGAGGAGATCGGCAAGGACCGGGCCCGGTACGTGCGGCTGGACGTGACCCGGGAGGAGGACTGGTCGGCGGCGGTCGAGGCGGCGAAGGACGCCTTCGGCGCGATCGACGGGCTGGTCAACAACGCGGGCATCCTGCGGTTCAACGAGCTGACCGCGACCCCGCTGGAGGAGTTCCGGCAGGTGGTCGAGGTCAACCAGGTCGGGGCCTTCCTCGGCATCCGCACGGTGGCCCCGGAGATCGCGGCGGCCGGCGGCGGCACGATCGTCAACACCTCCTCGTACACGGGCCTGACGGGGATGGCGTACGTCGGCGCGTACGCGGCGACCAAGGCCGCCGTGCTGGGGCTGACCCGGGTCGCGGCGCTGGAGCTGGCCGGCCGGGGCATCAGGGTCAACGCGCTGTGCCCGGGCGCCGTGGACACCCCGATGGCCAACCCGGGGCTGCTGGACCCGGCCGGGCAGAGCGACGAGGGCAGGGAGGCCATGGCCGCGCTGTACCGCCGGGTCGTGCCGCTGGGCCGGGTCGGCCGGCCGGAGGAGGTCGCGCGGCTGGCCCTCTTCCTGACCGGCGGGGACTCCTCCTACATCACCGGCCAGCCGTTCGTGATCGACGGCGGCTGGACGGCCGGGGTCTCCCTCGGCTGAACCGGCCCGGCCAAAGACCTGATGGGGCGTCAGGTATTGACGCTCCGGCCCTCCCGGTGGAACAGTCGGACCATCGAATCTGACGGAACGTCAGAAATCAAAGGACGGTGAACCCCCTTGGAATTCGGGCTCTTCGTGCAGGGATACGTGGCCGAGTCACGGTCCAAGGTCGACCCCGAGGCGGAGCACAAGGCGCTGATCGAGGAGACCGAGTACGTCATCCAGGCCGACAAGTCGGGCTTCAAGTACGCCTGGGCCTCCGAGCACCACTTCCTGGAGGAGTACTCGCACCTCTCCGCGAACGAGGTCTTCCTCGGCTACCTCGCGCACGCCACCGAGCGCATCCACCTCGGCTCCGGCATCTTCAACCCCCTCGCACCGGTGAACCACCCGGTGAAGGTGGCCGAGAAGGTCGCCATGCTCGACCACCTCTCCAAGGGCCGCTTCGAGTTCGGCACCGGCCGCGGCGCGGGCAGCCACGAGATCCTCGGCTTCCTGCCCGGCATCGAGGACATGAACGGCACCAAGGAGATCTGGGAGGAGACCATCGCGGAGTTCCCCAAGATGTTCCTCCAGGAGGAGTACGAGGGGTTCCAGGGCAAGCACTGGTCGCTGCCGCCGCGCAAGATCTTCCCCAAGCCGTACGGCAAGGCCCACCCGGCCATGTGGTACGCCGCCGGGTCCCCCTCCTCGTACGCGATGGCGGCGAAGAAGGGGCTCGGGGTGCTGGGCTTCAGCGTCCAGAAGGTCTCCGACATGGAGTGGGTGCTGGAGCAGTACAAGACGGCCATCCAGGAGGCGAAGGCCATCGGCGCCTTCGTCAACGACAACGTCATGGTCACCTCGACCGCGATCTGCGCCGAGACCCACGACAAGGCGGTCGAGATCGCCGTCAACGCCCACATGAACCGCTTCCAGTCGCTCGTCTTCCGCTACCACGACACCTTCCCGCGGCCGGAGGCCATCCCGCAGTGGCCCGAGCTGCTGCCGGAGTACAACGCGGAGATCATCGAGCTGCTGATCGCCGAGGAGCTGATGATCTGCGGCGATCCGTCCGAGGTGCGGGCCCAGTGCAAGCGGTGGGAGCAGGCCGGCGCCGACCAGCTGTCCTTCGGACTGCCGACCGGGGTGTCGCCCGAGGACACGCTGAACACCATCAAGCTGATCGGTGAGCACGTGATCCCGCACATCGACACGGACCCGGTCCACCGCACGACCCGCTTCCGCGAGTCCGCCTAGGCCGTCTCTTTCGGATCGTGCCGGGCCCGCGGCGTCTGGCACCGTGCCTGGCCGCACTGCCGAGGCGACCACGTACGTCCCGTACGCGAGCGCCCCGGCAGCACGCCCGGGCACGGCACCAGACGCCGCGGGCTCGGCCGACAGGATCCGAAAGAGACGACCTAGGGGCACCTCCGGCCCCGCCGGCGTTCGCGGCGCGGAGCCCGGCGGGGCCGGGGTCCTGCGGAGCTCGGGCCGGGGGCGGGCCGGGGCCCGCACCCCGGCCTGTCGGAACCGGCCCCGGCGGGGCCGAAGCGCACGTGTGACCGAGGAAGGGACGTCATGCTCGACCACCTGATCAAGGGAGCCACCGTCGTCGACGGGACCGGCGCCCCCGCGTTCACCGCCGACGTCGGGCTCCGCGACGGCCGCATCGTGGCCATCGGCGCCGTCACCGAGGAGGCCCGCACCAGCGAGGACGCCACGGGGCTCGTCCTGGCGCCCGGCTTCGTCGACCCGCACACGCACTACGACGCCCAGCTCTTCTGGGACCCCTACGCCACCCCCTCCATGAACCACGGCGTCACCACCGTCGCCGGCGGCAACTGCGGGTTCACCCTCGCCCCCCTCAACCCGGCCCGCCCCGAGGACGCCGACTACACCCGCCGCATGATGAGCAAGGTCGAGGGCATGGCACTCAAGGCCCTCGAAGAGGGCGTCGACTGGACCTGGTCGACCTTCGGCGAGTACCTCGACGCCCTCGACGGCCGCATCGCCGTCAACGCCGGGTTCATGGTCGGCCACTGCGCCCTGCGCCGTCACGTCATGGGCGAGGACGCCGTCGGCGGGCAGCCCACCCCCGAGCAGCTCGACGAGATGCTCGCGCTGTTCCACGACGCGATGGACGCCGGTGCCTGGGGCCTGTCCACCACCCAGTCCTCCACCCACTCCGACGGGGCCGGCGCCCCCGTCGCGTCGCGGCACGCGAAGCCCGCCGAGCTCCTCGCGCTCTCCCGGGCCGTCGCCGAACACGAGGGCACCCAGCTCGAAGCCATCGTCGCCGGCTGCCTCGACCAGTTCTCCGACGAGGAGATCGACCTCTTCGTCGACATGAGCGCGGCCGCCGGCCGGCCCCTCAACTGGAACGTCCTCACCATCGACGCCGCCGTCCCCGAGCGCGTCCCGCGCCAGCTGGTCCCCAGCGAGCGGGCCCGCAGGGCCGGCGGCCGGATCGTGGCGCTCACCATGCCGATCCTCACGCCCATGAACATGTCGCTGGGCACCTTCTGCGCCCTCAACCTCATACCCGGCTGGGGCGAGGTCCTCGCCCTGCCCGTGCCCGAGCGGATCGCCCGGCTCCGCGACGCGGACGTACGGGCCGACCTGCTGCGCCGGGCCGACAGCAAGGAGGCCGGCGTCTTCCGCCGCCTCGCCGACTTCGGGCGGTACGTCATCGGCGACACGTACAGCAAGGAGAACGAGGGCCTCTCCGGCCGGGTCGTGAACGCCATCGCGGCCGAGCGCGGCCAGGACCCCTTCCACTGCCTGGTGGAGATCTGCGCCAACGACGACCTGCGCACCGTCCTGTGGCCCATGCCCACCGACAACGACCCCGCCAGCTGGGCCCTGCGCCAGGAGACCTGGCAGCACGAGGACGTCCTGCTCGGCGGCTCCGACGCGGGCGCCCACCTGGACCGGATGTGCGGTGCCCCCTACACCACCCGCTTCCTCGGCGACTGCCTGCGCGGCCGCCGCCTGGTCCCGCTGGAGCAGGCGGTGCAGATGCTCACCGACGATCCGGCCCGGCTGTTCGGGCTGCGCGAGCGCGGCCGGATCGCCGAGGGCTACCACGCGGACCTGGTCCTCTTCGACCCGGAGCGCATCGAGGCCGGCCCGGCGACGCTCGTGCACGACCTGCCCGGCGACAGCCCGCGGCTGGACGCGCGGGCCGTCGGGATCGTCTCGGTACGGGTCAACGGCGTCGAGACCATCCGCGACGACGAGGTCACCGGTGCCGTCCCGGGCATCGTGCTCCGGTCGGGCCGCGACACGAGGACGGTGAGCACCCGATGACGCGGCTCTACATCGGCGGCGAGTGGGTCGAACCGGACGGCGGCCACTACGAGGTGGTCAACCCGGCGGACGAATCCGTCGTCGGCCTGGCCCCCGAGGCCTCGCGCGGCCAGGTCGAGGAAGCGGCGCGCGCCGCGGCCGGGGCGTTCGGCGCGTGGTCCCGCACCCGGCCCGAGGAGCGGGCGGCGATCCTGGACCGGGCCGCCGACATCATCGAGCGCGAGTACGGGCCCTGGTCGGACCTGGCCCGGCAGGAGACGGGCGCGCCCACCGGGGTCGCCCGCGGCATGCAGGTGGGGGTCGGCGCGGCCCGCTTCCGGCGCTACGCGCGGGGCGCGCTGGAGCCGGTGGAGCGCGGGCTGCCGCCCCAGGTGACGGAGGCCGGCCCGATGGGGAGGGCGAGCGTGCTGGGCGCGCTGGAGGTGCGCCAGCCGGTCGGCGTGGTCACCTGCATCACCTCGTACAACAATCCGTGGGCCAACCCGGCGGGCAAGGTGGCGCCCGCCCTGGCCATGGGGAACACGGTGGTGGTCAAGCCGGCACCGCAGGACCCGCTGTCGGTGTTCAAGATGGCGGAGGCGCTGCACGAGGCCGGGGCCCCGGCGGGCGTGGTGAACGTGGTCTGCGGCACCGCGGTCGAGGTGGGCGAGGCGGCGGTGGACTCCCCGTACGTGGACATGGTGTCGTTCACCGGCTCCACGGGAGTCGGGCAGCGCATCGCCGAGGTCTGCGGCCGGACGATGAAGCGGCAGCTGATGGAGCTGGGCGGCAAGGGCGCCGCGGTGGTCTTCGAGGACGCCGACCTGGACGCGGCGGTGTCGGGGATCGGGACGACCTTCTCCTTCTATTCGGGGCAGATCTGCACCGCTCCGACGCGGGTGATCGTCCACCGCGCGGTGTACGCGGAGCTGGTGGAGAAGCTGACCGGGTACCTGGCCTTCATGAAGGTGGGCGATCCGGCGGTGCGGGGCACGGTGGTCGGCCCGGTGATCTCGGCGGCGCACCGCGACCGGGTGGAGTCGTACGTCGAGCTGGGCCGCAAGGAGGGGGCACGGATCGCGTTCGGCGGCGAGCGTCCGGTGGTCGGCGACGGCAGGGGCTTCTACGCGGCCCCGACGCTGCTGGTCGACTGCACCCGCGCCATGCGGGTGGTCCGGGAGGAGATCTTCGGCCCGGTGGTGGTCGTCGTCCCGTTCGACGGGGGCGAGGACGAGGCGGTCGAGCTGGCCAACGACAGCGACTTCGGGCTGATCGGCTACGTCTGGTCCGGGGACGCGGCGCGCGCGTTCCGGGTGGCGCGGCGGCTGCGGTCGGGCGGGGTCGGCGTGAACACGGTCGGGCGGAACATGGAGGCGCCGTTCGGCGGCTTCAAGCGCTCGGGCGTGGGCCGGGACGTCGGCTCGTACGCCCTGCACGCCTACAGCGAGACGCAGTCGATCGTCTGGGCCGGCTGAGCTCCCGGACGGCGGGCCCGCTCAGCCGGTGGCGTCCAGGATGAAGGACGCCTCTCCCCGGACCCGGCCGTTGACCTGGAGCTGCACGAGGTGCTCGCCGGAGTGGTAGCGGCGGGTGGTGATCGGTTTGAAGGAGTGGCGTCTGGTGCCGGTGAGGACCTCGCCGGGGGCGAGGCCGCGGGTGGTGAGCTTGAAGACCTTGGGGGTGCGGGCGCCGTTCGCCTTGACGTGGTGGACCACGTAGTCGATGACGAGCTCGGCGGGGAGCGGGCCGGTGTGGGTCACCGTGTAGTCGAAGACGAGGTACTCGCCGACGGCGACGCGCGGGGTGGTGACCACGGGCCCGCCGACGGTGACCGGCACGTCGGGGGAGTGGCCCAGCAGGGTGAGCGCGTCGGGCCGCCCGGCCTTGATCAGGGTGCGCAGGCCGTGCCGGACGACGCGGTCCGTCGCGGGGTCGGTGCCGGGGCCGGTGCGCCATCGTGCGGCGGTCTTGACGGCGAGGGCGGGGTGGTCGCGGCTGATGTCGTTGAGGTGGTTGGCCACGGACCGGCGGACGTACTCGGACGGATCGCGGTGCAGGGCGTCGAGCACGGGCAGGACCGGCCGGGGGTCGGCGATGAAGGCGGGCAGCCGCGGGGCCCACGGCAGCCGGGGCCTGGTGCCCTCGCCGGCCAGCCTCCGTACATGGGGGTCCTGGTCGCCGGTCCAGTCCGCGACCACGGCCAGGGCGCGGGCGGGATCGGCGCGCAGGAAGGGGCGGACGGCGGATTCGGCGGTCAGTCGCGGGGTGAGGTCGTGCAGCAGCGCGAGCCCGGGTTCGAAGGCGGCCAGTCCGCGGACGGCGACCGCCTCGTTGACGGGGAAGGTCATCCAGCCGGTGAGGCCGGGATCGTCCAGGGCGGTGCGCAGCACGGCCTCGAAGGCGGTCCAGTCGTCCGGGAGGTCGGTGAGGACGGCGTCGCGCACGGCGTCGACGCGGGCGCGGAAGCCCAGGCCGTCGAGGCTCGCGGCGCGGGCGGTGAGCGCGGGGGAGGAGGGCCGGCGGCCCGCGCGGGCGAGCAGCCGGGCCAGGTTACTGACGGTATCCGCGCTGAGGAGCTCGTCGGCGGTGGGCATGGGGCCCAGTCTGGCGCACGAGGCCGTGGTTTCGGGGCCCGCAAATTGGCACGGGAAAGTTTTGAATGGGACAAAACGGGCACACCTGCGGTTTCCGCATTCCGGAAGCTTTGGCCCCGGGCCTTCCGATCCGTGAATAGATGCCTGAGTGAACCTTGTATTGCGAGAGCGTGAACCGTCTCGACGTCAAGATTCCAAGGATTTTAGTCCTGTGAAGTACTGGACTTAAGTCCTCCGGATGAGGAAACCGCACCCTCTAACGTCCTGACTCATGACACAGCTGGACGTTCGGCCTCGGGTCGGAGACACGGTAAGCGGCGTCGCCGGGAGCGAGGGCGAAGGCGACGTCCGCGGCAAGGGCCTCGGCAAGGGGTCCGTCGGACTGGTGGGAAGCGCCGTCATCGGCATCTCCACCGTCGCCCCCGTCTACTGCCTGACCTCGACCCTCGGCTCCACCGCCGGCGAGGTCGGCGTCCAGATGCCGGCGGTCTTCCTCGCCGGCTTCATCCCGATGCTCCTGGTCGCCTTCGCCTACCGCGAGCTCAACAAGGCCGTCCCCGACTGCGGCACCTCCTTCACCTGGACCGTCAAGGCCTTCGGCCCGCGGATCGGCTGGATGTGCGGATGGGGCCTGGTGATCGCCACGATCATCGTGCTCTCCAACCTGGCCGGCGTCGCCACCTCCTACTTCTGGCTGCTGGCCGGCGAGATCACGAACAACCCGTCGATCGCCGCCCTCGACGACAACAAGCTCGTCCACATCGCCACCTGCCTCACCCTCATCGCCGCCGCCACCGCCATCAGCTACCGCGGCATGACGGCCACCAAGGGCGTCCAGTACACGCTGGTCGGCCTCCAGCTCGCGGTCCTGGCCATCTTCGTCGCCATGGCCTTCCAGAAGGCCTCCGCCGGCAGCTTCGACACCGGCCTGGACTTCTCCTGGTCCTGGATGAACCCCTTCGCGGTCGAGTCCATGGCGGCCTTCACCGCCGGACTCTCGCTCTCGATCTTCATGTACTGGGGCTGGGACGCCTGTCTCGCCACCAACGAGGAGACCACCGGCTCCGCCAAGACCCCCGGCCGCGCCTCCCTCATCGCGATGATCGTCCTGGTCGGCTCCTACCTGGCCACCGGCATCGCCGCCCAGATGGCCGTCGGCTCCGGGACCAGCGGCCTGGGCCTCGGCAACCCCGAGACCTCAGGCAACGTCTTCGCCGCCCTCGCCGGCCCCGTGATGGGCCCGATGCTCGGCATCCTGCTCTTCGTCGCCGTCCTGGCCTCCGCCACCGCATCCCTGCAGACCACCTTCATCCCGGTGGCCCGCACCGTCCTGGCGATGTCCACGTACGAGGCCCTGCCCGCCTCCTACGCCAAGGTCCACCCGAAGTTCAAGACCCCGGGCCGCGCCACCGTCATGGCGGGCATCGCCACCGGCGCCTTCTACACCGTCATGACCCTGGTCAGCGAGAACGTCCTCACCGACACGATCTTCGCCCTCGGCCTGATGATCTGCTTCTACTACTCGCTGACGGCCTTCGCCTGCGCCTGGTACTTCCGCGCCGACCTGCGCCGCTCCGTGCGCGACCTGTTCTTCAAGGGCGTCTTCCCGGTCCTCGGCGGCCTGCTGCTCGCCACCGTCTTCTTCAAGACGCTGATCGACATGTGGAACCCGTCCTACGGCTCCGGCTCGACCGTCCTCGGCGTCGGCAGCGTCTTCGTGATCGGCGTCGGCCTGCTCGCCCTCGGCCTGGTCGTCATGTTCGTCACCGAACGCCGCAGCCCCGCCTTCTTCCGCGGCGAGGTCCTCACCAAGTCCACCCCGGCCCTGGTGGTCGAGGACTGACCCCACCGCCGAGGCTCCCCGAGCCCGGCCCAGCCAGGTCATCGCGTACGGCCCCGGATCGGTCCCCGATCCGGGGCCGTACGCGTGGGACCCCACCCGGCCGCACGGCGCCGCGCGCGGCCCCGCAGTGACCCGGGGCGCGGCCGGGTCGTTGGGCGGGGCATGAATGCCATGAAGCGCACCCTTTCCGCCCTGGTCCTCACCGGCGGCGCCGCCCTCGCACTCACCCCCGTCGCCGCCCACGCCGACGAGCCCGCCATCCAGGGCCCCCCGATCACCCAGCGCGTCGGCGACATCGTCAGCCGCCCCGGCCAGGCCGTCGAGGACACCAAGACCGCCCTCGAAGTGACCACCGCCGCCGCCGGCTCCGCCACGGGGGCCACCGACACCTCCCTCGCGGGAGCGGGCAGCGCCCTGACGGGCGGCCTCCCCAAGGCCCCGAAGGCGGGCTGAGACGCCCGACACCGCCGGGCCCGGGCCGCCGCGGTCGACACGGCCCGGCGGCAGGGGCCCGGCCGCACGGCCCGGCCCCTCCTCCGTCGCGTCGCGTCGCGCCTCAGGCGTCCACCGCCGGCGCCGGCCCCATCGCATTCAGTCGGCCGGCGCGCTGGATCTGGGCGAGCCGTCGCACCTCCCGGTGGAACGGCTCGTCGGCCGGCACGTTCCAGGAGTGCAGGTAGACCAGGAGCTGGGTCAGGACGGTGTCGTACTCCACGAGGGACGCGCACTCTCCGCCGTCCCGGTCGACGAGCCTTTGGAGCATCCGCTCCTTCTCCTCGTTCTCCGCGGCCAGGGTCGCCCTGAAACCCTGTACGTATTTGCCCAACTGTCCCTTTTTGGTGATGTATTCGAGTTTGTTCTCGATCAGGCTCCGCTGGCGCGCGGTGACCGGCGTGCCGCCGAGCAGCCCCTTCAGGCGGCCGGCGTGTCCGGCGCGCTCCTGCGCGAGCTCCCGCATCTGGCCCTCGGTGAGGTCGCTCCGGCACAGCAGCAGGATCGCCGTGTTGTCGTAGCTCTCGCCGGCCGCGACGTGCGTCAGCTCGTGTGCGAGGGAGCCCAGGCGCTCCACCTTGCCCTCCGTCTGGTTCACCGCGTGCGTCATCCGGTACCTGTCGTCGATCCGCCTGGTGCCCGGCATGCCGACGCCCAGGTCGACGATGCCGCTCAGGCCCGTCACCTCGGCGAGCACCTCCCGCGTCTCCTGCGGCGCATGGGGGTCCGCCGCCATCGCGACCAGCGCGTTCAGGTCGTTGGCCACCAGGCCGGCGAGGGCCCCGGCGGCCGCCGTGCCGGCGAGGGCCTCGGCCGGGGTGGCGCCCGCGGCGCTGCCCTTCGTCACGGCGCCGAGCAGCGTGCCCACCCGCCGCTGGAGATGGTCGGAGAGCGTGGTGGAGAGGATGGACAGGTCGGAGTTGGGTCCCCCGGCCTGGATGAGCGGCAGGAGCTCCTCGTACAGGCCGATGAGGTTCGACGCCGCCTGCGCCGGGGGCTGCTCCAGCACCCCGTCGAGCCGACTGTAGATCGCGTACTCCGCCCTCGCCTCGTCGAGGACCTTCGCGACGGCCGGGCGCCGCTCGGAAGGCAGCGTTCCCGTCAAGGCGTTCTGGGCGGTCGTCCGGATCTGGTCCAGTACGGTGGTCCGGCCCCCGTAGTCGTCCCGGCCCTTCCGCCCGTACGTCTCCAGCAGCTTGTCGAGCTTCTTGACGTCACTGGGGCGCATGCCGGACGCCCTGCTGCTCTCCTTGAAGGCCTCCGCCGAGATCAGGCGCGCCACGGTCACCGGCTCCGACGCCGAGGGGGCCGACCGCGCCGGTCCGTCGTGCCCGTGCGCTCCGGCCGCGTGCCGGTCGCCGTCCGGAGCGGGCCCCGCCATGGCCCGTGTCGCGTTGGCCTCCGCCTCGCGTTCGAACCGGTCGGAGGGGTCGGAGACCTTCAGGCCCGAACCGTTGTCGGTGCCCGCGACCGGACCCTGCCGCTGCTGGATCACGTGGGTCAGCTCGTGCGCGAGGGTGTGCTTGTCCCCTCCGCCCTCGCCGATGACCACGTGACGGCCCGAGGTGTACGCCCGGGCGCCGACCTCGGCGGCCGAGGCGCGGGCGGCGCCGTCGTCGTGGATGCGGACGTCGGAGAAGTCCGCGCCGAGACGGGTCTCCATCTCCGCGCGCAGCGCGCCGTCGAGGGGCCGTCCCGAAGCGGCGAGGACCTCGTGCACCGCCGACCGCTGCACCGGCGCCTCCTCGGCCCCGGCCGCCCCCCGTGCGCCGTGTCCGCAGCCCGGACCGTGCTGGTGCGGGCCCCCGGGGTGACCGGCCCGCTGGAGCATGCGGACGACGGCCGCATTGCCCGCGGTGCGCTGCAGGGCCGCCAGGCCGACCGCTTCGACGGGGGCCGGAGCCCTGGGCGCCGGGTTCCTCCTGTCGGGGGCCTGCTCCGACACGTGCTCGTGAACCACTGGTTGTCTCCCCATCGTCGGGTGCGGTCCCGACCACGACAACAGCCGCCCCAGCGGCCCGGAAGGGCGGAACGCGCCGACACCGGGGCACACCGCACTGCCCGCGCGGACACCCCGGGACGGGCCGGCGGGAGGGGGAGGTCCGGGCCCGTCGCCCGCCCCGGGCGCGCCCGGCCGGTCGGAAAGACCGTCCGGGCGGAGCCGGCCCGGCCGTTCGGGGCCGTGGCCCCGGGCCGGGGTGCCGTCGGCGGCCGGGCCGGAGGTCAGAGGTACTGCGCGAAGTCGTCCAGGGTGCGCAGGACGTCGGGCTCGGCGGCCGAGGGGAGCTGGAGGACGACCTCCTCGATGCCCAGCTCGGCGTAGTGGCCGAGCTTGCCCCGGGTCGGCTGGACGGCGTACGGGACCACCTGGAGGGACTTGGGGTCGCGCCCGGCGCCCTCCCACACCCGGCGCAGGGCCGGGAGGGACTCGCCCAGGCCGCCGCCGCCGATCGGGAGCCAGCCGTCGGCGTGGTCGGCGATGGCGGCGAAGAGCTTGGGCCCGGCCTGTCCGCCGATCAGGGTGCGGGGGCCGTGCAGGGGCACGCCGGGGCCCAGCTCGCGCGGGGCCTGGACGGGCTTCGGGTGGGCGGAGCTGGCCCGGACGGAGGAGAACGAGCCCGCGTACGCGGTGGGGTCCGGCGCCCACAGGGCGCGCATCAGGGCCATCCGGTCGCGGACCAGGTCGCGGCGGGTGCGCCACTCGACGCCGTGGTCGGCGGCCTCCTCGACGTTCCAGCCGTAGCCGATGCCCAGGGTGAGGCGGCCGCCGGAGAGGTGGTCGAGGGTCGCGGCCTGCTTGGCGAGGTCGATCGGGTCGTGCTGGGCGACCAGGGTGATGCCGGTGCCCAGGTGCAGCCGCTCGGTCACCGCGGCCGCCTGGCCGAGGGCGACGAAGGGGTCGAGGGTGCGCCCGTACATCTCGGGCAGGTCGCCGCCCATCGGGGCCGGGGTGTCGCGGCTGACCGGGATGTGGGTGTGCTCCGGCAGGTAGAGGCCGGAGAACCCGCGCTCCTCCAGGCTGCGGGCGAGGCGGACGGGGGAGACGGTGCGGTCGGTGAGGAAGATCGTCGTGGCGATCCGCATGGCTTCTGGCACCTCCGGGACGTGGGACGGCCACGGTACGGCGTCCGCCCCGCGGAGGGCAGGGCGCGTCGTCGGCCGACAGCGCGGAGCCCCCTCCGTCCGGTGGACCGCCGGGCGCGCCGACCCGCCGGACCCCCGGACGGCTGGAACCATGCGGCAATGGGTTCCCCGAGCACGGCCGAGAGTTCGGCGACGGCGCGACTCGTCCTGCTGACGCTCGCGTCCGGTCAGTTCCTGATGGCGCTCGACAGTTCCGTCATGAACGTCTCCATCGCCACGGTGGCCGAGGACGTGGGCACGACCGTGACGGGCATCCAGGGCGCGATCACCGCCTACACCCTCGTGATGGCCATGTTCATGATCCCCGGCGGCAAGGTCGGGGCGCTGATCGGCCGCAGACGGGCGTTCATGATCGGCTGCTGTGTGTACGGCGCCGGCTCCCTCACCACGGCGCTCGCACCGAACCTGCCCGTGCTGCTGCTGGGCTGGGCGCTGCTGGAGGGTCTCGGAGCGGCGCTCATCCTGCCCGCGATCGTGGCGCTCGTCGCCGGCAACTTCTCCGTCGAACGCCGGCCCGCCGCCTACGGACTCGTCGTCGCGGCGGGGGCCGTGGCCATCGCCGTCGGACCGCTGGTCGGCGGGGTCGCGACGACGTACTTCTCCTGGCGGTGGGTCTTCGCCGGCGAGGTCGTGGTGGTGCTCGGCATCCTCGCGCTCGCGCGCCGCGTCGCGGACGCCCCGCCCGGTGAACGCCGCGGCGTCGACTCCGTGGGCGCCCTCCTCTCCGCACTCGGGCTCGGGACCTTCGTCTACGGCGTGCTCCGGTCCGACGAATGGGGCTGGTTCCAGCCCAAGCCCGACGCGCCGTCGTGGATCGGGGTGTCCCTGACGACGTGGCTGATGCTGGCGGGTCTGCTGCTGATCCGGCTCTTCCTCGACTGGGAAAGGCGGGTCGTCGAGCGCGGCGGCGATCCCCTCGTCGATCCCGGCATGCTGCGGAACAAGCAGCTCACCGGCGGCCTGACGATGTTCTTCTTCCAGTACCTCGTGCAGATGGGCGTGTTCTTCGTCGTCCCGCTCTACCTGTCCGTCGCGCTGGGCCTGTCCGCGCTGGAGACCGGCGCCCGTCTCCTGCCGCTCTCGGTGAGCCTGCTGGCGGCCGCGGTCCTGATCCCGCGCTTCCTCCCGGACGTCTCGCCGCGGCGCGTGGTACGGCTCGGCACCCTCGCGCTGCTCGCGGGAGCGGTGGTGCTGATGGCCGCACTCGACGCGGGCGCCGGGGCGGAGATCGTCACCCTCCCCCTCCTGCTGATCGGACTGGGCATGGGCGCGCTGGCGTCCCAGCTCGGGTCGGTCACCGTGTCCGCGGTGCCGCAGTCCCGGAGCGCGGAGGTCGGCGGCGTACAGAACGCCGTCACCAACCTCGGCGCCTCGATCGGCACGGCACTGGCCGGATCGATCATGATCGGCGCGCTGACGGCGTCCTTCCTGACGAGCGTCGAGGCGAATCCCGCGGTCCCGGACAGCGTCAAGAGCCAGGCGACCGCCCAGCTCCAGAGCGGCGCGCCGTTCCTGTCCGACGCCCAGCTCAAGACCGCCCTCGCCGGGGCCGGCACGAGCACGGAGGTGTCCGAGGCGGCCATCGCCGCCAACGCCGACGCCCGGCTCGACGGCTTGCGCGCGGCGCTCGCCGTCCTCGCCTTCGCCGCGCTCATCGCCCTGTTCTTCGCCCGGCGGATCCCGTCGGCCCAGCCCCGCTCGACGGAGGCCTAGGCAGACCGTCCCCTTTCGAAGGGGACGGCCCAGGGTGCGCCCGCGGCCGCCGGGAGCGGGACGTCCGCCACGGCCAGGGAGGGGGTGTGGCCGTCGGCTTCGGCCAGGACGCGGCCGTCCGGGGCCCAGACCGCCGCGCCCCCGCAGCCCGTCCAGGGGCCGGCCGGGCCGACGTGGTTGGCGAGGACCACGTACATGCCGTGGTCGCGGGCGATCCCGGGGTGCACGGCGACCCGTTGCGCGACTCCCTCGTCCGTCCCGTAGAGCGAGCTCGCGAGGTGCACGGCGCAGCCGGCCGCCGCGCCCGCGCCGGGGACCTGCGCGACGTGGTTGTCGTAGCAGATGCCCAGCGAGAAGCGCAGGCCGCCGAGTGCGAAGCGGCCGGGCCGGTCGCCCGCCGCGAAGACCTCCCGCTCCTGCCCGCGCAGGTGCTGTTTGGCGTACGTCGTCACGTGCGCCCCGTCCGCCCCGTGGACCAGGGTCGCGATGACGGGCCGGGGGCCGTCCGTGCGCAGCGCCGCGTTCACGGCGGTGGCGATCCCGGCCGAGCGCAGCGGGTCCAGGCGGGGATCGTCGGCGCCGGTCAGCCACAGGGCGGGGTCGGCGGCGACGGAGTCCAACGCGTAGCCGGTCAGGGTCAGCTCGGGGAACACCACCAGCGCGGCGCCCGCCGCCCGGGCCCGGCCGGCGAGGGCGGCCGCGCGCGCGGCGTTGGCGGGCACGTCGGCGGGGACGCAGGTCAGCTGGGCGGCGGCGATCTTCACGGGCCCAGGATGCCACCGGGCGTGCGCCGCACACCAGGGCGAATCCGCGACGTGGCCTCCGGTCCGAGCCACTTCACGGAACCCGCCCCGAGGGTTCCGGCAGGCCGGGACGCGGCGGCGATGTCCGCGCGGACCCCCGCACCCCCGCACCCGGCACGTCGGCCCGGCCGCCTGCACGGTGCCGCTCCTCGTGGCCGCGCGCGGCGGGCGGGACGGGCCGCGGGCCCGGCGCTACCGTGCGGACACGGCCTGGGCGCGCGGGTAGCGGGCCAGCCAGCCCGGGGCCCCGCCGGCGGGTCCGTGCAGGGCCGGGCCCTGGGTCATCTCCAGGGCGAAGTCGTCGGCGAGCTCCAGGACCGTGGCGCGGCCCTCCAGCTCGGTGAGCCAGCCGGCCGGGAGCGCGGTCTCGCCGTGCTGCGCGCCGAGCAGGGCCCCGCACAGGGCGCCGGCGGCGCCGGAGTCCCCGCCGTGGTTGACGGCCAGCCGCAGTCCCTGCGCGACGTCCTCGGCGACCAGCGCGCAGTAGACGGCGACGGCGAGCACGTCCTCGGCCGCGTGCCCGTCCCCGCCGCCCGCGCCGTCGCCCGATGCCAGGGCCGCGACGGTCCGGGGGCCGGGCGGGCCCAGGGTGACGGCCGACAGGGCGCGCTGGAGGGCGTCCGTGACGGGCTGGTGGCCGGGCCGGGCGCCGAGCAGGGCGAGGGCGCGCCGGACGGCGGAGTCGGGCGAGTCGCCGCGCGTCAGGCCGTGGACGACGACGGCGCCGGCCCCGGCCGTGAGGTAGGCGGCGGGGTGGCCGTGGCTCTGCGCGGCGCATTCGACGGCGAGTTGCAGGACCAGGGCGGGCTCCCAGCCGACCAGCAGCCCGAAGGGCGCCGAGCGGGCCGCGGCGGCCGCACCGCGGGCGGTGGGGTTCTTGGGGTGGGCGGGGGTGCCGAGGGCCGCGTCGGCGAAGCCGGTGAGGCAGGCCCGGTCGGGGTCGCGCCGGGCGTAGAGCCACTCCTCCTGCGCGAGCCAGCCGTTGTCCGCGCGCCGCTCGTCGGGGCCCCAGTCGTGCTGGGTGGCGGCCCAGCGCAGGTGGGCGCGGTGGACGTCGGTGGGCGGGTGCCAGGTGCCGGTGTCCCGGCGCACGTGGGCCCGGATCAGGCCGTCGACCGTGAAGAGGGTCAGCTGCGTGGCGGCGGTGACCCGGCCGCGGCGTCCGAGGTGGGGGACGGGGTCGATCAGGCCCTGCGGGCCGTGGGCCGCGCGCAGCGCGTCGAGGGAGAGGGCGGTCACGGGCGCGCCGAAGGCGTCGCCGATGGCGGCGCCGAGGAGGGCCCCGCGCACCCGGCTGCGGAAGTCCTGCTGCTGGGCCCGGCCCCAGAGCCCGGTGAGCGCGGCCCGGGCGGACACCCCGCTGCCGATGGTCCCGCCACCGCGGACGGCGGCCCGGCCCGCAGCGCCGGCAGCGTCGCCCGCTCCTGGGACGGCGGCCCCGCCCGCAGCGCCGGCAGCGTCGCCCGCTCCTGTTTCGGCACCCGTACCCGCAGGCGAGCCCGTGCCCGTTCCTGAGTCCGTACCCGAGCCCGAGCCCGTATGCCTGCCCGTGCCCGTGCCCGTAGGCGTGCCGGCACCCGTGCCCGTTGCGGTTCCGGTTTCGGCTCCGCTTCCCGTTCCGCTTCCGCTCCCGGACGGCGCTCCGGGCCCGGGCGGCGTGGCCGCCGCGGCCGGGTCCGGCGGGGTGCCGTTCGTAGGGACCTGGCTCGTATCCATCAGTTCGTCCACCCCCGGCACCGTGCCCCGTCGACCCAACCCGTACAGCCGCGCATGCGAATCCGCACTGTAGTTGACAGGTTCAGTCGGTTTCGGAGCCGGGAGGTCAAGCAGCCCGTAACTGAGCGCAGAACGGCCGGAATCCGAATACTTCCAGCCGCCGACCTGGCGCATGACACGTTTTGCCACCTGCCTCCGAGCCGGTTGGTTTCGGCCATGCCGCGTTCATCCGACGTTCTCCGCGGCCGCCCAGCCTCGGAGTCATGAAGAAGGCACTGCTCGCCGCGACCGTCGTCGCCTCCGCACTCACCGCGTCCCTGGTCGCGGCCCCCGCCGCCACCGCCTCCGGCTTCCCCCGGGACCGGGACGGCCGCGACCGCTCCGCCATTCCCTTCACCGAGGCCACCGTCACCGCCGGCGCCGACGGCTCCTTCACCCTGGACTGGAAGGCCCGCGGCACCAAGCGGGTCGAGATCAAGGCGAACGGCAAGGTCGTCGCGAAGGGGGGCGCCCAGGGCCGGGCCGTGGTCACCGGCCTGCCCGCCGCCGACCGCCAGTGGTTCGACTTCACGCCCGACCACGGCCGGGGCCTGCACCTCGCCGACCGCCTGATCAAGCTCGACGGCGCCGTCAACTTCCGCGACGCGGGCGGCTACCGCACCACCACCGGCCAGTGGGTCAAGATGGGCGAGGTCTACCGCTCCGACGCCCTCGACAAGCTGACCGCCAACGACCTCGCCAAGCTCCAGCGCCTGCGCGTCAAGACGGTCTTCGACCTGCGCATGGCCGACGAGCGCACCCAGGCCGCCGACAAGGTCCCCGCCGGCGCCTCCTACGTCGTCGCCGACGTCTTCGCCGGGTCCGGCTCCTTCCAGGCCCTGCCCAGGACCCCCGACGAGGCCGTCAAGGCCATGACCGACGCCGAGCGGGCCATGGTCGCCGGCGAGGGCGGCAAGAAGGCCTACACCCAGGTCTTCGAGGGCATCCAGCGCGACCGCGCCCGCTCCGTCCTCTTCCACTGCACCGCCGGCAAGGACCGCACGGGCTGGGCCAACGCCTCCCTCCTCACCGCCCTCGGCGTGCCCCGCGAGACCGTCGAGGCCGACTACCTGGCCAGCAACGACTACCGCAAGGCCGCCAACGACGCCGTCCTCTCCCACCTGCCCGCCCAGCAGGCCGCCGTCTACAAGCCGCTGCTCGACGTCCGGCCCGAGTACCTGAACGCGGGCTACGCCGAGGTCAAGGCCCGCTACGGCACCTTCGACCGCTACCTGAAGGACGGCCTCGGCATCGACTCCCGCGAACTGCGCGAGCTCAAGCGGGACCTCCTCGTCGGCTGACCGGACCGCCGCGGGTCGGGGAGCGGACCTGCTCCCGCCCCGCGGCGTCCGTGCGCCGCCGCGCCTACTCCAGTACGGGCAGCAGCTCGGGCAGGTGCCCGTCCGAGGCGCGCGCCGCGTCCTGGCGTTCCTGCGGCACCTCCCCGTACAGCGTCGTCCGGGCCCGCGCCGGACGTCCCGCCGCCCCGGCGACCGCGATCAGGTCCCGCACCGACTTGTACGACCCGTAACCCGACCCCGCCATCCGCGAGATGGTCTCCTCCATCAGCGTGCCGCCCAGGTCGTTCGCCCCGGACCGGAGCATCTCGGCCGCGCCGTCGGAGCCCAGCTTCACCCAGCTCGTCTGGATGTTGGTGATGTGCGGGTGGAGCAGCAGCCGCGCCATTGCCGTCACCGCCCGGTTGTCCCGCGCCGTCGGCCCGGGGCGCGCGATGCCCGCCAGGTACACGGGTGCGTTGGTGTGGATGAACGGAAGCGTCACGAACTCCGTGAACCCGCCCGTCCGCTGCTGGATGCGGGCCAGCGTGCGGAAGTGGCCGAGCCAGTGCCGGGGCTGGTCCACGTGCCCGTACATCATGGTCGACGAGGACCGGATGCCCAGCTCGTGCGCCGTGGTGACCACGTCGATCCAGTCCGCCGCCGGCAGCTTGCCCTTCGTCAGGACCCAGCGCACCTCGTCGTCCAGGATCTCCGCGGCCGTGCCCGGGATGGAGTCCAGCCCCGCCTCCTTGGCCGCCGTCAGCCACTCGCGCACCGACAGACCCGTGCGCGTGGCACCGTTGACGACCTCCATCGGCGAGAAGGCGTGCACGTGCATGCCCGGCACCCGCTCCTTCACCGCCCGCGCGATGTCGAAGTACGCCGTCCCCGGCAGGTCCGGGTGGATGCCGCCCTGCATGCACACCTCGACCGCGCCCACGTCCCACGCCTGGGCGGCGCGGTCGGCGACCTGGTCCAGCGAGAGGGTGTACGCGTCGGCGTCCGTGCGGCGCTGCGCGAACGCGCAGAAACGGCAGCCGGTGTAGCAGACGTTGGTGAAGTTGATGTTGCGCGTGACGATGTAGGTCACCTCGTCCCCGACGACCGACTTGCGCAGGTCGTCAGCGATCCGGCACAGCGCGTCCAGCGCCGGCCCGTCCGCGTGCAGCAGCGCGAGGGCCTGCCCGTCGCTCAGCTTCGTCGGGTCGTCGGCGGCCTGCGCGAGCGCGGCCCGTACGTCCGTGTCGATGCGCTCGGGCACCATGCCCGGCGCGGCGGCCTCGCGCAGGGCCTCCCAGTCGCCGTAGACGTGGTCGAAGTCGTCGCGCCGGTCCCCGGTGCGGCCCTCGGTGTCGATGGTCGCGTGCAGGTCGGTGCGCCCGTACGCGGCGAAGCCCTCGTCGGGCTCCTGCCACGGGCGGCCCTCGACCGCGGCGCCCTCGTCCGCGAGCCCCGTCGCCGGATCCGCCAGGGCCCGTACGTGCGGCAGCAGCCGCGGGTCGAGCCAGGGCTCGCCGCGCTGCAGGAACTCCGGGTAGATCGTGAGGCGTTCGCGCAGTGCGAAGCCGGCGGCCGCGGTCCGCTCGGCCAGCTCCTCGATGTGCGGCCAGGGCCGCTCCGGGTTCACGTGGTCCGGGGTCAGCGGGGACACGCCGCCCCAGTCGTCGATGCCGGCGCCGATGAGGAGGGCGTACTCGGCGTCCACCAGGTTCGGCGGGGCCTGGATGCGGGCGCCGGGGCCCAGCAGGTGGCGGGCGACGGCGATGGCGGCGGCCAGCTCCTCCAGTTCCGCGTCCGGCATCCCGCGCATCGCGGTGTCCGGCTTGGCCCGGAAGTTCTGGACGATGACCTCCTGGATGCCGTGGTAGCTGCGCTGGATCCGGCGCAGCTCGAAGAAGGCGTCGGCGCGCTCCTCGTACGACTCCCCGATGCCGATCAGGACCCCGGTGGTGAAGGGGACGTTCGAGCGGCCCGCGTCCTCCAGCACCCGCAGCCGCACGGCCGGCTCCTTGTCGGGGGAGCCGTGGTGCGGGCCGCCGGGCTCGGACCACAGCCGGGTGGCGGTGGTCTCCAGCATCATCCCCATGGACGGGGCGACGGGCTTGAGGCGCTGGAGGTCCGACCAGGACATGACGCCCGGGTTCAGGTGCGGCAGCAGCCCCGTCTCCTCCAGGACCCGGATGGCCATGGCCCGCACGTAGGCGAGGGTGTCGTCGTACCCGTGCGCGTCGAGCCACTCGCGCGCCTCTGGCCAGCGCTCCTCCGGGCGGTCCCCGAGCGTGAACAGGGCCTCCTTGCAGCCCATCGCGGCTCCCTGGCGGGCGATGGCGAGGACCTCGTCGGGGGAGAGGTACATGCCGTGGCCGGCGCGGCGCAGCTTGCCGGGCACGGTGACGAAGGTGCAGTAGTGGCACTTGTCGCGGCAGAGTCGAGTGAGGGGGATGAAGACCTTGCGCGAGTACGTGATGACGCCCGGGCGGCCGGCGGCGGCGAGCCCGGCGTCTCTCACCCGTGCGGCGGACGCGGCGAGGTCCCGGAGGTCCGCGCCGCGCGCCTGGAGGAGTACGGCCGCCTCGGTCGCGTCGAGCGCGACGCCGTCGCGGGCCCGCCGGAGCGCGCGGCGCATCGCGTTTTCGGTCGGAGCGTCACTCGGAGTGGTCATGGCCCGAGCATACGATCCGGTGGTAGCCGCACGGGATGGGTCATCGCATCAGCTCACCGGCGTTGACCAGCAGTGACTGGCCGGTTATCGCCCGCGCCCGGTCCGAGGCCAGGAAGACGGCGGCGTCCGCGACGTCCCCGTCGGTGGCGAGGTCGGGCAGGGCCATGCGCGCGGTGAGGCGGGCGTGCACCTCGGCCTCGGGGACGCCCTCGGCGTGGGCGGTGAAGGTGACGAAGGCCTGGACCGGAGGCCCCCACATCCAGCCCGGAAGCACGGTGTTGACGCGGATGCGGTACGGGCCGAGCTCGCGGGCCATCGCGTACATGGCCGAGGTCAGCGCCCCCTTGGACGCCGCGTACGCGCTCTGCCGCACCTCGTTGGGGGCGGCCACCGCGGACTGCGTCCCGATGATGACGACCGACCCCCCGGCGGCCTTGAGGGCGGGCAGGCAGGCGCGGGTCATGCGCAGGGTGCCGAGCAGGTTCACGTCGAGGACCTGCTGCCAGGTGCCGAAGTCGGCGTCCTGGAGGCCGCCGAAGTACGAGTCCCAGGCCGCGACGTGCACCACCGCGTCCACGCCCCCGAACCGTTCGCGCGCCAGGTCGGCGAGGGCCCGGCACTGGTCCTCGTCGGTGATGTCGGTCGGCCGGTAGGCGGTGCGCGCACCGGCCGGGTCGATCTCGGCGGCGGACTTGGCGAGGTTGGCCTCGGTGCGCGCCCCGAGCACCGCGTTCCCGCCGTCCCGCACCACGGCGGCGGCCACCTGGTGGCCGAGGCCGGCCCCGACGCCGGAGACGATGACGGTCTTCCCTTGCAGCAGCACGGCGATCCTCCGGATAGCGCTCACCTGACGGGGCGTCAGGTTAAGGCGCGCGACCGGGGTTGGGAAGGCCCGCGCGCCCGCCCCCGCCGCTCCGGGCTCCCGCCCGCGCGCCCGCCCCGGTGGCAGGGCCCACGCTCGGCCCCTCCGGCGCGACCGCGCGCGGGCCCTCGGGCGGGCCCGCTCAGCCCCTTCGGCGCGACCGCGCTCAGCCCCTCGGGTGGGCCGCTATCGCGCGGCCGAGGCGCGCGAGGCCCTCGCCGATCTCCGCGGGGGTGTGCGCGGTGAAGGACAGGCGCAGGGTGCGGGGGTCCGCGGGGCCGGTGAAGAAGGGGGCGCCCGGGACGAACGCCACCTCGTGCGCCACCGCCGTGGCGAGCAGGGCCGTCGCGTCGTACCCCTCCGGGAGGCGGGCCCAGACGAACATGCCGCCCTCGGGGCGGTTCCAGGCGGACCCCGCCGGAAGGGCCCCGGGCAGGCCCGCCAGCAGGGCGTCGCGGCGGGCCCGGTAGGCGTCCCGCACGGAGCCGACGTGGGCGTCGAGGTCCGAGGCGCCGAGGTAGTGGGCCGCGGCCAGCTGGTCAACCGTGGAGGTGTGCAGGTCGGCCGCCTGCTTCGCGAGCACCGCCGCCCGGAGCAGCCCGGCCGGGGCCCGCAGCCAGCCCAGCCGCAGCCCCGGGGCCATGACCTTGGAGAAGCTGCCGAGCAGCGCCGTACGGTCCTCGGCCCCCGGGTGGGCGGCGAGCCAGGGGATGTCGGAGCCCTCGTAGCGCAGCTCCCCGTACGGGTCGTCCTCCACCAGCCACAGCCCGAGGCGGGCGGCGACGGCGGCCACCGCCGCGCGACGGGCGGCGGGCAGGGTGCGGCCGGTCGGGTTCTGGAAGGTGGGCACGGTGTAGAGCAGCTTGGGCCGCTCCCGCGCGACGATCTCCGCGAGGGCGTCCGGCACGATGCCCTCCCCGTCGCACGGCACGGCCACCAGCCGGGCCCCGGCCAGCGCGAACGACTGCAGCGCGGCGAGGTACGTCGGGTTCTCCACCAGGACCGTGTCCCCGGGCTCCACGAGCGCGGCGGCGAGGAGCGACAGCCCCTGCTGGGAGCCGGTGGTGACCAGCACCTCCTCCGCGCCGGTCGCCAGCCCCCGCGCGCTCGCCCGGCCGGCGACGGCCGCGCGCAGCTCGGGGACGCCCTCGGTGGTGGAGTACTGGAGCGCCCGGCGGGCCCCGGCGCCGAGGGCGGCGTCGTACGCGGCCCGCAGCCCCCCGGTGTCGAAGAGCTCGGGCGCGGGGAGGCCGCCGGCGAAGGAGACGACCCCGGGGCGCTCGGTGAGCGCGAGGATCTCGCGCACGGGGGAGCTGCCCACCGAGCGGACCCGCGCGGCGAGGGCGGGCGGCGGGGCGAGGGGGGTGGTGGCGGCGGCGACAGCGGGCACGGGGGTCCTCCGGGAGACGGGTGCCGGCATCGTAGTCAGAGAAAGGTGCAGACGGCATGCATGTGTCACATGGTGAACTCGGCCCGCACTCTCGTGATCTGACGTGACATCAGCTAGACCGGACCCATGACGACAGGAGCGCACGACCCCGCCCCCGGCGACGACCGGAGCACCGCCCGCACCGACTTCCGCGACCCCGCCCGCGCCGACACCCGCGCCGATCCCCGGGTCGACACCCGGGTCGACGACTACGCCGGGCTCGCCGCCGTCGGCCCCTACGGCGTCCGCCCCGGCCATGCGCTGATCACCATGGTGGAGCCGCACCCGGGCCACGAGTTCGCGTACAACCGCTGGTACGAGGACGACCACTACTACGCCGGCGCCATGGCCATGCCCTGGATGTACGCGGGCCGCCGCTGGGTCGCGACCCGCGAGCTCCAGGAGCTGCGCTACCCGGAGAAGTCCGCCGTGGCCCAGCCGGTCACCGCCGGCTGCTACCTCTCCACGTACTGGGTCACCGAGGGCCGCTACGACGAGCACATGAAGTGGACCGTCGGCATCAACACGCGCCTCAACCGCGACGGCCGCGTCTACCAGGACCGCACCCACGTCTTCACGGCGTTCCAGGACCACGTCGCCACCGTCTACCGGGACGGGGCCGCCGGCCCCCGGGACTTCCACGCCCTCGACCACCCGTACGCCGGGCTCGTCCTCCAGGTCGTCGACGCGGACGGCCCCGAACAGCGGGCCGAGCTGCTGGAGTGGCTGCGGGCGCGGGCTCTGCCGGAGCGGCTGCGCGGCTCGTCCGCCGCGATGGTCACGGTCTTCCGGCCGACCCCGCTGCCCGGCGACCGGATGACGTACGTCAAGCAGGTCGAGGGGGTCGGGACCCGCCTGACCCTGCTGTGGTTCCTGGAAGAGGAGCCCCGGGCCTGCTGGGACCGCTTCCGGGGCCTGGACGCCGAGGTGGCCGGATCGGGGCTGGGGCGGGTCGAGCTGGTCGCCCCGTTCGTCCCGACGGTGCCGGGGACCGACCGCTACGTCGACCGGCTGCGCTGAGCGGGCGCCCGCGCCGGGCCCGGGCATGCCCGAGCCCCCTCGGCCAAGACGGCGGACCGGTCGAGAGGGCTCCAGTCAGTGGTGCGGGTACTGCGGGTGGTGCGGGTACTGCGAGGAACTCGGGGGACGCGTGCAGTGACGTTCAGGCGCGTCGTCCCGACCGGCCCTCGGTGACGCCGGTGACGAAGGAGGTCCAGGAGCCGGGCGCGAAGGTGAGGGACGGGCCGTCCTGCACCTTCGAGTCGCGCACCGCGACGGCCTCCGTCACGGGGGACTTCACCTCGACGCAGGCGCCGTTGGCGGAATAGGAGGACTTGGTCCAGTTGTGCGTGGCGCCCTGGCGAATAGCCATGTTTCTCTCCGGTTCAGCGAGTGGTCCAACTGGGGGTCGATGTCAGCCACTTCTTCCTGCTGACGTGATCGACGCTACCGGCAGCTCCGGAAGGGCGAAGGGGCCATTCACCCGACCGAGTGGCATATTCCAGTCAGGCCTTCTGTGGCCGGGGAGTGACGGTGTACCGTACCGGCCCTCCCGCGCCACCCGCGCCTTTTCCTCCCGCTTTACTCGCCCTTGCCCGCGTATTGGTCGATGATCCCGGAAATGAACTGCCGGGTCTGGTCGACGCCCAGGGCCTGGGCGCGCAGGTGCTCGTACATCACGCTGTACTTCTGCACGTCGTTGGCCTTCTCCAGGTACAGGTCGCTCGTCACGCCCTCGATGTAGACCACGGTCGAGTCCGAGGCGTCCGGGAATTCGAGGATCGCGTACTGGCCGTTCACGCCGGGGTGCGCGCCCAGCGCGAAGGGCATCACCTGCACGGTCACGTGCGGCTGGTCCGACTGCTCTATCAGGTACTGGAGCTGGCGCGTCATCAACTCGGCGTCGCCCACCTGCCGCCGCAGCGCCGCCTCGTCGATGACGGCCCACAGGCGCAGCGGACCGAGGTCGGGATTGTTGTTCTCCGTCTCCGACAGCCGCTTCTGGCGGTGCATCCGGACCTGTACGCGCTTCTCCACGTCCGCGGGAGCGGTCTCCGGCCACGCGCCCCGGACCAGGGCCTGCGCGTACTCGGTGGTCTGGAGCAGTCCGGGGATCACCAGCGGCTCGTAGGTGCGCAGACTGGCGGCGTCCGTCTCCAGTCCGATGTACACGCTGTACGGGATGTCGCCGAAGGCGTGCCACCAGCCCTGCTGGCGCGAGTCCTTGGCCATCTGCATGAGGGAGTCGACGAGGCGGCGGTCCTCGACCTCGTACACCTCGCACAGGTCGCGGACGTCGCGCTGGCTGATGGAGCGGCGGCCGTTCTCCAGCCTGCTGATCTTCGACTGGGAGACGAGCAGGCGCTCCGCGACCTGCTCGGCCGTCATGCCCTTGTCCTCGCGGAGCCTGCGCAGCTCCATGCCCAATCGTCGGCGTCGGACGGTGGGATTGACATTGGACGCCACGTGAACGGCACCTCCGCCTTCTTCTGTCGCTGTCTCTCTGCGTGTCTGATGTCGAGCAGACTGCCACCGAAGCGTGGGCCACCGCTGGGGAACGGCCCGGAAAACAGACGCGCGGGGTGGCGGGACCGGGATGACCGGCCCCGCCACCCCGCGCGCTGGCGGTGTGTGCCGGACCGGCCCTGGCGGGCGCGGTCACGGCCGTGGCGTTGCGGTGGAACGGGGTGCGGTGGGCACGCCGCGTCGCCGCGGCGTGCCCACCGGGTGGATCAGTGCGCGGCCGCGCGGGCCATCGCACCCGTCCGGCGCGGCTGCAGCGGGACGCTGCTCGCCGTGGCACGGGCCGGCGGTGCCGGTGCGCGGTCGCGGCGCGGCTGTGCGGCCACACCGTTCTGGACGTCCATCACGGCGTGCGCCACCAGTCCGCCCATGGGGTCGTGCCGGATCAGGTCCCGTAGCCGGGACCTGGACGAACGCCCCTCGTTGCCGGGGTACAGGTGCTTGCCGAGTCCGACCGCGTGGGCCAGTGCGGCAAGCGCCGCGGTCCGCGGGTCCGGCGGTACGCCGGTGCGGATCGCCGTATCGAGCCGGGTACGGATCTCCCGGCTGATGGCCGTGTCCGTCGCCTGGTAGCGAGTTGTCGGCAACACCCCGCACATCTGGCCCGCGACGGCATGGACCATGCCGCAACGCTCCAGGTGAGCGAGGTAAATCTGGCGGAGCCCCAACCGGGGTCCGCCAATCCAGTGGACGGCCCGTACCGGGCTGCCGCGCCTGCGCAGCAGTTCCAGTGCGGAGTCCAGAGTCGGATCTCCTGTCGGCCGTGGCATCACCACGGCGATACGATCCCCGTCAGGGGCTATCCGTCCTGCCAGAGCCAGCTCCACTAGCTGTGCCCCGGCCAGGCCGAGGTCGAGCGACTGCGGCTGCGCCGTGGTACCCGTGGCCGGGTCCAAGGCGAGCAGCAGAAGCTCCTCCGGAATTGTTCTGCGGCTCCTGCCCATCCATGCCTCCCCGCGTGGATGAGTGACAGGGTGACGCCTCTCACATTCATCTGTCGAGAGCGCCTGACCGCTTTGCGGGGGAACTCGCAACTATGTCGTTCTCGTCTAGCACGGGGGCGATGCCCCCGAGACGGGACACTGTTAGACATTCGGACAGCCGGACGTGGCGGCGATCGAGGAGGAACTGGTGGCGGGCGAGTCCCCCGACAAGTCGGTAGATGCAGGAGCACCGGGGGCGGCGGAGTCCTCCGCGGAGCGTGACCCGAGGCTGTCGGTCTTCCGACCCAGGAACCCCGCGGAACCCACCGACCCCGCCGGGCGCCCCGAAGGCCCCGAACGCCCCGAACGCCCCGACACCGCGCGGACCGCCGACGGCGCCGCCGGTGCCGAGGGAGCCGGGGCCGCCGGCGAGCGTGCGCAGGCTGCCGACCGCGCTGGTGCTGCCGGGCGGACCGGCGCTGCCGAGCGCTCCGGCGCTGCCGAGCGGGCCGGGCGTGCCGGGGGCGGCGCCGCCGGGCGCCCTGAGGGTGCCGACGCTGGCGGGGCCGAGGGCGCCGGACGTGGCGTCGACGCCGCGGACCGCTCCGGCGCCGCGGACCGCTCCGGCGCTGCCGAGCGGACCGGGCACCCTGAGGACGCCGCTGCTGGTGACGCCGACCGTGCGGACCGTGCCGGGGCCGCCGGGGCCGCCGGGGCCGCCAACGGGCGTGCGCGGGGTGGCGACCGCTCCGGCGCTGCCGGGCGCGCCGAGAGCGGCGCCGGGCGTGCTGCGGGTGTCGGCACCGGCGGTGCCCAGGGCGCCGACCGTGACGGCGCTGCCGGTCGGACCGGGGGCGCCGACCGGGCCCAGGGCGCCGGCGGTGCCGAGGGCGACGATCCACTGAGGGAGGCGGTGGCGGCCTGGGTGGCCACGGCGGACCCGGCGACCCCTGACGACGCTGCTCCGGACAACGCGGCCCCGAAGGGCGGGCGTTCGGACGCGACCGCTCCCGCTGCCGGTGCGGCGCCCGCGACGCGCGGCGACGCGGGCGCGGCTGCTGCCGCCGAGGCTCCGGACGCGACTGCCGTCCGGCGCCCCGGTACGGGTTCCGGTAAGGATTCCGGTACGGCGTCTCGGGAAGGTTCCGCTTCTGCCTCCGATTCCGCTCTCCCGTCCGGCTCCGGCCGCGCCACCGCGGGCCCGGCGGAGTCCGCTCCGGGCACCGGCAAGCGGCCCGGCGCTGCCGAGGCCTCGGCCCCCGCCGTACCGAAGGTCGCCGACGAACCGGCCCCGTCCACCGGCAAGAAGCCCGCTCCCGGCACCGCTCCCGGCACCGCTCCCGGCACCGGCACCGGCACCGGCACCGGCTCGGGCGACAGCGACCGCACGGCCGTCTTCCGCACGGTGAAGCCCTCCGGTCCGGCTTCCGGTCCGGCTTCCGGTCCGGGTTCCGTTTCGGGCTCTGGTTCCGGTTCCGCCGGCGAGCGGTCCGGTGCCGCCGACGACGGTGAGCGCACCGCCGTCTTCCGGACGCAGAAGCCCGCCGCGAACGCGCCGCACACTCCCATCGACTTCTTCCGCCCGGCCAAACCGGTCACCGGCAAGCCCGCGACCCCCGCCGGCCCCGCCGGGTCCGACGCTCCGGCCGACAGCGAGCGCACCGCCGTCTTCCGTGCGGTCAAGCCGCCCACCGCGCCGACCGACCGCACCGACACCGGCTCCGCTTCCGGTTCCGGTTCCGGTTCCGCCCCGGCCGTCGACGACGGGCCCGCCGACAGCGAGAGCACCGCCGTGTTCCGCGTCGTGAAGCCCGCTGCCACGGGTGCCGGGCGGGTCGCGCCGCCGAAGGCCAGCACTTTCGTACCGCTGCGCACGGACGACACCCCGACCCCCTCGGCCCAGGCCCGCCCCCAAGCACCGGCCCCGGCCGACACCCGGCCCCGCAGCACGGCCGAGTCGCCCGAGCGGACCACGCAGCAGCCGCTGCCGCCCAGGCCGCCGCTCGACATGCTGGCGGACCTCACCAACAACCCGCCCCCGCCGCCGAGCCCGATGCGCACCGCCGTGCGACGGTTCAAGATCTACTTCCCGCTCGCGGTGCTCCTGGCGATCATCCTGGCCGTGGTCCAGCTCGTGCGGCCGCTGCCCGAGCCGAAGCTCGCGATGACCGCGAAGACCTCGTACACCTTCGACGGCGCGAAGCCCGAGCTGCCCTGGCCCGGCGAGGGGCAGGCCTACATGGCCGCCGCCGGACTCGGCACCCTCGGCCAGTCCGGCGAGCAGAAGCCGGTGCCGATCGCCAGCGTCACCAAGTCGATGACGGCCTACATCATCCTGCGCGACCACCCGATCAAGAAGGGGGAGAAGGGCGAGACGATCACCATCGACAAGACGGCCGAGACCGAGGGCAAGAAGAACAACTCGACCGACAACGAGTCCACCCTCGACACCGTCAAGGAGGGCGACAAGATCAGCGAGTACGACGCCATCGCCGCCCTCATGATCCCCTCGGCCAACAACATCGCGCGGCTGCTCGCGCGGTGGGACTCCGGTTCCCAGGACGCGTTCGTCAAGAAGATGAACGACACCGCCAAGGAACTCGGCATGGCCAACACCACGTACACCGACCCCTCGGGCCTGGACGCGACCACGGTCAGCACCGCCGAGGACCAGGTCAAGCTGGGCCTGAAGCTGGTCGAGATCGAGACACTGCTCGACATCACGAAGAAGCCCGGCTGGGTCGACCCGTCCGGCAAGAACTGGCGGAACTGGAACGGTCTCGTCCCGTACAACGACTCGCTCGGCATCAAGACCGGTACGACGACGAAGGCCGGCGGAAACCTCCTCTTCGCCGCCCAGAAGAAGATCGGCAACACCAACCAGCTGATCGTCGGCGCGGTCCTCGGCCAGCACAAGCCGCCGATCATCGACAGCGTCCTCGCCGCGAGCAAGCAGCTGATGATCGCCACCCAGAAGTCCCTCGCGGGCGCACCCGTCGTCAAGAAGGGCGATGTCGTGGGCTACGTGGACGACGGGCTCGGCGGCCGGACCCCGGTCGTCGCGACCGCCGACGTCCAGGCGATCGGCTGGGCCGGCCTCACCGTCGGCATCAAGCTGTCGGAGGGCGAGGGCGGCAAGCTCCCGCAGACCGCGAAGGCCGGCACCGAGGTCGGCGTGCTGACCGTCGGCGAGGGCGCCAGCCAGGTCAAGGTGCCGGTCGCGCTGCAGGGCGACCTGGCCGCGCCGGGCTTCGCCAGCAAGCTGACGCGCGTCGGCTGACGGCCGGTGCGAGCGTGGAACCGGCGCCCCGGGCAACTCCGGGGCGCCGGGGCGCGTCCTTCGATCCGGGCGGCGCGCCCTTCGGACCGGACCGCGTGCGCGGATGCGGGCACGCGTCCGCGTCCGGGTGCGGGTGTGGACTCAGGTGTTGGGGAGTGCGGCAGTGACCACCGCTGAGCAGCAGGGACGCAGTCAGGCCGGGCCCCCGTCGGACTCCGCCGCCGACGGGGCGCGGGCCGCGGCGCCCGCGGCCCCGGACCCCGGCATAGGCCGCGCGGGCGCCGGGCGCGCGGGCCGCGCGGGCCGCCGCGTCCTCGACCGGGCGCGCCGGCACCCGGTGGCCGTGGCCACCGTGCTCGCCGGAGCGCTGCACGTCCTGTGGTTCTTCAGCTTCGCCAACAGCGGCGGCGACCTCGCCGCGCAGGACGCCTGGGCCGAGTTCGTCGGCCGGCATCCCGACTCGGCGTACAACCTCGCCTGGTACGGCGGGATGCACCCGGTCTCGTACAGCGTGGTCTCGCCGTACCTCATGCACGTGCTCGGCGTGCGCACCACCATGATGGTCGCGGGCACCGTCTCGGCCGCGCTGCTCGCGCTGGTCCTGACCCGCTGCCGCGGCGCCGTCCGCGAGCCCCTGTGGCCCGCCCTCGCCGGCGTGTACGGGCTGTTCTGCAACGCCCTGTCGGGCCGGGTCACCTTCGGGCTCGGGGTGATGTTCGCGCTCGGCGCGGTCGCCGCCGTGTTCTGCTGGCCCCGCAAGTGGTCGCGGCGCCGCTGGGCGAAGGCGGCCGTGGCGGCCCCGCTGGCCGGCCTCGCCACCGCCTCCAGCCCCGTCGCCGGACTGTTCCTCGGGGTGGTGGCGGCCGCACTGTTCCTGACCCGGCGGCGCCCGGGCGCGTACGCGCTGGGGCTCGCGCCGGTCGCGGTGGTCGGGCTGTCGGCGTGGCTGTTCCCGTTCTCCGGGACGCAGCCGATGCGGCTGGGCTCGGCCTGGCTGCCGTTCTTCTTCGCGCTGCTGATCCTCTTCCTGGTGCCGAAGGGCTGGAAGACCGTCCGCGTCGCCTCCGCCGTCTACGCCCTGGGCACCTTCGTGACCTGGGCGGTCGACTCGCAGGTCGGCTCGAACGTGACCCGGCTGGTCATGCTGTTCGGCGGCGCCGTGCTGCTCGCCGCGCTCCCGTACCGCGTGCCGCGGACCAGGCCCTGGTACGCGGTGCTGCTGGCCTTCGCCGGGATCACCGTCTGGATCACCACCAACAGCGTCACCGACATCATCCGCACCACCCCGCTGGCGGCCTGGAACCGGGAGCTGGCCCCGCTCGTCGACCAGCTGCAGAAGGCGGGCGCGGACCGCGGCCGGGTCGAGGTGGTCCCGGCGAGCAGCCACCGCGAGTCCTCCGCCTTCCCCTCGTACGTGAACCTCGCGCGCGGCTGGAACCGGCAGGCCGACCTGGAGCGCAACCCGCTCTTCTACGACGACACGCTCACCGCCGACACCTACCGCGACTGGCTGGACCGCTGGGCCGTGCACTACGTGGTGCTGCCCGCCGACAAACCCGACGAGGGCGGCCGGGACGAGGCGAAGCTGGTGCGCGAGAGCGACCTGCCCTACCTCCAGCAGGTGTGGGGTGACGCGAACTGGCAGCTCTTCAAGGTGCAGGACCCGACGGACCTGGTGGCCGGCCCGGCCACGGTGGTGCGGGCCGGCGCCGACCAGCTGGTCGTGAACGTACGGCGGGCCGGCCGGGTGCTGGTGCGCATCCCGCACTCGCCCTGGCTGGGCCTGGTGGACGGGGCCGGCAAGCCGGTGGAGCCGCCGCAGGAGACCTTCGCGTCGAAGGCGCGCTCGGGCGGCGAGGGCGGCAGCACGCTGCCGAAGGAGTACGCGAACACGGCCGGCTGCCTGTTCAAGGCGGCTCCCGACGCCTCGGGCGACGTGTGGACCGAGCTGCTGGCACCGGGCCCGGGGGAGTACCGGGTGGCGGCGAAGTACCAGCTGCCGCGGGGGACGCCCTGCCCGGAGGAACTGGTGCAGCCCAAGCTGGGGACCCCGGTGTTCCCGGACCCGGTACGGCCGTGACCCGCGTGCGCCGGTCCGGAATTCTTTACGTCCGGTCCGGGTGCGTCGGCCCGTTTATGTGCATACGATCCGAGTAGTCCGATTGGGTGCTTCCCTAGGGAGTTGACGACGGGATGAGCAAAGAGCAGAAGCACGACGTCCAGGCCGCCATGGCGAAGGCGCAGGACCCGGCGCAGGTGCCCCGTGCGCAGGGCCACGGGTTCGAAGGCCCGGTACGGAGCAAGGTCAAGGGCGGCGCCCACACGAAGGCCGACCTCAAGCGGGCCGGCACGCCGCAGGGCGACCGCATCGGCGAGCGCAGCCGCGGCCTGAGCTGACGGCCACGGCCTGAACCGAAGGCCACGGCCTGAACCGACGGCCACGGTCTCAGCCGACCCGGGGGCGGGAGCGAGCCGCCCCGTCCCGTACGCCGAGAACCGCGCGCCCGCGACCCGCACCCCTTAGGACCGTGAGCCCCGTGAACCCCATGAGCCGGGACCTGGTGGTCCGCCCCGCACCTCCGCGCACTACGGTGATCTGACCGGCACGGGGGGTGCGGGGCGGCGCACGGCCGCGCGACCGCCTCCCCCGACCGTCCGCCCATCCACCGGCTCACGGAAACGGGACCCATCATCCAGTCGCGACTGCCCGCCTGGACGGCCACGCTGACCTGGAAGGCCGCCGTCTTCATCACCCTCATGTGTTGCGGCCTGGCCGCCCTGCTGGGCGTCCTCGTGCACCGGGCCATGAACCACCAGACCGAGACCGCCGCCCGCGACAAGGCCCTGGCCCGGCTGGAGCGGACGATCGGCGCGTACGAGGCGGGCGCCCGCCTGCCCCGCGGCGAGGGCATCGACCCGGTGGGCCTGCCCCGGGAACTGCGCGAGAGCGCCGTCCGCGGCAAGCGCGCCACCGCCGTCGGCGAGCACCGCGGCCGGTCCGCGATGTGGGCCGCGGGGCCCGCCGCCGACGCGACCGCGATAGCCGTCGCCGTGGACTTCACCGCGGCCGAGCGGACCATCGCCGAGCTGGACCGGGCCATCCTCGGCTCCTCCGCCCTCGCCATCGGCCTCACCCTCCTCATCGGCGCCTTCTCCGTCACCCGCGTCACCCGGCGGCTGCACCTGACCGCGCAGGTGGCGCGCCGGATCAGCGCGGGCGACCTCGACGCCCGCGTCGGCGACCACGCCCGCAACAAGGACGAGGTCGCGGCCGTCTCCCGGGCCCTGGACACGATGGCCTGCACCCTCCAGCGCAAACTGGAGGCCGAGCAGCGCTTCACCGCCGACGTCGCCCACGAACTGCGCACCCCGCTGACCGGCCTGATCGCGGCCGCCGAACTGCTGCCGCCGGGCCGCCCCGCCGAGCTCGTCCGCGACCGGGTGCAGGCCATGCGGGCGCTCACCGAGGACCTCCTGGAGATATCCCGGCTCGACGCGCGCAGCGAGCGGGCCGAGCTGGACTCCCACGACCTGGCCGAGCTGGTGGCCCGCACCGTCCGTGCCTCGGGCACCTCCGCCGAACTGGTGGTGCTCGCGACGACGCGGCTGGAGACCGACCGGCGCAGGCTGGACCGGATCATCGGCAACCTCGTCGTCAACGCCCACAAGCACGGCGCCGAGCCGGTGACGGTCACGGTCGACGGCCGCGACCGGACGGTGACCGTCACCGACGCGGGGCCCGGCTATCCCGAGTACCTGCTCACCGACGGCCCGCAGCGGTTCCGTACGGAGGGCATGAACAAGGGCCACGGCCTGGGCCTGACCATCGCCGCGGGCCAGGCCCGCACCCTCGGCGCCACCCTGACCTTCCACCGGCGGCGGGGCGGCGGCGCCGAAGCCCGTATCAGACTCCCGGGCCCCCGCGGCCCGGCCGGACCACCACCTCCGGGCACACCGGCTCCCCCGGCCCACTGAACCCACCGCCGCCACCCACCACGCAACGCAGAGGACCCCCGACCACAACGGGTCGGGGGTCCTCGGACGTGCCCTCGGCAGGATTCGAACCTGCGACACCGGCTTTAGGAGAGCCGTGCTCTATCCCCTGAGCTACGAAGGCGAGCGACGTCGGAGCCTGCGCGGGACGTCGCCGCATCCTCCGCGGAGGAGTCCGGCTCGCCTCGGCAAGCGCCCCGGCCGCCCCAAGGGCAGCCGAGGGACAGCGTAGCGGATCAGGGGCGGGCTCCGCGGCTGGGTTCTCGGGGGGCCGCGGTCGGCCCGCCCGGTCAAGTCCGTCGCCACGCGGCGGGCTTCGGCGCACCACGGGGCAGCCCCCGCCCGCCCCGACCCGTCAGGTGGTCTCGGTGTCGTAGAAGCAGAGGTGGTCCGCGATGGCGGCGACCTCGGGCTTCGGGTCCGGGTAGGCCCAGGCGATGTCCGCGCCGTCCGGCACGGACCAGTAGCGGGCGTCGCCCTTGAACGGGCAGTGGGTGCGGGTGTCGGACGGGGTGAGGAGCTCCGTGCGGACGTCCTGCGGGGGCAGGTAGTAGCGCACCGGGCAGCCCGTCTCCCGCAGGGCCAGGGCGCGGTCGCTCTCGGCGAGCAGCCGACCGTTGCGCACGACGCGCACGTGCAGGCCGGCCTGTTCGATGGTGATGTCGTGTCCACGTGTCATACGTTCCTCAGCACCGCCGCCCGGCCCGTTCTTCCCGTGCCGCGCACCTGTCCCGCGAACGGGTCGACCGGCCGCCGTGACCGGGATGACCGGCTTGATCGTGCCGGGTTGCCGGGTTGCCGGGCGGCGAGGTGCCGGCGGGCCGCAGGCCGGGCTCCGGCGGGCCGAGCGACCGGACCCGGGCCGGACCCGGGCCGGATTCGCCCCCCCCCGCGTCCTCCGGTTCCGCGTCCGGTTCCGCTCGTGCCGTCTCACGGCCGGGTGACGCGGACCTGGTAGCTGCCGTTGCGCAGTTCTCCGACCACCGAGATGCTGATGCCCGCCTTCTCGTCGGTGAAGGTCTCGCCCGGCCGGAACGGCGCGTCCGACAGTTCCGCGTGCACGTTCGGGCGCCGGGTGCAGCCGCCGCTCCCGCTCGCGCTGTCCGACACCGTGACGGGGCCGCGCCCGGTGTCCACGTCGGAGTCCACCTTGTAGATGAGGACGCCCGGCCTGCACACCGCCTCGTCGTTGCCCGCCTGGGTCCGCACCTCCACCGCGTACCCGGTGCTCTCGGACAGCGGGACGAAGGCCAGCTTCGTGCCGCCCGACACCGCCAGCGGGGACAGGACGTGGTCGCTGACGCCCGACTTCGACGCGCAGCTGATCTGCGTGCTGTCCAGCCAGCCCAGCTTCCACTTGTGCCAGCCCAGCAGGTCGTTGTTGGCGCCCCAGTCCTCGCTCATGATGTCCCAGTGCCCGACCGTGCCGCCGCCGTCGGAGGTGTACAGGTCCGGCAGGCCGAAGACGTGCCCGTTCTCGTGGGGCAGGACGCGGTAGCCGGTCTCCCGGTAGGTGCCGGAGCCGTCGTCCTGCCGGCTGTAGACGAAGGACGTGTTCGCGAGCGGCACCCCGTCGGCCATCGGGGCCTCGCCGTTGCCGGAGAAGGTGACCGACAGGACGGTGTCCAGGGCGGACGGCCCGGCGTTCGGCGTGACGAGGACGTTGATCAGGTCGTACCGGCTGAAGTCGACCTCGGAGTCCGCGGCCTTCGCGATGTGCTCGACCAGCTGGCGGTAGCCCGGCTCGTACGGGGACCCGCGTTCGATCCCGTACGCCGCGAACGGCATCGGCATCCGCAGCCAGTTGCGTATCGGGGCCTCGGCCTGGTAGCTGAGCCGGCCGTAGGAGCTGGTGCGGAACCAGTCCGAGGTCCGGGGGAAGAACTCCGCCAGCCGGTCCGCGGCCGTGCCCTCGCCCTTGGCGTCGGGGAAGTCGATCATCAGGTTCAGTGCCCGGACCTCGCCGGTGGAGCGCGCGTACCCGGGCGGCGTCGGCAGGCCCTCGGACAGCTGCACGCCCATCGTGCCGGTGATCCGGCACGGCGCGAGGGCCGATTCGACGGTCGTGGCCCTCGGGCCGGCCGCCGAGTGGGTCCGGCCGGATATGCCCGCGCTCGCGGTCGCGGTGACGCCGAGGGCCAGCGCGGTCAGGCCGATGTACGCGCAGGTGCGGTGGGGTCTGCGTATCCGGTGGCGGGTCTGCGGCATGGAGAGCGCCTTCGGGTCCGCGGCAGTCGGCCGGGTCCGACTGCGCTCTGTCCGATCACCCTCCGACGGCGGCGGCGCGCCCGCGCGCCGGGAGAGGCCGAACGTGAACCGCCTGGTGAGTCAGGTCACACGCGAGGGTGAAATAACCGGGGACCTGATCCCCGTTTGCATGGGAGTCCCGCGAAGTGGGGACGGGCTCCCCGTTTGACGCGTCGCGCTGACACGGACGGCGGACGCGAGCCGCACGGACGTCCCATCCCAGTCGTACGACCGTGTGAGCGTACGAGTGACCGCCCCGAGGAGGCCCCGGAATGAAGCGCTCCACCACCGCACCCGCGGTCCCGCCCGCCACCGCGGCACCCGCCGCACCCGCGGTCCCGTCCGCCACCGCGGCACCCGCCGCACCCGCGGTCCCGTCCGCCACCGCGGCACCCGCCGCACCCGCGGTCCCGTCCGCCACCGCGGCACCCGCCGCACCCGCGGTCCCGTCCGCCACCGCGGCACCCGCCGCCACCGCGGTCCCGTCCGCCACCGCGGCACCCATCGCACCCGCGGTCCCGCCCGCCACCGCGGGAGCCACCACCCCCGGCTGCCCCGCCGTCCCGCGCCCCCGTGCCGACGCCGTCCGCAACCGCGAGCGCATCCTGGCCGCGGCCCGCGAGGTCTTCGTGGAGTTCGGCCCCGGCGCCCCCTTCGACGAGGTGGCGCGCCGCGCGGGCATCGGCAACGCCACCCTCTACCGGCACTTCCCCGACCGGGACGCCCTCGTCCACCACGTCGTCCTCTACGTCATGGACGGGGTGGCCTCCGAAGCCGAGGCCACCCTCGCCGAAGAACCCGACGCCTTCGCCGCGCTCTGCCGCTTCACGCACGCCGCCGCCGACGAGCGGATCGGCGCCCTGTGCCCGATGCTCGCCGACGACTTCGACCGCGACCACCCCGAACTCGTCGCCGCGCGCGAGGCGTTGGAGGCCGTCATCGAGCGGCTGCTGGCCACCGGCCAGGACGCCGGCCTGATCCGTACGGACATCGGCGTCGGCGATCTGACGCTCGCCCTCTCCCAGCTCAGCCGCCCCCTCCCGGGGACCGGCTGCCTCGACGCGGACCGTTTCGTCCACCGCCATCTCCAGCTGTTCCTCGACGGGTTGCGGGCCCCGGCCCGCTCGGTGCTGCCCGGTGCGGCGGCCACCCTGGAGGACCTGAGGCGGAAAACCATGTGACACGCACATAGCTCCGTTATTAGCCTCTTTCAGTCATTCCGTACAGTGAAGTGGGTACCCCCATGTCAAAAACAGCCGCGATTCCGCCGCTGGCTGCCGATCCCAGCCGCTGGAAGGCACTCGTCTTCATAGCCCTGGCCCAGCTGATGGTCGTCCTCGACGCGACCATCGTGAACATCGCCCTCCCCTCGGCCCAGACCGACCTCGGCATCTCCGACGGCAACCGCCAGTGGGTCATCACCGCCTACGCGCTCGCCTTCGGCGGTCTGCTCCTCTTCGGCGGCCGCATCGCCGACAAGTGGGGCCGCAAGAACGCCTTCACCGTCGGTCTCATCGGCTTCGCCCTGGCCTCCGCGCTCGGCGGCGCCGCCACCGGCGAGGCCATGATGCTGGGCGCCCGCGCCCTCCAGGGCGCCTTCGGCGCGCTGCTCGCGCCGGCCGCCCTCTCGCTGCTCGCGGTGATGTTCACCGACGCCAAGGAGCGGGCCAAGGCCTTCGGCATCTACGGTGCCATCGCGGGCGGCGGCGGCGCTGTCGGCCTGATCCTCGGCGGCTTCCTCACCGAGTACCTCAACTGGCGCTGGACCTTCTTCGTCAACATCCCCTTCGCGATCGTCGCGGCCATCGGCGCCTGGTTCGTCATCCGCGAGCCCGCCGGCTCCCGCAACCGCGCACCGCTCGACATCCCGGGCGTGGTCCTGTCCACCCTCGGCCTGGTCGCCCTCGTGTACGGCTTCACCCGCGCCGAGTCCGCCGGCTGGTCGGACGCCACGACCGTGGGCATGTTCGTCGCCTCCGCGGTGCTCCTGGCGGCCTTCGTCGGCGTCGAGTCCAAGGTCAAGTCCCCGCTGCTCCCGCTGCGCGTGCTGCTGGAGCGCAACCGCGGCGGCGTCTACCTCTCGCTGGGCCTCGCCGTCATCTCCATGTTCGGCCTGTTCCTCTTCCTCACCTACTACCTGCAGGTCGTCAAGGGCTTCTCGCCCGTCAAGACCGGCTTCGCCTTCCTCCCGATGATCGTGGGCATGATCACCGGCTCCACCCAGATCGGCGCCCGCCTGATGACGCGGGTCCCGCCGCGCCTGCTGATGGGCCCCGGCTTCCTGGTCGCCGCCACCGGCATGCTGCTGCTGACCCGGCTGGAGGTCGGGTCCTCCTACCCGGCGCTGATCCTGCCCGCCCAGCTGCTGCTCGGCCTCGGCATGGGTACGGCGTTCATGCCGGCCATGTCCCTGGCCACGCACGGGGTGAACCCGGCCGACGCCGGTGTCGCCTCCGCCATGGTCAACACCTCGCAGCAGGTCGGCGGCGCCATCGGCACCGCGCTGCTGAACACCATCGCCGCCTCGGCGACCACCGCCTACCTGACCGACCACGCGGCCGAGGCCGCGGCCGGCGGCGCCGCGGCCAAGCTGGTCCAGGCGCAGGCCATGGTCGAGGGCTACTCCTCCGCCATCTGGTGGGCGGTGGGCATCCTCGCCACCAGCTCGGCCATCGCGCTGACGCTGATCAACACCGGCCGTCCGGGTGCCGGCGGCCCGGTGGCCTCCGGCTCGGGCTCCGCCGAGGACGCCGAGTTCAAGGTGCCGGTGATCGCCCACTGACGGGGGCTGCGCCGGTCCGGGAATGACTGAAGACCCCGCGTGGTTCAAATTTGAACCACGCGGGGTCGGTCCTGTTTCCGGGGGCCACGCTCCCGCCCGCACCCGCACGAAGGAGCCCCCCGATGACCCCCGCCGCCGCGGTTCCCGCGATCCCCGCCGCCCGGATGCCCGCGCTCTACCTCAGCCACGGCGCGCCGCCCCTCGCGGACGACCCGATCTGGCCGGCCGAACTGGCCGCCTGGTCCGCGCGGCTGCCCCGCCCCACGGCGATCCTGATGGTCTCGGCCCACTGGGAGGAGGCCCCGCTCGCCCTCGGCGCCACCGTGCCCACCCCGCTCGTGTACGACTTCCGGGGCTTCCCCGAGCACTACTACCGGGTCCGCTACGACGCCCCCGGCGCCCCCGCGCTGGCCGCCTCCGTACGGGCCCTGCTGCGCGCCCCGGGCACCCCCGTCCAGGACGTCCCCGGCCGCGGCCTCGACCACGGGGCGTACGTCCCGCTGGTGGAGATGTTCCCCGAGGCCGACATACCGGTGCTCCAGATCTCCCTGCCGACCCTGAACCCGCGCCGGCTGATGGACATCGGCCGCAAGCTGGCCCCGCTGCGCGACGAGGGCGTCCTCGTCGTCGGCAGCGGCTTCTTCACCCACAACCTCGCCGCGCTCCGCCACCCCGGCCCGGGCGTCCCCGCCTGGTCGGCCGAGTTCGACGCCTGGGGCAGCGAGGCGCTGGCCGCCGGCGATCTGGACGCGCTGCTCGACTTCGAGTCCGCGTCCCCCTCGGGCCGACTGGCGCACCCCCGTACGGAACACTTCGCCCCGCTCTTCGTCACCCTCGGCGCCGCCGAGGCCGCGGGCGACCTCGGGTCCCGCCGCGACACGGTGGACGGCTTCTGGATGGGCCTCTCGAAGCGCTCCTTCCAGTTCGGCTAGGTCGTCTCTTTCGGATCTTGTCGGCCGAGCCCGCGGCGTCTGGTGCCGTGCCTGGGCGTGCTGCCGGGGCGCTCGCCTACTGGACGTACGTGGTCGCCTCGGCAGTGCGGCCAGGCACGGTGTCAGACGCCGCGGGCCCGGCAAGATCCGAAAGAGACGGCCTAGGTCGGCGGGACGCCCCGGCCGGCGGTTCCCGCCCCGGGACGGCCGCACGTGACCGTTTTTGGCGTAAAAAAGCAGCTTGTCGTTTATTCGGTGATTACTTCGCCCGCGCAGGCAACCGGCGGGCGCCGCGGGCCGTCTTCAGGGGCGGAGTGCAGGTGTCCGCGGCGCGGCTCCGCAAGGGGCCCGGCCGCGGCGGATGTGACGGCGGTCTCACGGACCGTGTGGTCCGGCGGGGGGCGGCGCCTCTCGGATCGCCCCCCGTTCCCGCCCTGACCTGCATTTCTTCGGGTTCTGTCGGCGTCCGGTCCCGCCTCGCGGCGGGGCAGGATACTGCAAGATCTCCGAAAAGAGGGAGCATCGTGGGAATTCTGTCCCGATTCCAGTCGTTGTTTCCTTCGGAAGCGGGCACTCGGGAGAGTGTCCGGGGACGTACCAGGGCTCGACCGGTGGCGTCCAGCAGCCGCACCGCGACCGAACTCATCGCAAGGGAGCACGCATGGCAACCCGCGCCGTCGCCCGTCGTCAGTCCTCGAGCAGTGCCCGCTCGGTGGGCGGGGAGATCGCAGACCGCGACCTTGTCGGCATGTACCTGGACGAGATCGCTCGCACCCCGCTGCTCGACGCGGCCAAGGAAGTGGAGCTCTCCCAGATCATCGAGGCGGGCGTGTACGCCCGCCAGATCCTCGACGGAGGCATAGAGCGCGAGGGCCGGGCGCCCTCGCGCGAGGAGCTGGAGGCGCTCGCCGCCGAGGGCGAGCGCGCCAAGGAAGTCTTCATCCGGTCCAACCTGCGCCTCGTCGTAGCGGTCGCCCGCCGCTACCCGCGCAGCGGGCTGCCCCTCCTCGACCTCATCCAGGAGGGCAACGCCGGCCTGGTCCGCGCCGTCGAGAAGTTCGACTACGCCAAGGGCTTCAAGTTCTCCACGTACGCCACGTGGTGGATCCGCCAGGCCATCACCCGCTCCATCGCCGACCAGTCCCGCACCATCCGCCTCCCCGTCCACCTCGTCGAGGAGCTCGGCCGCATCCGCCGAGTCCAGCGCGAGTTCAACCGGGAGAACGGCCGGGACCCGGAGCACGCGGAGATCGCCGCCGAGCTGGACACGACGGAGAAGCGCGTCGGCGACGTGCTGGACTGGGCCCGTGACCCGGTCAGCCTGAACATGGGCGTGGACGACGACGGCGACACGCAGTTCGGCGACCTGCTGGAGGACACCTCGGCGATCTCGCCCGAGCAGTCCGTGCTCTCGCTGCTGCGCAGCGAGGAGCTGGAAGACCTCCTCGGCAAGCTGGACCAGCGCACGGCGTCGATCATCAAGATGCGGTACGGCATCGACGACGGCCGCGAGCGGACCCTGACCGAGGTCGGCAAGCAGCACGGCCTGACCCGTGAGCGCATCCGCCAGATCGAGAAGCACGCGCTGCTGGAGCTGAAGAAGATGGCCCACGACACGGGCTTCGACGCCGTGGCCTGATCCGTCCCACCCCCCCCCAGACGAGCCCCGGCACCTATCCCCCCCAGGTGCCGGGGCTCCCCCCTGCCCTGCCCCCTCCCCGACTACCCCCCGGCCCCGGCCAGCCGGTCCGCCAGGGCGCGGGCACCCGCCGCCAGCGCCGCCGGGGCCTGCACCGTGAACGGCAACCCCGTCAGCGCCAGCCGCGCGGCCAGCCACTCCGGCGCGTCCCCGCTCTCGAACCGCACCCGCGTGCCCCCACCGCCCGCGCCCCCACCGCCCGCACCCACACCACCCGCACCCGCACTGCCTGCGCCCGTGCCCACACCACCCGCACTCGTACCACCCGCACCTCCGACCGCACCCGTACCACCGTCGCCCTCCACCGCCGCCTCCCGCAGCCACTGCGGCAGCTCCGCCGGCCCCGCCGCGAAGGTGACCTCCACCGCGTACGTCTCCCCGCCCCGCAGCCCCCGCCGGACGAACTCCTCCGCCTCCATCGGCAGCTCGCGCGGCGCGAACCGGGCCCCCGTCGCGAACGCCTCCGCCACCCGGTCCACCCGGAAGGTCCGCCAGTCCCCGCGCTCCAGGTCGTACGCGACCAGGTACCACCGGCTCCCCGTGCTCACCAGCCGGTACGGCTCCACCACCCGCCGCGACCGCACCCCGTCCCGCGCCCGGTAGGCGAACCGCAGCCGCTCCGGCCCGGCCACCGCCGAGGCCATCGCGGTCAGCGTGCGCGGGTCCACGCTCGCCCCGTCCCCCCGGCTCAGCGCGACGGTGGCCGACTGGAGCGCGCCCACCCGCCGCCGCAGCCGCGAGGGCAGGACCTGCTCCAGCTTGGCCAGCGCCCGTACGGAGGCCTCCTCGATCCCCTCGATGGCGTGCCCGGCGCCCGCCCGCAGCCCCACCGCGATGGCCACCGCCTCCTCGTCGTCGAGGAGCAGCGGCGGCATCGCCGCCCCGGCCACCAGCCGGTACCCGCCGTCCGCGCCCAGCGTGGCCTCCACCGGGTACCCCAGCTCCCGTAGTCGCCCGATGTCCCGCCGGATCGTCCGGGGGCTCACCCGCAGCCGCTCCGCCAGCTCGCTGCCGGGCCATTCGCGCGGGGTCTGGAGGAGGGACAGCAGGGACAGGAGCCGTGCCGGAGTGTCGGTCATGCCCTCCAGGCTGCCAGCGAACGAGGACACGGGGTGACCTAGATGCCGTCTACGTTTCTCTCCATGAGCACCGAGACGTCCCACGCATCGCCCGGAAGAGAGAACGGGCCCGTACGAGAAGAGCGGAACGCGGCCGCGCCGCCGGACCCGGGCGCGGCGCCGGCCGCCGGCCCCCACGACGCTCCCGCGCCGGGCGGCTCGTCCGCCGACCGCCGCCGCTGGCTGGCGCTCGCCATCGTGATGACCGCGGCCTTCATGGACCTGGTCGACGTCACGATCGTCAACATCGCCATCCCCAGCATGCGCCAGGACCTCGGCGCCTCCACCAGCGCGATCCAGTGGATCACCGCCGGCTACGCGCTCGCCTTCGCCGCGGGCCTGATCACCGGTGGCCGTCTCGGCGACATCTACGGCCGCAAGCGCCTCTTCCTCGTCGGCATCACCGGCTTCACCGCCGCCTCGCTGCTCTGCGGCATCGCCGCCGACCCGGCGATGCTGGTCTCCTCCCGCCTGCTCCAGGGCGCGATGGCGGCCCTGATGGTCCCGCAGGTCCTCGCGATCATCCACGTGACCTTCCCGCCGCACGAGCGCGGCAAGGTCTTCGGCCTGTTCGGCGCCATCGTGGGCCTCGGCGCCGTCTCGGGCCCCATGCTGGGCGCGCTGCTCACCGAGTGGAACCTGTTCGGCCTCGAATGGCGTCCGATCTTCCTGATCAACCTGCCCGTCGGCATCGCGGGCGTGCTCCTGGGCCGCAAGTTCATCACCGAGTCCAAGGCCCCCCGGGCCCTGCGCCTGGACCTGGTCGGCGTGGTGCTGGCCACCCTCGCGCTGGTCATGCTGATCTTCCCGCTCACGCACGGCCGGGAGAACGACTGGCCGCTGTGGGGCTTCGTGTGCATGGCCCTGGCGCCGGTCGTCTTCGCGGGCTTCATCGCCTACGAGAAGTACAAGATCAAGAAGGACGGTTCGCCCCTCGTCGAGCTGTCCCTCTTCAAGGTCAAGAGCTTCGCCGGCGGCATCGCCGTCCAGCTGACCTTCGGCATCGCGACCGGCATCTTCTTCCTGGTCTGGACCCTGTACATGCAGATGGGCCTCGGCTGGAGCGCCCTGCGCGCCGGCACCACCGGCATCCCCTTCTCCGTCGCCGTCTCGGCCGCCGCGGGCATCTCGGTGCAGAAGCTCGTCCCGCGCTTCGGCCGCAAGGTGCTCCAGGCCGGTGCGCTGACCATGGCCGCGGGCCTGCTCCTCTACATCTGGGAGTCGCAGCACTACGGCATGGGGATCGCGTCCTGGCAGATGGCCGCCCCCCTGGTCGTCATGGGCATCGGCATGGGCCTGATCGTGGCCCCGCTGACCGACACCGTGCTCTCCGAGGTGCCGCCGGAGCACGCCGGCTCCGCCTCCGGCCTGATCAACACCACCGGCCAGATGGGCAACGCGCTGGGCCTCGGCCTCACCTCGGTGGTCTTCTTCGGCCTGATCGACGACGACACGGTCTTCGGCTCCCCCTACGTCGAGGCCTTCCGCGGCGCCCTGTGGTGGGTCGTGGCCGTGCTGTTGGTGATCTTCGCCGTGATGTTCATGCTGCCGCGCAAGGCGGTGCCCTCCGAGCACCGCGAGGGCGGCCCCGACGCCCCGGCCGCCCCCGCGGTCCCGGCTCAGGCCGACGGCCGGGCACCGGCACCGGCCCCGGCGAAGGTCCCCGCGGTCTGAGGGCCCGGGCCCTTCGGCCCCACTTCACGGACATGCCCGCCTTTGATGGCGGGCATGTCCGTTTTTCTTTGTTTCGGGACCTGTGGGGGCGTACTCTCGGGGGGAAGTCACAGACTCGGGCATGGAACGGACGTAAAGCCACATGTACGCACCGGAGCGTCAACAGGAGATCCTCCGCCTCGCCCGCGAGGCGGGCCGGGTGGACGTGCTCTCCCTCGCCGACCGCTTCGAGGTCACCGCCGAGACCGTGCGCCGCGACCTCAAGGCCCTCGACCGGGCCGGCCTGGTCCGCCGCGTCCACGGCGGTGCCATCCCGGCCGGCCGGCTCGACTTCGAGCCGGACCTCAGCGAACGCGAGGCCACCGCCGCCGGCGAGAAGGACCGCATCGCGGCCGCCGCCCTCGCCGAGCTCCCCGACGGCGGCAGCGTGGTGCTCGACGCGGGCAGCACCGTCGCCCGCCTCGCCGCCCTGATCCCCGTCGAGTCCGCGCTGACCGTGGTCACCCACGCGCTCCCCGTCGCCGCCCGCCTCGCCGACCACACCGGCGTCGACCTGCACCTCGTCGGCGGCCGGGTGCGCCACCGCACCCGCGCCGCCGTCGACGCCTGGGCGCTGCGCGCGTACGCGGAGATCCGCGCGGACGTCCTCTTCCTCGCGACGAACGGCTTCTGCGCGCAGGGCGGCCTGACCACCCCCGACCTCGCCGAGGCGGCCGTCAAGCGCGCCGCCATGGCCGCCGCCCGCCGGGTCGTCCTCCTCGCGGACTCCGCCAAGGCCGGCCAGGAGCACTTCGCGCGGTTCGGTTCCTTCGCCGAGGTCGACCTCCTCATCACGGACACGGGGCTCGCCCCCGCCCAGCACGCGGCGATCGAGGCCGCCGGTACGGAAGTTGTGCTCGTATGATCCTCACCGTCACCCCCAACCCCTCCCTCGACCGGACCTACGAGGTCCCCTCGCTGGACCGCGGCGCGGTGCTGCGCGCCACCGGCGACCGCGTCGACCCCGGAGGCAAGGGCGTCAACGTGTCCCGCGCCGTGGCCGCCGCGGGCGTCCGCACGACGGCGGTCCTCCCGCTGGGCGGCGCTCCGGGCGCCCTGCTCGCCGAACTGCTCACCGCCCAGGGCGTGGACGTCACGGCCGTCTCCATCGCCGGCCAGACCCGCTCCAACATCTCCGTGGCCGAACCGGACGGCACCCTCACCAAGATCAACGCGGCGGGTCCGGAGCTCTCCCCGGACGAGTCGGCGCTGCTCCTGGAGACCGTCCGCACCGGCTCCGCCGCCGCCTCCTGGATCGCCTGCTGCGGCAGCCTCCCGCGCGGCCTGGACCCCCGCTGGTACGCCGACCTGGTCACCCGGGCGCACGAGGCGGGCGCCCGGATCGCGCTGGACACCTCGGGCCCCGCCCTGGTCGCGGCCCTCCCGGCCCGCCCGGACGTGGTCAAGCCCAACGCCTCCGAGCTCGCCGAAGCCGTCGGCCGCCCCCTGGCCACCCTCGGCGACGCCGTCAAGGCCGCCGAGGAGCTCCGCTCCCTGGGCGCGGGCGCGGTCCTGGCCTCCCTCGGCGGCGACGGCCAGCTGCTGGTCTGCGCGCAGGGCACCTTCCACGGCACCGCACCCGTCGACGCCGTCCGCAGCGACGTCGGGGCGGGCGACGCCTCCCTCGCCGGCTTCCTCATCGCCGGCGGCACCGGACCCGACGCCCTCGCCTCGGCCCTGGCCCACGGCGCGGCGGCGGTCCAGCTGCCCGGCAGCGCCATGCCCACCCCCTCGGACCTGCGTCCCGACGCGGTCCGCGTCACCCAGGACCTGCCCCTGGACCTCCCCCTGTCCGAACCCACCGCGGTCTGACGCGCGCAAAGGAGCCCGCGATGAGCGAGATGATCACCCCCGAACTGGTCGACCTCGACCTGTCCGCCGACTCGAAGGAGGAGGCGGCGCGTTCCCTGGCGACGCGGATGCGGGAGCTGGGCCGGATCACCGACCTGGACGGCTTCCTCGCCGACGTGGCGGCACGGGAGGCGCAGATGCCGACCGGCCTGGAGGGAGGGATCGGCATCCCGCACTGCCGGTCCGCCCACGTGAGCGCCCCGACCCTGGCCTTCGGCCGCGCCCCGGCCGGCATCGACTTCGGCGCCCCCGACGGCCCGGCGGACCTGGTCTTCCTGATCGCCGCCCCGGCCGGCGCGGACGACGCCCACCTCACCATCCTGTCCTCGCTGGCCCGCCGCCTGATGCGCCCCGAATTCGTCGGAGCCCTGCGCTCCGCGCGGACCCCCGCCCAGGCCGCCGCCCTGATCGCCGGCGACCCCGAGCCCACCCCGGCCCCGGCTCCGGCCCCCACCCCGGCGTCCGCCCCGGCCCCCGCGACCACCCCCGCCGAGCCGGCCGCCCCCGCCGGCGACCGCTTCGCGGTCGTCGCCGTGACCTCCTGCCCGACCGGGATCGCCCACACCTACATGGCCGCCGAGTCGCTCACCCGGGCCGCGGCCGAGGCCGGCATCGACATCACCGTCGAGACGCAGGGCTCGGCCGGCTTCACCAAGCTCACCCCGGAGCAGATCGCCGCGGCCGACGCCGTCGTCTTCGCCCACGACGTGCCCGTCCGCGACCGCGCCCGCTTCGCCGGCAAGCCCACCGTCGACACCGGCGTCAAGGCCGGCATCAACCGGGCCGCCGAACTCCTCGCCGAAGCCCGCGACAAGGCGGCCCGCGGCGAGGTCGAGAGCCACGCCCCGACCCCCGTCGAGCGGACCGGCGAAGAAGCCGACGGGTACGGGGCCCGGCTGCGCACCTGGCTCATGTCCGGTGTCAGCTACATGGTCCCCTTCGTCGCCGCCGGCGGCCTCCTCATCGCGCTCGCCTTCGCCATCGGCGGGTACGAGATCAACACCGCCCCGTCCGTCGCCGAGCACTTCGTCTGGACCGAGGCGGCCAGCTGGGCCGCCCTCCTCTTCCAGACCGGCGGTCTCGCCTTCGGCTTCCTCGTCCCGGTCCTCGCCGGCTACATCGCCTACGGCATGGCCGACCGGCCCGGCCTCGTCCCCGGTTTCGTCGGCGGCGCCGTCGCCGTCACCATCAACGCCGGCTTCCTCGGCGGCCTGATCGCCGGCCTCATCGCGGGCGGGACCGTCCTCGCCGTCCAGCGGATCAGGATCCCGACCCCGCTGCGCGGGATCATGCCGGTGGTCGTCCTGCCGCTCATCGGCTCGGCCGTCACCGCGTTCCTGATGTTCCTGGTCATCGGCAAGCCCGTCGCCTCGCTCCAGCAGGCCCTCACCGACTGGCTGTCCGGCCTCTCCGGCGCCAACGCGATCATCCTCGGCGTCATCCTCGGCCTGATGATGTGCTTCGACCTCGGCGGCCCGCTCAACAAGGTGGCCTACGCCTTCGCCGTCGGCGGCCTCGCCACCCCCAACGAGGGCAGCATGAAGGTCATGGCCGCCGTGATGGCCGCGGGCATGGTCCCGCCGCTCGCGATGGCCCTGGCCACCACCGTCCGGGGCCGGCTCTTCTCCAAGGCCGAGCGGGAGAACGGCAAGGCCGCCTGGTTCCTCGGAGCCTCCTTCATCAGCGAGGGAGCCATCCCCTTCGCCGCGGCCGACCCGCTGCGCGTCATCCCCGCCTCGATGGTCGGCGGCGCCGTCACCGGAGCCCTGTCGATGGCCTTCGAGTGCACCCTGCGGGCCCCGCACGGCGGCATCTTCGTCCTCCCGCTGACCGGGAACCCGCTGCTCTACCTGATCGCCATCGCCGCCGGCACGCTCACCACCACCGCGCTGGTCGTCCTGCTGAAGGGCACCCGCCGGACCTCCGGCCCGGCGCAGCCCCCGGCCGCCCGCGAGGCCGGCGCCGCGGAGGTCGCCGCCGCGGCCTGACCCCCCGCGCCGCCCTCACCGCACCCGCGCGCGGAGCCGCATGGCTCCGCGCGCGGCTTCTTCGCTCTCGTACACCTCGCACATGTGCCGCCCGTCCGGCGTGGCCGTGTGCTCGACCTCCCACAGGCTGACCTCGGCCCCGTCCAGCAGCACGAAGGCGTGCTCGTACAGGCTGAAACCCGCGTCCCGGCCGCCCGGCAGGGACGCCCGCGTGCCGAAGGCCTGCGTGATCCGGTGGCCGTACGCCGACCGCAGCCGCGCCGCGACCTGCGCACCCGGCCGGTCCGCGTTCTCCGCGCGCCGCAGCACCCGCCGGGCGTGGTCGGCGGACTCCTCCACCGTGTACTCCCGCCGGCACCGGTCCGCGGCCGCGAACAGCGCGCTCAGCCCCGCAGGATCGCGCCCCGGCTCCGCGTCCCCCGGCAGCGGCGCCGGGTCCAGGGCGGCCTCGGCCGGGGCCTCCCCGAAGAGCCGGACCACGGCCGGACGGATCTCCGCCCTGCTCGCGAAGACCTCGTACCGCACCGCCCGGTCACTCTCCTGCCGGTACGCCAGCTCCCACAGCGACACCGACCCGCCGTCGGCCAGCAGGTAGGTGTGCCGGTGGCTCTCCCGCCAGGCACCGGTGGCGGGGGAGCGGTGCGTGGTGTAGAGGGAGGAGCTGTGGGCGAGCGCCGTACCGAGGCGCTCCACCAACGGGTCCGGCAGGTCGAAGGAGTTCAGGGCGCGGCCCAGGAGTCGGTCGAGGTGGGCCTCGGTTGTCTCGTACGGATCGCTCAAGGTGGGTCTCCAGGCCGTCGCAGCGAGTCACTCGGCAGGTGCTCAACGTAGCCCCTCCGCCTGACATCACGTCCGGGATTCGGTAAAACGTCCGGGAAGCATCAGGGGTTCCCGCCACACCTTCAGGTCAACCTGCGTACGAATAGGCATGGTTGGCCCGGCTCTGGTAGGGAGCGGGGGACTATGGGCCGCATGGCAACGAATACAGTGGGCGTCCCCCGCCAGCAGGGACGGCCCCGCACGCACGACGAGGGCGAACGGGAAGCGGCGCCCCGGGGGTTGGCCTGGCTGCTGGCCGTCACCGGCGCCGCCGGGGTGCTGGCCTCCTGGGTGATCACCCTCGACAAGTTCCTCCTGCTGGAGGACCCGGACTTCAAGCCCGCCTGCAGCCTGAACCCGGTCGTCTCCTGCGGCAGCGTCATGAAGAGCGACCAGGCGGCGGCCTTCGGCTTCCCCAACCCCATGCTGGGCCTGGTCGCCTACGCCGTCGTGGTCTGCGTCGGCGCGGGCCTGCTGGCCGGCGCCCGCTACCGGGGCTGGTTCTGGCTGGGTCTGAACGCGGGCACGCTCTTCGGCGTCGGCTTCTGCTCCTGGCTGATGGTCCAGTCGCTCTACGAGATCAACGCCCTGTGCCTGTGGTGCTGTCTGGCCTGGGTGGCGACCCTGCTGATGTTCTGGGCGGTCACCGCGCACACCGTCCGCACCGGAATCCTGCCCGCCCCCGGCCCGTTGCGCGGCTTCTTCACCGAGTTCGGCTGGGCCCCGCCCGCCCTGCACCTCGGCGTGATCGGCATGCTGGTCCTCACCCGCTGGTGGGAGTTCTGGACCTCCTGACCGCCCGGGCGTGCCAGGGCCCCGGCAGCTGGACGCTGCCGGGGCCCTTCTGCGTCACTCCGCGGGCGTGGCGGAAATCAGCTGCCGATCGAACCGTTGCCGGAGAGGACCGGGATGTTGTCGAGGATGTGCGAGAGCGGCTCGTCACCCTTGGCCTGGGTGGAGTTCTCGGTGCACTGCTGGTTCTGCGGGTTGGACAGGACGTTGATGTCCTGGACGCCGACGTTGACCAGGGCGACCAGCGACTGGGCGTTGATCTTCGCCGGGAGGCCGATGCAGGGCTTGTTGAGCGTGCCCTGGACGAGGCCGAGCTGCGGGCTCATGTCGCCGGCGGTCTTCTGGTTGCCGTAGATCTGCTGCGACCCGTTGCCGTTGACCGTGTTGACGCCGTTGTCGTTGCCGATGGCCATGGCCGGGGCCGCGGCGGCGGCGCCCGCGCCGATCGCGACGGCGGAGACCGCGGCGGCGGTCATGAACTTCTTGAACATCTTGATCCTTCTGTCGCACGAGTGCCCGCTAGTGGAGCGCCCTGGTCAACTGCCCCGGCAGGGGGTTGGTTCCGTTGCTTCACTCAAACGGCCTGCGGCGCCCCGGGTTTTCCCCGGACCGGGTGAGAGCGCTCCGGACGCCTGCGCGAAGCCCGTACGCAGCCGGTACCGCGACGGCTCCGGTTGCGGTCCGTGCGGCTTGTTGCACGGTGGGTAAGGAGGCGGATCGCTCGGGTCCGTCTGCCACCACGCGTAAGGAACCTCCATGCACCGCACCACGCCGTCCCGCGCCCGACTCCTCGTCCCGTCGGCCCTCGCCGCCGTCATACTGTCCGGCGCGATCGCCCCGGCCGTGGCCGCGGACGGTTCCGGCTCAGCGGAGGTCACCCGGCGCGTGGCGGAGGTCCAGCAGAAGATCGACGCGATCGCCCGGACCGACGAACGGGCCGCCGCCGGCCCCGTCGAGGACCTCCTCGCCGGGTTGAGCAAGACGATCGCGGACCTCCTCAAGTCCCTGGAGGGGCTGCTGCCCGCCGGGGTGAAGCTCCCGCCCATCGAGATCCCGAAGCTGCCGGCGCTGCCCGCCGTGCCGGGAGTGCCCGAGATCAAGCTGCCGCCGGTCGAGGTGCCCAAGGTGCCGCCGGTCGGCACGGTTCCGGCCCTGCCCACGGGCGCGGTTCCGGCGATCCCCGACATCCCTGCGATTCCCGACATCCCAGACGTTCCGTAGCCGCCGGGAGCCGATCGAATCCGCACGCGGTTACGACTATTGGGCTGAACAGGTCTGATCGCGTGCGGAACCGTGTCGCCGGGGAAGATGGACCGTTTCGCTCGGTGTGAGCCCCGGATCGGGGCAGAACGTCGAACAGAAGGTGCACTTCCCATGAACTCTGCCAAGAAGGCCGCCCTGGTCCTGGCCACCGCCGGTCTCGCCGCGGCCGGTGCCGCCGGCGCCGCCTCCGCCGACTCCGCGGCCGAGGGCGCGGCCGTGGGTTCCCCCGGTGTCCTCTCGGGCAACCTGGCTCAGGTCCCGGTCCACGTTCCGGTCAACCTGTGCGGCAACTCCGTGAACGTCGTCGGCCTGCTGAACCCCGCGTTCGGCAACGTCTGCGTCAACGACTGACGCCTGCGCACGACCGACTGTGGGCGCCCCGGCCTCGCCGGTGGCGCCCACAGTCATGTCGGCCGCGGTCCTGGCCGGCGGCTCAGCCGTTGCCGCCGTTGAGCTTCACGCCCCCGAGCATCGGGGAGGCCTGGGTGGCGCCGTTGGCCAGGCCGAGGAGCTCGCCCGGGACGTCGTTGCGGACCTTGTTGACCTTCTGGACCGTGCCCACGACCTTGTTGATGTGGCCGTTCTGCTCGGCCAGCCCGGCGCCCACGGTCTCGGGGAGGTGCTCGGACACCGGGGAGACCGCGTTCAGCGTGTCCGTCACCCCGCTGGTCAGGCTCATGGGGGGCATCGCGGCCTGGGCGTCGGCGGCGAACGCGGGGGCGGTGGCGCCGAGGGCGGCGACGGAGCCGACGACGACAGCGGCGACCTTCGTGAGCTTCATTATCGAAATCCTTTTCCAGCGGCGACCGTCGCGCCGCTTTCGCCCTGGGTAACGATTCCCACCCGCTACGGAAACGCGGTCGAGCGAGTGCACGACAGCGGCCGGAGAATCCGACGAGGGATTCTCCGGCCGATATTTATTCCGATTACCGTCCCTTAAGGTCAGGCGATACGGGACCGCCGGTACAGAATGGCGCCGCCCAGGACCAGCGCCGAGGCGAGGGCCGCCGCGGCGCCGGGCCGGCCCGCGCCGGTCTCGGCCAGGACGGGCCCGGCCGTGCTCACGGGGGCGGGGGCGCGCTCCGGCGCGGGCGCCGGCGGCTGCGCCGGAGCGGGGGCCGGGGCCGGCGTCAGGTGCACCGGGGTGTCGCCGGCGGGGGCGGCCGGCGGCTGGTCGGCGGGCGGCCCCGCCTCGGGGGCCGGGAGCGGGGCGGGCGCCGGGTGCTCCCGCTCCACGGGCAGGCTCCCGTGCGGCGGGTGCGCGGCGGGACCCTCCTCCCCGACGGGGACGGGCGCGGGCAGCGGGGCGGGCAGCGTCCGGGGCGGCTCCTCGGCGGGGGCCGGGACGGGCTCGGGCGCGGGCAGCGGTACGGGCACCTCGTGCACCGCCGGCGGCGGCGCGGGCGCCGGGTGGACGTCCACGGGCTCGGGCGGCGGCGGGGCGTGGTGGGCCGGAGGGGTGTGGTGCGCGGGCGGGGCGGCCTCGGGGTGCTCGTCGCAGTCCTCCTCGGTCTCCTCCTCCTCGGGGCCGCCGTAGCCGCCCCGGTCGCGCGGTTCGTCGTGGCGCGGGGCCGCGTGGCGCGGGCCCTCGGGCCGCGGCTGCTCGGGCCGCGCCTCCTCCTGGCGGGGGGCCGCGTGCCGGGGGCCGTCGGGGCGCGGGGCCGGGTGGGAGGCCTCCTCGTGCCGCCGCTCCGGCAGTGCGTGCCGGCCCCGGTGCTCGTCGAGGTACCGCTCGAAGGCCTCGGCGTGCTCGGGACTGAGGTAGCGCGCGTAGTCGTGGCCCGGGCCGGCGTCCGTACCGGTGGTCGTGGCGCAGGTGTTGCCCATCGCGGGGTTCAGGGCCGCCGCACCGTCCACGCTGTTGCCGCACACGTTCGGGGCGAAGGTGACCGGTACCGAGACGCTGTTGCCGGACAGCACGCCCGGCGAATGCGAGACCTCGGACGTGGCCCCGGGGTGCGCGTAGGCCGCGCCGGTGGCGATCGACAGCAGGCTCGAAGCGGCTGCCGCCGTGAGCATCCCCTTGCCCAGTACCTGTCGGCTCAGTACCTGTCGCATGGGTCCTTCCCTGTCTACCGGCGCGGGCGCCGGTGCTGAATCGAAGGTGGCCCCGGAGTGCACCGCCGTGCACTCCGAGGCCACCCCGAGGAGGTTCGCCCTCGCGGGCGGAAGCGCTTCGTCAGGCGTTGACGCAGGTGTTGCCGAACGCGGGGTTCAGCAGGCCGACCACGTTCACGGTGTTGCCGCAGAGGTTGACCGGGATGTGCACCGGGACCTGGAGCAGGTTGCCGGACAGGACGCCCGGGGAGCCCACGGCGGCACCCTCGGCCGCGGCGTCGGCCATGGCCGGGGAGGCTGCACCGGCGGCCATCAGAACGCCGGCGGCCAGCACCACTGCCTTCTTGTACGTCATGTGATTTCGATCCTTCCCGCAGAGGCGTATCCACTGCAGAAATAACAACGAGTGGCGGGGTGAAAAGAAACCGCGATTTTCCGGAGACCGCTCGACAATTCACTCCGGTGCCGGGCCGTAATTCCAGGCGCCGGGGAGATTTGCCGGGTCTTTATGCGGGTGGGCCGGAAGGGGCCCGACACGCGGCGAGGCCGCCGCGACCCGAAGGTGCGACGGCCTCGCGGGCACGGGCCTCGATCAGCTGCCGGAGGAGACGTTGCCGGAGAGGATCGGGATGTTGTCCAGGATGTGCGACAGGGCCTCGTCGCCCTTGGCCTGGGTGGAGTTCTCGGTGCACTGCTGGTTCTGCGGGCTGGACAGGACGGGGATGTCCTGGACGCCGACGTTGACCAGGGCCAGCACGGACTGCACGTTGGCCTTCGCGGGGAGGGCGATGCAGGGCTTGTTGAGCGAGCCCTGGATCAGCGCCATCTGCGGGCTCATGTTGCCGTAGGTGGCCTGGTTGCCGTAGATCTGCGAGGCTCCGTTGCCGTTGACGGTGTTGATGCCGCCGTCGTTGCCGATGGCCATCGCCTGCGGAGCCATGGCGGCACCGAGGCCCACGACGGAGGCGGCAACCGCTGCGCCAGCCACAAACTTCTTGATCATTATCGTCCCTTTTTTGCAGGATTGCCCGGTACTGGAGCACTCGGATCAACGGTCCGGCCCGGCTCCGGGTTTCGACGCTTCACCCGGATGCCGCCGTTTCGAGCCGCCCGGTTGACGTTCGGGCGGCTCCGCGCGGACCGCCGGACCCCGCGTCCGGGCAGGGCGGAAGCGGTGGCGGGGGCGCCGCGCGCCGGCCGCTTCCCGGGCTCCGGCATTTCTTTCCGTTCGAACAATGGTGCTCGTCATAACGACCTGCCGGGTAAGAGGGTGCGTGCCGTAGCCCGAAAGGCCGTACGAGCGAGTCCGACGTGATTTCCAGCCTGATTTCTGACAAAGTTCACTCCTGTTTTGTCCCCCTGATCGAAAATGGAGACAGGGTCATGGGTTCCTCCCGCAGAATCCTCGGCGCGCTCGGCCTGCTGTCCTGCCTCGCACTTTCCGGATACGTTCCGACCGCGGCGGCCGCGGTCCCCGCTCCCCGCGAACTGCCCCGGGTCCCGTTCGCCCAGCGCTACCAGGCCGTGCAGCACGGCGGACTGGTCAGGGCCTCGAACGCGGGCATCGGCTGCCGGCGCGAGGAGTCGCCCCGGGCCGCTTCGTGCGCCGAGGTCGAGCGGGGCGCGGCCGGGGTCAACGGCGACTACGAGATGTTCTACAGCGAGGTCGACGAGGACCCGGACACCTACAACTCCACCCGCGCCGAGCTCAAGGTGCCGCAGGGTGCCAAGGTCTCCTACGCCCGGCTCTACTGGGGCGGGAACCTGCGGGTGGGCGAGCAGAAGCCGCCCGAGGACAACGGGCGGGTGCTGGTCGCGGAGCCGGGCGGCGCGTACAAGGAGGTCCTGGCCGACACGGTGATGGGCCACCGGACGGACGCGGGCAGCGACGCCTACCAGGCCAGCGCGGACGTGACCCCGCTGGTCCGCAGGGGCGGGGCCGGGATGTGGACGGTCGCCCAGGTCAACATCGCCATGGGGCACTCGGAGGTCGGGGCCTGGGGCGGCTGGACGCTGGTCGTCGCCTACGAGGACCCCCGGGAGCCGGTGCGCCGGATCTCGCTGTGGGACGGGTTCGAGGCGCTGGCCGCCCGGGCCGGCGACGGGACGGTCGAGCTCACCGGGCTGGACGCTCCGCCCGGGGCCGCGGGGCGGGTCGGAGTGGTCGGGTACGACGGGGACCGCGGGGTCCTGGGGGACTCGCTCGGCGTGACGGCCGACAGCGGACGCCGGGTCAACCTCAGCGATGCCGAAAATCCTTTCAATGATGTTATGAATTCCACGATCACGGATTTTGGACATCAGTCGTTCGTGCGACAGCCCGAACATATGAATAATCTCGGATATGACGCGGACGTGTTCGACCTGAGTCCCGCCCTGTCCGGTGGTGCCCGCAGTCTGAGCTTCAGGTTCACGGGCGAAAGTCAGGGCCATTTCCTCGGCGTGCTCTTCGTACAGACCGACGCGCGCCGCTGAACCCAGGGGACCACTTCACGTGCCCACACAGCCATTGGCAGCACCACCCGCCACCGTCCTCCACCTCGTCCAGCCCGTCGACGGCGGTGTCGCCCGCGTCGTCGCCGACCTCGTCCGCGCGCAGCGCGCGGCGGGCCTGCGCGCCGTCGTCGGCTGCCCGCCCGCCGGGATCCTCCCCGACGCCGCCCGGGCCGCCGGCGCCGAGGTGCACGTCTGGCGCGCCGGGCGGGCCCCCGGGCCCGGGCTGGCCGCCGAGGTGATCGGCGCCCGGTCCCTGCTCCGCCGGGTCCGTCCCGACCTGCTCCACGCGCACAGCGCCAAGGCCGGGCTGGCCGGACGGCTCGCCGCACGCGGGACCGTACCGACCGTCTTCCAGCCGCACGCCTGGTCCTTCGACGCGGTCGGCGGCGCCACCGGCGCGCTCGCGCTGCGCTGGGAGCGGTACGCGGCCCGCTGGGCCGACCGGGTGCTCTGCGTCAGCGAGGCCGAACGGCTCGCGGGCGAGGCGGAGGGGATCGCCGCCCGGTGGTCCGTCGTCCGCAACGGGGTGGACCTGGACCACTTCCGCCCCGACGGCCCCGACCCCGACCGCGAGCGGGCCGCGGCCCGCGCCCGGCTCCCGCTGCCCGAGGCCCTCCGCGGCGACGGGCCGCTCGCCGTCTGCGTGGGCCGGATCTGCCCGCAGAAGGGACAGGACGTCCTGCTGCGGGCCTGGCCGCAGCTGCTGGGCCGCGTGCCCGCGGCCCGGCTCGCCCTCGTCGGCGACGGCCCGGACGCCGACCGGCTGCGCACCACCGCCCCGGCCGGCGTCCACTTCGCGGGCGCCGCCCCCGACATCCGACCGTGGCTTCGGGCCGCCGATCTCGTTGTACTGCCGTCGCGGTGGGAAGGCATGGCGCTCGCCCCGCTCGAAGCCATGGCCTGCGGCCGCCCGGTCCTGGTCTCCGACGTCAGCGGGGCCCGGGAGAGCCTGCCGCCCGGCCAGGGACGGCTGTGCCTGGTACCGGCGGAGGACCCGACGGCACTGGCCAAGGCCCTGGGACGGCTCCTCGCCGAACCGAGGCTCCTCGCCGAACTCGGGGAGCAGGCCCGGCAGCACGCCCGGACCGACTTCGACGTGCGGCGGACCACGGACGCGGTCACCGGTCTGTACCACGAACTGCTGGGCAGGCCCCGGCCCTCGAACCAGGAGCGCATCAGCCGATGACGATGGACAGCGCACCAGCCCGGCACACCGGGCAGGGCGGCACGGGGCACGCCGGCGCAGCCGCCGGCACCACGGCCGTCCGCCGTTCGCGAGCCGCCATCCACCCCCCGCGCGGTCCCAAGGCCGCACCGGCGCGGTCCGCCGTCCGGCCGCAGCGGATCCGCCGCCGCGACGGCGTGCTCCCGCGGTTCACCGCCGACGCGCTGGCCGCCGTGCTGACCGCCGCGGCCCTGCCCGCCTTCGCCCCGCCGAACGAGGCGCTGCCCGTGGCGGCGGCCGTGCCCGGGGCCCTGCTGCTGGCCGCGCTGCACGCCCAGGCCGGGCTGTACCGGCCGCGGCTCGCCCCCTCGGCGCTGGTCGAACTGCCCGCGCTGGCGGGACGTTCCGCCGTGCTGTGGAGCGGGACCGCCGCGGTCGTGGCCGCCGTGGACCCGGGCCGGGCGCTGGGCTGGAGCGTGCTGCTGACCGCCGTCTGCCTCCAGGTCGTACTGGCGTGCGCGGGACGCGGGTTCGTCAACCAGCTGCACCGCCGCTCCGCCGTCCGCCGGCCCGCCTCCACGCTCGTCGTCGGCCCCGGCGCGGGGGCGGGCGCGGTCGCCGCGGCCCTGCTCGGCCGGCCCGAGTACGGACTGCGCCCCGTCGGCCTGGCCGACTGCGCCGGCGCGGACGGCGCGGACAACGCCGCACTGCCGGTCCTCACCACCCGCGAGGACATCCGGCGCGCGGTCATCCAGAACGCGGTGCGCCACGCCGTGTTCACCCGCCCGCCCGAGGCCGACGAGCGCACCGCCTCGCTCGTGCGCCTCTTCCGCGACCACGGCTGCCGGCTCTGGCTCGCCGACCCCGCCGGGACCGCCAGGGTCACCGGCATGCGCGTCGCGCACCCCGCCGACCAGCTGTGGGGGTACGCCGTCCAGCCGCTCCTGCCGCGCCCCGCGCGCCCCTTGGAGCGCTGGGGCAAGCGGGGCATCGACGCCGCGCTCGCGCTGGCCGCGCTGGCCGTGGCGGCGCCGGTGATGGCCGTCTGCGCCCTGGCCGTACGGGTGGGCGACGGACCGGGCGTGATCTTCCGGCAGGAGCGGGTCGGCCTGTACGGGCGGCCCTTCACCCTGCTGAAGTTCCGCACCCTGCGCGCCGACGCGCACGAGTCCGCCACCCGCTGGACGGTGGCCGGCGACCGGCGCATGAGCCGGGTCGGCTCCTTCCTGCGCAAGTCCTCGCTGGACGAGCTGCCGCAGCTGTGGAACGTCGTGCGGGGCGACATGAGCCTGGTCGGCCCCCGCCCCGAACGGCCCTTCTTCGTCGCGAAGTTCTCCACCGTCCACCCCGGCTACGGGGCCCGGCACCGGATGCCCGTCGGCATCACCGGCCTCGCCCAGATCAACGGGCTGCGCGGGGACACCTCCATCGAGGACCGGGCCCGCTTCGACAACCACTACATCGACACCTGGTCGCTGTGGCAGGACCTGTGCATCCTCGCCCGCACCGCGGCCTCCTTCTTCCGCTTCCGGCTGGGGGGCAGCTGATGAGCCTCGCCGTGTCACCCGACGGTGTCGTCCGGTCCGAGCCGCCGGTGCTGCTGCGCCGGCACTGGCCGCTGCTCCCGCTCGCCGCGACCGTGCTGTTCCTGCTCGCCCCGCTCCCGGCGGGCGACGCGAGCGCCTCCGGGAAGGTCGGCCCGGCGGACGCGGCCTCGCTGCTGCTGGTGCTGGTCTGCGCGGTGCAGGCGCTGCGCGGCCGGGTGCGCCGGCTGACCCCGCTCGGCGTGCTGGTCCTCGGGGCGCCCGCCGTGGGGCTCGCGGTGGCGACGGTGACCGCGGGCGACCCGTACGCGGCCCTGCCGGGCTTCGTGCGCTACCTCCAGGTCTTCGTGCTGGTCCCGGCGGCCGTGGTGCTGCTGGTGCGCGACGCGGGGGAGTTCCGGATCGCCGCCGGGTGCTTCGTGGTGCTGGCCCTGGCGCAGGGTGCGGTGGGCGTGGTCCAGTACGCCACCCACACCGGGGCCTCGTACCAGGGCGAGGACATCCGGGCGGTGGGCACCTTCGGCCCCGGTGACGTCATGGGCATGGCCACGGTGGTGGCGTACGGGCTGGTCGTGGCCACGGCGGTGGCGCTGGCGCCGGGCGGCGCCCGGCGCACGCGGCGGGCGGCGGCCGGCGCCGCGCTGGCGCTGGTGGTGCCGCTGGTGCTGTCGTTCAGCCGCGGGGCGTGGATCGCGACCTTCGCCGCGACGGCCCTGGTGATGCTGCTCGCCGGCGTCAGGCGGGCGCTGAAGGTGCTCCTCGCGCTGACCGCGGCGGGCGTGGTGCTGGTGGGCGGCCTCGGGGTCGGCTCCGACATGGTGGCGGAACGGCTGGCCTCCATCACGCAGGTCTCCAGCGCCCCCGACCAGTCGGTGACCGACCGGTACACGATGTGGGCGGCCGCCGAGTCGATGTGGCGCGAGCGGCCGGCCGCGGGGGTGGGGCTCAAGGGCTTCCCGGCCAACCGGGACGGCCACTCCTCGCTGGGACTGTCCTCCGGCAGCGACACCGCCGGCGCGGGACAGGCCTACGTCCGCCAGCCGCTGCTCTCCCCGCACAACATGTACCTCCTGGTCCTCAGCGAGCAGGGCCTGATCGGGCTGACCGCGCTGGTGGGCGGCTGGGCCGCGCTGCTGGTCGCGGGCGTGCGGCGGGCCGCCGCGGGCGGGGCCGCGCGGGACTGCGGGCTGATCGCGGTCGGCCTGCTCGTGTGGCAGCTGACGGACTTCCTCTACGCGGACATCGGCGGGCCGTCCACCGTCCTGACCGGAGTGATCATCGGCCTGGGCGCCTGGTGGGCCCTCTCCGACCCGGGATCCGCGGGCCGGGCCCCCCGGATCCCGGCCCTCGACGGGCCGGCCCCCCGGTGACGGACCCGACGCCCTGGCGGCGGCCCGCGGCGACGGAGGTCGCCGCGGCCGCCGGGTGTCCGCCGCACCCGGCCGAGCCGGGCCCGCCGCCCGGTCCCGCCGGGGCCCCGGCCGTGCCGCCGCCCGCACCGCCGTCGCCGGCCGCCGCCGCCGCCCGGCCGGCCGGACCGGCGTCGCAGGACCCGGGGTTCGTGGCGGGCGCCCTGCCGCGCTCGGCCGCCGGCGGGCGCCGCGGCGTACGGCCGGCCCCGCGGGCCGGCCAGGACCCCCGGGCCCCGCACGCGGTACAGAACCCACCGGCCCCGTACGGCGCACGGGCCACCGGCGGCCGCGCCGTGCCGCGGCCCGGCCCGTCGCCCGCGGCGCCCGGCGACGGCCGGGGCCGCGACGGCGCACGGCCGGGCCGCGCCGCGGCCGCCCCGCCCGGCGCCCCGGCCGGCATCCCGCCCCGCGGCCCCGCGGGCGGCGGCGGCTCCGGCGAGGAGCCCGGCGGGAGCGGACCGGCTCCGCTCGGCCGGTTCCTCGCCCGGGCCGCCGCCGTCACCGCCGTACTGACCGCGGCCGGGGCGGTGTTCGGGCTCGTACGGGACCAGACGATCGCGCACCTCTTCGGCGCCGGCCACGACAGCGACGCGTTCCTCATCGCCTGGACCGTCCCCGAGATGGCCTCCACGCTGCTGATCGAGGACGCCATGGCGCTGCTGATGGTGCCCGCCTTCAGCCACGCCCTGGCCCGGCGGGCCGCCGGCCGCGCCGGACTCACCCGCAAGGACGCCCGCACGCAGGACCCCGTACGGCTGCTGGTGGCCGCGACCCTGCCCCGGCTCGCCGTCTTCCTCGCCGCCGTGGCCACCGTGCTCGTGCTGGCCGCGCCGCTGGTCGTGGCCGTCCTCGCGCCGGGCCTGCCCGACCCGGCGCTGGCCGTGCAGTGCACCCGGCTGACCGCCCTGACCGTGCTGTCCTTCGGGATCGCCGGCTACTTCAGCGCCGCGCTGCGGGCCCACCGGTCCTTCGTGCCGCCCGCCGCGATCTACGTGGCGTACAACGTCGGCATCATCGGCACCCTGGTCGCCCTGCACAGCCTGTGGGGGGTGCGGGCGGCGGCCGCCGGAGTGGCGGTCGGCGGACTGCTGATGGCCCTGGTCCAACTGCCCGCCTTCATCCGCCACGTGGGCTTCGGCCCGGGCCGGGTCAAGGGCGCGCCCCGCTGCCAGCGCGACCGCGACCGGCCCACCCTCATCGCGTTCGGCCTGATCGCGCCCGTCGTCTTCTTCGCCGTCTTCCGGCAGTCGCAGGTGCTCGTCGAGCGGTTCCTCGCCGCCTCGCTGCCCTCCGGGGCCATCTCGCACCTCAACTACGCGCAGAAGGTCGCGCAGATGCCGATGGTGCTGTCGCTGATGATCTGCACGGTCACCTTCCCCGTGGTGGCCCAGGCCATGGCCGGCGGGGAACGGGAGAAGGCCCGGCGCCGGGTGGAACAGGACCTCGCCCTCGCCTCCCTCGCCGTGCTCACGGGCACCGCGATGGTCGTCGGCTACGCCCCGCAGATCATCCAGGTCCTCTTCGAACGCGGGGCCTTCACCCACCAGGACACCCTCGCCACCGCCTCCGTGATGCGCGTCTACGCCCTCGGACTGCTCGGCCACTGCCTCGTCGGCGCACTGTCGCGGCCCTTCTTCTCCACCGACCGGCCGACCTGGTTCCCGGCGCTCGCGATGGGCGCCGGACTGCTCGTCAACGTCGTCGCCGGAGCCTTCGCCGTCGGCTGGTGGGGCACCTACGGCATCGCCGCCGCCAACGCGGCCGGCATCACCGCCACCGCCGTCCTGCTGCTCACCGGCCTCGGCCCGCGGATCATCGCCATCGAGGTCCGCCGGGTCGCGGCCAGCATCGGCCGGCTCGGCGTGGCCGCCGCGGCGGCCGGCGGCACCGGATGGATCGCCGGCCCGATGATCCCCGACCCGCTGCTCAGCGCGGCCCTCGGCTGCCTGCTGGTCCCGGCCATGTTCGGGGCCACCGGCACGGCCGTGGGCGCCATCGAAGTCACCGCCCTGCCCGGTCAGATCGCCCGGTCCTCGTCCCAGCTCACGCAGAGGTTCCGCCATGCCCGCTGACACCGACACGGCCCCCGCCGCGGTGCGACCCACCCGCCGGGCCGCCGCGCCGTGGGTCCTGATGTACCACTCGGTCGCCGAGTTCACCGACCCCGCCGAAGACCCGTACGGCATCACCGTCACCCCCCGCGCCCTGGAGGCCCAACTGCTGTGGCTGCGCTCCCGGGGCCTGCGCGGGGTGTCCGTCGGCGAGCTCCTGCGGGCCCGCGCGGCCGGGCGCGCCGAGCGGCTCGTCGGCCTCACCTTCGACGACGGCTACACCGACTTCCTGACCCGGGCCCTGCCGCTGCTGCGCCGCCACGGCTGCACCGCCACCCTGTTCGTCCTGCCCGGACGGCTCGGCGTCGACAACGTCTGGGACCCGCTGGGGCCGCGCAAGCCCCTGCTCACCGCCGAGGGCATCCGCCAGGCCGCCGCCGCCGGACAGGAGATCGGCTCCCACGGACTGCTCCACCAGGACCTCACCGCCGCCTCCGACGACGTGCTCCGCCAAGAGCTGCGCGGCAGCCGCGACCTGCTGCGCGAGCTCACCGGCACCGTGCCCGCGGGGTTCTGCTACCCGTACGGACACCTCGACGCCCGCGTCGTCGCCGCCACCCGCGCCGCCGGCTACGGGTACGCGTGCGCCATCGACCCCGGCCGGCTCGCCGGCCCGCACGCCCTGCCGCGCACGCACGTCAGCCAGGCGGACGGCGCCGCCCGGCTGCGGATCAAGCAGCTGCGCCACCAGACCCGCGAGCTGCGCCGGGGGGTGCGCCCGTGAAGCACGTGACGGACCTCGGATCGGCCAGGGCGCTGCACGTCATCACCGGCCTCGGCATCGGCGGCGCCGAACAGCAACTGCGGCTGCTGCTGCGGCACCTGCCCATGCCCTGCGACGTCCTGACGCTGACCAACCCCGGGCCGGTCGCCGAGGGCCTGCGCGCCGACGGGGTGCGGGTGGTCCACCTGGGGATGACCGGCAACCGCGACCTGGGGGCGCTGCCGAAGCTGGTCCGGTTCATCCGGCGCGGCCGGTACGACCTCGTCCACACCCATCTGTACCGCGCCTGCGTGTACGGACGCCTCGCCGCCCGCCTCGCCGGGGTCGGCGCGGTCGTGGCCACCGAGCACTCCCTCGGCGACGACGAGATCGAGGGCCGGCCGCTGACGCGCGGGGTGCGCGCGCTGTACCTGGCCGGCGAGCGGATGGGCGCGGCGACCGTGGCCGTCTCCGACACCGTGGCCGCCCGGCTGGAGGGGTGGGGGGTGCCGGCCGCGCGGGTACACGTCGTACCGAACGGCATCGAAGCCGTCCGGTTCCGCTTCGACGAGGGCGTACGGCGCGCCACCCGGACCCGGACCGGCCTGCCCGAGCGGGCCTTCGTGGTCGGCGGGGTCGGCCGGCTGGTGCCGGGCAAGCGGTTCGACGTCCTGGTGCGGGCCGTGGCGGCGCTGCCCGGGGCGCACCTGCTGCTCGCCGGGGACGGACCGGAGCGGGCCGCGCTGCGCAGACTGGCCGCCGAACTCGGCGCGCAGGGCCGCGTCCACCTGCTGGGGGAGCGGGACCCGCTCGGCGACAGCGCCGACGGCCGCACCCCCGGCATCCCCGCACTGCTGGCCGCCATGGACGTCTTCGTCTCGCCGTCCCGCGAGGAGGCCTTCGGGCTCGCGGTGGTGGAGGCGCTGGCCGCCGGGCTGCCCGTGCTGCACGTGACCTGCCCGGCCATCGACGACCTGCCGCCCGACCAGGCGCCCGGTGCCCGGCGCATCGGGCCGGGCACGGAGGAGCTGGTCGCGGCGCTGCGCGGGCACATGGAGGCCGGTGCGCGGCGGCTGCCGGCCCCGCCGGTGGTCCGCCGCTACGACATCGCGCGCAGCGCCCGGCAGCTCCTGGACGTCTACGCCCTGGCGCTCGGAACGCCGGTCGACGGGGCCGCCCCGGCTCCCGCGGCCGGCGGCCCGGCCCCCGAGGGTCCGCCGGGCCTGGACCTGGCCGCCCCGGGCTCCCGTACCGGGCGGGACGGCGGCGGACCGCCCGGACCCGCCTGACCCGTACACGTACACCCCGGCCGGGGCAACGGCCGGGACCCGACGAACTCCCCTGCACTCCCAGGAAGCGAGCACGCTCATGGCCGACACCGCCGACCAGAAGAAGTCCGACCACCGCCCGGAGAAGAAGGGCTCCCGGCGCAGGTTGCTGCCGCCGCCCGCGTGGTGGCCGCTGCCCGCCTGCGCCCTGCTCGGGCTGGCCGCGGGCGGCGCGTACGGGGTGCTCAAGACCCCCGAGTACGCCGCCACCAGCTACGTCGTCGCCGTACCGGGCGACACGACCGAGCCCGCCACCGCCCTCGGCTTCGCCCAGGCGTACGCCCGCATCGCCACCAGCAGCTCCACCCTCGCCTACGCGCAGCCGCGCGCCGGCGTCAGCGCGCGCGAGCTGCGCACGCAGGTGCGGGCCGAGACCTCACCCGAATCCCCGATGATCGCGATCACCGGCACCTCCACGAGCCCCGCCGAGGCCGCCGACATCGCCAACGCCGTCGCCGACGCCCTCTCCCTGAGCAGCAACCAGGCCGCCAAGAACACCGGCGTCCAGCTGCTCCTGTTCAACCAGGCCGTGGCCCCCACCGAGCCCGCCTCCCCGTCCGCCCCGCTCGGCGCGGCCGTCGGCCTGTGCGCGGGCGGCCTGCTGGGCGGCCTGTGGCTGCTGGCCCGGCCCGCGCGCGGGCGGCGCCGGGAACGGGCCGCCGGGGCCGCCGCCGGCGCGCCCGTGGTGGAGGAGTACGCCACGCTGCCCGCCCAGGGCGACCACGCCGAGACCAAGGAGAAGGAGTCCGTGCGATGAGCGCGGGCTCCACCGGGGGCCTGTCGGTGACGCTGTGCCGCGATCCCCGGCAGTTCGCCGGGCTGGAAGAGCCGTGGAACCGGCTCGTCCGCGGCTGCCCCACCGCCACCCCCTTCCAGAGCCACGCCTGGCTCCACTCCTGGTGGCTGTCGTACGGCAGGGAGGGCCGGCTGCGGATCCTCCTGGTGCGGCGCGGCGGCGAACTGGTCGGCGCGGCCCCGCTGATGCTCGTCCACCGGCCGCTGCCGCTGCTGGTGCCGCTCGGCGGGCCGATCACCGACCACTTCGACGTGCTCGTCGCCGCCGAGCACGCCGACCTGGTCGTCCCGGCGCTGGCCCGCGGCCTGTACCGGGCCGCCCGGGGCGCCGTCGTCGACCTGCGCGAGGTGCGGCCCGGCGCGGCCGCCGAAGGGCTGGGCAAGCACTGGGCGGGGGTCGGCAGCACACTCACCGACTCCACCTGCATGGAGCTGCCCGCGCTGCCCTTCGACGAACTGGTCAGGCGGATGCCGTCCTCGGGCGCCCAGCGGGTCCGGGCCAAGCTCCGCAAGACCGACGCGGCCGGGATCGAGGAGCACGAGGTCACCGAGGACGAGGTGCCGCGCGCCGTACGGTCGCTGCTGCGGCTGCACGAGAAGCAGTGGCGCGGCCGCGGAGTCAACCCCGAACACCTCAGGCCGCGCTTCGCCGAGCACCTGACCCGGGCCGCCCGGCGGATGGTGCGGACCGGGGAGGGCCGGATGACCGAGTTCCGGCTCGACGGGAAGGTGGTCGCGGCCAACGTCACCCTGCTGTCGGCCGGGCTCAGCGGCGGCTACCTGTACGGGGCCGACCCGGACCTGCGGGCGCTGAAGGTTGACGTGGGGACGCTGTTGCTGCGCCACGAGGCGGAGCGGGCCCTGGCCGACGGCCGGCCGGTGGTGAGCTTCCTGCGCGGCAGCGAGCCGTACAAGAACCACTGGCGGCCCGAGACGGTCGTCAACCAGCGGTTCCTGCTGGCCACGACGGCGCTCGCGCCCCTGCTGCGGCTGCACGAGTCGCAGGTGACGGGGCGCGAGCGGGTGGTGGACGCGCTGCGCGAGTCGCTGCCGGCCGCCCGGGACTGGCGGGCGCGGCTCAACGACCTGCGGGTGCGATGACCCGTCGTCTAGAAGGGCCAGAAGCCGGAGTCCTTGCCCCAGTCGACCTGGACGCAGACCGACTGCCTGCCGACCAGCTTGGAGAGCCACTCTCCGAAGTTGACCGGTACGCACCACTGCCTGCCGTTGGCGGGCGGCTTCTCGGGCAGCGGCTGGGGCTTCGGGGGCACGGGCGACGGCGGGGCCGACACCGGGGGCACCGGCGGGGACGCCTCCGGCGACGGGACGGCCGGGCTGGGTGCGGCGGGGCTGGGTGCGGCGGGGCTCGGCGCGGCGGGGCTGGGGACCTCGGGCGCCGGGGCTTCGGGGGAGGGGGGCTCGGGCGCGGTGGCCTCGGGCGAGGGAACGGCCGGGCTGGGTGCGGCCGGGCTGGGGACGGCGGGGCTCGGCGCCTCGGGCATCGGGACCTCGGGCGTGGGGACCTGCGGGGTCGGGATCTGCGGGGTCGGGATCTGGGGCGTGGGGATCTGGGGGGTCGGGATCTGCGGGGTGGGCACGGCCGGCGTGGGCACGACCGGGGTGGGGATCACGGGGGTCGGGACGACGGGGGTGGGGACCACGGGGGTGGGGGTCACGGGGGTGGGGGTCACCGGGGCGGGCTTCTGCGGGGTCAGGGCGTCGCGGAAGGCCTTCGCGGACTGCGGGTTCTGCTTGCACTGCCACACGCCGTGCGGGCAGTAGTCGGTGATGGTGTGGTAGAGCGGCTTGTGCTGCTCGATCCACTTCAGCATGCGGCGCACGTACTCCGGGTTGTCCCCGTTGCGGAACAGCCCCCACTCCGGGTACGAGATCTCCTTGCCGTGTGCCTTCGCGAAGTCGACGTGCTGCTGGAGCCCGTACGGCTGGCTGACCTGCTCGTCGAACGTCCGGCCGGGAGCCTGGTCGTACGAGTCCATCCCGACGATGTCGACCACGTCGTCGCCGGGGTAGCACCGGGTCCAGCCGATCGCGTCCGTCCCCCGGTTCGGGGCGAAGTCGAACTTGAACTCCTGGCCGGGCACCGAGCGCATCGCGGTCACGACGCGCTTCCAGTACGCCTTCCACCGCTCCGGGTCCGGCCCGCATCGGTGCGTGTAGGTGGTGCCGTTCATCTCCCATCCGAGCACGACCACCGTGTCCGGGACGCCCAGCGCGACCAGCCGCCGGGCGAGCTTCGTGAAGTGCGCGTCGTACTGGCCCTCGGCGCCCGCCCGGATCAGCTGGGCCACCTGGTAGTCGGGCACCCGGTCCTCGTTGCGGGCCTGCATGGGCACGTTGAGGACGAACATCCGGTCGTCGGCGGCCCGGCGCCAGGCCGCCCAGGATTCGAGGAAGGAGACGTTCCCCTCGATGCCCGCCCACTGGTCGCCGGGGAGATAGGTGTGGCCGACCCGGATCTCCCTGCCGCCCAGCCAGCGCGACAGGTACGGGATCCGGGCCACTCCCGGCGGTCCGTAGTCCAGGTAGGCGCCCATGGCGATGTCGGAGCCCGTGGGCCGGTCCTCTTCGGGCGCCGCGAGCGCGGCCCCGGTGGCGAGCAGTCCGGCCGTGACCGTACCGATGCAGGTACTCACCAGTCGGTGGCGTGGTCTGGGCATGGCGTCTCCCGAGCTCTCCCGAATCGGTGTGCTTACCCCAGACGTTAGACATCAGATCTGACGAATGGCCTGTCCGGTGAATGCTGCGTAGGCCATTCGCAGCTGCGTACCACCCCCGCTTGGTCCGACTAGGTGAAAGACACCGCTTCCATGCACGCGTTCGCCAACCATGTGCCCGCCGTCCTGCTCCGACTCGATCGCAATCCGTTCCACCACGGAACCCTCGGCGCCGTCAGATCCCTTGGCCGCAAGGGCGTGGAGGTCCATGCCGTCGTCGAGGCCGGAGGGGGGCCCATGGCGCGGTCGCGGTATCTGCGGGCCGTGCACGCGGGACCTGACGGAGGGTTGGACCCGCAGGCGCCCGAGGCGCTGGGGGCGTGCCTGGCCGGCGTCTCCGAGCGGATCGGGCGGCCCGCGGTCCTGGTGGCGATGGACGACCTCAGCGCGATCGCGGTGTCGCGGATCGCACCGATGCTGACGGACCGTTTCCGGATTCCCCATCAGCCCGACAACCTGCCCGCCCGGGTGGCCGACAAGGCCGAGTTGTCCCGGCTCTGCGCGCGCTGGGAGGTCCCCCACCCGGAGACCGTGGTCCCGGCCGGCGGGGCGGAGGCCGCGGAGGCCGCGTGGCGGCTCGGACTGCCGGTGATCGCCAAGTGGAGCCGCCCCTGGCTGCTGCCCGCCGGGGCCGCGGGACTGCGGAGCACCATGCTCGTGCACAGCGCCGCCGAGGCGCGGGGGCTGTACGAGCGCTCCGCCGAGGCCGGGAGCAGGCTGCTGCTCCAGCGGTTCCTGCCGGCCGGCCCGGACACCGACTGGTTCTTCCACGGGGCCTTCGGACGGGGCGGCCACCCGCTGCTGATCGGGTCGGGCCGCAAGGAGATGTCCTGGCCGGTGCGGACGGGACTGACGGCGGTGGGGCGCTGGCTGCCGGACCCGGCGGTCGAGGAGGCGGGGCTGCGGCTCGCCGAACGCCTCGGCTACCAGGGGATCCTGGACCTGGACTTCCGCCGGGACGAGCGCGGCACCTTCCGGCTCGTCGACTTCAACCCCCGTCCGGGAGCGCAGTTCCGGCTGTTCACGGACGCGTCCGGGCTGGACGTCGTCCAGGCGATGTACCTCGACCTGACGGGGCAACGGGTACCGGAGCCGTCGGGCGGGCCGGGCCGGGTGTTCGTCGCGGAGAACTACGCGCTGCTGGCGGCGGTACGGGGCGGCTCCCTGCCGCGCCGCCGCCCGACGGGGGCGGCCGCGGGCCCGCCGGCCCCCGTCGCGCCCGCGGCTCCCGGTGCTCCGGCGGCTCCCGCCGCGCCGCTCGTCGCGGGCCAGCGGCGGGCGCCCGAGCGCGGCGCAGCCGGTGCGCCGCCGGCGGCCGGCGGCGCTACCGGGACCCCGGCCGGGCCGCAACCCGTGCCCGGGAGCGCGAGCGCGCCCGGGGCGGGGACGGCGAGCCGCACCGGCGCCGCGACCGCGTCCGCGCGCGGTAGCGGGGCCCTGGCCGGAGCCGGCCCCGCGCCCGGGGCCGGCGCCCGCACCGCCACCGGCAGCGCGAGCTGGGCCGCGCCCCGGCAGCGCCGGCGGCCCGGAGCCGTGCGGGTGCTGCCCGTGGGGGAGCGGGGCCGGGTGGAGGCGGCCTGGTTCGCGGCGGACGACCCGCTGCCGTTCCTGGCCATGGTCGGCGCCTTCCTGGGCCGGGGCGCGGGCAAGGGGGCGCGGGTCCTGCGCGGCGTCCCCGGCCACGGCCGCCGCACCGTACGCGCGGCGGCCCGCGCCCCCCGGCAGCGGGGCAGCGGGCCGTCCGCCGCCGGCGAGGGCGCCGCGGCCCCCCGGCCGGTCCCGCCGGAGGCGCCGGCCGAACCGGACGAGCTGGTGAGCCGTTGACCGGGAAGGGTGGGGCGGCCGTGACCCGGATGGACGATCTCGTGGTGGTCGGGGCGGGCCCGTACGGCCTGTCCATCGCCGCGCACGCGGCGGGCGCCGGGCTCGGCGTCCGCCTCCTGGGGCGCCCCATGGCCTCCTGGCGCGACCACATGCCCGGCGGCATGTACCTCAAGTCGGAGCCCTGGTCGTCCAACCTGTCGGCGCCCGGCGGGCGGCACACCCTCGCCGACTACTGCGCGACCCTCGGGCTGACCGCGGAACACGGCACTCCGCTGCCGATCGGCACGTTCAGCGCGTACGGGATGTGGTTCGCGCGGGCCGCCGCGCCCGCCGTGGAGGAGGTGACCGTCACGGAGGTGACCCCGCACGGCGACGGTTTCCGCGTCCACACCGCCGAGGGACCGCCCCTCCTGGCCCGGACGGTCGCCCTCGCGGTGGGGGTGATGCCCTTCGTCCACCATCCCCGCGCGCTGCGCGGGCTGCCGCCCGGCCACGTCTCGCACAGCAGCGGCCACCGCGACCTGACCCGCTTCGCCGGGCAGGACGTCGTGGTGCTCGGCGCCGGGCAGGCCGCCCTGGAGACCGCCGTCCTGCTCGCCGAGCGGGGCGCGCGCCCCCTGCTGGTGGCCCGGCGGCCCCGGCTGAACTGGAACGGGCCGCCCCAGCCCCTGGACCGGTCCCCGCTGCGCGCCCTGCGCGCCCCGCACAGCGGGCTGGGCACCGGATGGCGCAGCTGGGCGTGGTCGGAGCTGCCCTGGGCGGTGCGCCGGCTGCCCGCCCCCACCCGGGAGCGGATCGCGGCGACCGCCCTGGGCCCGGCCGGTGCCTGGTGGCTGCGGGAGCGCTTCGAGGGGCGCGTACCGGCCCTGCTCGGGCACCGGCTGCTGCGGGCGGCGGCGGTGGGCGACCGCACCCGGCTGGAGCTGGCGGACCCGGCCTGGGAGGCGGTGGTCGTGGAGACGGGGCACGTCATCGCGGCCACCGGCTTCAGCCCCGACCTGGCCCGGCTCGACGTGCTCGACGCGGGGCTGCGGGCCTCGCTGGCGACGGTGGGCGGCGGCGGGACGCCCGAACTGAGCGCCGGGTTCGAGTCCTCGTGGCCGGGACTGTTCTTCGCGGGGCTGCTGAGCGCTCCCTCATTCGGCCCTTCCATGCGATTCGTGCACGGTGCGGGCTTCACGGCGGGGAGACTGGTGAAGGGAGACCTGGGGCGCCTCGGCACCCGGCGCGCCCGACCGGGCTCCACCGGCGCCGCACGGACCGACCGGGCCCCGGCCGGACATCCGAAGACGTATCCGCGGTGAGAGCCGCGGGTGAGAGGGGTCCGCGATGAGCGCGGAGAGAGCACAGGGCAGAGGCTGGGTACGGATTCCCGCCAGCCGGGAAGGTTCCCCCAGGGGGACGCCTCCCGGCGGCGGCCGGGTGCGGGGGCCCGCGGAGGACCAGCCCGGCGCGGGCTGGTCCACCGGCCACGGCCACGGTCACGACCGCGGCCACGGCTACGACCACGGCTACGACCACGGCCCGTACGCGGCGCCCTCCCCTCCCGCCCAGCCCCCGATCTACCTGTCCCTCGTCACGCGCTGGCGGGAGGCCGGGCGCACCCTTCCGGGGCATCCTGACGAGGAGTGGGAGCGGCTGATCTCCCAGCCGTGCTGGCCCGGCCGTTAGGTGGTGAGTGTCTTGGCAGCGGCGGAGCGCGAGGGCCCCGGGCAGGGCCGGCAGTCCCCCGTCACCGGGCCGGGGGAGCGGCTCGCGCTGAACGGCATGGGCAGCTTCGAATGGGACCTGGACGCCGGCACCCTCGACCTCGACGCGGCCGGGATGGCCGTCTTCGACCTGGAGCCGGAGGAGTTCGACGGCACCCCGGAGGCGCTCGGCCTGCGCCTGCCCGGCGCCGACGGCGAGCGGCTGGGCCGCAGCGTGGTGGCCGCCCTGGCCGCCGGCGGCGAGACGTACGGCGGCTACTTCACGGTCCACCGGCGCGACGGCCGCGACCAGTGGACGCACACCCAGGGCCGGGTGCTGCGGGACGCGGACGGGCACCCGTACCGGATCGTGGGGATCGTCCGGGACGCCACGGCCGAACTGGCCCAGGCGGTGCAGCTGCGCAAGCTGGAGTCGGCGCGGGCCCAGCAGACGACGATCGTGCAGCGCACCACGGACGCCCTGTCGCGGGCGGTGACGGTCGACGACGTCACGGCCGCGCTCACCGGGGCGGGCGCGCTGGAGCGGCTCGGCGCGGACGGGCTGGCCCTGGGGCTCGTCGAGGGCGGCACCATGAAGATGATCGCGATGAGCGGGGAGTCCCTGGAGGTCCTCGGCGAGCGCAACCTGACCCGCATGGACGGCTCGCTGCCGCTGTCGCGGGCGGTGCTCACCCGGCAGGCGCGCTTCGTCACCTCGCTGTCCGCGCTCGGCGAGGAGTTCCCGCTGCTGCGCGACTACCTGGGCCGCATCCACTACTCGGCCGCGGCCTACCTGCCGCTGATCGCGCAGGCCCGGGCCATCGGCGGGCTGGTGCTCTTCTACCGCAGCCGCACGGAGTTCAGTCCCGAGGAGCGCAACCTGTGCCTGGGCCTGGCGGGCATCGTCGCCCAGTCGCTCCAGCGGGCCCTCCTCTTCGACCAGGAGCGGGAGTTCGCCACCGGACTGCAGGCGGCCATGCTGCCGCGCCGCATCCCCGAGATCACGGGCGGGGAGATCGCCGTCCGCTACCACGCGGCCTGGAGCGGGCGGGAGGTCGGCGGGGACTGGTACGACGTGATCTCGCTGCCCCGCGACCGGGTCGGCATCGTGGTGGGCGACGTCCAGGGCCACGACACGCACGCGGCCGCCATCATGGGCCAGCTGCGGATCGCGCTGCGGGCGTACGCGGGCGAGGGCCACCCCCCGTCCACGGTCCTGGCCCGGGCCTCGCGGTTCCTCGCCGAGCTGGACACCGAGCGCTTCGCGACGTGCATGTACGCGCAGGTCGACCTGGCGACGGGGGGCGTACGGGCCGTGCGCGCCGGGCACCTCGGACCCCTGATCCGGCACACGGACGGGCGGACCGGCTGGCCCAACGTGCGCGGCGGGCTGCCGCTGGGGCTGGCCACCCTGTTCGCGCAGGAGGAGTTCCCCGAGACCCGGCTCGACCTGGTGCCCGGCGAGACGCTGGTGCTGTGCACCGACGGCCTGGTCGAGGAGCCCGGCACCGCCATCACGCAGGGCATGGAGGCCCTCGCCCATGCCGTCCGCAGCGGTCCGCAGGAGGCCGGGGCGCTCGCCGACCACCTCTCGGACCGGCTGTGGGAGCGCTGGGGCTCCGGGGACGACGTGGCCCTGCTGGTGCTGCGCCGGGCTCCGGACCCGGGCACGCACCGCGCGCCGCGCATCCACCAGTACGTCCACCAGGCCGACCCGGAGGGGCTCTCCGAAGCCCGCTACGCGCTGCGGCAGGCGCTGCGCGACTGGGGGGTGTCGGAGCTCGCCGACGACGTGGAGCTGGCGGCGGGGGAACTGCTGGTCAACGCGCTGCTGCACACGGACGGCGGAGCGGTGCTGACCATGGAGGTGCTGCCGGAGCCGGTGCGGCGCATCCGGCTGTGGGTCAAGGACCGCTCCAGCGTGTGGCCGCGTCGGCGCACCCCGGGCGAGGCGGCCACGACGGGCCGCGGGCTGCTGCTGGTGGACGCGGTGGCGACGCACTGGGGCGTGGAGCCCCGGGGCGACGGCAAGGCGGTGTGGTGCGAGTTCGCCGCGGAGGGGCGGCCCCGCAGCGCGGGGTGACCGGACGGTCACCCCGGGTTGTGGGGCGGCGGGTGCTCGGTGATCATGCGCACATGGAACGGATCGTGTTGTGCGCAGGCTGAGCAAGGGCGCCGCGACGGGCATCCTGGCCCTGCTCCTGCTGGCCGCCGGGGTGCCGGCGGCCGTGGACTGGACGACGGGGCGCCCGCACGCGGACCCCGGGTGCCAGTCGACGGCGTTCATGTCGATGACGGGCGTCGCGCCCGTGTGCCGCTAGCGGGAGCGGCGGGCCGGAGCCCGCGGCCCGGGCCGCGGACCTCAGCGGTGGCGGTGCAGTTCGACGGCCCTGCGGTCCTCCGCGACCGTGCGCAGCGAGGTCGGCAGCAGCCCGCCCGAGCGGCCGATCTCCTGCAGCCGCACCTCCGCGCCGGCCGGCCCCCGGTGGACGCCGGGCGTCATCCGCAGGCTGCCGGTGGCCCGCCACGGGTGCTCCCGCCCGTCGCAGAGCGCCTCGCCGCCGCCGAAGCCCAGTCGGACCCGGTCCTGGACGAGGACCGCCGAGATCTGCACCGTCCGCACGGGTGACGTGCCGTCGCAGCGGTAGGTGCCGGAAAGGGTGACGGTGCCGTCGCCCCCGAGGTCGGCGTGGCGCTGTACGGAAATCGCATTTCCCTGGGGGGCGGCGGTCGCGGGCGCGGTGAGAGCGGTCGCCGCGGTCAGTGCGGAAAGGGCCGCGAGGGCCAGGCGGGGGCCGGAAAGGGCCATGGTTCCTCCAGGTGGGACGGCATGCGTACGGGTCGCGGATCGCGTCGGCGGGAATCCGCCGGAAATGCATTGTGCTGGCACACGGGCGGCAACCGGCTCCGCACACTCGTGTCGGTGTGTGCAATTTCCCGCCCGGGGGCGTGAGACTGGCCGCAATTCGTCCCCGAAGGGATTCCGCATGCGCCGCTCCGCCCTTTCCTCCCCCCTCGTCGCCGCCGCCCTCCTCCCGCTCCTGCTGTGCGGTGCCTCGGCCTGCCGGAGCGCCCCCGAGGGCGCCGCGCTCGCACCCGCCGCCGCGCCCGCCGTCCCGGTGGACGACGGGGTGCCCGGCGTCGAGGGGGCGTCCGGGCGGCCCGCCGTGCGGGAGGCCCGCGTGGGCGACTCCGTACGGGTGCGCGGCGCGCAGGTGGGCCGCCACCTCCAGGCCGTGCTGAACGCCTACGTGGACCCCGCGGTGAGCGTGGAGAAGAACTACGCGCCGGCGCCCGGCAAGCGCTGGGTGGCCGCCTCCATGTCCTTCGTCAACGTGGGCGGGGCCTCGTACGGGGCGCTCGGACGCATGTGGGCGCAGGACGGCGCGGGCCGGCGCCACCCGGTGGTGCCGACGGGGGAGCTGACGACCGGCAAACCGCTCGTCTTCGATTCCCTGGAGGTCGGTGAGCGGGCCGAGGGATGGGTCGTGTTCGAAATCCCGGAAAACGCGCGCATCGTGCGCCTCCAGTACCAGGACGCGAACATGCAGGCGAATTCCGGAGGGGGTTTCTGGGCCGTCTAGCCCGCTCGGGTGAAAGGCCGTGAAAGGGCCGGGTGCGGGAGCACTAGGGTGCGGCGCATGACTTCTACGCAAGCCGAGATCGACCGGTCCCACCTCGGCACCCTTTCGGTCCTCGCCTGGATCGGCGACCCCGCCGACGGGCACGACATCCCGTACCTCCTGGCCTACACCCTCGGCGACGGCCCGCAGGGCCGGGAGGCCGGAGAAGCGGCCGCGCGCGGGCTGTTGGAAGAGATCGGACTGCCCATCGGCGACGTGGTCATGGACGGCACCCGCAACCCGCGTACCTTCGCCGTCCAGATCGTCCTCATGGCCGGAAACCAGGTCACCCTCACCCTTCCCGGGCTGAACGCCACCTGCGTCGCCCCCGACGAGTGGGTCGCGGCGGCCAACGAGAGCGGCCAGGCCTACTTCCTCTTCGCGACGCGCGCCTGGCCCGAGGCGGTCCCCGGCCGGCCGGTCACCGAGGAGGTCCTCCAGGCCTTCGCCGGCGACGAGGAGGTGCTCACCAGCAGCGCCCACTGCGTCCTCGCGGTGCAGACCCTGCAGGTGTAGCGCCCGTAGGACAGCCGGCCGCCGGGCTCCCAGCCCGCCCGGTGGCCGGCGCCCGGCCCGGTCGCCCGTCAGGGCCGCTCGAAGGCGAACCTGAGCGAGCGGACCCGGTTGTCGAAGTTCGACGGGGCAAGGTCCGGCAGGCCCACCGCCCGCAGGGCGACCGGCCGGGTGAGCAGCTCGCCGAAGAGCGCCTTCATCTCCACCCGGGCCAGGTGCGCGCCCAGGCAGAAGTGCGGGCCGCCGCCGCCGAAGCCCAGGTGCGGATTGGGCGAGCGGGTGATGTCGAAGGCGTCGGGGTCCGGGAAGACGGCCTCGTCGCGGTTGGCGGACGCGTAGTAGAGGACCACCTTGTCGCCCGGCCGGAACAGGTGTCCGCCCAGGACGTGTTCGGCGACGACGGTCCGGCGGAACTGGATGATCGGCGTCGAGTGGCGGATCATCTCGTCGACCGCGCCGTCCGCGTGCGCCCCGAAGTCGCCCAGCAGCAGGTCCCGTTGGTCCGGGTGGTCGGTCAGCAGGGTCAGGCCGTGGGTGATCGCGTTGCGGGTGGTCTCCACCCCGGCCACCATCAGGAGCGAGAAGAAAGCGCCGAGTTGGCGCGCCCCGAGGGCCTGGCCGTCGACGTTCGCGCAGACCAGGGCCGAGATCAGGTCGTCGGTGGGGTTCTTGCGCCGCTCCCGGCCGATGCCCGCCACCATCCGCTGCATCCGGGCCAGCGCCCGCAGCCCGCGCCCGGGCATCCGCAGCCGGGAGGCCAGGGTGCGGTCCACGCCGATGTGCTCGGAGGCGTGGTTCACCCGGGCGGCGATCTCCGCCCGGTGGCGCTCCGGGATGCCCATCATGTTGCAGATGACCTCCAGGGGCAGCCGGGAGGCCACCGCCGAGACGAACTCGTCGGGCCGGTCGGCCAGCACGTCGTCCACGATGCGCGCGGCCACCGCGTGCACGTCCTCCTCGGCGGCCGCGAGCAGGCGGGGCGTGAAGGCCCGCTGGACGATCTTGCGGAGCCGGGCGTGGTCCGGGCCGTCCAGGTTCACCATGGAGTCCCCGAACAGCGCGCGCACCCACCGGGCCGGCTCGGGCGTGGTCACGCCTGGGGCGCTCGCGAACACCTTGGGCAGGCGGCTCGCCTCCTGCACGTGGGCGTGGCGCACCAGGGCCCAGTGGCCGGCGCCCTCGGGCACGAACACCGGGGCGTCGAGCGCGCGCAGCCGGGCGAAGGCGGCGAGCCGCTGCGCCGGGGGGCGCTGCCAGAAGCCCGGCACCGCCAGTTCCCTGCCGGGGCCGTCGTCGCCGCCGGGCCGTGGTGCGGGGAGGGTCATGGCCGTGCCTCTTCCTGTCGCGGGGGCGTCCTGAGCTGGAGAACGCCGCAGGTGGCGCGGGGGTGACGGGTGGGTGCGGGGCGGGTGGGAGCGGCGCTGCGGGCGGCGGGCACGGGACGGGCGGGGCCGCGGCTCCGCCACGTCGGGCCGGGGTTCAGGCGTCGGCGGGGTCCGGGCCGGCCGACAGGGCGATCCCGACCGCGACGGTGGCCGTCGCGACCAGGCCCGCGTACAGGACGGCGTACGGACCCGCCCAGGTGCACGCCAGCACGACGAGCGCGGAGAGCGGCAGGGTGGCCTGCTGCGCGAGACCCCGCTTGAAGTGGCGGGAGTGCAGGAACCACACCGTCAGGAGGAACAGCGCGGACGGGACGGTGACGGCGGCGTTGGCGGCCGGTTGCGAGAGGTGGGCCTGGCCCACCGCGTGCTCGACCGCGACCTCGATGCCCGAGCCGATGGCCGCGCCCGAGGCGAAGATCAGCAGGTGGCCGTAGCCCCACGGGATGGCCTCGCGGTTGGTGGTCAGCCGCTCGTGCACCGGCGCCGCGAAGTAGATCCACCACGCGGCGAAGACGATCAGCAGCCCGCCCGCGGCGATCGGCAGCAGCTCGCCGAGGGCGTCGTGCTCGTCCAGCGCCGACTTCACGGCCACCGTGCTCGCGGAGATGGTCTCGCCCAGCACGATGATGGTGAACAGCCCGTACCGCTCGGCGATGTGGTGCGGGTGCCAGGGCGTCTGGTGGCCCCGCTCGGCCACCACCGGCACCAGCAGCTCCGCCGCGGCCACGATCAGGAACAGCCAGCGCTTCACGTCGTCCGGGGCGAACAGCAGCGCCACCCAGCCGGCCTGGCAGACCACCAGCCCCGCCGCGTACGTGAACGCGGCCCGGCGGGCCGGCCCGCTCTCGCCCGCCCCGGCGCGCAGCCACTGCGCGGTGAGCGCGACGCGCATGATCAGGTAGCCGACGACGGCCACCGTCCAGTCGTTCTCGTCGGAGGCCCGGCTGACGCCCGCAGCGTAGACGAGCACACCGGCGATCTGGACCAGCGTCGCGATGCGGTACGGCACGTCGTCGCAGTCGTAGGCGGAGGCGAACCACGTGAAGTTCATCCACGCCCACCACACGCCGAAGAACACGAAGAAGTAGCCGATCACGCCCGTACCGGGATGGCCCTCGGCCAGGGCGTGCACCAGCCTGGCCCCGCACTGCGCGACCGCGACGACGAAGCAGAGGTCGAAGAACAGCTCCAGCGGGGTCGACGCCCGGTGCTCCTCGTGGCGGCCGCGGGCGGTCATGGGGGTGTATGCCATGACCGCCAGCAGACCAGGGACCCCGGCCTCAGCAGGCCAGGCGCGCGGTCCGCAGGCTCCCGGTGCCCCGCGCGGAGGCCCCGTACCGCTCCAGCACCAGCCGGGCCACGCGCGGATGGTCCGCCAGCGGCTCCGACACCGTCCACGCGCCGCAGCCCGCGAGGGCCCGCGTGAAGCGGCCCGGGGCCAGCAGGTGCGCCGCCACCGCGACCCGCCGGTACCCGGCCGCCCGGAGCCGGGCCAGCGCCTCGGGGACGGTGGGCCCCGCCGAGGTGAGGTACGCGGGCACCACCGGGACGGGGGCGGGGCCGGGGCCGCGGTCCCGCGCCAGCAGGGCGGCCAGCCGGGCCGCGCAGTCCTGCGTACCGGTGTTCCCGCCGGGGCGCGAGGAGCCCGCGCCGGCCACGACCACGGCGTCGGCGCGGGCGTACGGGCTCCGGCGGCGCTCCGCGTCGTACAGCCGGCCGTGCAGGGCGAGGGCGATCCCGTCTCCGCCGCCGAGCCCCTCGGTCAGGGTGCAGCCGGTGCCCGCCAGGACCGCCGGGATGTCCACCCGGCGGTGGTAGCCGTCGCCCAGCAACAGCGGGACGACGACCGCGCCCGGGTGCGCGCGGACGACCTCGGCGAGGGACGGGGACTGGACGTCGAGGTGGCCGACCACGGCGCGGACCCCGCTCAGGGCCTCGATCGCGCCGGTCAGCCGGCGGAAGGTCGCGGCGGCGGCCGGGACGGCACTGCCGTGCACGGCGATCACGAGCATGCCCGCCTCCCACTGCCCCGGTGCCGGTCGCGCGGGGGCTCCGGTGGCCGCCGCGGACGTCCTCGCCGTCCACGCTACGCGGGCGGGGGCCGCGCGAAGCCGGCCGAAGGGCTCGCCTCGCAGGTCACAGGTCCCGTCGGGGACGGGCCGCCGGCCCCGCCCCGACAGGCCCTTTTCGGGGCCCGCGCGCCGGGACGCGGGCCTACCGTCGAGGGCAGGCCCCCTTGGCGCCAGCGGGATCCGGGGGAGTCGCGGGATCCGGCGGAGCCACCCGCCCGCACCCGCCCGCACGCACATCTGGCACACGGAGTGAGACCCATGGCGCAGACGCTGGTTGTCATCGGCCACGGCATGGTGGGACACCGCCTGCTGGAGGCGCTCGCCGAGCGCGACGCGCTCGCGGACCCGGCCCGGCCCGGGGGCGGCGGCTGGCGGGTGACCGTGCTGGCCGAGGAGGAGCGCCCCGCCTACGACCGGGTGCACCTGTCGGCGGCGTTCACCGGTTCGTCGGACGAGGACCTCTGCCTGGTCCGCGACGGCTTCCTGGAGCGGCACGGCATCGACCTGCGCCTGGGCGACCCGGCCGAGCTGATCGATCCCGCCGCCCGCACGGTCACCAGCCGGTCCGGGGCGGTGCTGCGCTACGACGCCCTGGTGCTGGCGACCGGTTCGTACCCCTTCGTGCCGCCGATCGAGGGCGCCGACGCCCCGGGCTGCTTCACGTACCGCACGCTCGACGACGTCGAGGCGCTCACCGCGTACGCCCGCCGCGCGCGCAGCGGCGTGGTCGTCGGGGGCGGGCTGCTCGGCCTGGAGGCGGCCGGGGCGCTGCGCACGCTCGGACTGACCACGCACGTGGTGGAGTTCGCGCCCCGGCTGATGCCGCTGCAGGTGGACGACGGCGGGGCGGCCGCGCTGAGGGCCACCATCGAGTCCATGGGCGTCGCCGTGCACACGGGCGTCGGCGCGGCCGGCGTCGGGACGGACGGGGACGGGCGCGCCACCTTGCTGCGGCTGAGCAGCGGCGAGGAGATCGGCGCGGACGTGGTGGTCTTCTCGGCGGGCGTCCGGCCGCGCGACGGCCTCGCCCGCGCGTGCGGGCTGGCGGTCGGGGACCGCGGCGGGGTGGCCGTGGACGCGCACTGCCGCACCAGCGACCCGTACGTGTACGCCGTCGGCGAGTGCGCGCAGAGCGCCGACGGCACGGTCTACGGGCTGGTCGCGCCGGGCTACCAGATGGCCGAGACGGTCGCCGAGGCGCTGGCCGGGGCCGGCGGGCTCACCTTCACCGGGGCCGACACCTCCACCAGGCTCAAACTGCTGGGCGCCGACGTGGCGTCCTTCGGCGAGCCGTTCGCGCCCGAGGGTCGCGGCGGGGCCAAGTCCGTGGTCTTCTCCGACGCGCGCGAGGGCGTCTACAAGAAGCTGCTGCTCGGACCGGACGGAGCCCTGCTCGGCGGAATCCTGGTCGGCGACGCGCAGGCGTACGGCTCGCTGAAGCCGCACGCCGGCCGGCTGCTGCCCGGCCCCGCCGAGGCCTTCGTCCTGCCGTCCACCGGCGGCGCGGACCTGCCGGGCGCGGACGCACTGCCCGACGACGCGGTGGTGTGCTCCTGCCACAACGTCACCAAGGGCCGTGTCCGGGACGCGGTGGCCGCGCAGGCGCTGACCGACATCGGCGGCGTCAAGAAGTGCACCAAGGCGGGGACGGGCTGCGGCGGCTGCCTCGGCACCCTGCAGGCCGTACTGGACGCCGAACTGTCCGCGCGGGGCGTCGAGAAGCCGCGCGGGCTGTGCGAGCACTTCGCGCTGACCCGCGCCGAGATCTACGAGACGGTCCGCACCGAGGGCGTCCGCAGCTTCGGCGAGCTGCTGGAGGCGCACGGGACGGGCGGCGAGGGCTGCGCCGTCTGCAAGCCGGTCGTCGCCAACGTCCTGGGCACCCTCGCCCCCGACCTGGGCATCGGCCACATCCTGACCGGGGGACAGGCGGCGCTGCAGGACTCCAACGACCTCTACCTCGCCAACCTGCAGAAGGACGGCACCTACTCGGTCGTCCCGCGCGTCGCGGGCGGCGAGATCACCGCGGAGCAGGTGATCGCGCTGGGCGAGGCCGCCCGCGACCACGGCCTCTACACGAAGATCACCGGTGCGCAGCGGATCGGGCTCTTCGGGGTCCGCAGGGAGCAGCTGCCGGACATCTGGCGGCGGCTGGGCGCCGCGGGCTTCGAGTCCGGACAGGCGTACGGGAAGTCCCTGCGCGCGGTGAAGTCGTGCGTCGGCGCCCGGTTCTGCCGGTTCGGGCAGGGCGACTCGATCCGGCTCGCGATCGACCTGGAGCTGCGCTACCGGGGGCTGCGCACCCCGCACAAGTTCAAGGGCGGGGTCTCCGGCTGCCTGCGCGAGTGCGCGGAGGCGCGGGGCAAGGACATCGGCGTCATCGCCACCGCCCACGGCTGGAACCTCTACGCGGGCGGCAACGGCGGCGCCACCCCGCGCCACGCGGACCTGCTGGCCTCCGACCTGACGACGGCCGAACTCCTTTCCCTCGTCGACCGGTTCCTCATGTACTACGTCCGTACCGGCGAGCGGCTGGAGCGGACGGCCGCCTGGATCGAACGGCTCGGCGGCGCCGGCGCGGGCCTGGAACACCTGCGGGCCGTGCTGATCGAGGACTCGCTCGGCATCTGCGCGGAGCTGGAGGCGCAGATGGAGCGGCACGTGGCGGCGTACGAGGACGAGTGGCGGGCGGTCCTGGCGGACCCGGCGGCGCTGGAGCGGTTCGGGACGGCGGACTTCGGGGCCGCGGCGCGCGGCGACGGCCTGGAGCCGGGGCGCGGGCGGGCGGCCCGGCTGGCCGACGGCAGCGAGGCGGCGGTGTTCAAGGACCGTGCCGGGCGGGTGTACGCGGTCGGCAACCGGGACCCGTTCTCGGGCGCCGACGTCATCGCCGACGGCATCATGGGCTCGCGCGACGGCGTCCCGGTGGTGGCCTCGCCCATGCACAAGCAGGTCTTCGACCTGCGCACCGGCGCCTGCCTGGACGACCCGGAGGTCTCGCTCCCGGTGGTGCCGCTGGGGTGGTAGGACCCCGCGGCGGGCCGACCGACGCACCGGGGGCGACGGGACCTTGTCCCGGTCGCCCCCGGTGCGTTGTCCTCTGTCGCCGGGGGCCGCGGAGGGCGGAGTCTGGACGGGTCGGGGCCTTTCTCTCCGTTCAGACCCCTTTGACCCCTTTGACTCCAGTGACTCCAGGAAGTGCAATGAGTACCGCCACGAAGGAAGCGCAGAGGCCGGTCGCCGATCCGGCGCAGTACCGTCCGGGCCGGACCATCACGCAGTGGACGCCGGAGGATCCGTCCTTCTGGCGGTCCACCGGCAAGAAGGTCGCGACCCGCAACCTGTGGATCGCGGTCCCCGCCCTGCTGGTGGCCTTCGTGGTCTGGCAGGTCTGGAGCATCACGGCGACCAACCTCAAGGACGTCGGCTTCGGCTTCTCGCAGTCCCAGCTGTTCTGGCTGACCGCGGTGCCCGGCGTCACCGGCGGCACCGCCCGCATCGTCTACACCTTCGTCGGCCCGATGATCGGCCAGCGCCGCTTCACGGCGATCTCCACGGTCGTGCTGATCGTGCCGCTGCTGTGGCTGGGCTTCGCGGTGCAGGACCCGGGCACCCCGTACGGCACGATGATCGCGATCGCCGCGCTGTGCGGCATCGGCGGCGCGAACTTCTCCTCCTCGCTGGCCAACATCGGCTTCTTCTACCCGAAGCAGGAGAAGGGCAACGCGACCGGCATCAACGGGGGCCTGGGCAACCTGGGCGTCTCGGTCGTCCAGCTGCTCACGCCGATCCTGATCACCTCCTCGGTCCTGGCCGTCGGCGCGGGCCAGAAGAAGGCCGACGGTTCGGAGGTCTACCTCCAGAACGCCGCCTTCGTGTGGGTCCCGGTCCTGATCGTGCTGGCGGCCGTCGCCTGGTTCGGCCAGAACGACCTCAAGGTGGCCTCCACCCCCTTCAGCCAGCAGAAGGTCATCTTCAAGCGCAAGCACAACTGGCTGATGACCTGGCTCTACGTCGGCACCTTCGGCTCCTTCATCGGCTTCGCCGCGGCCCTCCCGCTGCTGATCAAGACCACGTTCCCCGCCCACTCGGTGGCCACCTACGCCTGGATGGGCCCGGCGCTGGGCGCGCTCGCCCGCTGGGCCGGCGGCCGGGTGGCCGACAGGCTGGGCGGCGCCCGGGTGACGATCCTGTCCTTCGTGGGCATGGCCCTGTCCCTCATCGGCGTCATCACCTTCCTCCCGGCCGGCTCCGACCAGGGCTCCTTCCACGGCTTCTTCCTCTGCTTCCTGGCGGCCTTCTTCTTCTCGGGCATCGGCAACGGCTCGACGTTCCGGCAGATCCCGGTCATCTTCCGGAGCCAGCACCTCAAGGGGCTGACGGAGGGCACTCCCGCGTACGCGGCCGCCCTGAAGCAGGCGGAGATCGAGTCCGGCGCGGTCACCGGCTTCACCGCCGCCATCGCCGCCTACGGCTTCTTCTTCATCCCCGCGATGTTCGCCAACTTCGCCGTGACCAGCGCGATGTGGGGCTTCGTGGCCTTCTACGCCTCCTGCACCGTCGTGGCCTGGTGGTTCTACGCCCGCCCCGGCGCGGAAGCCCCCAGCTAGGCCGCCCGTGCCGGCCCGCCGTCCCGTCCGGCCGTCCCGTCCGGCCGTCCCGTCCGGCCGTCCCGTCCGGCCGTCCCGTCCGGCCGTGCCCCGGCCGCCGGGGCGCGGCCGTGGGTCCGCCGCCGACATTCTTGTGAAAGATTTCACAAGCCCACGAGGACGTTCGTCCCGAGCGAACCGGCAGGTCAGAGGTGGTGCAGCCGAGCCGGGGGCGGGAAGAGCGGGACCTTCGGGCCCCAGGTCAGGACCAACGCGGCGCCCAATGATCGATCAAAAGGCGTGCAATGGAGACAAGCAATGAGGCGACTGAAGAAGGTGCGGGCGATGACTGCCACCCCTGCGGAGACCACGAAGTACGGCACGGCCTGGGACGGGTTCAAGGGCGGGCTGTGGCGCGACGCCGTCGACGTCCGCGACTTCATCCAGCAGAACTACACGCCGTACGAGGGCGACGACTCCTTCCTCGCCGGCCCCACCGAGCGCACCACCGCCGTGTGGAAGGCCATCACGGACAAGTTCCCGCAGGAGCGCGAGAAGGGCGTCTACGACGTCGCGTACGACGTCCCGTCGACGATCACCGCGCACGCCCCCGGCTACATCGACCGCGACAAGGACCTGATCGTCGGCCTCCAGACCGACGCCCCGCTCAAGCGCGCGATCATGCCGTACGGCGGCTGGCGCATGGTCGCCGGAGCCCTGGAGACCTACGGCTACCCGGTGTCGGAGGAGCTGGAGAAGGTCTTCACCGAGTACCGCAAGACCCACAACGCCGGCGTCTTCGACGCCTACACGCCCGAGATCCGCGCCGCCCGCAAGGCCGGCATCGTCACCGGCCTGCCGGACGCCTACGGCCGCGGCCGCATCATCGGCGACTACCGGCGCGTGGCCCTCTACGGCGTGGACCGCCTGATCTCCGCCAAGAAGGAGGAGAAGGAGGAGCTCAACCGGCTGCCCGCCGGCGGCCGTTCGCTGGAGGAGACGATCCGGCTGCGCGAGGAGCTCGCCGAGCAGCTCCGCGCCCTCGCGGAGCTCAAGGCGATGGCCGCCTCCTACGGGTACGACATCTCCGGCCCCGCCGCCACCGGCCGCGAGGCCATCCAGTGGCTGTACTTCGCCTACCTGGCCGCCGTGAAGGAGCAGAACGGCGCGGCCATGTCCCTGGGCCGCACCTCCACCTTCGTCGACGTCTACCTCCAGCGCGACATCGAGGCCGGCCGCCTCACCGAGGAGCAGGCCCAGGAGCTCGTCGACGACTTCATCGTCAAGCTCCGCATCGTCCGCTTCCTGCGCACCCCGGACTACGACGAGCTGTTCTCCGGCGACCCGACCTGGGTCACCGAGTCGATCGCGGGCATGGGCGAGGACGGCCGCCCGCTGGTCACCCGCTCCTCCTTCCGCTACCTGCAGACCCTCTACAACCTCGGCCCGGCCCCCGAGCCGAACATGACGGTCTTCTGGTCGCCGCGGCTGCCCCAGGGCTTCAAGGAGTTCTGCGCCCGCGTCTCGATCGACACCTCCTCGGTGCAGTACGAGTCCGACGAGCTGATGCGCCCCCGCTTCGGTGACGACACCGCCATCGCGTGCTGCGTCTCGGCGATGCCCGTCGGCAAGCAGATGCAGTTCTTCGGCGCCCGGGTGAACCTCGCCAAGACCCTGCTCTACGCCGTCAACGGCGGCCGGGACGAGAAGTCCGGCGCCCAGGTCGGCCCCGAGACCGGCGCCCTCACCTCCGAGGTGCTGGACTACGACGAGGTCATGGCCAAGTTCGACGCGCAGATGGAATGGCTCGCCGAGACCTACGTCCACGCGCTCAACGTCATCCACTACATGCACGACCGGTACGCCTACGAGCGCATCGAGATGGCACTGCACGACCGCGACGTGCGCCGCACGATGGCCTGCGGCATCGCCGGCCTCTCGGTCGCCGCCGACTCGCTCTCCGCCATCAAGCACGCCCGGGTCCGCGCCGTGCGCGACGAGACCGGGCTCGCCACCGACTACACGGTCGAGGGCGACTACCCGGCGTACGGCAACAACGACGACCGGGTCGACGACATCGCCGTCTGGCTGGTCGAGGAGTTCATGAAGAAGGTGCGCCGGCACGAGACCTACCGGGGCGCCGAGCACACCCAGTCCGTGCTGACCATCACCTCGAACGTGGTCTACGGGAAGAAGACCGGCAACACCCCCGACGGCCGCCGCGCCGGCGAGCCCTTCTCCCCGGGCGCCAACCCGATGAACGGCCGCGACACCCACGGCTACGTCACCTCGGCGCTGTCGGTCGCCAAGCTCCCGTACGGGGACGCCGAGGACGGCATCTCGCTGACCAACACCGTCACCCCCGACGGCCTGGGCCGCACCCCCGAGGAGCGGATCAGGAACCTGGCGGGCGTCCTCGACGGCTACATGGCCAGCGACGGCTTCCACATGAACGTGAACGTGCTCAACCGCGACACCCTCATGGACGCGATGGAGCACCCGGAGAACTACCCGCAGCTGACCATCCGGGTCAGCGGTTACGCGGTGAACTTCGTCCGGCTCACGCGGGACCAGCAGCTGGACGTGCTGAACCGCACCTTCCACGGCTCCCTCTAGAGCCCGCCGGCCGGAGCCCCCGGCCGCGCGCCCCGGGGCCGGGCCCACCACCCCGGCCCCGGGACCGCGCACCCCCACCGGACACCAGATCACCTCCGGAGCACCCGCCATGACCGTTCTCCTCGGTACGAGCATCCCCGTCGGCCAGGCCGACGCCGCCTTCGCCAGCGCCGGCCGCACCCCGGCCGCGGCCGCGACCCAGCGGCCGAGCGAGGGCTCGGTGCACTCCTGGGACCTGTCCACGGGGGTCGACGGGCCCGGCACCCGCTTCGTCACCTTCCTCTCGGGCTGCCCGCTGACCTGCCTGTACTGCCACAACCCCGACACCATGCGGATGCGCAACGGCAAGCGGACCTCGGCGGACGACGTCATCGCCGAAGCCCGCAAGTACACCCGCTTCATCTCCGCCTCGGGCGGCGGAGCCACCGTCTCGGGCGGCGAGCCGCTCCTGCAGCCCGTCTTCGCGGGCGAGCTGCTGCACCGGATGAAGAACGACCTGGGACTGCACACCGCCCTGGACACCTCCGGCTTCCTCGGAGCGCGGGCCACCGACGCCCTGCTGCGCGACGTGGACCTGGTGCTGCTGGACATCAAGTCCTGGGACCGCGCGACCTACCGGAAGGTGACCGGCCGCCCCCTGGAGCCCACCCTCGACTTCGCCCGCCGCCTCGCCGACCTCGGCAAGGAGGTGCACCTGCGCTTCGTGCTGGTGCCGGGGCTGACCGACGCGGCCGAGAACGTCGAGGGCGTCGCCGCCTTCGCGGACGGCCTCGGCAACGTCTCGCGCGTCGACGTCCTGCCCTTCCACAAGCTGGGGGAGGCGAAGTGGGACGCGCTGGGCATGCCGTTCACCCTCCACGACACGCCGTCGCCCACCGCTGGGCAGGTGGCCGCGGCCAAGGCGGTCTTCGCGGCCCGCGGCCTCACCGCCGTCTGATCCGGACACCGCTGCCGCCCCGACGGCCGATCGGGCCCCGTTCGGCCCAATCGCAAGAGCCACATAACGGGCTGAAACGGTACGCACCACCTAGCGTGGTGCTGTGCCCGAGCCCACAGAAGCAGTCGCCGCCGCCCCGCCGCCGCCCGAGGGGCCCGAGCCACCCGGGCTCCCCGTGGCGCCGCCCGCCGCGAGGCCCGTCGCCGCGCGCGCGACGCTGGCCGGCACCGTCGTCTCGCTGGTGCTCGTCGTGGCGATCGTGCTCGGCAGCAGGCTGCTGCGCGACTTCGACTCGGCGCTGCTGCCCTACGCGGTCGCCACCGTCTTCCTCGCCTTCGGCGTCGCCTACCGGTACACCGTGTGGGTGTCGGCGCCCGGCGCGCGCCGGCTCTTCACGAAGGGCTTCGGCAGCTTCTTCTCGGCCGAGAACTTCAAGAAGGCCCCCACCGCCCTGCCGAAGATGATCGCCACCTACCTGGGCTTCCAGAAGTTCCTCGGCGCCCGCTCCCGCGCCCGCTGGGCCGCCCACCAGCTGATCTTCTGGGGCTGCATCCTCGCCGCGCTCATCACCTTCCCGCTGACCTGGGGCTGGTTCACCTTCACCGCGGACAGCGGCGCCGGGCCCGGATACGAGATGCGGATCTGGGGGATCGAGGTCCTCGGCTTCGACTCGCTGAACCTCCTCGGCTGGCTGATGTTCCACGGCCTCGACATCGCGGCCGTGCTCGTCATCCCCGGGGCCTCGTACTTCCTGTGGCGCCGGATGAAGGACCGCGGCGCGATGACCGGCCAGCGGTTCGCCTACGACCTGCTTCCGCTGATCTGCCTGATCGTGATCTCGGTGACGGGTCTGCTGCTGACCTTCTCGTCGATCTTCCTGCACGGCGGGGGCTACGAGTTCCTGGCGATCCTGCACATGGTCTCGGTGGTGTTCACGCTGATCTACATCCCCTTCGGGAAGTTCTTCCACATCGTCCAGCGCCCGGCGGCCGTCGGCATGCAGCTCTTCAAGTACACCGCCCGCCAGGACGACCAGGTCTTCGCCTGCAAGCGCTGCGGCGAGCCCGTCGACACCGCGCCGTACGTGGAGAACCTGCGCGGCACCATGCGGGACCTGAAGCTCGACTTCGACGCCTGGGCCGAGTACTGCCCCCGCTGCAAGCGGGTGCTGCGCGGCAACGCCTACCTGACCCACGTCAAGAAGGGCTTCAAGTGACCGCGACCGAACCCGCCCGGGGCGCGTCCGGGCCCGGCCCCGTACCCGTCTCCCTCGACCCCTCCATCGCCCCGCCCGGCACCCGCAACTTCCGCGACGCCGGAGGCATCCCGGCCGACCGGTGGCACGCCGACCAGAACGGCGAGACCCTCGTCCCCACCCACTGCTGCTTCTGCGGCGTGCAGTGCGGGATGTACCTGCGCGTCGACAAGGGCGGCAAGGTCTTCGGGGTCGAGCCCCGCAACCACGACATCAACCGGATGCGGCTGTGCCCCAAGGGCATCAACGCCTACCAGCAGGTCAACCACCCCGACCGGCTCACCGCACCGCTGATGCGCCGCTCCCGCGACGAGGAGTTCCGGGAGGCCTCCTGGGACGAGGCCCTCGACTTCACCGTCTCCGAGATCCGGCGCATCCAGGACCGGTACGGCAAGGACGCCTTCGGACTCCTCGGCGGGGCCAGCCTCTTCTCCGAGAAGACCTACCTCGTCGGCAAGTTCGCCCGGGTCGCGCTCCAGACCAAGCACGTCGACTACAACGGCCGCCTGTGCATGGTCAGCGCCGCCGGCGCCAACAAGCTCGCCTTCGGCATCGACCGGGCCGGCAACCCCTTCTCCGACATCCTCCTCTCCGACTGCCTGCTCATCGCCGGGTCGAACGTGGGGGAGTGCTTCCCCGTGATGACCCAGTACCTGTGGGGCGCACGGGACCGGGGAGCCTCGCTGATCGTGATCGACCCCCGCGAGACGGCCATCGCGCGCACCGCCGACATCCACGTCGCCCTCAAGCCCGGCACCGACGCCGCCTTCTTCAACGCCGTCCTGCACGTGGTCGTCGCCGAGGGCCTCGCCGACGAGGCGTACCTCGCCGCCCACGCCACCGGCTGGGACGAGGTGAAGGAGACCGTCGCCGGCTACCCGCCCGCCCGCGCCGCCGAGATCTGCGGCGTACCGGCCGGGCAGATCGTCCAGGTCGCCCGGGTCTTCGCCGGCGCGGACCGGGCCATGGCCTGGCACGCCCGCGGCATCGAGCACCACTCCCAGGGCGTCGAGAACTGCCTGACCGTGATCAACCTGTGCGTGGCGACCGGCCACATCGGCAAGCCGGGCGCCGGCTACGGAACCATCACCGGCCAGGGCAACGGCCAGGGCGGCCGCGAACACGGCCAGAAGTCCGACCTCCTCCCCGGCGGCCGCTCGATCACCAATCCGGAGCACCGGCGCCAGATCTGCGAGATCTGGGGCATCGAGGAGTCGGAACTGCCCGGCGCCGGCACCTCCATGATGGAGATGGTCTGGCAGATGCAGCGGGGCGAGATCCGCGGCCTGATCGGCATCTGCAACAACCCCTTCGTCTCCCTCCCCAACTACGCGGTGGTCAAAGAGGGCTACGACACCGCGGAGTTCCACGCCCAGTTCGACTTCTTCCTCTCCGAGACCGCGGCCAACGCCCACGTCGTCTTCCCCGTCACCACCTGGGCCGAGGACGAAGGGGTGATGGCCAACGCCGAAGCCCGGGTCGTCAAGCACAACAAGGCCCAGGAGCCCCCGGCCGGTGTCCGCACCGACACCTGGGTGATGTGCGAACTGGCCCGCCGCCTCGGCGCCGGCCGGCACTTCGACTTCCCCGGCTCCCGCGAGGTCTTCGAAGAGCTGCGGATCGCCTCCGCCGGCACGGTCAACGACTACTACGGCATCACCTACGACCGGCTGGAGGAGACCGGCGGGATCGCCTGGCCGTGCCCCGCCACCGACCACCCCGGCACGCCCCGGCTGTTCGAGGACGGCCGGACCTACCACCCCGACGGCAAGATCCACCTCCAGGTCGTCGAATGGCACCCGCCCATGGACCCCTACACCGAGGAGTACCCCCTCTCCCTCACCACCGGCCGCACCGTCGCGCACTTCCTCTCCGGCAACCAGACCCGCCGCCTCGGAGCCCTCGTCGAGCAGACCCCGCGGCCCTGGGTGGAGGTCCACCCCTCGCACGGCTTCCGCAACGGCGACCCGGTCCGGGTGGTCACCCGCCGCGGCAGCGAGGTCTTCCCCGCCCTGGTCACCGAGGCCATCCGCCCCGACACCGTCTTCATCCCCTACCACTGGCCCGTCCCGACGGCGGCCAACGCCCTGACCATCGACGCCCTCGACCCCCGCTCCAAGATCCCCGAGTACAAGGTCTGCGCCGCCCGGATCGAGGCCGCCGAGCGGATCGACGAGGTGCCCGAGCCGCCCACGGCCCCGGGACACCGGGCCTATCCGGAGACCCAGGTCTCCCGTACCGACCCCCTGCCCCCCACGGCCCCGCAGGGCCGTGGCACGGCGGAGAGGAGCTGAGCCGCCATGATGGGCCGCACGATCTTCATCGATCCGGGTCGCTGCATCGGCTGCCAGGCGTGCGTCTCGGCCTGCCGCGAGTGCGACTCGCACCGCGGGAAGTCGATGATCCACCTGGACTACACCGAACCCGGCATGTCCGTCGCCTCCCTCCCGACCGTCTGCATGCACTGCGAGGACCCGGTCGCGCCCTGCGCCGAGGTCTGCCCCGCCGACGCGATCCTGGTGACCGCCGACGGAGTGGTCCAGCAGGCCGACACCACCCGCTGCATCGGGTGCTCGAACTGCGTCAACGCCTGTCCCTTCGGCGTCCCGAAGATCGACCTCCAGGCCAAGCTCCAGCTGAAGTGCAACCTCTGCTACGACCGCACCGCCTACGGCCTGGCCCCCATGTGCGCCACCGTCTGCCCCACCGGCGCCCTCTTCTACGGAACCCTCGAAGAGCTCCAGGCCGAGCGCCCCGGCGTCCAGGTCGCCGACTCCTTCGTCTTCGGCGACGTCGTGGTCAGTACCGGCGTGGCGATGGTCGTCCCCGCCGAGAAGGTCCAGTGGCCCGTCCCCGGCGGTCTGCCCGTCGTCGAGATCAATGGAGTGGACGTCCGATGAGCGTCACCGAGCAGCCGGCCCCGTCCTCCGGCCCGGGTCCCGACGGCGACGCCGCAGCCGACCGGCTCCGGGACCGGATCAGCGCCGACTCCCTGACCACCCGCCGCGACTACCTGCGGATCGTCACCACCGTCTCCGGCGGCCTGGCCATCGGCGGGATCGGAGTCGCCGCCGGCATCCTGCACCGGCACGGCGACAGCGAGTCCCTGCCCCAGCCCAAGAAGGTCACCGACCGGCTGTCCCCCGGCCAGTCCGTCGCCTTCCGCTACCCGGGCGACGAGGACCGGGCCGTCGCGGTACGGCTCGGCGACGGCAGCCTCGTCGGCTACTCGGCCGTCTGCACCCACCTCGCCTGCGGGGTGCTGTGGCGGGAGGACCGCGGACCCGACGGGGAGCTCTACTGCCCCTGCCACGAAGGGGTCTTCGACGCCCGCACCGGAGAGGTGACCGCGGGCCCGCCGCCCCGCCCCCTCCCCAAGGTCTTCCTGACCGAGCGGCCCGACGGCAGCGTATGGGCCGTCGCCACCGCCCGTTCGGGGGAGCCGGCCAAGGACGCCCTGTGCCGGCAGTTCGGCGACGACCACCCCGCGGACGCCGCACAGCTGGGCTGCCCCGGAGCGGCCCGGCCCAAGGCGGCGGAGAGCAGGCGCACATGAGCCAGGCCCCGATCCCCCCGCGCCCGGAGTACCGCCCGGGCAGCGCCCGGCGCCGGCTCAACCGTCCGGTACGGGAGCGGTACCCGCAGATCCGGCCCACCAGCGGGTACGGCGACCCGCGCGTCCGGCACACGGGCCCCGGGCCGGGAGCCGGCGGCGAACAGGAGCCGGAGCGGTCCTCCAAGCTCAACGCCCGCATCGTCCTGGCCCTCAGCGTCGTCGTCGGCCAGCTGTGGGCCCTGACCGTGACCGTCAACGTGTGGATGCAGGGCGATACCGGAACGGCCTGGTGGGGAGCGGGATTCCTGGTCCTGTCCTTCCTCGTCGTCCTCGCACTGTGGCTCCTCGACCCGAAGGACCGGTGACCATGTCGATACGCACCAACAGCGGCTCCGGGGTGCGCTCGCACCGCGCCGACACCTACAAGCCGGGCGCCACCATCGGCGACTGGCGGCCCGAGGACGACGGCTTCTGGCAGTCCACCGGCCGCAGGGTCGCCCAGCGCAACCTCTGGGTCTCGATCCCCGCGCTCATGCTCGGCTTCGTGGTCTGGCAGGTCTGGTCCGTCACCGTGGTCAAACTGAACGACGTCGGCTTCGGCTTCTCCAAGTCGCAGTTGTTCTGGCTGACGGCCATCCCCGGCATCACCGGCGGCACCTTCCGGATCCTCTACACCTTCATCGGGCCCATCTTCGGCGAGCGGAAGTTCACCGCCTTCAGCACCGTCATCCTGGTCGCGCCGATGCTCTGGCTCGGCTTCGCGCTCCAGAACAACGGCACCCCGTACTGGGAGCTGGCCCTGATCGCAGCCGTGTGCGGCATCGGCGGCGCGAACTTCGCCTCCTCCATGGCCAACATCGGCTTCTTCTTCCCCAAACGGGAGAAGGGCAGTGCCAACGGACTCAACGGCGGTCTCGGCAACCTGGGCGTGAGCATCGTCCAGCTGGTGGCCCCGCTGGTGGTGACCGCGGCCGTCCTGGGCGCCCCCGCGGGCGGCCCGCAGCACGACGCGAAGAAGAACACCGACATCTGGCTCCAGAACGGCGCCTTCCTGTGGGTGCCGCTGCTGGTGATCATGGCGCTGCTCGCCTGGTTCCTGATGAACGACCTGAAGGTCGCCTCGGCGCCCTTCAGCCAGCAGAAGATCATCTTCAAGCGCAAGCACAACTGGCTGATGACCTGGCTCTACGTCGGCACCTTCGGCTCCTTCATCGGCTTCGCCGCGGGCCTGCCCCTGCTGATCAAGAACAACTTCGAGTCCCAGGGCTACCAGGCCACCACCTACGCGTGGATCGGCCCCTTCGTCGGAGCCCTGATGCGGTGGGCCGGCGGCTGGCTCTCCGACAGGATGGGCGGGGCCAGGGTCACCCTGCTGTCCTTCGTCGGCATGGCCGCGGCCCTGGTCGTGGTGATCTACGCGCTGCCGCACGGGGGCGACGGAGGGAGTTTCTGGGCGTTCTTCATCGGCTTCCTGGCCGCCTTCGCCTTCTCCGGCCTCGGCAACGGCTCGACCTTCCGGCAGATCCCGGTGATCTTCCGGGACCAGCACATGCGGGAGGCCGAGGGCGCGGGCCCGCAGGCGCAGGCCGCGGCCCTGAAGCAGTCGGAGATGGAGGCCGGAGCCGTCACCGGCTTCTCCTCGGCCATCGCCGCCTACGGCTTCTTCTTCATCCCGGCCATGTTCGCCGCGATGTCCGTCACCAACGCGCTGTGGATCTTCATCGGCTTCTACGCGACCTGCCTGGCGGTGTGCTGGTGGTTCTACGCCCGCAAGGGCGCCGAGGCTCCCAGCTGAGCCGTACCGCGCACGGGAGCGGCCGTACCCTGGAGGCATGAGCACCGCTCCCGACCCGAACCCGCAGCCCCGGCCCGCGCCCCGGCCCAAGCCGAGGATCGACTTCGACGATCCGCTGGACCAGCAGTCCTCGGACGACACCGACCGCGGCTGGGGCGAGCGGCCGCCCGCCGGCGGAAGCGCGGCCGACCTGGCCCGCTTCCTCGACGAGAAGCCCCCACACCACATCTGAGCCGCCGGAGCGGCCGCGGCTAGAAGGCGTCGCGCTGCCCCGTCGGGCCGGCTCCGCCGCCGTTGGCCGCGCGCTGGGCGACCAGGGTGTCGCGGATCTCCTTGAGGACCTCCAGCTCGGTGATCTCCATGGTCTCCTGCACGCCTTCCTTGGCCCTGCGGCGCGCCTCCACCTTGGCGAGGTACTTGGCCATCGGCAGCACCATCAGGAAGTAGACGACCGCCGCGGTGATCAGGAAGCTGAGCGTGGCGTTGAGCACCGAGCCCCAGAGGATCTCGACACCCGTCGGCTGCCCGCTCGCGTCGAGGCCGCAGGGGTTCTTGATGCACGACTTGTAGACGTCGAGGTTCTTGGTGCCGATGGCGCCCACCAGCGGGCTGATGATCCCCTTGACGATGGAGTTCACGATGTTCGTGAACGCCGCGCCGATGACCACGGCCACCGCGAGGTCGACCACGTTGCCGCGCATCAGGAAGGCCTTGAAGCCCGCCAGCACGCTCTCCTTCTTCTTCTCGCTCACCACTGAGCCTTTCTTCACATCTACGGAACATGGAGACAACGGTTCCGAAAGTTACGGCAGTCCGGGCCGGGCGTGTCCAATCGGCTGCCACCTCACGGTGACTTGACCGCTCACGTGTGCGATTCAGCACAACGTCACCGCCAAGCGCGTCACGGCGCCCGTGCCCACCAGAACCCGCGCCGTGTCCCGGGGCACGGACAGCACCACCAGCGCCCCGCCGTCCCCCGTGTCCCCTTCGGAGGAGGGCATTTCGACCACGCGCGCTCCCGCCGCCACCACCCTCGGCGGTCCGGTCCGTTCCGCCGCGACCACGTCGACCCGGTCCCCGGGCCGCAGCAGCCGCACGGTCGCCGCGTCCGCGATGCGTACCGGGGCGGACACCGTCCGCTCGACGGCGGGCGGCGGTTTCACCTCCGGCGGCCCGCCGCCCCGGGAAGCCTGCGCCTCCGTCCCACCCACCGCCAGGGCCGCGGCCAGGACGGCCATCGCGGCCGCGGCCGCCCGCCGCCGGCGCCGCAGCGCCCTGCGCAGCCGGTACCCGCCCCGCCCCACCCGCAGCGGCGGGAACGCCGGTACGGGCCGGGCCGGAGGGCAGCTGGAGGGACAGGTCACCGCAGCCGACAGGGCCGACGGGCTCATGAGCGTCGAAGAAGCCGAAACGGTCGAGGAGTTCGAGGAGTTCGAGGAGTTCGACGAGATCGACGGGTTCGACGAGTTCGAAGAAGTCGAAGAAGTCGATGAAGGGACAGAGGACATGGGGGCCACCGCCGTACCGAGTGGATCGTGGAGTCCGGGCCCGACGCCCGGACGCCCCTCACGATCCGCCCTCCCGCCCCACCCCGCTCCGAACTGTGGACAGCCTTTCGACTGTGGACAACCGCTTCACCCGTACGAGTGAGGAGCAACCCCCGCCCTAGCGTCCCGCCGGCGGCCGGCAGGCGTCCGAGAAGCCCTGGCCGGTCAGTCCGAACGCGCTGTTGACGCGCGAGCGCCAGTTCTCCAGCGCGACCACCGCGGTGAGCTCCACGAACGCCGCCTCGCCCAGCCGGCGGAGGAGCTCCGCGGCGAGCGCGTCGGTGACCGTCGGCTCCGTCTCGGTCATGGCCTCGGCGTACTCCATGGCCAGCAGTTCCACCTCGGTGAAGAGCTCCCGCGCCTCCCGCCACCGCGGCACCCGTTCGATCTTCTCGGCGTCCAGCCCGCGCTCCCGGCCCTCCCAGTAGCCGAAGTCCACGCACCACGAGCAGTTGATCCGGGCCGCCGCCGCCATCAGCGCGAGGTGCTTCACCCCGGCGTCGAGGGCGTTCCACCGGGCCGCCCGCCGCTCCAGTCCGACGTACGTGCGCAGCACCCGCGCGTGGTGCCCGTACGCGAGCCCCGGGTCGAGCACCTTCCCGTAGGTGCGGCGCGAGTACCAGGCGCCCAGGCGCACGAGCAGGGTGCGGGGCGGGGTGAGCGGGATGCGGGGCATGGCGGTCGCCTCCTGGAGCGGTCGGTCCCGACGGGTCCACACCCCCGGGACCGGACAGCCGCCCGGAACGTGACACCGCCCGGAACGTGACACCGCCCGAAGGCGCGAAACCGCCCCCCGCCCCTCAGGGAAGCTCGATGCCCAGGTCCCAGCCGTCGTGCGCGTGCGTGCACAGGCAGTCGCGGGACGCGGTCGGCGGCAGCGCCGCCACCGCGTCGAAGAGGACCTCGCGCAGTCGGCCGACGTTCTCGCCGAACACCCGCAGCACCTCGGTGTGGGAGACGCCCTCGCCCGTCTCGGCGCCCGCGTCCAAGTCGGTGACCAGGGCCATCGACGTGTAGCAGAGCCCCAGTTCCCGCGCGAGCACCGCCTCCGGGTGCCCCGTCATGCCGACGACCGACCAGCCGGCCGCCGCGTGCCACCGCGACTCGGCGCGCGTGGAGAAGCGGGGCCCCTCGACGACCACCATGGTGCCGCCGTCCACCGGCTCCCAGTCGCGCCCGCGCGCCGCCCCGAGCGCCGCCGCGCGCCCCACCGGGCAGTACGGGTCGGCGAAGGTCGTGTGCACCACGTTGGGGACGCTCCCGTCGGGCAGCGGCTCCCCGTCGAAGAAGGTCTGGGCGCGGGCCTTCGTACGGTCGACCAGCTGGTCGGGGACGAGCAGCGTGCCCGGGCCGTACTCGGGGCGCAGGCCGCCGACCGCGCACGGCCCGAAGACCTGGCGCACGCCGACCGAGCGCAGCGCCCACAGGTTGGCGCGGTAGTTGATCCGGTGCGGCGGGACGGTGTGCTCGCGCCCGTGCCGCGGGAGGAAGGCCACCTGGCGTCCGGCCAGCTCACCGACGTACAGGCAGTCGCTGGGGGGCCCGTACGGGGTCTCCACGCGGACCTCGGAGACGTCCTCCAGGAACGAGTAGAAGCCCGAGCCGCCGATGACACCGATCTCTGCGTTCACCATGGCCCCACCCTAACCGCGCATGCCGAAGGCCCCACCGCCCGGTACGGGCGGCGGGGCCTGGCGGAACGAGGTCAGGCGGCCGAGGTGGAGCCGGAGCCGGAGCTGCTGCCGCTCGTGCTCGACGAGGACGTCGAGGAGGAGGCGGCGGCGGGCGCGGCGGCGGCGGTCGACGGGGACGACGCCCCGGCGGGCTTCGCGGCGGGGGTGCTGCTCGACGACGAGCCGCGGCTGTCGTTCCGGTAGAAACCGGAGCCCTTGAAGACGATGCCGACCGCGGAGAACACCTTCTTCAGGCGTCCGTCACAGCTCGGGCACACGGTCAGCGCGTCATCGGTGAACTTCTGCACGGCCTCAAGGCCCTCACCGCACTCGGTGCACTGGTACTGGTAGGTCGGCACGAATTTCCTCCTGGCACTCTCACTCAATGAGTGCTAACGACGCTCCATGGTGACGTATTCCGGCGGTTCAGTCCACCGTCACCGGCACGCGGTGACCGATCCCACGCTCGTTCGACTCGTCACGGGAGGCGGGGGCGGACGCGTTCACGATCCGGCTCGGGGCCGTCGGCGCCAGCTTGGACCGCAGGGCCAGCAGGGTGATCAGCGCCAGTGCGGTGGCCACCATCGGCACCAGGAAGCCGGCCGTGGAGCCGTGCGCGTCGGTCAGGCTGCCCGCGATGGTGACCGCGGCGGCCTGGCCCAGGGCGACCGCGCCGGTCAGTGCGGTGAACGCCTCGGTGCGGGCGGCGGCCGGGACCAGCTGCTCGATCATGGTGTAGCCGGTGATCAGCGCCGGGGCGATGCACAGGCCGACGACCAGGCCGATCGCGCCCATCAGGATCGCGGAGTTCGCGGCCCACAGGACGGACGCGGCGGCGGTCAGGCCGACGTAGCCGAGGATCAGGCGGCGGCGCGGGCCGATCTTCCAGGCGATCGTGCCGCAGGCGATGCCCGCGATCATGTTGCCGCCGGCGAAGACGCCGTACAGCAGGCCGTTGGCGCCCGGGTTGCCGATCTCGTTGGAGAAGGCGGTGAGCGAGATCAGCATGCCGCCGAAGACGGCGCCGACGCCGACGAAGGCGACGACCAGGACGCGCAGGCCGGGGACGGACAGCGCCGAGACGTGCTTCTCGCCGCTCGCGAGCCGCGGAGCGGGCTTGGGCTGGGTGCCGCGCTGGGCGGCGAAGAGCAGACCGCCGACGAGGGTCAGCGAGGCCTCGGCGATCAGGCCGGCCGAGGGGTGGATCGTGGTGCACAGGAAGGTCGCGAGGACCGGGCCGACGACGAAGGTCAGCTCGTCGGTCACGGACTCCCAGGCGGCGGCCGTCGACAACAGCGGCGAGCCTTCGAGCTTGGCGGCCCAGCGGGCCCGGACCATCGGCCCGACCTGCGGGACGGAGGCACCGGCCGGCACGGCGGCCAGCGCGAGCGCCCACATCGGCGCGCCCAGCAGGGCGAGCGCGGTCAGGGCGCCGATGGCGGCGGCGTGGGCGAAGACGACGGGGATCAGCACGGCGGCCTGGCCGCGGCGGTCGGCGAGCTTGCCCATCTGGGGGGCGAACAGGGCCATCGAGACGCCGGTGACGGTCGCGACGATGCCGGCGTCGCCGTACGAGCCGGTGGTGTGCTGGACGAGCAGGACGATACCGATGATCAGCATCGCGAAGGGCTGCCGGGCGGCGAAGCCGGGGAGCAGGAAGCTGAGGGCGCCGGGCGTGCGCAGGAGCTGTCCGTAGCCGGGGCGGGCGGACGTGTCGGTCGTGACCGCGGATGTCACGGCCTGGCCTTTCCGCTGCCTGGTAGAACTCCCCGTCTGCGGACGATGCGCCGCCTTGTGAGCGACCGCACCCGTACATGTGGGAGCCCCGAGAGCTGTCCTCTTGCGCAGAACCGAGTGATACCTGGACGCCCACTGCGAGGGTGCCACGGCCGCTTTGCGGTCGCGCCAGCTCTGCGTCAGGCAGAGTTGGTTCGATCTGGTGTGCCTTCATCGTACAGGGAAAGCCACTGGAACGCCCTGTGATTACGGTGACTGGGCATCTCTTCACCTGCGATTAACGGGATCTTCGCCTTTCCGGCCCCCAGAAACGGGGGCAAAGCAGATCGAAGGCCACCGAAATTGGGGATTTAGAACGGTGCTCTAACATAAACTTGTAGGAAAGCACGTCGAATTCCGGACGTGGACCCCTGCCTTTCGGACGGACCCACGAGCGTCTTCCGGACACGGACACGGACACGGCCGCGACCCCGCCCGGCCCGGCCTCACGGCCTCACGGCCTCAGTGCCTGGCCCGGCCGCCGCCGGGCGCGTGCCCCGCCCCGTCGCCCGCTGCCTCGCCCGTGCCGAGCCAGCCCGCCAGCTTGCCGCCCCGCGCCACGGCCCGCAGCCGCGCCTCGGCGGCGTCCCGTACCGGATCGGTCGCCACGACCAGCAGCTCGTCCCCGCGCCGCAGCACGGTAGACGGAGCCGGTACGAAGCTCTTGGCGTCCCGGACCACCAGGGTGACCGAGGCCCCCGGCGGCAGCCGCAGCTCGCTCACCTCCACGCCGTGCATGCGCGAGGCCGGCGGGATCGCGAAGGACAGCAGGTGCCCGCGCAGCTTCTCCAGCGGCGCCGACTCGATGCCCAGGTCCGCGGCCGACTCGTCGGTGTCGCCGAGGTTCAGCTTGCGCGCCAGCCAGGGCAGGGTCGGCCCTTGGACCAGGGTGTAGACGACGACCAGCACGAAGACGATGTTGAAGACGCGTTCGCTGCCCTCGATCCCGGACACCATGGGGATGGTCGCCAGGATGATGGGCACCGCGCCGCGCAGGCCGGCCCACGACATCAGGGCCTGCTCCTGCCAGGGGATGCGGAAGGGCAGCAGGGAGACGAAGACCTCCAGCGGCCGCGCCACCATCGTGAGCACCAGCCCGATGATCACGGCCGGCCAGAAGTCGTTGACCAGCTCGTGCGGGGTGACCAGCAGGCCCAGCAGCACGAACATGCCGATCTGGGCGATCCAGCCGAGACCGTCCGCGAACCCCCGCGTGGCGGGCCAGTGCGGGAGCTTCGCGTTGCCGAGGACCATGGCCGCCAGGTAGACGGCGAGGAAGCCGGAGCCGTGCGCCATCGCGCCCGCCGCGTACGCCGCGACCGCGATGGCCATCACGGCGATGGGGTAGAGGCCCGAGGCGGGCAGGGCCACGTGCCGCAGCCCGTACGCGCCGACGAAGCCGACGGTCAGGCCGATGGCGGCGCCGATGGCCAGCTCCAGAGCGATCTTGCCGAGCAGCACGTACCAGTCGTCGACCGGGCCGACGGTGGCGAAGGCCACGACGAGGATGACGACGGGTGCGTCGTTGAAGCCGGACTCGGCCTCCAGGACGCCCGTGATGCGGGAGGGGAGCGGGACCTTGCGCAGGACGGAGAAGACGGCCGCCGCGTCGGTCGAGGAGACGACCGCGCCGATCAGCAGGGCCTGGCGCCAGTCCAGTCCGACCAGGTAGTGCGCCCCCGCGGCGGTCACGCCCACGCTGATCGCGACGCCCACCAGCGACAGCGAGATCGCGGCCGGCAGGGCGGGTCTGATCTCTTTCCACTTGGTGCCCAGACCACCCTCGGCGAGGATCACGACGAGCGCGGCATATCCGATCACCTGGGTCAGCTCGGCGTTGTCGAACACGACGTTGCCGATGCCGTCCTGGCCTATCGCGATGCCTATGCCGAGGTAGATGAGCAGGCTGGGGAGTCCGCTGCGTGACGAGACGCGCACCGCCACGACGGCGACGAGCAGGACGAGCGAACAGACCAGCAGGAGCTCATTGAGCGTGTGGACAGTCAGGGGGCGGCCCTTTCCTCCATGCGCCCGGCGGATCGTTACGCCGCGGCGCGTGCGGCAACTACTTCGTTACCTTACCTAATCTTTGACGCTTTCTTGACGCGTTACGCACATTGTGAATCGCCGCTCCGCCCTTGTCCTCGGCAGCTTGACCCCTGGCGGATCACCGGGACGGGTCCTGCGCCTATGGTTGCTCCCAGCACTCCCAGGACCACCCTGCCCCTCGAAGGACAGCGATGCCCGCCAACGAATCCGCTCCTCCCGTCAAGAAGAAGGGACGACGCGCCCGTCTGATCGTGCTCGTTCTGGTCCTGGCTCTCTTCGCGGGCCTCGGCTACGGGGCGTACTGGGGCGTGGACAGCGTGCGCGCCTCCTTCCCCCAGACCACCGGCTCCCTCAAGGTGCCGGGCCTGACCGGGACCGTCGACGTCAAGCGCGACGCCCACGGCATCCCGCAGCTCTACGCCGACAGCGACTCGGACCTCTTCCGCGCGCAGGGCTTCGTGCACGCGCAGGACCGCTTCTGGGAGATGGACGTACGCCGTCACATGACCTCCGGACGGCTCTCGGAGATGTTCGGCGCCGGACAGGTCGAGACCGACGCCTTCCTGCGGACGCTCGGCTGGCGCCAGGTCGCGCAGGCCGAGTACGACACCAAGCTGTCGGCCGACACGAAGAAGAACCTCCAGGCCTACGCCGACGGGGTCAACGCCTACCTGAAGGGGAAGTCCGGCAAGGACCTCTCCGTCGAGCACGCGACCCTCAAGCTCAGCGCCGGCTACGCGCCCGAGCAGTGGACGCCGGTGGACTCGGTGGCCTGGCTCAAGGCGATGGCCTGGGACCTGCGCGGCAACATGCAGGACGAGATCGACCGCGCGCTGATGTCGAACAAGCTCACGCAGGCGCAGATCGACGAGCTCTACCCGCCGTACCCCTTCGACCGCAACAAGCCGATCGTCGAGGGCGGCAAGAGCGACGGCGGCAAGTACCTGCCGCAGGGCTCCACCGGCAGCAGCGTCGGCAGCGGCACCGGTTCGAGCAGCGGCACCGGTTCGAGCAGCGGCACCGGTTCCGGCACCGCCGCCGGCTCGCAGGCCTCGACGGGCACGGGCACGGGTACGAGCACGGGCAGCGGCGGCGACGCGGTCACCGGCCTCGCCGGCAACGCCACCGCCCAGGGCGCGACCGTCGGCCTGCGCACCCAGCTCGGCGCCCTCGCCGAGACGCTGGACGAGATCCCCGACATCCTCGGCCCCAACGGCAGCGGCATCGGTTCGAACTCCTGGGTCGTCTCGGGCAAGTACACGACCACCGGCAAGCCGCTGCTGGCGAACGACCCGCACCTGGCCCCGCAGCTGCCCTCGGTCTGGTACCAGATGGGCCTGCACTGCCGCACGGTCTCGGCCCAGTGCCAGTACGACGTGGCCGGCTACACCTTCTCCGGCATGCCGGGCGTGGTCATCGGCCACAACGCCGACATCGCCTGGGGCATGACCAACCTGGGCGCCGACGTCACCGACCTCTACCTGGAGCAGGTCCGGCCCGAGGGCTACGTCTACGACAACAAGGTGCTCCCCTTCACCACCCGCGAAGAGGTCATCAAGGTCGCGGGGGGCAAGAGCAAGACGATCACCGTCCGCACGACCAACAACGGGCCGCTGATCTCCGACCGCAGCAACGAACTGACCTCGGTCGGCGCCCGCGCCCCCGTCGCCAGCTCGGCGCCCGACCGCGGCAACGGCTACGCGGTCGCCCTGCGCTGGACCGCGCTGGAGCCGGGCCGCTCGATGGACGCCGTCTTCAGCCTCGACCGGGCGAAGAACTTCACCGACTTCCGCCAGGCGGCCTCCCAGTTCGAGGTGCCCTCGCAGAACCTGATCTACGCCGACAACAAGGACGCCACCGGCAACATCGGCTACCAGGCCCCCGGCCGCATCCCGGTCCGGGGCCAGGGCGACGGCCGGATGCCGGCCCCCGGCTGGGACTCCAAGTACGCGTGGAAGACCGGCAAGGACGGCAGCACCAGCTACATCCCGCAGGCCGAGCTGCCCTGGGACTACAACCCGTCGCGCGGCTACGTCGTCACCGCCAACCAGGCCGTCGCGGAGCCCGGGACGGGCTCGGGCAAGTACCCGAACCTGCTGACCACCGACTGGGGCTACGGCGCCCGCAGCCAGCGGATCAACGACCTCATCGAGTCGAAGATCAAGGACAGCGGCAAGATCTCCACCGACGACATGCGCAGCATGCAGATGGACAACAGCAGCGAGATCGCCGCGCTGCTGACCCCGATGCTGGCCAAGATCGAGGTGGACGACCCGGACGTGCGCTCCGCGCAGAAGCTGCTGGAGGGCTGGAACTACACCCAGGAGCCCGACTCGGCGGCCGCCGCGTACTTCAACGCGGTCTGGCGCAACATCCTGAAGCTGTCCTTCGGCGACAAGATGCCCAAGGAGCTGCGCGTCGAGGGCAGCTGCATGAACGTCCGCGAGAGCAGCACCGGCCCCGCCGACGACCTCGCCAAGACGGTCCGCGAATGCGGCACCCGCGGCCCCGACTCCGCCCAGCCGGACGGCGGCGACCGCTGGTTCGAGGTGGTGCGCCGCCTGGTCAAGGACGAGAAGTCGCCGTGGTGGCAGTCGCCCGCGATCAAGTTCAAGGAGCCGGCCACCACCACCCGCGACGAGCTCTTCGCCCGGGCCATGCGCGACGCCCGCTGGGAGCTGACCGCCAAGCTCGGCAAGGACCAGTCGACCTGGAGCTGGGGCCGGCTGCACCAGCTGACGCTGAAGAACCAGACGATCGGCACCGAGGGCCCCGGCTTCATGCAGTGGCTCCTCAACCGCGGCCCGTGGAACGTGGGCGGCGGCGAGGCCACCGTCAACGCGACCGGCTGGAACGCCTCCAGCGGCTACGGGGTCACCTGGGTGCCCTCGATGCGGATGGTCGTGAACCTCAACGACCTCGACAAGTCCCGCTGGATCAACCTGACGGGCGCCTCGGGCCACGCGTACGACGACACCTACACCGACCAGACGACGATGTGGGCCAAGGGCGAACTGCTGGAGTGGCCGTTCGGCAAGGAGGCCGTCGACAAGGCGACCGTCGACACCCTGACCCTCAAGCCGGCGGACGCCTCATGAGCTGAAGCGGCGGACCCCCGACGGGGTCGCCACCGCCTGGACGGGGTGGTCGTGGGGTTCCTCCGGGACCCGCGCGACCACCTCGTCGTCGTAGAGGAGCACGACCAGCGCGGGACGCGCGCCGGCCCGCTCCAGGCGCTCCAGCACCCGGTCGTACGAGCCCCCGCCGCGCCCCAGCCGCATCCCGCGCCCGTCCACCGCGAGCCCGGGCAGCAGGACGGCGTCGGCGGTGGTGACGGCCTGCGGCCCGAGCCGGGGCCCGGCCGGCTCCAGCAGGGTCATCCTCCCGGCGTGCGCGGCCTCGGCCAGCGTGCCGGGGCCCCCGTACACCGCCCAGTCGAGGTCGTTGTCGGCCAGCAGCACGGGCAGCAGCACCCGCTTCCCGGCCGCGCGCAGGGCGTCGAGCAGCTCGCGGGTGCCGGGCTCGGACCCGACGGAGACGTAGGCGGCCACGGTGCGGGCGCCGGCCAGCTCGGGCAGGCCCAGGGCGCGGGCGGCCAGGGCGGCGGCCGCGGTGCGGCGCTCTCCGGGGTCCAGGGCGCGGCGGGCGGCGAGCAGATCCCGCCGCAGTGCGGTCTTGGCGTGCTGGTTCTCGGTCACAGCCGAATCAAAGATCCTCGTTAAGTGCCGCATACCGGTATGTTCCGACCATGATTTGATCGGGCATTCGAGCGGACCCACTATCGTTCGGGCATGACTATGTTGCACCCCGTGATCAAGAAGGCCGTGATTCCGGCCGCGGGCCTGGGCACTCGGTTCCTTCCGGCCACCAAGGCCACTCCGAAGGAAATGCTCCCCGTCGTGGACAAGCCGGCCATCCAGTACGTGGTCGAAGAGGCCGTCGGCGCCGGACTCGATGACGTGCTCATGATCACAGGCCGTAACAAGCGTGCCCTCGAAGACCACTTCGACCGCAACTACGAGCTGGAGTCGGCCCTCATCGCCAAGGGCGACGACGACCGGCTGAAGAAGGTCCAGGAGTCCAGCGACCTGGCCACCATGCACTACGTCCGCCAGGGCGACCCCCGCGGCCTGGGCCACGCCGTGCTGTGCGCCGAGCCGCACGTCGGCCGCGAGCCCTTCGCCGTCCTCCTCGGCGACGACCTCATCGACCCGCGCGACCCGCTGCTGCGCCAGATGGCCGACATCTACGCCCGCACCGGCGGCACCGTCATCGCGCTGATGGAGGTCGACCCCGCCAACGTGCACCTCTACGGCTGCGCCGCCGTCGAGGCCACGGACGAGGAGGACGTGGTCCGCGTCACCGGCCTCGTCGAGAAGCCGGACCCCGCCGACGCGCCGAGCAACTACGCCGTCATCGGACGCTATGTCCTCAACCCCGCGATCTTCGACATACTGCGGGAGACCGAGCCGGGCCGCGGTGGGGAGATCCAGCTCACCGACGCCCTGCAGAAGCTGGCCGCCGACGAGACCATCGGCGGCCCGGTGCACGGCGTGGTCTTCCGGGGCCGCCGCTACGACACCGGGGACCGCGGCGACTACCTGCGGGCCATCGTCCGCCTCGCGTGCGAGCGCGAGGACCTGGGCCCCGAGTTCCGCACCTGGCTTCACCGTTACGTCACGGAGGAGATGTAGCACCTTGAGCAGTACCGCGCCGCAGGACACCGGCCACCACCGTCTGTGGTCGGTGGACGAGCACCTCGCGGACATCCTCGCCGCCGTCCGGCCGTTGGAGCCCATCGAGCTCCAACTGCTGGACGCCCAGGGCTGTGTCCTGGTCGAGGACGTCACCGTGCCCGTCGCCCTCCCGCCCTTCGACAACAGCTCCATGGACGGCTACGCCGTCCGCACGGCCGACGTCCAGGGTGCGAGCGAGGAGTTCCCCGCGGTGCTCGCGGTGATCGGGGACGTCGCGGCGGGCGCCGGCGAGCTGCCCACCGTCGGCCCCGGCCAGGCCGCCCGCATCATGACCGGCGCCCCGCTGCCGCCCGGCGCGGAAGCCGTCGTACCGGTCGAGTGGACCGACGGCGGCGAGGGCGGCGGCGCCGCCTCCGGCATGACCCCGGCCAGCTCCGCTCCCGAGGGCGCCGGCGGCGAGGTGCGCGTGCACCGCTCCGCCGAGGCCCGGGCGCACGTCCGCTCGCGCGGCAGCGACGTACAGGCCGGGGACCTCGCGCTCGCGGCGGGCACCGTCCTCGGACCGCCGCAGATCGCCCTGCTGGCCGCCATCGGACGCGGCACCGTACGGGTGCGCCCGCGCCCGCGCGTGGTCGTCCTGTCCACCGGCAGCGAGCTGGTCCAGCCCGGCGAGGCCCTCACCCCCGGGACGATCTACGACTCCAACAGCTTCGCGCTCGCCGCGGCCGCCCGCGACGCCGGAGCCATCGCCTACCGCGTCGGCGCCGTCGCGGACGACGCCGACACCCTGCGCGCGACCATCGAGGACCAGCTGATCCGGGCCGACCTGCTGGTCACCACCGGCGGGGTCAGCGTCGGCGCGTACGACGTGGTGAAGGAGGCGCTCACCTCGGTCGCCGGCGGCGAGGACGACGTGGACGGCGGCGGGATCGACTTCCGCAAGCTCGCCATGCAGCCCGGCAAGCCCCAGGGCTTCGGCGCCATCGGCCCCGACCACACCCCCCTGCTGGCGCTGCCCGGCAACCCGGTCTCCTCGTACGTCTCCTTCGAGCTCTTCGTCCGTCCCGCGATCCGCACCCTGATGGGACTGCCGCAGGCCGAGATCGTCCGCCCGAGCGTGCGCGCCGCGCTCAAGGCCGACAAGGCCGTCGGCTCCCCGGCCGGCCGCCGCCAGTTCCTGCGCGGTGCCTACGACGCCGAGAGCGGCACGGTCAGCCCGGTCGGCGGATCGGGCTCGCACCTGATCGCCGCGCTGGCCCACGCCGACTCGCTGATCGTCGTACCGGAGGACGTCACCTCGGTGGAGCCGGGGGCCGACCTGGAAGTGGTCCTGCTCGGCTGAACACCCGCCGGTACGGGTAGCGTGTTGCATCACACAGGCCCCCGGGGGCCCGGACGGAAGCGACGCGCAGAGCTATGAGTACGCAGAGCAGGCTGACCCACCTCGACGAGGCCGGTGCGGCCCGGATGGTCGACGTCTCCGAGAAGGACGTCACCACCCGGACGGCCCGGGCCAGCGGCCGGGTACGCGTCTCCCCCCGGGTCGTCGAGCTGCTGCGCGGCGAGGGCGTCCCCAAGGGCGACGCCCTCGCCACCGCACGGATCGCCGGGATCATGGGGGCCAAGAAGACCCCCGACCTGATCCCGCTGTGCCACCCGCTGGCGGTCTCCGGCGTCAAGGTCGAACTGTCGGTCGCCGACGACGCCGTGGAGATCCTGGCCACCGTGAAGACGACCGACCGCACCGGCGTCGAGATGGAGGCGCTGACGGCGGTCGCCGTCGCCGGCCTCACCGTCGTGGACATGGTCAAGGCCGTCGACAAGGGCGCCGTCATCACGGACGTCCGGGTGGAGGAGAAGACCGGCGGCAAGTCCGGCGACTGGACCCGCGCGTGAACGCCCCGCGCGGCGGCGAGGTCCACAGCCACCTGCACGCGGTGCCGGAGCCGGACGCCGCCGCGGCGCCGTCCGCGGCGGCCGGACCCGCGGCGGCACCGGCGGCGCTGCGCGCCCTGGTGGTCACCGCCTCCAACCGGGCCTCGCGGGGCGTCTACCCGGACCGGGGCGGACCGCTGCTCGCCGAGGCCCTGGAGGAGCTCGGCTTCGCGGTGGACGGCCCGCGCGTCGTCCCGGACGGCGACCCGGTCGGTCAGGCGCTGCGCGAGGGCGTGGCCGCCGGCTACGACGTCATCCTGACCACCGGCGGCACCGGCATCTCGCCGACCGACCGCACCCCGGACGCCACGGCGCGGGTGCTGGACTACGAGATCCCCGGCATCCCCCAGGCCATCCGCGCCGAGGGTCTGGCCAAGGTGCCCACCGCGGCCCTCTCCCGGGGCCTGGCCGGCGTGGCCGGACACACCCTGATCGTCAACCTCCCGGGCTCGACGGGCGGGGTGCGCGACGGCCTCGCCGTCCTGTCCCGCCTGCTGCTGCACGCCGTGGACCAGATCCGCGGCGGCGACCACCCCGGACCGGCGGGACCCTCCGGGAGCACGAGCTGAACGGCCCCACCTGGCCGGTGGTCCTGACGGACGGCGAGGTCACCCTCCGGCCGATAAGACTGCGCGACCAGAAGGCCTGGCGCGAGGTCAACCGGCGCAACCGCGACTGGCTCCGCCCGTGGGAGGCGACGATCCCGCCGCCCGCCCCGTGGGGGCCGGTGATCCAGCGGCCGACGTACCGCCAGATGGTCCGCCACCTGCGCGCCGAGGCGAACGCGGGCCGGATGCTGCCCTTCGTCATCGAGTACCAGGGCCGGCTCGTCGGCCAGCTGACGGTCGCCGGGATCACCTGGGGCTCGATGTGCGCGGGCCACGTCGGCTACTGGGTGGACCGCGAGGTGGCGGGCCGCGGCGTGATGCCGACGGCGGTCGCGCTGGCCGTGGACCACTGCTTCGCCCGGGTCGGGCTGCACCGGATCGAGGTGTGCATCCGCCCGGAGAACGGGCCGAGCCGGCGGGTGGTGGAGAAGCTGGGCCTGCGCGAGGAGGGGCTGCGCCCGCGCTACCTCCACATCGACGGGGCCTGGCGCGACCACCTCGTCTACGCCGTCACGGCGGAGGAGGTGCCCGAAGGGCTGCTGCGCCGTTGGCACCGGGCCCGCCGCCGGGAGAGTCCGCAGACATAGATATCCGAATAAGAGTTCGAATTTAAGGCCCGCGGAACCGATTCGCCCATAACCTGATCCGAAGAATCACAAAAAAAGTCCGTGATATCAGCGAGATCGTGCGACACACCGGCCCGATTGGGCGATCCCGTCGCCCGCGCCCCTCTACGGTGTGGGGTGTGAGCAGCAGCGGCCTCATCTACGCAGTCATTGTCGGGGCCTGGGCCGCCTACTTGGTGCCCATGTGGCTCCGCAGGCAGGACGAGCTGAACGAGGCCCGTCCGACGGAACGCTTCTCCACTGCCATTCGGCTGCTTTCGGGCCGGGCGGGAATGGAGCGCCGTTACGCCAAGGGGCTGCGTGAGCGCGGTGACGAGCAGGTGGAGCCCGAACCCCGGGCGGACCCGGACGCCGCGACGGAAACGGTGCATTCCGTGGACGCCGACGTCCGGGCCGTCGTCGTGCCCCCGACCAGGGCGGAGCCGAGACCTGCCGCAGCCGAACGGGAGCAGCGCGCCGAGCGGGCCCGCCGCGAGCAGCGACTCCAGGTCCTCGCGCGCCGCCGGCGCACCACCGCGCTCCTCTTCCTCGTCTTCACCCTCGGTGCGGTCGTCGCCGCGGTGGGCGGCCTGCACCTGCTGTGGGCGCCGGCCGTGCCGGCCGTACTGCTGAGCGCGTACATCGTGCACCTGCGGGTCCAGGAGCGCCGGCGCTACGAGTTCACCATGGACCGCCGCCGCGCCGAGGCCGCCGCGCGCCACCTGCGCGAGAACCGTCCCCGCCGCCGCGAGCCCGAGGCCGCGGCGGGCGAACCGGACCCCGCGCCACCGGTCTCCCCGCAGGAGGCCGGCCGTCGGGCGCTCGTCGAACAGACCGACCACGCCGAGTGGGTCGACCAGCAGCGCGAGCGCGAACGCGGCCCCGCGCGCGGTGACAGCTGGGAGCCGGTCCCGGTCCCGCTGCCGACCTACGTGACCGCTCCGGTCGCCCCGCGCGCCACCGGCCCCGCGGCCCCGGACGGCTGGAGCGCGAAGCGCTCCAGCGCCGCCGAGCCGACGGAGCCGCGCCTGCGCGCCCAGCCGGCCGTCCCCGCGCCGGCGCAGTCCCCCGACCCGCAGTCCGCGCCGCGGCCCCGCGGCCGTGACCGCGGCCGCACGCCGCTGTTCGACCAGTACGAGAGCGACGAGCGCCCGCGGGCCGCGAACGAGTGATCGGTGACCTGCGCGGACGCTCCCGGATACCGGTTTTGGAGCACCCGCGCGGGGATGCTAATGTTTCACACGTCGCAAGGGCCTGTGGCGCAGTCTGGTAGCGCACCTCGTTCGCATCGAGGGGGTCTGGGGTTCAAATCCCCACAGGTCCACAGACGACAGTTCGCGAGTAGCTCTCGGGAACGTCACGAGATCCCGTTCAGCCGAAAGGCTGGGCGGGATCTCGGCGTTTGCGGGGTACCGGGCCTGACGGGCGATCACGGGCCCGCCGGAGGCTCCGGCGGGCGGGTGGTCGGGCCGCTGTCGCAGTGGGTCAGGACGGGGTGTTCAGAGGTTTGGCCATGCAGCGGCTGGAGGCGTGGAAGCGGTAGTGGCCGAACTTGGGGGCCGCCGTGTAGCCGGCCGAGAGGTAGAGGGCTATCGCCTCCGGCTGCTGGTCGCCGGTCTCCAGGACCATGCGGGTGCGGCCCGCCGCGCGCGCGTCGTCCTCCAGGGCCGCCAGGGTGCGTCGGGCGAGTCCGAGGCCGCGGGCGCGGGGGACGACGTACATGCGCTTGAGTTCCGCGTCGCCGTCCGAGTAGCCCTCGTCGTTGTGGTCCTGGGTGCGCCAGCCGCCGCTGGCGACGGCCGCGCCCTCGGCGTCGTACGCCAGCAGGTAGAGGCCCCGCGGCGGGAGGAACATCGCGGGGTCGAGGTAGGTGACGTCGCCCTCGCCGTCGTACCGGGTCTGGTACTCGAGCTGGACCTGGTCGTTGAGTTCGACAGCGTCGCCGTGGTCGTAGGGCACGGCGCGGAGCTGGATCATCCCGTGAGACATTCGAATATCGTACGGAACCCTTTCGCTAAGGTGCAGGGATGCTCACTGTGACCTCCGTGAATGTGAATGGGATCCGCGCCGCCGCGAAGAAGGGCTTCGTGGAGTGGCTCGCCGGCTCCGACGCCGACGTCGTGTGCCTCCAGGAGGTGCGGGCCGAGGAGGCGCAGATCCCGGCCGAGGCCCGGGCGCCCGAGGGCTGGCACACCGTCTTCGCGCCGGCCGCCGCCAAGGGCCGGGCCGGGGTCGCGCTGTACGCGCGGCGGGAGCCGGAGCGGGTGCGGATCGGGTTCGGCAGCGACGAGTTCGACGCCTCGGGGCGGTACGTCGAGGCGGACTTCCCGGGGGTCACCGTCGCCAGCCTCTACCTGCCCTCGGGCGAGGCGGGCACCGGGAAGCAGGACGAGAAGTACCGGTTCATGGGCGAGTTCCGCGCCTACCTGGAGGAGCTGAAGGTGCGGGCCGCCGCCGACGGGCGCGAGGTCGTGGTCTGCGGCGACTGGAACATCTGCCACCGCGAGGCCGACCTGAAGAACTGGAAGACGAACCGCAAGAGCGCCGGCTTCCTGCCCGAGGAGCGGGAATGGCTGGGCAAGGTGTACGAGGAGGCGGGCTACGTCGACGTCGTGCGCGCGCTGCACCCCGACGCCGAGGGCCCGTACTCCTGGTGGTCCTACCGGGGCCGGGCCTTCGACAACGACGCCGGCTGGCGCATCGACCTCCAGGTGGCGACGCCCGGGCTGGCCGGCAGGGCCGTGAAGGCCTTCGTGGAGCGGGCCGAGACGCACCCGGAGCGCTGGTCCGACCACGCGCCGGTGACCGTGGTCTACGAGCTCGGGGTCTGATCCGGTCCGGTCGCGGGGGCTCCGCTCGCGGGGGTCCCGGCCGCCGGGTCGTCGGGGGCCGGTGCGGCGGCCAGGAGGCGGTCCATGGCCATGGTCAGCTCCGCCTCCACCACGCTCTTGGCCAGCGGCCGCAGCCGCGTGACGGCGTCGTCCTGCGCGATGTGGGCCGATATCAGCTCGGTGAACAGGGCGGCCAGCGCGTCCGCGTGCGCGCGCACGCGCCGGCCCGTCTCCAGGACGGCCGCGAGCGGGACCCCCTCGCGGACCAGCGCCGAGGACACGTCCAGCAGCCGCCGGCTGACGTGCACGATCTCCTCGCCGTCGGTCGCCAGGTAGCCGAGGTCGAGCGAGGCCGCCAGGTTCTCCGGGGTGACCTCGCCCTCGAAGTAGTCGGCCAGCGCCTCGGGCGAGAGCCGTACGGGCGTCTCCTCGGACCAGCCGATCCCCAGCAGCTCGCCGAGCTGTCCGACGTCGCGGCCGCTTTCGAACGCGGTGGTCAGCTCCGCGATCCCGCCCAGGGTGTGGCCGCGCTCCAGCAGGGCGGCGATGGTGCGCAGCCGGGCCAGGTGGTGGTCGTCGTACCAGGCGATGCGGCCTTCGCGGCGCGGGGGCGGGAGCAGTTTGCGCTCGCGGTAGAAGCGCAGGGTGCGGACGGGGATGCCGGCCTCCCCGGCCAGTTCCGCCGTGCGGTACTCGCGCACTGTCTTCGCTTCCGTCTCGTCCTTCGCCACAGGCGCAGCCTAGGCGTACCGGCAGCAACTTTCCGGGCGCGACCCCTACCCATGAGTACGGGGCTGCTCTACTCTCCCGATTGTGCCAGTGATTGCTGGCAGTGTTGCGATGGTCTGGCAAGGCACTGCGGATGAAGCGGAGGCGGCGGGCATGGGCGAGCGCGAGCACGGGCGGCGTGAGCACGTACGGGTGGCGGTGATCGGGTCCGGATTCGGCGGGCTGGGCGCGGCGGTGCGGCTGCGGCGCGAGGGGATCACCGACTTCGTGGTCCTGGAACGGGCCGGATCGGTCGGCGGGACCTGGCGGGACAACAGTTATCCGGGGTGCGCGTGCGACGTCCCCTCGCACCTGTACTCCTTCTCCTTCGCGCCCAACCCGGACTGGCCCCGCACCTTCTCCGGGCAGCCCGCGATCCGCGCGTACCTGGAGCGCGTCGCCGACACCTTCGGGCTGCGCCGGCACATCCGGCTCGACTCCGAGGTGCTGCTGATGCGCTGGGACGCCGACGCGCTGCACTGGGAGATCGAGACCGCCTCCGGGGAGCTGACCGCCGACGTGGTGGTGTCGGCGACCGGACCGCTGTCCGACCCGAAGATGCCGGACATCCCGGGGCTCGCGCAGTTCCCGGGCAAGGTCTTCCACTCGGCGCGCTGGGACCACGACTACGACCTCGCCGGCAAGCGCGTCGCCATGATCGGGACCGGCGCCTCGGCCATCCAGATCGTGCCCGCCATCGCCCCCGACGTGGAGCGGCTGACCCTCTTCCAGCGGACCCCGCCGTGGGTGATGCCGCGCACCGACCGGGCCATCACCACCGCCGAGCGCTGGCTGCACCGTCAGCTGCCCTTCACCCGGGCGGCGCGGCGCGGGCTGCTGTGGGGCATCCGGGAGCTCCAGGTCAGCGCCTTCACCAAGCGGCCGAACCAGCTCGGGCTGGTCGAGTCGCTCGCCAAGGCCAACATGGCGCGCTCGATCAAGGACCCGGAGCTGCGGGCCAGGCTGACGCCCTCGTACCGGATCGGCTGCAAGCGGATCCTGCTCTCCAGCGAGTACTACCCGGCCCTGGCCCGGCCCAATGTGGACCTGGTGGCGTCCGGGCTGAAGGAGGTCCGCGGCTCGGTGCTGGTGGCCGCGGACGGGACGGAGACCGAGGTCGACGCGATCGTCTTCGGCACCGGCTTCCACGTCACGGACATGCCGATCGCCGACCGGGTGGTCGGCGTGGAGGGCAGGACCCTCGCGGAGGAGTGGAAGGGCGGGATGCAGTCGCTGCGCGGTGCGACGGCGGCGGGCTTCCCGAACTTGATGACGATCATCGGCCCCAACACCGGGCTCGGGAACAGCTCGATGATCCTCATGATCGAGTCGCAGCTGAACTACATGGCGGACTACCTGCGGCAGCTCGGCGTGCTGGGCGGGAAGGTCGCGCTCGCGGCCCGGCCGTCCGCCGTGAACCGCTGGAACCGGCAGGTGCAGGCCCGGATGGAGCGGACGGTGTGGAACACCGGCGGCTGCACCAGCTGGTACCTGGACGAGCAGGGCCGCAACACCACGGTCTGGCCGGGCACGACCGGCGAGTTCCGCAAGGAGACGCGCGCGGTGGACCTGGCCGAGTACGAGGTCGTGCGCGTCCGGGACCGGGAGCCGGTGGCGGCCGCCGGGGTGGCCGGGACGCCGGCTCCGGCCGCGGCTCCGGCCGTGGGCGCCGTCGAGGAGGGGGCGGCGTGAGCCGGCTGACGCACGTGGTGTCCGGGCCGTACGCGCCGCCGGTGGCGCGGCGCGAGCTGGTCGCCACCTCCGCCGACGGATCCCGGCTCCACGTCGAGGTGCACGGGGAGGACGGGGCGCCGGCCGTGGTGCTGGCGCACGGCTGGACCTGCTCCACCGCGTTCTGGGCCGCCCAGGTGCGGGAGCTGGCCCGGGACCACCGGGTCGTCGCCTACGACCAGCGCGGGCACGGCCGCAGCCCGGCCGCCCGCGCCTACAGCACCACGGCCCTCGCCGACGACCTCGTGGCCGTGCTGCGGGCGACGCTGGCCGAGGGCGAACGGGCCGTCATCGCCGGGCACTCCATGGGCGGGATGACCATCATGGCGGCCGCCCAGCGCCCGGAGTTCGCCGAGCACGCCGCGGCCGCGCTGCTGTGCAGCACCGGGAGCGCCGGGCTGGTCGCGCAGTCGCTCGTGCTGCCGCTGCGGGCGGGGCCGGCGCGAACCCGCTTCACCGGCGCGGTCCTCGGCTCCCGGGCGCCGCTGGGGCCCGTCACGCCCGTGGCCCGGGCGATCCTCAAGTACGCGACCATGGGCCCCGGTTCGGCGCCCGAGAAGGTCGAGGCGTGCGCCCGCATCGTGCACGCCTGCCCGACCGGGGTCCGCCGCGCCTGGTCCGCCGTGCTGGCCGGCCTCGACCTCGACGCGGACGTGGCCCGCCTCACCGTGCCCACCGCCGTCATCGGCGGCAAGGCCGACCGGCTCACGCCCGTCGCGCACGCCCGGCGGCTCGCCGCCGCGCTGCCGAACTGCGTCGGGCTCACCGAGCTCACCGGCATGGGGCACATGACCCCGATCGAGGCCCCGGAAGCGGTGACCGCCGCCGTGCGCGAGCTGACCGCGCTGTACCTGCCCGCCGCGGCGGCCCCGGCCCCGGCCCCGTCCCCGCGGACGCCGGCCGACGCGCCCGCAGCCCCGTCCGCCGACCCGTCCGCCGACCCGTCCGCCGAAGAGAAGGAGAAGACCGCGTGAGCGCTCGCAGGAGTCTGGAAGGTCAGGTCGTCGTCGTCACCGGAGCCGCCCGCGGGGTGGGCGAGCTGCTCGCCCGCAAGCTGTCGGCACGCGGCGCGAAGATCGCGCTGGTCGGCCTGGAGCCGGAGGCCCTCAAGGAGGTCTCCGAACGGCTGCACACCGACAGCGACCACTGGTACGCCGACGTCACCGACCACGAGGCCATGGCCCGCGTCGCACGGGAGGTCAAGGAGCGCTTCGGCAAGGTGGACGTCGTCGTCGCCAACGCGGGCGTGGCCTCGGGCGGCCCGTTCGTCGACTCCGACCCCGAGGCCTGGCGCCGGGTGATCGAGGTCAACCTCATCGGCGGGGCCGTCACGGGCCGGGCCTTCCTGCCCGTCCTGATGGAGAGCCGGGGCTACTTCCTGCAGATCGCCTCGCTCGCCGCGATCACTCCCGCGCCGATGATGACCGCGTACTGCGCCTCCAAGTCCGGCGTCGAGGCCTTCGCCCACTGCCTGCGCGCCGAGGTCGGCTACAAGGGCGTACGGGTGGGTGTCGGCTACCTGTCCTGGACCGACACCGACATGGTGCGCGGGGCCGACCGGGACGAGGTCATGCGGGAGCTGCGCCAGCGGCTGCCGTGGCCGTCGAACCGGACCTACCCGCTCGGCCCCGCCGTCGACCGGATCGTGGCGGGCATCGAGCGGCGCTCGTCGCACGTCTACGCGCAGTGGTGGCTGCGCGGGATGCAGGGCGTGCGGGGGTACCTGCCGGGGATCATCGGGGCGGTCGGGCAGCGCGAGATGAAGCGGTTCGAACCCCGGCTGGCCGGTGTGTCCAAGGGGCTGGTGGGAGCGGGCGGCGCCGCGGACGAGCAGGAGCGGGCCGCGCGCACCTGACCGGAGGTCTGTCGGATATGCGAGGTTCGTCCGGTCGTGCCAGGCTGGTCGCACCCGAGCCACCCGACACCTCTGGAGGAACACCATGGGCCTGAGAGACCAGTTCCACGAGAAGGCGAGGCAATTGGCCGAGCGAGCCGGAGCCGAGGCCCGCGAAGCCCGCGACGACGCCCCGGAGGGTGCGGCGCGCCGTGCGCCGGACGCGCCGGGCACGCCCGGACGGGCCGCGCGGCAGCGGCCGGCCGAGGTCGTCGACGACACGTCCGGCACGTAGGCACCGCGCGGGACGCGGGGTGAAGGGGCGCGGCCGGCGGGCCGCGCCCCTTCACCGTGGCCGCCGCTTCACCGTGGCCGCCGCTACGGGCGTGGCGGCAGCTTCGGGCGGCGCAGGTCGGGTACGTCCGTGTAGCCCGGGGGCACCGCCGCCGGGTCCTGTTCCAGCAGCTCCAGCGCCAGCTCCACCGCGTCGTCCAGTTGGGCGTGGCGGCCCTCCGCCCAGTCGAGAGGGGTGCGCAGCACGGCGAGGTCTGGGTCCACTCCGTGGTTCTCCACCGACCAGCCGTACTCCGGGAACCAGGCCGCGTTCATCGGCACCGTGATCACCGATCCGTCGCCGAGGGCGTGCCGGCCGGTCATCCCGACCACCCCGCCCCAGGTGCGCTGGCCCACCACCGGGCCGAGGCCCAGCAGCTTGATGGCCGCGGTGATCATGTCGCCGTCGGAGGAGGTCGCCTCGTCGGCCAGGGCGACGATGGGGCCCCGGGGCGCGTTGGAGGCGTAGCTGACGGGCTGGGCGTTGCGGGTGAGGTCCCAGCCGATGATCGACCGGGTCAGCTTCTCCACCACCAGCTCGCTGATGTGCCCGCCGGCGTTGCCGCGGACGTCCACGATCAGGGCCGGGCGGGACATCTCCATCCGCAGGTCGCGGTTGAACTGCGCCCAGCCCGAGCCGCCCATGTCCGGGATGTGGAGGTAGCCGCAGCGGCCGCCGCTGAGCTGGCGGACCACCGCGCGCCGCTTGGAGACCCAGTCCTGGTAGCGCAGCGGCCGTTCGTCGACCAGCGGGACGACCGCGACCCGGCGGGCGCGGCCCGAGCCCTCCGCGGGCCGGAAGGTGAGCTCCACGGTGGTGCCGCCGGCCCCCGCGAGCAGCGGGAACGGGCCGGCGACCGGGTCGACGGGGCGGCCGTCGACGTGGGTGATCTCGGCGCCCTCCCGGATGCCGGTGCCGGCCAGCGGGGAGCGGGCCTTGGAGTCGGAGGACTCGCCGGGCAGGATGCGGCCGACCACCCAGGAGCCGTCGCGGGGCAGCAGGTTGGCACCGAGCAGTCCGATGGCGCGCTGGTAGTGCGGGGGGCCCTCGTTGCGGCGGGCCGGGGAGACGTAGGCGTGCGAGGTCCCGAGCTCGCCGAGGACCTCGCGCAGCAGGTCGGCGAACTCGTCGGGGGAGGCGACCCGTTCGACCAGGGGGCGGTACTGGCGCAGGACGCCGTCCCAGTCGATGCCGCACATGTCCGGCTCCCAGAAGTACGCGCGGATGATCCGGCCGGCCTCCTCGAACGCCTGGCGCCACTCGGCCGCGGGGTCCACCTCGTGCAGGATGCGCCGCAGGTCGAGGTAGACCGTCGAGTCGCCGTCGCCCGACTCGGTCGCGGGGACCGCCCGCAGGTCGCCGTCGTCGTTGACGACGAGCCGGGTGCCGTCGCCGCTGACCGCGAACCAGTCCAGGCCCGAGGCCAGTTCGCTCTTGCGGGCCTTGGTCATGTCGAAGTGCTCCAGCGTCGGCTTGCCGCTGGTGTCGGCCGGGTTGGCGAAGGTCTCGCCGAGCGCGCCCGAGATGGGCCAGCGCAGCCAGACCAGCCCGCCGCCGCTCACCGGGTACAGGGCCGAGTACTTGGACGCCGCGACCGGGAAGGGGGTGACCCGGCTCTCCAGGCCCTCCACCTCCACGGTCACCGCGCCGTCGCCCGTGTCGGAGTCCCCCTCGACGGGGTCGAGGCCGCCCGCGGCCGGGCGGCCGTCGGGGGAGAATGCGAACGGGGAGGGGGTCGCGGAGGACAGCGGCACGAGGTAGGGGCGGCAGCCCAGCGGGAAGGACAGGTCCCCGGTGTGCACGTCGTAGACCGGGTCGAAGCCGCGCCACGACAGGAAGGCGAGGTAGCGCCCGTCCCGGGTGAAGACCGGGCTCTCGTCCTCGAATCGGCCGTTGGTGACGTCGATGACGCTGCGGGTGCCGGGGCCGGAGATCCGGGCCATCTTGATCTGCCGCAGCGACCGGCCGATGCCCGGGTGGGACCAGGTCAGCCAGCACCCGTCGGGCGAGAACGCCAGGTCGGTGACGGGCCCGTTGACCGACCTGATCAGCTCGGTGACCTCGCCGTCGGACTCCTCCGCCGCGTCGATCAGCAGCAGCCGCCCGTCGTGGGAGGCGATGGCCAGGCGCTCCCCGTCCGGGTCGGACAGCAGCTCCAGTACGCGTCCCAGCGCGCCCGAGGCCAGCCGGCGCGGCGCGCGTTCGCCGGAGGCCCGCGGCAGGTAGGCGATCTCGACGGCGTCCTCGCCCTCCGCGTCGGTGACGTACGCCACCTGCCCGCCGCCGCCCAGCATCTCCGGCAGCCGCACCCGCACCCCGGGGGTGTCGGCGATGGTGCGGGCCGGGCCGTCGCGGTGGGTCAGCCAGTACAGGCTGCCGCGCACCACGACGGCGCTGGCCCGGCCGGTGGTGTCCACGGAGAGGGAGTCGACGTGGCTGGCGGCGGGCACCTGGTAGCTGCGCCGGCCGGCGCGCGGGCCGCCGAGGCGGACCTCCAGGCGGCGCGGGACGGCGCCGGGGGCCAGGGAGTCGACCAGCCAGAGGTCGCCGGCGCACTGGTAGACGACCCGGGAGCCGTCGCTGGAGGCGTGCCGGGCGTAGAAGGCGTCGTGATCGGTGTGGCGCAGCAGGTCGCCGCCGTCGGGGCGGCAGGAGTAGAGGTTGCCGACGCCCTCGTGGTCGGAGAGGAAGGCGATCCGGCCGTCGACGAACATCGGGGAGTCGAGGTGCCCGTCGAGGTCTTCCAGGAGCCGTCGGCCGTGCAGCCACAGCCGGCCGGTGGCGCCGCCCCGGTAGCGCTTCCAGGCGGCCGGCTCGTGCGGGGGCTTGCCGGTGAGCAGGAGGGTGCGCCGTTCGCCGTCGTCCCCGTCGTGCACCTGGATGTCGGAGACCGGGCCCCAGGGCAGGCGGCCGCCGGGGCTGCCGTCGGCGGGGAGGCTGTAGGCCCAGGCGAAGTAGGAGAAGGGCTGGCTGTGCGAGGAGACGGCGAGGATGTCGCTGCGGCCGTCCTCGTCGGGCGGGGTCCAGCCGCAGACGCGCGTGTCGGTGGCCCCCCAGTGGCTCAGCTGTCGGGCGGGGCCGCCGTCCACGGGGGCGAGGTGGATCTCGGGGTCCAGGGTGCGCCAGGTGGTGAAGGCGATGTGCCGGCCGTCGGGGGAGAAGCGCGGGTGGCTGACGCGGGTCCGGTCGACCGTCACCCGCCAGGCCCGGCCGGGGGCCTGACCCTCCGGCACCAGCGGGGCGACCCACAGGTCGTCCTCGGTGGCGAAACACAGCAGGTCGTGGTGGAGGTGTGGGAAGCGGAGGTAGGCGCCGTCGTGACTCACCCCCCAATGCTTTCCGCGCCGGGGGGCCCTGGCAACTCGTGCACGTGACCCATGACACCCGCTCCAACGAAACGATACGGTTTCGTTTCGCTAGGGGTGGGGGTATCGTCTTCAGCGTACGGAACGGTTTCGTTCGGATGGAGGGGCGGACATGACCGAGGCGATGGCGGCCCGGCGCAGTCGGATCACCCCCGAACGGCAGGCCGAACTGCACGAAGCGGTCCTCGACCTGCTGCGTGACGTCGGCTACGAAGCACTGACCATGGACGCGGTCGCCGCCCGTACGAAGTCCAGCAAGGCCACCCTCTACCGCCAGTGGGGGAGCAAGCCGGAACTGGTCGCCAAGGCCCTGAGGTGCACGCAGCCCGTCTCGCTGCGGGAAATCGACACGGGCACCCTGCGCGGGGACTTCGCGCGCATGGTGGAACACTCGGACGACGCGCAGATGGCCAAGGACACCGCCCTGATGCGGGGTCTGGCCCATGCCGTCCACGAGAGCCCCGAACTCCACAAGGCGCTGCGCGACCTGCTGGTCGATCCGGAGATCAACGGTCTCCAGACGATGCTCCGGCGCGCGGTCGACCGCGGCGAGATCAGACCGGACTGTCCGGCCCTGGACTTCGTGCCGCACATGCTCATCGGGGCGTTCATCGCGCTCCCGCTGATCGAGGACCGCCCGGTGGACCGGGCCTTCCTCGGTGACTTCGTCGACGCCGTGGTCTTCCCCGCCCTCGGCGTCTGATCCTTCCCGTCCCCTCCGTCCCCGCCGTTTCCCGCTGCTCCTGACACGCCGCTCTCGTCGTCGGGCCGGCTCACCATGCCCCGATCCATCCCACGACCCGAACGGGAGAACCACCGACGTGGCCACCTTCCTCTACCGGCTCGGCCGAGGCGCCTTCCGGCGCCGCGGCCTCGTCGCCCTCGTCTGGGTGGCGCTGCTGTTCGCCGCCGGCTTCGGCGCCGCGACGGCGTCCGCGCCCACCTCAGGCTCCTTCTCCATACCGGGTACGGAGGCCCAGCGGGCCTTCGACCTCCTCGACCAGCGCTTCCCGGGCATGGCCGCCGACGGCGCCACCGCCCGCATCGTGATCAAGGCGCCCGAGGGCGCCAAGGTCACCGACCCCGCCGCCAAGGCCGAGGTCGAGAAGATCGTCTCCGGCCTGAAGAACGGGCCCGGCGCGAGCCAGATCTCCTCCGTCGCCGACCCCTACCAGACCCAGGCCGTGAGCCAGGACGGCTCCATCGCGTACGTCAGCGTCAAGTACGACGTCAGCGGCATGGAGCTGAAGGACGAGGCGCGCGACGCGCTCAAGGACTCCGGCAAGGAGGCCGCGGCCGCGGGGCTGAACGTCCAGATCGGCGGCGACGCCCTGATGGCCGCCCCCGAGACCGGCTCCGGCGAGATCATCGGCATCGCCATCGCCGCGATCGTCCTCGTCATCACCTTCGGCTCGCTGGTCGCGGCCGGGCTGCCCCTGCTGACCGCCCTGATCGGCGTGGGCATCGGCGTCTCCTCCATCACCGCGCTCGCCAACGTGCTGGACCTCGGCTCGACCACCTCCACCCTGGCGATGATGATCGGCCTCGCGGTCGGCATCGACTACGCGCTCTTCATCGTCTCCCGCTACCGCGCGGAGCTCGCCGAGGGCCGCGAGCGCGACGAAGCCGCGGGCCGGGCCGCCGGAACCGCCGGCTCCGCCGTCGTCTTCGCCGGCCTCACCGTGGTCATCGCCCTCGTGGGCCTGGCCGTCGTCAACATCCCGATGCTGACGAAGATGGGCTTCGCGGCCGCCGGCACGGTGGTCATCGCGGTCCTGGTCGCCCTGACCCTGGTCCCGGCCATCCTCGGCTTCGCGGGCAAGAAGGTCCTGCCGGCCGGCACCAAGAGCAGGCTGTTCGGCAAGGGCCGCCCGGCCGGCACCGAGCCCAAGGCCAACGGCGGCACCCGCTGGGCCCGCTTCGTCCTGCGCCGCCCGGTGATGGTGCTGCTGGCCGGCGTCATCGGCCTCGGGATCATCGCGATCCCGGCGAGCAAGCTGGAGATGGGTCTGCCGGACGACGGTGCCCAGCCCGTCTCCACCACCCAGCGCCAGGCGTACGACCTGTTGTCCGAGGGCTTCGGCCCCGGCTTCAACGGCCCGCTGATGGTGGTCGTCGACGGGGACAAGGCCCTCGCCGACAAGACCGCCGACCGGATCAAGGGGCTGGAGGGGGTGGCCGCGGTCACCCCGGCCAACCTCAACGAGGCCGGCGACGCGGCGGTCATCACCGTCATCCCGAAGGACCGCCCGTCCTCCACGCAGACCGAGGACCTGGTCCACGAGATCCGCGCGGTCAGCGGCGACGAGGTCCTCGTCACCGGCGCCACCGCCATGAACATCGACTTCTCGCAGAAGATGAACGACGCGCTGCTGCCCTACCTGGCGCTCGTGGTCGGCCTCGCCTTCCTGCTCCTGATGCTGGTGTTCCGTTCGATCCTGGTCCCGCTCAAGGCGGCCCTCGGCTTCCTGCTCTCGGTGGTCGCCGCCCTCGGCGCGGTCGTCGCGGTCTTCCAGTGGGGCTGGCTCGGATCGCTCTTCGGGGTCGAGCAGACCGGCCCGATCATGTCGATGATGCCGATCTTCATGGTGGGCGTGGTCTTCGGCCTGGCCATGGACTACGAGGTCTTCCTCGTCACCCGCATGCGGGAGGCCTACGTCCACGGCGAGCGCCCCGGCCAGGCCGTGGTGACCGGTTTCCAGTACAGCGCCCGGGTGGTCGTGGCCGCCGCCGTCATCATGATCGCGGTGTTCGCCGGCTTCATCGGGGCCAGCGAGCAGATGGTCAAGATGATCGGCTTCGGTCTCGCCGTCGCCGTCTTCTTCGACGCCTTCGTGGTCCGCATGGCCATCGTCCCGGCGGTGCTCGCGCTGCTCGGGCACAAGGCCTGGTGGCTGCCCAAGTGGCTCGACCGGCTGCTGCCCAACGTCGACGTGGAGGGCGAGAGCCTGCGCAAGCACCTCTCCGGACCGGACGGGCCGTCCGACGGCCCGGACAAGGACCGCGAGCTGGTCGGGGTCTGACCCCCGCACCCGCCGTCCCGCGCCACCGCGCGACCCGCGTACGAAGGCCCGGCCCCGTACCGCCCGATCACCGGGCGGTACGGGGCCGGGCCCGTTGCTCCTACCGGGTGGCGGGGGCGTACGTACGGCGCAGGAAGCGGCGCAGGACCGCGATGTCGAACTGGACCACCGCGACTCCCTCGGGGGAGTGGAACTCGACCACCGCCTGGACCCGGCCGCAGGGCCAGATGCGAACGTCCCCGGTGCCGGTCGGTGCCTGCAGGCCCGCCTCCAGGAGGGCGCGGGGGAAGACCCACTCGTTGTCGGTGCCCTCGGGGGAGAGGTCCGCCGGGAAGACGATCCGCACGGCCAGCGGCTCGGCGGGCGCGAAGCGTAGGGCGACCGGGATGGTCCGGTAGAGGGGGTCGTCGGTGATCACCCGGGCCCGGACGCGCTCCTCGACGACGGCCGCGGGGGCGGTCGTGTCGGTGACGGTCGCGGTACCCGCCGCGGCGGCCGGCGGATTCTCGGCGGTGGCTGACATCGACAAGACTCCTCGAAATTGGAACATATGAGTCCGTTTGTCCGTCCAGCCTCGCACATTCCCACGAAAGCGCGCGGCTCCTTTTGTGACCGCTGCGCTCTTGCCAACTGTTTGCAAGTGGGCACTATTCTTGAACGGTTAAAGACTTTGTGAGGAAGAGGAAGCGGAGCCCCTCCATGCATGTGCCCGACGGATTCATCAACGCACCCGTCTCGGTGGCCGCCGGAGTGGTGGCCGCCGCCGCGGTGGGCGTCAGCCTGCGCGGCGCCCGGCGCGAGCTCGACGAGCGCACCGCGCCGCTCGCCGGCCTCGTCGCCGCGTTCATCTTCGCCGTCCAGATGCTCAACTTTCCCGTCGCCGCCGGCACCAGCGGCCACCTGCTCGGCGGGGCGCTCGCCGCGATACTCGTCGGCCCCTACACCGGCGTGCTCTGCGTCTCCGTGGTCCTCCTCATGCAGGGCCTGCTCTTCGCCGACGGCGGCCTGACCGCCCTCGGCGTCAACATCACCGTCATGGGCGTCGTCACCGTGGTCGTCGCGTACGCGATCTTCCGCGGGCTGCTCGCGGTGCTGCCGGCCACCCGCCGGTCCGTGACCGTCGCCGCCTTCACCGGCGCGCTGCTCTCCGTCCCGGCCGCGGCCACCGCCTTCACCGCCGTCTACGCGGTCGGCGGCACCACCGACGTCGCCATCGGCAAGGTGTTCACCGCCATGGTCGGCGTGCACGTGCTCATCGGCATCGGCGAGGCCGTCATCACCGCGGCCACCGTCGGCGCCGTCATCGCCGTCCGCCCCGACCTGGTGCACGGCGCCCGCGGCCTGAGCGCGCCGCTGAAGCTGCGCGTCGGCGGCGAACTCGTCGACGCCCCGGCCGCCGCCCCGGCGCCGGTCGCGGCCCGCTCCATCCGGAAGGTGTGGATCACCGGCCTGGTCACCGCCCTGGTCCTCGCCGGGTTCGTCTCCTACTACGCGTCCGCCAGCCCCGACGGCCTGGAGAAGGTCGCCGCCGACAAGGGCATCGACGCCAAGGTCGAGGACCACGCGGCCGCCGGCTCCCCGCTCGCCGACTACGGCGTCAAGGACGTCGACGACGCCCGCCTGTCCGGCGGCCTCGCCGGGGTCATCGGCGTCGGTGCGACCGTCGCCGTCGGCACCGGCATCTTCTGGACCGTGCGCCGCCGCCGCTCCGACGAGCTCACCGCGACCTCCGCCTCCGCCCCCACGGCGGGCTGACGTGGGCGCCGGCCACGCCCACCAGCTCTACCGGCACGGGCACTCGCCGGTCCACGACCTGCCCCCGCACTGCAAGCTCGCCGCCGTCTTCGCCTTCGTGATCGTCGTGGTGTCCACCCCGCGCGAGGCGGTCTGGGCCTTCGGCCTCTACGCCCTGCTCCTCGCGGCGGTCGCGGCCGCGGCCCGCGTCCCGGCCGGCTACCTGCTGCGGCGGCTGCTGATCGAGGTCCCGTTCGTCGCCTTCGCCGTCCTCATGCCCTTCGTGGCGGAGGGGGAGCGGGTGCACGTCCTGGGCCTGTCCCTCAGCGTCTCCGGCCTGTGGGGCGCCTGGAACGTCCTGGCCAAGGGCACCCTGGGCGTCGCCGCCTCCGTGCTGCTCGCCTCCACCACCGAGCTGCGGGCCCTGCTGCTGGGCCTCCAGCGGCTGAAGCTGCCGCCGCTGCTGGTGCAGATCGCCTCCTTCATGATCCGTTACGGGGACGTGGTCTCCGACGAGCTCCGCCGGATGTCCGTCGCCCGCCGCTCCCGCGGCTTCGAGGCCCGCGGCGTAAGGCACTGGGGCGTGCTCGCCAAGACCGCCGGCGCGCTCTTCATCCGCTCCTACGAGCGCGGCGAGCGCGTCTACCTGGCCATGGTCAGCCGCGGCTACGCCGGCTCGATGCCGGTGATCGACGAGGTCTCCGCCTCGCGCGCGCAGTGGGCGTACGCGGCCGCCCTCCCGGTGACGGCCCTCGCCGTCTGTCTGATGGGATGGACCCTGTGACCGCACCCTCCGGCCCCCCCGCACCCCCGGCGCAGGACGCGCCCTCCCTGGAGGTCTCCGGCCTCGCCTACGCCTACCCCGACGGCCACCAGGCCCTCTTCGGCGTGGACCTCACCGTCGGGCGCGGCGAGCGCGTCGCCCTGCTCGGGCCCAACGGCGCCGGCAAGACCACCCTGGTGCTGCACCTCAACGGCATCCTCGGCGGCGGCGTGGGCACCGTCACCGTGGCCGGGCTGCCCGTCGAGAAGCGCAACTTCGCCGAGATCCGGCGCCGGGTGGGCATCGTCTTCCAGGACCCCGACGACCAGCTCTTCATGCCCACCGTCCGGGAGGACGTGGCCTTCGGCCCGGCCGCGGCGGGCCTGCGCGGCGCCGAGCTGGAGGAGCGGGTCGCGGCCGCGCTGGCCCAGGTCGGCATGGCCGACTTCGCCGACCGGCCGCCGCACCACCTGTCCTTCGGACAGCGCCGCCGCGTCGCCGTCGCGACCGTCCTGGCCATGCGCCCCGAGATCCTGGTCCTGGACGAGCCCTCCTCCAACCTGGACCCGGCCTCGCGGCGGGAGCTCGCGGACATCCTGCGGTCCCTGGACGTGACCGTGCTGATGGTCACCCACGACCTGCCGTACGCCCTGGAGCTGTGCCCGCGGGCCGTGGTCCTCAGCGGCGGCGCCATCGCGGCGGACGGCCGCACCCAGGACCTGCTGTGCGACGAGCGGCTGATGCGCGCGCACCGACTGGAGCTGCCCTTCGGCTTCGACCCGCGCTCGGTGACCGTGGCGTAGGCGGACGGACCTCCGTGCCGGGGCCGGGGGCCGGCCCGGCATAAGGGGCCCGCACGGGACGTTGGACCGCTCGTGGAGATCCAGGGTGAGGTGGCGGAGGGCTTCGAGCCGGTCCGCGAGGCGTTCGTACGCAACTTCGAGGTGCTCGGGGACCGGGGCGCGGCCGTCGCCGTGTACCGGGACGGGCGCCGGGTGGTCGACCTGTGGGCCGGCCCGAAGGACGCCGACGCCCCCGCCGGCCCGGCCGAACCGTGGACAGCGGGCACCGCGCAGGTGGTGCGGTCCGCCACCAAGGGGGTCGCCGCCGCCGTACCGCTGCTGCTGCACCAGCGGGGGCTGCTGGACCTGGCCGCTCCGGTGGGCTCGTACTGGCCGGAGTTCAAGGCGGCCGGCAAGGAGCGGGTCCTCGTACGGGACCTGCTCGCGCACCGGGCCGCGATACCCGCGCTCGACCGGAGCCTGACCCCCGCCGAGGCCCTCGACGGGGCGACGGGCCCGCGCGCGGTCGCCGCGCAGCGGCCATTCTGGGAGCCCGGCACCGCGCACGGCTACCACGCGCAGACCTACGGCTGGCTGCTGTCGGAGCTGGTGCTCCGGGTGACCGGCGCCTCCCTCGGGCAGTGGCTGGCGCGGGAGGTGACCGGGCCGCTGGGCCTGGACTTCTGGATCGGCCTGCCCGCGGCCGAGGCGGCGGCGGGCCGGGTCGGCCGGGTCGCCGCGGTGGCGCCGCCGGAGCGCCCCGGCACGCTGCGGACCCGGCCGCGCAGGAACGTCTCCGAGGCCTACGCCGATCCGGCCTCGCTCACCCGCCGCGCCTTCGCCGCCATCGACCCGCTGCCGGACGAGAACGCCCCCGCCTACCGGGCCGCCGAACTCCCGGCGTCGGCGGGCACCGGCACGGCGCGGGCGCTGGCCGGCTTCTACGCGGCGCTGCTGGACGACACCGACGACGGCGCCCGGCTCTTCACCCCGCGCACCACCGCGCTGGCCGGGTCGGAGCTCTCCGCCGGGCCCGACCGGGTCCTCGTGGTGAACACCCGCTTCGGACCGGGCTACATGCTGCACGGCCCGGCCTCCCCGCTGCTGTCCCCGGCCTCCTTCGGGCACCCCGGGCGCGGCGGCTCGCTGGCCTTCGCCGACCCGGAGGCCGGCATCGGCTTCGGCTACGTCACCAACGCCCTGGCCCCCTCGGTCACCGCCGACCCGCGGGCCCAGGCGCTGGTCCGGGCGGTACGCACGGCGGCGGCCGGGGTCAGCCGGCCCTGAGGACCGTGGCGACGATCGGGCCCGCCGCGTCGCCGCCGTGGCCGCCGCCCTCGACCATCGCCGCCGCGGCCACGTCGCCGCTGAAACCGGTGAACCAGCTGTCCGGGCTCCCCGCGCCGTCGACCTCCGCCGAGCCGGTCTTCGCGCCCTTGTCGCCGCCGACCGGCCGCATCGCCTCGGCCGCCGTCCCGCTGGTGGCCGTCAGCCGCATCATGGAGACCAGCTGCTGCTGCACGGCCGGCTTCATCCGCCGCTGCGCCTTGGCGACCGTACGGCCGTCGAGCTCGGCGGGGACCAGCAGCGGCTGGCGGAACACCCCGGTGCGCGCGGTGGCGGTGAGGGACGCGACGTTCAGCGGGTTCATGGTGATCCGGCCCTGCCCTATGTACGCGGCCGCGGCCTCCGCGCCCGTAGCCGTCGGGACCTTGCCGTCGGTGGACTTGATGCCGGTCTTCCAGTCCAGCCCGATGCCGAAGACCTCGGTGGCCTCCCGCGACAGCGCGCCGTCGTCGTCGACGTCGTCGATCTGCTTGATGAAGGCGGTGTTGCAGGACCGGGCGAAGCTCGTGGCGAAGTTCGTGCCCGCGGGCAGGCTGAAGTTCTTCAGGTTGTGGAAGCCGCGGCCGCCCCACTCCGCCAGCGCCGGGCAGTCGGCCGGCTGCCCGGCCGCCACCTTGCCGCGGTCGATCAGCATGGCCGCCGTGACGATCTTCATCGTGGAGCCGGGGGCCCGGTTGCCCGTCATCGCCGCGTCGTAGCCGTCCTTGCGGTGGTTGGCGATGGCCAGGATGTGCCCGTTGCTCGGCTGGACGGCGACCACCGACGCCTCCGGGTACGCGGCCACCGCCTTCTCGGCGGCCGCCTGCACCTTCGCGTCCAGGTACGTCGTGAGCAGGCTCGGCTCGCCCTCGGCGAGGGTCAGCAGCGTCCGCTTCGCGGCGCCCGAACCGGCCGCCGGTTCGATCCACAGCTCGGCCCCCGGCCTGCCGCCCGCCTTCGCGCCGTAGGTCTCGCGGAGTTGGCCGAGGACGGGCCGCAGCGAGGGGTACTTCTCGGCGGTCAGCTCGACGCCGTTGCGGTCCACGGCCTTGACCGGCGGGGTGGCGGGCGCCCCGGCGCGCAGCGACTCGCCCGGCCCGAGCTCCGGGTGCAGGACCGAGGGCTGCCAGTCGACCAGCGGCTTGCCCGAGGTCAGCCCGCGCACCACGGTCAGCTTGGACGCGTAGGCCAGGGGCTTGGTGACCCCCTCGTACGTGACCTCGGCGGCGACCGAGAAGGGCACGGTGGTGCCGGTGGGCGTGCCGGGGGTGATCACGGCCCTGGACACGTACGCCTTGGTCCTGAAGTCCGCCACCGCGCTCTGCGCGGCCGCCGCGTTGTTCGTCAGCGCGGCGGCGCCCTCGCCGTCGCCGGCCGCCCAGGCCGCCAGGAAGGCCTCGGCGGCCCGGGCCGCCTCCTTCTCGGTGACCGGCCCGCTGCCCCGCTCCGACCGGGCGGAGACCTCCCCGTCCTTGCCGTCACCGCCGCCGTCGCCGACGAGCGCGTACGCGCCGACGGCGGCCCCTCCGGCCATCACCAGGAACACCCCGCCGATGACCGCACCCTTCGCTGCCCCGTTCACTGCTGGCCCCTCCCCGGGAAACACGGCTCTCTGAACGCGTTCAAAGAACTCCGGGTGCAGACCTTACGCGGAGCCGACAACTTCCCCGGCCCTTGTTACCGGACCGGGACATCCGCCCCCGCCGGGCCCCCGCCCGCCCGGCGACGCCCGCCCGGGGACCGCCGCTACACCCAGGTGTCCAGCCACATGCGGCCGCGCCAGGAGTCCAGCGGGATGGACTGGCCCGTGTAGATGGGCCAGAAGTAGATGAAGTTCCACGCGATCAGCAGGACCAGCACCCCCGCGCCGATCGCGCCCACGGCGCGCCGGCGTTCCGAGGAGCCCGCCGGGCCCAGGAGGGCGCCGATCATCATCGCCACCGCCAGGCACAGGTACGGGACGAAGACCACCGCGTAGAAGAAGAAGATGGTCCGCTCCTGGTAGTTGAACCAGGGCAGCAGACCCGCGCCCAGGGCGCAGGCGATGGCGCCCGCCCGCCAGTCGCGGCGGAAGAACCAGCGCCACAGCACGTACAGCAGCGCGAAGCAGCCCGCCCACCACAGCAGCGGCGTGCCCAGGGCCAGGACCTCGCGGGCGCACTTGCCCGCGGCCGTCGCCGGGCAGCCGTCCGTGCCGGGGCCGGGGGACTCGTAGAAGAAGGAGACGGGCCGGCCCAGGACCAGCCAGCTCCACGGGTTGGACTCGTAGGTGTGCCCGGAGGTCAGGCCGACGTGGAACTTGTAGACCTCGGTCTCGTAGTGCCACATGCTGCGCAGCCACTCCGGCAGGAACGACAGCGGGCTGCCCTGGTCGTACTTGGCCGCCCAGTCGCGCAGGTAGCCGCCCTTGCCGTTGTCCGGGCTGAAGATCCAGCCCGACCACGAGGCCACGTACGTCGCCACCGCCACCGGCACCGTCGAGACGAAGCCCGGCAGCGCGTCCCGGCGCAGCATCGAGGCGTACGGCGCGCCCGCGCCCGCGGTGCGCCGCGCGGCGGCGTCCCACAGCACGGTCAGGACGCCGAAGAAGGCCAGCACGACGAAGCCGTTCCACTTCGTGCCCGCGGCCAGGCCCAGGCAGACGCCGGCCAGGATGCGGTACGGGCGCCAGCCCAGCCGCAGGGTCTCGGCGATCACCGTGTCGGGCCGCGTCCTCCCCTCCGCGTCCACCGGGAGGGCGTCGGCGAGCCGGGCCCGGGTCCGGTCCCGGTCGACGAGCAGCGCCCCGAAGGCCGCCAGCACGAAGAACATCAGCACCAGGTCGAGCAGGGCGGTGCGGCTCATCACCAGGTGCAGGCCGTCCACCGCCAGCAGCGCGCCCGCCAGGCAGCCCAGGAAGGTGGAACGCAGGAGGCGCCGTCCGATCCGGCACAGCATCAGCACCGAGAGGGTGCCGAGCAGGGCGGTCATGAACCGCCAGCCGAAGGGGGTCAGGCCGAACATCCACTCGCCGAGCCCGATGACCCACTTGCCGACCGGCGGGTGCACGACGTAGCCCGGGTCGACGGGCAGCGGCACCCCGTCCGGGTTGGCCAGGATCGACTTGTCGATGTCCTTGGGCCAGCTCGCCTCGTAGCCCTGCCTGATCGTCGCCCAGGCGTCCTTGGCGTAGTACGTCTCGTCGAATATCACCGCCTTCGGGGTGCCCAGGTGCACGAACCGCAGCACCCCGGCGACCGCCGCCACCAGCAGCGGACCCGCCCACGCGAGCACGCGCCGCCAGGTGCCCCACACCTCGGGCCGCAGCCCGAAGGCCGCCCACAGCTGCGCCGAGGGCCTGGCGTACGGGGGCACCAGGCGGGTGCGGACGTCACCGCCCGGCGCGGCGCCGGCGGGCGGCGCGTAGCCGAAGCCGCGCAGGCGGCGCAGCCACGTGGGGGGCTCGTCTGCGCGTCCCGCGGGCGGGGCGGGCGGGGCCCCCGCGGGGCTGGGCGGCGGCGTCGCGGTACTGGTCACCGGGTCATGGTAGGGAACCGATCTGTGCGCGCCCCAGTCCTGCGGGTGCGTCGGCCCCGCGGTGTGCCCGGCCGTGCGCGCGCCGCGGGGCGCGGACCGGGCGGAAAGGGGCGGCGCGGGCGGATCGGCGGCGTGCGCGGCGCCGCGGGCCGGGCGCGCGGCGGGGGCTGAGAGGATGGACGGGTGACAGCTGACCAGCCCCGCGGCACCGAACCCGTCCACACGCCCGCCGGCCAGGCAGGCGTCCTCGTCCTCGCCGGGACCCCGATCGGCGACCTCGCGGACGCCCCGCCGCGGCTCGCCGCCGAGCTGGAGCGGGCCGACGTGATCGCCGCCGAGGACACCCGGCGGCTGCGCCGGCTGACCCAGGGGCTCGGGGTGCACACCACCGGGCGCGTCCTGTCGTACTTCGAGGGCAACGAGTCGGCCCGCACCCCCGAGCTGGTCGAGGCCCTGGAGGCCGGCAAGCGGGTCCTGCTGGTGACCGACGCGGGCATGCCCTCGGTCTCGGACCCCGGCTACCGGCTGGTCGCCGCCGCCGTGGAGAAGGACCTGAAGGTCACCGCCGTGCCGGGGCCGTCGGCCGTGCTCACCGCCCTCGCCCTGTCGGGGCTGCCGGTGGACCGGTTCTGCTTCGAGGGCTTCCTGCCGCGCAAGGCCGGCGAGCGCCTGGGCCGGCTGCGGGAGGTCGCGGGCGAGCGGCGCACGCTCGTCTACTTCGAGGCCCCGCACCGGCTCGACGACACCCTCGCGGCCATGGCCGAGGTGTTCGGGGCCGACCGGCGGGCCGCCGTCTGCCGCGAGCTGACCAAGACCTACGAGGAGGTCAGGCGCGGCGGGCTCGGCGCGCTCGCGGCCTGGGCCGCCGAAGGCGTGCGCGGGGAGATCACCGTCGTGGTGGAGGGCGCTCCGGCGGCCGGCCCCGGCGACGTGGACGACGAGGAGCTGGTGCGCAGGGTGCGGGTGCGCGAGGAGGCGGGGGAGCGGCGCAAGGAGGCGATCGCGGCGGTGGCGGCCGAAGCGGGCGTACCCAAGCGGGACGTCTTCGACGCGGTCGTCGCGGCAAAGAACGCGACACAAAAGGTGTGTTAAGTCGGTAAAGAGCTAACCTGAAAAGCAAAGCCCAGACCGCGCACCGCCGCCTTTGGGCATGAGTCGCCCAAAGACCGTCCAACACTGGACCGGACCTGATGCGCTCCCGCCCGAAGAGGCGTCCACTGGCAAAGGCACCAGTGGAACAAGAGGAGCTGGCATGAGTGAGATCGCAGACACCCCCGTACCCGTCCCCGCCGCCGCACCCGGAGCCTTTTCCATACCCGCGGCGGCGGCGGCCACGGCGCCGGCCGTGCCGACCGTGCACGAGGCGTACTCCTTCGCCTGCATGAAGTGCGGGTACGGCTGGGAGCAGGCCTACGCGATAGAGCACCACGTCGACGGCAACGGCCAGCCGTTCATCCGGTACACGGCCGACGGCGAGCGCGTCCCCTCCCCGCTGTCGAACCCGACCTGCCTGAACTGCGGCGGGCACATCGTGCGGATCATGCGCGCGGGGCAGGTCTCCTCGGTGCTCGGCATGCTCGACCAGCTCTACCACCACCCCGTCGCGCCCGGCATCGCCGGCCCGGTCCCCGCGGGCGAGAACCTCCCGCGCCCGCCGAAGCAGCGCCGCGCCCGCCGCGGCCACGAGGGCCCGGGGCCCGTCGCGCCCGGGGCCGACGGCGAGGACCGCCGCGGCAAGGGGCTCGGTGCCCGGCTGCGGGGACTGTTCCGCCGCTCGTAGACCGCCGTGGGCGGTCCCGCTCCCGGAGACCGACGGGCAGGGCGCCGGTCATAGGATCGGCCGTATGAGCACCGCTTCGAAGGACGTCCCGCCCCCGCTCCCCGAACCCCTGCGGGTGGCCGTGGCGGACTCGCACACCCACCTCGACATGCAGTCCGGCACCGTCGAGGAGGCCCTCGCCAAGGCCGCCTCGGTGGGCGTGACCACCGTCGTCCAGGTCGGCTGCGACGTGAAGGGGTCCCGCTGGGCGGCCGAGACCGCGGCCGCCCACGACAACGTCCACGCCGCCGTGGCCCTTCACCCGAACGAAGCCCCCCGGATCGTCCACGGCGACCCCGACGGCTGGTCGCGGCAGGGCGCGCGCGCCGGCGGCGGAGAGGCCGCGCTCGACGGGGCGCTGGCCGAGATCGAGGCGCTCGCCGCGCTGGCGCACGTCAAGGCGGTCGGCGAGACCGGACTCGACCACTTCCGCACCGGACCGGAGGGCAGGGCGGCGCAGGAGCGCTCCTTCCGTGCCCACATCGAGATCGCCAAGCGGCAGGGCAAGGCGCTCGTCATCCACGACCGCGAGGCCCACGCCGACGTGCTGCGGGTCCTGCGCGAGGAGGGCGCCCCGGAACGGACGGTCTTCCACTGCTACTCGGGAGACGCCGAGATGGCCCGCGAGTGCGCCGCCGCCGGCTACTACCTGTCCTTCGCCGGGACCGTCACCTTCAAGAACGCGGCGCCCCTGCGGGAGGCCCTGGCCGTCGTTCCGCTGGAGCTGGTGCTCGTCGAGACCGACGCCCCGTACCTCACCCCGGCGCCGTACCGCGGACGGCCCAACGCGCCCTACCTCATCCCGCTGACCGTCCGGGCGATGGCGGCCGTGCGCGGCCTCGACGAGGACGCCATGGCCACCGCGCTCGCGGCCAACACGGCGCGCGCCTTCGCCTACTGAGCCGACACGCCGGGTAGCCGTCCGACTTTGGAGCGTGACGGCTCCTGCCGCTAAGGTGCCGTGCCCGAACCAGCAGGGGCCGGACCAGTGGAGCGAACGTCGTGAGCGATACGCAGGGCAGTCACCGCCGCGGCGGTCCCGTCCCGGGGGCGTACGAGGACACCTCCGCGGCCACCGCGCCCCCCGCTCCGGCCCACCTCCACCCGCACCCGGACGCCGGCCCGGGCCTCCCCTCCGGCCCCGGCCCCGAGCCCGCGGTGCCCGGCCCGCGCACCGGACGCCGGGCCCGGGGCCGCGCCGCCGCCGACGGGCCGGCCGAGGCCCCGTACGCCCCCGAAGCCCCGCCGGCCCCCTGCGCCCCGGCCATCGCGACCGGGCCCGGTCGCCGCAGGGGCGCCCCCGCCGAGGGGCCCGGCCCGGACGCACCCGCCGGGACCGGCTCGCGCCGGCGGCCCGGGGCGGCGGACCCGGACCCCGCACCCGCCGCCGGGCCCGGAACCGGCCGCCGCCGGGGAGCCGGGGAGCCCGCCCCGGCGGGCCCGCACGCCGCGGCGACCACCGCGCCCGCGCCCGTCGCCCCGCCCGCGCCCGCCGGACCGGGCCGCCGCCGCCGGGGCGCGGCCGAACCCGAACCCGAGGCCGAAACGGCGGCCGGTCCGGCGCACCGGCCCCCGGCCGCGCCCCCGGCCCCGGCCGCGCCCGGGACCGGCCGGCGGCGCGGCGGGCCGGGTGAGGCCGGGGGCGGCGCCGGCCGGGCCCCGGGCTCCGGCGGCACCTGGCGGCGCATCGTCCCGCAGGCCCTGGTCGTCGCCTTCCTGGCCGGGGGCACCACCGCCTTCGTCGCCGCCGACAAGGCCGTGCGCCTCACCGTCGACGGCGTCCCGCGCACGCTGCACACCTTCGCCGACGACATCGGCGAACTCCTCGCCTCCGAAGGCGTCGACGTCGGCCCCCACGACCTCGTCGCCCCCGCCCGAGGCCGCCACCTCGGCGACGGCGAGGAGGTCGTCGTCCGCTACGGGCGCCCCCTGCGCCTGACCCTCGACGGGCAGCGCCGCGAGGTGTGGACCACCGCCCGCACCGTCGAGGGCGCCCTCCACCAGCTCGGCATCCGCGCCGAGGGCGCCCACCTCTCCGCCCCGCGCACCGCGCCCGTGCCGCGCTCCGGCCTCGACCTCGGCGTCCGCACGGAGCGCAGCGTCACGTTCATGGCGGACGGCCGCGAACGCACCATCCGCACCAACGCGGCCACCGTCCGGGAGGCCCTGGACCAGGCCGGGATCACCCTGCGGGACCAGGACGCCACCTCGGTGCCCGCCACCGCCTTCCCGCGCGACGGGCAGACCGTCACCGTGCTGCGGATCACCGGCACCCGCGAGGTCCGCGAGGAGCGCCTCCCGTACGGGACCGAGCGGGTCAAGGACCCGACCCTGTTCGCCGGCACCGAGGTCGTCGAACGGGCCGGACAGCCGGGCGCGCGCCGGGTCACCTACAGCCTGCGCACCGTCAACGGGGTCCGGCAGCGGCCGCGCCGGATCGCCGAGGAGACCGTCCGCGAGCCCGTCACCCAGCTCGTCAAGGTCGGCACCAGGCCGCTGCCGAACTCCGTCGCGGGCGCCGACGGCCTCGACTGGGCCGCCCTCGCCCAGTGCGAGTCCGGCGGCCGGGCCGGCGCCACCGACCCCTCGGGGACGTACGGCGGGCTCTACCAGTTCGACGTCCGCACCTGGCAGGCCCTCGGCGGCAGCGGCCGCCCGCAGGACGCCTCCGGCTCCGAGCAGACGTTCCGGGCGAAGAAGCTCTACGTGCAGCGGGGGGCGAGTCCCTGGCCCCACTGCGGCCGTAGGCTTACCCGGTGAGCACCGCAGAGCAGCAGCCAGAAACCCCCGAAAACCCCGCGTCCGACTCCCTTCTCGGCCCCGCCGACATCAGGGAGCTGGCGGCGGTGCTCGGCGTCCGTCCGACGAAGCAGAAGGGCCAGAACTTCGTCATCGACGCCAACACGGTCCGCCGGATCGTGCGCACCGCCGGGGTGCGCCCCGACGACGTGGTCGTCGAGGTCGGGCCGGGCCTGGGCTCGCTGACGCTCGCCCTGCTGGAGGCCGCGGACCGGGTGGTGGCCGTCGAGATCGACGACGTGCTCGCCGCGGCGCTGCCCGCCACCATCGAAGCCCGCATGCCCGCGCGCACGGACCGTTTCGCACTGGTGCACTCCGACGCGATGCTCGTGACGGAGCTGCCCGGGCCCGCGCCGACCGCGCTCGTCGCGAACCTGCCGTACAACGTGGCCGTGCCCGTGCTGCTCACCATGCTCGACCGCTTCCCGAGCATCGAGCGGACCCTGGTCATGGTGCAGGCCGAGGTGGCCGACCGGCTGGCCGCCGAACCGGGCAACAAGGTGTACGGCGTGCCCTCGGTGAAGGCCAACTGGTACGCGCACGTCAAGCGGGCCGGCTCCATCGGCCGCAAGGTCTTCTGGCCCGCCCCGAACGTGGACTCCGGCCTCGTCTCGCTGGTCCGCCGGACCGAGCCGGTCAAGACCACCGCCTCCAAGGCCGAGGTCTTCGCCGTCGTCGACGCCGCCTTCGCGCAGCGCCGCAAGACGCTGCGGGCGGCGCTGGCCGGCTGGGCCGGTTCGGCCGCGGGCGCCGAGGCGGCGCTGGTCGCCGCCGGGATCTCGCCGCAGGCGCGCGGGGAGTCGCTGACGGTCGAGGAGTTCGCGGCCATCGCCGAGCACAAGCCCGCCGCCGAGCGGGCCGCGCTGTGACCGGGGTGGCGGGCGGCACCGACCGCCGCACCCGCGGCCCCGCCGCGCGCGCCGCCGTCACCGTGCGCGTCCCCGCGAAGGTCAACGTCCGGCTCGCGGTGGGCGCGGCCCGTCCCGACGGCTTCCACGACCTGGCCAACGTCTTCCTGGCGGTCTCCCTCTTCGACGAGGTCACCGCCACCCCCGCCGACGCGCTCACGGTCACCTGCGAGGGCCCGGACGCCGCCGAGGTGCCGCTGGACCGCACCAACCTCGCCGCCCGCGCCGCCGAGGTGCTCGCCGCGCGGGCCGGCCGGGAGCCGGCCGTCCACCTCCACATCGCCAAGCGCATCCCGGTGGCCGGCGGGATGGCGGGCGGCAGCGCGGACGGGGCCGCCGCCCTGCTCGCCTGCGACGCCCTGTGGGGCCTGGACACCCCGCGGGCCGAGCTCCTCGACCTCTGCGCCGGGCTCGGCAGCGACGTCCCCTTCAGCCTGGTGGGCGCAGCCGCCCTCGGCACCGGCCGCGGCGAGCTGCTGACCCCGGTCGACGCGGGCACCTTCCACTGGGTGTTCGCCGTCGCCGACGGAGGGCTGTCCACCCCGGCCGTCTTCCGCGAGTTCGACCGCCTCACCGCCGGTACGGACGTCCCCGAGCCGGCCTGCGGCCCCGCGCTGCTGGCCGCCCTCGCCGCGGGCGACCCGGACGCGCTGGCCGCCACCCTCGCCAACGACCTCCAGCCGGCCGCCCTGGCCCTGCGGCCCCGGCTCGCCGACACCCTCGCCGCGGGCACGGCCGCCGGCGCCCTGGCCGGGATCGTCTCCGGCTCCGGCCCCACCACGGCCTTCCTGGTGCGGGACGCGGCCGCCGCCGCCGAGGTTGCCGCCGCCCTGGCCGCGTCCGGCACCTGCCGCGCCACGCACGTGGCGTCCGGGCCGGTGCCGGGGGCCACCGTCCTGCCGTAGCCGTAGCCGTAGCCGTAGCCGTAGCCGTAGCCGTAGCCGTAGCCGTAGCCGCGGCCCGGCTGCCCGGTCCCGGCGGGGGCGGTTTCGGCGCAGCGGGCGGCCCGGCCCGGAGGGTTAGGCTGGGGGGCTGATCCACACCCCTTCCCTGGAGCGCGTCTGATGGCCGTCAATCTGGTCAATGTCGAGGCAGTCAGCAAGGTGTACGGCACACGTACCCTGCTCGACGGCATCTCCCTCGGCGTGTCCGAGGGGGACCGGATCGGCGTCGTGGGCCGCAACGGCGACGGCAAGACCACCCTCATCCGGATGCTCGCCAAACTGGAGGAGCCCGACAGCGGCCGGGTCACCCAGAACAGCGGCCTGCGCATGGGCGTCCTCACCCAGCACGACTCGCTCGACCCGGCGGCCACCGTCCGGCACGAGATCATCGGCGACATGGCCGACCACGAATGGGCCGGCAACGCCAAGATCCGCGACGTGCTGACCGGTCTCTTCGGCGGCCTGGACCTGCCCGGCTTCGGCCAGGGCCTGGACACCGTCATCGGCCCGCTCTCCGGCGGCGAGCGCCGCCGCATCGCGCTGGCCCAGCTGCTCATCGCCGACCAGGACCTGCTCGTCCTCGACGAGCCCACCAACCACCTCGACGTCGAGGGCATCTCCTGGCTGGCCGGGCACCTCCAGGAACGCCGCTCCGCGCTCGTCTGCGTCACCCACGACCGCTGGTTCCTCGACCAGGTCTGCACCCGCATGTGGGACGTGCAGCGCGGTGACGTCCACGAGTACGAGGGCGGCTACAGCGACTACGTCTTCGCCCGCGCCGAGCGCGACCGCATCGCGGCCACCGAGGAGTCCAAGCGGCAGAACCTGATGCGCAAGGAGCTCGCCTGGCTGCGCCGCGGCGCCCCCGCGCGCACCTCCAAGCCCCGCTACCGCATCGAGGCCGCCAACGAGCTCATCGCCGACGTGCCGCCGCCGCGCGACACCTCCGAGCTGATGAAGTTCGCCAACGCCCGCCTGGGCAAGACCGTCTTCGACCTGGAGGACGTCAGTGTCCACGCCGGGCCCAAGGTGCTCCTCGAACACCTCACCTGGCACCTGGGCCCCGGCGACCGCATCGGCCTCGTCGGCGTCAACGGCGCCGGCAAGACCTCCCTGCTGCGCGCGCTGGCCGAAGCCGCCCGCACCCAGGGCGAGGTGCAGCCCGCCGCGGGCAAGGTCGTCGTCGGCAAGACCGTCAAGCTGGCCTACCTCTCGCAGGAGGTCGGCGAACTCGACCCGTCCCTGCGGGTCCTGGAGGCGGTCCAGCGGGTGCGCGACCGCGTCGACCTCGGCAAGGGCCGCGAGATGACGGCGGGCCAGCTGTGCGAGCAGTTCGGCTTCACCAAGGAGAAGCAGTGGACGCCGGTCGGCGACCTCTCCGGCGGCGAGCGCCGCCGCCTGCAGATCCTGCGGCTGCTGATGGACGAGCCGAACGTCCTCTTCCTCGACGAGCCCACCAACGACCTCGACATCGAGACCCTCACGCAGCTGGAGGACCTCCTCGACGGCTGGCCCGGCTCGATGATCGTGATCTCCCACGACCGGTTCTTCATCGAGCGCACCACCGACACCGTGATGGCCCTCCTCGGCGACGCCAGCCTGCGCATGCTGCCCCGCGGCCTGGACGAGTACCTGGAGCGCCGCCGGCGGATGATCGAGGCGGCCGCTCCGGCGCCCGCCCCGGCCGCCCCGAAGTCCAGCTCCTCGGGGGACGCGCGCGCGGCGAAGAAGGAGCTGCAGAAGATCGAACGGCAGCTGAACAAGCTCTCCGACCGCGAGTCGGCCCTGCACGCGCAGATCGCCGAGCACGCCACCGACTACGACAAGGTGGCCAAGCTCGACGCCGAGTTGAGGGAACTGCTGTCCGACCGGGACGACTTGGAGATGCGCTGGCTGGAGCTGGCCGAGGAGGCGTAGCCTCCGCCGCCCGCGCGGCACAACGGCCGGATAACGGTGGCGTCACGGGCCGGTCCTCCCTTGGGAACAGGGGGTGGACCGGCCCGCCGTAAAGATGGCGTGAGTGATACAAAGGTCATCCCCCCACGCCCTCCGAAGCCGAAAGCCGCGCTGATGACCGAGCCGCCCCAGCCGCCGAACCAGCCGCCGACACCTTCCGGTTACGGGCACCTCCCGGGTCCGCCGCAGTCCGGCTACGGCCAACCGCCGCAGGGCGCCAACCCGTACGCACAGCAGCCGCCGACCGTTTCCGGCCACGGCGGCGCCCACGGCCCGGACGGGCAACCGGGCCGACAGCAGCACCCGCAGCCCGTCCCGCAGCCCGGGTACGGCTACCCGCCGCAGCCGTCGACCGTGCCGTTCGGCGCCCCCGGCACACCCGGCGCCCCCGGCACCCCGCCCCGGCGCAGGCCGGCCGCCCTGATCGTCGCCGCGGCCGTCGTCGGCGCCCTCGTCCTCGGGGCCGTCGGATACGCGGCGTTCTCCAACGACGGGGGCAAGAAGCCGGTCCCGCCCGTCGCACAGGGCTCCACGCCCGCCGACGCCAAGCCCTCCGCCTCCGTGGACAAGGGCGACGGCAGCGGCAACGGAGCCGCCGACACCGACCTCAACTCCGGCCGCAAGCCGGGCGAGGACAAGGTCCTCTGGCTGAAGACCGCCGCGATCGACGGCCCGGGCGCGGGCGTGGAGGCCGACGGCCAGTGGATCGTCGGCGACACCGTCGTCAAGAGCGTCTGGAAGTCCCTGACCGGCTACGCCGCCGCCGACGGCAAAGAGAAGTGGACCCTCCCCTTCCCCGCACCGATCTGCTCGACCACCCCGCAGACCACCGCCGACGGCAAGACCGTCGTCCTGTACCGCGACGGCGAGTCCGACAGCGCCTCCTGCACCCGGATGCGCGCGGTGGACCTCGCCACGGGCAGGGAGGCCTGGTCGAAGGAGGTGCCCAAGGAACAGCTCTTCGACATCTTCACCAGCCCCACCGTCGGCATCACGGGCGACACCGTCGCCATCAGCCGCGCCGGCACCGCCAGCGCCTTCAGGGTCTCCACCGGAGACAGGCTCTTCGCCAGCCCCCAGGCCGAGGGCTGCAAGCCCTCCGCCTACGCGGCCGGCAACGGCAGGCTGGTCGCCCTCGCCACCTGCCTGGACGACGACAAGACCGCCGAGATCCAGGGCACCGACCCCGTCACCGGCAAGAAGGGCTGGACCTACCGGGTCCCCAAGGGCTTCAAGGTCACCAGCGTCTACTCCGTGGACCCCCTCGTCGTCGACCTCGGCAACGAGACCACGAAGGAACGGGTGATCACGGTCATCGGACCCGACGGCAGGCAGGGCGCCAACCTCGTCGCCGAGGGCAAGTTCCCCCTCGGCTGCGGCGACACCGACGTCTTCCGCTCCCTGCTGGTCTGCTCCTCCGCCGCCGTCGACGCCGGCACCCTCTACCTCGCCACGGCCCCGGACCGCACCGCGGGCAACGAGCTCGTCGCCTTCGACCTGGCCGGCGGCAAGCAGAAGTGGCGCACCCCGGCCGGACCCGGACGCACCCTGACCCCGCTCAAGGCCGCGAACGGGCAGCTCGTCGCCTATCGCGAGGCCGAGGACGAGCAGGGCGGCGAGATCCTCTCCGTCCCGGCCGCCGGCGGCGCCCCCACCACGCTCCTGCGCAACCCGTCGGGCCCGGCCGCGGCCGTGGAGAGCTCCTTCTCCTCCCCGAAGGCCGACTACGTCGACGGACGCTTCTTCCTCTCCGTAACGAACCTGCGGGCCAAGGGCACGGACGAGAAGCTCCTGATGGTCTTCGGCAAGTGAACGCGTCCACCGAGCCGCCCACCGAGCCGCCCACCGAGCCGCCCACCGGGCCGCCCTCCGAGAGGCACAGCACCCCATGAGCACCCCGCCGCCCCCCAGCCAACCGCCGTCCGGCGGCTTCGGCGCGCCCCAGGATCCCCCGCCGGGCGGATTCGGCGGGCCCGTCCCGCCGCCCGCACCGCAGCAGCCCCCCGCACCGCCCGAGCAGCCCCCGGCCGACCAGCCCGCCGCCTACGGATACCCGCAGCAGCCCGGGTACGGCTACCCGCAGCAGCCCGGCCCCGCCGGCACCCCGCCGCCCTTCGGTCAGCCCCCCACCGTGCCGCAGTCCTTCCCGGCCGCGGCCCCGGCCCCGGCCGGCGGCAACGAGGTGCGCACCCAGCTGCTGATCGTCGGCGCGGCCCTGCTGGCCATCGTCCTGATCATCGGCGGCGGCTTCTGGTACACCTCGGGCGACGGGACCGACGCGGGCGGCGGCGGACGGAACACGGCCGACGGCAAGGAGCCCGGCGGCGACAAGCCGCAGGCCGGCCCCGCCGGTTCGGAGAAGGTCCCCGCCAACACCAAGTCGAAGCCGCTGTTCAACCAGCCCAACCCGCAGCCCGCCGAGGTCGTCAGCGTCGCCGGCTCCTGGCTCACCGACACCACGTACGTGAAGTCCGACGTGGCGAAGGTGGTCGGCTACAACACCGTCGACGGCGGCAAGAAGTGGGAACTGCCCTTCCCGGGCGAGCTGTGCGGCGCGACCCGGCACGTCAGCGACAACAAGACCGCCGTCCTGTTCAAGCCGTCCCTGCCGACGGCCGAGACCAAGTACCCGCAGTGCAGCGAGGTCGGCGTCATCGACCTCACCACCGGCAAGCTCGTCTGGTCCGGCAACGCCAAGAGCGCCACCAGCGGTGACAAGCCCGTCGCCTACAACGAGGTCACCATCAGCGGCCGGACCGTCGCCGCCGCCGGCGTGTCCGGCGGCGCCGCCTGGAACCTCGCCGACGGCGCGTCCCTGTGGCTGCCCAAGGTCGACGGCGAGGGCTGCCGCGACACCGGCTACGCGGGCGGCGAGGCCCTCGCGGTCATCCGCAAGTGCGGCCAGAGCTCCAACTACACGCTGCACGCGCAGTTGCTGGACCCGGCCACCGGCGCCCCGACCGTCTCCTACAAGCTCGCCCCGGGCATCGAGTACGCCGGCATCGTCTCCACCAAGCCCCTCGTCGTCGGCGCCGACGTCGGCAAGACCGCCAAGAACGCCACCGGCCTCAGCGACCTCTTCGTCGTCGGCCCCTCGGGCGAGCTGAAGGCCCGCATCTCCCTCGCCGACGGCACCTTCGCCGGCAAGTGCGCGGCCACCGAGGTCGAGAAGTGCTCCAACATGGTGGTGGGCAACGGCAAGCTGTACCTGCCCTCGTACGAGCACCAGGGGGGCTCGTCCGCCGTCAGCCGGACCAACGAACTGCTCTCGTTCGACCTGGAGACCGGCAAGCAGACCACCGACCGCGCCGACGCGGGCGAGGGCCACACCATCTTCCCGCTGCGCATGGACGGGTCGAACATCATCGCCTACAAGAGGCCGCCCTACGACAAGGGCGGCCAGGTGGTCAGCATCGACGGGACGACCATGAAGGAGACCGTCCTGATGGTGAACCCGGCGGACAAGGCGAGCCAGCGCATCGAGACCGCCTTCTCGCCCGAGTACTCCGAGTACCGCTACCACGACGGCAAGCTGTTCATCTCCCGCACGACGGCGCGCAAGCCGTACTCCGAAAAGAGCGACCCGGAGTACCTGTTCGTCTCGTTCACCGCGAGCTGAGCCGCGCCGCGGCCGGCGCGCCGCGCCCGCGCCGCACACCCGCACCCGGCCCCCGGACGGTCCGCTTTCCGGGGGCTTCTGCGCGGTATCCGCCGCGCACCGTCGAACAAGCGTGTAGCTTGCCGGGGCAGAAGGGTCGGGGGTGGGTGCCTTCATGGGCGTACGGGTCGTGGTGGTCGACGAGCACCGCCTGCTGGCCGAGGCGCTCGCCTCGGCCCTGAAACTGCGCGGTCACCGGGTGCTCGCCGCGGCCGCCCCGGCCGCGGGCGCCGCCGAACTGGTCATCAACCGGGCCCCGGAGGTCTGCCTGCTCGGCACCGCCACCCCGGCCCAGCCGGGCGTCTTCGAACCCGTGGTCCGCATCAAGCGCGAGCGCCCGCAGATCGCCGTGGTCGTCCTCGGCCCGGTCCCCAGCCCGCGCGGGATCGCCGCCGCCTTCGCCGCGGGCGCCTGCGGGTACGTGCGCCAGGACGAGCGGATCGAGGGCGTCGAGCGGGCGTTGGCCAAGGCCCGGGCCGGCGAGGTCGCCATCTCCCCGCAGCTGCTCCAGGGGGCCTTCGCGGAACTGCTCAACCCGGCCGCCCAGCCCGACGACGAGGCGGGCCGGCTGCTGCGGCTGCTGACCCCGCGCGAGGTGGAGGTGCTGGTGCGGGTCGCCGAGGGCGAGGACACCCGGCTCATCGCGGCGGGCATGGCCATCGCGCCGAGCACCGCGCGCACCCACGTGCAACGGGTGCTGATGAAGCTGGGCGTGGGCTCCCGGCTGGAGGCGGCTGCGCTGGCGGCCCGTACCGGACTGCTGGACCGGGCCGCGCCCGCGCGGCCGTTCACGGCGGGCCGCGACTGAAGCGGGCCGGGCGGACCCGATTTCCCTGCGGGCGCCCGATCGGGTAAGCCAGTCTCCAGCAGGTGCACGCATCCGGCGTGCTCCCCCGCGAGAGGCAGTAGGCGAGTGAGCAAGTACCTGGTTACCGGTGGCGCCGGATACGTCGGCAGCGTGGTCGCCGCCCACCTCCTGGAGGCCGGGCACGAGGTGACCGTGCTCGACGACCTGAGCACCGGCTTCCGCGCGGGCGTGCCCGAGGGCGCCGCCTTCATCGAGGGCCGCATCCAGGACGCCGCCGAGCACCTGGACGGCTCCTACGAGGCCGTCCTGCACTTCGCGGCGTCCTCGCAGGTCGGCGAGTCCGTGGCCGACCCGGCCAAGTACTGGGAGAACAACGTCGGCGGCACCCTCGCGCTGCTGAACGCCATGCGCGCGGCGGGCCTGCGCAAGCTGGTCTTCTCCTCCACCGCCGCCACCTACGGCGAGCCCGCGGAGGGCCTGCTGACCGAGGCCTCGGTCACCGCGCCGACCAACCCGTACGGGGCGACCAAGCTGGCCGTGGACCACATGATCGCGGGGGAGTGCGCGGCGCACGGCCTGGCCGCGGTGTCCCTGCGCTACTTCAACGTGGCCGGTGCGTACGGGGCGTTCGGCGAGCGGCACGCGCCCGAGACCCACCTGATCCCGCTGGTGCTCCAGGTCGCCCTGGGCGAGCGGGAGTCGATCTCGGTGTTCGGCGAGGACTACCCGACGCCGGACGGCACCTGCGTGCGCGACTACATCCACGTCGCGGACCTCGCGGAGGCGCACCTGGCCGCGCTGGAGCACGCCACCGCGGGCGAACACCTGATCTGCAACCTCGGCAACGGCAGCGGCTTCTCGGTGCGCGAGGTCGTCGAGACGGTCCGCAAGGTCACCGGCAGGGAGATCCCCGAGGTCGTCGCCCCGCGCCGGGCCGGCGACCCGGCCGTGCTCGTCGCCTCCGCCCGTACCGCCCACGAGCGCCTCGGCTGGACCCCGAGCCGCCCCGACCTCACCGGCATCATCGCGGACGCCTGGAACTTCGCGCGCACGCGGACCTCCTGAACCGAGGTCCCCGGCGGCGGCATCCCGCACCCCACGTCCCGCACCCCACGCCCCTCGCGCCCGCCCCGGCGCGGGGGGCGCGCGCGTGGGCGCCGCACGGCGCGGAGGGGGGCGGTGCGCGGGCGCCCGGCGCGCATGCGCCGGGTGACATGGACCCCGTGCAACTGCCCGTGGCACAGCCCGGTCCGGAATCGGCGTTCCGGGCGTTTCGGGTAGGCGAATTCAAGCCACCACAAAGGCCCTTCCCGAGGGCCGCGCCGGTAAATCGCAGGGAAAACTTCTGCTATTCGGCCAACCACGAGCGACGACCGGGCCTACGCTGATGCGTGACACCGGTGGGGGCCGGTGTTGATTCAGGGGTCGAGAAACGTCGGGTACGGCGTCCGGTCCGGGGTAGTGCAGAGGTGTCTCGGCGGCGGCCGCGGCGACTGCGGATCACCCGGTCCGGGCGCCGTACCCGTCGTCGTCCGTTCCCCTACCCTTGGGGGTCTTGTGGTTCGTATCCGGGTTCTCGTCGTCGACGATCACCGCATCTTCGCCGAATCGCTCGCAGCCGCACTCGCGGCCGAGCCGGACGTGGACGTGTCCGCGGCCGGCAGCGGCCCCGCCGCGCTGCGCTGCCTCGAACGCGCGGTGGCCGAGGGCCGCCGCTTCGACGTCCTGCTGGTCGACGCCGACCTCGGCATCGTCGCCGGGGCGGTCCCCGCCCGGCGCGAGCCGGGCTCCGGGCCACCGTCGCTCGCCGTCGCGGACGGCATCTCGCTGGTCGCGGGGGTGCGGGTGTCCCACCCGGGGGTCCGCACGGTGGTCCTCGCCGAGCGGGACGACGCCCGGCGGGCCGCGCTCGCGCTGCAGGCCGGCGCCTCGGGCTGGGTGGCCAAGGACTGCTCCCTCTCGCGGCTGCTGGCCGTCATCCGCGGGGTGCTGCGCGAGGAGACCCACCTGCCGCCCGCCCTGCTGACCGGGGTGCTGCGCGAGCTGACCGCCGCGCGCAAGCACCGCACGGACAGCGAACGGCTCGTGGAGTCGCTGACCCCGCGGGAGCACGAGGTGCTGCGCTGCATGGTGGCGGGGCTGGGCCGCAAGGACGTGGCGGCCCGGCTGTTCCTGTCCCCGCACACGGTCCGCACGCACATGCAGAACGTGCTCGGCAAGCTCGGCGTGCACTCCACGCTCGCGGCGGTGGCGCTGGCCCGCAGAGCCGGGGTGCGACCCGCGGAGCTAGCCGGGGATGTTGTCGAACGGAGCGGTCAGCTGGCGTAGCAGCGCGGCGAGGTCGCCGCGCTGGTTCTGCGAGAGCCGGGCCAGGATCGCCCGCTCCTGGGCCAGCAGCCCGGCGAGGGACTGGTCCGCGCGGTCCCGGCCCTCGGAGGTGAGGCGCACCAGGACCCCGCGGCGGTCGCTGGGGTCCGGGAGCCGCTCGACGAGGCCCTTCTTGGCGAGCCGGTCGATGCGATTGGTCATGGTGCCCGAGGTGACCAGGGTCTGGGTGAGCAGCTGCCCGGGGGAGAGCTGGTAGGGCGCGCCGGCCCGTCGTAGCGAGGTCAGCACGTCGAACTCCCACGGCTCCAGGCCGTGCTCGGAGAAGGCCAGTCTGCGGGCACGGTCGAGGTGGCGCGCGAGCCTGCTGACGCGGCTGAGCACCTCAAGCGGTTCCACGTCGAGGTCAGGGCGCTCCCGCCGCCATGCCGCGACCAGTCGGTCGACCTCGTCCTCCATGCCGATCAGTGTAAGGGGTCTGTCGATGTGAAGTCTCTTCACGTCATGCATCTTGAGGTCAAGTGTCTTGACGTCGAGATATAAAGGGGCCGACCATGGGCAGAGAGGGTGCCGGAACGGCTTCCGTCCCCACCCGACCCGCCAGCAGGGAGGCCCGCACATGCAGTCCGACACCGCACCGGCCCACACCGCTCCGGCCCCCGGGGCCCGGACGTCCGGCGCCCCCGGTCCCACCGTGCCCACCTGGGACCCCGGGCAGTACCTCCGGCACGCCGACCACCGCGCCCGCCCCTTCCTGGACCTCCTGGCCCGGATCCCCGAACCGCCCGGCCGGCCCGCGCGCATCGCCGACCTCGGCTGCGGCCCCGGCAACGTCACCGCGCTGCTCGCCGATCGCTGGCCCGAGGCCCGCATCAGCGGCTTCGACCTCTCCCGCGAGATGCTGGAGCGCGCCACCGCGGAGCACGCCGGCCCCACCGCCGGCGGCGGCAGCCTCGACTTCCACCCGGCCGACCTCGCGCACTGGATCCCGGAGGAGCCCTACGACCTGATCGTCTCCAACGCCGCCCTCCAGTGGGTCCCCGGCCATCCCGGGTCCTTCGCCGCCTGGATCGGCTGGCTGCGCCCCGGCGGCACCTTCGCCTTCCAGGTCCCCGGCAACTTCGCCGCCCCCAGCCACGCCCTGCTCGCCGAGCTCTGCGAGTCCCCGCGCTGGCGCTCCCGCCTCGGCGGCCACGGCGCCCGCTCCGTCCACCAGCTCGACCCCGCCGCGTACCTCGACCGCCTCACCGGCCTCGGCTGCACCGCGGACGTCTGGGAGACCACCTACCACCAGCTGCTGCACGGCCCCGACCCGGTGCTCGACTGGGTCAAGGGCACCGCCCTGCGCCCGGTGCTCACCGCCCTCGGCGACGACCGGCCGGCCGTGGAGGCCTTCCTCGACACGTACCGGGAGCTGCTGCGCGAGGCCTACCCGTCCGGCCCGCGCGGCACCGTCTTCCCGTTCCGCCGCATCTTCGCCGTCGCCCGCAGGGACGCCTGACCGGCGACCGCGGGCCGGCCGACGGGTGAACGGCCCAACCGCCCAACCGCCCGGACGGACGACGGCGCCCCGTCACCGGGCCTGCCGGTGACGGGGCGCCGTCGCAGCCGCCGGGCCCCGCGCGCACGCGGGACGGGGCTCAGCTCTTGCGGCGGCCCACCAGCTGCGGCTTGGACTCCAGCTTGTCCAGCCCGTGCCAGGCCAGGTTCACCAGGTGCGCGGCGACCTCCGCCTTCTTCGGCCGGCGCACGTCCAGCCACCACTGCCCGGTCAGCGCCACCATGCCGACCAGCGCCTGCGCGTACAGCGGTGCGAGCTTCGGATCGAAGCCGCGGGCCTTGAACTCCAGGCCCAGGATGTCCTCGACCTGCGTCGCGATGTCGCTGATCAGCGAGGCGAAGGTGCCCGTCGACTGCGCGACCGGCGAGTCCCGCACGAGGATGCGGAAACCGTCCGTGTACGACTCGATGTAGTCCAGCAGCGCGAACGCCGCCTGCTCCAGCAGCTCCCGCGGGTGCCCGGCCGTCAGCGCGCCCGTCACCCCGTCCAGCAGCTGGCGCATCTCGCGGTCCACGACGACCGCGTACAGGCCCTCCTTGCCGCCGAAGTGCTCGTACACCACCGGCTTGGACACCCCGGCCTTCGCCGCGATCTCCTCCACCGACGTGCCCTCGAAGCCCTTCTCCGCGAAGAGCGTCCGGCCGATGTCCAGCAACTGCTGACGCCGCTCCGCGCCCGTCATCCGGACCCGTCGGCCGCGCCTGGGCTTGTCACTGCTGGGATTGCTGCCGTCGATCGCCACGCCCCCCATCATGCCGGGTTCGGCTCGTCATCCCTGCGCCGGGCGTCGATGCGGGCCGCCGAGGGCCAGCGCACGTCCGTCGCCCAGCCCAGCTGCTCGAACCAGCGGATCAGCCGCGCGCTGGAGTCGACCTGGCCGCGCAGCACCCCGTGCCGGGCCGAGGTCGGGTCGGCGTGGTGCAGGTTGTGCCAGGACTCCCCGCACGACAGCACCGCCAGCCACCACACGTTGCCCGAGCGGTCCCGGGACTTGAACGGCCGCTTGCCCACCGCGTGGCAGATCGAGTTGATCGACCACGTCACGTGGTGCAGCAGCGCCACCCGCACCAGCGAGCCCCAGAAGAACGCCGTGAACGCGCCCCACCAGGACATCGTCACCAGGCCGCCGACCAGCGGCGGGATCGCCAGCGAGAACATCGTCCAGAAGACGAAGTCGCGCGAGATCCGGCGGATCGCCGGGTCCTTGACCAGGTCCGGGGCGTACTTCTGCTGATCGGTCTGCTCCTCGTCGAAGAGCCAGCCGATGTGCGCCCACCACAGCCCCTTCAGCAGCGCCGGGAGCGTCTCGCCGAACCGCCACGGCGAATGCGGGTCGCCCTCGTGGTCGGAGAACTTGTGGTGCTTGCGGTGGTCCGCCACCCAGCGCACCAGCGGACCCTCCACCGCCATCGACCCCATCACGGCGAGGGCGATCCGCAGCGGCCGCTTCGCCTTGAAGGAGCCGTGCGTGAAGTAGCGGTGGAAACCGATGGTGATCCCGTGGCACGCCAGGAAGTACATGAAGACCATGAGGCCGAGGTCCAGCCAGCTCACCCCCCAGCCCCAGGCCAGCGGGACGGCCGCCAGCAGCGCCAGGAAGGGAACGGTGATGAACAGCAGGAGGGCGATCTGCTCGACGGACCGCTTGCTCTCGCCGCCCAGGGTCGCGGACGGCGCGGAGGTGTCGGAGGGCGTCGAGGCGTCCTCGATCAGATCGGGACTGGTGGTCAATGGGGGTCCCCTGGGGGGTGAGGAGTCGGCGGAGTGGGCGCCACCCGGCGGTGCCGGGGAGAACCGGAAGCTCGGAGAGCACGGACCCTACGGACCCGTAACCTACGGCATCGTAAGTATGGCAAAGCAGGGGCCGACAGCAACAGGACCACGGCCGTGACGGCGCCGTACGGACCGCGTGCGCGCCGCGCACGCGCCGTGCACCACCCGTCCACGTGCCCCACCCGCCCCCGCCGCATCCGCCCCCCCGCCCCGCCGCCGCGACCCGCCCGCCCCGCCGCGACCCCGCCCGCCCGACGGCCCGCGGCCCGCCCTGCGAGACACCTGACCGGACCGGCGCCCCGGACACCTATCCTGTTGTCGTCGGACAGCGCGGTCCGCACGGGCAGCCCGAGCTGCGCATCAGGAGCGGCCACGCCGCGCGCGCACCGGGAGCCCACCGCCCAGTAGCGCTCGAACACTGCAAGGAGCCGCACCTGTGAGCAGTGCTGACCAGGCCCCCCAGGGCCAGGCCCCCGTCACCCCGGCCGCCACCGCCAACGCAGAACTGCGCGCGGACATCCGCCGGCTCGGCGACCTCCTCGGCGAGACCCTCGTACGCCAGGAGGGCCAGGACCTCCTCGACCTCGTCGAGCGCGTCCGCGCCCTGACCCGCACCGACGGCGAGGCCGCCGCCGAGCTGCTCGGCGACACCGACCTGGAGACCGCCGCCAAGCTGGTGCGCGCCTTCTCCACCTACTTCCACCTCGCCAACGTCACCGAGCAGGTGCACCGCGGCAAGGAGCTGCGCGCCCACCGCGCCGCCGAGGGCGGCCTGCTGGCCCGTACGGCCGACATGCTCAAGGACGCCGACCCCGAGCACCTGCGCGAAACGGTCCGCAACCTCAACGTCCGCCCCGTCTTCACCGCGCACCCCACCGAGGCGGCCCGCCGCAGCGTCCTCAACAAGCTGCGCCGCATCGCCGCCCTCCTGGAGGAGCCCGTCACCGGCGCCGGCGACCGCCGCCGCCACGACCTGCGGCTCGCCGAGAACATCGACCTCGTCTGGCAGACCGACGAACTGCGCGTGGTCCGGCCCGAGCCCGCCGACGAGGCCCGCAACGCCATCTACTACCTCGACGAACTGCACGCCGGCGCCGTCGGCGACGTCCTGGAGGACCTCGCCGCCGAACTCCAGCGCGTCGGCGTCGAGCTGCCCCCCGGCACCCGGCCGCTCACCTTCGGCACCTGGATCGGCGGCGACCGCGACGGCAACCCCAACGTCACGCCCGAGGTCACCCGGGACGTGCTGATCCTCCAGCACGAGCACGGCATCACCGACGCCCTCGAACTCGTCGACTTCCTGCGCGGACTGCTGTCGAACTCCATCCGCTACACCGGAGCCACCGAGGAACTCCTCTCCTCCCTCCAGGCGGACCTCGAACGCCTCCCCGAGATCAGCCCGCGCTACAAGCGGCTGAACGCCGAGGAGCCGTACCGCCTCAAGGCCACCTGCATCCGCCAGAAGCTCGTCAACACCCGCGAGCGCCTCGCCAAGGGCACCGCGCACGAGGACGGCCGCGACTACCTCGGCACCGCCGAGCTGCTCACCGACCTCACCCTCATCCAGACCTCCCTGCGCGCGCACCGCGGCGCCCTCTTCGCCGACGGCCGGATGGACCGCACCATCCGCACGCTGGCCGCCTTCGGCCTCCAGCTCGCCACCATGGACGTCCGCGAACACGCCGACGCCCACCACCACGCGCTCGGCCAGCTCTTCGACCGGCTCGGCGAGGAGTCCTGGCGCTACGCCGACATGCCCCGCGACTACCGGCAGAAGCTCCTCGCCAAGGAACTGCGCTCCCGCCGCCCGCTCGCCCCCACCCCGGCACCGCTCGACGCCGCCGGCCGCAAGACCCTCGGCGTCTTCTCCGCCATCAAGGACGCCTTCGAGAAGTTCGGCCCCGAGGTCGTCGAGTCCTACATCATCTCGATGTGCCAGGGCGCCGACGACGTCTTCGCCGCCGCCGTCCTCGCCCGTGAGGCCGGCCTGCTCGACCTCCACGGCGGCTGGGCCAAGATCGGCATCGTCCCGCTGCTGGAGACCACCGACGAGCTGCGCGCCGCCGACGTCATCCTCGACGAGATGCTCGCCGACCCCTCCTACCGGCGCCTGGTCTCCCTGCGCGGAGACGTCCAGGAGGTCATGCTCGGCTACTCCGACTCCTCCAAGTTCGGCGGCATCACCACCAGCCAGTGGGAGATCCACCGCGCCCAGCGCCGCCTGCGCGACGTCGCCCACCGCTACGGCGTCCGGCTGCGCCTCTTCCACGGCCGCGGCGGCACCGTCGGCCGCGGCGGCGGCCCCTCCCACGACGCGATCCTCGCCCAGCCCTGGGGCACCCTCGAAGGCGAGATCAAGGTCACCGAGCAGGGCGAGGTCATCTCCGACAAGTACCTCGTGCCGTCCCTGGCCCGCGAGAACCTCGAACTCACCGTCGCCGCCACCCTCCAGGCCTCCGCCCTGCACACCGCACCCCGCCAGTCCGACGAGGCCCTGGCCCGCTGGGACGCGGCCATGGACACCGTCTCCGACGCCGCCCACGGCGCCTACCGCGCCCTCGTCGAGGACCCCGACCTGCCCGCGTACTTCTTCGCGGCCACCCCCGTCGACCAGCTCGCCGACCTCCACCTGGGCTCCCGGCCCTCCCGCCGCCCCGACTCCGGCGCCGGACTCGACGGCCTGCGCGCCATCCCGTGGGTCTTCGGCTGGACCCAGTCCCGCCAGATCGTCCCCGGCTGGTACGGCGTCGGCTCCGGCCTCAAGGCACTGCGCGAGGCGGGCCAGGACGACGCCCTCGCCGAGATGGGCGAGCGCTGGCACTTCTTCCGCAACTTCCTGTCCAACGTCGAGATGACCCTGGCCAAGACCGACCTGCGGATCGCCCGCCACTACGTCGACACCCTCGTGCCCGACGACCTCAAGCACGTCTTCGCCCGCATCGAGGCCGAACACGAGCTCACCGTCCGCGAGGTGCTGCGCATCACCGGCGGCGAGAAGCTCCTGGACAACCACCCGGTGCTCCAGCAGACCTTCTCCGTCCGCGACGCCTACCTGGACCCCATCTCCTACCTCCAGGTCTCCCTGCTGGCCCGCCAGCGCGCCGCCGCCGCCCGCGGCGAAGAAGCGGACCCGCTGCTGGCCCGCGCCCTGCTGCTCACCGTCAACGGCGTCGCCGCCGGCCTGCGCAACACCGGCTGACCGCCCGCACCACGGCGCACGGGAGCCCCCGCACCGAACGGTGCGGGGGCTCCCGTCGTACCGGGCCGCGCGGGCCCTACGTGTTGTACGCGGACTGCGCGCGCTCCAGGCCCTCGGAGATCAGGCACTCCACCGCGTCGGCCGCCCGGTCCACGAACCAGTCCAGCTCCTTGCGCTCCGTCGAGGAGAAGTCCTTCAGCACGAAGTCCGCCACCTGCATCCGGCCCGGCGGACGGCCGATGCCGCAGCGCACCCGGTGGTAGTCCGGCCCCAGCGACTTCGTCATCGACTTCAGCCCGTTGTGCCCGTTGTCCCCGCCGCCCAGCTTCAGCCGCAGCGTCGGGTAGTCGATGTCCAGCTCGTCGTGGACGGCCACGATCCGCTCCGTCGGCACCTTGTAGAAGTCGCGCAGCGCCGTCACCGGGCCGCCCGACAGGTTCATGTACGCCATCGGCTTGGCCAGCACCACCCGGCGGTTCGCCGGACCCGGCGGGCCGATCCGGCCCTCGACCACCTGGGCCCGGGCCTTGTGCGCCTTGAACTTCCCGCGGATCCGCTCCGCCAGCAGGTCGGCCACCATGAAACCGATGTTGTGGCGGTTGCCCGCGTACTCCGGTCCCGGGTTCCCGAGACCGACGATCAGCCAGGGCGCCGCGTCGTCCGACATCAAAAACTCCTTGAACGGGAACGACCGCCGCCCCGCTCCAGTGGAGCCGGACGGCGGCCGGTCAGCTACTGCCGGGAAGGCGGTGCGAGGCTCAGGCCTCTTCGCCCTCGGCCTCGGCGGACGGCTCCTCGGCCTGCGGGGCGACGACCTGCAGCACGGCGATGTCGCCGTCGACGGCCAGGGTGGTGCCCGACGGGAGGACCAGGTCCTTCGCGTGGATGGTGTCGCCGGCCTCCAGGCCCGCGATGGAGACGGTGACCTCGGTCGGGATGTGCGTGGCCTCGGCCTCGACGGAGATGGTGTTCTGGAGGGTCTCCAGCATGTTGCCGCCCGCGGCCAGCTCGCCCTCGGTGACGATCGCGACGTCGACGGTGACCTTCTCGCCCTTCTTGACGATCAGGAGGTCGACGTGGGAGATCGAACGCTTCAGGGGGTGACGCTGCACGGCCTTCGGGATGACCAGCTCGGTGCCGCCGCCCGCGATGTCCAGGGAGATCAGGACGTTGGGGGTGCGCAGCGCCAGCAGCAGGCCGTGGCCCTCGACGTCGACGTGCTTCGGGTCCTGGCCGTGACCGTAGATGACACCGGGGACCTTGCCGGCGACGCGGGCCTTGCGGGCGGCGCCCTTGCCGAACTGGGTGCGGACCTCGGCGGAAAGCTTGACCTCGGACATGCTCACTCCTCGTGGGGTGACGGAAATCGGAACTGGAGTCACCCGGCCGGAACGGCCTGCTACGAAGAGCGCGTCGATAACGGAGCGCCGGCACCCGCGCGAACAGGTACGGCCTCCCTCGCCGAGCAACTCGTGGAGTGTACCCGGGGAGGGAGGCCGTACCCAAAAGGATCTACCGCACAGCGGTTACTGCTGCTCCTCGAAGAGGCTGGTGACCGAGCCGTCCTCGAAGACCTCGCGCACCGCGCGCGCGACCATCGGGGCGATCGACAGCACCGTGATCTTGTCGAGCTCCAGGTCGGACGGGTCCGGCAGGGTGTTCGTGAACACGAACTCGCTCACCTTGGAGTTCTTCAGGCGGTCGGCGGCCGGGCCCGACAGGATGCCGTGCGTCGCCGTCACGATGACGTCCTCCGCACCGTGGGCGAACAGCGCGTCGGCCGCGGCGCAGATGGTGCCACCGGTGTCGATCATGTCGTCGACCAGGACGCAGACGCGGCCCTTGACCTCGCCGACGACCTCGTGGACGGTCACCTGGTTGGCGACGTCCTTGTCGCGGCGCTTGTGCACGATGGCCAGGGGGGCGTCCAGCCGGTCGCACCAGCGGTCGGCCACGCGCACGCGGCCGGCGTCCGGCGAGACGATCGTCAGCTTGGTGCGGTCCACCTTGGCGCCGACGTAGTCCGCGAGGACCGACAGGGCCGAGAGGTGGTCCACCGGGCCGTCGAAGAAGCCCTGGATCTGGTCGGTGTGCAGGTCGACCGTGAGGATGCGGTCCGCACCCGCGGTCTTCAGCAGGTCGGCGACCAGACGGGCCGAGATCGGCTCGCGGCCCTTGTGCTTCTTGTCCTGACGGGCGTAGCCGTAGGACGGGACGATCACGGTGATGGAGCGGGCCGACGCGCGCTTCAGCGCGTCGATCATGATCAGCTGCTCCATGATCCACTTGTTGATCGGAGCCGTGTGGCTCTGGATCAGGAAGCAGTCCGCGCCGCGCGCGGACTCCTGGAAGCGGACGTAGATCTCACCGTTCGCGAAGTCGAAGGCCTTCGTCGGCACGAGGCCGACTCCCAGCTGGTGCGCGACCTCCTCGGCCAGCTCGGGGTGGGCGCGGCCGGAGAAGAGCATGAGCTTCTTCTCGCCGGTCGTCTTGATCCCGGTCACAGCACTGTCTCCTCAGACGTGTTGAAAGCTGCTCGCCCCCGTGCGCGTCCGTCCCGCACACGGTGAGCCAGCCGAATTGCGTGCACCTATCACGGTACGCCGTCGCGGGCGCACCTGTTTCCGGTCAGTTCGCCTCAGCGACGGCCGGCGTCCTCCGGGGCCGCCGACTGCGCCGCGGTCGCGGCCGCGCTGCCCGGACGCTTGCGGGCCACCCAGCCCTCGATATTCCGCTGCTGGCCGCGGGCCACGGCCAGCGCACCGGCCGGCACGTCCTTGGTGATCACGGACCCGGCGGCGGTGTAGGCGCCGTCCCCGATCGTGACGGGTGCCACAAACATGTTGTCCGAACCCGTCTTGCAGTGTGAGCCGACGGTCGTGTGGTGCTTGTTCTCGCCGTCGTAGTTCACGAACACGCTGGCCGCGCCGATGTTGGTGTACTCGCCGATGGTCGCGTCGCCCACGTACGACAGGTGCGGCACCTTGGTGCCCTCGCCGATCGTCGCGTTCTTCATCTCCACGTACGTGCCGGCCTTGGCCTTCGCGCCGAGGCTGGTGCCCGGGCGCAGGTACGCGAACGGGCCCACGGTCGCCTCCGGGCCCACCGCGGCGCTGTCGGCCACCGTGTTGTCCACCCGGGCGCCCGCGCCCACGGAGGTGTCCCTGAGGCGGGTGTTGGGGCCGACCTCCGCGCCCTCGGCGACGTGGGTGGTGCCGAGGAGCTGCGTCCCGGGGTGGATCAGGGCGTCCTGTCCGAAGGTGACGGTCACGTCGACGAACGTGCTGGCCGGGTCCACGACCGTCACGCCCGCGAGCATGGCCCGCTCCAGCAGGCGCGCGTTCAGCAGCGCGCGGGCCTCGGCGAGCTGCACGCGGTTGTTGATCCCGAGGATCTGGCGGTGGTCGCCGCCGACCGCGGCCCCGACCCGGTGCCCGGCTTCGCGCAGGATGCCGAGGACGTCGGTGAGGTACTCCTCGCCCTGGCTGTTGTCGGTGCGGACCTTGCCGAGGGCGTCGGCGAGCAGGGCGCCGTCGAAGGCGAACACCCCGGAGTTGATCTCGCGGATGGCCCGCTGCCCGTCGGTGGCGTCCTTGTGCTCGACGATGCCCGTCACGGCCCCGTCGTCGCCGCGGATGATCCGCCCGTAGCCGGTGGAGTCGGGGACCTCGGCGGTGAGCACGGTGACGGCGTTGCCGTCCTCCCCGTGCGTGCGGGCGAGCTGCGCGAGCGTCTCGCCGGTCAGCAGCGGGGTGTCGCCGCAGACGACGACGACGGTGCCGGTGACGTTCCCGCCGAGCTCTTCGAGGGCCATCCGGACGGCGTGCCCGGTGCCGTTCTGCTCGTACTGGACGGCGGTGCGCACGTCGGCGTCGATCCCGGACAGGTGCGCGGCGACCTGCTCGCGCGCGTGCCCGACCACCACGACCAGCTCGGCGGGGTCGAGTTCACGGGAGGCGGCGACGACGTGACCGACGAGCGAGCGCCCGCAGATCTCGTGCAGGACCTTGGGAGTGGCCGACTTCATGCGGGTGCCTTCACCCGCTGCGAGTACGACGACGGCTGCCGGGCGGTTGGCGCTCACGGGTGGGCCCTTCGGCTTCGGGGGTGGACCCGTGAAGGATAGCGGGGGGCCCGAACCGCCCGACGAAGGCGGGTCCCGGCCGCGGAGGTCGGGACCCGAACGTGTGGAGCTCCCCCGCCAGGACTCGAACCCGGACATAAGGCACCAAAAGCCTCAGTGCTGCCAATTACACCACAGGGGATTATGCGCGACTAAACCGGACATCGGGGTCTGGTGGTCGAGTCGACGGCACCCACTATGCCGCACCACCACCCCTGGACGCGACGGTAAACGGCGCCGCTTCGGCCGATCGGTCCGGGCCCGCGCGTACGGGATCCGGGTGGGCCGGGGGGTCTGCGTAGGCTGGACGGCATGACCAGTACGGGGGATGTGGAAGGCCGCGCTGGGCCGCCTTTGTGGTGGGTGCGGCGGCGGGATGTCGTGGTGGACGGCGCGCTCGGCGCGGTGTCCGCCGTCGAGTGCGGGTGGGAAGGCGCGTCGTTCGCCCGCGAGGCCGGGCTGCCGGTCGCGGTCGGGGTGCTGTTCGGGATCGCGGTGGGGGCCGTGCTCCTGCTGCGGCGACGGTGGCCGATCGCCGTGGTGCTGGTCGGGATCGCCGTGGCGCCGGCCGCGATGGGTTTCCTGCTCGGAGTGGTGGGCCTGTACACGCTGGCCTCCTCCGAGGTGCCCCGGCGGATCACCGGCACGCTGGCCTCGATGTCGCTGGCCGCGACCTTCGTGGTGATGTACCTGCGCACCCGCGGTGACGTGGAGGCCGACCCGATGCTGGTCGTCGTCCTGTCCGGCTTCGTGGCGGTGGCGCTGACCGTGCCGCCGGTGCTGTTCGGGCTGTACGTCGGGGCCAGGCGGCGGCTGATGGAGAGCCTGCAGGAGCGGGCGGACTCCCTGGAGCGGGAGTTGTCGCTGCTGGCGGACCGGGCCGAGGAGCGGGCCGAGTGGGCCCGTACCGAGGAGCGGACCCGGATCGCGCGGGAGATGCACGACGTCGTCGCGCACCGGGTCAGCCTGATGGTGGTGCACGCCGCGGCCCTGGAGGCGGTGGCGCTGAAGGACCCGGCGCGGGCCGTGAAGAACGCCGCGCTGGTGGGGGACATGGGCCGGCAGGCGCTGACCGAGCTGCGCGAGATGCTCGGGGTGCTGCGGGCGGCCGAGAAGCCGAAGCCCGCCCCGGCGGCGGCCCCGGTCCCGGCCGGCGGCGGCGCCACGGCTGTCGTGGCGCCGCTGTCCGCGGCGCTGGTGGCGGTCTTCGACGACGGGCCCTCGCTCGGTGGGCTGGAGGAGCTCGTCGGGCAGTCGCGCGCGGCCGGGATGGCCGTGGAGGTGGTGGTGCAGGGCGAGGCCGCCGGGTACGCGGCGGAGCTGGAGCAGACGGCGTACCGGGTGGTGCAGGAGGCGCTGACCAACTGCCACAAGCACGCGCCCGGGGCGCGGGTGGTGGTGCGGCTGGCGCACCGGGAGGGGGAGGTGGCCATGCAGGTGGAGAACGGGCCCTGCGAGGGCCGGTCCGACGGCGTCGGCCTGCCGAGCGGGGGGAACGGCCTGGTCGGGATGCGGGAGCGGGTGCTCGCGCTGGGCGGGGTCTTCGTCTCCGGGCCGACGGACGCGGGCGGCTTCCGGGTGTCGGCGGTCCTGCCGGTGCGGTAGCGGGGTGCGGGGTGCGTGCCGGGGCCGGGCCCGGTGGCCGTGGCGGGCCGGGCCGGCGCGTGGTGGGGCGCGTGGTGGGGCGCGTGGTGGGGCGGGGCGTTCGGGTCAGGCGGTGGTGAGGCGGGTCGGCTGGAGGCCGGTCAGCAGGAGGGCGAGGGCGTCGTCGAGGCTCGCACCGAGGTACCAGTCGCCGCTGTGGTCGATGCCGTAGACGCGGCCCTCGGCGTCGATGGCCAGGTGGGAGTCCCCGTCGGCCTCGACGCCGAGCGGGCAGAGCCGGGTGGACAGGGCGCGGCCCAGGTCGGCGAAGGTGCGGGCCAGGTGGAGGCCGGTGAGGGGGTCGATGCGCACGGGAACCGGGGCTATCTGGCGGCCGGTTCCGGGGGCGGTCACGGTGAGCCCGCCGAATTCGGCCCAGGCCTCGACGGCGGCGGGGAAGACGGTGTGCCGGTGTCCGGCGGGGGTGGTGTGGTCCCGGAGGGCGCCGGCCCAGTACTCGGCCTGCTTGATGTCCCAGCGGCCGGGCTCCCACCCGGCGGTGCGCAGGGCGGAGTCGACGGCGACCGGGAAGCGGGTGGCCGAGGAGCGGTCGTAGGAGGCGGAGGCGGACCCCGTTGCGGCGGGGGTGGAGGCGCTGGTCATGGCTACTCGGCTGGGGTGAGGTCGACGGGGCGTACGCCGAAGTGGGAGAGGAGGGCGGCGCAGGAGCGGCAGGGGGGTGCGTAGTTGCCGTGGAGGGGGTCGCCGTCCTCGCGGATGTGGCGGGCGGTGATCTTCGAATGCTTCAGGGAGCGCCGGGCCTCGCTCGGGGTGAGGGGTTTGCGGGAGGCGCGCTTGGAGCGGGCGCCCTCGACGGTGGTGAGGTGGCGGGAGAGCAGGAGGGCTTCGGGACATCGGCCGGTGAAACGTTCGCGCTGGCCGCTGGTCAGGGTGTCGAGGAAGTCCTGGACGAGCGGGTGGAGCACGGGGGGCTGGTCGGCCTTGCCGGCGGTGCCGGTGAGGGTCTCGCCCCGTACGGAGAGGGCCGCGGCGACGGTCGGGAGGATGCCGTCGCGGCGGAAGCGCAGCACGGGCACGGCGGGGCGCCCGTCGGAGCTGCCCCAACGCAGGCGGGGGTCGCCGGCGGGCCCGGGCTCGGCTCCGGGGCCCGGTCCGCCGCGGCCCGTCGCGCCGCGCGGGTCGGCCGGGTGGGCCGGGCCTGCCGGGGCTCCCTGGGCTCCCGGCCCCGGAACCGACGCCCCGGCGGGGCTCGCGTTCCTCGCGCCGCCTCCCGGGCTCCCTGTGCCCGCGGGGTCCGCTGCCCCCGCGGGGCCCGGCGGGCGTGGCAGGCCGCCGGGTCCGCCGGGGCCGGGCGTGCCCGTGCCCGATGCCGTCGGTCCGGTCGGGGTCCCCGGTGTGGCCGGGCCTCCCGGGGCGGGGCCGGTCGGATCGGGCCGTGTTGCCGTGTGGTGCATGGTCGCGCTTTCCCTCCCGTGGCGGCGGTGGTGGCCGCTGTCGCGCACGCCCCCGTGCTGCGGGGACAGCCTGTCAAATGTCTCCCGTCCTGTGGAAGCTGGGTCGAATATTCGTATCAATTCGGATGTTCCCGGCCCCCGTGCGGGTGGTCCCGGCGCACGCGGGTGAGGCCCTTGCCCCAGCACTTAGGCTGTGGTGAACCAGCCAGATCCAGCAGGGGGCTACCGCCATGACGACAGGTCGGCTCGGGCAGCAGGCCGCGCCACCCAACGCCGCTTACTCGGGGCAGGTCGTGCATTTCCCGGACCCGGTCCGGGCCGCTCGGCATCCCCACGGCGTACGGATGGACGGCAACGGGCATCCGGACTTCTCCGCCTACGCGCGCGCGGCCGTGGAGATCGCCGAACCCCCCGAGGGCTTCGGCGTGGACGAACTGCGGCTGACGGACTACGTGTCCGCGAACGCGGCGATGCGCGCGGCCGGACACGAACTGTGGGACACGGTCGGCCCGGTGGCGACCCCGCACGGCTGGACCTGGCACCACGTGGCGGGCTCGCGGCGCATGGAGCTGGTCCCCGTCGAGGTGAAGGCGCTGCTGCGGCACCACGCGGGACTCGCGACGGCCCCGGTGGACCACGAGAAGCGCGGGACGCGGCCGCTGCAGGAGGCCCGCCCGGCGCACCTGGGACTGCCGAAGTCGGTGGTGTCGGTCGCCGAGGAGCAGGTGCAGGGCGTCGAGGAGGACCTCGGCTACCGGCTGCCGGAGGCGTACCGCTCGTTCCTGAAGGCGGCCGGCGGCTGCGCCCCGGTGGGCGCGGGGCTCGACGTCGACCTCGGTCTGCTGGTGGACCAGCCCTTCTTCACGGTGCGCGAGGAGGTGGCGGTCAACGACCTGGTGTACGTGAACAAGTGCCTGCGCGACCACCTGACGAAGGACTACCTGTGCGTGGCCTTCGTACAGGGCGGCCTGCTCGCGCTGAAGGTGCGGGGCGAGGGCAGCGGCTCCGTGTGGTTCTCCCCGTACGACGACGCGCGCGACCGGGACGGCTGGTCGGTGCAGGAGCGCGTGGAGCGGCTGTTGCTGCCGTGCGGCGGTGATTTCGACGCCTTTCTGGAACGGCTGGCGGGCAATCCGCCGGAGCTGGAGACGGTGGCCGGTCTGATGGTGGACGGCGGTTTCGCGCGTTCGGTTCCGGTGGCGCGAGCCGGTTCGGATGAGGGGTGACGGCGCGGTGGTGACGTTTGCGCAGGCGCAGGAGCGCGCCGAGGAGTGGATCAACGGCGAGGTGCCCGCGTACCAGCACCGCGAGGTGCGCGTACGGGAGTTCGGGCTCGGGTTCGTGGTGTGGGCGGAGGACCGGGCGGCCGGTCCGGTGTCCGGAGGTGGCCGCCAGCGGCTGGTCATCGCGCGCGACAGCGGGGAGGTGACGCTGTGGCCCGGGCTGCCGGTGGGTGAGGTGATCCGCCGGTACGAGGAGGAGTACGGGGCCGCTGCCGCGTCCGCGGCCTCGGAGGCTTCGGTGCCGCCGCCGCGGATCGACTCGGAGCAGACCTCGTTCATGCTGAGCCCCCCGGAGTGGCTCCAGGAGGCGGCGGACCGGGCGGGCATTCCGGGCGGCGACTCCGGGAGCGCCGGGAGTTCCGGCGGCTCCGGGAGCTCCCAGGGGTCCGCTTCCTCCTCTGCCCCCTCTTCCTCTTTCTCTTCTGCCTCCCCTGCTGCTCCGGAGCCGGCGGACCCGACCCCGGCGGCGCCCTCCGACGCCCCGCCGGGGTCGGCGGACGCGGTGCCGTTGCGGCGCGGCGGAGAGGTCCCGTACGAGCCGACCGCCAACGACGGGGTGCCGGCCCGGGTGCCGTCCGGGGCCACGCCGTGGGCCGGGACCGACGTCAACCCCGGCGCGGACGACGCGTCCGTGGCGCTGCCGGCGACCGTGTTCGCACCCCCGCTCTCCGGGTCGGACCAGGACGACGCGCCCGCGTCGGGCGTGGCCCCCGAGGCGCGGACCACGCTGATGCCGGGCGGCAGCCGGCTCCCGAGCACGGCCGTCGGGCCGGCCCTCGGATCGGACGCGGGCTCCATCGCCGACGCGCCGACCAGCAAGGCCCAGCTGTCCCGGCCCGGTTCGCGCGGGCCGGGGCAGCCGCCCGCGGCCCCCGGCGCGCCCGGTGCACCGGGCGGCGGGCAGGACCACGCGGCGACCGTGCTCGCGGGGCCCGGAGTACCGAGGCCGCCCGCCCCGCCCGGGGTGCCCGGCGAGGGCGCGCACCACGCGGCGACGATGCTCGCGGGGCCCGGGGTTCCGCAGCCGCCCGGTCCGCCGGGGACGCCCGGTGCGCCCGGTGCGTCCGGCGGCAGCGACGGGCGGGGCGGCGGGCTCGACCACGCCGCGACGATGCTCGCCGGACCGGGAGGGCCGCAGCCGCCCGGTCCGCCCGGCGCACCCGGGCGGCCGCCCGCCCCGCCCGGGGTGCCCGGCGGGGGCGCGCACCACGCGGCGACGATGCTCGCGGGGCCCGGGGTTCCGCAGCCGCCCGGTCCGCCGGGGACGCCCGGTGCGTCCGGTGCGTCCGGTGCGCGGGGCGGTCACGGCGGGTCCGGCGGCGGGCTCGACCATGCCGCCACCATGCTGGCCGGCCCGGCCGCGGGACAGCCGCCGGCCCCGCCCGGACCGCCGCCCGGCGGACCGGGCGCGCAGCCTCCGGCGCCGGGCGGGGTGCCCACGGTCGGCCCCGGCTACCAGGCCGTGCTCCGCTACCGCGCGCCCGACGGCTCCGAGCAGCAGCTCATCCGCCGCTCGGCGCCCGGTACCCCGCACCCCGAGTGGCAGATCCTGTACGAGCTGCGCGCCATGAACGTGCCGCCGCAGCAGGTGCTGGAGCTGCACACGGAGCTGGAGTCCTGCGAGCTGCCCGGCGGGTACTGCGCCCGGATGATCCGGGAGACGTGGCCGCAGGTGCGGATCACCAGCGTGGCCCCGTACGGCAAGGACCACGCGGGTCGCCAGCAGGGCGTGCGGCACCTGCTCACCCACCAGGGCGAGCTGCACCAGGTGGCGGACGGTCCGGCGCGCCCCGCGCCGGTGCGGGCGCCGCTGCCGCAGGTTCCGCTCCAGCCGGCGATCCCGCTGGAGGCCATCGCGCAGGAGCTGGTGGGGGCGTTCGGCCCGCAGGGCGTGTTCCGCTTCGACCAGCGCGCGGTGTCCCGGCAGGGCGTGCCGGACATCGTGGCGCAGACGCTGGTGTGGGCGGGCGTGCCGGTCGACTTCGGGCCGTTCTTCTGGGGGCAGGCGGTGCCGGGCCAGCCGGTGCCCACGCTGGCCGAGCTGGCCGCGCAGCGGCAGGTGCAGCCGGCGCCGGACGCGGGCTCGTACCTGGTGGTCGGCAGCGACTTCGGCAAGGCGCTGTGCGTGCAGTACGGCACCGCGCACATCGTCGCGGTGCCGGTGGAGGCCGGGCCGGGCGGTGGCCCGGTGCCGCCGCAGTTCGTGAATTCGAGCCTGCCGCAGTTCGTCCGCTCCCTCGCGATGCTGGGGCACATGTGGCGGCTGCGGCAGCACCTGACGCCGGAGCAGGCGGGCCGCTGGACCGTCGATTTCCAGGCGAATCTGGCGGGGCTCGACAGCGCGGCGCTGGCCTCGCCGGAGAGCTGGTGGTCGGTGCTGCTGGAGCAGATGTGGGACGGACTGCTCTGATCGGACACCGAACGGTGATCGCTTGACTGGCCGGGCCGAGACCCTCGCTCGGGGCCCCGGCCCGGCCATTCGGGCTTCTGCTGGCAAATGACGCATCCTTGACCGGAACCCCCGCGAGAGAGGCGCTTCCAGGATGAGTGGACCCATGGCGACGGTGCGCGGCCGCGGCTACCGCACGGACGAGGTCGACCGGTATCTCGCCCGGCTCACCGCCGGCCGCGACGAGGCCTGGGAGCGGGTGGCGCGGCTGACGGCGCTGGCCGAGGAGATGGAGGCGGAGGCGGCGCGGCTCCGGGAGGCGGTGTCCGCGCTGGCCCCGCAGACGTACGACGAGCTGAGCGAACGGGCCCGGCGGATCCTGCTGCTGGCGCAGGAGGAGTCGCGGGAGCTGCGCTCGGACGCGCGGGAGGCCGCGGCCGAGGCGCTGGCCGCCGCGCAGGCGCACGCCGAGCGGGTGGCGGAGCTGGCCCGGCACGACGCGGAGTCGGTGCGCGAGCAGACCGAGGTACGGGCCCGGCAGGGCCTGCTGCGGGCGCAGCGGGAGGCCGACGGCGCCCGGGCGGAGGCGCGGGAGGACGCGGAGGCGTGGCGGTCGCAGGCGCAGGCGGCGCTGGCGGAGGCGCACCGGCGGTCGCAGGCGCTGCTGGCGGAGCGCGAGCAGGAGCAGACGGACCGCTGGGACGCGTCGGAGCGGGAGCTCGCGGCGCGGGAGGCGGAGCAGGACGCGCGCCACGCGGAGGCCGAACGGCACGCCGAGGCCCGGCTGTCGGAGGCGCGTCGGCTGTTCGCCGAGACGGAGGAGTCGGCGCGGCACGGCCAGGAGGACGCGGAGGCCGCGGCCGCCGAGGTGATCGCCGGAGCCAGGGTGCTGGAGGAGCGGGTGGGGCGGGAGACGGACCGCATCCTGCGCGAGCACGAGGAGTCGCAGGAGGAGATGCGGGCGCACATGAACCACGTCCGCTCCAGCCTGGCCGCCCTGACGGGCCGCGCCCCGGCGTAGCGCGCGGGCCCGGCCCGGTCGGGAGGGGACGGCTCCCGGTCGGCGGGTCCGGCGGCGGGCCGGGGCCGCGGGCCGGGGTCAGAGGCCGGCGGACTCGTAGTGGTACGGGTCGCTGCGCAGCCCTCGGGTGGTGACCACCACCGTGAACGGGGGCGTCGCGCTGTCCGGGAGGGGTGCGGTCAGGGTGCCGGTCGCGGGGTCCGGGACGGCCGGGACGGCGGTGTCGTCCACGGTGACGCGGGCGGTGTCGGCGGTGAGGCCGCCGCCCTCGACCGTGAGCCGGTCGCCCCGGACGCTGACGTCGGTGATGACCGGGTTGGCTCGGGTGGCCACCTTGTTGAGCAGGTACGCGCCGGCGGGGGCGCCGGTCAGGGCCCAGATCTCGGTGGGCAGGGGCGGCAGGCCGGCGCCGACGTCGGAGAGGAAGAAGAGCACCACGTAGAGCAGGGTGACGGCGCTGAGCGCGACGTACTGGAGGTCGACGAGGTCGGTGCGCCCGCTGTCGTTCGCGATGAGCTCCCGCAGCGGCCGCCGTCCCGACGGGGTGGGCTTGGGGGCCGGTTTGGCCAGGGTGCCCCTCTCCAGGCGCGCGCCGACGACGGCCTTGGCCCCGATCAGGGCCGCGTACGGGCCGCCGAGCAGCGGCAGGTACACCGTCGTCAGGGGGGAGAGGGGGCCGTGCTCGCCCTCGAACCAGGCGGCGCCGCCGCCCGCGGTGAGGCCGTAGCCGAGGGTGGCGAGCAGCAGCCAGACCAGGACCACCGTCCAGGCGAGGGCCAGGGTCGTGGAGGTGGAGAGCCGGCCGTCGCGGCCGGTGACGAAGGCGGGACGGCGGCGGAGCCGGAGGGCGAGCGGTCCGGCCAGTGCGGCCAGCAGGGCCAGCGCGAAGAGTGCGGAAGTCATGTCGTCCCCCCGGAACGGTCGTGGTCGGCACGAGGGTCACCCACCGGGCCGGTCCATGACAAGTCAGTCCTCGCGCTGCTCCGGCAGGACGGGGAAGGTGCGCGGAGCGAGCAGCAGCAGGATCAGCAGCGCGACCAGACAGGCCGCGGCCGCCCCGAGGAAGATGTGGTCGACGGCGGCGGCCACGGCCGCGCGCAGGTGGTCGGCGGCGGCCGGCGGCAGCAGCCCCGGCCGGTCCAGGGCCTTCGACACGTCGTCCAGGCCGTCCGGCAGCCCGGGGACGCCGGCCAGCCGGTCGGCGAGGGTGGCGTTGGCGACGGCCGCGAGCAGGGCCGCTCCCACGCTCTGGCCGACCTGGCGGCAGAAGAGCACGGAGGCCGTGGTGGTGCCCCGTTCCGCCCAGCCGACGGTGGACTGCACGCCGATGATGAGCGGGAGTTGGAAGAGGCCGAGCGCGCCGCCCAGCAGCAGCATGACCAGCGCGGGCTGCCACGGCCGAGCGGGGTGCGGGAGCAGGGTGAAGGCGTAGAGGATCGCGGCGGCGAGGGAGATGCCGACCACGGCGGTGTCGCGGAAGCCGATGCGCCGGTAGAGGTGCTGGCTGAGGGCGGCGGACAGCGGCCAGCTGAGGGTCATCACGGACATGACGAACCCGGCGCCGATCGGACCGAGTCCCAGCACGGCCTGGGCGTACGTCGGCATGAACACCATCGGGGCCACGGTCAGCAGCCCGAACACCCCCATGGCCAGGTTGACGGCGGCGAGCGTGCGCCGGCGCCACACCCAGCCGGGCAGGACGGGCTCCGCCGCCCGCCGCTCCACCCGTACCACCACGGCGGCCAGGACGGCGCTCGCCGCCAGCAGTCCCAGGGAGGGCGCCGACAGCCAGGGCCAGGACACCCCGCCCTGGACGAGCGCGAAGAGCAGCACCCCGCCGCAGGCGAACACGGCCAGTGCCCCGGCCCAGTCGACCGGCCCGCGGCCGCCGCGGGACCGTACGGGCTCGACCAGGTGCCGGCCGACCATCCACCGGGCGAGGGCGGCGAGCGGGAGGTTGATCAGGAAGATCCAGCGCCAGTGCGCGTACGCGGCGAGCAGGCCGCCGAGCACGGGGCCGGCCACGGAGGAGGCGGCCCACACGCCGGACATGCGGGCCTGGATCCTGGGCCGGTCCTTGAGCGGGTAGAGGTCGGCGGCCAGGGTCTGGACCGTGCTCTGGAGGGCGCCGCCGCCCAGCCCCTGGACGATCCGGAAGGCGATGAGGGCGGCCATGTTCCAGGCGGCCGCGCACAGCAGGGAGCCGACGAGGAAGAGGGCTATCCCGAACAGGAGCACCGGCTTGCGGCCGAGGGTGTCGGAGAGCTTCCCGTAGACGGGCAGGGTGACGGTGACGGCCAGCAGGTAGCCGGAGAAGAGCCAGGAGAACACCGAGAAGCCGCCGAGGTCGCCCACGATCTGCGGGACGGCGGTGGCCACGATGGTGCTGTCCAGGGCGACGAGGGCCATGCAGAGCATGAGGGCGGCGACCACGGCCGTCGCCGGCCGCCCCGAACCCGCGCCCCCGACACCGCCGTTGGCCCGCACGCCACCCGCGTCCCCGACTCCGCTCGCGTCCCCGACTCCGCTCGCGTCCCCGGCACCGCCCGCGCCGCCGGTGGTACCCGCGCCCGCGGCGGACCGGGCGGCCGGGTCCGCACCCGTGTCCTCGGCTGAGCCCACCGGGATTCCTTCCCCTTGCACGTAACCGCGGGGAACACCTTCTCACCGGGCCGTGCCGGGCGGTAACCCCCAGATCCGGTCCACCGAAGGGTGGACCACCCCTAGGGGCCGCTCCACAGAACGGACCGGGGGTCTTTCGTCCGGGCGGATGAGGCCCGGGGCCCCGCAGCGCCCTTGACTGGCCCCACGGGCCGGGAAGGCCGGGGGTGGGGTTAACCCCCGGGCCGATACGGCGAAGGGCACCAGCGCGCAGCGCCCCGGTCCGCAACAGACTTCAGCACGACGACGACGGCGATGACGGCGATGACGGCGATGACGGCGATGACGACGGCGACGACGCACGCGGCCACCCGAACAAGGAGAACACCGTGACAACGGCTATGACCGAAACCAGGCAGGGGGGCACTGGAGGGCATGGCGCCGTCGCGGCCCGGGCGCGCAAGGTCGTCAAGGCCTACGGCGCGGGCGAGACGCGCGTCGTCGCCCTCGACGACGTGGACGTGGACATCCACCGCGGGCAGTTCACCGCCATCATGGGCCCGTCCGGCTCCGGCAAGTCCACGCTGATGCACTGCCTCGCCGGCCTGGACACCGTGACCAGCGGTCGCATCCACCTCGACGAGACCGAGATCACGGGTCTGAAGGACAAGAAGCTCACCCGGCTGCGCCGCGACCGCATCGGCTTCATCTTCCAGGCGTTCAACCTGCTGCCCACGCTGAACGCCCTGGAGAACATCACCCTCCCCATGGACATCGCGGGCCGCGCGCCCGACGCGCAGTGGCTGAACCGCGTCGTGGAGACCGTCGGCCTCGCCGGCCGGCTGAAGCACCGCCCCACCGAGCTCTCCGGCGGCCAGCAGCAGCGCGTGGCCGTGGCCCGCGCGCTCGCCGCCCGGCCGCAGATCATCTTCGGGGACGAGCCCACCGGCAACCTCGACTCCCGGGCCGGCGCCGAGGTCCTCGGCTTCCTGCGCCGCTCCGTGGACGAACTCGGCCAGACCATCGTCATGGTCACGCACGACCCGGTGGCCGCCTCCTACGCGGACCGCGTCATCTTCCTGGCCGACGGCCGGATCGTCGACGAGATGTACGGCCCCACCGCCGAGCAGGTCCTGGACCGTATGAAGGACTTCGACGCACGCGGGCGGACCTCATGAGCGGCACCGTCCTGAAGACCTCGCGGCGCAACCTCGTCGCGCACAAGGGGCGGATGGCGCTCTCGGCCGTGGCGGTCCTGCTCTCCGTCGCCTTCGTCTGCGGCACCCTGGTGTTCACCGACACCATGAACACCACCTTCGACAAGCTGTTCGCCGTCACCGGCTCCGACGTGACGGTCAGCCCGAAGGCCGCCGAGGACGGCGACGAGAACCCCGACCGCGGCCGGCCCGAGACGCTGGACGGCTCGGTCGTCGCGAAGGTGCGCGCCGCCGCGGGCGTCAAGAGCGCGGAGGGCGCCGTCGTCTCGATGTCCGTCACCGTCGTCGACGGCGAGAACCGGAACCTGGGCTCGACCACCGGCGCCCCGACCATCGCGGGCGACTGGAACGACAACGAGCTCAAGTCCATGAAGATCACCTCCGGCCACGCACCGCGCGGCCCCACCGAGGTGATGATCGACTCCGACACCGCGCGCAAGCACGGGCTGCGGCTCGGCGACGAGGTGCGCACCATCGCCGTCACCGGTGACGCCCGCGCCCGGATCAGCGGCATCGCCGCCTTCACCGTCACCAACCCCGGCGCGGCCGTCGTCTACTTCGACACCGACACCGCGCAGCGCCGACTGCTCGGCGAGCCCGGCGCGTTCACGCACGTCAACGTGGTCGCCGCGGACGGGGTGAGCGACGAGCAGCTCAAGCGCGACGTCGCCGCCGCCGTGGGCGCGGACGCCTACAAGCTCCAGACGGCGCAGGAGGCCGCGGACGCGAACCGCAAGGACGTCGGCTCCTTCCTCGACGTCCTGAAGTACGTGATGCTCGGCTTCGCCGGGATCGCCTTCCTCGTCGGCATCTTCCTCATCTTCAACACCTTCTCGATGCTGGTCGCCCAGCGCACCCGCGAGATCGGCCTGATGCGCGCCATCGGCGCCGACAGCGGACAGGTCCTCAAGTCCGTGGTCGTCGAGGCCCTCCTCCTCGGCGTGGTGGGCTCGGTCCTCGGGGTCGGGGCGGGCGTCGGCCTGGCCGTCGGGCTGATGCGGCTCATGGGCCGGATGGGCATGCACCTGTCGACCGACGACCTGACCGTCGCCTGGACCACCCCGGTCGTCGGGGTCGTGCTCGGCGTGGTCGTCACCGTCGTCGCCGCGTACGTCCCGGCCCGCCGGGCCGGCCGGGTCTCGCCGATGGCGGCCCTGCGCGAATCGGGCACCCCGGGCGACCGCAAGGCCGGCGCGGTCCGCGCCGCGCTCGGCCTGGTCCTCACCGGTGCCGGCGGCGCCGCGCTCCTCCTCGCCGGGGCCGCCGACCGGGCCGGGGCCGGATCGCTCTGGCTGGGCCTGGGCGTGGTCCTCACGCTCGTCGGCTTCATCGTCATCGGACCGCTGCTCGCCGCGGGCGTGGTGCGGGTGCTCTCCGGCGCCGTGCTGCGGCCCTTCGGGTCCGTGGGGCGCCTCGCCGAGCGCAACGCCCTGCGCAACCCGCGCCGCACCGGCGCCACCGCCGCCGCGCTGATGATCGGGCTCGCCCTGGTCGCCTGCCTGTCGGTCGTCGGCTCCTCGATGGTCGCCTCGGCCACCGACGAGCTCGACAAGTCGGTCGGCGCGGACTACATCGTCGACTCCACCAGCGGGCAGCCCGTGGTGCCCCAGGCCGAGCAGGCGCTGCGCGCCGCCCCGGGCCTGGACCACGTCACCGCCTACCGCCTGGTGGAGGCGAAGGTCACCGCCCCCGACGGCTCCACCGTGACCGAGGGGCTGGGCGCCACCGATCCGACCTACGCCCGCGACATCCGCCGCAAGATGACCGCCGGCGAGCACGCGGCCGCCTACGGCGAGGGCGCCATCTCGGTCGGCTCGCAGTACGCCACCGCGCACGGCATCGCGCTCGGCGACGCGCTGACGGTCGCCTTCACCGGCGGCAACACCGTCCGCCTGAAGGTCGCCGCGATCACCGGCGACGAGGGCAACCTCGATCGGGGCATGAAGTACGTCAGCACCGCGACGGCCGAGGCGAACGTCCCGGCCGACCGGATGCCGCGCCCCTTCATGCTGCTGGCCACCGCCGCGGACGGGCACTCCGCCGCGGCCGCCTACCGGGGCGTCAAGGACGCGCTCGCCGACTACCCCCAGTACCAGGTCCGCGACCAGGCCGACTACAAGCAGGCGCTGAAGGACCAGGTCGGCCAGCTGCTGAACATGGTCTACGGGCTCCTCGCCCTCGCCATCGTCGTCGCCGTCCTGGGCGTGGTGAACACCCTCGCCCTGTCGGTCGTCGAACGGACCCGCGAGATCGGCCTGATGCGCGCCATCGGCCTCTCCCGCCGCCAGCTGCGCCGCATGATCCGCCTGGAGTCGGTGGTCATCGCCCTCTTCGGCGCCCTCCTCGGCCTCGGGCTGGGCATGGGCTGGGGCGCCAGCGCGCAGCAGCTGCTCGCGCTCCAGGGCCTGAAGGTGCTGGAGATCCCCTGGCCGACGATCCTCGGGGTGTTCGCCGCCTCGGCCTTCGTGGGCCTGTTCGCCGCGCTGGTCCCGGCCTTCCGGGCGGGGCGGATGAACGTACTGAACGCGATCGCGGGCGAGTAGCACCGCCGCGCGGTCGTCACGGGGGACAACGGGGGACGGCCCCGGCCCGGCCCGTCAGGGCGGGGCCGGGGCCGCGCCGCGTCCGCCGGCCGCGCGCCGCGCCCCGCGGGGATCAGGAGCGGCGCATCAGGACGATGCCCTCGGCCTCGCCGACCAGCGTGAACCGTGCGCCGGGGTGCAGCTGGAGCGCGTAGGCCGTCGGGTCCTCGCCCGCCCACTTCGAGGAGTTGTCGATGGCGATCCAGTCGGGCACCACGCCCTTGCTGCCGCCGATCCACAGCACGCGGCAGCGGGAGGTCAGCCGGGTCAGCGGGGTGGTGTCGGCCTCGACGACGGCGCCGTCGGGTATCTCGGCCAGCAGCCGCTCGACGGCCACGGCGCGGGCGGGCCGCTCGTACGTGCGGGCCTCGGCCAGCCGGGAGGTCGGCAGGGTGGTCGCGGCGAGGGCCAGGCCGGCGGCGAGCACGGCGGTGGGCAGCTGGAGCGCGTACGCCCGCAGCCGCGGCCGGCGGCCGCGCCGGACGATGTCGATGGCGTCGACCAGGGCGAGGGTGACCACGGGCATCAGCACCGCGCTGTAGTGCCAGTCGGTGGACCAGTAGTGCGGGTCCCCGGACAGGAACCGCCAGCCCAGCGTGGGAGCGGCGACCAGCAGCAGCGGGGAGCGCAGGGCCAGCAGGCCGGTGGTCGGGATCAGCACCCAGCCCAGGGTGGCGAGCTTGGTGCCGAGGCCGTCGAGCGGGCCCGCGCCCTGGATCTTGTCCCAGTAGCCGTAGCCCGCGGTGGCGAAGGCCGGTATGACGACGGTGAACACCAGCGCGGCCAGGACCGCGGCCCCGACGGCGACGCCCAGCGCGGTACGCACCGCCCGCCGGTCCGAGGGGTGGGCCCGCCAGGCCACCACCACGGCCAGGGCGGCGAGCGTGAAGCCGAGGTCCTCCTTGACCAGCAGCAGCGGCAGCCCCCACAGCAGGGCGGCCCGCCAGCGCCGGGCGAGGACCGCCTCCAGTGCGAAGGCCAGCAGCGGCACGGCGAAGGCGATCTCGTGGAAGTCGAACTCGACGGCCCGCTGTATGCCCCAGGCCAGCCCGTACGCCACCCCGAGCGCGATGCCGCGGGCCGGTCCGAGGAGCCGGCCGGCGGCCCGGGTGACGGGCACGGCGGACAGGGCGAACAGGGCGGCCTGGACGACGAGCAGGGTGACCGGGCCCGGGAAGAGCCGGTAGACGGGGGCGACGAGCGCGATGATCGGGCTGAAGTGGTCCCCGAGGATGTTGGCGCCGGGGCCCTTCAGATCGGCGACGGGCTCCCGGAGGTGGGCGTAGGCGCGGATGGCCTGTTCGAAGATGCCCAGGTCCCAGGAGGACCACTCCATGCGGCGGAACCGTCCGACGGACACCACCAGGTACACCGCGAACAGGCCGGCGGCCACCACCCAGGGGCCCGCCCACCGGCTCCCGGCCGGCCGGGTCGCGGCGGCCGTCGGTCCGGGAACGGGGGCGGGGCGGGTTATCGCGTCGCTCGTCACGGTCTCGTACTCCTCGGCCGGTGCGGCGTGCACTCCTGCGGAAGGTGACGCGGCGAGCTCGAACGGTCGGTAGGGGCCCATCGTAGAGCGGGCCCGCTCGAACCCGGGGCCGCGGGCCGCCCGGCCCCGGCCACCGGCGGGGGAGTCGACCCGAACTCCCCCGCGCGAGGGGGTCGCGCGCGTCGTAGGGTGGGAACCCCCGGCCCGTTCGACGTGTCGGGCCCTTCGCGTTGCGCCCCGAACGCCCTCCACCGGACGGAAAGCCCCCCACATGAGCCTGCACGGACTGCTCGACGCCGTCACCCGGGACCCGGCCCTCGCCGAGGCGGTCACCGCGGCCGGGGACGGCAACCGCATGCACGTGGACCTGGTCGGCCCGCCGGCCGCGCGGCCGTTCGTGATCGCCGCACTGGCCCGGCAGACCGGGCGCACCGTCCTCGCGGTCACCGCCACCGGCCGCGAGGCCGAGGACCTCGCCGCCGCGCTGCGCTCCCTGCTGCCGCCCGACGAGGTCGTCGACTACCCGTCCTGGGAGACCCTGCCGCACGAGCGCCTCAGCCCGCGCAGCGACACCGTGGGCCGGCGGATCGCCGTCCTGCGCCGCCTGGCCCACCCCAGCAAGGACGACCCGGCCGCCGGCCCCGTCAGCGTCGTGGTCGCGCCCATCCGGTCCGTGCTCCAGCCGCAGGTCAAGGGGCTCGGGGACCTGGTTCCGGTGAGTCTGCGCCAAGGGCAGAGCGTCGACCTCGGGGAGGTGACGCAGGCCCTGGCCGCAGCCGCGTACGCCCGCGTCGAGCTCGTCGAGAAGCGCGGCGAGTTCGCCGTGCGCGGCGGCATCCTCGACGTGTTCCCGCCCACCGAGGAACACCCGCTGCGCATCGAGTTCTGGGGCGACGAGGTCGAGGAGGTCCGCTACTTCAAGGTCGCCGACCAGCGGTCCCTGGAGATCGCCGAACACGGCCTGTGGGCACCGCCCTGCCGGGAGCTGCTGCTCACCGACCAGGTGCGGGAGCGGGCCGCGGCCCTCGCCGAGGCCCACCCCGAGCTCGGCGAACTGCTGAACAAGATCGCCGAGGGGATCGCGGTCGAGGGCATGGAGTCCCTGGCCCCGGTCCTCGTCGACGACATGGAGCTGCTGATCGACGTCCTGCCGGGCCGTTCGATGGCCCTCGTCTGCGACCCCGAGCGGGTACGGACCCGGGCCGCCGACCTGGTGGCGACCTCGCAGGAGTTCCTGATGGCCTCCTGGGCGGCCACCGCGGGCGGCGGCGAGGCGCCCATCGACGTCGGCGCGGCCTCGCTGCGCGGCATCGCCGAGGTCCGCGACCGGGCCCGCGAGCTGGACATGATGTGGTGGTCGGTCTCCCCGTTCGCCGCCGACGAGGAGGCCCCCGGGGGCGACACGCTCAAGCTCGGCATGCGCGCCCCCGAGGCCTACCGCGGCGACACCGCCCGCGCGCTCGCCGACACCAAGGCCTGGATCGCCGACGGCTGGCACACCGTCTACCTCACCGAGGGCCACGGCCCGGCCGCCCGCACCGTCGAGGTGCTCGGCGGCGAGGGCATCGCGGCCCGGCTGGAGGCGGACCTGCGGGCCCTGGAGCCCTCGATCGTGCACGTCTCCTGCGGCTCGATCGACAACGGCTTCGTCGACCCCGCCCTCAAGCTGGCCGTCCTCACCGAGACCGACCTCACCGGACAGCGCACCGCCAGCAAGGACCTCGGGCGGATGCCGACCCGGCGCCGCAAGACGATCGACCCGCTGACCCTGGAGGCCGGCGACTACATCGTCCACGAGCAGCACGGCGTCGGCCGCTACGTCGAGATGGTGCAGCGCACCGTCCAGGGCGCCACCCGCGAGTACCTCCTCGTCGAGTACGCCCCCGCCAAGCGCGGCCAGCCCGGCGACCGGCTCTACATCCCCACCGACCAGCTGGAGCAGGTCACCAAGTACGTCGGCGGCGAGGCCCCGACCCTGCACCGGCTCGGCGGCGCCGACTGGACCAAGACGAAGGCGCGCGCCAAGAAGGCGGTCAAGGAGATCGCCGCCGACCTCATCAAGCTGTACAGCGCCCGCATGGCGGCCCCCGGGCACACCTTCGGCCCGGACACGCCCTGGCAGCGCGAGCTGGAGGACGCCTTCCCGTACGCGGAGACGCCCGACCAGCTCACGACCATCGCCGAGGTCAAGGAGGACATGGAGAAGTCCGTCCCGATGGACCGGCTGATCTGCGGCGACGTGGGCTACGGCAAGACCGAGATCGCGGTGCGGGCGGCGTTCAAGGCGGTCCAGGACGGCAAGCAGGTCGCCGTCCTCGTCCCGACCACGCTCCTCGTGCAGCAGCACTTCGGCACCTTCTCCGAGCGCTACAGCCAGTTCCCCGTCAACGTGCGGGCGCTGTCCCGCTTCCAGACGGAGACCGAGTCCAAGGCCACCCTGGAGGGCCTGCGCGAGGGCTCCGTCGACCTGGTCATCGGCACGCACCGGCTCTTCTCGCAGGAGACGAAGTTCAAGGACCTGGGCCTGGTCATCGTCGACGAGGAGCAGCGGTTCGGCGTGGAGCACAAGGAGCAGCTGAAGAAGCTGCGGGCCAACGTCGACGTGCTGACCATGTCCGCGACGCCCATCCCGCGCACCCTGGAGATGGCGGTGACCGGCATCCGCGAGATGTCGACGATCACCACTCCGCCGGAGGAGCGGCACCCGGTGCTCACCTTCGTCGGCCCGTACGAGGAGAAGCAGATCGGCGCCGCCGTCCGGCGCGAGCTGCTGCGCGAGGGCCAGTGCTTCTACATCCACAACCGGGTCGAGTCCATCGACCGGGCGGCCGCCAAGCTGCGCGAGATCGTGCCCGAGGCGCGGATCGCGACGGCGCACGGCCAGATGTCCGAACAGGCCCTGGAACAGGTCGTGGTGGACTTCTGGGAGAAGAAGTTCGACGTGCTCGTCTCGACCACGATCGTCGAGTCCGGCATCGACATCTCCAACGCCAACACCCTGATCGTCGAGCGCGGCGACAACTTCGGCCTCTCCCAGCTGCACCAGCTGCGCGGCCGCGTCGGCCGCGGCCGCGAGCGCGGGTACGCGTACTTCCTCTACCCGCCGGAGAAGCCGCTGACCGAGACCGCGCACGAGCGGCTCGCGACGATCGCCCAGCACACCGAGATGGGCGCGGGCATGTACGTGGCGATGAAGGACCTGGAGATCCGCGGCGCGGGCAACCTGCTCGGCGGCGAGCAGTCCGGCCACATCGCGGGCGTCGGCTTCGACCTGTACATCCGCATGGTCGGCGAGGCCGTCGCCGACTACCGGTCGGCCGTCGAGGGCGGGATCGAGGAGGAGCCGCCGCTGGAGGTCAAGATCGAGCTGCCGGTCGACGCGCACGTCCCGCACGACTACGCGCCGGGCGAGCGGCTGCGCCTGCAGGCCTACCGGTCCATCGCCTCCGCGAACTCGGAGGCCGACGTCAAGGCCGTGCGCGAGGAGCTCACCGACCGCTACGGCAAGCTGCCGGAGCCGGTGGAGAACCTGCTGCTGGTGGCCGGACTGCGGATGCTGGCCCGGGCCTGCGGGGTCGGCGACATCACCCTCCAGGGGCCCAACATCCGTTTCGGGCCGGTGGAGCTGCGCGAGTCGCAGGAGCTGCGGCTCAAGCGGCTCTACCCGGGCGCGGTGCTCAAGCCGGCCGCCTCACAGGTCCTGATCCCGCGCCCCAAGACGGCACGGGTCGGCGGCAAGCCGCTGGTCGGCCGGGAACTGCTGGCCTGGACGGGCGAGTTCCTCACCACCATCCTCGGGTCCTGAGACCGGGCGCCGCGCGGGCCCGCGGCCCGCGCGGACCGCGGGCCCGCGCCGCCGCCCGGACGCCGTGCGGCGACCCTGCAACGGTTGCGCACATCCCCTCACCCGTGGCCGGAAAGGCTGTATACCCTTCCACCCGAACCCTCTTCCGCTCGGCCCGTCAGGAGCAGCGATGCACGGCCCCGGCCTCCCGCCGCACCACGGTCACCAGCCCAGTTCCGGGGGCGTGGTGACGCTGCGCGTGCTGTTCGCCCTGCTCCCCGTGCTGAGCTGCGGCTTCCTCGCCTGGGGCTCGATGCTGCGGTTGGCGCTCGTCACCCGCCGGCCGCGCGACTGGTGGATGCTCCTGGTCACGGGCGTCCTCGCGGTGGCCGCCATGACCCTGATCCAGCTCGACCCGACGCCCGAGACCGACGGCTGGCAGGGCAGCCTCGGCGCCGCCACGTCGATCCTCACCGGGTTCGCCGTCTGCGTCTACTTCCTCGTCTTCGACATCCGGCACCACGAGGCCGGGGCGGCGCAGGGCGCCGTCTGGTACCCGGCGCAGCCCGCCCCCTACCTCCCGCACCCGACCGCGCAGCAGGGCTACGGGTACCCGCAGCCCCAGCCCCCGCAGCTCCCGCCCCGGCCCCCGCACGCGACCCCGGTCGCGCACACCGCGCCGCACACCGCCCCGCCCCCGCACACCGCCCCGCCCCCGCACCCGGCCCCGCCGCCGCGCCTCGGGCAGGTCCGCGCCGAGCTGGACGAGCTCAGCGAACTCCTGCGCCGCCAGCAGCCCCACGACGGGGACACGACCCGGTGACCGACCGGCTCATCGGCGACCGCTACCAGCTCGCGAGCATCCTCGGGCAGGGCGGCATGGGCCAGGTCTGGACGGCCTACGACCGCCGCCTCGACCGGCGGGTCGCCGTCAAACTGCTGCGCCCCGACCGGGTGGCGGGCCCCGGCACCGTCGCCGAGGAGCTGCGCCGGCGCTTCGTGCGCGAGTGCCGGATCACCGCGCAGGTGGACCACCCCGGCCTGGTCACCGTGCACGACGCGGGGAGCGACGGCGACGAGCTGTTCCTCGTCATGGGCCACGTCGAGGGCGCCGACCTCGCCGACCACCTCGCCCGGCACGACCCGTACCCGTGGCCGTGGGCCGTCGCGGTCGTCGCGCAGCTGTGCGCCGTGCTGTCGGCCGTGCACGCGGTGCCGATCGTCCACCGCGACCTGAAGCCCCGCAACGTGATGATCCGCCCCGACGGCACCGTCCTGGTCCTGGACCTCGGCGTGGCCTCGGTGATGGACACCGACACCACCCGCCTCACCAGCACCGGCACCCCGATCGGCAGTCCGGCGTACATGGCCCCCGAACAGGCCATGGGCGGGGCCGTGGGCCCGTACACCGACCTCTACGCCCTCGGCGTGCTGCTCTACGAACTCCTCAGCGGGAACGTCCCCTTCGCCGGGTCCACCGCCCTCGGCGTCCTCCACCGCCACCTGTACGAACCCCCGCGCCCGGTCCGGCAGACGCGCCCCGAGGTGCCGCCGGAGCTGGAGGCCGTCCTGCTCCACCTCCTCGCCAAGGACCCCCAGGACCGGCCCGCCTCCGCGCAGCAGGTGTACGAGGCGCTCACCCCGCTGCTCCCCGGGCGCGGCAGCGGCTCCCCGGGCGGCCCGCTCGACCCGACGCGCCCCTTCCGGCGCCCCCACGCGCCCTGGCCCGACCGGGCCGCCGTGATCCCGCCGCGCCCGGCCGACCCGCCGACCCCGGCGCGGCCGGACATCCCCGGCGCCGTCGACGAGGCCCGCACCCTCCTCGCCCAAGGCCAGCTCACCCGGGCCGTGGACATCCTCGGCGGCATCCTCCCGGCCGCCGTGGCCCAGCACGGCGAGCACTCGCCGGTGGTGCGCTCGCTGCGCAAGCAGTACGCGGCCACGCTGATGGACGACGGCCAGTACCGCCGCGCCCTGCCCGAACTGCGCCGCCTCGCCGACCAGTTCCCGGCCGGCGACCCGCAGTCGCTGCGCTTCCGCTACGACGCCGCGCAGTGCCTGGAGCAGCTCGGCGAGCCGGCCGCGGCGCTGGCGGAGTACCGCTCGCTGCTGCCGCTCTTCGAGAACCACTACGCCAACCCGGACCCCGGCCTCCCGCTGGAGGTCCGCCGCCGGATCGCGCACCTGCTGCTCTCCCTCGGGGACCGCCCGGCGGCCCACGCCACCCTGGCCCGCCTCCTCTTCGACGCGGAGCGCCTGCACGGCCCCGGCCACCCCTTCCCGACGGAGGTCCGGCGCACCCTGCACTGGCTCGGTCAGGTCCGCTGACCGGACCGCAGCCCGGCCGCCCACCAGGGCCCGCGCCGCCGGGTCCGCAGCAGCCAGGCCATCGCCGCCGCGGTCGCCGTCTTCAGCACCGTGAGCGCGCACACCGCGAGGTCCACGCGGTCGCGCGGGAAGACCCCGACCGGCAGGGCGGTCCGTACGGAAAGACGCGCGCGGCGGCGTCCCCGGCGCAGACGGCGGCCGTCGTCAGCCGCGCGGCGAACGCCGAGCCGGGCAGGCCCGGGCGGCGGTCCGGGGAGCGGCGCGGGGAGCGGTGCGGTGTCGACCTGGTGGGCCGACCCTGGCAGCGCCGGCGGTCCGCGGCATGGCCGCCGGGTGAACACGCACCCCAACACCCCGGGAATCGTTGGTCGAAGCGGTGGCCCGGACCACCCTGACTGCATACCATCGATCACCGCACGGCCCTTGTGCACCGAAGCACAATCTCCCGGCCCTGGAGGCTCCTTTGCACCGTCGCACAGCGCTCTCCGTCTCCACCGCCCTGCTCCTGGCGGCCCCCCTGCTGTCGGCCTGCTCGGGGCAGGCGCACCCCGGTACCGCGGCCGTCGTCGGCGGCGAACGGATCACCACCTCCGCGCTCCAGGCCCAGATGAACGACGTGCGCGCCGCGCAGAACCGTTCCGGGCAGGCCGCCGCCGAGCTCATCGCCAACACCCCCCGGCTCGACCGGCTCAAGCTCGGCTCCATGCTCCAGAGCCGGATCATCGACAAGATGGCCGCGACCGCCGGAGTGAGCGCCTCCACCAAGGAGATCGAGGCGGAGCGCGCGTCCTACGTCGAGGGGGTCGGCGGGGCCGAGCAGTTCGAGGCGCAGCTGCTGCAGAAGACCGCCACCGCGCCCGACCAGGCCGACCGCTTCCTGAGGGACCGGGTGCTGATCGCCAAGCTGACCGCCAAGTACGGCAACGGCCAGCTCGCGGCCCCGGCCGCGGCCGCCGCCAAGGCCCTGGACATCGAGGTGAACCCCCGCTACGGCGCCTGGAACGCCGCGCAGGTCCAGCTGGGCGACGTGGAGACCCCGTGGATCACCCAGAAGACCCGCCCCCAGCAGCCCCCCGCCGGAGCCTGACGCCCGCGGCCGGAGGTAGGTTCGGAGGGTGACCGACCACGCACCCGCCGAGCCCCCCTCCACCGCCCCCGTGCCCGCCGCACCGGCCGTACCCGCCGCCGCACCGGCCGGGCCGGCCGGCCGCATCGTGCTGCTGACCACCAGCCACCGGGTCGCGCCCGGCGTGCTGTCCTGGCCGGCCTGGCAGGCCCTGCACGCGGCGGACCGGGTGCTGTGCGCCGACCCGGGCCACCCCCAGCTCCCGTACCTGCGGGAGGCCGGCATCGAGGTGGCGCACGCGGCCCCGGACGCGGCCGCGCTGGTCGAGGCGTGCGCGGGCGGCCGCACGGTCGTGGTGCTGCCCGGCGGCGAGGGGGACCGGCGGCTGACCGACGGGCTGGCACGGCTGGCGGGCTCGGGCCGGGCCGCCATGCCCGACCTCGAACTGCTGCCGGGCTCCTACGACCTGCCGGGCGCGCGCCTGCTCGACCTGGTCCAGGTGATGGACCGGATCCGGCGCGAGTGCCCCTGGTCCTCCCGGCAGACCCACCGGGGCCTGGCCAAGTACGGGATCGAGGAGGCGTACGAACTCGTCGAGGCCATCGAGGACGGCACCCGGGCGGAACTGCGCGAGGAACTGGGCGACGTGCTCCTCCAGGTCGTCTTCCACGCCCGGATCGCCGAGGAGTTCCGAGCGGACGCGGCGGACGACACGGACGCGGGGGACGAGGCGGACGACGGTGACGACGGGGGCTCCGGCGAAGGGGCGTTCTCCATCGACGACGTGGCCGCGACCCTCGTGGAGAAGCTGGTCCGGCGCCACCCGCACGTCTTCGGGGACGCCGAGGCGCACACCCCGGACGAGGTGAAGGCGCACTGGCTGCGCACCAAGGCGGTCGAGAAGCAGCGCGCGTCCGTCACCGACGGCGTCCCGCTCGGCCAGCCCGGCCTCGCGCTCGCGGCCAAGCTCGCCGGCCGGGTCCGTACGGCCGGCCTGCCGGTGGAGCCGCCCCGCGGCGAGGGCGTCGGATACGAGCTGCTGGCGCTGGCCGCGCGCGCCGAGGCGGCGGGCACCGATCCCGAGACCGCGCTGCGCGCGGCGGCCCGTGCCTACCGGGACGCCATCCGGGCGGCCGAGGGCCTCACTCCGTAGCCGGGCCGCCGCCCCGGGGCGCACGGCCCGAGGGGTTGTGCCACTGCGGCGCCGGGGGGTCGATGAACCACTCCCCGAAGCCCAGCGGGCGCCCGTTCGCGCCCTGGCCGCGGCCCGCGGCGGGCACGGAGTCGTGGAAGGTCCGGTCGGCGGGGGCGCCCAGCCCCGCCAAGAGGTGCGCGGTCTCCTGCACGAACGGGGCCGGCCCGCTGAGGTAGACGTCCTGGTCGGGCCACCGGCCCCGGTTGCCGAGCGCGGTGGCCAGCCGGTCGGTGGCCTGGTTGCGGTGGCGTCCGGGCGCGGGCGTGATGTAGGTGACCGCGAGCCAGGGGCAGGTCCCGGCGTACGCGTCGATCAGCGGGCGGTCGTAGAGGTGCGCGGCGTCCCGGGCGACGACGAAGAGCCGTACCTCCTGATCGGGAGGGTGCTGTGCCAGCTCCTCCAGCAGGGCGCGGACCGGGGCCCAGCCGGTGCCCGCGGCGATGAGGCTGGCCGGGCGTCCCGCGCGGCGGAAGGTCAGCTGCCCGCAGGCGGCGCCCAGGCGCAGCCGGTCGCCGGGCCGCGTCTCGGCGACCAGGGCGGGGCTGAGCCGGCCCCCCTCGATCCGGCTGACGTGCAGGTCGACCGTGCCGTCGGGGCGGGGCGCGTTGCCGAGGGAGTAGGTGCGCCAGGTGCGCGGCACCCGGTCGCTGCTCACGCTCGCGTACTGACCCGGGAGATGGGGGAAGGGGAGGGCCGGCCGGAGGGTGAGGACGCCGACGTCCTGCCCGTACCGGAGGTGGCGGACCACCTCCGCGTCCCACCAGGGCGGCCCCTCGCCCGCGGCGGCGCCGGCCGTCATCGTGTCGGCGATCAACTGGTAGGCCTCGGCCCAGGCCTTCTCCGCCCGCGGGGTCCAGGCGTCGCCGGCGGTCTCGGCGAGCGCGGCGAGGAGGCTGGCGCCGACCGCCGTGTAGTGCGCGGGGCCGGCCAGGAACTTGCGGTGGTCGCGGCCGAGCTCGCGGAGGTAGGGGAGGAGGGTCTCGTCCTCCAGGTGCCCGATCACGTGGGTGAGCGCGGCGAAGAGCCGGTCGCGCTGGCGCTCCATGTCCTCGGCGGAGGCGGGGAAGAGCGCGCGCATGTCCGGGTTGTGCCAGAACAGGTGCGAGTAGAAGAACTTGACCGCGTGCTCGGCCCTTCTCTCCACCACCGCGAAACTGCTCTTCAAGATCCTCGCATCCACAAGAGCGAAAGTAGGAACGCCGCGGAAGCCGGCGTCAAGTGTGGGCGGATCTACGGACAGCCGCGACGAACCGCCCGAATCGGGTGGCGGGCCGGCGCCGGGATACGGTCCTGGGGTGCATGAGCAGACCCCCGCCACCCCAGCCGACGCTCCCTCCGCCCAGGGCCCGACCCTGTTCGACTGGGAGTTCGCGACCGACCCGTACCCGGCCTACGCCTGGCTGCGCGAGCACGCGCCGGTGCACCGCACCAGGCTCCCGAGCGGGGTCGAGGCCTGGCTGGTCACCCGGTACGCCGACGCCCGCCAGGCCCTCGCGGACCAGCGGCTGAGCAAGAACCCGGCCCATCACGCGGAACCCGCGCACGCCAAGGGCAAGACCGGCATCCCCGGGGAGCGCAAGGCCGAGCTGATGACGCACCTGCTCAACATCGACCCGCCGGACCACACCCGGCTGCGGCGGTTGGTGTCGAAGGCGTTCACCCCGCGCAGGGTGGCCGAGTTCACCCCGCGGGTGCAGGAGCTCACCGACCACCTCATCGACGGGTTCGCGGAGCGGGGCGAGGCCGACCTCATCCACGAATTCGCCTTCCCGCTCCCCATCTACGCCATCTGCGAGATGCTCGGCGTCCCGCGCGAGGACCAGGACGACTTCCGCGACTGGGCCGGGATGATGATCCGCCACGGCGGCGGGCCGCGCGGCGGGGTCGCCCGCTCGGTCAAGCAGATGCGGACCTACCTCGGTGAACTCATCCACCGCAAAAGGGATGATCCGGGCAATGACCTGATCTCCGACCTGATCCGCGCGAGCGACCACGGCGACCACCTCACGGAGGCCGAGGCCACCGCGATGGCCTTCATCCTGCTGTTCGCCGGCTTCGAGACGACCGTGAACCTCATCGGCAACGGTGTCCACTCCCTCTTCATGAACCCGGGCCAGCGCGCCCGCCTCCAGACCTCCCTGGCCGCCGGGGAGCGGGGCCTGCTGGAGACCGGCGTCGAGGAGCTGCTGCGCTACGACGGCCCCGTCGAGCTCGCGACCTGGCGGTTCGCCACCGAACCGCTCACCCTGGCCGGACAGCGGGTGGCGGCCGGGGACCCGGTGCTGGTCGTCCTCGCGGCGGCCGACCGCGACCCCGCGCGCTTCGCCGAACCCGACACCCTCGACCTCGCGCGCACCGACAACCAGCACCTCGGCTACGGGCACGGCATCCACTACTGCCTGGGCGCGCCGCTCGCCCGGCTGGAGGGCCAGACCGCGCTCGCGACGCTGCTGACGCGCCTGCCGGACCTGGAACTCGCCGTACCGGCCGAGGAGCTGCGCTGGCGGGGCGGGCTCATCATGCGCGGCCTGCGCACCCTTCCGGTCCGCTTCACGCCGCGGGGGCGCTGAGCCCCGCCTGACCACGCGTCAGGCGCGGTCCGAACTTGTGACAATCGTTCGAAGGCCGCTAGGTTCTGCCGTTACCCCGCTGTTATGCGAAAGGTGCACCTCATGCGTTCCGGGAACGGCCGCCACAGACGCCCCCGCCAGGTCCCCGCCCTGGTCGTCACCGCAGGAGTCACCGGCTCCGCGCTCGCCCTGCCGCTGCTCGCCGCCACCAACGCGACGGCCGCCGACACCTCCACCTGGGACCGGGTCGCCGAGTGCGAGAGCGGCGGCTCGTGGAGCGCGAACTTCGGCAGCGGCGCGTACGGCGGGCTCCAGTTCACGCAGGAGCAGTGGAAGAACGCCGGCGGCCTCGACTTCGCCGAGCGCCCCGACCTCGCCAGCCGCTCCCAGCAGATCGCCGTCGCCGAACGGGTGCTGGCCGCCCAGGGCCCCCAGGCGTGGCCGCTGTGCGCCGCCACGGCGGGCCTGGCCCAGCAGGGCGCCGCCGCCGAGGTGGACCCCGGCCTGCCCGGCTCCGGCGGTGCGGCGGCCCCCACCCCGAACCGCCCCGACGCCGACGTCCCCGTCACCGGCACCGGTGCGCCCTCCACGGACTTCGGGGCGCCGACCCCGCTGCCGAGCCCGTCCGACCTCCCCGACGGCCCGCTCGCACCCTCCCTCGGACTGCCCGTCATGCCGGCGCCCGACGACCCGGCCACGAGCCCGGCCGACCCGACGGCCCCCGCGGACCCCACCGCCCCGACCGTCCCGGGTGAACCCGCCACGCCCGCGCCGGACGGCTCCACGCCCCCGGCCGACCCGACCGCGCCGGCGGACCCGACCGCGCCCGCGGACCCCACCGCGCCCGCCCCTTCGCCCTCCGGCACCCCCGACCCCTCGGGCGGAGCCACGCCCCAGACGACGACCGGCGCCTCCACCGACCCCTCCGCCCTGCCGTCCGTCCCGGAGGGCAGCGGCAAGCACCGCGGTACCCCGGCGGCCGAGGAGTCCGGCGCGGCTGACGGGGCGTCGGAGCCCTCCTACACGGTCAGATCGGGCGACAGCCTGACCGCCATCGCGTCCGCCAACGGACTCAAGGGCGGTTGGAACGCGCTCTACGAGGCCAACGAGCAGGTCATCGGCAAGGACGCGGACCTGATCAAGCCCGGTCAGAACCTGGATCTAAGCGCGGAATAGCGGCACTTCGGGCACCCGTAAAGCTGCTGATTGTCCGTTTTCTGTAAGTGAGACATGCGTCTCTTCGCTCCAACTGGCGTGTCCCACCCGGCGGCTGCCGCAAACCCCGTCCTCACCTGCGCAAACGTCCCCGCAGGGGGCGCAAGCAAGGGTGGTTTCCCCCCGATGTTGCGCGTTGAACATCGGGGGGAGACCTGTCTACCTTCTGAGTCGCCCGCCACCGCGGGCTCCTTCGACCGCATCGCCGAATCCTGCCGGCGGACGGGGGGAACAGTCGTCGCGTCAAGCGCCGAAGGCAGGAGCGGGGGAACCAAGGTAGGCGCCGGGAGCGGCCGTTGAGAGACGGTCACGCCACCGGCTAGGGGTTAAGCCGTGCGCTAGGTCGCACGGCCGGGCAACTCACTCGCCCGAACCCGACAGCTCACCTCGTAGGCGTCGGTGAGGAGAAACTCCATGCTGCTTTCCGGCAAGGGCAAGCACCGCCGCGGTTCCAAGGCCGTCCGCATCGTCACGCTCGCCGGTGTCGCCGGTGTGGCCGTGGCCGCCCCCCTGATGGCCGCCGGCTCCGCCAGCGCCGCCACCGCGTCCGAATGGGACAAGGTCGCGCAGTGCGAGTCCGGTGGCAACTGGTCCATCAACACGGGCAACGGCTTCTACGGCGGCCTGCAGTTCACGTCCTCCACCTGGGCCGCGTACGGCGGCAAGGCGTACGCCGCGCAGGCCAACCAGGCCAGCAAGTCGCAGCAGATAGCGATCGCCGAGAAGGTCCTCAAGGGCCAGGGCAAGGGCGCCTGGCCGTCCTGCGGCGTCGGCCTGTCCAAGGCCTCCTCCGGCGGCTCCGTCGAGGCCCCGGCCAAGAACCAGCAGAAGACCGAGTCGAAGAAGACCACGCAGGCCGCGCCGAAGAAGGAGACCAAGCGCTCCCAGGCCCCGACCACGCGCTCCGAGCGCTCCGAGGCCCCGGCCCCGACCGCCAAGCCGAAGGCCCAGGCCCCGAAGACCGGCACCGGTTCGTACGAGGTCAAGTCCGGTGACACCCTCGGCACCATCGCCGAGGCCAACGGCGTCAACGGCGGCTGGGAGAAGCTCTTCGAGCTCAACAAGGGCGTCGTCACCGACGCCGACCTGATCTTCCCGGGTCAGAAGCTCCACCTCGGCTGAACGGTGCGGCCCTGACCGCACCCGGCCCCGTCCGTCCCCGCAGGGCCCCCACCGCCCGGCGCGCCTCCCCCCGCGCGCCGGGCGGCGGCGCGTGCCCGGCCGGACCGCGATGATCAAGGGTCCAATGTCCTGGAAGAGGGGTATTCGGGCCCTTTTTCGTCCCAGGACCCGGGCGGTCGGCCGGCCGAGTGCCCGGAGCCGGTTAGGCTCTAAGCGGCAAGGCCATCCCACGGCCTGACACGCCACCGCACACCCAGCGTCACATCCCAGAAGGAGATGCTCGTGCCGTCCATCGACGTCGTCGTAGCCCGGGAAATCCTGGACTCCCGAGGCAACCCCACGGTCGAGGTCGAGGTGGGCCTCGACGACGGCAGCACCGGCCGTGCTGCCGTTCCGTCCGGTGCCTCCACCGGTGCATTCGAGGCCATCGAGCTCCGTGACGGTGACCCCAACCGTTACATGGGCAAGGGTGTCGAGAAGGCCGTCCTCGCCGTCATCGAGCAGATCGGGCCGGAGCTCGTCGGCTACGACGCCACCGAGCAGCGCCTGATCGACCAGGCCATGTTCGACCTGGACGCCACCGACAACAAGGGCTCGCTCGGCGCCAACGCCATCCTCGGCGTGTCCCTCGCCGTCGCCCACGCCGCGTCCGAGGCCTCGGACCTCCCGCTCTTCCGCTACCTCGGCGGCCCGAACGCGCACCTGCTGCCCGTTCCGATGATGAACATCCTCAACGGCGGGTCGCACGCCGACTCCAACGTGGACATCCAGGAGTTCATGATCGCCCCGATCGGCGCGGAGTCCTTCTCCGAGGCGCTGCGCTGGGGCGCCGAGGTCTACCACACCCTCAAGAAGGTCCTCCACACCAAGGGCCTCTCCACCGGGCTGGGCGACGAGGGCGGCTTCGCCCCGAACCTGGAGTCCAACCGCGCCGCGCTCGACCTCATCGTCGAGGCCATCAAGCAGGCCGGCTACGTCCCGGGCAAGGACATCGCGCTCGCGCTCGACGTCGCCGCGTCCGAGTTCTACAAGGACGGCAAGTACGAGTTCGAGGGCCAGTCCCGCTCGGCCGCCGAGATGACCGAGTACTACGAGGAGCTCGTCTCCGCGTACCCGATGGTCTCCATCGAGGACCCGCTGTACGAGGACGACTGGGCCGGCTGGAAGACCCTCACCGACCGTCTGGGCTCCAAGGTCCAGATCGTCGGCGACGACCTCTTCGTCACCAACCCGGAGCGCCTGGCCCGCGGCATCGAGGAGGGCTCCGCGAACGCCCTGCTCGTGAAGGTGAACCAGATCGGTTCGCTGACCGAGACCCTCGACGCCGTCGAGATGGCCCAGCGCAACGGCTTCAAGTGCATGATGTCGCACCGTTCCGGCGAGACCGAGGACGTCACCATCGCCGACCTCGCCGTCGCCGTGAACTGCGGTCAGATCAAGACCGGCGCCCCGGCCCGCTCGGACCGCGTCGCCAAGTACAACCAGCTGCTGCGCATCGAGGAGATCCTCGACGACGCCGCCGTGTACGCCGGCCGCTCCGCCTTCCCGCGCTTCAAGGGCTGAGCCTTCGCCTAGCCTCCGTACGTCCCCGCACTCGGTCCCGTACCGTGTGCGGGGACGTATTGCGTAGTGCGTACCGAGGAGAGGCGGGGTCAATGGCCGGGAACCGGGATCGGTTCTCCACCTTCTCGACCGCGACCAGGCTCAAGCAGCTCGGCGAGCGGACCGCGGCACACGTCTACCGCTCGCAGTCGCGCCGCCAGGTCCGCCGCAGCCGGCTCACCGGCCGCGCCGCGCTCCTGGTCCTCGTCCTCTGTACCCTGGTCGTCGCCCTCGCGTATCCGATGCGCCAGTACGTGTCCCAGCGCTCGGAGATCGCGGAGCAGCAGCGGGCGGCCGCCTCCGCGCGGGACCGCCTCGAACGGCTCCGCGACGAGAAGGCCCGCTGGCAGGACAACGCCTACGCGGAGCAGCAGGCGCGCAAGCACCTGCACTTCCTGCGCCCGGGGGAGATCGGCTTCATCATGAGCGACCCCGGCGCCGAGGGCACCGACCGGCGCCGCACCGGCCAGGCCGGTGCGGACCGGCCCTGGTACTCCAACGTCTGGGACGGCGTCGACAAGGCCGACCGCCCCGGCGAGTGAGCCGCCGCGGCGGCCCGCCGGGCCGCCCTCACCACCCGTCATAGAACCGCGAACGAAGAGACTTCCTCCAGGCATGCAGACGCCCCCGCCCCAGACCGACCGGACCGAGCCGACCGACGCGGACATCGAGGCGTTCGAGCAGCAGCTCGGCCGCCCGCCCCGCGGGCTGCGCGCCATCGCGCACCGCTGCCCCTGCGGCCAGCCGGACGTGGTGGAGACCGCCCCCCGGCTCCCCGACGGCACCCCCTTCCCGACGCTGTACTACCTGACGTGCCCGCGCGCGGCCTCCGCGATCGGCACGCTGGAGGCCAACGGCGTGATGAAGGAGATGCAGGCCCGGCTCGCCGAGGACCCCGAACTCGCCGCCGCCTACCAGGCCGCGCACGAGGACTACATCCGCCGCCGCGACGCCGTCGAGGTGCTCCAGGGCTTCCCGAGCGCCGGCGGCATGCCGGACCGGGTCAAGTGCCTGCACGTCCTGGTCGGGCACTCGCTGGCCGCCGGCCCGGGCGTGAACCCGTTCGGTGACGAGGCCCTGGCCATGCTGCCCGAGTGGTGGGCCAAGGGACCCTGCGTCACCCCGTGCGGGGAGCGCGGGACCGCGTCCGCGGAGCAGGACGCATGACGCGCGTCGCGGCCGTCGACTGCGGGACCAACTCCATCCGCCTGCTGGTCGCCGACTGCGACCCGCGCACCGGCGCCTTCACCGAGCTCGACCGGCGGATGACCGTGGTCCGGCTGGGCCAGGGGGTGGACCGCACCGGCCGGCTGGCCCCGGAGGCGTTGGAGCGCACCTTCGCCGCCTGCCGGGAGTACGCGCGGGTCGTCCGGGAACTGGGCGCCGAACGCGTGCGCTTCGTCGCCACCTCGGCCTCGCGGGACGCCGAGAACCGCGAGGACTTCGTCCGGGGCGTGCGGGACATCCTGGGCGTCGATCCCGAGGTGATCTCGGGCGACGAGGAGGCGGAGTTCTCCTTCACCGGCGCGACCAGGGAGCTCACGGGCCGCGCCGACCTGGCCAGGCCCTACCTGGTCGTGGACATCGGCGGCGGCTCGACCGAGCTCGTCGTCGGCGAGGACCGGGTGCTGGCCGCCCGCTCCGTGGACGTGGGCTGCGTCCGGATGACCGAGCGTCACCTCGTGGTGGACGGCGAGGTCACCGACCCGCCGACGGCCGCCCAGGTGGCCGCCGTACGGGCCGACATCGAGGCGGCGCTCGACCTCGCGGCCGAGACGGTCCCGCTGGAGCGGGCCCGCACGCTGGTCGGCCTGGCCGGCTCGGTGACCACCGTGGCCGCCATCGCACTGGGACTGCCCGCGTACGACTCGGCGGCGATCCACCACAGCCGGATCTCCTACGAGCAGGTCCGCGCGATCACCGAGCGGATGCTGACGGCCACGCACGCCGAACGCGCGGCCATCCCCGTCATGCACCCGGGCCGGGTGGACGTGATCGGGGCGGGCGCCCTGGTCCTCCTCGCGATCATGGAGCGCACCGGCGCCCGCGAGGTCGTGGTCTCGGAGCACGACATCCTCGACGGCATCGCGTGGTCCGTGGCCTGACCCGTCGAAACGGGCGGGCAGCGCGGAAACGGCGGGCGGCCCCGGCACCGACAGGGTGCCGGGGCCGCCCGCGTACCGCACCCCCGACCACGCCCCGGCCACCGGGTGCCGCCACCCGGCCCGGCGCCCTCGGGCGGCGGTCGACGCGGCCGGCGGTGTCCCGCGAGCGGTGTGTCGGTTCCCTGGGATATGGCGAGTCCGGGGGCGGTGGTGGCTGGTGGTTCGTGGTGAACGGCGGACGGGACCGGTGGGTTCGCAGTCGGGGAGGGTGCGAGAGGGGTGTGTGAGGGGTGTCCGGGGGCCTCCGCAGGGGGCGAAAGTCCCGTCGCCCCCATCAACTTCGTGAAGTTCTTCACAAGGAAAAAGGGCCCGCGGAGCGAAGTCGGGGGCCGTTCGGGCGCATCGGGAGGCCCAAAGCCCCGTTTCGGGCGGTCGTTCGTGCGAATCGGGGGGTGCGCAGCGAGGGTGCGGTAGGTATCCACGAACCCGGTGGTCTACTCCGGTCGGAGCCCTGCGGCCCTGATCAGGACTGGTGAACAACGATTCCCGAGCCACCCCGGTTCCCGATTTCCGCCATGACCTGGGTCACGTGGGCGGCGGAGTGTAGCAGAGGCACTCCGACTCCTTGTGAAGGGGCTCACGAGCGTCACCCCTGGGGGTGCTGGATACTCGTTTCCATGAGCACCACGGAGCGTCCCAGGATCCTCGTTGTAGGAGGTGGGTACGTAGGCCTGTACGCAGCCAAGCGCATCATGAAGAAGATGCGCTACGGCGAGGCGACCGTCACGGTCGTCGACCCGCGCTCGTACATGACCTACCAGCCCTTCCTCCCCGAAGTGGCCGCAGGCAGCATCTCGCCTCGGCACGTCGTCGTCCCGCTGCGACGCGTGCTGCCCAAGGCGGAGGTCCTCACCGGCCGGGTCACCACCATCGACCAGGACCGCAAGGTCGCCGTCGTCACGCCGCTGGTCGGCGAGGCGTACGAGCTGCCCTTCGACTACCTGGTGATCGCGCTCGGCGCCGTCTCCCGCACCTTCCCGATCCCCGGCCTCGCCGAGCAGGGCATCGGCATGAAGGGCGTCGAAGAGGGCATCGGCCTGCGCAACCACGTGCTGGAGCAGCTCGACAAGGCCGAGTCCACGACGGACGAGGACGTCCGGCGCAAGGCCCTCACCTTCGTCTTCGTGGGCGGCGGCTTCGCCGGCGCGGAGACCATCGGCGAGGTCGAGGACATGGCCCGCGACGCCGCGAAGTACTACTCCACGATCAAGCGCGACGACATGCGCTTCATCCTGGTCGACGCGGCCGACAAGATCCTCCCCGAGGTCGGGCCCAAGCTCGGCACCTGGGGCAAGGAGCACCTGGAGTCGCGCGGCATCGAGATCTACCTCAACACCTCCATGGACTCCTGCGTGGACGGCCGTGTGGTGCTGAAGAACGGTCTGGAGGTCGACTCCAACACCATCGTGTGGACCGCCGGCGTCAAGCCGAACCCGGCACTGGCCCGCTTCGGCCTGCCGCTCGGCCCGCGCGGCCACGTGGACGCCGAGCCGACCCTCCAGGTCAAGGGCACGGACTACATCTGGACCGCCGGCGACAACGCCCAGGTTCCCGACATGGCCGCCCGCAAGGCCGGCGTCGAGAACGCCTGGTGCCCGCCGAACGCCCAGCACGCGCTGCGCCAGGCCAAGGTCCTCGGCGACAACGTCATCTCGGGCATGCGGGGCTTCCCGCAGCACCCCTACTCGCACTCCAACAAGGGTGCGGTGGCCGGCCTCGGCCTCCACAAGGGTGTCGCGATGATCGTCATGGGCAAGATGAAGATCAAGCTCAAGGGCCGGCTCGCCTGGTACATGCACCGTGGCTACCACGGCATGGCCATGCCGACCTGGAACCGCAAGATCCGCGTCTTCGCCGACTGGACCCTCGGCATGTTCCTCAAGCGCGAGGTCGTCTCCCTCGGCGCGCTGGAGACCCCCCGCGAGGAGTTCTACGAGGCTGCCAAGCCGGCGCCGGCTCCGGCCGCCGCCACGGCTCCGGCCGAGAAGGCCAAGGCGTCCTGACCCGGCGCCCGCCGGTCGCGGTGGTGCTCTGAGCCGACCCCGCGGCATCCCGCAGTACCCGCTCGACCCGAAGGGGCCGTCCGCCATCCGTGGTGCGGACGGCCCCTTCGGCGTGTGCGCCCGCTTGCCCGGGGTCAGTCATGGGTAGACCGTCTGGTCGGACCTTTGTGGAGGTGTGCCATGACCGACGCCGCGCCGCGGCTGGCCGCTGTTGCCGAGACCCTGCTGAAAGCACCGCTGCCGGTACGCATCCGGGCCTGGGACGGCAGCGAGGCGGGCCCGCCAGGGACCCCGACCCTCGTCGTCCACGACCGCCGGGCCCTGCGCCGCATGCTGTGGAAGCCCGGCGAGATGGGCCTGGCCCGGGCCTGGGTGGCCGGGGAGCTGACCGTCGAGGGCGATCTGTTCGACCTGCTCGACCGGGTCGCCGGGCTGCTCTGGGAGCGGCGGCCCGAGCCACCGCCCGAGGAGGAGCCGGCCCGGGCCGCCCCCGGCCGGGTGCGGGCCGTCGGGCTGCGGGCCGCCGCCGTGCGGTCCGGGGGGCCGCGCGCCGCGCTGCCGGCGCTGCCGGAGCGGTTCGCCCGGGTCGCGGCCGCCGCCGCCCCGCTGCGCGACCCGTACGCCCGCGCCGCCGTGCGCGAGCTCGCGCTCCTGGCGAGACCGTGGCCGGCGCCGCCGCCACCGCCCGAGGAGGCCGCCCGCCGGGGCGGGCCGAGCCACACCAGGAGCCGCGACAAACAGGCCATCGGCCACCACTACGACGTCGGCAACGAGTTCTACGAGCGCGTGCTCGGCCCCTCGATGGTGTACTCCTGCGCCTACTGGAGCCCCGGCGGGACCCTGGAGGAGGCCCAGTACGACAAGCTCGACCTGGTCTGCCGCAAGCTCGCCCTGCGGCCCGGTGGCCGGCTGCTGGACGTCGGCTGCGGCTGGGGCTCGATGGCGCTGCACGCGGCCCGGGAGTACGGGGTCCGGGTGACCGGCGTGACGCTCTCGCGGGAACAGGCCGCCTACGCCCGCAAACGGGTCGCCGACGAGGGCCTCGCCGACCTCGTCGAGATCCGGATCCAGGACTACCGGGACGTCAGGGACGGTCCGTACGACGCCATTTCCTCCATCGGGATGGCCGAACACGTCGGGGCCGAGCGCTACCGGGTCTACGCCCGCACCCTGTACGACCTGCTGCGTCCCGGCGGGCGGCTGCTGAACCACCAGATCGGCCGGCCGCCGGAGGCCGTCGAATCGGCCCACCGCATCGACGAGTTCATCGACGCGTACGTCTTCCCCGACGGCGAGCTCTCCCCGCTCGGCACCACCGTGGGCGAGCTGGAGCGGGCCGGCTTCGAGGTGCGCGACGTCGAGGCGCTGCGCGAGCACTACGCGCTGACCCTGCGGGCCTGGGTGACGCGGCTGGAGGAGCACTGGACGCAGGCCGTACGGCTGACGTCGCCGGGGCGGGCCCGGGTCTGGCTGCTGTACATGGCCGCCTCGGCGCTGGGCTTCGAGCACGGCCGGCTCGGGGTCAACCAGGTGCTCGCGGTGAAGCCGGGGCCGGGCGGGGCGGCCGGGCTGCCGCTGCGGTTGCGGACCTGGGACGCGTAGGCCCGTACCGGCACGTGCGGTGGACGGGGCCGGAGCGCCGGAAGGGCCCCGGGGTGCGTGCCCCGGGGCCCTTCCGCCTGCCGTGCGCCCCCGTCGCGCGGGGGCCGCCGGGCTATTCGGTCTTGATGGCGGTCAGCATGTTCAGCCGGGCGGCGCTGCGGGCCGGCCACATGGCGGCCAGGACACCGACGACGGCGGCCAGCAGGAGGAAGAGGCCGAGCCGGCCGAAGGGCAGGACCAGCGCGTAGTCGGGGACCGACGAGGCGAAGGTGGTGCCCAGCGCCCAGGCGAGGAAGACGCCGATGGCGACGCCCAGGACCGCGCCGAACAGCGAGATCACCACGGCCTCCAGGCGGATCATGTTCTTGACCCGGCCGCGGTCGAGCCCGATGGCCCGCAGCATGCCGATCTCCTGGGTGCGTTCGAACACCGACATCGCCAGGGTGTTGACGACGCCCAGCACCGAGATGATCAGCGCCATGCCGAGCAGGCCGTACATGATGTTCAGCGCCGTGTTGACGAGGCCGCCCATCTCGTTGCGCATGTCCTGCCGGGTGGCGACGGTCATGGCCGGGTTCTTGCCGAGCGCGTCGACCACGGCCTGCTGGGCGGCCTTGGACTCGCCCCCGGTGGCGTTGACGTACACCTCGTTGATGTACTGCTCCTCGCTGTGCGCCGCGAGGATCTTGTTGTCCATGACGTACGGCGACAGCAGGCCCTCCAGGTCCTTGTAGACCGCTCCGACCGTGAGGCTGGCCTGCCGGCCGTCGTCGTAGCGGACCTGGAGGGTGGAGCCGGTGGTGAGCTTCTGCTTCTCGGCCGTCTTCTGCGCGACCGCGATCTCGCCCTTGGCGAGGCTGTCCAGCGAACCGCCGATGACCTCGATGTTCAGGAGCTGGCCGATGGTCTGCGGGGTGACGCCGGACACCGACCGGATGTCCTCGCCGACCGTGACGTAGCCGATGGCCTGCGGGGAGACGGCCTTGATGCCGGGGGCCCCGGCCAGGGTCTCGGCCACCGACGTGTCGAGGGCGCCCACGCCGCCGGCCATGGAGACGCGGTAGTCGGCCTTGAGCTTGTCGGTGCTCATCCGGTCCACGGCCTGGCCCATGGTGATGCCGATGACCGACAGGGCGGTGACCAGCGTGAGGCCGATCGCCAGGGAGGCGGCGGTGACGGCGGTGCGGCGCGGGTTGCGGACGGCGTTCTGCGCGGCCAGCTTGCCGGGGACGCCGAACAGCTTCTGCAGGACGGGACGGATGGCCGCGATGACCGGCCTGGACAGCAGCGGCAGCAGCACGATCATGCCGATGAGCATGAAGAACGCGCCGGCGGCCAGGATCATCCGGCCCTCGTCGCCGCCCGCGGAGACGCCCAGCAGCACCCCGCCGACACCGGCGGCGCCGATGACGGAGCCGAGGACGTTGCGCACCACCAGCGACTTGGCGGTGGCCGGCAGGTGGGCGCTGCCCATGGCTGCGACGGGGGCGATGCGGCCGGTGCGCCAGGCGGGCAGCAGGGCGGCGAGGGTGGTGACCAGGACGCCGATGGCCAGGGCCCAGCCGATGGTGCCGGGGGAGACCACGAGGTCGCCGGCCGGGATCTTGGCGTCGAAGGCGTTCATCACGGAGCGCATGCCGACGGCCAGCCCGATGCCGGTGACCAGGCCGATGACGGAGGACAGGACGCCGACGAGCAGCGCCTCGGCGAGCACCGACCGGATGACCTGGCCGCGGTTGGCGCCGACGGCGCGCAGCAGGGCCAGTTCCTTGGTGCGCTGGGTGACCAGCATGGTGAACGTGTTGTAGATCAGGAAGATGCCGACGAAGAGCGCGATCCCGGCGAAGCCCAGCAGCATCTGGTTCATGCCGCCCAGCTGCTTCTTGATGTCGCTCGCCTGTTCGGCGGCGAGGGCGGCGCCGGTCTGGGCGCGGGTGTGCTCGGCGTCGAGCAGCGGTTTGACGTCGGCGAGGAGCCGGTCGGCCGTGGTGCCGGCCCGGGCGCCGATCGACAGCTCCTGGTAGTAGCCGGGCTGGAGGTAGAGCCGCTGGGCGACGGCGTTGTCGAAGAGGACGAGGCTGCCGCCCGCGTTGACCGCGCCGTCCTCGGTGGTGAAGACGCCGGTGAGGGTGTACTCCTTCACCGGGCCGTTGGTGGCCACGCGGACCGTGTCGCCGACGCGGTACCTGCCGGTGGCCGCGGTCGAGCGGTCGAGGGCGATCTGGCCGTCGGCGGTCGGGCCGGTGCCGTCGGTGAAGGTGTAGCGCGGGTCCTTGCCGTCCACGACGGGCGCGTAGTTGCCGCCCTTGTTGGCCCAGCCGGAGCCGATCAGTTTGCCGTCCTCGTCGCCGACGCCGGCGAACCCGGAGACGCGGCCGGAGACGGACGCGACGCCGCCGAGGGCCTTGACCTTGTCGAGGGTCTGCTGGCTGATGCCCGGCTCGCCCTCCTTGCGGCCGTCCTCGTCGCGCGAGGTGCCGTACGAGGTCACGGAGACGGCGACGCCGTCGTAGCTCTTGGCGGACTGGCCGGAGAGCGATTTGCCGAGGGTGTCGGTGAAGACGAGGGTGCCGGAGACGAAGGCGACGCCGAGGGTGACGGCGAGCACGGTCATCAGCAGCCGCGCCTTGTGCGCGAGGACGTTGCGCAGGGCGGTACGGAACATGGGGTCTCAGTCCTGGGGCTGGAAGGTCTGGCAGTGGCTTCGGGGGAGCCCCGGGATCAGCTGGTGCGGCCCTTGGCGTCGAAGGCCTTCATGCGGTCCAGCACGGCGTCGGCGGTGGGGCTGAGCACCTCGTCGACGATCCGGCCGTCGGCGAGGAAGATGACGCGGTCCGCGTAGGAGGCGGCCGCCGGGTCGTGGGTGACCATGACGACGGTCTGGCCCAGCTCGCGCACCGAGTTGCGCAGGAAGCCCAGGACCTCCGCCCCGGAGCGCGAGTCGAGGTTGCCGGTCGGCTCGTCACCGAAGATGATCTCCGGGCGCGAGGCCAGCGCGCGGGCCACGGCCACGCGCTGCTGCTGGCCGCCGGAGAGCTGGGTGGGGCGGTGGCCGAGGCGGTCGGAGAGGCCGACCATGGAGATCACGCTGTCCAGCCACTGGCGGTCGGGCTTGCGGCCGGCGATGTCCATGGGAAGGGTGATGTTCTCCAGGGCGGTCAGGGTCGGCAGCAGGTTGAAGGCCTGGAAGATGAAGCCGATCTTGTCCCGGCGCAACTGCGTGAGCTGCTTGTCCTTGAGCGAGCCCAGCTCGGTGTCGCCTATCCGGACGGAGCCGGAGGAGAAGGTGTCCAGCCCGGCGACGCAGTGCATCAGGGTGGACTTGCCGGAGCCCGAGGGTCCCATGATCGCGGTGAACTGGCCCTGCGCGAAGTCGACGGAGACGTCGTCCAGGGCGACCACCCGGGTCTCGCCCTGGCCGTACACCTTGGAGAGGCCGGTGGCGCGGGCGGCCACGGCCTGGGCGGTGTGCGGGGCGTAGTTCATGGTGGTCACGGGAGCGGCTCCTCGGGCTGCGGACCTGGCTGCGGTCCGGATCGGCGGGACGCTCCCATCCTCTCGGCGCGCACCCCCGCCGCGGATCAGCCGTGGTGACCGTTCCCTGGCCCACTGGAGTCTGATCGCCGGCGCGGCCGCCTCCTCCTCTGGTATGACGGGAACCCGGGCCCCGCGGGCGGGACGGGGGCCCGGGACGGCCCGGCGGGAGACCGGCCGGGGCCCGCCGCGGGGCGTGGTCCGGCCCTGGTCGCAGGGGGTGGCGCGGGGCGTGGCGGCAGGGTGGCGGATGCCATCGAAATCCCGTCATTCCCGCAGGACGGGCGATTGCCGCCCGGAACGGGCCGACCGTGCGTTCTCGGGTCTGACGGACCCTCAAGCGCCAATAAAATCAGACAACATCGGATAGGGGCCCCGGTGACGGCGATCGTCTTCCGGATAGGCTCGACCCGGGGTTCACAGCTTTTACCGCGGGGCCGCTGCGCCTTGCCCGGATGGTGGAATGCAGACACGGCGAGCTTAAACCTCGCTGGCCTTCGGGCCGTGCCGGTTCAAGTCCGGCTCCGGGCACTCCGCACCGCGCGCCGGCCTCCCGCGATATCCCCTGCGGTTGGCCATGCCTTCTCCTAAGATCCTCCTCCAGCAGTAGGGTGCTTTCTTTGCGAGCGCATTACTCTTGAGGACAAGGCCGCGCTCGGCGGCCACGGAGGAGTGAGATGAGGAGCAGTAACCCGGTCTTCTCGCGACGGGGGTTCAGCCGCGACAACGGTGGCCACGCGGGCTTCGACGCCCAGCAGCAGCACCAGCAGGCCGGGGCCGCGACCAACCCGTACGCGACGAACCCGTACGCGACCGACCCGGCCACGGGCATGCCGCAGGCTCCCGCGCGCGCCGACGCGATGACCATCGACGACGTCGTGAGCCGTACGGCCATGACGCTCGGCACGGTCATCGTGACCGCGACGCTCGCCTGGGTCCTGCTGCCCGTCGACCCGGCCAACCTCGGCAAGTCCTACGGCATCGGGATCGGCGCGGCCCTGGTCGCCTTCGTCCTGGCCATGGTCCAGTCGTTCAAGCGCACGGCCGTCCCGGCGCTGATCATCGGCTACGCGGCCTTCGAGGGCGTCTTCCTCGGCGTCATCAGCGCCGCGGTCAGCACCTACCTCAGCCCCGGCGTGGTCATCCAGGCCGTGATGGGCACGATGTGCGTCTTCGCCGCGGTGCTCTTCGCGTACAAGATGCGCTGGATCCGGGTCAACCGCCGCTTCACCGGCTTCGTGATGGCCGCGGCCATGGGCTTCATGCTGCTCATGGTGGCCAACCTGCTGTTCTCGGTCTTCGGCGGCGGTGACGGCCTCGGCTTCCGCAGCGGCGGCCTCGGCATCCTGTTCGGCGTCATCGGCGTCATCCTGGGCGCCTGCTTCCTCGCCCTGGACTTCAAGCAGGTCGAGGACGGCGTGACGTACGGCGCCCCGCGCGAGGAGGCGTGGCTGGCGGCCTTCGGCCTCACCATGACCCTGGTGTGGATCTACCTGGAGATGCTCCGCCTCTTCTCGATCCTCTCGGGCGACGACTAGCGGGACCCGGCGGCCTTCCCGGCCGCCGTCGTCCCACCGCACGGGAAGGCCCCGCGAGCACCGCTCGCGGGGCCTTCCCGCGTTCACGCGCGTTCGGTAGGGGACGGGGGAGCGGGACGCGCGGGGGCGCTCAGCCGAAGCGGCGTGCGGCCCTGCGCAGGTCGTACTCGTGGATGATCGCCTTGGCCTGGCCGTACGACAGCTCGTGCGCGCCGAGGAGCCAGCTGACCTTCTCCTCGAACCGGACGAGGGAGGGGCCTTCGTCGACGGTGCGGAGCCAGTCGGAGACCTCACGACCGGTGGTCTGGGGGATTCTGTCGATCATGTTGCGGTGGGTCTGCTCGGAGAACTCTACGGACATATGGGCGCCTCCGGGGGTGTCGCCGTGCTGTTCCCTTCCCGCCACCGTGCCGGAGAGTCCGCCCGTTGGCAATGGTGCCCGGGCCCCGCGTAAGGTCGGCCGCGTGCTCGATACCTCACCCCTGACCGCCGCCGTGGACCGGTTCGCCGACCGGCTGCGGGCCGCCCCGCAGAGCCGCCTCCAGCAGGGCGCCGCCGGTGCGGCGCTGGAGCTGGCCCGCGAGCTCGCCGTACGGGCGCAGGCCCTGGAGGGGGCCGGCGCGGGGCGCGAGATGCCGGACGCCGGGATCTTCGTCGTCGGCGACCAGGTGGCCGTGGCCGGGCTGGACCTCGCCGAGGCGCTGCGCGCCGCACCGGCCGGGAACGGCGCGAAGGCCCCGTCCGAGGTGCTGGACGAGGCCGTGCGGCTGGTGGAGCGGGCGGAACTCAGAGCGATGCGATGACCCGGTCCGCGAGGATGTAGACGTTGCTGTCCGGGTCCTCGCCGTCACCGCAGGAGAAGGTCAGGGCGTAGGCGCCGGAGATGCCCGAGCCGCCCAGCAGGACCGGCGCGGTGCCCGAGCGCAGGGCCTCGGCGAGGCGCTCGGCGGTCTCCCGGTGGCCGGGGGTCATGCAGAGCGTGGTGCCGTCGGTGAAGACGTACACGTCCAGCGTGCCCAGCGGGCCGGGGCGGACGTCCGCGAGGGCCGTACGGGCCTCCGCGAGCTCCTCCAGGCGGCTGACGGTGCGCTCGTGGTCGGCGCCGGGGTGCGCGGCCTGCACCGGGACGAAGTCGGGGTGCGAGGGGTGGCGCCGGCGGGCGGCGGCCAGCTCGGCGGAGTCCTCGGGGTGGCCGGGGTGCGCCGGGTACTCGTCGAGGACGTCCTCGCCGAGCACGGCCTCCAGGCCCACCAGCTCCGACTGCCGGGGCAGGAAGACCGGGCCGTCCTCGCCGAGGCCGGGCAGCCCGCCCAGCAGCGAGGGCGCGTCGGCGGCGTCGCGGGCCTCCTGCGCGGCCCAGAAGGCGCGCGCCTCGGCCAGCTCGCGCTCGCGCTCCTCGGCGAGGGCTTCGGCGACCGCGGCCCGTATCTCGGCGGCGGGGGACTCGGTCGCGCCGCGGGCGTGCGGCACGGTCGCACCGCGCGGGTGCGCCGGCATCGCCAGCTCACTGCGCAGGGCCGTGACCTGCTTGCGGAGGCCGTGGACGGCGTGCAGCGCAGCGGCGCCCACGGCCGTGGCAGCGGCCGTGGTCAGCAGCAGGGCAAGAGACATGGCGCTCACTGACTAACTCCTGATGTATTCGATCCCCCGACTTCCTACATCAGAGTGTCCCGACCTGGGAATGGCGTGCAGTGCATTACGTCACGAATTGGACAGGGCTTTCGTCACAAGGCCACCCCCTGTACAGCCCTTGACCTGCATATATGCACCTCCCCCAGGAGATAGGTCACATCCTGGGGGAGATTCGGTCACAGCTCGGCCGCGACGGGGTTGAAAACCGCGCCGACCCGGCCTCCGCTCCGGCTCAGCTCAGCCGCTCGATCCCTCGGTCGCGCTGTGCTTCGCCTGTGCTGCGGGCAGGTGCCGCCCTCGTGCCTCGGGCGACCCCTACCCTCCGCTCCGGCTCAGCTCAGCCGCTCGATGACCATCGCCATGCCCTGGCCGCCGCCCACGCACATCGTCTCCAGGCCGAACTGCTTGTCGTGGAACTGGAGGCTGTTGATCAGCGTGCCGGTGATGCGGGCGCCGGTCATCCCGAAGGGGTGACCGACGGCGATGGCCCCGCCGTTGACGTTCAGCTTGTCCAGCGGGATCTCCAGGTCCCGGTACGACGGGATGACCTGCGCCGCGAACGCCTCGTTGATCTCGAACAGGTCGATGTCCCCCACCGTCAGGCCGGCCCGCTTCAGCGCCTGCTTCGACGCCTCGACCGGGCCCAGGCCCATGATCTCGGGGGAGAGGCCGGTGACACCCGTCGAGACGATGCGGGCCAGCGGGGTCAGGCCCAGGTCGCGGGCCTTGGTGTCGCTCATGACGACGAGCGCCGCGGCGCCGTCGTTCAGCGGACAGCAGTTGCCCGCCGTGATCAGTCCGTCGGGACGGAAGACGGGCTTCAGGCCTTCGACGCCCTCCAGGGTCACGCCGGCGCGCGGGCCGTCGTCGGTGGAGACGACCGTGCCGTCGGGGGTGGTGACCGGGGTGATCTCCCGCTCCCAGAAGCCGTTCTTGATCGCGGCCTCGGCCAGGTTCTGCGAGCGGACGCCGAACTCGTCCATGTCCCGGCGGGTCACGCCCTTCAGCCGGGCCAGGTTCTCGGCGGTCTGCCCCATCGCGATGTACGCGTCCGGGACCAGGCCGTCCTCGCGCGGGTCGTGCCAGGACGCGCCCTCGCTCCGCGCGACGGCGGCGGTACGGGCCTCCGCGTCGGCGAAGAGCGGGTTGTGGGTGTCCGGCATGCCGTCCGAGGAGCCCTTCACCGACCGCGAGACCATCTCGACGCCCGCCGAGATGAAGACGTCGCCCTCGCCCGCCTTGATGGCGTGCAGCGCCATCCGGGAAGTCTGCAGCGACGAGGAGCAGTAGCGGGTGATCGTGCAGCCCGGCAGGTGGTCCATGCCCATCTGCACGGCCACGATCCGGCCCAGGTTGTGGCCCTGCTCGCCGCCGGGCAGGCCGCAGCCGAGCATCAGGTCGTCGATCTCGCGCGGGTCCAGCCCGGGCACCTTGGCGAGGGCGGCCTGGATGACCGTGGCCGTCAGGTCGTCCGGGCGGACGTCCTTGAGAGACCCCTTGAAGGCGCGGCCGATCGGCGAGCGGGCGGTCGAAACGATGACGGCTTCGGGCATCGGAACTCCAGGGGGTGCGTCGTTGCGGGACCGCAAGCGAAGTTACCGCCCCGTACGGTCGAGGTCACCGGGCGCGCGGTGTGATGCCGGTCGCTCCCGCGGGGGCGGCGGTCCGGGCGGGGCTCCGCGGGGCCCGGCCCCGCTCCCGCGTACGGGGTCCGGCGTCCGCGTCCGGGCGCCGGGCCGGCCGCCCCGCATCCCGCGGACGCCGGGCGGGCGGGCGCGGGGGCGGCGCTCCGGCGGGCGGGCCGCCGCATCAGGCCGGGCCCGGCAGGGAGTGCCGGTCGGGGGTGCCCGCCGGGGGCGGGGAGGCCGCGAGGTCCTCGCCCGGGACCCGGCGGCGCCGGCGGTGCTTGAGCAGGGCCCAGGGGCCGCGTGCTGCCGTGACCTCGGTGCCCGCCTCCCCGGCGGCCGCCGACGCGGCCTGCGCCACCGGCAGCATGTCCTCGTCCCGGGACACGTCCAGCCGGTCCGACTCGGGCCACACCCCGAGCGACGCGCACAGCGTGGGCAGCACGGCCATCGCGGCGGTCGCGTACCCCTCCGCGGACGGGTGGTAGGAGTCCGGGCCGAACATCTCGCGCGGGTTCGCGGCGAACTCCGGGCCCAGCAGGTCCCCCATGGAGACCGTACGGGCGCCGAGCGCGACCACCCCTATGGTCTGGGCGGCGGCCAGCTGGCGCGAGACCCGCCGGGCCACCCAGCGCAGCGGCTGGTACACCGGCTCGATCGTGCCCAGGTCCGGGCAGGTGCCCACGACCACCTCGGCCCCCGCGAGCCGCAGCCGCCGCACCGCCGAGGTCAGGCAGCGCACCGACTGGGTCGGCGGCATCCGCCGCGTCACGTCGTTCGCGCCGATCATGATCACGCAGACGTCGGGGGGCGGCGACTGCCGCCCGTCCGCCGGGTCGAGCAGCAGGCCGACCTGCCGGTCCAGGTCGTCCGACATGGCCCCCGACAGGGCGACGTTGCGCAGCTCCACCGGCCGTTCCGCCACCGCCGCCAGCCCGGACGCCAGCAGCGCCGCCGGGGTCTGCCGGGCCCGCCGCACGCCCAGTCCGGCGGCCGTGGAGTCGCCCAGCATGCCCAGGCGCAGCGGGCCCGCGGCCCGTTCCGGCCCGTCGAACTCGCTCCCGTACAGCCCGTCCGCGCGCGGCGGGTCCGGCAGCCCGGTCCCCACCGTCCGCTTCGCGAACTGCACCTCGGCCAGCACCAGGCCCACCGCTGCGACCCCGACCAGTCCGAGGCCGCCTCCGCCGTACGCCGCGCCCGCCGCGATGCGGCGGGCCGTTCTCGCCCTGGACACCCTTCAGGCCACCTCCTCGGCTCCTCGCTGACCTACCTGCCCCGTACGTACGGTCGGTCAATCCCTTTCCGCTTACTCTGGCCGGACCTCCCGGAGAACCCGTGGAGTCCCCTCCTTGGAGAACATGTGCAATTCCACGACTCGATGATCAGCCTCGTCGGCAACACCCCGCTGGTGAAGCTCAACCGTGTGACCGAAGGCCTGCAGGCCACCGTCCTTGCGAAGGTCGAATACTTCAACCCTGGTGGTTCGGTCAAGGACCGGATCGCCGTACGGATGATCGAGGCCGCCGAGCAGAGCGGTGCCCTCAGGCCCGGTGGCACCATCGTGGAGCCGACCAGCGGCAACACGGGTGTAGGACTCGCCATCGTGGCCCAGCAGAAGGGCTACAAGTGCATCTTCGTCTGCCCTGACAAGGTGTCCCTGGACAAGATCAACGTCCTGCGCGCCTACGGCGCCGACGTGGTGGTCTGCCCGACCGCCGTCGACCCGGAGCACCCGGACTCGTACTACAACGTCTCCGACCGCCTCGTGCGCGAGACGCCGGGCGCCTGGAAGCCGGACCAGTACAGCAACCCGAACAACCCCCGTTCGCACTACGAGACCACCGGTCCCGAGCTGTGGGAGCAGACGGACGGGAAGATCACCCATTTCGTCGCGGGCGTCGGCACCGGCGGCACGATCTCGGGCACCGGCGGCTACCTCAAGGAGGTGTCCGGCGGCGCGGTGAAGGTCATCGGCGCCGACCCCGAGGGCTCGGTCTACTCCGGCGGCTCCGGCCGCCCGTACCTCGTCGAGGGCGTCGGCGAGGACTTCTGGCCGACCGCCTACGACCGCAACGTCACCGACGAGATCATCGCGGTGTCCGACAAGGACTCCTTCCAGATGACCCGCCGCCTCGCCAAGGAGGAGGGCCTCCTCGTCGGCGGCTCGTGCGGCATGGCGGTCGTGGCCGCCCTGCGCGCCGCCGAGGGCCTGGGGCCGGACGACGTGGTCGTCGTCCTGCTGCCGGACAGCGGCCGCGGCTACCTCAGCAAGATCTTCAGCGACGAGTGGATGGCCGGGCACGGCTTCCTGGAGGAGGCGGGCCCCTCGGCCCGCATCGGCGAGGTGCTGAAGGACAAGGAGGGCGGCATCCCGTCCCTGGTCCACATGCACCCCGAGGAGACCGTCGGCGAGGCCATCGAGGTGCTGCGCGAGTACGGCGTCTCCCAGATGCCGATCGTCAAGCCGGGCGCCGGCCACCCCGACGTCATGGCCGCCGAGGTCATCGGCTCCGTCGTCGAGAAGGAGCTGCTGGCGGCGCTGTTCGCGCAGCGGGCCTCGCTCGGCGACCCGCTGGAGAAGCACATGAGCGCGCCGCTGCCGCAGGTCGGCTCGGGCGAGCCGGTCTCCGAGCTGATGGCCGTGCTCGGCGCGGCCGACGCGGCGATCGTGCTGGTCGAGGGCAAGCCGACGGGCGTCGTCAGCCGCCAGGACCTGCTCGCGTTCCTCGCCAAGGGCGCGAAGTAGCCGGTACGGGAACACCCGGGTCCGACGCCCAAACGGTACGGGCCCGACACGTGACGGCAGCACCGGCTTAACACGGCTCCGGCACAGTGGTGGGTGTCGGCAGGGAACACCGGGAGACCGGGAACCCGGCCGGCACCACGGAACGGCGTCGCGTGGCTCCGGAGCGGCTCCCGGACCACGCCGGCGCCACGGACGCGGACGGCCCTGACCCGGCCGTGTCCTTACGCGGGGACCGCCGTCGTCCCGCCCCCGGGCAACCGGGGTGCGGCGGTCCCCGCGCCAAACCGCTGTCCGGGGTCCGTCCCGGGCCCGCGTGCCGTCCCGCGCCCCGGCCCGCGCTACGCGGGCTCCGCGCCCCGCGCCTGCCGGGCGTGGACGAAGCTGACGCCCAGGATGCCCGCCCAGACCACCAGCAGCCCGCTCAGCCCGGCCTGGGCCGCGCCGATCGCCGACAGCGGGATCGCCAGCACCAGCGTGACGACGGCGAAGCCGAAGCGCTCGCCGAAGCCGGACGCCGCCGCCTCAGCCCCGCCGCGGCCGCCGCCCCGGGCCGCGAGCAGGCGTTCCTCCGCCAGCCGCCGCCGGACCTGCGTGTCGACCTTGTCCACGAACGAGTCCACCAGTTCGGCCTCGTACTCGGGGCCCAGCTCCCGCCGGGCGTCCAGCGTGGCGTCGAGTTCCTTCTTCAGCTCTCGGGCGTGTGCGTCCATCCCTCCACGGTAGGAACGCGGCCCCGCCCCGGCACTGGGGCCAGCCCCCGTATCCGGGGGCCGCGAGCCCTCCGCGGGACCGTCCCGGGCATCCGCATCGCGGGCGCGGGTTGCCGAGCTGCATAAGCGCATGCAGAGTGCTCCGTGACTGAATATCTCAGCGGGGACGGGATGGAGGGGACGGCCATGAGCGAGGGCCCGGCCGCACGGCTGCAGAAGCTGTTCGAGGGGCACCGGCTGACGCCGACCCAGCGGCGGATCGCCCACTGCATGGTGCGCGGGGCGGCCGACGTGCCGTTCCTGTCGAGCGTCGAGCTCGCCGAGCTGGCCGGGGTGAGCCAGCCGTCGGTGACCCGGTTCGCGGTGGCGCTGGGCTTCGACGGGTACCCGGCGCTGCGCCGGCACCTGCGCGAGGTGGCCCCGGCCGAACGGGCGGGCACCGCGCGGGGCGACGCGTACAACGAGTACCAGCAGGCCGTCCAGGGTGAGATCGACAACCTGCGGCAGCTGGCCGCGGCGCTCGCCGATCCGGCGCCGGTCCAGGAGGCGGGGCGGCTGCTCGCCGCCTCCGTCCCGCTGCCGGTGCTCGGGCTGCGGGCGGCGTCCTCGCAGGCGCGCGGGTTCGCGTACTTCGCGGCCAAGGTGCACCCGGACGTGCGCCTCCTCGACGAGGGCGGTTCGATGCTGGAGGACCGCATCGACGCCGCGCTCCGGCACGGGGCCACGGCGCTGCTCTGCTTCGCGCTGCCCCGCCATCCCCGCGAGGTCGTGGAGACCCTGGAGCGCTCCCGGCGGGCCGGGCTGACGGTGGTCACGGTCGCGGACTCCGCCTTCGCGCCGGTCGCCCGCCACTCGGACCTGCTGATCCCGGCGCCGGTCGGCACCGGGCTGGCCTTCGACACGGCCTGCGCGCCGATGCTGCTGGGCCGGGTGCTGCTGGAGGCCATGGCCGACGCGCTGCCGGACGCCCAGGCCCGGCTGGAGGACTTCGACGCGCGGGCGGCGGCGCGCGGCCTGTTCGTGGAGTAGCCCGACCGGCGGGCCGGGGCCGGCTCAGAGCAGCGCGTCCCGGTGGGCCCCGCCCGCCTCGGCCACCAGGGACGCCTCGTCCTGCGCCGGACGGGCCAGGGCGAAGCGCACGGCGCCGTCGGGGCCGGTGGCCCAGCCGTGGACGCCGGGGCGCGGGAGGCTGTTGTAGCCGTAGGGGGCGGTGAAGAAGTACGCCCCGGTGTCCGGGACCCCGATCAGGTCGCCCGGCTCCAGCCGCGGCAGCTCCCGGGCCGTGGCGAGCAGGTCGCCCGCGAAGCAGGCCGGGCCGGCGACGTCCTGCGCGACCGCCTCGCCCGTCTTCGGGGCGCCCCGCGCGTCGTACGGCAGGACGCGTACCGGCCAGACCGCCGGGGCGTACACCGTACGGGTGGCCACCTGGACCCCGGCGTGGGTGACGGCGATCGGGCGGCCCCCGGTGGTCTTGGTGTACTCGACCCGCGCGAGCACCAGCCCGTGCCGGGCCAGCAGGGACCGGCCGAACTCGGTGACCAGCCCGTACGAGCCGTCGAAGAGGGCCGGGACCGCCCCGCGCAGCGCGGCCGCGTACGCCGCGTACGCGGGGCCGGCCGCGTCGGACGCGAAGTCCACCGGCAGCCCGCCGCCGATGTCGAGGGTGTCGACCTGGCGGCGCCCGGCCGCCGCGTTGACCTCCTCGGCCAGGGCGTGCAGCTCCCGCACCCCCTGGGCCATCAGCGGCAGCGGAACGCCCTGGGAGCCCGAGTGGACGTGCAGCCGGGTCAGCCACGGGCGGTCCAGGAAGGCCCGTACGAGCCACTCCCGGGCGCCCGGGTCGCGCAGGGCGATCCCGAACTTCGAGGTCGCGGTCGCGGTGGACAGGGCGGCGATGGCGCCCGCGCCGGTCTGGGGGTTGATCCGTACGCCGACCGGGGACGCGGTGGGGGCCGCCGCGACCAGGCCGTCGAGGCGCGCCAGCTCCTGGCGGCTGTCGGCGTTGACGGCGACGCCGAGGTCCAGGGCCGCGCGCAGCTCGCCGGCCGTCTTCGCGGGCGAGTCCAGGACGATGCGCTCCGGGGCCACCCCGGCGGCCCGGGCCAGTGCGAGCTCGCCGGGCCCGGCGGCCTCGCAGCCGAGGCCGGCGCGGGCGAGCAGGCGCAGCACCGGGACGAGCGGGGCGGCCTTGACGGCGAAGGCGTGCAGCACCGGGGTGCCCGGGGGCAGCGCGGCCGCGAAGGCGGCGGTCAGTTCGGCGGCGGAGGCGCGGATGCCGTCCACGTCGAGCAGGCAGACCAGGGGCTCGCGCTCCAGCAGGCCCCCGGCGACGGCGGCCCGCACGGCGAGGTCCCGGCGGCGGGCGACGGCGGCCGCCCCGGCGCCGCCCACCGCCCCGGCACCGGTCCCGGCATCGCTGCCGGTGCCGGTGGCCGCGTCGGGCCCGGTGCGGGCGCCGGTGTGCGGGAGCCGCTCGGAGGTCATGTACGCCATCAGATCACCGGGCGGAGGCGTCCGCAGCTGTTGACTGAACCTATTCATGGCGACAGGATGTGAATGGATTGACCAACACCGGAGGAGACGCAGCCATGTCAGGACCTCGCCCCGTACGGGCCTCGCGCGGTACCGCACTCAGCACCCTGGGATGGCAGCAGGAGGCCGCGCTGCGGATGCTCCAGAACAACCTCGACCCCGAGGTGGCCGAGCACCCCGACAAGCTCGTCGTCTACGGCGGCACCGGCAAGGCCGCCCGCGACTGGCGCTCGTACGACGCCATGGTCCGCACGCTGCGGACCCTCAGGCAGGACGAGACGATGCTCGTCCAGTCCGGCCGCCCGGTCGGCGTCATGCAGACCCACGAATGGGCGCCGCGCGTCCTGCTCGCCAACTCCAACCTCGTCGGCGACTGGGCCAACTGGGAGGAGTTCCGCCGCCTGGAGCACCTCGGCCTGACCATGTACGGGCAGATGACGGCCGGCTCGTGGATATACATCGGCACCCAGGGCATCCTCCAGGGCACCTACGAGACCTTCGCCGCCGTCGCCGCGAAGAAGTTCGGCGGCACCCTCGCGGGCACCATCACCCTCACCGCGGGCCTCGGCGGCATGGGCGGCGCCCAGCCGCTGGCCGTGACGATGAACGACGGCGTCGCCATCTGCATCGACGTCGACCCGCGCGCCATCGAGCGCCGCATCGAGCACCGCTACCTGGACGTGAGGGCCGACAGCCCGCGGCACGCGCTCGCACTGGCCACCGAGGCCCGAGACGCCCGCCGCCCGCTCTCCATCGGCCTGCTGGGCAACGCCGCCGAACTGCTGCCGCAGCTGCTGGCCGAGGGCGCCCCGATCGACATCGTGACCGACCAGACCTCCGCCCACGACCCGCTCGCCTACCTCCCCGTCGGCGTCGCCTTCGAGGACATGGCGGACGCGGCGGCCAAGGACCCGGCGGGCTTCACCACCCGCGCCCGCGAGTCCATGGCCCGGCACGTCGAGGCCATGGTCGGCTTCATGGACGCCGGCGCCGAGGTCTTCGACTACGGCAACTCCATCCGCGGCGAGGCCCGGCTCGCCGGCTACGACCGCGCCTTCGCCTTCCCCGGCTTCGTCCCCGCCTACATCCGGCCGCTGTTCTGCGAGGGCAAGGGCCCCTTCCGCTGGGCCGCCCTCTCCGGCGAGGCGTCCGACATCCACAAGACCGACCGGGCGCTGCTGGAGCTCTTCCCCGAGAACGAGTCCCTGCACCGCTGGATCAAGATGGCCGGCGAGCGCGTCCACTTCCAGGGCCTGCCCGCCCGCATCTGCTGGCTCGGCTACGGCGAGCGCGACAAGGCCGGCGAGCGCTTCAACGACATGGTCGCCGGCGGCGAACTGGCCGCCCCGCTGGTCATCGGCCGCGACCACCTCGACTGCGGCTCGGTCGCCTCCCCGTACCGCGAGACCGAGGCCATGCTCGACGGCTCCGACGCCATCGCCGACTGGCCGCTCCTCAACGCCATGGTCAACGTGGCCTCCGGCGCCTCCTGGGTCTCCATCCACCACGGCGGCGGCGTCGGCATGGGCCGCTCCATCCACGCGGGCCAGGTCACCGTCGCCGACGGCACCCCGCTCGCCGGCGAGAAGATCCGCCGCGTGCTGACCAACGACCCCGGCATGGGCGTCATCCGCCACGTCGACGCCGGCTACGACATCGCCGAGACGGTCGCCGACGAGCGCGACGTCCGCATCCCGATGCGCGAGGGCGACGACGCGTGAGCACGACCCCCGCGCCCGGCGCCCCCTCGTTCCACACCATGTGGGCCGAGCTCGCCCCGATCGGCCGCCACCCCGGCTCCGGCGGCTACCGCCGCCACGCCTGGACCCGCGCCGACGCCGACTGCCGGACCTGGTTCCGGGAGCAGGCCGAGGCGCGCGGCCTGACGTACGAGACCGACCGCAACGGCAACCAGTGGGCCTGGCTCGGCGACCCGCTCGCGGGCGACGCCGTCGTCACCGGCTCGCACCTGGACTCCGTCCCCGACGGCGGGGCCTTCGACGGCCCCCTCGGGGTGGTGTCCTCCTTCGCGGCCCTGGACGAACTGCGCCGGAGGGGAGCGGAGTTCTCCAGGCCGCTGGCCGTCACCAACTTCGGCGACGAGGAAGGGGCCCGCTTCGGCCTCGCCTGCGTCGGCTCCCGGCTCAGCGCCGGACAGCTGACCAAGGAGAAGGCGTACGAGCTCCGCGACGCGGACGGCACCACCCTGCCCCGCGCCATGGAGGCCGCCGGCCACGACCCCGACGCCATCGGGGCCGACCCCGAACGGCTCGCCCGCATCGGCGCCTTCGTCGAACTCCACGTCGAGCAGGGCCGCGCCCTGGACCTCTCCGGCGACCGCGTCGGCATCGCCTCCGCGATCTGGCCGCACGGCCGCTGGCGCTTCGACTTCCGCGGCGAGGCCAACCACGCCGGCACCACCCGCCTCGTGGACCGCCGCGACCCGATGCTGACGTACGCGGCGACCGTGCTGGCCGCCCGTACGGAGGCGGCCCTCGCCGGGGCCGTCGCCACCTTCGGGAAGGTCTCCGTCGAACCCAACGGGGTCAACGCCATCCCCTCGCTGGTCCGCGGCTGGCTCGACGCGCGCGCCGCCGACCAGGCCACCCTGGACACCGTCGTCACCGCCGTCGAGAAGGCCGCCCGCGAGCGCGCCGACCGGGACGGCACCGACCTCGACACCGTCCGCGAGTCCTTCACCCCGGTCGTCGAGTTCGAACACGCCCTGCGCGACGAACTCGACCGCATCCTGGGCGGATCCGTCCCCGTCCTAGGCACGGGCGCGGGACACGACGCCGGCATCCTCTCCGCGGCCGTCCCGACCGCGATGCTGTTCGTACGGAACCCGACCGGCGTCTCCCACTCCCCGCGGGAGTTCGCCGCCGAGGACGACTGCGTGGCGGGCGTCCTGGCCCTCGCCGACGTACTGGAAGGACTCGCGTGCAGGTGACCGCGCACAAGACGTACTGGCTGGAGCACGCCTGGCTCGGCACCCACGTCGAGCCGGGCGTCGCCCTGGACGTCACCGCCGACGGGCGGATCGGCGCGCTGCGCACCGAGGTGCCCGCGCCGCCGCCCGGCGCCGAGGTGCTGCGCGGCCTGACCCTCCCGGGCCTGGCCAACGCCCACTCGCACGCCTTCCACCGGGCCCTGCGCTCCACCGTCCAGGTGGGCTCCGGCACCTTCTGGACCTGGCGCGACTTCATGTACAAGGCCGCCCAGAACCTCACCCCCGACAGCTACTTCGCGCTCGCCCGCGCCGTGTACGCCGAGATGGCGCTGGCCGGCATCACGAACGTCGGCGAGTTCCACTACGTCCACCACGCCCCCGGCGGCGCCCCCTACGCCGACCCCAACGCCATGGGCGAGGCCCTGATCGAGGCCGCCGCCGCGGCCGGCATCCGCATCACCCTGCTCGACACGGCCTACCTCTCGGCGGGCTTCGGGCAGGCCCCCGACCCGCACCAGCTGCGCTTCTCCGACGGCACCGCCGACGCGTGGGCCGAGCGGGCGAGCGTCCTCAGGCCCCGCGCGCACGCCCTGATCGGCGCCGCGATCCACTCGGTGCGCGCCGTGCCCGCCGACCAGTTGGCCACCGTCGCCGACTGGGCGCGCGAGCGCCGGGCCCCGCTGCACGTCCACCTCTCGGAGCAGACCGCCGAGAACGAGGCCTGCCTGGCCGCCCACGGCCGCACCCCGACCCGGCTGCTCGCCGACCACGGCGTCCTGGGCCCGGACACCACCGGCGTCCACAACACGCACCTGACCGCCGAGGACATCACGCTGCTGGGCGCCTCCGCCACCGGCACCTGCATGTGCCCCACGACCGAACGCGACCTCGCGGACGGCACCGGCCCGGCCCCCCGCCTCCAGCGGGAGGGCAGCCCGCTGTCCCTCGGCAGCGACAGCCACGCCGTGATCGACCTCTTCGAAGAGGCCCGCGCACTGGAGCTCAACGAACGCCTGCGCAGCCGCACCCGGGGCCACTGGACGGCGAACGCCCTGCTCACCGCCGCCACCGAGGACGGCCACGCGGCCCTCGGCCGGACCGACGCGGGCCGGCTGGAGCCGGGCGCGCTCGCGGACTTCACCACGATCGCCCTCGACTCCGTCCGCACCGCCGGCCCGCCGACCCGCTTCGGCGCCGAGACGGCCGTCTTCGCCGCCACCGCGGCCGACGTGCGCCACACGGTCGTCGGCGGCCGCCACGTCGTGCGCGACGGCGCCCACACCCTGGTGCCGGACGTCCCGTCCGCCCTGTCCGAGTCCATCGCGGCCCTGCGCGCCTGACGGTGCCCTCCCGCGCCCCGAGAGGAACCATGACCACCACCGTCATCACCCACATCGGCAGCCTCGTCACCAACGACCCGGCCCTCGGCGACGGCTCCCCGCTCGGCCTGGTCCGCGACGCCGCGGTCGTCCTCGACGGCGAGCGCGTCGCCTGGGTCGGTCCCGCCGCCGACGCCCCGGCCGCCGACACCTCGTACGACGCGGGCGGCCGGGCCGTCGTCCCCGGCTTCGTCGACTCCCACTCCCACCTGCTGTTCGCGGGCGACCGCACCGCCGAGTTCAACGCCCGCATGTCCGGCCGCAGCTACTCGGCCGGCGGCATCCGCACCACCGTCGCCGCCACCCGCGCCGCCGGCGACGCGGAGCTGGAGGCCAACCTGGTGCGCCACCTGGCCGAGGCCCGCCGCCAGGGCACCACCACCTTCGAGACCAAGTCCGGCTACGGCCTGACCACCGCCGACGAGGCCCGCGCCCTGCGCATCGCCGCCGCGCACACGGAGGAGGTCACCTACCTCGGCGCGCACATCGTCCCCCCCGACTACGCCGACGACCCGGCCGGCTACGTCGACCTCGTCACCGGCGAGATGCTCGCCGCCTGCGCCCCGTACGCCCGCTGGGTGGACGTCTTCTGCGAGAAGGGCGCCTTCGACGGGGACCAGGCCCGCGCCGTCCTCACCGCGGGCGCGGCGGCCGGACTCGTCCCGCGCGTCCACGCCAACCAGCTCGGCCACGGCCCCGGCGTGCAGCTCGCCGTGGAGCTCGAAGCCGCCTCCGCCGACCACTGCACCCACCTCACCGACGCCGACGTGGACGCGCTGGGCCAGGCCGCGGGCACGACGGTCGCCACCCTGCTGCCCGGCGCCGAGTTCTCCACCCGCGCCGCGTGGCCCGACGCCCGCCGGCTGCTCGACGCCGGCGCGACCGTGGCCCTCTCGACGGACTGCAACCCCGGCTCCTCCTACACCAGCTCCATGCCGTTCTGCATCGCCCTCGCCGTCCGCGACATGCGGATGACCCCCGACGAGGCCCTGTGGTCGGCCACCGCGGGCGGCGCCCGCGCCCTGCGCCGCTCCGACATCGGGGTGCTCGCCCCCGGCGCCCGCGCCGACCTGGCCCTGCTCGACGCCCCCAGCCACGTGCACCTCGCCTACCGGCCGGGCGTCCCGCTCGTCGCGGAGGTCTGGCAGCGCGGGGTGCGCGCGGTCTGACGACGCCGGGCCCGGCCGGCCGCCCGGGGCCCGCACAGGCTCCGGACGGGCGGGTTCCGGACGGGCGGCGGCGCACGGCACGGAACACCGCGGGAGCGCCGTCCGGACGGGGCCGGTACACGGCCCGGACCCGGACGGGACACGGCCGCCGGGCCGTCCGGGCACCGCCGGAAGACGGGCCGCCCGCCGCCGGACGCCCCCCGAACACACCCCTGCGCGGGCCCGTTGATCCGGGCCGTCCCGTGTCTTCCCTCCGTAAGGCCCCGGGCGTACCTTGAGCCACCAATCTGATGTGTCGTCAGTAACTTGTGGCCGAGGGGAAGACCAAGGTGTCCGACCGGAAACGCTCCACCGCGCTCGCGCTGGCCTCCGCGCTGGCCGGATCGGCGGTCCTGCTGGCCGCCCCCGCGGCCCGTGCCGCCGTCGTCGACGTGGCCTACAACTGCAAGACGCCGATCGGCGACAAGTCGGCGGTGTCGCCCATCGACATCAAGGCCGTCAAGGAGGGCGGCGGCTACAAGCTGACGATGTCCTTCCAGAAGGGCGTCTCGTCGAGCCCCATCGAACTGGGCAAGGGCGCGATGTCCCCCAGCGCGGTCATCGTCGTGGGCGGCGCCGAGAAGGCCTCCGTCCCGGTCTCCGGCCCGCCCAACGCCGAGGCCGCCCCCGCCAACGCCCCGATCAAGATCGGCGACCTGTCGGGCACCTACACGCCCAAGAAGAGCGGCAAGGTCACCTTCACCGCCGGCGTCCTCACCATCAAGGCGATGGGCACCACGACCACCTGCACCCCGGGCAACGGACCCGCCCCCGCCCTGGAGCTGGACGTCACCGCGGCCGGCGGCGGAGCCCCCGCCGCGGACCCGCCGTCCGGCGGCGGCGCCACCGGGGACACCCTGCCGCAGACCGGCCCCCTCGACTCGGCCGTCGCCCTCGGCACCCTCGGCGGCACCGTCCTGCTGACCGGCGCCGCCGGGACGCTCTGGCTGACCCGGCGCGGCCAGCGGGCCCGGTCCTGAACGGAGCACCCCCGGCCATGCCCGTGCTCCACACCCCGAGAAGGCCCACCCGGCCGGTCGCGGCCTCGTCCGCCGCGGCCCGGGTGGTCGCGGCGCTCCTGGCCGCCGCCGCGCTGTGCGCGCCCGCCGCGACGCACCCGGCCGCGGCGGCGCCGGTCCCCGCGCGCCCGGCCGCCGCCGGCCCCGCCGCGAGGTCCGCGCCCGCCCCCGCGCCCGCCGCCGACGCCCCCGCGCCCGCCGCCGACGCCCCCGCGCCCGCCGCCGACGCCCCCGGCTGGACCGCCGGGCCCGCCGCCGGGGCCGCGGTCCGGCCCGACGGCGTCCGGCCGTACTTCTACCTGGCCGGCGCCCCCGGCACGGTGCTGGAGGACCGCCTCGCCCTGACCAACACCTCCGACCGGGCGCGCACCGTCACCCTGCGCGGGGCCGACGCCCGCGACACCCCCGAGGGCGCCCCCGCGGTGCGCCCCGCCCGGGAACCGGCCGGGGCCGGAGCGGGCGCCGGTGTCTGGTTCGCGTTCGGGCCGGGCGCCACGGTGACGGTCCCGCCCCGCACCCGCGCGGTGGTCCCCTTCACCGTCACCCTCCCGCCCTCCGCCCCTCCCGGCGACCACCCCGCCGCCGTGGTCGCCGCCGAAGCGGGCCGGGAGGCGGCCGTACGGGTCCACCTGCGGGTCGGCGGCCCGCCCCTGGCCGCACTCACCGTCGAGGACGTCACCGTCCGGGGCCGCGGCGCCGCCACGGAGGTCGCGTACACCCTGGTCAACCGCGGCAACACGGTCCTCGCCCCCGCACTCTCCCTGCGGGCCCGGGGCCGCTTCGGCGCCCTGCCGGGCCGCCCCGCCCACGCCCTACCGCTGGAACTGCTCCCGGGGCAGCGGGTGGCGCTGACCGAGCCCTGGCCCGGCGCCCCCGCCCTGGACCGGGCGCGCGTCACCCTCACCGCCACCGCGCCCGGCGGCGCCCGCGCGTCGGGCGGTGCCGACGCGTGGTTCGTGCCGTGGCGGGCGGCCGGCCGGACCGGCGCGGGGCTGCTGCTCCTCGCCGCGGCCGTGGGAGCCGCGCGGTACCTCCTCCGCGCCCGGCGGACCAGCCAGGACCCGCCGGCGCCCGGCCGCGACGCACCCTGCGACGGGACACCGGCCCGTCCGGGCCCGGTCCGCGCACCGGAACACGAGCTGACGGGAGTCCCCAGGTGAGCGCCAAGGTGAGCGCCCAGGCGTACGTCTCGCGCCCGGCCACGGCCCCGAGCCCGGCCGCGCCCGCGCCCCCGCGCCCGGTCCGTGCCGGGGCGCGGCTCGCGGCCCTGCTCGCCGCCGGCCTGGCGGTGTGCGCCCTCGTCCTGTCCCCGGCCGCGCCGGCCGGGGCGGAGGAGGGCCGGCCGGCCGTGGCGCTCTCGCTCCAGGAGGCCGCGAAGGGCACCGAGATCACGGTCACCGGCACCGGCTGGCGGGCCGGGACGATGGTGATGCTGCTCGTCTGCGGCCAGAACATGATCGGCGGCACCAACAGCTGCGCCAACGCCGACGGCGCCGCGGTCGCGGTGGCCGGCGACGGCCGCTTCACCGCCCGGCTGCCGGTGGTCGCGCCGCCCAAGCCCTGCCCCTGCGTCGTCAACGTCGCCTCCGTCAACGGGGACCGGTCCACCGTCGCCGCCCCCCTGAAGATCACCGACCATCCGGTGGCCGACCTGCCCGCCGAGTCCGGCACGGCCCGCCTCGCGATGCTCACCGGGGTCCGGCTGGACGGCGGGGACGGGGTGCTGACCTGGTTCGGCGCCCCGCCCGCCCGCACGTTCAAGGTGACCGTGGGCAACCTCGGCACCGCCCCCGTCAAGGATCCGGTCTTCCAACTCGGCACCGCGCACGGGGTGTTCGCGCCCCTGTGGGAGGAGGCCCGGTGGAAGGGCACCATCCCGCCCGGCGGCAAGGCCGAGATCGCCCTCGACGTGGCCCTCGGCGCGGGCGCGTACGGGGACTACACGGTCTCCCTCAAGTACGGCGAGACGGTGCTGGCCACCCAGCCCTGGGGCGTGGACCGCCCGTACGGCGTCCTGCTCTTCTGGGCGCTGCTCCTGCTGGTCGTCCCGGCCGCCGTCTTCCGCGTCGGGATGGCCGTCGTCGACCGGGTCCGCCCGCGCGACGCGGCCGGCGGCGGCCGCCACCGCGGGGCGCGCCTGGCGGAGGCGGCCTCGGCCGTGACGGCCCGGCTGCCGCGGGTGCCCCTACGCGGCCCCGTGCCGGCCCGCGCCGAGCGGGCGCCCGAGCCCCCACAGACCACCACGGCGGTCCTGCCGTGGTTCACCCCGGACAGCGCGCCGGAGACAGCACCGCAGACGTCCGCACCGTCTGAGAACCGTTCGACGACGAAGGGACATTCGTGAAGACCCAACGGAGGGTGAGCGCGGCCGTGGTCGCGCTGCTGCTCGGCGGCGCGGGCATCGCCCTGGCGGCTTCTCCCGCCCAGGCGGCCGAGACGACGTTCAAGGTCAAGTGCGTACCGCCGGCCGGCGGCGGCGGTCCCGTGGAGGGCGACACCACCGCGAAGATCACCGCCCCGGCCACCGCCAAGGTCGGCGACGAGGTCGACGTGGTCTGGGAGACCGTCAAGCCGGCCTCGAACAACACCGACCTGATGGTGATCCCCCAGGACTCCGTCCTGCCCACCGGGGTGATCACGGTCGGTGGCGGGGGCGGCGAGCTGAAGGTCGCGGGGGAGAAGAAGAACCCGGAGATCCCGAAGAAGGCGCCCATGGTCATGTCGGCCATGAAGGGCAAGCTCAAGCTCACCAAGGCCGGCAAGATCACCCTGACTCCCGGTGCGTACGACGTCGCCGTGACGTTCCCGATCGGCACCTTCACCACGAAGTGCGCCCCGGTGGGCGACGTGGGCGCCGGGGCGACCATCGACGTGGCGGCCGGCTCCACGGGCGGCACGACGACGGGCGGCACGACCACCGGAGGCACGACCACCGGAGGCACCACCACGGGCGGCACCACCACGGGCGGCGCGACCACGGGCGGCGCGACCACCGGCGGGAGCGGCGGCCAGACCGACTTCCCGGGCAAGGCCGTCGACGTGAAGTTCGACTGCGGCGCGACCGTCCCCGGCGGCATCACCACCCCCGTCACCGTCAACGCCAGGAAGAACGGCGGACGCTACGACCTGACGGTCAAGACGGCCAAGGACGCCATGAAGGCCCCGCTGCCCCTGCCCAAGGGCGCACTCAAGCCCTCGATGCAGATCAGGCTGGGCGGCGCCGACACCGGCGTCGTCAAGGTCAACGGCCCGGCCAACGCCGAACCCATCGGCCAGGGCGCGGGCGTCAGCCTGAGCGACATGACGGGCACCTACACGCCCGGCAAGACGGGCAAGACCACCCTGAGCCCGTCCGACATGGCCATCGAGGTCACCATGGCACCCGGCTCCACCCCGCTGACGGTGCCCTGCAAGGCGGCCAGCAGCGCCGTCTCGCTGGAACTGGACACCACCGCCCAGGAGGGCGGCTCCGGCTCCCCGGCCACCACGGGCGGCTCCGGCGGGTCGGGCGGCTCCGCCGCGGCCTCGGGCGGCCTCGCCGAGACCGGCGCGCAGGACGGCGGCGGCGTCAAGGCCCTCGCCCTGGTCGCGGGCACGGTCATCCTGCTCGGCGGCGCGGTCTTCACCTTCACCCCGTGGCGCCGCCTGCGCGGCATCCGGTAGCCCCGCCGTACGACAGGGCGGCCCGGCACACCTTCCGGTGTGCCGGGCCGCCCTGTCGTACGGGGTGCGGGGTGCGTCAGTGCACCGAGCCCATCAGGGACTGGACCTTCTTGCGGTACGAGTAGACCGCGACGCCCGCGAGGACGGCGGCGGTCGCCTCGAAGGCGATCACCCACAGGCCGTTCAGGTCCACGCCGCCGAGCGACAGGAGGCTGGTGGTGCAGTCGCCGGCGGTGACGGCGAGGAACCAGACGCCCATCATCTGCGAGGCGTACTTCTGCGGGGCCATCTTCGTGGTCACCGAGAGGCCGACCGGGGACAGGCACAGCTCGCCTATGGTCTGGATCATGTAGATCGAGACCAGCCACATCGGGGAGACCTTGGTGCCGTCGCCCGCCATGTTCATCGGGACGATGAAGACGAAGAAGGACGCGCCGACCAGGACCAGGCCCATCGCGAACTTCACGATGGTGTTCGGCTCCTGGTTCTTGCGGGCCAGCCACAGCCACAGCCAGGCGAAGACCGGGGCCAGCGCCATCACGAACAGCGGGTTCAGCGACTGGTACCAGGTGGCCGAGAAGCCGAGGCCGAAGACGGTGTCGGCGGTCTTGGAGTCGGCGAACAGCGACAGCGTGGAGCCGCCCTGGTCGTAGATCATCCAGAACACGGCCGCGGCGATGAAGAACCAGATGTAGGCCGTCATCTTCGACTGCTCGGTCAGCGACAGGTCCTTGTCGCGCTTGATGCGCGCCAGGACGGCGACCGGGATGACCAGGCCGGCCAGGGTCAGCGGCACCAGGGCCCAGTTGAGCGTGTAGTGGCCGAGCGCGACCACGGCGCCGTAGAAGACGGCGATGCCCAGGACCGCGAAGGCGACCTTGGTGAGGACGGCCTTGCGCTCCTCGGCCGAGAGCGGGTTCGGGACCAGGCTGCTCTTCGGGCTCAGGTGCTTGGTGCCGAGCAGGAACTGCGCGAGACCCACGGCCATGCCGGCGGCGGCGAGGCCGAAGCCGACGTGCCAGTTGTACTCCTTGCCGACCGTTCCGACCACGAACGGGGCGATGAAGGCGCCGAGGTTGATGCCCACGTAGAAGAGGGTGAAGCCGCCGTCGCGGCGCGGGTCCTCGGGACCGTCGTACAGGTGGCCGACCATCGTGGAGATGTTGGCCTTGAGCAGGCCGGAACCGGCCGCCACGAGGATCAGACCGACGAAGAACATCGCCTGGCCGGGCAGGGCCAGCGACAGGTGGCCGCCGATGATCACGAAGCCGGCGATGGCGACCGTCTTGCGGGCACCCCAGACACGGTCACCGAACCAGCCGCCGGGCATGGCCATCAGGTAGACCATCGAGACGTACACGGAGTAGATGGCCGTCGTCGTGGCCGCGGTCATGGCCAGACCGCCGCCCTGGCTGCCCGTGGCGGCGTCGGCACCACCCGAGACCAGGTAGTACACGAGGAGGGCGCGCATGCCGTAGTAGGAGAAGCGCTCCCACATCTCGGTCATGAACAGCGTGGCCAGGCCACGGGGGTGGCCGAAGAAGGTCTTCTCTTCGGCCGGTGGCCTGGAGGAGTCCGTCGTCAGGCTGGAAGCCATGGTCGATCCTTGCTTGCTCGGGACGCCGGGCTTCGTGAGCCCTGGTAGCGCCCGGTGAGGGGTGGCCGGCACCGGCGACCCCGTGTCCCGCCCCACGCCTCGGGGGCCGCCCCTTCAGGTGAGGGGCGGAAGGACATCCGGCACCGGGATCCACGCCCTTCGCGCACCGTCGCGAGAAGAGCCCGGCCCACAGGTCATTCACTGTCATCTGGGTCGGGCAAACCGACCAGAGCAGAAATTGAGGTCTTCGGCCCGTTTTTCGGCACAAAGATCCCCTGAGTAGTGCATCAGGCGTCTCGCCACCATACGACACGACACTGCGGCATATGGAAGGACTTGAGATATGGATCACAGGATTCCGGGGAACCGTTCCGCCCCATTCGAAGGCCCATGACGGTTCGTATACCCAGATCCAGAGGGCTATGCCCAGGGGCCTTTCAGGGCCGCCGCCGCGGACTACCATCACCCACATGACGCGTGTACTGCTCGCCGAGGACGACGCTTCCATCTCGGAACCCCTGGCTCGCGCCCTGCGCCGAGAGGGCTACGAGGTCGAGGTCCGGGAGGACGGCCCCACCGCCCTGGACGCGGGACTGCAGGGCGGCGTCGACCTCGTCGTCCTCGACCTCGGCCTGCCCGGGATGGACGGCCTCGAAGTGGCCCGCCGGCTGCGCGCCGAGGGCCACGGCTTCCCGATCCTCGTCCTGACCGCCCGCGCGGACGAGGTCGACACGGTCGTGGGCCTGGACGCGGGCGCCGACGACTACGTGACCAAGCCCTTCCGGCTCGCCGAGCTCCTGGCCCGGGTCCGGGCCCTGCTCCGGCGCGGCGCCACCGAGGCCAGCCAGCCCCCCGCCACCCACGGCGTACGGATCGACGTCGAGTCGCACCGGGCCTGGATGGGGGAGGAGGAGCTCCAGCTCACCGCCAAGGAGTTCGACCTGCTGCGCGTCCTGGTGCGCGACGCGGGCCGGGTCGTCACCCGCGACCAGCTCATGCGCGAGGTGTGGGACACCACCTGGTGGTCCTCCACCAAGACCCTCGACATGCACATCTCCTGGCTGCGCAAGAAGCTCGGCGACGACGCCGCCAACCCCCGCTACATCGCCACCGTCCGCGGCGTCGGCTTCCGCTTCGAGAAGAGCTGACCCGGGGCCGGCACCCCGGGCCGGCCCCGCGCCTGCCCCCGCTCCGTCCCACGGGGTCCGGGACGATGTCCCGTACCCCGCACTGGGGCATGCTCTAGGGCATGCGCCGCCGCCTGATCAACTCCACCCTCGCCGTGGTCCTCGTCGTGATCGCCGTCTTCGGGGTCTCCCTGGTGATCGTGGAGACCCGGACCATCACCAGCAGCGCCCAGGACCGGATCGAGTCGGAGGCCCTGCGGCTCGTCGGCGTCGTCGAGTCCGAGGTCCTGGAGAACAAGCCGATCGACTCCGCCGCCCTCGCCGAACTCCTCGACACCGGCACCTACGCCCGGATCGGCATCCCCGGCCAGGCGCCCATCGAAGTCGGCCCCCGCCTCACCGACAGCGTCATCCGGGGCACCGCCCGCGGCGAACAGGGCGAGGTCGTGGTCGTCGAGGAGGCCCGCTCCACCGTCACCCGGGAGGTCGTACGGACCCTGGCCGTGGTCGGCGCGGTGGCCCTGCTGGCCGTCGTGGCGGCCGTCCTGCTCGCCGTACGGCAGGCGAACCGGCTCGCCTCCCCCCTCACCGACCTCGCCGAGACCGCCGAGCGGCTCGGCTCCGGCGACCCGCGCCCCCGCCACAAGCGCTACGGCGTCCCCGAGCTGGACCGCGTCGCGGACGTCCTGGACTCCAGCGCCGAGCGGATCGGCCGGATGCTCACCGCCGAGCGGCGGCTGGCCGCGGACGCCTCGCACCAGCTGCGCACCCCTCTCACCGCGCTGTCGATGCGGCTGGAGGAGATCACGGTCACCGAGGACATGGAGACCGTGCGGGAGGAGGCGACGATCGCCCTCGCCCAGGTCGAGCGGCTCACCGACGTGGTGCAGCGGCTGCTGACGAACTCCCGGGACCCGCGGACCGGCTCCGCGGTCCCCTTCGACCTCGACGAGGTCGTCAAGCAGCAGGTCGAGGAGTGGCGGCCGGCCTACCGCAGCGCCGGCCGGGCCATCGTGCGCTCCGGCAAGCAGGGCGTACGGGCCGTGGGCACCCCCGGAGCCGTCTCGCAGGTGCTCGCGACCCTGGTGGAGAACGCGCTCATGCACGGCGGCGGCACCGTCGCCCTGCGCACCCGCCTCATCGGCAACCAGGCGGTGCTGGAGGTCACCGACGAGGGCCCCGGCGTCCCCCCGGACCTCGGCAACCGGATCTTCGAGCGGGCCATCAGCGGCCGCAACTCCACCGGGATCGGCCTCGCGGTCGCCCGCGACCTCGCCGAGGCCGACGGCGGACGGCTCGAACTGCTCCAGGCGCAGCCGCCGGTCTTCGCCCTCTTCCTCAGCCGCACCGCCCCGGAACGGACCGAACCGGAGGCCACGGTCCGCTAGGCCGTGGCGCCCGGACGCCGCTAGGCCGTCTCTTTCGGATCTTGCCGGGCCCGCGACGCCTGGCACCGTGCCTGGCCGCACTGCCGAGGCGACCACGTACGTCCAGTACGCGAGCGCCCCGGCAGCACGCCCAGGCACGGCACCAGACGCCGCGGGCTCGGCCGACAAGATCCGAAAGAGACGACCTAGTTGTTCGCGGGAGCCGGCTCGGGCAGCGGTTCGGGCCGGCGCCCCGGCCCGGGCCGCGGCCCCGTACCGGCCGGGGCGTCCGCGGCCGGTACGGGGGCGGACGCGGGCAGGGCCCGGAAGACCCAGGTCCGGTACGACCAGAACCGGAAGACGGTGGCCGTCCCGATGCCGAGGAACTTGAAGACGTTCGTCGCGACCGGGCCGTCCCAGCCGAACCCGTACGTCGCCGTGTACAGCACGCCGTTCTCGATGACCAGGCCCACCGCGCTGAAGGCGGCGAAGAGGGCCAGCTCGCGCGTCCGGCCGCTCTGCGCGCGGTCCCGGTAGGCGAAGTAGCGGAAGCCGAGGTAGTTCGTGGCGATGGCCACGACGGTGGCTATCACGCTCGCGCGGACCACCTGGAGGTCCGTCGTGTGCCGGATCAGGTTGAAGACGCCCAGATTGACCAGCACGCCCAGCCCGCCGACCGCGCCGAACTTGGCGGCCTCGCGCGCCAGACCCCGTACCCGTTCGAGGACGGAGGCGTTTCCCGGCGTGCTCATCAGATGGCCAGTCCTGTCGGTCGCCGCCCCGCGCGGGGCGTCCGGTGTACTCCGTCAACCCGCCCATGTTAAGTGTCGCCCGCACGCTCCGTCTGTGCCTTCGCGCCCCGTGCGACGCACGGCACACCGACCGGTCCGGGCCGCTCCCGCGCGCATGCGGGTCCCGGTGGCCGAATACCGCCCGATACCCTGGAGGAGTGACGTTCCCGGTAGTCGGCATGGTCGGCGGCGGACAGCTCGCCCGCATGACCCACGAGGCGGGCATCCCCCTCGGCATCAAATTCAAGATCCTCAGTGACACCCCACAGGACTCGGCGGCCCAGGTCGTGAGCGACGTCGTCATCGGCGACTATCGCGACCTGGAGACACTGCGCGCCTTCGCGCGCGGCTGCGACGTGATCACCTTCGATCACGAGCACGTCCCCACCGAACACCTCCGGGCCCTGGAAGCGGACGGCATCCCCGTCCGCCCGGGGCCCGACGCGTTGGTGCACGCCCAGGACAAGGGGGTGATGCGCGCCCGGCTCGACGAGATCGGCGCGCCCAGCCCCCGCCACCGGATCGTGCGCGATCCGGCGGACGCGGGCGCCTTCGCGGACGAGGTCGGCGGCTTCCCGATCATCCTCAAGACGGTGCGCGGCGGGTACGACGGCAAGGGCGTGTGGTTCGTCCGCACCCCCCAGGACGCGGAGGCCCCGTTCAAGGCGGGCGTCCCGGTCCTGGCGGAGGAGAAGGTGGCGTACGTCCGCGAACTCGCGGCCAACATCGTCCGCTCCCCGCACGGCCAGGCGGTGGCCTACCCCGTCGTGGAGTCCGTCCAGGTGGACGGGGTCTGCGACACGGTCATCGCCCCCGCCCCCGGCCTCTGCGAGGAGCTCGCGGGCGAGGCCCAGTCGCTGGCCCTGCGCATCGCGACGGAGCTCGGCGTCACCGGCCACCTGGCCGTGGAGCTGTTCGAGACCACCGACGGCCGCATCCTCGTCAACGAACTGGCGATGCGCCCGCACAACAGCGGCCACTGGACCCAGGACGGCGCCGTCACCTCCCAGTTCGCCAACCACGTACGGGCGGTCCTGGACCTCCCGCTGGGCGACCCGCGCCCCCGGGCCCGCTGGACGGTCATGGCGAACGTGCTGGGCGGCGACTACCCCGACATGTACGCGGCCTACCTGCACTGCATGGCCCACGACCCCCAGCTGAAGATCCACATGTACGGCAAGGACGTGAAGCCCGGCCGCAAGGTCGGCCACGTCAACACCTACGGCGACGACCTGGACGACGTGCGGGAGCGCGCCCGCCACGCCGCCGACTACCTCCGAGGGACGGTCACCGAATGAGCACCTCCGCAGCGCCGGTCGTCGGCATCGTCATGGGCTCGGACTCGGACTGGCCGGTCATGGAGGCCGCCGCCCAGGCCCTCGACGAGTTCGAGGTCCCGTACGAGGTCGACGTCGTCTCCGCGCACCGGATGCCGCGCGAGATGGTCGCGTACGGGGAGCAGGCCGCCGGACGCGGCCTCAAGGCGATCATCGCGGGCGCGGGCGGGGCCGCCCACCTGCCCGGCATGCTCGCCTCGGTCACCCCGCTGCCCGTCATCGGCGTGCCGGTGCCGCTGAAGTACCTCGACGGCATGGACTCCCTGCTGTCGATCGTCCAGATGCCCGCCGGCGTCCCCGTCGCCACCGTCTCGGTCGCCGGGGCGCGCAACGCCGGCCTGCTGGCCGTGCGGATGCTGGCCGCGCACGACCCGGAGCTGCTGGCCCGGATGCGCGACTTCCAGCAGGAGCTGAACGAGCAGGCCACCGAGAAGGGCAAGCGGCTGCGCACCAAGGTCGCCGGCGCCGACGCCTTCGGGTTCGGCAAGTGAGCGCCGCGCAGCGCCTGGACGAGGCGCGCGAGCTGCTGGCCGCGCACCCCGTGGTGGACGGCCACAACGACCTGCCCTGGGCGCTGCGCGAGCAGGTGCGCTACGACCTGGCCCGCCGGGACATCGCCGGCGACCAGTCCGCCCACCTGCACACCGACATCCCGCGGCTGCGCGCCGGCGGGGTCGGCGCGCAGTTCTGGTCGGTGTACGTGCGTTCCGACTACGCGGGGGACACGGCGGTCAGCGCCACCCTGGAGCAGATCGACGCCGTCGCCCAGCTCATCGACCGCTACCCCGGCGACCTGGTGCGGGCGCTGACGGCGGACGACATGGAGGCCGCCCGCGCCGACGGCCGGATCGCCTCGCTGATGGGCGCCGAGGGCGGCCACTCCATCGCCAACTCGCTCGCCACCCTGCGCGCCCTGTACCGGCTGGGCGTGCGGTACATGACGCTCACCCACAACGACACCATCGACTGGGCGGACTCGGCGACCGACGAACCCCGGCACGGCGGCCTGAGCGACTTCGGCCGCGAGGTCGTCCGCGAGATGAACCGCGTCGGCATGCTCGTGGACCTCTCGCACGTCGCCGCGACGACCATGCGGGACGCGCTGGCGGTCTCGGCCGCACCGGTGATCTTCTCGCACTCCTCCGCGCGGGCCGTCTGCGACCACCCGCGCAACGTCCCCGACGACGTGCTGGAGCTGCTGCCGGCCAACGGCGGCGTCGCCATGGCCACGTTCGTCCCCAAGTTCATCCTCCCGGCGGCGGTCGAGTGGACCCTCGCGGCGGACGAGAACCTGCGCGCCCACGGCTTCCACCACCTCGACACCACCCCCGAGGCGATGGCCCTGCACCGGGCCTTCGAAGCCGCCCGCCCGCGCCCGGTGGCCACGGCCGCCACGGTCGCGGACCACCTGGACCACATGCGCGCGGTGGCCGGCGTCGACCACATCGGCATCGGCGGGGACTACGACGGCACGGCCTTCACCCCCTCCGGGCTGGACGACGTGGCGGGCTACCCGAACCTGGTCGCGGAACTGCTCACCCGCGGCTGGTCCCGGGCCGACCTGGCCAAACTGACCTGGTCGAACGCGGTACGGGCGCTGCGCGACGCGGAGGCGGTCTCCCGCGACCTCACCGAGTCCAGGGGCCCGTCGAACGCGGTGCTCTAGGCCCGCCCCCCGGGAGGCCTCCGGGCCCCTCCTCCCGGGACGGTCCGGCCGCTTGCCCGGGGCGGGCTCCGGTCCGCCCCGGTAACCGGCCCTGACCTGGCGGTTACACCCGAACGCCACATCCGCCGGGCGTCCCACGCGTCTCACATGTCACGGTGGCTCCACCTCTCCACCTCTCCCTGCTGCCGCCGAGACCGGAGCCCACGCCATGGCCGACCTGCAGGACGATCCGCCCTACGCGGGCATCGGCGCGGAGGACCTCCCCGCCCCCGCGGTGGAGTCCGGAGCACTGGAGCGGGCCGTCGAGCTGCTCTCCGTCCACCCCGTCGCGGACGGGTCCAACGCGCTCGTCTGGACCCTGCGGCAGCGTCCGTACCACGACATCGAGACCCCCGAGGCGGGGGTCGACACCGACATCCCGCGGCTGCGCGCCGGGGGAGTGGGGGCGCAGTTCTGGTCCCTGCTCGTCCCGCCCGGCGGACCGCGCGACGGCGCCACCGACGACCAGGTGCTCTCCGACACCCTGGAGCAGATCGACGCGGCCCTCGCGCTGCTGCGCCGCTACCCCGACGGCCTCCTGCTGGCCCGCACCGCGGGCGACATGGCCGACGCCCGCAACCGCGGCCGGATCGCCTCCTTCCTCGGACCCGTACCCGGCCGCACGCTGAACGGCGGACTGGGCCCGCTGCGCGCCTTCCACGCGCTCGGCGTCCGCCTCCTCGCACCCGCGGGCGCGAGCTGGGCCCGCGACGGCCTCACCGACTTCGGCCACGAGGTGGTCCGGGAGGCCAACCGGCTGGCGGTCCTGCTCGACCTCGACGGCTGCTCGCCGGCGGCGGCCCGCCGCATCGCGGGCGCCTCCAAGGCCCCCGTCCTGGTCTCCAACACGGCGGCCGCCTCCCTCAACCCCCACCCGGGCAACGTCACCGACGAGGTGCTGCTCGCGCTCCGGGAGGCGAACGGGCTGGCCATGGTCACCTTCGACACCGCGCGCACCGGCGACTCGCTGCAGGCGGTGGCGGACCACGTGGAACACGTACGGTCCGTCGCGGGCCCGCACTGCGTCGGCCTCGGCGCCGCCTTCGGCACCGAGCGGGACACCGCCCGCCCACCCGGCCTGACCGACCCGTCGGGCTACCCGCTGCTCATCGCCGAACTCCTCGACCGGGGCTGGCCCGAAGCCGACCTGGCCCTCCTGACCTGGGGCAACGCCCAACGCGTGGTACGGGACGCCGAATTCACCGCCCGCGCCGCCCAGCACCGCGGGAGCTAGGGGGACGGCCCGGCCGGGCGGGCGCGCACCAGCGCCCGCGGGAGGCGCACGGGGGCTACGCGCGCGGGCGGCCCATCGCGCGGTAGGTCCAGCCCGCCGCGCGCCACACGCCCGGGTCGAGGGCGTTGCGGCCGTCCAGGATCAGCCGGTCGGTGACGACCGCGCCCAGCTCCGCCGGGTCGAGGTCGCGGAACTCGCGCCATTCGGTCAGGTGCAGGACCACCTCCGCGCCGCGCGCCGCCGCGAGCGCGGAGTCCGCGTACCCGAGGGTCGGGAAGACCCGGCGCGCGTTGTCCATGCCCTTGGGGTCGTAGACGGTGACCTGGCCGCCCTGGAGGTGTATCTGCCCGGCCACGTTCAGCGCGGGCGAGTCGCGGACGTCGTCCGAGTCGGGCTTGAAGGTGGCGCCCAGCACGGCGACCCGCTTGCCGAGGAAGGAGCCGCCGACCGCCTCGCGGGCCAGCTCCACCATGTGGCCGCGCCGGCGCATGTTGATGGAGTCGACCTCCCGCAGGAAGGTCAGCGCCTGGTCCGCGCCGAGCTCGCCGGCGCGCGCCATGAACGCCCGGATGTCCTTCGGCAGGCAGCCGCCGCCGAAGCCGATCCCGGCCCGCAGGAACTTCGCGCCGATCCGCTCGTCGTAGCCGATGGCCTCCGCCAGCTTGACCACGTCGCCGCCGGCGGCCTCGCAGACCTCCGCCATCGCGTTGATGAAGGAGATCTTGGTGGCGAGGAAGGAGTTCGCGGCCGTCTTGACCAGCTCGGCGGTCGGGAAGTCGGTGACCACCAGCGGGGTCCCCTCCGACATGGGCGTCTCGTACACCTCCCGCAGCACCTTCTCGGCCCGCTCGCCCCGGACGCCGATCACGATCCGGTCCGGGTGCAGGGTGTCCTGCACCGCGAAGCCCTCCCGCAGGAACTCCGGGTTCCAGGCCAGCTCGACGTCCGCGCCCGCCGGGGCCAGCTCCGCGAGCTTCGCCGCCAGCCGCTCGGCCGAGCCCACCGGCACGGTGGACTTGCCCACGACCAGCACCGGCCGGGTCAGGTGCGGGGCGAGCGAGGCCATCGCGGAGTCGACGTACGACATGTCGCAGGCGTACTCGCCGTGCTTCTGCGGGGTGTTCACGCACACGAAGTGGACGTCGCCGAACTCCCCGACCTCCGCCCAGGAGGTGGTGAACCGCAGCCGCCCCGTGGACCCGGGCAGCCCGGCCACGTGCGCCGAGAGCAGCTCCTCCAGCCCGGGCTCGTACATCGGCACCCGGCCGGCCGCCAGCATCTCGATCTTCTCGGGGACCACGTCCAGCCCCAGCACCTCGAAGCCCAGTTCGGCCATGGCCGCGGCGTGCGTCGCGCCGAGGTATCCGGTGCCGATCACAGTGATCCTGAGGGGGGCCATGCGTGCTCCAGGGGGTGCGGGCCGTTTGCGGCCACTGAGCATAGTCGGGCTGCTCCGGGGGGACGCTCTCCGGCGGGCACCGCTGTCACGCAGCTCACGTACGCGGCACGTACCGCTGTCGGGAGCCCGGACACTAAGCTTCGGGTTACTTAACGGTAGTTAGCATCACGCATCACCCTGGGGAGTGAGAGATCTTGGCGGGTTCTGCCGACTTCGACCTGTACCGCCCGGCCGAGGAGCACGACATGCTCCGCGAGTCGGTCCGCTCGCTCGCCGAGGCGAAGATCCTGCCGTTCGCCGCCGCGGTCGACGAGGAGTCCCGTTTCCCGCAGGAGGCCCTCGACGCCTTGGTCGCCAGCGACCTGCACGCCGTCCACGTGCCGGAGACCTACGGCGGCGCGGGCGCCGACGCCCTCGCCACGGTCATCGTGATCGAGGAGGTGGCCCGCGTCTGCGCCTCCTCCTCCCTGATCCCGGCCGTGAACAAGCTCGGCTCCCTGCCCGTCGTCCTCTCCGGCTCCGAGGAGCTCAAGGCCAAGTACCTCGGCCCCCTCGCCAAGGGCGACGCGATGTTCTCGTACGCGCTCTCCGAGCCGGACGCGGGCTCCGACGCCGCCGGCATGAAGACCCGCGCCGTGCGCGACGGGGACTTCTGGGTGCTCGACGGCGTCAAGCGCTGGATCACCAACGCGGGCGTCTCCGAGTACTACACGGTCATGGCCGTCACCGACCCGGAGAAGCGCTCGAAGGGCATCAGCGCCTTCGTCGTGGAGAAGGGCGACGAGGGCGTCTCCTTCGGTGCCCCGGAGAAGAAGCTCGGCATCAAGGGCTCCCCGACGCGCGAGGTCTACCTCGACAACGTCCGCATCCCCGCCGACCGCATGATCGGCGCCGAGGGCACCGGCTTCGCGACCGCGATGAAGACCCTGGACCACACCCGCATCACCATCGCGGCCCAGGCGCTCGGCATCGCCCAGGGCGCACTGGACTACGCCAAGGGCTACGTCCAGGAGCGCAAGCAGTTCGGCAAGCCGATCGGCGACTTCCAGGGCGTGCAGTTCATGCTGGCCGACATGGCCATGAAGATCGAGGCGGCCCGCCAGCTGACCTACGCGGCGGCGGCCCGCTCGGAGCGCGTCTCCGCCGGCGGCGCCCACGAGGACCTCACCTTCTTCGGCGCCGCGGCCAAGTGCTTCGCCTCCGACGTCGCCATGGAGGTCACCACGGACGCGGTCCAGCTCCTCGGCGGCTACGGCTACACCCGCGACTACCCGGTCGAGCGCATGATGCGCGACGCCAAGATCACCCAGATCTACGAAGGCACGAACCAGGTCCAGCGCATCGTCATGGCGAGGAACCTGCCGTAACAGGGTTTGCGCAGCTCAAGGCCCCTGGCGTCCGCGCGATGCCGGGGGCCTTCCGCGGGGGTTGGTTCCGCTCGCCGGCCCCGGGCCGTCTGCGCCGGGAAGGGGCTCCGGGGGTGGCCCGCGGTGCGTCCTCGGTGCCGGTTCGGGTCCTGGTCGGGCACGGCCCGGGGGTGGTCCCCGGATGGGCTAAATTTGGACCTTCGTACGCCGGAATCGGTTGGGGAGAACGCAATGACGGAAGCGATCCTGCTGGTCGGCGGACAAGGGACGCGGTTGCGTCCCGTGACGGTCAACACGCCCAAGCCGATGGTCCCCACGGCCGGCGTCCCGTTCCTCGCCCACCAGATAGCCAGGGCCGCCGCCGCCGGCGTCACGCACGTGGTGATGGCCACCTGCTACCTCGCCGAGGTCTTCGAGCCCTACTTCGGCGACGGCTCCGCCTTCGGCATCAGCCTGGAGTACGTGGTCGAGGACGAGCCCCTGGGCACCGGCGGAGCCATCCGCAACGCCGCGCGCCGCCTCACCGGCGGCCCGGACTCCGCGGTCCTCGTCTTCAACGGCGACATCCTCACCGGCCTCGACATCGCCGGACTCGTCGCCTCCCACGAGCGGGCCGACGCCGACGTCTCCCTGCACCTGGTGCAGGTCGAGGACCCGCGCGCCTTCGGCCTGGTCCCCACCGACCCCTCGGGGCGGGTGCTCGCCTTCACCGAGAAGCCGCAGACCCCCGAAGAGATCATCACCGACCAGATCAACGCCGGCTGCTACGTCTTCCGCCGCAGCGTGATCGACTCCATCCCCGAGGGCCGCCCCGTCTCCGTCGAGCGCGAGACCTTCCCCGGTCTGCTCGCCTCCGGAGCCAGGCTGCACGGCGTCACCGAGAACACCTACTGGATGGACCTCGGCCGGCCGGACGCCATCGTCCAGGCCTCCGCCGACCTCGTCCGCGGCGTGGTCCCCTCCCCGGCCGTCCCCGGCCGGTGCGGCGAGTACCTGGTGCTGCCCGGCGCCGAGGTCGCCGCCGGAGCCAAGCTGTCCGGCGGCACGGTCGTGGGCGCCGGAGCCCGCATCGGGGCCGGGGCGAGCGTCCAGGGCTCCATCGTGCTGGCCGACGCGGTGATCGGCCAGGACGCCCAGGTCAACGCCAGCCTGATCGGTGCCGGCGCCTCCGTCGGCCCGCGCACCGTCCTGGACCGCGCCGTCATCGGCGACGCGGCCGCGGTCGGCGCCGACAACGAACTGCGCGGCGGCGCCCGCGTCTGGTGCGGCGCCCGGCTGCCCGACGCCGCGATCCGCTTCTCCTCGGACTCCTGATCCGGCACCCGGACCGGCACCCGGATCGGCACCCGATCCGGCACCCGATCCGGCACCCGATCCGGCACCCGGACCGGCACCCGATCCGGCACCCGGACCGGCACCCGGACCGGCACCCGGTCCGACCCCTGTGAGCGCGATCCCGAGCGTGATCCCGTTCCCGATCCCGTTCCCGATCCCGATCCCGAGCGCAAGCCCGTTCGGACTCGTCCGGTCGGACCCCCGCGACGACGCCGCGGCCGGGTGGGCACCCCATCCGGCCGCGCACCGCACCCCGCCCCGTCACTGACCGCGGACGGTGACCTTCTCGTCGTTCTGGATCTGCTTCACCAGCTGCTGCACCTTCGCCTTGTCCCAGACCAGGTTCCCGCCGCGCTGCCCGGAGATCGGCATGTTCATCGAGACGCCGTCACCGCCGTTGACGCCCTTCATCGCGAAGAACATCTGGCCCATGTCCCACAGCCCCATGTCCTTGTCCACGATGAGCGTGTCCAGCCCCGCCCCCAGCATCGGGTACAGGGAGAACGGATTGAGCACCGTGGACGGCGTCGCCGCCTGGGAGGCCAGTGCCGACAGGAACTTCTGCTGGTTCTTCGTCCGCTGGAGGTCCGACTCGGCGAAGGCGTAGCGGGTCCGTACGAAGGCCAGCGACTGCTCGCCGTTGAGCGTCTGCTTCCCGGCCTGGAAGTCGGCGCCCGACTTCTCGTCCTTGAAGCCCTTGTCGATGTCGAGCTCGACCCCGCCCAGCGCGTCCACGATGTTCGCGAACCCGGCGAAGCCGATCTCGGCGTAGTGGTCGATCCGCAGACCCGTGTTGAACTCGACCGTCCGCACCAGCAGCTCGGGCCCGTCCTCCGCGTACGCCGCGTTCAGCTTGACCCGGCGGCCCTGCCCGGGGAACTTCTTGCCCGACTGCGATCCCACGAAGGACGGGATCTCCACGTCCGAGTCGCGCGGCAGCGAGATCATCGTGTTCCCGCTGGAACACTTCGCCAGGATCATCATGGAGTCGGTCCGCTTGCCCTCGGCCGAGCCGGTGTGCAGCTTCTTCTTCTCCTCGGCGGACATGCCCTCGCGGCTGTCGGAGCCCACGATCAGGTACGTCGTGCAGTCGCCCTCCTTCGGGCGCTCGATCACCTTGGAGAGGTCCACCTCCCGGCGCACCTTGGAGTCGGCCCAGAAGTAGGTGGCGACCGTGGTCACCAGCAGCGCCGAGACCAGCACGATCGAGCCGACCTTGATCCGTCTGCGCCAGTCCGGCGCCGGCCCGGGCGCCCGCCCCGGACGGCCCGGCCCGGCCGGCGGCCGCACCGGCCCGCCGGGACCCGCGGGCCCGCCCGGTCCGGCCGGCGCACCGTAGACCTGGCCGGTGTTGTAGCCGCTGTCGTAGCCGCCGTACGCGTCGTGGCCGCCCTGCGCCTGCCGCGGGGGCACGCCCGGTGCGGGGGGCGGGGTGCCGGGGCGCCGGGCGGGCGGCGGAACCGCCGGGCGCGGGGGCTGCTGCCGCTGGACGTGCCGCATCCGCTGCGCGCCCTCGGGCTGCGCCTGCGCGCTGCCGTGCCCGTACCCGTCGTCCCGGCGGCCGCGGTCGTCGCGGTCGCCGTTCCACCCTGCTGGCCAGTCATTCATGCGCCCTAGGATGCCTGCCCGGGCGTGTCGTCCGACAGCCCGGGGGAGCATCCGTACCGGTGCTGTTGCAGAGCTGATGCCTCCGGTACGCATCTAAGGTGTCCGTATGACAGAGATACCGGCCGAGCCGCCGGGCAAGCCGACCTCGGCCTCCCGCACCACCCTCAGCCACATCATGACCGCCAACGACACCAACCTCCTCGGCACCGTCCACGGCGGCGTGATCATGAAACTGGTGGACGACGCGGCCGGCGCCGTGGCCGGCCGCCACTCGGGCGGTCCGGCGGTCACCGCCTCCATGGACGAGATGGCGTTCCTGGCGCCCGTGCGCGTCGGCGACCTGGTCCACGTGAAGGCCCAGTGCAACTGGACCGGCCGGTCCTCCATGGAGATCGGCGTACGGGTCCTGGCCGAGCGGTGGAACGAGTCCACCCCCGCCACCCAGGTCGGCAGCGCCTACCTCGTCTTCGCCGCGGTCGACGCCGACGGCAAGCCCCGTACCGTCCCGCCCGTGCTCCCGGAGACCGAGCGGGACGAGCGGCGCTACCAGGAGGCGCAGATCCGCCGCACCCACCGCCTCGCCCGCCGCCAGGCGATCATGGCGCTGCGCGAGGAGCGGTCGGCCCAGGGCTTCGACGACTAGCCCACCGCACCGCACCGCACCGCACCGCGCCGCGCCGCGCCGGGCCGCGACCGCCGCCCGGCCCGGCGGTGGCGGCGGTCGCGGCCCCGCCGCCACCGCCGCCGTTCACCCGACCGGCCCCACCGGCCCGCCCGACTACGTGGCGCAGACCACCTGGTCGCCGGTGACCGCGCCCGCCGTGCCGCCCTGGTACGGGTCCTCGGGCCGGACCGGGACCACCTTGCGGTAGTCCGCGCCCGCGATCACCACCACGGTCCGGCCCTGGCCCGCGACCGCCCGCAGTTCGCTGCCGGGCAGGGCGGCGGAGACCGTACGAGCGGAGCGGTCCCAGCGCGGGTCGTACGTGATCACCGTGCGCTTGACCTCGCGGCTGGAGCCGGTGCCCGGCGTGCGCGTGGTGTCGAAGCCGGTCGCCCGCAGGGCCTCGTCCACCCGCCCGCCCAGTCCGTCGATCCGCGTCCCGTTCTCCACCTGCACCCGGATCTGCTGCGGGGGCACGTCCACCGGCACCGACGCGGGCCGGCCGCGGCCCGCCGAGGCCGTGGCCGTGGCCGAGGTCGCGGCCGGGGCCGGCGCCAGCGGCCGGTCGTTGCGCACCGCCTCGAACAGCTTGGCGGCCTTCGGTTCGTCCCACTTCACCGTGGAGCCGATGCCCTTGACCGGGTACGAGGGGTTGCCGATCGGCACCGACGCGAACTCCGACGAGGACGGGGTGAAACCGCGCATGGCCTGCCCGAGCGCCAGCATCTGCTCCGAACCGAAGCCGGTGTCGGCCCGTACCGAGCCGAGCAGGGTGGAGCTGAGCTGCTTGAACTTCACCGGGTTCAGCAGCACGCCGCCCCCGGTCGCCTGCTTGATCAGCGCGGCGACGAACCGCTGCTGGCGTTGCATCCGCCCGAGGTCGGAGGCACCGTCGACATGGCGCGAGCGCACGTACTGCAGGGCCTGTCCGCCGGTGAGGCGGTGGGTGCCGGGCAGCAGGTCGAGGCCGGTGTTGGGGTCGCGCATGGTCTTGGCGGTGCAGATCTCGACGCCGCCCACCGCGTCCACGGTCCGCATGAAGCTGGTGAAGTCGACCTCCAGGTAGTGGTCGATCTTCACGCGGGTCATGTTCTCGACGGTCCGCACGGTCAGCTGCGGTCCGCCCTCCGCGTACGCCGCGTTGAGCTTGACCGGGTGGGCGTTGTGGTCCTTGCCCGTGACCAGGTCCCGATGGGCCGGGACCTCGGCGAAGCTGTCCCGGGGCAGGCTGATCACGCTCGCCCGCTCCCGGTCCGCCGACAGGTGCACCAGCATGATCGTGTCGGTGCAGTGGCAGGGCGCGCCGCCGAGCCGGTACGCGCGCTTCTCCTCCGGGGTGATCTTGTCGCGGCCGTCGGTGCCGACGAGCAGGAAGTTCACCCCGTGCCCGGCCTGGGGGCGGTTCTTCATGTCCTTGAACGGGTCCACCCGCTCGATGCCGGTGTCCAGGCCCGTCATCACGGCGTGCCCGACGGCCCCGCAGCCCAGCACCACGACCGAGAGGCCGGCCGCGAGCCGCACCCCCCAGCGCGGCCGGTCCCCGCGGCCCCGGACCGGACCCCCGCCGCCTGCGCCGCCGCGTCTCCCGCCCCCACCTCTGCCGCCGGCTCCGCGCCGGGCGCGCTGCGGCTGTGGCTGCGGTGGCCTGGCGGGACGGGTGGGGCGGTGCGGCTGGGGCACGGGGGACACCTCCGCGGGAACAGCAGGGAACGCTCGGTACGCGTCTGATCCGTCGGAACAGTAGGCCCATACGATCAGCATCTGTCCGTACCGCTCGTTCGGCGCGCACCCGGTTCCCCCGTACGCGGTAACGTGACACCGATACCCGACCTTGAAGGACCACATGCCCGCCCAGCAGCCCGCAGTCTCGGTGATCATGCCGGTGCTCAACGAGGAGCACTACCTCCGCGACTCCGTCCGCCACATCCTGGAACAGGAGTACGCGGGCGAGATGGAGGTGGTGATCGCACTCGGGCCGTCCTCGGACCGCACCGACGAGATCGCCGCCGAGCTCGTCCGCGAGGACCCCCGCGTCCACACCGTCGCGAACCCCACCGGCCGCACCCCGGCCGCGCTCAACGCGGCCATCAAGGCCTCCCGCCACCCCATCGTGGTGCGCGTCGACGGCCACGGCATGCTCTCGCCGAACTACATCGCCACCGCCGTCCGGCTCCTGGACGAGACCGGTGCGCAGAACGTCGGCGGCATCATGCACGCCGAGGGCGAGAACGCGTGGGAGGAGGCGGTCGCCGCCGCCATGACCTCCCGGATCGGCGTCGGCAACGCGCCCTTCCACACCGGGGGCGGGGCCGGCCCCGCCGAGACCGTCTACCTGGGCGTGTTCCGCCGCGAGGCCCTGGAGCAGCAGGGCGGCTACAACGTGGAGTTCATCCGCGCCCAGGACTGGGAGCTGAACTTCCGCATCCGCGAAGCCGGCGGCCTGATCTGGTTCTCGCCCGAGCTGAAGGTCCAGTACCGCCCCCGGCGCTCGGTACGGGCCCTGGCCAAGCAGTACAAGGACTACGGCCGGTGGCGCCACGTGGTGGCCCGCTACCACGCGGGCTCCATCAACCTGCGCTACCTCGCGCCCCCGACGCTGGTGTGCGCCCTGACGGCCGCCGTGGTCGCGGGCGCGGCGCTGACCCCGTGGGCCTTCGCGGTCCCGGCCGGGTACCTCGCGGCGATCACCGCGGGTTCCGTGCCCGCGGGCAGGGGCCTCCCGCTGAAGGCCCGGGCGCAGATCCCGGTGGCACTGGCCACCATGCACGTCTGCTGGGGGTTCGGCTTCCTGACCAGCCCGCGCGCCCTCGCGAAGCGGGTGATCGCCTCCCGCCGCCCCGCGGTGCGCCGCGACACCTCGCAGGTCTGACACCTCGCGGGCCTGACACCTCGCGGGTCTGACACCTCGCGGGTCTGGCACCTCGAAGTTCTGGCGCCGCACCGGGACCACCGGCCACCGGCGCACCACACGCACCACACACACCACACGCACGAAGGGGCCCGGCCGCGGACGCGTTCCCACGCACCCGCCGCCGGGCCCCTTCGCGCGTACGCGCCGCCGCTACCAGGTGAAGCCCGGCTGGATCGCCATGCACGCCTTGTCGTTGTCGCCGTTGAGCGGGTGCGCGGAGTCCGGCGCCTTGGTCGGCGCGGGCGCCGGCGCGGGCGGCGCGTCACCGGTGCGCCAGTCCTTGCCCACGTACAGGACGATGCCGGGGACCTCGCCGGACTTCTCGACCGAGGAGGCGGGCAGCCCCAGCGCGGTGGCCAGGGCGGCCGCGTCGGCCGCCTGCCGGTCCGTCGCGAAGCGGACCACCGTGGTGTCCTCCGCGCCGGTCTGGGTGTCGGCGACGGCCTTGGTGAAGCCCTTGCCGGCCAGCAGCGTGGCGACCTCGGTGGCCCGGCCCTTGGCCTTCGCCTGGGCGCCGTCCTTGCCGCCGGTGGCGTTGCGGACGGAGACCGCGATCTTCGCGGGCGCGGCGGCCGTGGCGGCCGGCGGGGCGCTCTGCGCGGTGCCCGCCGTGCCCGGCGCGGAGGCCGACGGCGCCGGCGAGGAGCCTGCGGACGCCGGGGTGCCGGAGCCCTGGCCGTCGAGCGCGATGTCCTCGCGGACCATCCGGAACAGGTCCTCGGCCTCACCCGCCTTGGGCTCGACCCGCCCGTCCAGACCGGGCCGCGTGCTGTAGATCCACGGCATCGTGGTCATGGTGATCCGGCCCGGCGGGACCTTCTTCAGCTCCATGCTGAGGTCGAACAGCTTGTCGATCTTGTTCAGGCCGGGGTCCACCACCATGGCCTCGATGGCCGCCTGCGCCAGGCTGTTGAGCTTCACCGGGTTGGTGAGCTTGGCGTTCTTGCGGAACTCCCGGGCCATCGAGTTCATGTACTGGTGCTGGGCGTGGGTCCGCCCGATGTCGGTGCCGTCCTCGAAGCCGTAGCGGGTGCGCAGCCACTGCAGGGCCTGCTCGCCCTGGATGTTGGTGGTGCCCGCCGGCAGCTTCAGCCCGGAGCCCTTGCCGTCCCGGGTGCGGGAGTGGACGTTCTGCTCGACGCAGACCGGGACGCCGCCGATGGCGTCGGCCATCGAGACCACGCCCTTGAAGTCGATCATCATGAAGTGGTCGATGGGGATCTTGGTCAGTTCGGTCCAGGCGGCGACCGTGCAGCCCGGTCCGCCGCGGCTCAGCGACTCGTTGGTCTGCACGAGCCCTTTGCTGGCCTCGTGCACCGTGCCGTTCGCCTCGGTGCACTTGGGCATCATCAGCATCGTGTCGCGCGGCATCGACACCACGGACATGTTGCTGCGGTCGGCGGACAGGTGCAGCAGCATCTGCACGTCCGCGAGCGGCGGTCCGTCGAAGGTCTCCGTCGCGCCGCCGAGGGCCTGGTTCGCCGCGTCGTTGCGCGCGTCGGAGCCGATGATCAGGATGTTCAGCGGGGTCTGCCCGAAGGCGTTGGGCTTGGAGCCGCCCAGCTTGGTCTCGCCGAGGTTGAGCGCGTCCGTCTGGATGCTGCCGTTGAGGTGGCGGTAGTAGAGGTAACCGGCCGCGCCCGTCCCGAGTATGAGCAGGGACAGCACGGAGGCCACCCAGCGCAGCACGCGCCGCCGCCCCCGCCGGTTCGCCGGGCCGCCGCCCCGTCGGGAGCCGCCCCGCCGTGAGCCGCCCCGCGGAGGGGGCACCGTACCGGAGGCACCCCCGTCGCCGCCGGATATGCCACCGGCGGCTGATGCGGCCGAGCCCTCCCCCCGCACGCTGCTGTGCGTCACGCGTCCCCCCTCAAATTCCTGTGTGTCGTTGTGGTGCCGGTCCCGCCGGCGTGCCGGTCCTACCGGCCGGTCCCGGTCACTTGACGCAGACGGCCTTGTCGGCCTCGACCCGCTGCAGGTCCTTCGGGACCTCCTGCGGCGCCGGCGCCGCCGGCGGCGTGCCCGGCCCGGTGAAGTCCGGCCCCAGGGTCAGCTTCATGGGCGTCCTGGCGGCCGCGTCCGTCGTGCCCGCCTTCAGCGCGGTGGCCGGCAGCCCCAGCATGTCCGCGAGCGCCCGGGCCTGGTCGGCCTGGTTGGGCGCGAACTCCAGCTGGGTCGCGCCGACCTTCGCGGGCGCGTTGCCCAGGTTGCTCGACCTGGTCACGCCCTTGCTGTTCTGCAGCCAGTTCAGCGTGGTGGACGCGGCGCCCTTGGGGCCGCCGCCGTTGTAGACGTCCACCCGTACGTCCGCCGCGGGTGCGCGGGTGCCCTGGAGCAGGGCGTCCTGCTTGGCCTTCGCCTCGGCGTCGGCGGCCTGCTGGTCCGCCTTCTCCTTCTTCTCGACCTCCGTGAGCGAGACGTCCCCCCGGATCATCTGCAGCAGCGGATCGGCCCGCCCGCGGTCGAGCACGACGGTGGCCTTGACCTTCTCCGCCGGGTTGTCCTGGACCGGCAGGGTGGTGAAGGTGACGTTCTTCAGGTCGATGTCCTTCAACTCGGTCGCGAGGTCGGTCAGTTTGTCGATCGACCCCAGACCGCGGTCCACCGTGAGCGACTTGGTGGCCGCCTCCGCCAGCGAGAAGAACTTCTTCGGACTGCTCAGCGTCTCCTTCGACTTCATCTCGCGCATCATCGAGCTGAGGAAGGCCTGCTGGGTCTTGATCCGGTCCAGGTCGCTCTCGTTGCCGAAGGAGTGCCGGGTCCGCACGAAGGCCAGGGCCTCCTCGCCCGCCAGCCGGTGCTCGCCCGCGGACAGCTTCAGCTTGGAGTCCCTGTCGTCGACCGCCTTGTCGAGGCAGACGGGCACGCCGCCGACGGCGGTGCTGAGGTTCTTCACGGCGTTGAAGTCGACCATCATGAAGTTGTCGACCTCTATGCCGGTGAGGTCCTTGACCGTGCGCATCGTGCAGCCCGCGTCGCGGCCCTCCTGCCCGAGGCTGTTGTTGAACCGGGTGTTCTTCGTGCCCCGGACGTCCTTGGTCGTACCGTCCGGCTGCTTCGTCGGGCAGGAGGGGATGTCGGTGATGAGGTCGCGCGGGATGGACAGCGCGGTGGCGTTGCTGCGGTCCTTGGCGACGTGGAAGAGGATCGTGGTGTCGGCGTGGCCGACGCTCTCCGCGTCCCCGTAGCCCTCGTTGCCGGCGCCGCTGCGCTTGTCGGTGCCGATGACCAGAATGTTGATGGCCTGGTCCTTCTTGAACCCGCCGGTGCCCGCGCCCGTGGTGTCCGTGACGGTGAGGTTGCCGTTCAGGTGCTCGTAGTAGAGGTACGCCCCCACCGAGCCGGCGACCAGCAGGAACGCGAGCGACCCCCCGGTGATCATCAGCGCCTTCTTGCGCCGGCCCCCGCCCGCGCCCCCGCCCTTGCGGGAGCGCCCCGGCCGCCGCCCGGGCGGCCCGTCGCCGCGCCGCGGCTTGGGCACCGCGGGCGAGGGGGCGGTGGGGGCCGCCGGGGTGGATCTGCGGGGGGCCGAGACGGAGGCCCGCTGCTGTTTCTGCTGCGCGGTGGAGTCGCCCAGTCGCAGTTCGTAGTGGCCGGTGCGGGGGTTGATCACCCACTGGTCGGCGGGGTCGATTTCCTCGGCCCGCCCACGGCTTTGCGCATCCACGGTTGCTCGAATCCTCCGTCGGTGCCTCGCGACGCGCCTCCCCCAGGCGCACGGTCAACGATCCGGCTGGTGCGTGGCCTCTTGGTCGGCCGGAGCACCGGATCGCTCACCTTATCCGTCAGGTTCGGCTGCAAACCATGCTGGTGACAAATTCCACTTCCCTGATAACGGGGCGAACCGCCCAACGCGCGCGGTTCGGTCACCGGCTTTTGGGATTGCTTTACCGGCAATCGGCCGGTCCCGCGGTGGTCCCGGTGAAGGTGGGGACGGGCGCGGGGGTCGTTCCGGTTCCCGCGGAGTCCTCGGCGGCCCCGCCCCCGTCGGGGGAGGCGGAGCCGGACCCGGAGTCCGCCGCGGAGTCCGTCTCGGGCCTCGGCGGGGTCACCGTGACCGGCTCGTCCGTCCTGAGCTGCTCGAACAATCGCTCCGCGGCCGGCTCCACCAGCTCGTCCCGGTTCGGGTTGGCGGGGTACGGGCGGCGCGGAACCGTGAGGAACTTGACCTGGTCGGTGGGGATGTCCCGTACGCCCCGCACGAGTTCGTACAGCCCGCGCAGCGAGGCCAGCCCCGGGTCGGTCGTCACCGAGGAGGTCGCCGCGTCGAGCAGCGGGTAGAGCCGCGCCGGGTTCAGCAGCACCCCGTTGCTCTGCACCTTCTTGACGAGCGAGCCGAGGAACTGCTGCTGCCGCTCCATCCGTTCGGTGTCGCTGCCGTTGCCCAGGCTGTAGCGGGCGCGGACGAAGCCGAGCGCCTGTTCGCCGCCCAGCGTCTGCCGGCCGGCCGGCAGCTTGAGCTTGGCCTCCGTGTCGTCCACCGGCTGCTTGAGGCAGACCTCCACGCCGCCGACCGCGTCGACCATCCGCTTGAAGCCGCCGAAGTCCACGACCATGTGGTGGTCGACGCGGATGTCGGTCAGCTTCTCCACCGTACGGATCGTGCAGGCGGCCCCGCCCCACTCGTACGCCCAGTTGAACTGCGCGTACTGCGCCACGGTGCGCGTCCCGTCCGGCTTGAGGCAGGCGGGGATCCGCGCCATCAGGTCCCGGGGGATCGACACCGCCGTCGCGCTCTTCCGGTCGGCGGGCAGGTGCAGCAGGATCGCGGTGTCCGAGCGCTGGGTGCCCTTGTCCCGCCCGTACGGGGCGTTCTCGCGCCCGGAGCGCGAGTCCGAGCCGATCAGCAGGATGTTCTGGGCGCCGTCGGCCCCGTGCGCCGGGCGCTCGCGTTCGTAGCGCTCCAGCTCGGCGGCGGCCGAGGTGTCCTCGGTGATGTTCCCGTCGAGCTTGTGGTAGACCCACCAGCCGGCGCCGGAGCCCAGCAGGACCAGCAGGGCCGCACCGAGGCCGGCCCGGCGCACCATGCGGCGCCGACGGCTGCGCGGGGGCCTGGGGGCACCTCCGGCCGCGCCGGCGCCGCCCGGTATGCCTGCGCTGTCGGTCACTGGCGTCCGTCCCCTCGCCGCTCCGGTCACGACCGGCCGTACGGGTGGGTGCGGCGGCCACTGCCGATCCTGCCCCCGGGGACGGGGGGAGGCCCGGGGGCGGGGGCCTGTCTAGGGCCGTGTGGGTGACAAATCGCCCGTTCCGCGGCGAACGGGCCGAGACGAACGCGGGCCGAGACGCGCGGGCCCAGACGAACGCGGGCCGCGGCGGTCCGCGGCGGGCCGGGCCGCACCCGCCCGGACCGCCGCGGCCCGCTACGCGCTGTGCGTGACGCGCTCGCTCTCGACCCGCTGCGCCAGCGCCTCCGGCGACAGCCCCGCCAGGTTCCGGCACAGCACCACGGAGCCGCCCGAGGCCAGCGGGGCGAAGAGCCCGGCCGACAGCCCCTCCCACGTGTCGTAGCCGAGCCCGGTCAGCAGCCGCGAGCCGGGCCCCAGCCCGCGCTCCGCCGCGTCCGCGCGGGCGCGCTCGACGAGCTGCGCGAACGAGAGCTCCGCGCCGCCGACGGCGAGCCCGGGCCCGTCGGGGTCGACCGGGACGAAGGGCGCGAAGCGGTCCCCCTGCCCCGGCACCTCCACCGCGTAGTCCGCGAAGCCGGCCGGCGGCTGCGGGAAGCGGCCGCCCAACGGCCGCAGCGCCAGCGCCACGCGCTCGCCGCCGCAGGCCAGGGCGCGGTCCAGCGCGTCCGGCCCGCTGACGACGAGGTCGGCCGCGCCGGGGTCGCCGTCCACCGCGGCCACCACCCCGACCGAGGAGCAGGCGAGCAGCCACACGGCGCTCTGCCAGTGCGCGGGCAGCAGCAGCGCGAGCCGGTCGCCCGGTTCGGCGCCCAGGTCGCCCTGGAGCAGGTTGGCGGTCTTGGCCACCCAATTGGCGAAGGTGGCGACGGACAATTCGACGCGCTCGCCCGTGGCGTCGTCGTAGAAGGTGACGAGCGGGCGGCCCGGATCGGCGGCGAGCGCGGATCGCAGCAGGTCGGCAGGGGTGCGGTCAGTGGCGTTCACCCGGCACAGGGTACGCGGGCCCCTCCCCCGTACGGCGGCCCGCGGCTCCCCCGTACGGGGGAGGGGTATCCCGGGCGCGTCCGGACGGAGCGTCAGTTCTCGGATGGCGCCCGGCTCCACGGGTGCCCACCATCCTGTTCATGCGTGGATACCTTGCTTCCTCGATCGGCGTCGCGACGGCTGCCGTACTGGCACTGCCCCTCGCGCTCCCCACCCCCGCCATGGCCCTCGCGTCCCCGGGCGCGGCCGCTCCCGTCACCCCCGCCGGCTCCACCCGGTCGCTGCCGCTCGCCCCCCTGGGCCCGGCGGCCGACCGGACCCCCGGCGTCCCCGGCATGAGCGCCTCGCCCCGGCTCCCCGAGACGCAGGGCCTGGCCGCACGCGAGGTCAGCACGTTCTCGCTGGTCGGCGTCGTCTGGGACGACGCCTCCCGGCGGCTCGACGGCCGCGTGCAGGTCCGCACCCGCGCCGTCGCCACGGGCGCCTGGTCGCCCTGGCAGGACGTGGAGACCCACAACGACGAGCACGTGGCCGATCCGGACGCGGCGGAACGCGGCTCCGGCCGCGTCCGCGGCGCCACCGCCCCGCTGTGGGTCGGCGCCTCCGACGGGGTGGAGGTCCGCGTGCAGGCCGATCCGGGCGCCGCGGCCACCCGCGCCCCGGCCCGGCTGCCCTCCGGACTGCGGATCGAACTCGTCGACCCGGGCGAGGAGGCGCCCGCCTCCGACCCGGACGGCAAGAACGGCGCCCCCGGCGACGACAAGGGCGAGATGGCCGCGCCCGGCATGTCCATGGAAGCGGCCGAGTCCTCGGCCGCCAACCTGCCCCACGCCTCCCTCGGCGCGAGCGAGATCTCCGCCCTCGACAAGGCCGACTCCACCGCCGACGCCGTCTACGCCAGCGACGGCGAACTGACCGCCGCCGCCCGGCCGTACATCGGCCCGCGCCCGCGCATCGTCACCCGCAAGGGGTGGGGCGCGGACGAGCGCCTGCGCGAGAAGGGCTTCGTCTACACGAAGACCGTCAAGGCCGCCTTCGTCCACCACAGCGCCTCCGGCAACAACTACGCCTGCAAGGACGCCCCGGCCGTGCTGCGCAGCCTGTACCGCTACCACGTCGTCAGCAGCGGCTGGCGGGACCTGGGCTACAACTTCGCCGTCGACAAGTGCGGCACGGTCTACGAGGGCCGCGCGGGCGGCGTCTCCAAGGCGGTCCTCGGCGCCCACACCATGGGCTTCAACACGGACAGCATGGGCGTCGCCGTGATCGGCTCCTACTCCTCCACCTCCCCGCCGGCGGCGGTGGTCGACGCGGTGGCCCGCCTCACCGCCTGGAAGCTCGGGCTCTTCGGGGCGGACCCGCGAGGCAAGACGACCCTGACGTCGGGCGGCGGCAACCTGTACGCCAAGGGCCGCGGCGTGCGGCTGAACGTCATCTCCGGCCACCGGGACGGCTTCGCGACGGAATGCCCCGGCCGGCTCCTCTACGGCAAGCTCCCCACCACCCGCACCACCTCGGCCCGCCTCCAGGGCCGCCCGTAGCCCGACCGGGCCCCGCGCGCGGGGCCCGGCGGCGCGGCGACCGCGGGTCGGGGCCGGCCGTCGGCAGGGCTACGCTCGAAGGCATGGCCGGCCGCTTCGACCCCCTCAGCCGCGCCGCCGTACGCGGCGGCCGCACCACCGTGCCCCCGGGCCGTCCCGCGGGACCGGCGGAACCGGCGGGACCGGGCTCCGGGTCCACCGCCACCGAGCCGGTCGAGGCCGCACCCAGCGGACCGGCAGCCGGCACCACCGCGCCCAAGCGGCGGCGATGGGTGCCCGAGGGGGCCGTCGACCTCGGGCTCACCCTCGGCCCGCTGCGGCGCGGCCCCGGCGACCCGACCTTCCGCACCACCCCCGACGGCTCCGTCTGGCGGGCCAGCCGCACCCCCCACGGCCCCGCCACCCTCCGGGTCGTGATGACCGCCGACGCCGCGTGCGCCGAGGCCTGGGGCCCGGGCGCGGACTGGATGCTCGACGCGCTGCCCGCCCTGCTCGGCGCGGGCGACGACCCGGCCGCGTTCGTGCCCCGCCACCGCCTCCTGCACACCAGCCACCGCCGCCGCCCGGGCCTGCGCCTCACCCGCACCGGGCTGGTGCTGGAGTCCCTGATCCCGACCGTGCTGGAACAGAAGGTCACCTCCGACGAGGCCTACCGCGCCTGGCGCCGCCTCGTGAGCCGGTACGGCGAGCCGGCCCCCGGCCCCGCCGAACCGCGGCTGCGCGTCATGCCCGACGCCCGGACCTGGACGCTGATCCCCTCCTGGGACTGGCACCGGGCCGGCGTCGACGCCAAGCGCTCCGCCACGATCATCCGGGCCGCGCGGGTGGCCGCCCGCATGGAGGAGGCCGCCGCCATGGAGCTGCCCGAGGCGGCCGCCCGGCTGGAGGCCGTACCCGGCATCGGCCCCTGGACCTCGGCCGAGACCCTCCAGCGCAGCAACGGCCACCCCGACGCCGTCACCACCGGCGACCTGCACCTGCCCGGCATCATCGGCTACGCCCTCGCGGGCGACCGGGACGCCGACGACGCCGCCATGCTGGAGCTCCTCGCCCCGTACGCGGGCCAGCGCCACCGGGCCGCCCGCCTCGTCCTCCTGGCGGGCCGCACCCCGCCGCGCCGCGCACCCCGGATGTACCGCAACGACATCGGCCTGATCTGACCGCCACGCCCGGTCCGGCCCCGGCCCGGCCCGCCCTCAGCGGACCTCGATGAACTCCGCGGCGGTCCGGTCCGGCCGCCGCGGCGGCGCCGCGGCCGGGTGGCCCACGGCCACCGCGCCCATCGGGTCCCAGTCGCCGGGCAGCGCCAGCACCTCGCGGACCACGTCCCGGCAGAACATCGTCGAGGACACCCACGCCGACCCCAGCCGCTCCCCGGCCAGCGCGACCAGCAGGTTCTGCACGCCCGCGCCCATCGCGACCACGAACATCTCCCGCTCGGCCGCGTCCCGCCGCGCGTGCCCGTAGTGGTGTGCCCCCTCCGTCACCAGACAGGGCACCACCAGGTACGGGGCGGCCCGCAGGACCTCCCCGCGCCGCACCCGCTTCGCGATGGACTCCTCCGACCTGCCGTCCGCCCGCAGGTCGGCGACCCACGCGTCCCGCATGGCGTCCAGCAGCTCCCGCCGCGCCGCCGCCGACTCCAGCAGCACGAACCGCCACGGCGTCGTGTGGTGCGGCGCAGGGGCCGTCACGGCCGCCGCCACCGCCCGGCGCACCGCGCCCGGGTCCACCGGCTCGGAGGTGAAGGCACGGACCGTACGGCGCTGCGTCACGGCCTCCCGCACCGCCTCGGAGGTCCCCAGCCGGAACATGTCGTCGGCCGCCGGGCGCACCAGGTCCCGCGCCGACGAGCCCTCGCCCAGCACGTGGGGCAGCCCGCGCACCACCGCCACCGGCAGCCCGGCGGCCTTGCCCTTGACCAGGTCGCCGGCGGCGGCCAGCTCGTCGGCCGTGGCCACCACGGTCGCGCTCAGCGGATTGCCGTACGCGTCGGTGCCCCCGCGCAGGTCGTCCAGGACCCGCACCCCGGCCGAGCCGATCGCCACGTCGGTGAGCCCGGCGCGCCACGGCCGTCCGAAGGTGTCCGTCACCACCACGCCCACGTCCGCGGAGAGGAGGTCGCGCAGCCCCGCCCGGATCGCCGCCGCCGAGGCGTCCGGATCCTCGGGCAGCAGCAGCACGGTGCCCGCCGCGGTGTTGGAGGCGTCCACCCCGGCCGCGGCCATCACCAGGCCCTGCCGGTTCTCCACGATGCGCAGCGCACCCCGGCGCGCGACCACCCGTACGGTCTCCGCGTCGATGGCCTCCTCGCGCGAGGAGGCCCGCACGATCCGGCCCTCCGCCTTGGAGACGATCTTGGAGGTGACCAGCAGGACATCGCCGTCCCGCAGGTCGGGCGCGGCCGCCGCGATCAGCTTCGCCAGGTCGTCGCCCGGCCTGACCTCGGGGATCGAGTCGACCGCCCGTACCTCGTACGAGGGAACGCGCGCGGCCGTCACCGCGAGGCCTCCGCCAGCTCCAGGGCGGCCCGGGCCATCGCGGCGGTCGCCTCCAGGTCGGTCATCATCAGCGGCACGGCCCGGCAGGTGATCCCGGAGGCCTCCACCTCGGCGACGGCCTCCGTGTCGGTGGTGTCCACCAGCCAGCCGTCGAGCAGACCGTTCCCGTAGTGCAGGGCGACCGCGGCCGCCGTGGACTCCACGCCCACCGCGGCCAGCACCTTGTCGGCCATCCCGCGCACCGGCGCGCCCCCGACGATGGGGGACAGGCCGACGACGGGCGCCGAGGCCGAGGCGACGGCCTCGCGGATGCCGGGCACGGCCAGGATGGTGCCGACCGAGACCACCGGGTTGGACGGCGGGAACAGGATCACGTCGGCGGCCGCGACGGCCTCCAGCACGCCGGGCGCCGGTGTGGCCTGATCGGCCCCGACGGGGACGATCGCCTCCGCGTCCACCGCGGCGCGCAGCCGCACCCAGTACTCCTGGAAGTGGACGACCCGGCGCTCGCCGGTGCCGCCGTCGGTGATGGCGACGTGGGTCTCGACCCGGTCGTCGGACATGGGCAGCAGCCGGACGCCGGGCTGCCAGCGGTCGCAGAGGGCCTCGGTGACGGCGCTCAGCGGGTAGCCCGCGCCGAGCATCTGCGTACGGACGATGTGGGTGGCGAAGTCGCGGTCGCCGAGGCCGAACCAGGTGGGTCCGACGCCGTACGCGGCGAGTTCCTCCTTGACGGTGAAGGACTCGTCGGTGCGGCCCCAGCCCTGGTCCTCGTTGATGCCACCGCCGAGGGTGTACATCACCGTGTCCAGATCGGGGCACACCTTGAGCCCGAACAGGTGAATGTCGTCACCGGTGTTGCCGATGACCGTGATGTCCGCGTCGGGGACGGCGGACCTGAGTCCGCGCAGGAAACGGGCGCCGCCTATACCGCCGGCCAGAACAACGATGCGCATGCCCGAAGTCTGTCAGGCCGCGTGCCGGTCAGACCGACAAGGCCGCCGGCCTGGCGGGGGAGCAGCTGTGCATCGGCATCTCGGTGAGGCCGGGGAAGTAGACGTGCAGGCTGACGGCGCCGTCGAGGGTGTCGTTGACGACCTCGTGGGCGTAGCCGGGGGCGAAGACCCGCTGGGAGCCGGCGCCGAGGGCGAGCCGGCCGCGCGGGCTGTGCTCGGTGAGCTCGCCGTCCAGGACGGTCAGCACGCCGGAGGAGCTGCCGTGGTCGTGCGCGCCGCTGCCCTGGCCGGGCACCCAGCTGAGCAGCCAGACCTCGTAGCCGGGGCCGGTGCGCAGCCGGTGGTACCAGCGGGTGGTGGCGTCGTAGCGGACGAGGTGCTCCCAGGAGCCGCGGTCCGCGGCGATGGAGCGGGCCAGGCCGGCGAACTCGGCGACGGTGGCCGGATGCTCGCGGGCGGGCTGGAGGAGGTGCTGCACGGCGAGGATGTCGCCGGCGATCTGCAGGTCGCTCTCGCCGCCCGACGCGGGGGCGGGGGCGGTGACCAGGGGGGTGGGGGTGGCGCTGTTCATCGTGGGGATACCTCGACGGATGTCAGTCGTGCTGGCGGTTGCTGCGGGGGCCGGCCGGAGCTCAGCGGAGCCGGGGCTCCGAGGGCATCAACAGCTGCAACAGCAACAGCGAACCTGGGCAGCGCACAGGAACCCACGAATGGGGGTCCGGGTGGCGGCTGCGGGCGCTGACATGCGGACAAGGAGACCGGGTCGGAGGGGTGACTGTCAACTCAATGTCTGGTTTGAGAGGAAAGTTTCACCCCATCCGGTTGCCGTGTGCGGAGAAAGGTTTGTGCACTGCGCCCCGGGGGAGATCGCGCCGTGCGGCGATTCAAACCCGTATCCGCCATCTCGTGACCGGACTGTGATCTGCGCCGCTTCTTTGACCGGATCGCAACCCCGACCGGGAGTGAGGCGTGATTTTCAGGGAAGGCGCACGCTGTGAGCGCCCGCTGCATCTGTCATGGTTTTTGGCGATATGAACACTTTCTGCATAGGCTTGGTTCCGCAGAGTGAATAAGGGGCCCAATAGCAGATCTCGGCTTGACTGCGCCGGAGCTACACACTTGTAATTTCACTCGTGTCGTTGCGTAGCGATCGGTGACGGCATGACCACGGGGACGCATAGACAGAGCGAGGGGCGCACATGACCGAGCTGTTTCAGGAACTGCTGGTCGAGGAGGCGGACGAGGAGCTCGGATGGCAGGAGCGGGCCCTCTGCGCCCAGACCGACCCCGAGTCCTTCTTTCCGGAGAAGGGCGGCTCCACCCGCGAGGCCAAGAAGGTCTGCCTCGCCTGCGAGGTCCGCTCCGAATGCCTTGAGTACGCCCTCGCCAACGACGAGCGATTCGGCATCTGGGGCGGCCTGTCCGAGCGCGAGCGGCGCCGGCTGAAGAAGGCAGCGGTCTGACGGGGGCCGGGCGCCCCGCGCGGGCCCCGCACGGCACCTCGCACGACATATCCGACGACTTGTCACACGGCACATCGCACGGCATACCGACAGCCCGTACGGCACCGCACCCGGCGCGGCGGCGAGGCGGTCGACGAGCAGAACCCGCAGAGCGAACGGTCCGCCTCCCGCACCTTCCCCGCAGGAGGCGGACCGTCGTCGTGCCAGCCGTTAGTGTGGGGCGCTGTCCAGCAGCCTCCGAGGGCACACCACCCCCGGACCCCCGGCCGGAGGGCCCGTACCGCGATGTCCCTGCACAGCCAGTCGGCGGCCTCCCACCAGGCCCCCGCCACACCCGAGTTCCCCCGGCACGTCGTCACCGCGGTCCTCGTCGCCCACGACGGCGCACGCTGGCTGCCCCGGACGCTCGCCGGCCTCCTCGGCCAGGAACGCCCCGCGCAGAACCACATCGCCGCCGACACCGGCAGCGCCGACGACTCCGCCCGCCTGCTCTCCGAGGCCCTCGGCGACCAACGGGTCCTGCACCTGGCCCGCAGAACCGGATTCGGCACCGCCGTCGAGGAGTCCGCCCGCACCGCGGGCACCCTCACCCCCGAGGACCTCCCGTACCTCAAGCGCCCCAGCGGCTGGGACCCCGTCAGCCGCACCTGGCGCGACGACGCGTACGACCTCCCCGAACTGCCCCACGGCGAACCGGTCCAGTGGCTCTGGCTGCTGCACGACGACAGCGCCCCCGAACCCGACGCCCTCACCGAACTGCTGCGCGTCGCCGACCAGAACCCCGACGCCGCCGTCATCGGCCCCAAACTGCGCGGCTGGTACGACAAGAAGCAGCTCCTCGAAGCCGGCGTCACCCTCGCCCGCAGCGGCCGCCGCTGGACCGGCCTCGACCGCCGCGAACAGGACCAGGGCCAGCACGACCAGGTCCGCCCCGTCCTCTCCGTCTCCACCGCCGGCATGCTCGTGCGCCGCGACGTCTACGACGCCCTCGGCGGCTTCGACCGCCGCCTGCCCCTCATGCGCGACGACGTCGACCTGTGCTGGCGCGCACAGAGCGCCGGCCACACCGTCCTCGTCGCCCCCGACGCCGTCATGCGGCACGCCGAGGCCTCCGCCCGCGAACGCCGCACCGTCGACTGCGCCGGCCGCACCACCTCCAGCCCGCACCGCGTCGACAAGGCCGGCGCCGTCTACACGATGCTCGCCAACAGCTCCGGCCGCGCCCTTCCGTACGTCCTGCTGCGCATCCTCGTCGGCACCGCCCTGCGCACCCTCGCCTACCTGATCGGCAAGGCCCCCGGCCAGGCCGTCGACGAACTCGCCGGACTGCTCGCCACCCTGCTGCGCCCCGGCCGCGTCCTGGCCGCCCGCGCCGCCCGCCGCCGGTCCGCCGTCCCGGCCGCCGAGCTGCGCCCGCTGTTCCCGCCGCCCGGCGCCTCGCTGCGGGCCAACGCCGAACAGCTCGCCGAGTACTTCGGCCGCGACCGCGACACCGAGCCCGCCGCCGCCGGCCGGCACGGCGGCGCCAGCATCCTCACCCCGCCCGGCGAGGACGGCCACCACCCGCAGCCCGAACGCTTCGCGCGGCTGCGGCGGATCGCCCGCAACCCCGCGCCCGTCCTCTTCGGCCTGCTCCTGCTCGTCTCCCTCGTCGCCTGCCGCTCCCTGATCGGCTCCGGCTCCTTCATGGGCGGCGCCCTGCTGCCCGCCCCCGACAGCGGCTCCGACCTCTGGCGCGCCTACACCGACGGCTGGCACTCCGTCTCCACCGGCTCCACCGCCGACGCGCCCCCCTACCTCGCCGTCCTCGGAGCCCTGTCCACCCTGCTGTTCGGCTCCACCCACGCCGCCCTGACCCTGCTGCTCGTCGGCGCCGTCCCGCTCGCCGGACTCAGCGCCTACTTCGCCTCCCGGCCGCTCGTCGAGTCCCGCCTGCTGCGCGCCTGGGCCGCCGTCGCCTACGCCTTCCTGCCCGCCGTGACCGGAGCCCTCGCCGCCGGCCGCATCGGCACCGCCGTCCTCGCCGTCCTGCTCCCGCTCATCGCCCGCTCCGCCGTCGCCGCCTTCGCCCTCGACGGAGCCGACGCCGACCGGGCCGGCTGGCGCCCGGTGTGGACCCTCACCCTCCTGCTCACCCTGGCCACCGCCTTCACCCCCGTCGTCTGGCCGCTCGCCGCCGCCCTCGGCGCCGCCGCGCTCGTCCTGCGCCGCGCCCGCTGGAAGGCGTACGGCCTGCGGCTCCTGGCCGCCCTCGCCGTGCCCCTCCTCGCCCTCGCCCCCTGGTCCCTCGGCCTGCTCCTGCACCCCGGACGCCTCCTGCGCGAGGCCGGACTGCCCTACGCGACCGGCTCCGCCACCGGCCCCGGCCTCGTCGCCGCCAACCCCGGCGGCCCCGGCACCGGCGGCTCCCTGCTCCTCGCCGGCATCGTGCTGGCCGCCCTGGCCGCCCTGCTCCGCGCCGACCGGAGGCTCGCCGTCCGCACCGCCTGGGCCACCGCCCTCGCCGCGCTGCTCCTCGCCGTCCTCCTCGACCGCGCCGCCTGGGCCGGCCCCGCCACCCTCGTCCACGGCCTCGCCCTCCTCGCCGCCGCCCTCCTCGGCGCCGACGGAGCACGGGTGCGGGTCGCCGCGCGCAGCTTCGGCTGGCGCCAGCCGGTGGCCGTCCTGATCGCGCTGGCCGCCGCCGCCGGACCGCTGATCGGCGCGGCCGGCTGGGTCCTCGACGGCGCCGACGGACCGCTCCGGCGCCGCGACCCCGTCCAAGTGCCGGCCTTCGTCGCCGACGCGGGCGGGGACGACAACCAGACCCGCACCCTCGTCCTCGACCGCGAGGGCCCCGCGACCGTCTCCTACAGCCTGGTCCGCGGCTCCGGCGGCAGCCTCGGCGACGCCGAGGCCATCGCCGCGACCGGCGGCGACCCCCGCCTCGACAAGGTCGTCTCCAACCTCGTCGCCGGCTCCGGCGCCGACCAGTCCAGCCAGCTCAGCGCCTTCGCCATCCGCTTCGTCATGTTCCGCCCCGGCGGACCCGAGGACATCCGCCGCGTCCTCGACGCCACCCCCGGCCTCAGCCGCCGCCACCAGCAGGACGGCACCGCCCTCTGGGGCGTCGAACCCTGGCTGCCGCGCGCCGTCATCCTCCCCGCCCAGCAGGGCGAGGCGCCCGTCCCGGTCGCCTCCGGCCCCGTCGAGGCCCACGGCAGGATCCCGGCCGGCGAAGCGGGCCGCGTGCTGCGCATCGCCGACCGGGCCGACTCCGGCTGGCAGGCCACCCTCGACGGCAAGCCCCTCAAGCCCAGGACGCTGGACGGCTGGGCCCAGGGCTTCGAACTGCCCGCCGCCGCCGGCCGCCTCGACCTCGTCCACGAGAACTCCCTGCCGCGCACCCTGTGGCACTGGGTCCAGGGCCTCCTCGCCCTCGTGCTGCTCGTGATGGCCCTGCCCGGCCGGCGCGCCCGCCTCGACGACGACCTGCCCGAGGAAGAGGCCGCGCTCCCCGCCCAGCCCGGCCCCGCCGAGGCCGGCGAGGGCCGCCGGGCCCGCCGGCTGCGCGCCGAGGCCCAGACCCCGGACGCACCGCAGCCGGCCGCCGCCGTCGCCGACCCCTACGCGCAGATCCCCGCGCAGCCCGTCTACGGCGAGGACGCGTACGCCTACCAGCCCTACGGCGGGGACCAGGGCGGCTACGCCTACGAGCCCCGGCAGCCGCAGGCACCCCGGCAGCCCTACGCACCGGAGCCGGAGTACGGCCGGTACCCCGAGCCGGGCCACGACGCGCCCCACCCGCAGCAGCAGTACCCGCCCCAGGTGGCGCAGCCCGACCCGGCCGCCCCGGAGCACCCCCACCCGTACGACCCCTACGCGCCGTACGAACCGCCGTACGAACCGCCGTACGAACCGCCGTACGAACCGCCCTACGAACCGCCGTACGACAGCCGCGGACAGCACGACCCGCGTCCCGACGGGAGCCCCCAGCAGTGAAGCACCGCGCACCCCTGACGCTGGCGGCCGTGACGGCGGCCCTCGCCGCCCTCGCCGCGCTGGCCTCCCTCACCGCGCCCGCCGCCGAGGGGAAGGCGGCCGACGGCAAGACGGCCGCCGCCGTCCGGATGCCGGTCGAGCGGTCCCTGCTCGTGTGCCCGGCGCCCAGCTCCTCGGACATCGCCGACACCGCGTACACGGCGTTCACCCCGGCGGCCCCGGGCGGCGCCAAGACCCAGGGCACCGCCCGGCTGCTCGGCGCGACCGCCGAGGCCAAGCCCGTACTGGAGCCCAAGGAGCCCGGCAAGCCCTTCGGGGCCACCGCCTCCGGCGCCGACGCCCCCGCGCTGAACGGCACCGCCGACGGGGCCCTGGCCCCCGGCTGGACCGTGCAGCAGACGACCAAGGTCTCGGTCGGCCGCGCCCGCGGCCTGCTCGGAGCCGGCTGCACCGCACCCGGCACCGACTTCTGGTTCCCGGCGGTGAGCACCGCCAAGGGCCGCGAGGACTACGTGCACCTCACCAACCCGGACGACGCCGCGGCCGTGGTCGACATCCGGCTGTTCGGACCCGACGGGGCCCTGAAGACCGACGCGGGCGCCGGCGAGAACATCCGCATCGACCCCCGGTCCAGCGCCTCCGTCCTGCTGTCCTCGCTGGCCCCCGCGACCCAACTGGCCGACGCCACCGCCCACGTGACCACCCGTGCCGGCCGCGTCGGCGCCTCGGTGCAGGTCGCCGAGGACGGGGTGGGCGCCGACTGGCTGCCCGCGGCCGCCGACCCGACGGGCTCCCCGGTGCTCCCCGGCATCCCCGCGGACGCCGCCTCCGTACGGCTGGTCGTCTTCGCCCCCGGCGACCAGGACGCGGACCTCGCGCTCCGGCTGGCCGGCCCCGGCGGCGCCATCAGCCCGGCGGGCAACGAACAGGTGCACGTGAAGGCCGGGATGACGGCGAGCGTGGACCTCGGGGACCTGACCCGGGGCGAGCCCGGCTCCCTGCTGCTGACCCCGGTGGACGCGAAGAAGGCCGCACCGGTCGTCGCCGCGCTCCGCGTGGTCCGCGGTGCCGGGACCAAGCAGGAACTGGGCTTCGTCCCCGCCGCCGGACCCGTCGGCGCACGGGCCACCGCGGCCGACAACCGGCCCGACGAGAACGCCACCGTGCTGTCCCTGACCGCCCCCGCGGCCGACGCCAAGGTCCGGGTCACGGCCTCGCCGGGCACCGGAGGCGGTGAGGCCGCCTCCCAGGAGGTGGCGCTCAAGGCCGGCACCACCCAGAAGGTGACCCTCGCCCCGACCGGCGGCAAGGGCCCCTACGCCCTCACCGTGGAGACCCTCTCGGGCGGCCCGGTCCACGCGGCCCGCACCCTGTCCCTCCCGCACGACGGCATCGCCATGTTCACCGTCCAGACCCTCTCGGACGACCGCTCCACGGTCTCCGTGCCCCGCGCCCGCCAGGACCTGTCGGTGCTGACCCGCTGACCCGCTGACGCGCCCGCGGACCCGTCGCCGCGGACCCGCCCGCGGTACGCGCTCCCGGACCTCAGTCCTGGCCGTACCGCGGGTCCACGGTCTCCGGCGAGAGGCCCAGCAGCTCCGCCACCTGCTCCACCACGATCTCGTGCACCAGCAGCGCCTTCTCGTCGCGCGTCTTGGTCCGGATGTCCACCGGCCGCCGGAAGACGACGATCCGCGCCGGCCGCCCCTCCCGCGGCTCCTGCATCGCGCCCAGCGGCACCGCCTCGTCGTTCCAGCCGCCGTCCGCGCCGCCCGGCGGACCGGGGACGTCACCGACGAGGAACTCCACTTCGGCCAGTTGGGGGAAGCGCCGCTCCAACCGCTCCACCGAGTCCCGCACGAGGTCCTGGAAAAGCTCCGCCCGGCTCGCCGACAGCGGCACCTGGGGCGGGGCCACGGGCCCGCGCATCCCCCGTCCGTGCCGGTCACGACGGCGCGGGCGGGGCTCGGCGGGGAGGTCGGCCGGTCGGGGAGGAAGGGGGCTGTCCGTCACCCCCGCAGGGTAGCCGCCGACCCCGACACGGGGGAGTGAGCGCCGGGAGAGTCGTCGCGGCCCGGTCAAGAGTGCGGTACCGTCCAACGTCGTGAGCCTTGTACGTCGCTGTTCGCGCACCGCGTGCGGCCGCCCTGCCGTCGCGACACTGACGTACGTCTACGCCGATTCGACCGCAGTTCTCGGCCCGCTCGCCACCTACGCCGAACCCCACTGCTACGACCTGTGCGCCGAGCACTCGGAGCGCCTGACCGCCCCGCGCGGCTGGGACGTCGTCCGGCTGTCCGACGGCTCGGGCCCGGCGCGCCCGAGCGGCGACGACCTCGAAGCCCTCGCCAACGCCGTCCGCGAGGCGGCCCGCCCGCCCGAACGCGCGGCCGGGGCGGGCGGTTCAGGTCAAGGTGGCCCCTCCACCGGCGAAACCCGCCGCGGACACCTGCGCGTCTTGCGCTCGCCGGATTCCTGACGCCCCGTTCGTCTGAAAAGCCCCGCTCCGGGCACGGTAGGTTTGCTCGACCGCACAGACCTTCAGGAGGGCAGGCAGTGGCCGCAGATCTTTCGAACATCGTCAAGGCGTACGACGTCCGGGGCGTCGTGCCCGACGAGTGGGACGAGCACCTGGCCGAGCTGTTCGGCGCGGCATTCGTGGAGGTCGTCGACGCCACCGCCATCGTGATCGGCCACGACATGCGCCCCTCCTCCCCGGGCCTGTCCGCCGCCTTCGCCCGCGGAGCCGCCGCCCGCGGCGTGGACGTCACCCTCATCGGGCTCTGCTCCACCGACCAGCTCTACTACGCGTCCGGCCACCTCGGCCTCCCCGGCGCCATGTTCACGGCCTCCCACAACCCGGCCCGGTACAACGGCATCAAGCTCTGCCGCGCCGGCGCCGCCCCCGTGGGCCAGGACACCGGCCTCTCGCAGATCCGCGCGCTCGTCGAGAAGTGGTCCGACGACGGCGCCCCCGCCGCCGCCCCGGGCACCACCCCCGGCACCATCACCGAGCTGGACACCCTCCCGGGCTACGCCGCGCACCTCAAGGGCCTGGTGGACCTCACCGCCATCCGCCCGCTCAAGGTCGTCGTCGACGCGGGCAACGGCATGGGCGGCCACACCGTCCCGACCGTGTTCGACGGCCTCCCGCTGGACGTCGTCCCCATGTACTTCGAGCTCGACGGCAGTTTCCCGAACCACGAGGCCAACCCGCTCGACCCGAAGAACGTCGTCGACCTCCAGGCCCGCGTGCTCGCCGAGGGCGCCGACCTCGGCATCGCCTTCGACGGCGACGCCGACCGCTGCTTCATCATCGACGAGCGCGGCGTCGGCGTGTCCCCGTCGGCGATCACCGCCCTGGTCGCCGCCCGCGAGCTGGCCCGCAACGGCGGCACCGGCACCGTGATCCACAACCTGATCACCTCCTGGTCCGTCCCCGAGGTCGTCCGCGAGCACGGCGGCACCCCCGTCCGCACCCGCGTCGGCCACTCCTTCATCAAGGAGGAGATGGCCAAGACCGGCGCCATCTTCGGCGGCGAGCACTCGGCCCACTACTACTTCAAGGACTTCTGGAACGCGGACACCGGCATGCTCGCCGCGCTCCACGTCCTCGCGGCCCTCGGCGGCCAGGAGGGCACCCTCTCCGACCTGGTCTCCTCCTACGACCGCTACGCCGGCTCCGGTGAGATCAACTCCACCGTCGAGGACCAGAAGGGCCGCCTCGCCGCCGTCAAGGACACCTACGGCTCCCGCGAGGGCGTCACCATCGACGAACTGGACGGCCTGACCGCCACCGCCGACGACTGGTGGTTCAACGTCCGCGCCTCCAACACCGAGCCGCTGCTGCGCCTCAACGTGGAGGCCCGCGACGAGGCCACCCTGGCCGCGGTCCGCGACGAGGTCCTCGCCCTCATCCGCGCCTGACCCGTCGACCGTCCGTCCGACCCGACCGCGCCCGACCGGCCCGGCGGCCGCCGGGGCCCACCGCCCCGCCGGCCGCCGGGCCGCCGGCCTCCCGGACCACGGCCGCCACCCGCCCCGACCTGCGCGTCCCGGGCCACCTCGGGACCGCACCGGGGATGACTCGGCGGTACGCTGACCACGCCCCAACCCCATGTTCGAAGGGAAGCGCCCCATGCCGCTCGAAGCCGGTCTCCTGGAGATCCTCGCCTGCCCCGCCTGCCACGCGCCCCTCGCGGACGAGTCGGCCGACGAGACGGCACCCGAGCTGATCTGCACCGGCCAGGACTGCGGCCTCGCCTACCCGGTCCGCGACGGCATCCCGGTCCTCCTCGTGGACGAGGCCCGCCGCCCCGCCTGAGCAGCCCCGCACCGCGCGACGCGCAGACTGGATTCCGTCACCCGACAGCCGGAGGCCGCCATGCTCGACGAGTCACTCCTCGACGCACCGGAGGATCTCGCCCGCGCCGACCGCCGCGGCCTGCTCCGCGGCGCCGCCGAGGCCGGAGCCCGGGTCCGCACCGCGGCCCGGCACGCCACCGAGGCGGGCCTCGCCGACCTGCGCCCCGACGGCCGGCCCCGCGCCGTCCTCATCGCCGGGCCCGGCACCGCCGCCACCGGCGTCGCGGACCTGCTCGGCGCCCTGGCCGGAGCCGCCGCCCCCGTCATCCGGCTCGACCCCACCGGCGTCGCGCACGCCGCCGGCGCCCTGCGCTGGTCCCTGCCCGGCTGGGCCGGCCCCGTCGACCTGCTGCTCATCGCCACCACCGACGGCACCGAACCCGGCCTCGCCGTCCTCTCCGAGCAGGCCTACCGGCGCGGCTGCACCGTCGTCGCCGTCGCCCCCGAACGCTCCCCGCTCAGCGAGGCCGTCGACGGCGCCCACGGCCTCCTCGTCCCGATGGCCAAGGCCCCGTACCAGGAGTACGACGAGTCCGCCGCGGCCGGGCCGGGCGCCCTCTGGGCCCTGCTGACCCCGCTCCTCGTACTGCTCGACCGGGTCGGCCTGATCGCCGCCGCCCCCGGCACCCTCCAGCTCGTCGCCGACCGGCTCGACCGCACCGCCGAACGCTGCGGCCCGGCCATCGCCACCTACTCCAACCCGGCCAAGACCCTCGCCTCCGAGCTGGCCGACTCCCTCCCGCTCATCTGGAGCGAGGGCACCGGCGCCGGCCCCGCGGGCCGCCGCTTCGCCGCCACCCTCGCCGAGCTCGCCGGCCGCCCCGCACTCGCCGCCGCGCTCCCCGAGGCCCTGCCCGCCCACGGCGTCCTGCTCGCCGGCGCCTTCGCCGCCGGAGCCGATCCCGAAGACTTCTTCCGTGACCGGGTCGAAGAGCCCCAGGCCCTCCGCGCCCGCATCGTCCTGCTGCGTGACCGGCCGGCCGGCGGCCTCACCGCCGCCCCGGCCGCCCGCGAGCTCGCCCTCAGCCACGACACGGCCATCAGCGAACTCGAACCGGAGGAGGGAGTCGAACTGGAACAGCTCGCCGAACTCCTCGCCGTCACGGATTTCGCCACCGCCTACCTGGCGTTGGCTTCCGGGGGACACAGCTGAGGTACACCTGCGTACCCGGCTCTATCCAGGAAGACGACGATGGACCGCCTGACGAACACGATCCGCCCCTACGCCTGGGGATCGGCCACCGCCATCCCCGCGCTCCTCGGAGTCGAACCCACCGGTGAGCCCCAGGCCGAGATGTGGATGGGCGCCCACCCCGGCGCCCCCTCCCGCCTCGACCGCGGCTCCGGCGAGACCGCCCTCTCGGACGTCATCGCCGCCGACCCCGAGGGCGAGCTGGGCGCCGCCGCGGTCGCCAGGTTCGGCCCCCGCCTGCCCTTCCTCCTCAAACTCCTCGCCGCCGGCGCCCCCCTCTCCCTCCAGGTCCACCCCGACCTGGCCCAGGCCGCCGCCGGCTACGCGGACGAGGAGCGCCGCGGAGTCCCGATCGACGCGGCCCACCGCAACTACAAGGACCCCAACCACAAGCCCGAGATGATCTGCGCGCTCACCCCCTTCGACGGACTGTGCGGATTCCGCGCCCCCGACGAGGCCGCGGAGCTCCTCGAAGGGCTCGGCGTCGACTCCCTCAAGCCGTACGCCGACCTGCTGCGCGCCCACCCCGAGGACGCCGCGCTGCGCGAGGTGCTCACCGCCGTACTGACCGCCGACCGCGAGGAGATGGCCCGCACCGTCACCGAAGCCGCGGCCGCCGCCCGCCGGCTCGGCGGACCGTACGCCCCGTACGCCTCCCTGGGCCACGACTTCCCCGGCGACCCCGGCGTCATCGCGGCCATGCTGCTCAACCACTTCCGGCTCCAGCCGGGCGAGGCCGTGTTCCTCGGCGCCGGCGTCCCGCACGCCTACATCGACGGCCTCGGCGTCGAACTGCTCGCCAACTCCGACAACGTGCTGCGCGCCGGACTCACCCCCAAACACGTGGACGTGCCCGAGCTGCTGAAGATCGTCCGGTTCGCATCGGGCGACCCCGCCGTCCTGCGCCCCGAGGGCGACGTCGAAGAGGTCTACGAGACCCCCATCGACGAATTCCGGCTCTCCCGCTTCCTGCTCGCACCCGGTGGCGCCCCCCGCCTCCTGCCGGTGGACACCGCGCAGATCCTGCTCTGCACCGCGGGCGCGCCGCACGTCGGCGAACTCGGCCTCGCTCCCGGGGAGTCGGTTTTCGTCCCCGCGGGCGAAAAGGCCGAACTGTCCGGTACCGGAACCGTATTCCGGGCCACGGTGGTCGTCTGACGCGCCGTCGCCGGGGTAGCTGCAACAATGTGCGGCCGGTAGACCGTGGCTAGGAAGGACACCCTGCATCCATGAGCGCGTCGGGCGGTACCAAGGCGATCGTGGCGGCACTCGCCGCCAACCTCGCCATCGCTGTAGCCAAATTCGTGGCGTTCCTCTTCAGCGGATCCTCGTCGATGCTCGCGGAAAGCGTCCACTCGCTCGCGGACTCCGGAAACCAGGGCCTGCTGCTGCTGGGCGGGAAGAAGGCCAAGCGCGAGGCGACCCCGCAGCACCCCTTCGGCTTCGGGCGCGAGCGGTACATCTACGCCTTCCTCGTCTCCATCGTGCTCTTCACCGTCGGTGGCATGTTCGCCATCTACGAGGGCTACGAGAAGATCCACGACCCGCACGAGATCACCCACTGGTACTGGCCGGTCGGCGTCCTCGTCTTCGCGATCCTCGCCGAGTCCTTCTCCTTCCGCACCGCGATCAAGGAGTCGAACGAGACCCGCGGCCAGCAGACGTGGCCCCAGTTCATCCGCCGGGCCAAGGCCCCCGAGCTGCCCGTCGTCCTCCTGGAGGACTTCGGCGCGCTCGTCGGCCTGGTCCTGGCCCTCGGCGGTGTCGGCCTGGCCCTGCTCACCGGCAACGGCGTCTGGGACGGCATCGGCACCCTGTGCATCGGCATCCTGCTGATCGTCATCGCGATCATCCTGGCCGCGGAGACCAAGTCCCTGCTGCTGGGCGAGGCCGCGGGCCTGGACGACGTCGAGAAGATCAAGGCCGCCGTCGTCGACGGCGACACCGTGACCCGGCTGATCCACATGCGCACCCTGCACCTCGGCCCCGAGGAGCTGCTCGTCGCCGCGAAGATCGCCGTACGCCACGACGACAGCGCGGCCCAGGTGGCCGACGCGATCAACGCCGCCGAGACCCGCATCCGCGAGGCCGTCCCGATCGCCCGGGTGATCTACCTGGAGCCGGACATCTACCACGCGGAGGCCGACCGGGGCCCGGAGCCCACGGACCCGACGGGCACCGTCCCGACGAGCACCGACCCGGCCGCCCGCGCCTGACCCGCACGCGGACCCGCGGGGAGAGGGGCCCCGCAGCCGTACGGCTGCGGGGCCCCTCTCCCCGCGGGTCCGCGTGCGGGCCGGGGAGCTACCGGATCTCGCGCAGCACCTCCAGGACCGCCCGCACGTCGGGTGCGGACGCCAGGCGCTCGCGGAAGCCGGTGTCCATCAACTTCCGCGACAGCAGCGCCAGGATGCGCAGGTGCTCGTCGCCGGCCGCGGCCTCGGGCACCGAGATCATGAAGACCAGCCGGGCCCTCGTCCCGTCCGGCGCACCCCACTCGATGCCCTCGTCGGACCGGGCGAAGCCGACGGTGGGGCGGGCCACCGCGTCCGTCTTGGCGTGCGGGATGGCGATGGACTCGCCGAGCCCCGTCGTCCCCTGCGCCTCCCGGGCCAGCGCGACCCGTACGAGCTCGTCCACGTCCCGCACGTTGCCGGTGGTGGCGAGCACCGCGGCCATCTCGCGGATGGCCGCCTCCTTGGTGTCCGCGGCCAGTTCCGTCCGCACGGTGCGCCCGGTCAGGTACCCGGAGAGCACCTCCGGCTCCCCGTCCGCCGCGGGCGCGGGCCGGGTCCGCACGGCGGTGGCGGTGGCCGTCCCGGTGGCCGTGGCCGCACTGGTGGCGGCGTCCGTACCCGCGTCCGTACCCGCACGCGTACCGCCGGCCGGGGCCGTACCGGCGGCCGCTCCGGCCGGCAGCGGATCGGGGGAGAGGGCCGCGGGGGCGGGCCCGCCGGCCCTGCGCAGCTTGAGCTCGATCAGCGCGTTGGTGGTCAGCGCGGTGACGACCGTGCCCGCCGCGATCGCGACGAAGAACATCGCGGCGCCGCCGATGGCCCCGAACACCGAGACGATCGGACCGCCGTGCGGCACCGAGTCCTGGACCCCGGCCAGGCCCGCGACGGCGCCGGCCACGGCGCCGCCCAGCATGTTCGCCGGGATGACCTGGGCGGGGCGCGCAGCGGCGAAGGGGATGGCGCCCTCCGAGATCCCGAAGAGGCCCATGAACAGGGCGGCGATGCCCGTCTCCCGCTCCTGGTCGCTGTAGAGCCTGCGGCGCAGCAGCGTGGCCAGGCCCTGGCCCAGCGGCATGACGGGGATCGCGGCGGCGGCCATGCCCATGACGTGGTTGTTGGTGCCGATCAGGCCCACGGCGACGAGGAAGGCCGTCTTGTTGACCGGGCCGCCCATGTCGAAGGCGATCATCAGGCCGATGAGCGCGCCGAGGACGATCGCGCTGGAGCCGGTCATCCCGTTCAGCCAGCTGGTCAGGTGCGTGAAGACCCAGGAGATCGGCCGGCCGATCACGTAGATGTAGAACAGGCCGAGCGCCAGCGTCGACACGATCGGGATCACGATGATCGGCATGATCGGCTGGACGAACCTCGGGACCTTGACCTTCTTGATCCACACCACCAAATAGCCGGCCAGGAAGCCGGTCGCGATGGCGCCCAGGAAGCCCGCGTTGGCGTCGGCCCCGTAGATCGTCGTGGCCTCGCCGGCGAGGAAGCCGCCGATCATGCCGGGTACGAGCGCGGGCCGGTCGCCGAGCGCGTAGGCGATGTAGCCGGAGAAGATCGGCAGCATCAGCTTGAAGCCGAGACCGCCCAGCGCGTTGACGTAGAACCAGAACGAGCCCTGGTCGAACTCGATGCCCTTGGCCGTGGTGTGCCCGCCGAGCGCGATCGAGACGGCGAGCAGCAGACCGCCCACGACCACGAAGGGGATCATGTGCGAAACGCCGTTCATCAGCGCCTTGTACGCGGCGCTGCGCTCGCGCCCGCCGCCCCCACCGCCCCCACCGCCCCCGCCGCTTTCGCCGGCGCCCGCGCCCGACCCGGTCTGGACGGGGGCGCTCTGCACGCGCCCGATCAGCTCCTTGGGCCGGTGGATGCCGTCGGCGACACCGGTGGACAGCACCCGCTTGCCGGCGAAGCGGTCGCGGTCGACCTCTTTGTCGGCGGCGATGATGATCCCGTCCGCTTCTCTGACATCGTTGTCAGAGAGCACGTTCTCGGCGCCGATCGAGCCCTGCGTCTCCACCTTGATGTCGACACCGAGCTCGTCCGCGGCCTGTTGGAGCTTCTCCGCGGCCATGTAGGTGTGCGCGATGCCCGTGGGACACGCGGTGACGGCGAGCAGCTTCAGGCGCTTGCGCCCGCTCGCGCTCCCGTCCACGGGAGGGCCGGCCGGACTGGTCACTGCAATCTCCTTCACGCTGGGGGTCCTGCGGGATCGCGCGGAAGTTTCGATCCACTGGCATCGTGCCTCGGGTAAGGAGCGGATCAAAAGTCCGAAAGGCCCTGAATCCTTCCGCCGGAGGACCCGAAGCCGTGCCCCGACTCCTGCCCCGGCGGCTGGGGCTCACTCCGCCGATCGGTGTAGATTCGTCATCAGTGTCAGGCGTCGCTGCTGATGGCGGTCGGGCGGTCTTCGCGACCGGCCGAGGGGAGAGAGGGCCCCCGACGGACTGTGCTCGGTGCCCCGTCCCCCGGACGGCGCACGGCTCAGCCGTACCCACCCTCTCGAACCATGAGGAGCAGCACCCATGGACTTCAAGGTCGCAGACCTCTCCCTCGCCGCCTTCGGCCGCAAGGAGATCACCCTGGCCGAGCACGAGATGCCGGGTCTGATGTCGATCCGCGCGGAATACGCGGACGCGCAGCCGCTGGCCGGAGCCCGGATCACCGGCTCGCTGCACATGACCGTGCAGACGGCCGTGCTCATCGAGACGCTCGTCGCGCTCGGCGCCGACGTCCGCTGGGCCTCCTGCAACATCTTCTCCACCCAGGACCACGCCGCCGCCGCCATCGCGGTCGGCCCGAACGGCACCCCCGAGGACCCGCAGGGCGTCCCCGTCTTCGCCTGGAAGGGCGAGACGCTGGAGGAGTACTGGTGGTGCACGGAGCAGGCGCTGACCTGGCCGAACACCCCCACCGGCGGCCCGAACATGATCCTCGACGACGGTGGCGACGCCACCCTCCTCGTCCACAAGGGCGTCGAGTTCGAGAAGGCCGGCGCCGCCCCGGACCCGTCCACGGCGGACTCCGAGGAGTACGCGTACATCCTCACCCTGCTCAACCGCACCCTCGGTGAGTCCCCGCAGAAGTGGACGCAGCTCGCGTCCGAGATCCGCGGTGTGACGGAGGAGACGACCACGGGTGTGCACCGTCTGTACGAGATGATGTCCGAGGGCACGCTGTTGTTCCCGGCGATCAATGTGAACGATGCGGTGACGAAGTCGAAGTTCGACAACAAGTACGGGTGCCGGCATTCGTTGATCGACGGCATCAACCGTGCCACCGATGTGCTGATCGGTGGGAAGACGGCGGTGGTCTTCGGGTACGGGGACGTCGGCAAGGGGTGTGCGGAGTCGCTGCGCGGTCAGGGTGCGCGGGTGATCGTCACGGAGATCGACCCGATCTGCGCGTTGCAGGCGGCGATGGACGGGTACCAGGTCGCGACGTTGGACGATGTGGTGTCGAGTGCGGACATCTTCATCACGACGACGGGTAACAAGGACATCATCATGGCCGCGGACATGGCCAAGATGAAGCACCAGGCGATCGTGGGGAACATCGGTCACTTCGACAACGAGATCGACATGGCGGGTCTCGCGAAGATCGAGGGGATCGTCAAGGACGAGGTCAAGCCGCAGGTCCACACGTGGAAGTTCCCCGACGGGAAGGTCCTGATCGTGCTGTCGGAGGGCCGGCTGCTGAACCTGGGCAACGCGACCGGGCACCCGTCGTTCGTGATGTCGAACTCCTTCGCGGACCAGACCCTGGCGCAGATCGAGCTGTTCACCAAGCCCGCCGAGTACCCGACCGGTGTCTACGTGCTGCCCAAGCACCTCGACGAGAAGGTCGCCCGTCTCCACCTCGACGCGCTGGGCGTCCGGCTGACCACCCTGCGCCCGGAGCAGGCCGCGTACATCGGCGTCGACGTCGCCGGCCCGTACAAGCCCGACCACTACCGCTACTGATCGATCCCCCGCGGATCCGCAGCACGTGAGCACGTGAGCACGCCAGCGCGCGCAGGCGTGCCCACGTGAGGACCGAGCACCGAGCACCCGAGTCAGGCCCCCGGCGCACCGCCGGGGGCCTGCCCCGTCTCCAAGGAAGCCCCGCCATGCCCCGCGGCCGCTATGCGCTCCACGATCCGCACGACCACACGCCCCTCGGCGAGGAGCACTTCCACTGCGCCCCCGGCCCCTCGGGCTGGCGCTACGTGTCCCAGCTCACCGCGCCGAACGGCGACCACCGCGGCTCCGTGGACCTCGCCGTCGACGCACTCGGCCGCCCCATCCGCCTGGAGGCCAACGCCGCGAGCTGGCAGGTCCGGGGCGCCGCCATCGACGGCGTCACCTGGGTCCGTTCGGACCCCACCGGCACCGGGGCCACCGAGGGCAACGTCCGCGCCGCGGGCTTCACCGGCACCTCCCCGGCCTTCCTCGTCGCCACCGCCCGCCTGCTGCGGCCGGCCCCGGGAGCCCCCGCCACGCGCGTGCGCCTCGTCGCCCTCACCGATCCGGTCCTGGCTCCCCGTACGGTCGACCAGGCGTGGGCCCTGGTCTCCCGCGAGGAGCACCCCACGGACAGCGGACCGCTGCTCGTGGACGAGTACCGGGTCAGCGCCCTGGACACCGGCGAGGTCCACACCGTCCACCTGGCCGGGGACGTGGTCCTCTCGGCCCCCGGCATCGAACTCGAACACCTGGAGACCCCGCCCTCGACCTTCGAGGACCCGGCGTAGCGCACCCGCCCGCGGGACTCAGGCGGGAGGCGCGAACCCGCCGGCCCGCGGCGCCGCCGCAGGAGCCGTCGGCGCGCCGGGAGCGGGAGCCGGTGCCGGCCCGACCGGCGCCACGGGCGCGAGGTGCGCCGCGGCCGGCACGGCCGGGACCGGGCGGGGGGCCGCTCCCGCGGCGCCGAAGGCCCGGGCCGCGTCCCGCGACTGACGTTCGTGCACCACGGCCATCAGGAACGCGGCGGCCGGCACCCCGGCCGGCGGCGGCGTCCCGGTCCGCGCCACGAGATCGTCCGCCAGCCGCGCCGCCATGGCGGCGCCCACCTGCGGGTCGAGCTGCCCCATGCGCGTCAGGTACTGCCGTATCGCCAGCCACAGCCCCTCCGGCACCGCCGACAGGTCCAGCCCGGAGAACCGCCCGGCCAGCCACGGCGGTGGGGGCGGCACCGGCATCACCCGCGCCCCCGGCACCCGCTCGCGGATCACCAGCGTCCCCGCGAACACGTCGCCGAGCCGCCGCCCCCGCTCCGAGGCCAGCGAGGCGATGCACGCCACGGACCCGAAGGTCATCAGGAGTTCGACCACGCCCATCGCCCCGCGCACCAGCGCGTGCCGGAACCGGATCGGACCGCCGTCGTCGCGCACCACCCGCAGCCCGCACGCCAGCTTGCCCAGCGACCGCCCGTGCGTGAGGGTCTCCACGGCCATCGGTACGCCGACCACCAGCAGCAGCCCGCTCGCCACGGTCACCGCCGCCTGCGCCGCGTCGTCCAGCGAGGCCGTCGCGAACTGCAGCCCGACCGCGACGATCACGTACAGCGCGACGTAGACCGACAGGTCGAGGAGGAACGCGAGCGCCCGGGTCGGCACCCTCGCGGGCCGCAGCCCCAGGACGACCGCGTCCCCCGTGACCAGACCGCTCACCAC